>NZ_WHJH01000006.1 GCF_011682145.1 Massilia mucilaginosa
GCCGCAGTGGCAAGCCAAATGCTATCTGCCGACACATCCATCACAGCGCCCGCATCAACTCGGCCAGCCAGCTGGCCGGCACGTCGAGCGGCACGGTCACGGTCCAGCCGCGTTCGCTGCGCAGAACAATACCGCTGGAAGCGCCAGTAGGCGTCACACGCACAGGCACAAATGCTGGTGACAACTGCGCTTCGCCCAGCCGCCGCGCCCAGTAGCTGACCTGGCGCTGAGAGACACCGTTCTCAATAGCGAATGCGCGCTGGGACAGGCCGCTTGCCTGCCACCGTGCCACGCGCTCTTGCCACTCGTTAATTTGCTCCACATTTGCCACCATATTTCTCCTCGAAATTGAAGAAAGGAGTGTGGCCGCAGCGTTCAGGAATTCATAGATGGGTGGGCTGGATGCTTACCAATAACTGCAAGCACACGCATTTCCTCATCAGGATCGAGACGTCGATCGCGTTCGGTATCCACTTTCAGCGTCCCGCCGTTCGCCAGGACCTGCCGCTCATCATCGGCGGAATAGGTAGCGAAACCGCGTTTAAACAGACGCAGGGGATTCTGTGCGAGGATCTCGGGGTGCGTGCGGAGAATCCAGTCAAGGCAGCGGGCCAGAGCGCCATGGCGATGCCGTATCGTCGAAGGGGCGAGATTGAGCTCTCGTTTCATGCTGCGTATCCAGCTATTGGCCCAGTCGAAATTCATATTGGCACTGGTCAAGCCCAGCATCTGATTTTCAATGGTGCCCAGCAGCTTGGTTTCTGACACTGGTAACGCGTTCGCACGGACGTACTCAGCGATACAGCGCTTGAGCGACCAGGACGTCGACGGCCCTTTCCGCGGCTCCAGGAGGCTAGCTGGGACGATGCCTTGAGCGAGCAAGCCATCAAGCTGCTGCCCGTAACGCTGCGCTTCGTCGAAAGTGTCAAACGTGGCCCAGAATGTCCTGGGCCACAGCTTGTTCTTCACGCTGAGCTGAAAGGTACCAGAGGGAGTGGTTTTGATCGAGGCCATGAATCCAAGATAGGACTCAAACGCCGAAAAGTCAAACGGCTAGTAGGCCGTTGTGAGGGAGGTGCACCTCCCGTGCCGGGAGGTGCAGACCCTGTTCTAACAAGCTCAGAGTGAGCTAAGTCCTTGATTTTCTGGAGGCGAGGACGGGAATCGAACCCGTCTAAACGGCTTTGCAGGCCGCTGCATAACCTCTTTGCTACCTCGCCAGAGACTTGCTGCGCCACCCTTCTCGGGGTGACAAAAAAAGGAAGCGATGCTTCCCTTTTGAATTCTGGAGCGGGAGAAGAGTCTCGAACTCTCGACCTCAACCTTGGCAAGGTTGCGCTCTACCAACTGAGCTACTCCCGCATTGGAGTTCTGCATTTTACAATTTACCGCTACTGCCTGCCTGACCCAGAACAAACTGGAGCGGGAGAAGAGTCTCGAACTCTCGACCTCAACCTTGGCAAGGTTGCGCTCTACCAACTGAGCTACTCCCGCATCGGAGTCCTGCATTTTACTACTTACCGCCACTTAAAGCCAGTCCAGAAAACTGGAGCGGGAGAAGAGTCTCGAACTCTCGACCTCAACCTTGGCAAGGTTGCGCTCTACCAACTGAGCTACTCCCGCATTTTTTCAAGACCATGATTATCGCAGAAACTGAGCAACATTTCAAGGATAACCTTACGACGTTATTTCCAGCTGACTGGAGCGGGAGAAGAGTCTCGAACTCTCGACCTCAACCTTGGCAAGGTTGCGCTCTACCAACTGAGCTACTCCCGCGTATTACAGCATCGTTACAACATCGTCACAACAGGGCGGCATTATAGAGGATCTGAACAGGCTGTCAAGGATCGACAAACAATTACTGCGATCAATCCATCATGCCGCCCTTTTCCTTGATCAGCGGCCAGGCCAGGCGCATGTAATAGAACATCGACCAGACGGTCAGCACGGCGGCCAGCACCATCAGGTATTCGCCCAACAGCTGGGTGTCGATGAAGCGGAACAGCATGTCATGCCACAGCAGCAGCGGGATGGCGGTCATCTGGGCGGCGGTCTTGATCTTGCCGATCGAGCTGACCGCGACCGAACGCGAGGCGCCGATCTGCGCCATCCATTCGCGCAGCGCCGAAATGGCGATTTCGCGGCCGATGATGATGAAGGCGATGAAATGGTCGACCCGGTCCAGGTGCACCAGCACCAGCAGCGCGCCGGCCACCATCAACTTGTCGGCCACCGGATCGAGGAAGGCGCCGAAGGCCGAGGTCTGGTTCCAGCGGCGCGCCAGGAAGCCGTCGAACCAGTCGGTGACGGCGGCGATGACGAACACCAGGGTGGCCGCCATGTCCTGGTCGGAGCGCGGCAGCCAGTGCACCGGCAGGTAGTACACGCCGACGACGAGCGGAATCAGGGCTACACGTAACCAGGTCAGGAGAATCGGGATATTAAAGGGCATAGAGGGGGGCGCACTGGTTAAGCGTTGATAGATGCTTGCGCCGCTAGTCTACCTTGCTCACGCTGTTTTAACCAGTTTGGGCCGTGCGCGGGGGGAACCGGCACGGCCCGCGTCAATATCGTCAATGCAGCTGCTTGTAAATCTCTTCGGCCAGCTGGGTCGAAATGCCTTCGACCGACATCAGGTCTTCGACGCTGGCGTCGACCACGCCGCGCAGGCCGCCGAAGCGCGCCAGCAGCTTCTGGCGGCGCTTGGCGCCGATGCCCTCGATCTCTTCCAGGCGCGAGGTCTGGCGCGTCTTGGCGCGCTTGGCGCGCATGCCGGTGATGGCAAAGCGGTGCGCCTCGTCGCGGATCAGGGCGACCAGCATCAGCGCCGCCGATTCCTTGCCCAGTTCCTGCGACGCGCGTCCGTCGACGAACATCAATGTCTCGAGGCCGACCCGGCGGCCCTCCCCTTTGGCCACGCCGACGATCAGCGAGATATCCAGGCCCAGTTCGGCGAACACCTGGCGCGCCATTTCGATCTGGCCCTTGCCGCCGTCGATCAGCACCACGTCGGGCATGACGCCGTCGCCGTTGGCGACCTTTTCGTAGCGCCGCATCAGCACCTGGCGCATGGCCGCGTAGTCGTCGCCCGGCGTGATGCCGTTGATGTTGTAGCGCCGGTACTCGCCGTTCTGCATGGCGTGGTGATGGAACACCACGCACGAGGCCTGCGTGGCCTCGCCCTGCGTATGGCTGATGTCGAAGCACTCGATGCGCAGCGCATCGAGGTCGCTCGCGTCGAGCGCGAGCGCTTCGGCCAGCGCGCGCGTGCGCGATTGCTGCGAGCCCTGTTCCGACAGCAGGCGCGCCAGCGAAATGTCGGCGCCCTTCTGCGCCATCTCGAGCCACTGGCGGCGCTGCCCCTGCGGCTGGAAGATCAGGTTGATGCGGTGTCCGCACTGCTCGGTGAGCGCCACCATCAGGGCCGGCTGGTCGAATTCGATATTCAGGATCAGCACTCCGGGGATGAATTTTTCGCTGTAGTGCTGCGCCAGGAACGCGGCCAGCACCTCGACTTCGATCGACCCTTCCGCGATCGCGGCGGCATCGCTGACCTGGGTCGGGAAGTAGGCCCGGTCGCCCAGGTGGCGCCCGCCGCGCACCATGGCCAGGTTGACGCAGGCGCGCCCGCCCTGCACCACCACGGCGATGATGTCGACATCGGCGTCGCCGCCGGTCTCCATGCTTTGCTGGTGCAGCACGCGCGCCAGCGACTGGATCTGGTTGCGCACGGCGGCGGCCTGCTCGAATTTGAGTTCGCCCGCGAAGGCGTGCATCTTCGCTTCCAGGTCGGCCATCACCTCACTCTGGCGCCCGCGCAAAAATTTGGCGGCGTTGTCGACATCGAGCTTGTATTCGTCAGGCGTGATCAGGTCCACGCAGGGCGCGCTGCAGCGGCCGATCTGGTGCAGCAGGCAGGGGCGCGTGCGGTTCGAAAACACGCTGTCCTCGCAGGTGCGCAGCATGAACACCTTCTGCAGGATCTGCATCGACTCCTTGACCGCCCACGCGCTCGGGAAGGGACCGAAATACTGGTTCTTCTTGTCGACCGCGCCGCGGTAGTAGGCCATGCGCGGCACGTCCTGCCCGCTGATCTTCAGGTAGGGATACGATTTATCGTCGCGGAACAGGATGTTGAAACGCGGCTTGAGCGTCTTGATCAGGTTGTTTTCGAGGATCAGCGCTTCGGCCTCGCTGTGCGTGACGGTGGTTTCGAGGCGCGCGATGCGCTCGACCATCATGGCGATGCGCGGGCTGGACAAATTCTTCTGGAAGTAGCTCGAGACGCGCTTCTTCAGGTCGCGCGCCTTGCCCACGTACAGGACCGCATCGTTGGCGTCGAAATAGCGGTACACGCCGGGCAGGCCGGGCAGCTTGGCGACGGTGGCCAGCACCTGTTCGCGCGCGCCCGGGTCGGGTGCGGCGCTGGTATCGGGAGTTACATCGGTCATGGCAAAATCAATCCGGGTCAATTCAACTAGGCTTGCCGGGTGACGATCACGAAGGCGACGCCGTATTCGGCTTCATCGCTCACCGTCACCTGGGCGCAAAGCCCATTTTGCCGCATAAAGTCGGCCAGCGCGCCACTGCACACCATCACTGGCTGGCCTTGCGGCGTATTGAGCATCTGGGCGCTGCGCCAGGCCATCGGCGCGCGCAGCCCGAGGCCGAGCGCCTTGGAGAATGCTTCCTTGGCCGCGAAGCGCGTGGCCAGGTAGCGCAGGCCGCGCACAGCGTTCTGTTCGCGGCGCTGGCGGAACACCGCCAGTTCGTCCTCGCCCAGGATCTTCGAGGCGAAGCGCTCGCTGCGCGCCAGCGCCGCGCCGATGCGGGACACCTGCACGATGTCGGTGCCGATCCCGTAGATCATCGCGCTACGGACGCTCCCGCCGCCAGGCGCGCCGCGACCATGATCGCCTTCATCTCGCGCACCGCGTTCTCGAATCCGGCGAACAGCGCGTGCGCGACGATCGCGTGGCCAATATTGAGTTCGCCGATATCGGCCATCGCCGCAATCGCCTGCACGTTCTGGTAGTGCAGGCCGTGGCCGGCGTTGACCTTGAGCCCGCGCGAGACGCCGTAGCGCGCACCAAGCCGGATCCGCTCGAGTTCCTGCGCCAGTTGATCCTGGCCGGCTTCGGCGTAGCGGCCGGTATGCAGTTCGATCACCGGTACGCCAAGGTCGGCGGCGGCGCCGATCTGCGCTTCGTCGGCGTCGATGAAGAGGCTGACGCGAATGCCCTCCCCCTGCAGCTGCTTGACCGCCGCTTCGACCTCCTTGTAATAGCGGATCACATCGAGGCCGCCTTCGGTGGTCACTTCCTCGCGCCGCTCGGGCACCAGGCAGACATCCTGCGGGCGCACCGAGCAGGCAAAATCGACCATCTCGCGCGTGACCGCCGCTTCCAGGTTCATGCGCGTCATCAGCTGCGGGCGCAGCGCAATCACGTCGGCGTCCTTGATGTGGCGCCGGTCTTCGCGCAGATGCAGGGTGATCACGTCGGCGCCGGCCTGCTCGGCCAGGATCGCCGCGCGCAGCGGGTCCGGATAGACGGTGCCGCGCGCATTGCGCAAGGTCGCCACATGGTCGATGTTCACACCCAGGTCGATGACCGGGCCATTCGGTTGGAGAAAGCTCATAGGGTTGCTCGCTTGCGTGGTTGCGTGATGATGGTTGCGTAATCAGCTTATAACTGCATCAGGTCGATCAGGATCTGGCGCGTGTTCAGGGTGGCGCCGCCCAGCTGGTGCGCCAGCAGGAAGCGCAGCAGGAGCTTGCTCTGCGCCTGCGTGACAGGGTCGCCGTAGTCTTCGCGCTCCATGTCGAGCAGGGTCTTGCCGCACACCACAGGCCAGCTGTCGCCAGCGCGCGCCGGGCGCGCGCCGCGCTCGGGGTCGACCACGTAGTCGCCCTCCGGCTCGACCGCCGCGCGGGTGCTGGTGCAGCGGGTCAGGTCGGCCGCCACGCCTGTCTCTTTAAGTAAGGCCCGTTCGAATTTTCGCAAGACCACCGGCGCCGGTTCGTTATGCGCCAGCTGGTTCAGGGTCGAGACGTAGTGGTCGAACAACAGCGGATGCGGGTCGTCGCGCGCGATCAGCTTGACCAGCAGTTCGTTCAGGTAGAAGCCGCACAGCAGCGCGGTCTTTTCGAGGGGGAGCATGCCGCCCACCCACTCGGCGTCGATCAGGGTGCGCAGCTCGGACCTGCCGCTCCACGCCGCTTGCAGCGGCTGGAAGGTCTGCAGCACGCCGCGCAGTTTCGACAGCGGCCGCTTGGCGCCCTTGGCGACCAGGCCCACGCGGCCGAAGTCGCGCGTGAACATGTCGACGATCAGGCTGGTTTCTTTGTAGGGATAACTGTGCAGCACGAAGGCTGGCTGGCCGCTGACTTTTTCCACGCGCTGGGGCGCGCGCCGCCTGGCGGGCGCCGCCGCGGTCGTCGCTGCCGGGGTGGCGGGCGCCGCCGGCGCTGGTACGGCGACGGTCAGGTCGGCGTCGGTAATGGGCATGCGGGCCGCGGCTGCGCCTTATTCGTAGCCGTAGGCGCGCAGGCCGGCTTCATTGTCGGCCCAACCGGACTTGACCTTGACCCAGATTTCCAGGTACACCGGGCCGCCGAACAGCTTTTCCATGTCGAGCCGCGACTGGGTCGAGACTTCCTTCAGGCGCGCGCCCTTGTTGCCGATGACCATGGACTTGTGGGTGTCGCGCTCGACCAGGATGGCGGCGAACACGCGCCGCAGGTCGCCTTCCTGTTCGAATTTTTCGATCAAGACGGTGCTGGTGTACGGCAGCTCGTCGCCGACCAGGCGGAACAGTTTTTCGCGCACGATTTCGGACGCGAGGAATTTTTCGCTGCGGTCGGTGATGTCATCCGGGCCGAACACCGGCGCGTTCTCAGGCAGCAGGCGCTTGATTTCGTTTTGCAGGCCGTCGAGCTGGAACTTGAGCTTGGCGGACACCGGCACGATGGCCGCGAAATCATGCTTGGCCGCGATCTGCTGGGCGAACGGCATCAGTGCCGCCTTGTCCTTGACCCGGTCCGACTTGTTGATCACCAGGATGCACGGCACGTCGCTCGGCAACAGGTCGATCACTTGCTGGTCGGCCGGCCCGAAGGTGCCCGCTTCGATCAGGTACAGGATCACGTCGGCCGAAATGAGGGTGTTGGTCACCGTCTTGTTGAGCGTCTTGTTGAGCGCATTCGAGTGGCGCGTCTGGAAGCCCGGCGTGTCGACGTAAATGAACTGGGCGTCGTCCACGGTCTGGATGCCGGTGATGCGGTGGCGCGTGGTCTGCGCCTTGCGCGAGGTGATCGAGACCTTGGCGCCGATCAGCACGTTCATCAGGGTCGATTTGCCCACGTTCGGGCGGCCGACGATGGCGATATAGCCACAACGGAAGTTTTCGGGGGTAGTTGTGGCGTTCATGCTGATTTCGTTTCTGGATGCGGGTGTTGAGGGGTTTTGGCGTCGACCGGCAAGGCGCCGTCGTCGTCGCCATGGGAATCGGGATCGGCGTCGCTCTGGATGGTGGCGATGCCGGCCAGCTTGAGCTGGGCGGCGCGCGGCTTGGCCTTGCGGCCGGCCGCCGGGGTTTTCAGCAGGGCTTGCTCGGCCACCTCGAGCGCGAGCTTGGCGGCGGCCTGTTCGCCGGCGCGGCGGCTGCCGCCACGGCCGTAGACCTGGATGCCGAGCTTGGGCACCAGGCATTCGATTTCGAATTCCTGGCTGTGCGCGGCGCCATGGGTGGCCACCACGTTGTAAGTCGGCAAAGAGATCTTTTTGCTTTGCAGGAATTCCTGCAAGAGCGTCTTGGCATCCTTGCCCAGGGTGCGCGGGTCGACCGAGTCGAGGATGGGAATATAGAAGGCGCGGATGACGTCGCGCGCGGCATTGAAACCGGCGTCGAGGAAAATCGCGCCCAGCAGCGCTTCGAGCGTATCGGCCAGGATCGAGGGACGGCGGAAACCGCCCGACTTGAGCTCGCCCTCGCCCAGGCGCAGGAACTGCGACAGTTCCAGCTTCTGGGCGATTTCGTAGAGCGATTGCTGCTTGACCAGGTTGGCGCGCAGGCGCGACAGGTCGCCCTCGTCGATGGCGGCAAAGCGCTCGTACAGGACCGAGGCCACCACGCAGTTCAGGATCGAATCGCCCAAAAACTCGAGGCGCTCGTTATGCAAACTGCTGTGGCTGCGGTGCGTCAAGGCTTGCTGCAACAGGCCAGCATCCTGGAACGTATACCCTAAGCGCGTTTGCAATAACTGAAGATTCATGTGTCGGACTTCTTGGTTGGACTGCCTTAACGGACGGGTTCAGCTGGTTTTTCAGGAATCTTGCCGCTTGGATCGGTGGTGCCGGAATAATCGATCAGCAAGGTGACGTTGGTGATCAGCGGGATGCGCGCGGTATAGTCGAACGCGACCTGGGTCTCGCCGGTATCCTTAGTAATGATCAGATCGGTACCCTTGATGGAGTCGATGCGGTTGATATCGGCGTGCTTGTCGAAGGCCAGCTGGATCTCGCGCACCGTGCCATCGGTCTTCTTGGCCGCCATGACGCCTTCCTTGACCGAGCGGTATTCCAGGAAGGTCGGAAAGACTTTCATGGCAAACATGGCAAGAAACATGATGATTGCCAGCACAAAAATCAGGCCAACCAGGGAAACGCCCTGCTGCTTGGCCAGATTGGCCGGTTTCGGTCCGTACATAGTCAATTCCCTGTGATGTTAGTCAATGCTGCCGATGCGTTTGAGGCTACTGAAATTCATCCAGACGAAAAACGCCTTGCCGACGATATTCTTGTTCGGGACGAATCCCCAGTAGCGGCTGTCGGCGCTGTTGTCGCGATTATCACCCATCATAAAGTAATTGCCCGGAGGTACGACACAAGTAAACTGGTCGGTGCTGTAGGTGCAGGCTTCGTGTTGCGGGAAGGCCTTGACCTGCTCCGGGTTATACGTCAGCTTGCCCGGCTCGTTCAAGATGCGGTGCGGCGGCGCCGACAGGGTTTCCGTGAATTGCTTATGGTACACGAGTCTTTCGTCGTCAAGGTAGTCGTCCAGCGGCGCGTAGCCGAGTTCCTTGCCGTTGACCGAGAGGCGCTTGTTGGCGTAGGTGATTTTATCACCGGGCACGCCGACGACCCGCTTGATGTAGTCCTGCGACATGTCTTCCGGGTACTTGAACACCATCACGTCGCCGCGCTGCGGGTCGTTGACGTCGATGATCTTCTGGTTCAGCACCGGCAGGCGGATGCCGTAGGTGAACTTGTTCACCAGGATCAGGTCGCCGATCATGAGGGTCGGCACCATCGAACCCGAGGGAATCTTGAACGGCTCGTACAGGAACGAGCGCAGGATGAACACCAGCGCGATCACCGGAAAGAAACTGCCCGAATACTCGATCCAGACCGGCTGGCGCAGGATCGCCGCGGTGATCGAGTCGCGGCTGGTGTTGTCGACCTTGATGCCTTCGGCGGTCAGCTTGGCATTGCGCGCGTCGAAGGCGGCCAGGGCCGCATCGGCCGCGGCGCGCCGCTGGCGCGCGAAGTAGAACACATCCAGACACCAGATAATGCCCGTGAGCACCATCGCCACGAACAGGATCAGTGCAAAATTCCCTAAGATAAACTGCAGGTTCATTTATCGTCCACTTGTAAAATTGCCAGGAAGGCTTCTTGTGGAATTTCCACCGAGCCAACCTGCTTCATGCGCTTTTTACCCGCCTTTTGTTTCTCAAGCAATTTCTTCTTACGGCTGATGTCGCCGCCGTAGCACTTGGCCAGCACGTTCTTGCGCAAGGCTTTGACGTTCTCGCGCGAAATGACGGTGGCGCCGATGGCGGCCTGGATCGCCACGTCGAACATCTGGCGCGGAATCAGTTCGCGCATCTTGGCGGCCACCTGGCGGCCACGGAACTGGCTGTTGGCGCGGTGCACGATGATGGCCAGCGCATCGACTTTTTCGCTGTTGATCAGCATGTCGACCTTGACCACGTCGGCCGCCCGGTATTCCTTGAACTCGTAATCCATCGAGGCATAGCCGCGCGAAGTCGACTTGAGGCGGTCGAAGAAGTCGAGGACGATCTCGGCCATCGGCATTTCGTAGATCAGCTTGACCTGGCGGCCGTGGTAGCTCATGTCCATCTGCACGCCGCGCTTGCCGATGCACAGGGTGATCACCGAACCGACGTATTCCTGCGGCATGTACAGATTGACGGTGACGATCGGCTCGCGCACTTCCTCGATCTTGGACGGGTCCGGCATCTTGGACGGATTGTCGACCCGGATCAGGGAACCGTCGCGCATGATCACTTCGTACACCACGGTCGGGGCCGTGGTGATCAGGTCCATGTCGAATTCGCGCTCCAGGCGTTCCTGCACGATTTCCATGTGCAACAGGCCGAGGAAGCCGCAGCGGAAGCCGAAGCCCAGCGCCTGCGACACTTCCGGCTCGTACATCAGGGCCGCATCGTTGAGCTTGAGCTTTTCGAGCGAGTCGCGCAGCGCGTCGTACTGGTTCGCTTCGACCGGGAACAGGCCGGCGAACACTTGCGGCTGGACTTCCTTGAAGCCCGGCAGCGGCGCCGCGGCCGGCTTGGCGGCGTGGGTGACGGTGTCGCCCACTTTGGCGGCCTTGAGTTCCTTGATGCCGGCGATCACAAAACCCACCTGGCCGGCCGAAATTTGCGGCAAGGATTGCGATTTCGGGCTGAACACGCCCACGCTCTCGACCAGCTGCACCGATTCGGAGGCCATCAGCAGGATTTTTTCTTTCGGTTTCAGGGTACCGTTGATCACGCGCACCAGCATCACCACGCCGACGTAGTTATCGAACCACGAGTCGACGATCAGCGCCTGCAGCGGCGCCTCCGGGTCGCCTTTCGGCGGCGGCACGCGGGCGATCAGCGATTCGAGCACGTCTTCCACGCCCAGGCCGCTCTTGGCCGAGCACTTGACGGCGTCGGTCGCGTCGATCCCGATCACGTCTTCGATCTCGGCGATCGCATTGGCCGGATCGGCGTGCGGCAAGTCGATCTTGTTGAGTACCGGCACCACTTCCACGCCCAGGTCGAGCGCGGTGTAGCAGTTGGCCACGGTTTGCGCTTCCACGCCCTGGGAAGCATCGACCACCAGCAGCGCGCCTTCGCAGGCCGACAGCGAGCGCGACACTTCATAGCTGAAGTCGACGTGGCCCGGGGTATCGATCAGGTTCAGGTTGTACACCTGGCCGTCGCGCGCCTTGTAATGCAGGGCCGCGGTCTGGGCCTTGATGGTGATGCCGCGCTCGCGCTCCAGGTCCATCGAATCGAGCACCTGGGCTTCCATGTCGCGGTCGGACAGGCCGCCGCAGATCTGGATGATACGGTCGGCCAGGGTCGATTTGCCGTGATCGATGTGGGCGATGATGGAAAAGTTACGTATGTTGTTCATTAATGCAATTCAAAACCAAGTAGGGAAGGACGACATTCGGGGTGGTCGCGCGCTCTTTGCAGTGCCGGCTAGCCGTATCGGGGCGACGCCGCCCCATACGAAAAAAGCGCTCCGTGGGGGCCATGGCAATCCCCAGGCGAGCGCCTTATCAAGCAAGAGAAGCTGTCAAGCTCAGGACAGAAGCTATTTCCGACCCCCGCATTTTACCGGATTTCAGGGTAGAAAGCCGGCTTAATCCCGAATTCCGCGTAAACATTGTTAAATCAATACATCGAACGTGGCCAGGTAGCCGCGCACCGCCGCCAGGTCGAGGAAGTAGTGGCACAGCTCGGGTTGGGACGGGTCGCCGAACAGCACCGGCACCAGTTCGTCGAAACGCGCCACCAGGGCCGGGTCGGCATCGACATCGATGACCTCCACAGTGAAGCGGACGGTCCCGGTTTGCAGGGCGTTGAGGGCGGCGAGCATGTCGTCGCACAGGTGGCAGTAACCGCGGGAATACAGGGTAAATCGGATCATGGGACGGGGGGCAGGAATGAAAAAGCGGCGGGCGCGCGGCCCGCCGGAGCAACAAGACGGGGACCCGTTACTGGCGCGGGCGGATCACCACGTACTGGGTGGTTTCGTCGCGGCGTACCAGCACGGCGGCGCTTTTCTTGGGATCGAGCCTGGCGACCATGGCGTTGAACTGCTTGGCATCCTTGACTTGAACATTGTTCAGTTGCAGGATCAGGTCGCCCGGACGCAGGCCGGCGCGCGCCGCCGCCCCTTCGCTGGCGTCGACCAGCACGCCGCCGGCAATGTCGAGCTCCTTGCGCTGCACCTCGCTCAGGTCGGACACGTGCAGGCCCACCGCGTTCGGGGCTTGCTCGGGGGCCGGCTTCTTGACGGCGGGCTTGCGCGCGGACTTGTCGTCGTCGAGGGCGACGATGCTCACCGGGATCTCTTTCTGCTGGCCCTGGCGCCACACGGTGACGACTGCCTTGCTGCCGACGGCGGTGGAGCCGACCAGGCGCGGCAGGTCGGCGCTTTTCTCGATATCCTGGCCATTGAATTTGAGGATGATGTCGCCGACCTTGATGCCGCCCTTCTCGGCCGGTCCGCCCGCTTCCACGCGCGCCACTTCGACGCCGCGCGCCTTGCGCAGTCCGAGCGACTCGGCCACTTCCTTGCTCACTTCGCCGATTTCGACGCCCAGGCGGCCGCGCGTGACGCGCCCGGTCTTCTTGAGCTGGTCGGCCACGCGCATCGCTTCGTCGATCGGCACGGCGAAGGAAATGCCGTTGTAGCCGCCGGATAAGGTGGCGATCTGCGAATTGATGCCGATCACTTCACCGCGCATATTGATCAGCGGGCCGCCCGAGTTGCCGGGATTGACCGCGACATCGCTCTGGATCAGCGGCAAATATTCGCCGGTATCGCGCGACTTGGCCGAAATGATGCCGGCCGTAACGGTGTTATCGAGATTAAATGGCGAACCGATGGCGATCACCCATTCGCCGACGCGGATCTTGTTGGAGTCGCCGATGGTCAGGCTGGGCAGCTGCTGCGCTTCGAGCTTGAGCACGGCCACGTCGGAGCGCTTGTCGGAGCCGAGCACCCTGGCCTTGAATTCGCGGCGGTCGGTCAGGGTGACCAGCACTTCGTCGGCGCCATCGACCACATGGGCGTTGGTCAGCACGAAGCCGTCCGCGGAGACGATGAAGCCCGAACCGACCCCGCGCTGCACTTCTTCCTCTTGCGGCTGCTGGGGCGAGCGGCGTCCGCGCGGATCCTGGCCGCGCGGCACCGCGCCGCCGAAGAAGCGGCGCAGGAATTCCTGCATTTCCTCTTCGCTGGGACTGCCCTGCCCCTGCTTGAGTTTTTCGGTGGTGCGGATATTGACCACCGCCGGCCCGACCTTGTCGATCAGGTCGGTAAAGTCGGGCAAGCCCTTGACCAGCGGCGCGCCGGGCGCGGCGGCGGCAACCGCGGCGGCGCCCGCGCTGGGGACAAAGGCCAGGGCCGAAGCGGCGATAAACAGGGCGGAGAAAATCTTGTTGCCAGCGGAAAGTGTCATGGTCATCGGAGTGGGGAATCGGAACAAAGATTGACGTTATGGTAAGCCAAAACGCCATCCTTGTCGCGCCGCCCTGCGCGTGGCGGGTGGCGGGCCAGGTTTTCAAGGAAAAACCCGCCCGCCAGCGGCCGGACTCAGGACACCGGGGCGGTCGGCGGTTTCAGCGCGGGAGCGGCCTTGCCATCGGCCGCGCCATCGGCGGCGCCCGCGGCCACCTCCCCGCTTGCATCCGGCGCGCCGGCCAGACCGGCATCGCCGCCGGCAGCGGCCGCCAGCCCGGCTACGCCCGCCTCCCCGGGTTCGACCGTGGCCGCCGCCTGGACCACGGCAATCGACGCCAGCGCGGCGCCTGCCGCAATGCTGGCCTCGGCCTCGGCCGCGGCCGCGGCGCCGGCATCGAGCGTGTCCGCATCGTCCACGGCCTCGCCGAGCGCCTGGGCGTCGGGGGCGAGCGGCGTTCCCGCGCTCGCGACGGCGCCGGCGCCCTCGGGCGGCACGCCGCCGATCCCGGTCACCGGCCCGGCCGCGCCGGCGGCGACCGCCAGCGCGACCGGCGCCGGAGCGCTGCGCGCCAGCGCCTCGCCCGAGGCGCGCAGCGTGCGCTTGGCGGGCGACGGCTCGGCGGCCAGGCGCGCGGCCAGCTTGTCGGCGAAGCCGGGCGACAGGTGCGGCGCGCCCTGCTCGCGCATGACGTCGCGGATGCGGTGGTAGGCATGCCAGGCGTGCTCGCCCTCGGCCGAGCGCAGCGCGTCGTCGGGCAGCGTGGAAGGCGACAGTTCGTGGTCGCTGAATGCCGAGATCTGCTCCCGGATGGTTTTCGGGGTGTCCATCGATATTTCCATCACTGTGATTGGTGACCAAAAGTTAACCGATTAGAGCGATCATTGCTACACCTAACGTCGTTTGTCATGCGGATCGTCGAGCAAGGGCCTCAACTTGTCGGCAATCACTTCGCGGGCCCGGAAGATGCGGCTGCGCACTGTGCCGATAGGACATGACATGACTTCAGATATTTCCTCGTAGCTCAACCCTTCAATTTCGCGCAGGACAATCGCGGTCCGCAGTTCCAGCGGCAACGCTTCCATCGCGGCATTGACCGTATACGCGATCTGCTTGCTTGCCAACACCGATTCCGGGGTGTTGATATCCCGCAAACTTTCCGCATCTTCAAACGCTTCGGCACGCTCGGCATCGGCCTCGGTCGAGGTCGGGGCGCGCCGGCCCTGTGTGACGAGAAAATTCTTCGCCGTATTGATGCCGATCCGGTACAGCCAGGTATAAAAAGCGGAATCCCCCCTGAAGTGCCGCAAGGCACGATAAGCCTTGATAAATGTTTCCTGTACGACGTCCTCGGCCTCGGCCGGATCATGCACCAGGCGCGACACCAGCCGCATCAGCCTGCGCTGATATTTGCTGACCAGCAGGTCGAACGCCTGCCTCTCGCCAGCCTGGACGCGCTCAACCAGCAGTTGATCACACTCGCGTTCTGTCGTCACTGACCCTGCCCTCTTGGCTGCAGCAGCGAACCGTCCCTATGTCTATAGAGTTGGCCGCTTGCAATAAGTTCAAAGTATTTTGTTATTTCCGACAAATTGTTTGTCCCGCCCGGCAATGGCCCGCAGAGCGACCGATAAGGCCCGGAACTGCGCGCGGGGCACGCTGTCCGGCCAGATGAGCTGCACAGTGATGAGCTTGCCGGTGGGTGAACCCAGCAGCAGGATCAGGCTGTGCGGCCAAATAGTCGATCCGGGAAGCAATTGCAGCACATCCGCTTGCGCCGGTACTGCGCTCAAGCTCTGTTGTACCGTCAGGCGAATCTCGCCGAGTCCAGAAATATCAATCCTGCGCCGCTTTTCCCCCTGTGCCGATGACCTCCATGCAAGCAATGCTGCCACGGCGCAAGCCACGGCGGACACTGCCGTCCAAACGCCAGCCGCGCCAATGCCTGCGGCCCAGCGCCCGGCGAGCGCAAGAGCCACAGCCAGATTGAGCGCGGCGTAGCCAAGCAGGACCAGGCGCAACAAGCGTGACGGCCTGATGCAGGCGGAAACCGCAATCGACATAATCAGTAGGAAAGGTGCTGCGGGGCGCCAGTGCGTCATGGTGCACTGGGCAAATCGGACCCCGGCGAGTGCCGCCGGCGTTTCATCGACGCCCACACTTGAGACAAGTGCGGGCGCCGAAAGTTCATACTATGACGCGAATATTTTCCTGCGCGTCATTGCCCTATGGATAGGGCGGGCGACAACATGTTACGCCTTGCCGAACACCAGGGTGCCGTTGGTGCCGCCGAAGCCGAACGAGTTCTTCACCGCGATGTCGATCTTCATCTCGCGCGCCGTGTTGGCGCAGAAGTCCAGGTCGCAAGCGGGGTCCTGGTTGAAGATGTTGATCGTCGGCGGCGAGATCTGGTGATGCATCGCCAGCACGGTGAATACCGCTTCGAGGCCGCCGGCGCCGCCCAGCAGGTGGCCGGTCATCGACTTGGTCGAATTGACCACCAGCTTGCCGGCATGGTCGCCGAAGGTTTTCTTCAGGCCCTGCACTTCGGCCACGTCGCCCTGCGGCGTCGAGGTACCGTGCGCATTGACGTAATTGACCTGGTCGGCGTTGACGCCGGCGTTGGCCAGGGCCGATTTCATGCAGCGGCTGGCGCCACTGCCGTCTTCGACCGGCGCCGTCATGTGGTAGGCGTCGGCGCTCATGCCAAAGCCCAGCAGTTCGGCGTAGATTTTCGCGCCGCGCGCCTTGGCGTGCTCGTACTCTTCGAGCACCATCACGCCGGCGCCTTCGCCCAGCACGAAGCCGTCGCGGTCGACATCCCATGGACGCGAGGCGGTGGCCGGATCGTCGTTGCGCGAGGACAGCGCGCGTGCCGAGGCGAAACCGCCCAGGCCCAGCGGCGAGATGGTCGCTTCGGCGCCGCCGGCGATCATCACGTCGGCATCGCCGTACTCGATCAGGCGGCCAGCCGCGCCGATGCTGTGCAGGCCGGTGGTGCAGGCCGTGACGATGGCCAGGTTCGGACCGCGCAAGCCGTACTCGATCGACAGGTTGCCCGAAATCATATTAATGATCGAGGCCGGAACGAAGAACGGCGAAATGCGGCGCGGGCCGCGCTTGCTGTAATCTTCTTTGGTGTCTTCGATCAGCGGCAAGCCGCCGATGCCGGAACCGACGATGACGCCGATGCGGTCGGCATTCTCTTCGGTGACTACCAGTCCGCTATCGCGCATGGCTTGCATGCCCGCCGCCATGCCGTAATGGATAAACGTATCCATGTGGCGGGCATCCTTGGCCGAGATGTAATCCTCGATATTGAAACCCTTGACTTCGCCCGCGAAGTGGGTCGAAAAAGGCTGCGCATCAAACCTGGTGATGTTGGCAATGCCCGACTTGCCGGCCAGTGCGGCGTTCCACGTGTCGGCAACCGTGTTGCCGATAGGTGAAACGGCGCCCAGCCCGGTGATGACGACACGACGATTTCGTGAACGGCTCAAGCGATTCTCCCGAGAAAATTGTAAAACTTAGGCCTTGACGTGCGCCGTGGCGTAGTCGATTGCCTGTTTCACGGTGGTGATCTTTTCAGCTTGTTCGTCAGGGATTTCCATTTCGAATTCGTCTTCCAGCGCCATCACCAGTTCGACGGTGTCGAGGGAATCAGCGCCGAGGTCGTCAACGAACGAGGATTCGATTTTGATGTCTACTTCTGCAACGCCCAGTTGCTCAGCGACGATTTTTTTAACGCGTTGTTCGATATCCGACATGTTATGGCTCCATTGTGTGTGTTACGGAAAGTGCGCGCATTTTATCAGGTTTGCGCGGCGAAAAACTAATTTCGGTGTCTGCCGCAAATTCCACCGAACGTACTGCTAAATGACGAGAATTCCCTTTATTCTCTCCGTGCGCAGGGCCGCAAATGGGAGCGGACAAAGGGATTTCAACATCAATTCATATACATTCCGCCATTCACGTGCAGGGTCGTGCCCGTGATGTACGCCGCCTGCGGCCCCGCCAGGAAGGCCACCGCGTGGGCGATGTCTTCCGGCGCGCCCAGGCGGCCCAGCGGAATCTGCGTCAGCAGACCGGTGTGCTGCTCGGCGCTCAAGGCTTTGGTCATATCGGTATCGATAAAGCCGGGCGCGATGCAGTTCACCGTAATGTTGCGGCTGCCGATTTCACGCGCCAGCGCCCGGCTCATGCCGGCCACGCCGGCCTTGGCGGCCGCGTAATTCATCTGCCCCGCGTTGCCGGCCGAGCCGACCACCGAGGTGATATTAATGATACGCCCATGTTTGGCTTTCATCATGCCGCGCAGGACCGCGCGCGACAGGCGCCCCACGGCCGACAGATTGGTGGCGATAACGCTGTCCCATTCCTCGTCCTTCATGCGCATAGCCAATTGATCTTGGGTAATGCCGGCATTGTTGACCAGGATCGACAGGCTGCCGAAGCCCTTTTGCACCTCGTCGATGGTGGCGGCGCAGGCGGCCGGGTCGGTCACATTGAGCACGGCGCCCTTGCCGCCGAACTCGGCGAGGTAGTCGGAGATGGCTTGCGCGCCGCTCTCGGTGGTGGCGGTGCCGACCACTTTGGCGCCCTGGCGGGCCAGTTCGAGAGCGATGGCCTTGCCGATGCCGCGCGACGCGCCCGTTACCAGGGCGACTTGATTTTCCAGATTCATTGATATCCTTTTATGCTGATGTTCTGCGATACTGCGCTTAAAAGCTCAAGCCTGATTGAGGCTGCTCAATACGCGCTCCAGCGAAGCCTGGTCGACCAGCGCCTCGCCCACCAACTGCGCATCGATGCGCTTGGCCATGCCGATCAGCACCTTGCTCGGCGCCGATTCGATCACTTGCGTGACGCCATCGGCCGCCATCTTCTGCATGGTTTCGACCCAGCGCACCGCACCGGCCGCCTGGCGCACCAGCGCATCCTTGATCGCTTCGGGATCGTTCAGGATAGTCACGTCGACGTTGTTGATCAAGTCGATCCGCGGCACGGCGAACGGCACGTCTTTCAGGTACGCGCGCAGGCGGTCGGAAGCGGGTTTGAGCAAGGAGGAGTGGAACGGCGCCGATACCGCCAGCTTCATGGCGCGCTTGGCGCCTTTCGCCTTGGCCAGTTCGCAGGCGCGCTCGACGGCCCCATTGTGGCCGGCGATCACAATCTGGGTCAGCTCGTTGAAATTGACGGCCTCGACCACTTCGGCCGGATTCGCGGCGGCTGCCTCGGCGCAGACCGCGCGCACCTGGTCGGCCGGCAGGCCGAGAATGACGGCCATGCCGCCCTGCCCGACCGGCACCGCTTCTTGCATGGCCTGGGCGCGGAAGCGCACCAGCGGCACCGCATCCTTGAAGGCGATCACGCCGGCCGCGACCAGGGCCGAATACTCGCCCACGCTATGTCCGGCAACCACCGACGGCACGGCGCCGCCGGCCGCGATCCAGGCGCGGTACACGGCGACCGAGACGGTCAGCATGATCGGCTGGGTGTTGGTGGTCAGGTCCAGCTCTTCCTTGGGACCGTCGGCAATCAGCTTGCCGAGGTCGAAACCGAGGGCCTCGCTGGCTTCGGCGATGGTGTGTGCGACCACCGGGTTGCCGGCGAAGCCGTTCAACATGCCGATGGCTTGCGAACCCTGGCCGGGAAATACAAACGCGAATTTACTCATGGGATGATGTCCTCCTATTTTGTTTTTATGGCGGCATCCGCACCAAGGACTGGTGCGGGCAAAAATCGCTTGGCGCAGCCCGCAGGCGGCGCCCGGTCATTACATGCGCACCAGCACGGCGCCCCAGGTAAAGCCGCCGCCGACGCCTTCCATCATGACGTTGTCGCCAGCCTTGATGCGGCCGTCGCGCACGGCGATGTCGAGCGCCAGCGGAATCGAGGCGGCCGAGGTATTGCCATGCTGGTCGACCGTGACCACCATTTTGTCCAACGGCAAGCCGAGCTTTTTGGCCGTGCTTTTCATGATGCGGATATTCGCCTGGTGCGGCACCAGCCAGTCGAGCTGGTCGGCCGTCATGCCGGCGTGTTCCAGCACTTCGTTGGCCACCTGTTCGAGCACGGTGACGGCCAGCTTGAAGACGGCCGGGCCATCCATGTACAGGAAGCCGCTGCCGGCGATCGCGCCGCCGGCCAGGGTGCCCGGCACGCTCAGGATGTCCGAATAGCGCCCGTCGGCATGCAGCTTGGTCGAGAGGATGCCCGGCTCTTCCGAGGCGGACAGGACGATGGCGCCGGCGCCGTCGCCGAACAGCACGCAGGTGGTGCGGTCGTTAAAGTCGAGAATGCGCGAAAACACTTCGGCGCCGATCACCAGCACGTTCTTGTGCGCGCCCGACTTGATGAAGGCGTCCGCCACCGACACCGCATACACGAAGCCGCTGCAGACAGCCTGCACATCGAAGGCGGCGCTGTTGTTGTGCATGCCGAGCTTGCGCTGGACGATGCAGGCGGTGCTGGGAAAGCTGCCGTGAAAGTCCGGGGTCGAGCTGGCCACGATGACGAGGTCGATTTCCTCGGCATGCTTGCCGGCCATCTCGAGCGCCTGTTTGGCGGCCGCGACCGCCAGGTCCGAGGACAGTTCGTCCGGCGCTGCGTAATGCCGGTTCGAAATGCCGCTGCGCGAGACGATCCACTCGTCCGAGGTTTCGATGCCCTTGGCCGCCAGTTGCTCGGTCAGGTCGCCGTTGGAGACGCGCTTGGCCGGCAGATAGCTGCCGGTGCCGATAATTTTGCTGTACAAGGTCATGCTGGCCGTCCTACGAGTGGGTTATTCCTGGCACTTCCGGGTCAGGCGTGCGGGGCATCAACTCGGTGATCATGGCCGAGAGCTGCTCCTGCACATTGTATTTTGCCGCGTCAAACGCCCTTTTGATCGCCCACTCATACGAGTACGCATCGGCGCCGCCATGGCTCTTGAACACCAGACCGCGCAAACCGAGCAGGCTGGCACCGTTGTAGCGCGAAGGATTGAAACGGTTCGAAAATTTCTTCAGCGCACCGCGCCCGATCAGCGCACCCAGCATGGTCAGCGGATTGCGCTTGAACTCGGTGGTCAGGGCATCCTTGACGAAGCGGCCCAGTCCCTCGGCCGCCTTGAGCGTGACGTTGCCGACGAAACCGTCGCACACCACGATGTCGGTGGTGCCCTTGAAGATATCGTTGCCTTCGACATTGCCGAAGAAATTCAGGGCGCCGCGCTCATGGTCTTCGCGCAGCAGCTTGGCGGTGGCCTTGACCACTTCATTGCCCTTGATTTCTTCGGTGCCCACATTGAGCAGGCCGATGGTGGGCCGCTTGATGCCTTCCATGGCCGAGACCAGCACCGAACCCATGATGGCGAACTGGTGCAGGTGATGCGGCTCGCAGTCGACGTTCGCGCCCAGGTCCAGCATATAGGTCGGGCCGTCTTTCTGGTTGGGAAGGATCGAGCAGATGGCGGGACGGTCGACCCCGGCCATGGTCTTGAGCACATAGCGCGAGACCGCCATCAGGGCGCCGGTATTGCCGGCGGACACGCAGGCCTGGGCCTTGCCGTCTTTCACCAGCTCGATCGCCACGCGCATCGACGAATCCTTCTTGCGGCGCAGCGCGATTTCGATGGGATCGTCCATCGTCACCACTTCCGAGGCATGCAGGATGGACAGGCGCGGATGGCTGTCGGCTTTGTGTTTTTTCAGTTCGGCGCGCACCTCGTCCTGCAGGCCGACCAGAATCAGTTCTGCTTCAGGTTCGCTGTCAAGGAAAGAAAGTGCTGCGGGGATAGTAACTGACGGGCCATGATCGCCGCCCATGCAGTCAATGGAAATTTTAATTGTCATTTTGTGGATTCGTACCGCGACTCAACAGCGTGTGGCGGCAGGATGCGATCTGTATGTGGACGAACGCCAAGCAGAGTCTGCGTAATTCGAAATGACGGAGTGCAAAGCTGGTTTGCAGCCGGGGACAAAGAAAAAGCGGTGCGACGCACAAAAAAGTCGTTGCACCGCTTTTATCTTACTCAAACTAAAACGTCGATTACTCGTCGTTTTTGGTTTTGAGAACTTTGCGACCACGGTAAAAGCCGTTAGGGCTGATGTGGTGACGCAGGTGCGTTTCACCGGTGGTTGGCTCGATGCCCAGTTGTGGCGCGACCAGGAAGTCGTGCGAACGGTGCATACCGCGCTTCGAAGGGGATTTCTTGTTTTGCTGAACAGCCATGATGACTCCTAATACATAAGTTCTAAAATTCTAACACAATCGATCAGCAAATACATGCGAATCGAGTATCCCAGCGGCAAAATTTCTTTACCGACATGTTTTAACGCCGACCTACCTTTACTACCAATGCCATACTCGACTACAACACGCGTTTGACACGTTCTTGACTACTACTTGTTCTGTATTCCAGCCCGCATTCCAGCCATTCTTGGCGTGCAGACTACTCCGGCTTGAGATTCTTCAGCCCCGCAAAGGGCGACGGCTTGTCGGACTTGACCACGTCGAGCAGTTTGTTGTCCGGGCACACGTCATGTTTCGGCACTTGCGGCAGGGCCAGCAAGGCTTCGTCTTCAAACAGGTCGCGCACATCGCATTCGCGGCTGCCGACGATGACGTCGATGCTCTCGTCGTTCAAGGCCTCTTCGATCTCGTCCGCATGCTCGTCATCCTTGCCGAGCATCAGCACGGTGGACGACTCCATCTCGTAAGCGAACGGGGCCAGGCAACGCTGGCATACCAGCTGGACCGTGCCGGAGACCGACAAGGTCAATTGCGGATAGCCCAGCTTGCTGGTCGACCCATCGATGGTCCAGGCGATCTGGCCCGACTGGTCGGCACAATCCTTGTTCAACCGGCTCATTTCAGCGACAGGCGTGACGCCTTCGCGATGGCCGTTGCTTCGACAAAACTCAAAAGCGTCGATGACAAAAGCACTCATTGCAGAAATTTTCCCCGGAAAACCTGCGATAATAACAGGCTTCTCGTTGTGGAGTCAAACACTTAGCGCGAATATTTGGGCAAGGACCCGCGCGCTGTTGCTGGCGCGTGCGCGCCGCGCCCGCCACATGAATCCCGCTGCCCCCGCCTGCCGGGACAGCCAACAGGACTTGAGTACGACATGATACCAACTTCCAGCGCTCCGCGGCTAATTCTTGCGTCGAGTTCCGCGTACCGGCGCGAATTGCTTGAGCGCCTGCGCCTGCCGTTCGACGTTCTGGCGCCCGCTATCGATGAAACGCCGCAGGATGGCGAACTGCCCGAAGCGACCGCGCTGCGCCTGGCGCGCGCCAAGGCCGAAGCGGTGGCCGCGCGCGCACCCGGCAGCGTGGTCATCGGTTCCGACCAGGTCGCCACGCTCGACGGCGCCCAGATCGGCAAACCCGGCAGCCACGCCAACGCCCTGCGCCAACTGCAAACCATGCGCGGACGGCGCGTGGTGTTCCATACGGCGCTGTGCCTGTGGGATGGGCGCACCGGCACGGCGCAGGTGGAGAACGTGCAGACCTTCGTCACCGTGCGCGACCTGCCCGACGCCGAACTCGACGCCTACCTGCGCATCGAACAACCCTACGATTGCGCCGGCAGCGCCAAGAACGAAGCGCTCGGCATCGCCATCCTGGAGCGCATCGACAGCAGCGACCCGACCGCCCTCACCGGCCTGCCCCTGATCGCCCTGACCGGCATGCTGCGGCGCGCCGGTTTTACCTTTTTTACACAGTGAGCATTATGTCCGGCACCTTATATCTGATCCCCAACACCCTCGGCGCGGCCGACCCGGCCGACCCAGCCGCCCCGACCGACCATGCGCTGGCGCACATCATCCCGGAGCAAGTCCAGGCCCTGACCGCGCGCCTCGATTACTTTGTCGCCGAAAACGCCAAGACCGCGCGCGGCTTCCTGAAACTGATTGCGGTGCGTCATCCATTGGCGAAGACCTTGCAGGAAATCGAGATTGCCGAACTGAACGTGAACACCCCGGCGCAAGCGCTGGCCGGCCTGCTCGAACCCCTGCTGGCCGGACGCGATGCCGGGCTGATTTCGGAAGCGGGCGTACCGGCGGTGGCCGACCCCGGGGCCGACCTGGTGCGCCTGGCGCACGAGCGCGGCATCCAGGTGCGGCCGCTGGTCGGGCCGTCGTCGCTGCTGCTGGCCGTGATGGCGAGCGGCTTGAACGGGCAGAGCTTCGCGTTCAACGGCTACCTGCCGACCGACGCCGCCCTGCGCACCAAGCGCATCAAGGAGCTGGAAGCACGTTCGCGCGCGGAAAAGCAGACGCAATTGCTGATCGAAACGCCGTACCGCAACGGCGCCATGCTTGAAGCCCTGGTCGGCGCCTGCCAGCCGGGCACCCTGATCTGCGTGGCGACCGACCTCAGCCTGCCGACCGAATCGATCCGCACCTTGAATGGCGGCAAATGGAAGGCGCTGCTGGCGGCCGGCAAGGCGCCGGATTTCCACAAGAAGCCGACTGTGTTTTTGCTGCTCGCTTAATCCAGCACTGGCCGGACCGATAGAACATTCGCTCAGGCCAGTCTCCCGGCATGTTGCCTGCTACTCGACGTCTTCTGGCGTCAAAACAATTCTTTGGCGCGTCAGCAAAAATTGCTTTGAAAGTTGTGCGTGCCGGATCGAGTAGACCATGATCATGGCCATACCCAGACACACAGCGATCAACGGCCATACGCTCAAAAAATAGAATGTCAAAAACACCCCCGTGGGCAACATGAGTGTCACCCATAGAACGGGTTACCAACAAGCAACGATGCAGGTTTGCAGGCGCTTAATCAGAAACTCGGCATTTGCTCACGCGAACCGAGCATATTCTGTTGCTTGCGAGGTGAACTGCGCCTTGCCGATTGTCAGCGCGCGAGCACGATGCTCCCCTGCGCCAGGATTTCCGGTTGGCGTCGGTCTCAAGTCACCAGCTCATTGACCCAGCCAAACGCCTCCATCTCGATCTCGCGCATGGTCGTGGCGCTCAAGCCAAGCGCTTTGAGCGCCCTGGCCAGTTCCGTCCCGCGTTTGGGGTGGTCGACCAGCTCGACCACCTTGAGCATCTCGCCCAGCACGCCCTCGCGCTCGAGCAAGGCGGCGCGCACTTCGTCGGCCACCACCACGGTATTGAGAATATCCTGCATCGACATCGAAAACAGCGCATCCATCAGCGACATGATGCCCACCGTAAAGCCGGCCTCGGCACTGACGCGGCGCTCGGGCCGCACTTTCTGCGTCATCAGCTCCATCAGCTTGCCGCGCGTGGTGGCCATCTGCAGCAGCGGCGAATTGAGTTCGACCGCCGCCCCCGGCTTGGCGTACAGCAAAATCTGCAGCCAGCGCTGCAATTGCTGACGCCCCAGCACGTACAGCGCCTCGGTCAGCGAATCGATGCGCCCGCGCGCACCGGCCGCCGGGGTGTTGACCAGGCGCAGCAGGTTCAGGCTGATCAGGGCGTCGCGCTTGACCGCGCGTTCGATCTCGGCATTGTCGGCGTCGGAATTGATCAGGTCGAGCAGGCGCAGGATCACCAGTTCCGATGGCGCTATCTTCTTGCCGCTGAGGATGGCCGGACGCGCGAAATAATAGCCCTGGAAATATTCGAAGCCGAGCGCCATGCACATCTCGAATTCCTCGACCGTCTCGACCTTTTCGGCCAGCAGCTTCTTGTTGCGCCCGTTGAGCGCCGCCACCAGCCTGGGCAGATCGGCCGCCGCCACCGCCTGCACATCGACCTTGATGATGTCGACCAGGTCGACCAGCTTGCGCACGTCGTCGGATTCTTCCACCACATCGTCGAGCGCGAAGGTGAAGCCGAAGCCCTTGAGCTCGGCCACGCGGGCGACCAGTGCCGGGGTCGCCTTGACGGTTTCCAGAATTTCCAGGATGACCTTGTCGTGCGGCAGGAAGCGCACGAAGTCGCTCATCAAGACGATATCGTCGACATTCACGAACGCCAGGCGCTCGCCGACCACCTTGGCCATGCCGAGCTGGGACGCGTGCGAAATCACGGCCGCCGTGGCGGCGGCGTGATCGGTCACATTGGCGTCGCCGCCGTTGGCGCTGCGAAACAAGAGTTCAAAGGCAACCAGTCGCTGGTTACGTCCGAGAATCGGTTGGCGCGCGAGAAAGAAATCGTCGGACGGCAGCGCCAGCTCGGCCACGGTGTCAATAGGCATGGGAATTCCGGAAAACGGGGGCGCCGACAACAGCGCCTCCCGCGGTGACTATACTACGGCGGCAGACTTGGAGCCTGTTTGGGCAGGCCGGAGTCGCAGTGGACGCGCCTGCTTCCCCCGGCCTGCCGAAACAGGCTCTTAAGGACGGCGCGGGCCGCTGTTGCGTGGACCGGTCGGACGGGCGCTCTTGCCCGCCGTGCCGCCTTCGGCAGGGCGCGCACTCTTGCGCGTGACCCCGGCTTCGGTGGGACGGGCACTCTTGCCGGCCGCGGCGGCGGCAATGCTGGAGCGCTTGACGGTCGGGGCGCGCGGGGCGCCACCGGCCTGGCCGGGGGTGCCGGCGGGCGCCTGGCCGGGCAGGCGCAAGCTGCCGGTGCCGGCGGTCGGGCTGGCCTTGCGGGCGTTACCGACCGGCATGCGCGCGGCGCCATTGGCGCCGGTGCGGGCGGCGGCCGTGCCGGTCACCTGGGTGCCTTTTTCGATCACGTAGGTGGCGTCGGCATTCTTGCCCAGCACTTGCACCAGGTAAGGCATCACCTGGCGCAAGGTCGGCTCGAGCGTGTACGGCGGATTGAGAATGAACATGCCGCTGCTGTGCAGGCCGAAACCATCCGGACCCGGGGTGGTGATGGTCAGGGTGACGTTGAGCCAGTCCTTGGCCGCCAGGCGCTTGAGCTTGTCGGCGAACTGGCGCGACTCCATGCGTTGCAGCACCGGATACCAGATCGCGTAGATGCCCGACGGGAAGCGCACCAGCGCGTCTTCGAGCGCATCGCGCACCTTGCGGTAATCCTGCTTGTCTTCGTAGGGCGGGTCGATCAGCACCAGCGCGCGGCGCGAGGGCGGCGGCAGCAAGGTCTTGAGGGCGTGGAAACCGTCGCCGCGTTCGATCAGCACGCGCCGTCCGCGCGCGCTCGAGCGCTCGCCCTGGGCGGCGGCATGCTCCGCCACCTTGCGGAAATTGTCGGCCAGGATCTTGCTGTCGGCCGGATGCAGCTCGAACAGGCGCAGGCGGTCGTGCTCGCGCATGACCTTGTCGGCGCAGTACGGCGAACCCGGGTAGTAGCGCATCTTGCCGCTCGGGTTGAGTTCCTTGATCAGGTTGACGTACTCGGCCAGCGGCTTGGGCAAGTCGGTGCGCTCCCACAAGGGGCCGATGCCGGTTTCGTATTCGGCGTTCTTGGACGCGTAACCGCCATCGAGCGCATACACGCCGGCACCGGAGTGGGTGTCGATATAGGTGTAGGCCGTGTCTTTCTGATTCATGTACTCATGCAGCTGAATCTGCACGAAATGCTTCAGGACGTCGGCGTGATTACCCGCGTGAAAGGCGTGGCGGTAGCTCAACATAACGTGGGAATTCCATAAAAAAGGGGGATCTGAGACGCCATTATCCTCCATAAAGGCGTTTCCGACGCAAAAAGCGCGTAAATGCACAACGCCCTCCCCCTTGCCGGCGCGCCGCGAAAGGCGCACGGACAAGGGGGAAGGCGCTGTGCGTTTCCACCCGTGGGGGCGCGCGGCGGTCCTTGTCCGCACCGCCGCGCTGGCGGCGCTCCTTCTGGAAGCGCCGCGGATCAATAGCGTTTAAGCTACTTTCTTTTCGTCGAAGAATTGTTCATCTTCGGTCGAACCATGCAGCGCGGTGGTCGAGCTCTGGTTCTGCTGGATGGTCTGGGTGACGGCATCGAAGTAGCCGGTACCGACTTCGCGCTGGTGCTTGACGGCCGTGAAGCCCTTGTCGGCGGCGGCGAATTCGGCTTCCTGCAGCTCGACGAAGGCCGACATCTGACGGCGCGCATAGCCGTGCGCCAGGTTGAACATGCCGTAGTTCAAGGCGTGGAAGCCGGCCAGGGTGATGAACTGGAACTTGTAACCCATGGCGCCCAGTTCTTTCTGGAACTTGGCAATGGTGGCGTCGTCCAGGTTCTTTTTCCAGTTGAACGATGGCGAGCAGTTGTAAGCCAGCATCTTGCCAGGGAACTTGGCGTGCACGGCATCGGCGAACTGCTTGGCGAAGGCCAGGTCCGGCTTGCCGGTTTCGCACCAGACCAGGTCGGCGAAGGGGGCGTAGGCGATGGCGCGCGAAATGGCTTGCTCGATGCCCGGACGAACTTTGTAAAAGCCTTCTACGGTGCGCTCGCCGGTGCAGAATTCGCGGTCGTTGTCATCCACGTCGGAGGTCAGCAGGTCGGCCGCTTCGGCGTCGGTACGGGCGATCACCAGGGTCGAGGTGCCCATCACGTCGGCCGCCAGGCGCGCCGCGGTCAGCTTTTCGACCGCTTCACGGGTCGGCACCAGCACTTTGCCGCCCATGTGGCCGCATTTCTTGACCGAGGCAAGCTGATCTTCGAAGTGAACGCCGGCGGCGCCCGCGTCGATCATCGACTTCATCAGTTCGTAGGCGTTCAGGACGCCGCCGAAACCGGCTTCGGCGTCGGCGATGATCGGTGCGAAGTAATCGATGTCATCCTTGCCTTCGGACCATTGAATCTGGTCGGCGCGCTGGAAGGTGTTGTTGATGCGGCGCACCACCAGCGGCACCGAGTTGGCCGGGTACAGCGATTGGTCGGGATACATTTCACCAGCGACGTTGGCGTCGCCTGCGACTTGCCAGCCGGACAGGTAGATGGCTTTCAGGCCGGCCTTGACCTGCTGCATGGCCTGGTTGCCGGTCATGGCGCCGAGCGCGTTGACGAAGGGCTCGTTGTTCACCAGGTCCCACAATTTTTCCGCGCCGCGCTTGGCCAGCGTGTGCTCGATCTTCAGCGAGCCGCGCAGGCGCACCACGTCCGCCGCGGTGTAGTTACGTACAACACCTTTCCAGCGCGGGTTGGTGTCCCAATCTTTTTGCAGTTCTGCTACTTGCTGTTCACGAGTTGCCATGGTGTTCTCCTAATTGAAAAGCCGTTTAAGAAATGAAATGCCTTGAACAAATGATAGACCGTTTTGCGCGCTGCAACAACACTCTTATATAAGACATATAACTAAATTTAATTCCTTAAAAATCAATTGCTTGCAATTCATTTTTCATGATGCGGAACGGAATTTCTCTAAATGGAAGAGCGCGCAGGTGCAAACGCACCATGGCATTTTGCATTGTGAAATGCACTTCGCGCCTGATGAAATCCAGCACCCTTTTTGCGCCCGGGAAGCAGATCGGCGCCGGAGCCGGCCGCCGACGCACCAAAACAGGGAGATTTGTGTTGCACAGAAGACACACGAGGGTATAATTGTCACGAAAAACAACAGGAATCGCTCGAAAAACCATCGCTCGCTTACTGCTCCGTAGGATAATGTGCTCTCAGGCAATCCTTAACCACTGCCGCAGGGCGCAGCCGACGTCTCCAGGCAGTTTGCAATGCGCTCCATGGCGGACAGTGCAACTCCTACCAACAATTCCTCATCCCAATCCCGTTGCGCAGACGAGCGGGATGGTTGCCAGATAAAGTCCGGCACGCTGTTTAGTGTCGGCCCAGCAATCGGTATCTTGATGTCCGATACGCTGGCCGATCTGCCACGTCAAGCAGACCTACATTACGAATGCAACTCATGAACTCAAAATTTACTCTAAACATCTTCCACAAAGTACTCATCACGCTGTTAGCGGTCACGCTGATCCCTCTGATTACCTTGTGGCTGGTCAGTAACAAGGCGGCCCAGACCCAGTTGACGGCCAACGTGTCGCAAAACCTGGTCCTGACCATGGACACGGTGGCCGACGGCATTACCGCCTGGGACAGCACCAACGTGCGCGCCATGACCCAGGTCGGTTACCTGCCCGACATGGTATCGATGAAGGCCGAGCGCCAGAACCCGATCCTGTCCGTCACCGGCACCGCCTACGAATGGTCGTACCTGATGTTTACGGTCGCGCCCGACGGCAGCAACGTCGGCCGTAACGACGGCGGCGCCCTGACCCCCTACGGCGACCGCTCCTACTTCCAGCAAGTGATCAAGGGCGCGCCGGTCGGCCGCCAGGTCGTGATCGGCAAGACCAGCGGCAAGCCGGCACTGATCCTGGCCACCCCGATCAAGGATGAAAGCGCCAACCTGGTCGGCGTACTGGCCATGTCGATGTACCTGACCGACATTTCCAAGATCGTGACCGATATCCGCGTCGGCGAAACCGGCCGTGCGATCCTGCTCGACGCCAGCAACAAAGTCATTGCCCACGGCGATGCCTCCAAGGTGCGCGGCACGCTGCAGGATTTCGGCGCCTATCCCGCCCTCAAGGTGGCCGGCATCGACAAGGCGCCCGTGGTGTACACCACGGAAGACCGCAAAGTCATCGGCTTCATGCGCAAATTGCCGCAAGGCTGGACCCTGCTGGTCGAACAGGATTACGACGAAGCGTTCCGCATCATGAAGCAGATGGAAAAGGATGCGCAGATCCTGATCGGCGTCAGCGTGGCGCTGGTCATCGCCATCGCGATTTTCCTCGGCAAGGCACTGACCCGTCCGATCAATGAACTGACCTCGATTGCCCGCCAGCTCAGTAACGGCGAGCTGCAAGTGACGATCGAACAAACCGAACGCGGCGACGAAATCGGCGCGCTGGCCCGCGCCATCGACCGTCTCGGCATCAGTATCAAGCTGGCAATGGATCGCCTGCGCAAGAAAAGCTGAACCCCGCGCCATCGACAGTAGTGAAGTCGTTGCAGTAAATACACAAACGTCGCAAATTCTCACGAAATACAACGAGACTTGCCGCAATACCGATGCTGTTGGTAAACACCGGTATAATAATGTGCTTACAAGCAACCAAAATCACTGCTGACGATTGCGCCCCGGGATTGCTGGAAGACGGCGGCGCGGTCCATGAGGGACAGTGCCTCCCGCCGACAGCAAGCTCCGCATGAACGATCCCGTTGCGCCGCCGGCGAACGGGGTTGCCAGATACAGAAGTCCGACACCTTGTTTTTAATGTCGGCCCAGCAATCGGTTCCTTGATGTCCGAGACGCTGGCCGATCTGCCACGTCAAGCAGACCTCTATTACGAAGGCCCAGCATGAACTCAAAATTTAGTTTCAGTATTTTTCACAAGGTCTTGATGACCTTGCTCGCGGTGACGCTGATCCCCCTGTGCACGCTGTGGGTGATCAGCGACCGGGCGGCCCAGCGCGAACTGACCGACAACGTCTCGCAAAGCCTGGTGCTGACCATGAACACGGTGGTCAACGGCATCAATGCCTGGGACGACACCAATATGCACGCCATGAACCAGGCCAGCCGCCTCGACGACATGGTGTCGATGAAGGACGAGCGCCAGATTCCCCTGCTGAAAGCGACCGGCAAGGCCTACGAATGGTCGTTCCTGATGTTTACGATCGCGCCGGATGGCTCGAACACCGCCCGTAACGACGGCGCCGCCCCGATCAATTACGGCGACCGCAGCTACTTCAAGGCCGTGATGAGCGGCCAGCCGGTCGGCCGCCAGGTAGCGATCAGCAAAACCACCGGCAAGCCGGCACTGATCGTGGCCACCCCGATCCGCGACATCAACTCGGCCCTGGTCGGCGTGCTGGCGATGTCGATGAACCTGACCGATATTTCCAAGATCGTGACCGATATCCGCATCGGCAAGACCGGCCGCGCGATCCTGCTCGACGCCACCAACAAGGTGATCGCCCACGGCGACTCGGCCAAGGTTCTTACCGCGCTGCAAGACTTTACCAACCATCCGGCCCTCAAGGTTCCCGGCATCAACGACGCACCCGTGGTCTATACTGCGGAAGAGCGCAAGAAGATCGGTTTCGTGCGCAAACTGCCGCAAGGCTGGACCGTGCTGATCGAACAGGACTACGATGAAGCTTTCGCCACCATGCACAAGATGGAAAACGAAGCACGCATCCTGATCGCCGCCGCTGTGGCGCTGGTCATCGGCGTGGCAATTTTCCTGGGCAAGGCGCTGACCCGCCCGATCAATCAATTGACCGCCATTGCCGTGCAACTGAGCAATGGCGAACTGCAAGTGGACATTCCGCAAACGGCCCGCGGCGATGAAATCGGCTCGCTGGCCCGTGCCATTGAACGTCTCGGCGTCAGCATCCAGCTGGCAATGGATCGACTGCGTAAAAAGGTTTGATACCGATGAGAGGTTACTGATATGTCACAACCGGAATTCATGCCATTTATCGACGTGGTCGACCAGATCGCTGGCTTTTGCGCACAGCGCGTCAGCGGCACTGCCTTGGTCATCAGCGATGACAACCGCATGGCCCAGGTCCACCTGCAAGGCGGCAAGATCGTCTTCATCCTGTGCCGCGGCCGCCGCGGCCGCGACGGCCTGGCCATCATGCGCACCATGAAAAATGCGCGCCTGACCCTGGACAAGGCCGGCGTCGTCAATGCCGACGGCCTCGACTGGCCGACCGAAATCGTGCTGGGCTACCTCGACGGCACCCTGGACGACTTGCCGGGTACTGGCGTACTGGGCGGAGCGTCGCCACGCGCCGACACCGCGGCCGTGCGCCCGGTCGCCACGCCGGGCCTGACGCCCGACATCAAGGCCACCTTGCAGCGTTGCCTGGTCAAGTATGTGGGGCCAATGGCGGAGATCGTCTGCAGCGACCATTTCGACGGCGCCACCGATGTGCGCGCCGTGGTCATGGCGCTGGCCAAGGAAATCCCAAGCGACGACCAGGCCGCCAAGTTCAAGGTCGACGTCGCCAAGGCGCTCGACATGCCGGCGTTCTGACGAATCCCTGCGCGCAGCGGCTGCGGCCGCCGCGCGCAGGGTGCTCTATTGCCCCTCCCCCGCTGCTTTCCTTGTTTTCGCCGCTGTCGTTGTTTCCGCTGTTCCGCGCTTGTCCCTCCCTGTCACACCAGCTTCTGCTGCGACACCACGATGCCATCGGCATCGGCATACAACCAGTCTCCCGGCTGCACCGCCACCCCGCTCACGCAGATGCGCACATTGCGTTCGCCCGCGCCCAGCTTGCTGCTCTTTTGCGGATGCGTGCCGAGCGCGCGCACCCCGATGGCGCAGGCATTGATTTCGTCGCTGTCGCGCACGCAGCCGTCCACCACGATGCCGCTCCAGCCATTGTTTTGCGCCAATAACGCCAGCTGACCGCCGACCAGCGCGCGGCGCAGGCTGGCGCCGCCGTCGATGACCAGCACATTGCCGTTGCCGGGCGCTTCCAGGGTAGCGCGCACCAGGGCGTTGTCTTCAAACACTTTTAGTGTCGTCACGCTGCCGCAAAAGCGCACACGTTGACCGTAGTGCCTGAACAGCGGCGGCAACACGGCCAGGCGGCCCTCTTCCAGCAGTTCGGGATGGTCGTCGCACAGGTCGGTGGTGGCAAAAGTCATGTCGGCTCGCTCGCAAAAAATGGAAATGAGAACAATTCTAAGCGATTGGCGCCGCCGCCCCTGCCCCTTGATTGAGTACGACCGCGCCACCGGGGTGTTGGTTCCCGTGAAAACAAGGTATGCGGGCGCGCCTGATGTGTCACAAGCGAAGCGCAGACAGCGGCTGACGCGGCGCCCGAGGCGCGCCATAATCGGTGCCTCGTTCTCGTCAAGGGGGCATGCATGCTCAGCACGCTGTCACAGCTCAGGCGCCTGTGGGACGTTCTCGCCGCCATCGTCAAACTGCCGCTCGCTCACCTGCAATTCGACCTGGCGCTCGCGCCCGCCGAAGTGAGCGCCACCTACCGCAACTTTACGCGGCGCCATCCGCGCTACCGCATCATCGGCAACAAGACCATCGGCGCGGCCCTGCTCGACACCGGGCAATTCGCATCGAGCACGCAATACCGCGACTCGATCGGCGAGCGCAACTGGGGCGGTTTCTTCGCGCGGCGGGCCAAGGCGCGCGGCTACCAGTTCACCCGCATCGACCGCAACCGCTACGTCGACGAGATCCACGCCATCAACCAGTCCATGCCCGAGCGCCAGGGCCGGCCCATGGCCGCCGGCTACCATGACCGGGTGGCGCATTACACCGACCGCGAAAACTACCGCTATTTCGGCGTGCTCGATGCCTCGGGCAAGCTGGTGGCCTACTGCGAACTGGGCATCTACGGCAACTTCGCCCTGTTCTCGCGCCTGCTTGGCTACCGCAACAACGATGGCGTCATGCACTTCATGATCGTCGAAATCGTCAGCATGTTGATCGCCGAGCGCAGCGTGCGCTACGCCATGTACGACACCTGGTTCGGCGCCTCCGGGGGGCTGCGGCGTTTCAAGACCATCCTCGGCTTCAAACCGTACCGGGTGCGCTATGCGCTGCTGGGCGTGGCCAGCCTGTGCCCGGTCACCTAGTGTCCCGAGTCAGAAATTCGTTGAATAAATATGGCGATAATCGCGCCGATACCGCGTCACAAATGCTCGCCAGGCATTTGCCTGTCTGCGCTTTGTTCCTTGCCTCGGTGCGATTTCGCCATATTTAATCATCAACGGATTTCCAACTCGGGACACTAGTGCCCTGGCGGCGGCGCGCTCAGGCTTGCTTGAGCGCCGGTGCGCGGCTGCTGCCGCCCACGGTCAGGGCGGTGCCGATCGCCAGCACCTGGAACAGGGCGATGCAGCCGAACACCCAGCCCGGATGGCCGCGGTCCATCATGGTGCCGAACAGCAGCGGACCGAGCGCCAGGCCGCTGTCGAGGCCCGAATACACGATGCCGAACACGCGGCCTGTCGCGTTTTTGGGCGCCGCGGCGCGAATCAGCAGGTCGCGCGAGGGACCGGCGACGCCGGCGGCCAGGCCGATGCCGCCCATCAGCACTACCGCCATCCAGCCCGGCACCACGGCCGCGCCCACCAGCAGCGCCATCAGCGCGGCGCAGATGAAAGAGAGCGCGATGGTGCGGTCGTGGCGCTTGGCGCGCGTGGCCAGAAAGCCACCCAGGACCATGCCGGCGGCGGACGCGAGCATGTAAGCGGTGTACGCGGTGGTGGCCGAGGCCAGCGAAATGCCGTACAGCGCCACCAGGCTGGCTGACGAAAAACTCTGGATGCCGCCCAGTGCAATGGCGGTCAGGAAAAAGAAGCCGAAGCTCATCCACACCGCCGGCAGTTTCATGAAGGCGAACGAGCTGTCCTGCACCGTGCCGGCCGCCTGCACCGGGGCCGGGTCGGCGCGCAGGTGGGCGCGCTGGGCGAACAGCAGCGCCAGGGTGGCGAACGGAATGGCGGCGGCCGACAGCAGCGCGATGCGCCAGCCGGCCAGCGCGGCAATACCGGCCAAAAACGCGGGCGCAGCCGCCCAGCCCAGGTTGCCGCTGATGCCGTGCAGCGAGAACGCGTGGGCGATGCGCGCTTTGCTCACGCGCTGGTTGAGCAAGGTGTAGTCGGCCGGATGGAACACGGCGTTGCCGAGGCCCGCCAGCATCGACCCGGCCGCCAGCATGAGGTAGCTTTGCGCGCCGGCCAGCACCAGGGCCGCCGTGCCAAGCAGCGCCAGCCCGGAAAACAGCACGCGGCGCGCGCCGACCTTGTCCACCACGAAGCCCGACAAGGCCTGGCCGATGCCGGAGACCACGAAGAACAAGGTCATCAACAGCCCCAGCTGGGCGTACGACAGGTCGAAGGCGGGCTTGAGCCATGGAAACAAAGCCGCCAGGACCAGGTGATAGAAGTGCGATACGCCGTGCGCCAGGCTGACCAGGCCGATGACGCGCGCATCGTCGCGCAGGGTAGGTGTGTTCATAAGGCATCCATGGTTGAGCAGCGTCCAGTGTAAGCAAAAAGCCATCGACAGTTTTTAGACAGGAAGCCATACTTTGTCGCAAATCCGCCAATTGCCCCCATCCACCCATGTCCCTGACCATCCTCACCCATACCCGCTGGCAAGCGCCGGAACTGGCCCCGACCCCGGCGCGGCCGGTGCGCGCGCTGGCACGCGACCTCGACATCACCCAGTCGCTCGATCCGCACCGCCATCCCTGGGGCCAGCTCACCTTCGCCCTGTCCGGGGTGCTGCGCGTGAGCACGCCCGGCTCAAGCTGGATCGTGCCGCCGCTGCGCGCGATCTGGATTGCGCCGGAGGTGGTCCATTCGGTGCGCGTACTCGAAAACGCGCGCTTGCGCCCGCTCGGCATCCTGGCCGCGCGCGCCCCGTTCGAGGGCGACGAGTGCCGCGTGCTGGCCGTGTCCGCACTGCTGCGCGAACTGATCGTTGCGCTCGGCCAGACCGGCGCGGGGCCGCGCGAAACGCTGCTGGCCGAACTGATCCTCGACGAGCTGCCCGGCGCGGCCACGCGGCCGATGCGCGTGCCGCTGCCGCAGGACAAGCGCCTCGGCGCCCTGTGCGCGGCCCTGATCGACGATCCCGCCTGCCAGCTGACCCTGGGCCAGTGGGCGGCCCAGGTCGGCGCCTCCGAACGCACCCTGACCCGCCTGTTCGAACGCGAGCTGGGCATGCGCTTCGGCCACTGGCGCCAGCAGGTGCGCCTGGCGCACGCCGCGCCCCTGATCGCGCGCGGCATGCCGCTCTCGCAGGTGGCCGGGGAACTCGGTTACGCCAGCCAGTCGGCATTTTCGGCGATGTTCAAAAAGACCTACGGCAGCTCGCCGTCGGCATTTTTCGCCGGCGACAGCGCCGGCTGAGCTTGCGTTTTACAAATTGTGTATTTCTCAACGGTACTAAGCAAGTAAAGTATAGTGGCCGTTTCCTGTCCTACCCTTTCAAGGAGTTGCCTGGTGGTTTTACTTATCGGTTTTGCGCTGCTGGTCTGCCTGGTGATCCTGTTCTACCGCGTCACCGCCGCGCCGGAAGGAACGCCTGCCACCGCCCCGAACGCGGCGGGCTCGGCCAGCCTGGCCGGCATCGGCGTGGCCTACATCTCCAATGGCAATCTGTTCTACCAGCCCGACGGCGGCGCGGTGCGCCAGTTGCACAGCCCCTACATCCAGGAGACCGAAGACCGCCTCGCGCGCAGCAACGAGCGCAATTCGTGGAAGAAAGACACCAGCTTCGAAGTGGGCGCTTACGGCCAGATGAAGCAGTTCGGCGGCGCCGCCAATGGCATCCGCCACACCTCGGCCCAGTTCGACCGGCAGCAGTCGATCCTGTACTTCCTGCGCGACCAGACCATCGGCGGCCTGTTCACCTTCAACCTCGACACCGGCGTCGAAACCCGCATCGTGCACCGCCAGCACCTCGACCTGAGCGACCTGCACCTGAACCCCCAGACCGGCAAACTGGTCTGTACGTCCGCGTCCAAGGACAGCATCACCAACATCGCCACGCTCGACGTGGACGGCAACCACCTGCGCGAACTGACCGGCGGCGACACGGCCGATTCCGCTCCTGCCTGGTGCGACGACGACACCATCGTCTACCAGTCGGCCGGCCTGGCGCGCGACAGCGGCGGCATGATCGTCGCGCTCGGCCACAGCACCATCGAGAAGCTGGACCTGCGCTCGGGCCAGCTGGAAACCGTGCTCGACGACGCCAATACCGACTTCCTGCATCCGCGCGTGACCGCCACCGGCGATCTGCTGTTCATCCGGCGTCCGTACGAGGCGCCGCAATACAGCAGCGGCAATATCCTGCTCGACACCGTGCTGTTTCCCTTCCGCCTGCTGCGCGCGGTGTTCCACTACCTGAATTTTTTCTCGCTCATGTACAGCCGCAAGCCGCTGACCGGCGCCAGCGGGCCGTCCGCGCAGGCCGACGTCAAGGCGATCATCCTCAAGGGCAAGCGCATCGATGCCGAAAAAGCTTTGCGCAGCGAAAACATGGTGGCCGGCGTGCCTTCGCTGGTACCGGCCAGCTGGCAACTGGTGCAGCGCAGCCGTCGCGGCGACGAACGCGTGCTGGCGAGCAATGTCGCCTCGTACGACCTCACGCCGGCCGGTCAGATTCTCTACTCGAACGGGCGCGGCGTGTTCCTGCTGGGCGAGGATGGCCGCTCGACCCTGGTGCTCAAGGGCGACCTGGTGGGCGACATCATCGCGCATTGAGCCAGTGGATCGGATCGAACATCGCGTCCAGTTCCTGCGGCGGGCAGATCGCTGCGATGTCCAGCTTGCGCGGCGCTGATCTGCGCCAGCCGGCGCGATGGCAGGAGCGCGACCATGCAAAAGGTCAGGCTGAGGCTGGACGGACCGCTGTCTTCATGGCGCCACGCATGCCTGCAGCGTGGTCGTCAGCGCACCGAGCCGCAGGGTGACGCTCGCGACCGCTGGCCTCGCTCCTGGCGCGGCGAATGCCACGTCGAGCCGACCAGCCCCGAACGTGCCCGACAGATCCAGGCTTTCTTGCTCCAATGCGGCAGGAATCCGCGCTTGTTGCGCCAGGCAGGCGTGACTACTTCCGATGAGCGCCAGCAGCAACGGCAGGTGATTCAGTTTCACAAGGTCCTTTCGGTTCATTGCCTGGCGAGCTTGCGCGCGGCAATCGCGAGGTAGCGCGCGTCGCCGTAGGCCAGGTGTTCGCAATACGCCGACCAGCACAGCTTGACGACGTGCGCATCGCTAGCCCGCGCAGCTTGCGCCATGCAGGCGTGCCAGTCAATCTGCGCGGCTGCGGCGGGCACGGCGGCGTCCTCGGGTTCGACTGTCAACGTGGCCACGACGACCGCCTCCCACAAGTAGCGCAGCGCCCGGCCCGGCTCGCCGGCATACGGCAGCAGCAGGCGGAACGCATGGCATGCCGTCACCGTGTGCAAGAGCGTGAAATCTTCGCGCGCATGGTAGGCGCCCAGCGCGAACTGCGCCACCTGCCGCAAGTCCAGCACGGATGGCTGGATCGCCGTCCCGGCCAGGCCAGGATGGCGCGCCACCTGCCGCATGCGGTCGATGATGATGCCGTCCCACGGCGCATGGCCTGCCACCGCGACCGCCAGGCGCGCGGCGATCGCGGCCGGCGTGTCGTCCACTGTGTCCGGCGGCAAGTCGAGGGTCACGTATTCCATCACCCAGTACGCCAGCGCGGCGCAGACCTCGTCATGGTCGCCGGCATCAACCGCGTACGCCAGCCGGATCGGGCAATGAAAAGCCGACGCCGCGACGCCCGGCAGCAGGCGCGGTACCCAGTCCCGCAGCACGGCGCCCGGCCCGTCACGGGCTACGCACGCCTGGAAATACAGTTCCAGCCCGCCGGCGTTGCTGCCCTTGCCCAGCCAGATTGCCGCGTCCACAACCGGGCTGATGCCGGCATCACGCGCCTGCAACTGGCGCGCATTGGCGTCGAACGCGCGCTGCATGCTGTCCACCGGCGCACCCAGGCGGTCGAGCGCGATGAGTGTCATCGGCAAGTGATTGGCGAGCCGGTCGCCATACAGCGGCCCGAAGCGCTTGCTGCGTTCGAGCAAGGCCCGGCAGGTGTCCGACACGGTTTCCATGCACATCTCCATTCAATGATTCCTACCAACCCGCCGCGCGCTTGGCGGCGCTCTGATCTCCCGCGCCGCATCGCCTGTCCGTGGTCAACCACGCGCGGCGTCAGCGATGCAAACTCGACAGGCCAGGGGCGCCCGGCCCCACTCTTTCTAAGAGGTAATCAATGGTCACACGTAAAAAAAGCGGACCGTCCACCGACGGCGCAGGTTCCGTTCTCAGCACCGTCGCGGGTCCCTCGGACCCGACCCTGCCCGGCAGCCTGGGCACCAGCAACCCGATCGCGGAGCGCCTGCTCGAAAAAGCCGGCGGCCAAGCCGACCTCGCCGACGAGCGCCCCTTCAACGCCACCAAGCCGCTCGAATACGGCGCCGAAGCGCTCACGCCGCATACCGGCGAAGCCTACGCCCCATCGACGCCGCTGGCCACGGCCAGCACCAGCACCGAGAACATCGCCTCGCCCAAGGTCGGCGCCGGCATCCCGCACCTGGGCGACAACGCCCTCAACAGTTCGCTCGACCGCGTGCGCGCCGACGATACCGAACAGCGCCTGACCACCAACCAGGGCATTCCCGTGTCCAGCAACCAGGACTCGCTCAAGATCGGCCTGCGCGGCCCGATCGCGCTGGAAGACTTCGTCATGCGCGAAAAGCTCACGCATTTCGACCATGAGCGCATCCCGGAGCGGGTCGTGCACGCGCGCGGTTCGGGCGCCCACGGCTACTTCGAATCGTATCAGGACCTGGGCCAGCTGACACGCGCCGCACCTTTCGCCTATGCCGGCAAGCGCACTCCGGCGTTCGTGCGCTTTTCCACCGCCACCGGCGAGCGCGGCTCGCCCGACACCGCGCGCGACGTGCGCGGCTTCGCGGTCAAGTTCTATACGGACGAAGGCAACTGGGACCTGGTTGCCAACAATATGCCGGTGTTCTTCATCCAGGACGCGATGAAGTTTCCCGACGTCGCCCACGCACTCAAGCCCGAACCGCACCACGGCATGCCGCAAGCGTCCAGCGCGCACGACAGCTTTTGGGACTTTGCCTCGCTCAGCCCGGAAATCACCCACATGCTGATGTGGCTCATGTCCGACCGCGCCATTCCGCGCAGCTACCGCATGATGCAAGGTTTCGGCGTGCACACCTTCAAGCTGATCAACACCAGCGGCGAGGTGCGCCTGTGCAAATTCCACTGGACCCCGCTGCAGGGCACTCACTCGCTGGTCTGGGACGAAGCATTCAAGCTGCGCGGCCTCGATACCGACTTCCACCGGCGCGACCTGTGGCAAGCCATCGAAGCGGGCAACTTTCCCGAGTACGAGCTGGGCCTGCAAGTGTTCACCGAAGAGCAGGCCGAGAGCTTCCCCTTCGACATCCTCGACCCGACCAAGCTGATTCCGGAAGAACTGATCCCGGTGTTCCCGGTCGGCAAACTGGTCCTGAACCGCAACCCGGACAATTTCTTCGCCGAGACCGAACAAGTGGCCTTCTGCACCCAGCACATTGTTCCCGGCATCGACTTCAGCAACGATCCGATCCTGCAGGGCCGCAATCATTCCTATCCGGATACCCAGATTACGCGCCTGGGCGGCCCCAACTTCCACGAAATCCCGATCAACGCGCCGCTGGCCGACGTGCACAACAACCAGCGCGAGGGTTTTCACCGGCAGACGATCAACCGCGGCCGGGTCAACTACGAACCCAACTCGCTGGCCGGCGGCTGCCCGTTCCAGGTCGGCCGCGCCGGTTTCGTCAGCGTGCCCGAGCCCGTCAGCGGCAACAAGGTGCGCGGCAAGCCGGAGCTGTTCGCCGACCACTACTCGCAGGCGCGCCTGTTCTGGATCAGCCAGAGCGCGCCCGAGAAAGCCCACATCATCGACGCCTTCCGCTTCGAACTCACGCGCGTGGAAACGCTGGCGATCCGGGTGCGCATGGTGGCCGGGCTGGTCAATGTGGACGCGACCCTGGCGCACGCCGTCGCCTGCGGCCTGGGCATCGCCGTGCCGCCGCCGCTGCCGCTGGCCACCAGCCTGCCGCTGCCGGGCTACGCGCCCTCGCCCGCCCTGTCCCTGCTCAGCCGTCCCGGGGTCACCGGCATCCGCACGCGCCAGGTCGCCATCTTCATCGCGCCCGGCGTCGATGGGGCCGCCGTGCGCGCGGTCTACACGGCCTTGCTGGAAGCCGGCGCCGTGCCGCGCCTGGTGGGCCAGCGCCTCGGACAGGTCAGCTCGCTCGACGGTGTTGCGCTCCATGTCGAAACCACCGTCGACGTCACGCCCTCGGTGGTGTACGACGCGATGGTCGCGCCGGGCGGCGACGATGGCGTGATCGCACTCGGGCGCGATGCGCGCGTGATCGACTTCGTGCGCGAGCAGTACCGCCACGGCAAGCCCATCCTGGCCCTCGGCAACGGCGCCGCCCTGCTCGCCAGCGCCGCCATCCCCACGACCCTGCCGGACGGCTGCGGCGACCCCGGCATCGTCAGCATGGACCCGGCGCTCGCCACGCTGGCAATCGGCCAGTTCAAGCTGGCGCTCGCGCGGCACCGCACATTCGAGCGCGCAACCGATCCGCCGGCCGTATAAGCGGCATGGTGTGTGGTAAAGCCGGCATGCGCCGGCTTTTTTGTGCAGCGCAAAATAGTGTCGCCATCCGCCCCATCCTGCTGAGTTCAGGCAAGAAAGCCGATAAAGTAGCAGGAGGCGATACCAAAATCACATCCGTACCAATGACATCGGCCCTGTCGCAAAACAAGCTCACGTGAATTGCTCACAACCATCCATCGTGTTCTGCCGCGCGGCGGTGTATCATTATTGCCTACAACCAAGATCGCCTTTTATTAACCCATTGCCTTGAAAAAAGGTAACGACGGAGAGCTGTTCGCGTGTTTACTTCAAGTTACGAAACCAATGTCGGCATAGGCGTTTTTATCATTTTGTTGCTCTACGTGGCGTATCGCGTGGTGATCTACAAGTTGCGCGAACGCGAGATCAAGGCCTTGCAACAACGCGATGAACCGTCCATGCTCGATGCTAACGAGCAGGCAAAGAATTTCGCGCGCATCCAGGCCGAGAAGGAAGCCGCCGAGGAAGCCGCGCGCGTCGAAGAGGCCCGCCTGATCGCCGAAGCGCGCGCGCAAGACGAACAGAACCGCCTGGCGGCGCTGGAACAAGCGCGCCTGGAGGAAGAACGCCTGGCTGCCGCCGAACAGGCGCGCCTGGAAGAGGTGCGCGAGGCCGCCCGCCTCGACGCCGAACGCATCGCCGCTGCCGAGGAAGCGGCGCGCCTGGAAGCCGAGCGTCTCGCTAGCGCCGAGGCCGAGCGCCTGGAAGCCGAACGCCTGGCCGAAGAAGAGCGTCTTGCCGCGGAAGAAGCCGCGCGTGCCGAAGCGGCGCGCGCCGCCTTCGACGCGGCCGTGCGCGTGGAAGCGGAACGCATCGCCGCCATCAATATCGCCCGCATGGAAGCGGAGCGTCTGGCCGCCGAAGAAACCGCCCGGCAAGAGGCCCAACGCCTCGCCGACGCGCAGGCGGCGCAACTGGAAGCGCAGCGTCTGGCCGATGAGCAGGCCGCGCAGGCGCAAGCGAAGCGCATCGCCGATGAGCAGGCGGCGCAACTGGAAGCCGCACGCCTGGCCGATGAGCAAGCCGCGCAACTGGAAGCCAAACGCCTCGCCGACGAGCAGGCCGCAGAGCTGGAAGCCAAACGCCTGGCCGACGAACACGCGGCGCAGCTGGAAGCACAGCGCATCGCCGCCGAGCAAGCCGTGCAACTGGAAGCGCAGCGTGTTGCCGATGAGCAGGCTGCGCAGCTGGAAGCCGAGCGCATCGCCGCCATCGAAGCGGCCCAGCGTGAAGCCGAGCGCATCGCTGCCGAAGAAGCCGCCCAGCGTGAAGCCGAACGCATCGCTGCGGCCGAAGCCGAGCGGATCGAAGCCGACCGCCTGGCTGCGGAACAGGCGGCGCGCGTGGAAGCGCAGCGCCTCGCGGACACCGAGGCTGCACGCCTGCAGGCCGAACAGGCGGCAGCGGAAGAAGCTGCACGCGTCGCGGCTGCGCAAGCGGAAGCTGCGCGCGTGGCTGCTGAAGAAGCCGCTCGCGTGGATGCCGAACGCCTTGCTGCGGAACAGGCTGCCCGGCTTGAAGCCGAGCGCGTCGCTGCGGAACAAGCCGCGCGCCTGGAAGCTGAACGCGCCGCCGCCGACGAGGCAGCACGCGTGGCGGCTGCCAACAGCGCCCCCGCTGCCGCGCCCGAGGTAGCCGCTCGCGCCGCCCCCGCACGCGTGCACCAGCCCAAGGTCGCCACCGACACCGTCGTCATGATCGCCGACGATTCCAAAGTGGTCCGGGTAAAAACCAACCGCTTGCTGGTCAACAATCAGTTCCAGGTCGCGCAGGCCGAAGACGGCCTCGACGCAATGAAGCAGATCGCCGAGCGCATGCCCGACGTGCTCATCACCGACGTCGAAATGCCCGGCATGAATGGCTTCGAGCTGACCAGGCACGTGCGCCAGAACCCGCTGACGGCGCACATTCCCGTCATCATGATCAGTGCCGAGGAAAGCTACCAGGTCAAGGCCGCCGAAGCCGGTGTCGATGTCCTGCTCGGCAAGCCGTATTCGGATGCCGTCATGCTCGATCACATCCAGCGCTTCATGCGCGAGGGCCGCGCCTGACCCGTCCGACGGCCGATCATCCCGACCAAAACCGCCATCCCTGCAAACGCAGGCATGGCGGTTTTTTCTTTCCGTCCAACCCTCCTCGCGCCCACGCGGCACTGTCGGATATCTTTACACCGCAACTGTCAAATCCGCCCTTGTTCAAAATTTAATGTTTAGTAACAAGGGCTTAAATTTCAGGCGCGAAACTTGCTTTTAGAATACGCTTTTACGAGTGAGCCATGCGGGCAATGCCCTATTGCACCAAGCATGGTTAAAAATATACCAATAGTCTGATTCTAATCAGCGACACCTTGAAAAGCGGAAATGAAAACCTTAAAACGTCTCTTGAAGATCGCGCCGGTCCTGCTGTGCGCTTACGCCGGCTCTGCCCAGGCACTCGTCATCAACTTCACCCCGGCCCCCGGCATGGATCCGCTGGCGCTGGCCGGCTTCCAGGCCGCCGCTGCGCGCTGGACCAATGTGTTGCACGATAACGTGCAGGTCAACCTGAACATCGGCTTCCTGGAGCTTGAGGCGGGCGTGCTCGGTTCGACCGGCTCGACCCAAGAGCTGTTCAGCTACGACGACTACCGCAACGCGCTCGCCAAGGATTCCTGGAGCACCAGCGACAAGCAGGCCGTGTCGAACCTGTCGACCAGCAGCTGCCTGAACGTGATCATGAACGGCACCGGCACCAACCCGTCGGGCATCGGCAGCGCCACGCCCTTCCTGGACGATAACTGCGACGATAACAACAACAGCATCCGCATGACCCGCGCCAACGCGCGCGCTGTCGGCCTGAGCGACGCCAAGGACGATGTCTCGGACGGTGAAATCAATTTCAGCAGCCTGTTCGACTGGGACTTCGATCCCGACAATGGCGTCGACGGCAAGGCCTACGACTTCATCGGCGTGGCCGCGCACGAAATCGGCCATGCGCTCGGCTTCATCAGCGGCGTCGACGTCCTCGACTACAACCGCGACGGCGACTATGCCGACTCGGAGTTCAGCTACATCGCCCCGGGCGACCTGTATCGCTGCTCGTCGCACAGCAAAAAGAAAGCGGCGGACCTGGACTGGTCGGCCGACACGCGCACCAAGTTCTTCTCGCTCGATAAATGCCAGACCACGCTGGCGACCTTCTCCACCGGGTCGGTGTATGGCGACGGCCAGCAGGCCAGCCACTGGCAGGATGACATGAATCTGGGCCTGCTCGACCCGACCGCCGGCCGTGGCGAAAAACTCGGCCTGTCGCCGCTGGACTTGCAGTATTTTGACGTGATCGGCTGGAACGTGAACGCGGTTCCGGAGCCGGGCGCGCTGGCGCTGTTCATGCTTGGCCTGGCTGGCCTGGTCGGCGTGCGCCGCAAGCGTTGATGCTAAGCTAAGCTCCGTCATTCCCGCCACTGGCAGAAATGACTTCCCGCGCAGGCGGGAATGACGTGGCGCAGGGGGCGCAATGCCCTCCTGCGCCGGCACTTACTCTCCCAACGACTCGAACGTCAAGCCACCACCCTTGACCCGCACCGGAATGGTGTCCTTCGGTCCGAAGCGTCCCGACAGAATCAGCTTCGACAGCGGATTTTCGATCTGCTGCTGGATGGCGCGCTTGAGCGGCCGCGCGCCATACACCGGGTCGTAGCCCGCCTCCGCGATCTTCTGCAAGGCTTCATCCGAGACGTCGAGCGTCATCTCCATCTTCGCCAGGCGCTGCTCCAGGTGCTTGAGCTGGATCTTGGCGATGGCGCCGATGTTCTTCTCGTCGAGCGCATGGAACACCACGATCTCGTCGATCCGGTTGACGAACTCCGGCCGGAAGTGCGAGCGCACCTCCGCCATCACCGCCAGCTTGACCACGCCCGGATCGTCGCTGTCCATCGACTGGATCTTGTGCGACCCGAGGTTCGAGGTCATCACGATCACCGTATTCTTGAAGTCCACCGTGCGCCCCTGCCCGTCCGTCATGCGGCCGTCGTCGAGCACCTGCAGCAGCACGTTGAAGACATCGCTGTGCGCCTTCTCGACTTCATCGAGCAGGATCACGCTGTACGGTTTGCGCCGCACCGCCTCGGTCAGATAGCCGCCTTCGTCGTAGCCCACATAGCCCGGCGGCGCGCCGATCAGGCGGGCCACCGAATGCTTCTCCATGAATTCGCTCATGTCGATGCGGATCATCGATTCCTCGGTATCGAACAAGAAGCCCGCCAGCGCCTTGCACAACTCGGTCTTGCCGACGCCCGTGGGGCCGAGGAACATGAACGAGCCGTACGGACGGTTGGGGTCCGACAGGCCCGCGCGCGAACGCCGGATCGCGTCGGCCACGGCGACGATCGCCTCGTCCTGCCCGACCACGCGCTCGTGCAGCTTCTCTTCGATGTGCAGCAGCTTGTCACGCTCGCCCTGCATCATGCGCGAGACCGGAATGCCGGTCGCGCGCGAGACCACTTCGGCGATTTCTTCGGCGCCGACCTGGGTGCGCAGCAGCTTCGGCTTGGCGTTTTCGGCGGCCTTGCCGGTGTCGGCTTCGGCATGCTTGAGTTGCGCTTCAAGTTCGGGCAGCTTGCCGTACTGGAGTTCCGATACCTTCTGCCAGTTGCTGTTCCTGGTCGCTTCTTCCATCTGCAGGCGCACCCGCTCGATTTCTTCCTTGATGTGCGTGGTGCCCTGCACGATCGCCTTCTCGGACTTGAGGATTTCCTCGAAATCGTTGTACTCGCGTTCCAGGCGCGCGATTTCATCGTCGATCAGGTCGAGGCGCTTGCGCGAGGCGTCGTCCTTTTCCTTCTTGACCGCTTCGCGTTCGATTTTCAGCTGGATGATGCGGCGTTCCAGCTTGTCCATCACCTCCGGCTTGGAATCGATCTCGATCTTGATCTTCGAGGCCGCTTCGTCGATCAGGTCGATCGCCTTGTCCGGCAAGAAGCGGTCGGTGATGTAGCGGTGCGACAGTTCGGCCGCCGCGATGATGGCCGCGTCGGTGATCTCGACCTTGTGATGGAGCTCGTATTTGTCTTGCAGGCCGCGCAGGATGGCGATGGTCGCCTCCACGCTCGGCTCGTCCACCAGGATCTTCTGGAAGCGGCGCTCCAGCGCGGCGTCCTTCTCGATGTACTTGCGGTACTCGTCGAGCGTGGTCGCGCCGACGCAATGGAGCTCGCCGCGCGCCAGCGCCGGCTTGAGCATATTGCCCGCGTCCATGGCGCCTTCGGCCTTGCCGGCGCCGACCATGGTGTGCATCTCGTCGATGAAGACGATGGTCTGGCCTTCATCCTGCGCCAGCTCCTTGAGCACTGATTTGAGGCGCTCCTCGAACTCGCCGCGGAACTTGGCGCCCGCCAGCAGGGCCGCCATGTCGAGCGAGAGCACGCGCTTGCCCTTGAGCGAATCGGGCACCTCGCCGTTGATGATGCGCTGCGCCAGGCCTTCGACGATGGCGGTCTTGCCCACGCCAGGCTCGCCGATCAGCACCGGATTGTTCTTGGTACGCCGTTGCAGCACCTGGATGGCGCGCCGGATTTCGTCATCGCGCCCGATCACCGGATCGAGTTTGCCCAGGCGGGCGCGCTCGGTCAGGTCGAGCGTATACTTCTTGAGCGATTCGCGCTGGCCTTCGGCGTCGGCCGACTTCACGCCTTCGCCGCCGCGCACGGCCTGGATCGCCGTCTCCAGCGCTTTGCGGGTCAGGCCGTTCTCGCGCGCCAGGGTGCCGGCGTCGGACTTGTCTTCGGTCAGCGCCAGCAGCACCATCTCGCTCGAGAGGAACTGGTCGCCGCGCTTTTGCGCTTCCTTGTCGGCCAGATTGAGCACGCCCACGAACTCGCGCCCCGCCTGCACCTGGCCGCCGTTGCCGGACACTTTCGCCAGGCGCTCCAGGGAACTGCGCAGGGCCGTGGTCAGGCTGCCCACGTTCACGCCGGCGCGCTGCAGCAGCGAGCGCGCCGCGCCGTCGTCCTGGTTCAACAGGGCCGACAGCAGGTGGACCGGTTCGATATACTGGTTGTCATTGCCCACCGCGAGGCTTTGCGCATCGGACAGCGCTTCCTGCAGTTTGGTGGTCATTTTGTCTTGGCGCATGGTCGAGCTCCACATAAAGTGTGATTAACTTGATTGACAGATTGGGCCACGCCCGACTTTTTCAAGGCGCAGCCCCCTGGACGGCGCACTGCCCATGATATTCTTTCATCATTGAAACTTTTATTGGACTGCCGCCTTGTCTATTTCCCGATTCAGCGCCCTGGGCGCCCTCCTCCTGGCCGGCGCAAGCTGCGCAGCCGCCCCGGCGCCCTCGCCCGTGCGCGCCGACGCGCTGACCCAGGCCGACGCCGCGGCGCGCTCGAAACGCATCGCCAACGTGGCCTATGTGCTCGACTTCACGCTGACCGGCGCCGAGACCTTCAGCGGCGCCAGCACCCTGCGGTTCGACCTGGCCGACACGCGCGCGCCGATCACGGTCGATCTCGACAAGGCCAGCATCGCCAGCCTCGCCGTCAACGGCGTGGCGGTGACGCCGCAGTACAACAAGGCCTACATCACGATCGCCGCGCGCGACCTCAAGGTGGGGCGCAACAGCATCACCGTGAGCTACCAGCGCGCGCACAGCACCAATGGCGAAGGCCTGCACCGCATGCTCGACCCGGTCGACGGCAAGGTCTACACCTACTCGCACTTCGAGCCGGCGGCGGCGCAGCAGATGTTCGCCCTGTTCGACCAGCCCGACCTGAAAGCGACCTACCAGCTGACGGTGACCGCGCCGGCCGACTGGCAGGTGGTGTCGACAAAACGCGAAAGCGCCATCGAAGATCGCGGCGCCACGCGGCGCTGGACCTTCCCGGCCACCAGGCAGCTCTCCGCCTACAATTTTTCGATGCACGCCGGCCCGTACAAGGTCTGGGAAGACAACAGCGGCCCGTATCCGATGCGCCTGCTGGCGCGCCAGTCGGTGGCCGCGCAAGTCTCGCCCGCCGACTGGTTCAAGTACACCAGACAGGGCCTGGCCTACTTCGACAACTACTTCGGCATTGCCTACCAGTTCGAAAAATACGACCAGGTGCTGGTGCCGGACTTCCTGTACGGCGCGATGGAAAACGCGGCGGCGGTCACCTTCGCCGAAGACGGCTTCCTGTACAAGGCGGCCATGACCGAGGCCCAGCGCGAAAGCCTGGCCGAAGTCATCCTGCACGAGATGGCGCACCAGTGGTTCGGCGACCTGGTGACCATGAAATGGTGGAACGGCCTGTGGCTCAACGAAAGCTTCGCCTCCTTCATGGCGACCATGGCGACGGCCGAATCGACCGAATTCACCGGCGCCTGGCAAACCTTCTACGCCGAAGGCAAGCAGGAAGCCTACGTGCAGGACCAGAGCCCGGCCACGCACCCGATCGAGGTGCCGGTGGCGTCGACCGCCAACGCCTTCGACAACATCGATGCGATCACCTACTCGAAAGGCGCCTCCACCCTCAAGCAGCTGCGCCATCTGCTGGGCGAAGAAGTATTCCGCAAGGGCGTGCACAACTACCTCGTCAAGTACCAGTACAAGAACGCGCAGCTCGACGACTTCATCGGCAGCCTGGGCGAGGCCGCCGGGCGCGATCTCACGCCGTGGACCCGGCAATGGCTGTACAAGGCCGGCGTGAACACGCTGGCGGCCGACTACCGCTGCGGCGCCGGCAAGATCGCCAGCTTCACCCTGCGCCAGAGCGCCCCGGCCGCGCTGCCGACCCTGCGCGAACAGCGCGTGCAGGTAGCCACCTTCGTGTTTGACGCCGGCAAGCTCGCTCCAGCAAAAACCGTGGCTGTCACCTACAAGGGCGCTGCGACCCGCGTGCCCGAACTGGTGGGCAGCGCCTGTCCCGACCTGGTGTATCCGAACTACCAGGACTGGGGCTACGTCAAGGTCAAGCTGGACAAGCGCTCGTTCGCCTCGGCCAGCGCGCACCTGGGCGCCATCGACGAGCCGCTGCTGCGCGCGATGATGTGGCAAAGCCTGTGGGATGGCGTGCGCGATGGCGAACTGCCGCTGGAAAGCTTCATCCAGACCGCGCTGGCCAACGCTCCGCTCGAAAAGAACTACAAGCTGCTCGGCGACGTGCTGGCCAAGGTGGCCGGCGCCAAGTACTACATCGACGTGATGCACGCGCCGCCGCGCTACGCCCAAAAGACCGTCGCCGCACTCGAAGCGATGACGTGGCGCGGGGTCGAAGCGGGCAAGGGCAACGCCAACTTTACGCACCGCTGGATGGACGCCTACCTGAACGCGGCCACCAGCGCGCAAGCCCAAGAGCGCCTGGTGTCGATCCTGGACGGCGCGACCGTGCTTGACGGCGTGCCGCTCGACCAGGACCTGCGCTGGAAAATCATCGAAGCGCTCAGCCGCGCAGGCTACGCCGGCAGCGGCGCGCTCATCGCGGCCGAACAGGCGCACGACAATTCCGATGCCGGCCAGGCCGCCGCGCTGCGCGCCACCGTGATCCGGCCCGACGCCGCCGTCAAGCGCCAGTGGCTGGCCACGATCATGAACCTGAAAACCACGCTGCCGTTTTCGCGCGTGCGCACGGCGATGGAAAACCTGTATCCGGCCGAGCAGCGCGTGCTGAGCGAAATGAGCGCGGCCGAGCGCCTGCGCCAGTTGCCGGCGCTGGACAAGGCCGCCGGCCCGGTCTACATGCGCAGCTGGGCCGCGACCCTGATACCGAAGGACTGCACGCCGGCCAGCGTGGCGCGCCTGGCCAGGGCCGGCAAGGAGTTGAAGGGATTATCGGAAGGGACCATGCGCGCGCTGCGCGACCAGCATGAAAACGAGCGGCGCTGCCTGGCGGTGAGAAAGGCGATGAAGTTCCCGCGGGAGTGATGGATGCCGGCCAGCGGCCGGGCCGGGCCGCTGGACCTTGAGCGCAGGCTTATTCCTTGCCCGAATCGACGTACACGTTGGCGTCCTGCGACAGCGCGACGTCGCGCACGTTCTTTTGCACCGCCACCGCCGCAAACAGGCTCAGGACGAAAGACATCGCATAAAACCCCTTTTCGCTCGGCGCCAGCGTGGCATTCCACAGGCCCACCGTCAACAGCAGCACCGACAGCAGCAGCGACACCCAGCACAGCGCGAAGTAAATGGCGGTCACCTTCACGCCTTCGAGGCGGTCGCGCACCGATTTTTGCAGCGACACGGCGGCAAACAGCCCGTACATCAGCAAGGTGAAATAGTAGCCGCGCTCATTGAGCTGCATCGTCGAATTCCACAGCCCGACGAGGAAGGTGCCGGCACCGACGAACAGGGCCGCCCACGATGCGCCGATAAAGGCCCCGGTGGGACGTTGCGGCAGTTGCTTGGACATTCAATTCTCCTTGGTTTGACATCACGTGGACAAAGCGCGCCAGCTGGCATGGCCGGCGATACAGCAGATAATCGAGCCGGCCAGGTGCAGGGCCGAATGCGCCAGCGCCCAGCCATAGTCGCCGCGTTCGAGCAGCACCATCGCCTCGCCCGAAAAGGTGGAAAACGTGGTCAGCCCGCCCAGGAAACCGGTCACCGCGAACAGCCGCCATTCGGGCGGCAGCTGCGGATGCGCGCCAAACAATCCCAGCGCCACGCCGATCAGATAGCCGCCGGCCAGGTTAACGGCCAGGGTGCCGAGTTGCAGCTTCGGGTGCCAGGCGCCCATCCACAAGCCCAGAGTCCAGCGCAGCCACGCGCCGAGCGCGGCGCCCACGCCGACGGCGACGAAGTTCACCCGTTGGCCCACTTGGCCAGCGCGGCGTCGTCGGTCACGCGCGCGTCGACCCAGCGCGCGCCATCGGGGGTTTGTTCCTTCTTCCAGAACGGGGCGTCGGTCTTGAGGTAGTCGATGATGAATTCGCAGGCCGCAAACGCTTCGCCCCGGTGCGCGGCGCTGCACGCCACCAGCACGATCTGGTCGAGCGGCGCGAGCGGACCGACCCGGTGCACCACCAGCGCGCCGTACAGGGGCCAGCGCTCGCCAGCCTGCGCCACGATCTTTTCCAGCGCCTGCTCGGTCATGCCGGGATAGTGTTCGAGCTCCATCGCGGCCACGCTGGCGCCGTCGTTCATGTCGCGCACCGTGCCGACAAAGCTGACCACGGCGCCGATGCGCGCATCCTGCGCGCGCAGGGCCGCTATGTCGGTGCTCAGGTCGAAGTCGGCGGTCTGGACCCGCACCGCCATCATTTGGCGTCCTTCGATTTGTCGTCCCTGACAATACGCGTGAACAGGTGTTCGATGCGCGAGGCGGTGCGGTCGTCCACCAGCGCCGGCATGGCGCACAGTTGCAGGAATTGGGCGGCCTGGTTGCCCGGCTTTTGCCCGGACTTGAGCGAGGACTGCAAGGTTTCGACCTGGAGTTTCAGGCGCTCGCGCGCGAACTCGCTGCCGCTGTCGATGCCGGCCGCGATTTCGAGACGGAGGATTTCGTGCAGCAGCGCAGCGCGGTTTTTCTCGAGCAGCGCGGCAAACGCGGCGCGGCCTTCGCCACGCGCCGCCAGCGCCGCGTCGAAGCGCGCTTTGAGCGTGCGTTCGTGGTTGGCGTCCAGCGCCGGCAAGGCGCTCCAGCGCGCGGCCCAGTCGCAGCTAGCGGCCAGCTCGCTGCCGGCGGCGACGGCCGCTTCGAGTTCCTGGCACAGGCGCAGCTTGTCGCGCAGCGCGCTGGCCTGGGCCCGGCTGGCGTCGCGTTTGGCGGCATCGACATGGTGCTGCAATGCGGCGATGGCGGCGTGGTAGCGTTTCTCGACCTTCGCTTCGTTGGCGCGCGGGACGGCGCCGATGGCGTTCCATTCGGCCGCCGCTTCGCGCAGCAGCCTGGCGGCGTGGGCGGCGGCGTCAGGCTCGCCGGCGGCAAGTTCGAGGCGCGCGCTGATGGCGTCCTTGGCTTCCTGGTGGCTGCGCCGTTCGGCGTCGGCGGCGTTGGCGCTTTCTTTGCGGCGCGCGAAGACGGCGTCGCAGGCGGCGCGGAATTTCTGCCACAGGGCTTGCTCGGACTTGCGTTCGAGCGGCAGCGCCCTGGCGTGTTCCTGCCAGCGTTCCTGCAAGGCGCGCAGGGTGTCGAGCGCATGGCGGTCATGCGCGTCGAGCGCGGCCACTTGGGCGATCATCGCCTCGCGTTCGGCCACCTCGTTCTTGCGCTGCTGTTCCAGCGGCGCCTGCAAGGTGTTGAGCGCATCGGTGAATTCGTGGTCGAGGCGCTTCTTTTCCTTGCGGTCGATCGCGCCCAGGTGGCTCCACGCCAGGCGCATGCGCTGCACGGTGGCGGCCATGTGCTTCCAGTCGACGCTTTCGCCTTCGGCCAGCTTGGCGGTTTCTTGCGCCGCCTCGGCGATCAGGGCTTGCGCCTTGGCCGCGTTGGTGTGGCGCTCGTCGGCCAGGTGCTTGAAGTGGGCCGCGGCCGGCGCGTAGGCGGTGCTGCAGGCGGCGTCAAAGCGCTCCCACAGGCTCTTCGGCGCGGCGCCCGACAGGGTGTCGAGCGCCTTCCAGCGTTCGCGCATGCTGCCGACCTTTTTCGCCAGTTCGCTCATCGCCAGTTTTTGCGTGCCCAGCTGCTCGACCGCCTTGATCAATTCTTCGCGCGAGACATTGCCGCCCCAGCGCGCCCAGTCCGACAGGCGCTTGAGTTCGGCGCGCGCGTGCGCCAGGCGGTCCGACAGGGCGGGCGTGAGGCGCGTGCCCTTGCTGTCCTTGAGGATCTTGTCCATCTCGGCCGCGCTGCCGAGCGAACCGTGTTGCAAGGCCGCTTCCATGGCGTCGAGCGCGTCGAGGAAATGCTGGTCGGGCGCTTGCGCGGGGGCGTTCTTGCGCGGCTCCCTGGCCGGCTTGCCGGGCGCGGCGACCGGCGCCGGCAGCAAGGCAAGCAACTCCTCGAAGCGCTGCTGCAAGTCGGCCGCTTCGCCCGCCGGGGCCGGCGGCAACTGCTGCCAGGCTTTCTTGAGCTGCTCCTGGTTGAACGCGCCGGGCGGCGTGGCGCGCCATTCGGCCAGCGCGGTCTCACGCGCGATCACGGCCGACTGGCCTTGTTCGAGCGCGCCGAGCGAGGCCGTCAGGCGCGCGTGCTCGGAAGCGAATTCGTTGGTCAGGCTGCGCGGCAGCGAGGCGTGTTCCGGCGCGGCCAGGGCGGCGGCCTGTGCCTGCGCCATCTGTTCCAGCCGTTCGCCCAGCTCAAAGGCGCGCAGGCCGCTTGTGCCCAGGGCGCGCAAGGCGCCCAGGCTGTCGATCATGGAGCGCTGCAAGGTCATCTGCGCTTCGAGGCGTTGCGCCAGCTGCGCGCGGATGGCGTTGAACTGCTCGGCCAGTTCCCGGGCGGCGATCACCGACCAGCGGCGGTCCAGGTCGGCTACCTGGTTGGGCGAGAGTTTCTCGTCCTTGAGCAGGGCCTGGGCCTGGTCGATGCAGGCCTGGCCACGGGCCAGCTCGGCCTGGTGGTGGCGCAGCGCGTCCAGTCGCGACTGCATGAGCTTGGCGACGCGGCGGTCGGTGTTGCGCATGGCGGCGTGGACTTTTTCGAGCTGGGCCGCTGTATGGACGTGCTCGGCGGCAGCCAGGCGCAGCTCGGAGAAATCGGATTGCAGGATGAACTCGACGGCGGCGGCTTCATCGCCAGCCAGCGCGGCTACCTTTTCGGCCTGCTGGGCACGCAGCACGCTGGTCTGCGAGGGCTGCGGCGCCGGATTCGGGCTCGCCTGCGCGGACTTCCCGGCAGGGGTGTCGGACTTGTCGGCCGGTCGCTTGAAAAGGAATTCGAACATGACGTGATATCAACCATTCAAAACCACCATGATAGCAAGAATGGCGAGGAAAGCACGCGATCGGATCGAGTATTCACTGCCGATACGACGGGTGGCATCGGCCGCCACGGTTGCTGGCGGCGCGCCGACGCATTGAGCGGCCGGCCGTCAGTGGGCCGGAAGGGTGGCGAAGCGGCGCCGGCCCGCGTCGTCGGCGCGCGCGGCCCCACGCTCGTGCCCGTACCCGGCCGTGCCGATGGGCGCCCGCGAGGGCTTGCGTTCTTGCTCGTACGCATCGTGCACCAGCATCTGGTTGGCGATTGAAAACCACGCTTCGCCGGAAATCACCGCCCGCGCCACCGGGAACAGTTCTTTTTCCTCGCGCTCGAGGCGCTTGAGCGTGGCGCTGCAAAAGGCTTCGAGCGCGGCGCAGAACTGGGCCACGCCGGCATAGGTGTCGAGCGCCGTGACGCCAAGGCGCACTACCAGCACGCCCACCGCGTCGGCGGCGGCCCGGCCCAGTTCTTCCAGGTCGAGCAGCAGCCGCTCGGCGGCGGGACTGGCCTTGCGGATGGCCGGCACCAGGAACATGTCGATCTTGCGCCAGTGACAGTTTTCGTAAAGGCGTTTGACCATCTCGCATGCGGCGCTTACCTGCCCGGCGGCCAAGGCATTCTGGTGCGCGAAGGCCGCATGTAGCATCTTTTGCAAGGTCTGCACTTGCTTGCGAATATTCGCTTGCTCGACAGACAGTGCAACCAGGGTATATGTCGCCGTTAACATTCGTTCTCCTCAGAAGAGCTGCATACGCAAGATCCGGACGCTGGCAGCCAGCTATTGTGGCGTGGTGTGTTCAGGCCGGCTTGGAGAATGGCCCCTGAAGTTGCTTTTTATGAACTCTTGCATCGGCCCGGAGAAACCAGTGTAAAGAACTCCGACACCGTCCGTTTGATCTAGCGCAAGGCGTGCGTCATCAGCGAGTTTCTTGTCGGCACATCGCAACGTGGCGCAGGGTATTTGGTAACGAAACACCACGCTTTGTTCTTGTCTCCAAGATTTTTTCGCGTGCGCCAGGCACACCGCCTGTATTTGCGCGCAGAATGTAAGTTAGCGTGCGGCGCCATGTCAAGCAGTTGCGCCTGCACCATGTCTTTTGATGCCACTCAACCATCAGGGGGACGCCTATTCCTTCCGCCAGCGCATTTCGCCGATCAGCCAGGCGCCTGTTCCGGGTCCTGCTGCTCCCGTGCTTCGCGCTCGCGCTGGTGGGGTCCATGTGGTTCACCCTGTTCCACCATATGCGGATCGAGCGCGACGCCGCCCATCACGATGCGGTCCTCGGCAGCCAGGCGCTGGCGCGCGTGCTGTCGGAGCACGTCAGCCACATCCTGCGCCAGAGCGACCACGCGACCCAGCTGTTCAAGCTCAAGTTCGAGGAAACCGGCGGCGCCCTGCGCCTGGCCGAGTTCAGCCAGCGCAACGGCCTGCTCGACAGCGTGCTGCCGGCCAAGCTCAATCTGCCGATGGCCCTGGTCGCGAGCGACGGCACCCTGCGCGACAGCGCCAATGGCTTCCATGCCGGCGCCGCCGCCGGCGCCGCGTGGTTCCAGGCGCTCGCGCGCGGCAGCGGCGAGGCACAGTTCTCGACCCCGTTGGTCGAGCCGCGCAGCGGCAAGTGGATGATCCAGATCGCGCGCCGCCTGAACGATGGCGCCGGCCGTTTCGCCGGCGCCATCGTGATCATGATCGACCCGCTGTACTTCGTCGACGACTACGACCGCGTCAACGTCGACGATGAAGCGGCCCTGTTCCTGTGGGCGCACGAGGCCAAGCTGAGCATCGGACGGGTGGACGAACACCTGTTCGTGGGCGAACGCCTGGGTTTTCGCGCGCGCAGCAAGGGCTCGGACGAACTGGTGCCGACCACGCCGCCGGACCGCATCGCGCGCATCTACAGCTACAGCGACATGGACCGCTACGCGCTGGTGGCGGTGGTCGGCGTCACCGAGCGCGCCGCGATGGAAAAATTCGAACGCCACCGCATCCGCTACCTGACGATGGCGCTGGCCGCGACCCTGGCGATCGTCTTGATCACGGCGCTGCTGATGCACCAGAGCGCGCGCCTGCGCGCCAGCATGCGCGCCGCGCGCGACGCCCAGGCCACCTCGCGCGCGGCGGCCGAGGGCAGTCTCGATGGCGTCATGTTCCTCAAGGCGCGCCGCGACGCCCAGGACGTGGTCGCCGATTTCACCGTCACCGACATCAACGACAAGGGCGCGGCCCTGTTCGGCCACACCCGCGCGGCCATCATCGGACAAGGCATCCTGCCGCTGCTGCCGGTCGGGGTGGACCCGCCGTTCCTGGCGCGCTACGCGCGGGTGCTGGGCGAATCGCGCCCGCTGGAAGAAGAAGTCGAACTGCGCACGCCGGGCGAGCGAGCGCTCTGGATCCGGCACCAGATCGTGCCGCTGCCCGACGGCGTGGCGGTGAGCTGGCGCGACATCAGCGCGCGCAAGCTGGCCGAACTCGAAATCAGCGGCAACCGCGGCTTCTTGCAATCGCTGATCGAACACCTGCCGCTGCTCATTTACGTCAAGAGCGTGCGCCCGGCCAGCTTCGGCACCATGGTGGTGTGGAACAAGGCGGCCGAAGCGGCCACCGGCTACGCCGCCGAGGATGTCATCGGCAAGACCGACTGCACCGCCTTCGCGCCCGATTTCGCCCTGTGCAGCGTTGAAGAAGACCGCGCCATGCTGGCCAGTCCGGCGGTGGTCGACCTGCCGGAAAAGCCGCTGCGCCGGCCCGACGGCGAATTGCGCTACCTGCACACGGTGTCGGTGCCGCTGTTCGACAGCGCCGGCGCCATCGAGTACATCTTATGCATCGCCGAAGACGTCACGCGGCGCCATGAGCAGGACCAGAACCTGCGCAACAGCGAAGCGCAGCTGACCGCGATCACCAATGCCTCCCCGCTCGGCCTGATCCGCGCCGACCTGCGCGGCCACTGCACCTACGTCAACCGCATGTTCGAAACCATCACCGGCCTGACGCGCGCGCAGGCGCTGGGCAGCGGCTGGAAAGACGCGCTGCTGCCCGAAGAACGCGACAGCCTCGACACCATTTTCCTGCATCAGCGCAGGACCACCGAGCCGTTCAAGAAAGTGGTGCGCTGCCAGCATCCGGACGGCAGCGTGGTATGGGGCTCGCTCAAGGTAGCGGCGGTCCGCATCGGCGAACGCATCGAAGGTTTCGTGGGCACCATCGACGACATCACCACCCTGCGCGAAGCCGAGATGGCGCTGCGCGAAAGCGAGGCGCGCCTGCGCACCATCGCCGACACCTTGCCGGCCATGGTGGCCTACATCGACGCCAACCAGGTCTACCGCTTCCACAACCTGGCCTACGACCGCGAGTTCGGACGCGGCGGCACCCAGGTGCCCGGCATGACGGTGCGCCAGACCGTCGGCGAGAAACGCTTCGCCACGCTCGAACCGTACATCCTGCGCGCGCTGGGGGGCGAGACCCTGGTCTTCGAAGAACACGACGGCAGCGAAGGCAGCGAGCGCGCGCTGGAAGTGACCTACATTCCGCAACTGGGCGAGGACGGCGTGACGGTGGTCGGCTTTCACGTCATGCGCCAGGACATCACCTCGCAAAAGCGCGAGAAGAAGCGCCTGCTCAAGCTGGCCCAGGTCGACGCGCTGACCGGGCTGGCCAACCGCGCCGGCTTCCTGCTCAAACTCAGCGTGGCCATGCGCGAAAGCGCCGACGACGGCCAGTTGATGGCGCTGATGTACATGGACATCGACCATTTCAAGCCGGTCAACGACACCCATGGCCACCATGTGGGCGACGCCCTGCTCAAGGCGTTTTCGGCGCGCCTGACGCAGACCCTGCGCGCCAGCGACACGGTGGCGCGCCTGGGCGGCGACGAATTCACCATCATCATGGAAAAGCTGGCGCGCCCGGAAGACGCGCAGGCGATCGCGGCCAAGATCGTCAGCGCGATGCAGGCGCCGTTCGAGCTGGGCATGGTGACGGTGTCGGTCTCGGCCAGCATCGGGCTGGCCTACTTCAGCGGAGGCACCCCGGATCCGGACGCGCTGCTGCAGCAGGCCGACATGCAGCTGTACCAGGCCAAGCAGGCCGGGCGCAACACCTGGCGCGCGGCGGCCTGATTCTCGCCTGGCGCACCCTCGGAACGCCACTGTAGTTGTGACAATTCGAGAGCGTTGGCACGCCGCCGCGGCGCATACCCGGTGCTGGAGCGACATCAAGCCGGACGATCCCGTCTTCAAGGCCTTGATGCGGGTCGATTTTCAGCGGGCGGTATCGGACCGCGCCCGCCAGCCTGACCGTCGCTGCCGCTGCCGGCGCCCGGCTGGCGCTGCGCCGGCAGGCATCCGGCGTAGCCGGGCCATGGCCGCACGCAGCGCCAGGCCGGGGGCGCGGCCCTGGTGATGCCGCGCCGGTACAGCAGCTTGCCATGGAGGTCGTAAAACTCGGCGCTGAAACGGTTGCCGTCGATGCTGGCCCACAGGAAGCCGGGCGTGCGGTCGTAGGCGAAGTGCACCGGATTGGCATCGCGTCCGACCAGTTGCGTGGTTTTCGAGCCGGCCCCGGAGACGATGAATTCCGTGCCGCAGCGCGCCGCCGGCCATTGCAGGTTGTGGTCGTGGGCGCTGAGGACGATGTCGGCGTTGCCGCAGATGATGTCCTCGAACAGGCGCTTGAGGGGCGCGCCGTTGACGATATCCGGGCAAAGATTGCCGCAGCCTTCATAGTTGCCCGCATTGCCGTGTTGGCCGTTCGACAGGTAGGGATGGTGTCCGGCAACGATCTTCCATTTCGCCCCGGAAATAGCCAGCGCGTCGGCCAGCCAGGCGCGCTGCGTGTCGGTGTTGACGCCCTGCAGGTAGCCGGTGGTGTCGAGCGCAAACAGGGCCACCTCGTCTTTCTGGACGTGATAGAACGGGTGCGGCATTTTCCAGCGCGCCGAGCGCCAGGTGTAGGCGATCTGGAACTGCGGCTTCCAGTAATCCAGGGGCGGATCGCCGTAGTCGTGGTTGCCCAGCATGGCATAGAACGGCAGGTCGAGGCCGGCGTAAGGCAATTCGAATTTTTGCCGGAACTGGGGATCGTCCGGGCTGGTGATGCCTTGGCCGCAGAAATTATCGCCCAAATAGATCACGAAATCGCAGCCCTTGCGCGCGCACAAGGCCGCCATGGCCTTGCCGTTCGCGTACTGGGCGCGATTGCCTTCGCCGGCGTCGCCCAGGGCCAGGAAGCGCACCGCGGCAGTGGCCGGCAGGGCCAGCGCGGCGCACAGCAGCGCGCAGATCCAAGGTCTTAGTCGAGCAAGCATGGCGGGGCCTCCCGGTTGAGCGTCCGGTTTGACTGTAGCAGCAGCGTCAGGATGGCTGCTGAGCGGGCACAAGGCCAGAATTGTCGCCAGCGCATTTGTTGGCGGTGATTGAGCAAGCGGGCGTTGCGGGGCATCGTGGCGGAAAAGGCGCGAGGATGGCCCGGGGGCGGGAACTCGGACGATGCGCGCATGTCCAACTTCTGTCGCAGGCAGTTGGCTGGCGTTTTTGCAGGCCGACGCTGCGGGAACGGCAGGCGCGCGGGGGCATTCCGGCCCAATTGCGCCAGACCGATATGGCATGCATGAACAATGGGGAGCAACGCATGAGCCCATCCAATGAAAACAGTGGCGCTACCGCGTGGAGCACGGAACGTTCATCGCCCGCAGGCACGGCACCGGAGCAAAGCCGGGATCAGGCCGCAGTCACAGGTCCGGCGCCATCTTACTCGACGCATGTCCATCTGAACTATGTAGCGACCTTGCATGAAACGGGCAACCGTGGTGAAGACAGAAAAGTCCATCAGATCCGCTATTCCTACGGTTCCGAAATGAGAACGAGCAGTTCCGACCCGCAGTCGCACATGTTGATTACGTGCAAAATCGACGTCAAGGGTGACGCTGATGAGGTGCGCGTTGACATCGACGCAAGCGCTTCGGAAGCCGAGCCAGTGGCGTCGCCCGATACGCCTCATCGGCCAGGGGACACGGAATCGGCTGAAGATGCCTTGAAAACCGTGCGTGAACAGCGCTCGGCAGCGCTCAAGGAAATGTTCGGCGCCTGGAAAGATCGAGACGACACCCCCAAAGACGGTCTTCAATATCAAATCGAGTCGAGGGCTGAATGGCCTTAGTCTTGTTCGATACAAATATCGTCATCGACGCTTTGAATGGCACTGCTCAAGCCAGTCAAGAGCTGGAGTATTACGCCAATCCAGCCATCAGTACGGTCACGTGGATGGAGCTGATTGCGGGAGCTTCACTCTCGGAGCAGCCTCGCGCACGGGCTTTTCTGATCAAGCTGGGATTTGAAGTCATCCAGACCAATGAAGCGATCATGCATGAGGCCGCGGCGCTCCGCAGCGCAGCGCAAGTATGCTCAGGCCGCCGAAAATTCCATTGCTGGACGCGATCATCAAGGCCAGCGCAGCTGTAACGGGACGGCTGATCATCACCCGAAACAAAAAGGACTTTGTCGGCCAGAATATCCGTGTTCCCTATGAACTGGAAACACAAACGATCATAAAAGTAATCAACGTTATGCCGCCGCCTCCGCCATGACGCGTTGGTGAAACGCCTACGAAGAAGTCAAGCAGATGGCAGCGGGGTAATACGCTACGTCAACGGCGTAGCGCCCGTCGGCTACGCAAATCCTCCCGCTGAGTAGTTCACCTACCGGCAGTCGTTCCGCGCTAACGTTTCTGCGCTGAACGGGCTACGTCGGCGTGGCCTTCATGCCGTGTTGCCCAGCTCGCTCACCGAAGCGGGCGCCACGACTTGCCGCACGAACCAGTCGCGCTGCTCCAGGTCGCAACCCTGCTCACGCAACAAGGCGACGATGGCGCTCTGCCCGCTGCGGACCGCCTCGAACAAGGGCAGGCGGGACCCATCGTCGAGATGATCCGGGGCGACGACGTCGGCGAAACGGCTGGCGCCGGCTTGCTTGCACTCATCGACGATGGCCGCGACGGCCGCTGCATCGCCGGCCGCGATGGCGGTTTTGAGTTGTTCACGCAGAAACAAAGGAGTGTGCATGCGGCGCGCCTGTCGAATGAAGTGGAATGTTGTTGGTTGTGCCAAAAGGCAAATTTACTTTCCAGATTATCAGGAAAGCGGCGTGCACCGTGCCGGCGAACGCCGAGTTGGCCGCCGCCTGCGCCGGCAGCGCTCGTGCGCTGCCAACTTGCGCTATATTGAGCGCCTCTCTCTCGCTTCAACCATCCTATGCGCCTGCTGCACACGTCCGACTGGCATCTCGGCCAGACTCTCCACAATCACGACCGCACCTACGAGCACCAGTGTTTTCTCGACTGGCTGCTCGACATCATCGTGCTGGAGCGCCCCGACGCGCTGCTGGTCGCCGGAGACGTGTTCGACACGGCCAATCCTTCCGCCGCCTCGCAAAAGCAGCTGTACCGCTTTTTGCAGCAGGCCCGCACGCGCGCGCCATCGCTCGACATCGTCATCATCGCCGGCAACCACGATTCGCCGGGCCGCCTGGAAGCGCCCGCGCCGCTGCTCGAAGCCTACGGCACCGCCGTGGTCGGCCACGTGGCGCGCCGGCGCGATGGCGAGATCGACCTCGAACGCCTGATCGTGCCGCTGCACGACGCGACCGGCGCGGTGGCCGCGTGGTGCATCGCCGTTCCCTTCCTGCGCCCGGGCGACGTGCCGCGCCTGCCCGCGCTTGACGCGGCCGCGCAAGGACCGGAAGCACCGCCGCCGGACCCCTACCTGAACGGCATCGCCCTGCTCTACCAGCAGGTGTTCGCGCTGGCCAAAGCGCGCTGCGAAAACGGCCAGGTGGTGGTCGCCATGGGCCACTGCCACATGGTCGACGGCCAGGCCTCGCTCGACTCCGAGCGCCGCATCGTCATCGGCGGCACCGAGGCGCTGCCGGCGGCGATCTTCGACCCGGCCATCGCCTACGCCGCGCTGGGCCACCTGCACCTGGCGCAGCGCGTCGGCCAGAAGGAGCAGGTGCGCTACAGCGGCAGTCCGCTGCCGCTGTCGTTTTCCGAGGTCGCCTACCGGCACCAGATCCTGCGCATCGACCTGGCTGACGGCGCGCTCGACGTCGAAGCGCTGCCGGTGCCGCGCGCGGTCGACCTGCTGCGCGTGCCGTCGCAACCGGCGCCGCTGGAAGAAGCCCTGGCCGCACTCGCGGCGCTCGACCTGGAAGACTTGCCGCTGCCGGCCCAGCCCTTCCTGGAAGTGCGGGTGCTGCTGGACGCGCCCGAACCGGGCCTGCGCGGCCGGGTCGAAGCGGCCATCGCCGGTAAACCGGTGCGCCTGGCGAAGATCGAACCGACCCGCAAGCACACTGGCGCGGGCGAAGCGGGCACGGTGCTCTCGCTCGAACAACTGGCGCAAATCCAGCCGGACGATATTTTCCGCCGCCTGTACCGCCAGAAGTTCGGCGACGAGGCGCCGCCCGACCAGCTCAGCGCCTTTGCGGAACTGATGCTGCCCGGCGCGCTCGGGGACGACGCATGAAGATCCTCAAGATCAGCGGCAGGAACCTCGCTTCGCTGGCCGGCGAATTTTGCGTCGACTTCGAACAGGAGCCGCTCGCCGCGGCCGGCCTGTTCGCCATCAGCGGCCCCACCGGCGCCGGCAAGAGCACCCTGCTCGACGCCCTGTGCCTGGCCTTGTACAACGCCACGCCACGGCTGCTCAAGATCGTCCGCAACGGCAGCGTGCTCCCCGATGTGGGCCAGGACACCGTGTCGGCCCACGATCCGCGCACCTTGCTCCGGCGTGGCGCGGGCGAGGCGAATGCCGAAGTCGACTTCGTCGGCAACGACCAACTGCGCTACCGCGCGCGCTGGAGCGTGCGGCGCTCGCGCGGCAAGGCTGGCGGCGCCCTGCAACCGTCCTCAATGAGCTTGCACAAGCTGCCGGACCTGATTCCACTCGGTGGCACCAAAACCGAGGTCCTCGACGAGATCGTGAAGTGCATCGGGCTCTCGTTCGACCAGTTCACGCGCGCCGTGCTGCTGGCGCAGAACGAGTTTTCAGCCTTCCTGAAAACCGAAGACAACGACCGTGGCGAACTGCTTGAAACGCTCACCGGAAGCGCCATCTACACCGCCATTTCGAAGCGCGCCTTCGAGCGTTTCAGAAAAGAGCAAGACGAATTGAAACGCCTGTGCGCGCGCCTTGCCGACCAGGCCCCGCTGCCGGCCGAGGCCCGCGCCGAGATCGACGAACGCAGCGGCGCCGCCGACACCGCCCTGGCGGCGCTGGACCAGCGCAAGGCCCTGCTCGAGCATCAGCTGCGCTGGCACCAGGAGCGCGCGCGCCTGCGCCGCAACGAACTGCTGGCCGAGGAAACCCTGGCCAGCGCGCGCGCCGAGTCGCAGCAAGCCGAAGCGCGCCGCCGCCACCTCGCCACCCTGGACGCGCTGCAACCGGCGCGCGCGCTGCTGGCCGAACAGGCCCGGCTCGACGCCGACATCGCCGCCCTCGATCAAGCGCTGGCCGCCAGCGGCGACGAACTGCAGCGCGCCCAGGACATGCGGCAAAGCGCAACCCTCGCCCTGGCCGACGCCAGCGCCGCCTTGCACGACAAGGAACAGGCCCTGCGCGCGGCCGCGCCGCAGCTGGACCAGGCCAAGGCGTTCGACGCCAGCATCGAGGCCCTCAAACCGTCGCACGCCAAGGCAGCGCAGGTGCGCGAGCACGCCACGCGCGACGCCGCCGCCGCCGGCGCCGCACTGCAAGCGAAAACCGCCGAACTGGCGGCGCTGCGCAGCGCACACCAGCAAGGCGCCGACTGGCTGGTGCGCCAACGCGACTGGGAAGTGCTGGCCGCCGAGTGGCCGCGCTGGGACACGCTGTTCGCGCAAGCCGCGCAGGCGGCGTCGCACGACCGCGCCGGCGCCGCCGGCCTGGAAGCGGCGCAGCAGGCCATGCTGGCCGCCGCCGTCAACGAAGCGCGCGCCGCCGAGGCGCTTGCGCAATCGACCCAGCAGCTGCAAGCGCTGGAGACCACGCGCCAGCAAGCCATTAGCGCGCTCGACGCCTTCGACGCCGACCAACTGCGCGCCGAACGCACAGCGCTCGACCGGCACCGCGACAGCCTGGTCGAGGCCGAGAAGATCTGGGCCGGTCTGAATTCGACGCGCGAGCGCCTGCGCCAGTGCGCCGCCAATGCGGCGCGTTCGCGCGGCGCGATCGACGCCGCCGGCAACGCGCTGGCCGCGCACGTGGCCGCCGCCGCCGCGCTGGAAGCGGCACTGGCCCAGGCCGAGCGCTCGCTCAAGATCGCCGAACTGGCATGCGCCGACAGCATCGTCGACCTGCGCGCCAATCTCGATGACGGCCAGCCCTGCCCCGTGTGCGGCAGCGCCGAGCACCCGTACCAGCATCAGGATGCGGGCCTGCGCGCCATGCTGGGCAGCCTGCGCGCCGAAGTGGCCGCCTGCCGCGCAGCGCTGCAAGAGAACCTGTCGGCCCAGGCCACCGAACGCGCGGTCGGCGCGGCGGCCGGCGCGCAGCTCGACGCCAGCGTGCGCGAACACGACATGCTGGAGGCCACCCTGGCCGACGCGCAGGCGGCATGGAGCGAGCACGCCCTGGCCGGCCTCGCGCCGGCAGAAATGGGACGCAGCGCCTGGTTCGTCAGCGAAGCGGCCACGCTCAAGGCGCGCTCGCAGCAGCTCGACGAACGCGAACACGCCGCGCGCAGCGCCGCCAGCGCGCGCGATGCCGCGCAGCGCGCCTGCGATAGCGCCAACAGCGCCCACGCGCGCCTGCAAGACGCCGCCAGCGCCGGCCGCACCGCCCTGGCCGAAGCCAACGCCCGGCATGCGGCGCTGTCGGACAAGCACGCCCGCGCCGCCAGCACCCTGGCGCAGTTGCTGGAAGAACTCGACCCCGCCTTCGGTGGCGACTGGCGCGGCGCATGGCAGCGCGATGCGCAGGCCTTTCGCGACGCGCGCGCCGCCGAGGCGCAGCAATGGCGCACGCAATCGGCGCTGCACGCCAGCCGCGCCGGTGCGATCATGGCCCTGGAAACGGCTCACCTGGCAGCGGCCGGCGAGCTGGAACGCGCGCGCCAGGCCGACGCGGCGGCCGGCGCCGACTTTGCGCGGATCGACGCCGAGGTCCGGGCCATGCAGGCGCAGCGCGCCGCCCTGTGGGGCGGGCAGCCGGTGCGCGAGATCGAAGCGCAGCTGACCGGCGCGGTCGACGCGGCCCGCGCCGCACTGGAGCGGCAGCAAATCGCCGCCAGCCAGGCCGCCCAGGCCGAGACGCGCGCGCGCGAAGCGCTGCTGCACCTCGGTACCCGCCTCACGGCCTCGCAGACCGGCAAGCAGCAGGTCGGCCAGCGGCTGGCGCACTGGCTGGCCACCTACGCCGAACGCCATCCGGCGCTCGATCCCGTGGCCGATGGCGCGCGTCTGGCCGAACTGCTGGCGCAGGACGCCGGCGTCATCATGCAGGAGCGCGCCCGCTTGCAGGCGATCGACGAGCGCAGCGCCAACGCCGCGGCGGTGCTGGCGGAACGGCGCGCCCAGCGCGAACTGCACGAACAGCACCAGCAGCAGGTGGAGGGCGACGATCCGGCCGCCAGCGAAGCCTTGCTGGTGCAAGCGCTGGAAGAACTGCTGGCGGAACGCACCACCGCCGCCGGCGCAGCCGCCGCGCTGCGCCTGCAGATCGCGCAGGACGACGTGCGGCGCACGCAGGCGCAATCGGTCATGGCGCAGATCGAGGAGCAGCAGTTGAGCGAGCGGCGCTGGGGCAAGATGAACGAGTTGATCGGCTCGGCCGACGGCAAGAAGTTCCGCAACTACGCGCAGCAGTTCACGCTCGATGTGCTGCTCGGGTATGCCAACAGCCACCTGCATCACCTGGCCAGGCGCTATCGTCTCGAACGGGTGGTCAACGCAGCCGGGCCGTCGCTCGGGCTGATGGTGCGCGACCAGGACATGGGCGGCGAGGTTCGCTCGGTCAATTCGCTCTCGGGCGGCGAATCGTTCCTGGTGTCGCTGGCGCTGGCGCTGGGACTGGCGTCGCTATCGTCGAACCGGGTGCGGGTCGAGTCGCTGTTCATCGACGAGGGCTTCGGCAGCCTCGATAGCGAAACGCTGCGGGTGGCGATGGATGCGCTGGACGGCCTGCAGTCGATGGGCCGCAAGGTCGGCGTGATCTCGCACGTACAGGAGATGACGGAGCGCATTGCAACGCGCATCCTGGTGCAGCCGGGCGGCGGCGGCACCAGTACCGTGACGGTCCAGTAATCCGCCGCTGGTCTAGCGTTTTACTTTCGCCAACTGCACCTTGGTGCGCTCCCACCCCAGCTCACGCCGGATTTCCTGCGGGTCGGGCGGCGGGCGGCGCTGGGCGATTTGCATGCGCAGCCACTGGCGCACGCTTTCCTTGCTTGGTTGCTTGTCGGTGTTCATGTTGCTTCCTGTCTCGATCAGTTCGCCCGGGGGCCTGCTCGGTTAACGCTGCGCCAGGCCAGCAGTTGACGGCGACCGCGCACCCCGATGATAAAATGCGCGTTTTTTACGTCCGGATCTTTCCAATGTCAAAACCCGCCCGCGTGCTGACCTTCAAATGCGTCAAGTGCGAGAAACCTGTCAAAGTCTTCCTGCAGAAAGTTTCCGCCTGCTCCCATATCCAGCCCTACCAGGGCGTGTGCGCCTGCGGTGAACTCAGGCGCCACGCGACAGGAAGCAAGGACGCAGTTGAATCCTATCTCGCTTCGCCAGAAGGGCAATGGTCCCATCACCATTGATTGAGATGCCTCAAGGCAACAAAAAAATAATAGAAAAATAACTAAAGTAATCGGCATGGCTGCCGTTATGGTCAGTAACGCAACGTTTTTATTGTCTGATCGCCATGTCTTTTTTGTCCGCCCTGAGCGCCCGTCCGCCGGCTTCCACCCTCCTTCCCGCCGTCGCGCAGGGTGGCGGCCGGTCGGTGGGCGCGCAGCTCACGCCGGCGAGCGGCAATATCGCCCCGCGTTTGCCGGTGGTCGATCCGGTCTCGCTGTACAACGATAACGTCAGCTTGTCGCCACAGAGCATGATGAACCGGGTCGGCGGGCTGGCCAGCTCCACTGTCGATGTCGCCCAGAAGTTTCTCGATACCTTCGTGGGCAAGCTGTTCGGCGACGCCGCCAAGGGCGCCACAGTCAGTTTCGACGCCGTGGCGGTGCAAGCGCAATCGGCGTTGTCAAGCTCCGCCATGCAAAACGGCAGCGTGCGCAGCAGCGCCTTTTCCCTGAACGAGTCCGCCAGCTTCATCGGCACCGGCCAGTTGCTCACGGCCGACGGCCAGACCTTCGATTTCGAGCTGGAAGTCAATTACCAGGCCAGCGCCAGCGTGATCCGCGAATCGGTGGCCGAGAATGCCCCGGCCAGCCGCCCGGCCCTACTCGACTCGCCCGATGTGCTGGTACTGACCGGCAAGCCGCTGCCGCCCGTGAAGTTTCCCGGCAGCCTGGACGACCTGTTCAAGCTGCTTGGACGCGAGCTGCAGGCCAACGTCAACGGCAACGCCGGCGAAAACGGCGGCGATCTCGGCCTGCGCCTGTTGCGCCTGGTCGACCGCGCCGCCCTGCTGGCGCCGCGTCCGCGCGCCGACCAGCCGGATCTGCCGGTACCGGACCGCAGCAAGGCCCTGGCCAGTTCCTACGGCAGCGCGCCGGCGGGCGCAAGCATGCTGGCGACCGCCTGACGGCGCCAGAGACCCACGTATAATAGTCATATTGACGCCCCGTGCCTGCACGGGGCGCTTGCCGTTTTCCGTTTTTGCACCACTGACCGATCGCCCCCATGCCACCTGAACACACTGCCGACGCACCGGCGCGCATCCACTGGACCGAAGAGGGCCAGCCGCGCAGCGCGCGCTGGCGCTCCGAGAGCGGCATGCCGCCGCCAAAAAAGGTCGTCATCGCCGACGACAAGACCCCGGCCGACGTGGCCTACCGCCTCGCCTGCGAAGGCACCGCCCTGCTCTGGCGCGGCGACTTCCACAATGCGCGCCAGCTGCTGCAGGCGCTGGCGCGGCGCGCCGACCATAAAGGCGGGCGCGCCAAGGCGCCCAAGGCGCCCGCCTCGCCGGCCGACGCCTTCCACCTGCACCGCCAGGCCCAGTCGCAGCGCGCGCGCACCCTGGCCATGCTGCTGCTGCCGTTCGAGGCCGACTACACGGTGCCGCTGCGGCGCGCACCGGACGTCAAGCAAGCCTGCAACGAAGCCTACGGGCGCGGCGACGAAGCGTTTGTGGCATCGATGCGCGAACTGCTTGGCCTGATCGGCGCCCACGAGTGGCGCAAGAACGGGGTCGAGATTGCCGCGCTGGAGGCGCGCATCCACCCGCACTACGGCGTGTTTTCGCCGATTCGCGGCGAGTACGTGGCGCTGGTGGCCGACGCGCCGCTGCCGCCCGCGTGCGCGCTGGCGTTCGACATCGGCACCGGCACCGGCGTGCTGGCGGCCTTGCTGGCGCAGCGCGGCGTGGGGCGCGTGGTGGCGACCGACATGGATGCGCGCGCGCTGTCCTGCGCGCGCGAAAACCTGCAGCGCCTGGGCCTGGCCGGTACGGTCGACGTGGTGCAGGCCGACCTGTTCCCGGAAGGCCGCGCCAACCTGGTGGTGTGCAATCCGCCATGGCTGCCGGGGCGCCCGAGCTCCTCGATCGAATACGCGGTGTATGACCCCGACAGCCGCATGCTCAAGGGCTTCATCAATGGCCTGGCGGCGCACCTGGCGCCCGGTGGCGAGGGCTGGCTGATCCTGTCGGACCTGGCCGAGCACCTCGGCCTGCGTCCGCGCGAGCAGCTGCTGGCGCTGATCGCGGCCGGCGGCCTTGCGGTGATCGAACGCCACGACGTGCGTCCCACCCATCCGCGCGCCAGCGATGCGGCCGACCCGCTGCACGCCGCGCGCGCCGCCGAACTGACATCGCTATGGCGCCTGCGCGCACTGTAAGCGCCCTGCTGGCCGCCGCGATCGGGCTGGCATCGCTGCTCGCCTGCGCGCAGGCGGGCGCGTGCAGCCGCCCGCTGAACATGGTCAGCGAAGAGTGGCCGCCCTACTCGTTTACCAACGAAGAGAATCTCCAGACCGGCCTCGATATGGACATGGCCAAGGCCATCCTCAAGGAAGCCGGCTGCACCCTGGTCACCGCGCCGCCGCTGCCGACCGTGCGGCGCATGCTGCTGTTCGAGCGCGGCGACTTCGACCTGATGCTGGCCGCCACCGACACGCCGGAGCGGCGCCGGTTCGCGCGCTTTTCCGACGCCTACCGCCACGAGACGGTGGCGCTGTTCGCGCTGGAGCGCGACCATGCGCGCTACGCCGGCATCAACAGCATGCCGGCCGTGCTGCGCGGCCAGGCGGCCGTACTGGCGCCGCGCGTCGGCTGGTACGGCGCCGATTTTGCGAAGGCCGTGCCAAGCCTGCGCGCCGGCGGGCGCCTGTTCGAGTTCGGCACCTTCGAGCAGGGCATGCGCATGCTCGGCGCCGGCCGCGCGCAGCTGATCATGGGCGACCGCGCCGCCGTGCTGTACGAAGCGCAGCGCCAGAAGCTGGTGCTGCGCCAGCTTCCGTTCGTGCTGCAGCAGGCCCCTGTGCACTTGATGCTCAGCCGCGCCAGCACCACCGTCGACGACCTGGCGCGCATCAACGCGGCCATCGCGCGGCTTGAGAAAAACGGCAGCCTGCAAGCGCTGCGCGCACGCTACGGCGTGCGCTGAGGCGCCGAGCCGTACAAAAAGAAACTTGCAGAACCGTATTGAATGCGCAACATATTGAATGACATAACTACAAGATTGACGTACGCTGGTTGACAAGCGATCAACCACCGGAGACGGATATGCGAGGACATCATGCAGGGTTCATCGGTCTGGTTTGCTGTCTTCTCGCTGGTTGCTCCACGCTGAGCAAATCGATTGAACAGCGGGTGGAGGTAAGCGAGCAATGCCGACTTGCCACCTCGCAGTTGCCGGGCGGGCTGAAACCGCCCGATGCCATCGCAAGCGTTACGCTGGGTAACCTCGGGAGTTGCCGCATTGGTCAACAAGACCAGCCGCTGGCAGTGTGCTCGCTCAAGCAGATTGTTGCGCGCTCTGGATTCAAGCACAATCCCACATTGAAAGCCAGCGCGGCATCCGTTGAAGAATTCGATAAAGCCGAAATGGCTTTCCGCGAGCAGCTTGCAAAGATGGTGGGTCAGGCAAACGAGCTTGACCTCATCTATCAGAAGCACTTCGTCAACGCGACGCGATCCACTTACAGCGGCAATACCGCGTTGCTGAATGAAATTCGCAATGTGGCACTGAACGGCGACACGGACCGGCAAGCGCTGCGCGAGGCGCTCGACCGGCTTAGCAGAGCAACGTCCAGCCTGGGAACGGCGCTGGAACTCGATGCGAGAGCCGAATTGGCAGCGTGGGACCACAATGTGCGCGCCCAGCTTGATCAGATGGAGCGCTTGTTTTCAGGCGATCTTCGCCTTGTCCTGCACGACAGTTTGCGCGACCAGGTAGTGACCCATGTCGCGCGCCGCAGCCTGGAGTTGCTGCACGGATCGCTGAAAGCGGCGGATGCGGTACTCAACCGCCTCGACGACAAGGCCTACGGCGCCGTCAGCATTGGCTATCTGGCCTTTGGGCCGAACATTCAAAGCGCGGTCAACGATGCGTACGGCAAGCTGGAAGAAGTGTATGCGAAGCGCCAGAAGGACGCGGGCGCGTCCCCGAAGGACTCCATCAGCAACACCCAGATCTTCATGGAGGAACTGCGGCGGGCGGCGTGCGACAGGCTGGTCAAGGGCACCCAGTTTTCCATGCTGTCGGAACTGGTCGATACCATGCTGATTTTGAAAGTCACCGACAAATATCCACTGCTTCCCCCCGTCAATTCCCCCTGGCGGGCGGGCAATGGCGCCGAAACGCCCAAGCAGGCAGGAAGTCTGGATGTGGATGGGGAAGAAGGCTATCTGATGTTTGCCAACGCGCCGGCGTCGGCGAGTTTCGGCGAGACGCCTCGCACCACGCCTTTCTCAGTGTATGTGGTCAGCGAATGGACGGCGCGGCAACACCTGCTCAAGCAAAAGATGACTGCCAGGCTGATGGCCCAGGCCGACAAAGGCGTGGTGGGCAATTTCCCGGGAATCGAGACCCTGGACGAGAGTGCAGTCGAACGCCTGGCCGATGCGGTGACGGCAAAAACCGTCGACGACGCCGTGCGCCTGGAACCGGGCATGCTGACCGCCACGAACGTGTCGGGCTCGCCCTATCTGACGAGCGCACTGAACGTCACCAACGCCTCGCATGCGGTCAGCATGGCCTCGATCGCCCTCAACCTGAATATCAGCATCAGCAATACGAATACATTCGCGGCAACCAATCAGAATATTGTCGCGCCCATGATTTACCTTCCTTCGGCGGGTGCGAGTGAATCCGTACCGGCGCTCTGCGATGCGGTTCAAGCGCTGTCGGCCGGAACGACATGCATCCGCGACGGGGCGGGCTACTCGGTCATCTTCGATGGCCCGTTCGGCAGCGATTCTTGCCAGGCCGGTGATCTTGAACCGGCCCTGAGCGCGATCGGCCAGCGCCTGGCCACCTATCGCGATCTGCACGGCGTCCGGTTCGACGCCACGGTCGATGGCTTCTCGTCACTCCCCAAAGCCAAGCTGGCCTACTGCCCGGTGGTGAAACGCGCGCCGGTCAATTGCCGCTTTCCGAACAAACTGCTTGAATCGATTGCCATCAAAGGATGTTCCCCCGCCATGCGCGACCGCAACGGCATTTTGTCGGCCGCACGCGCCAGGAACGCTGCCGCATTGATCGAAGCGTCGGGCAAGGGCGCGGTCATCGTCAAGGCGCTGAGCGCGCGCGGCATCGAAATTGCATCCCTGCGCGGCGAAAACGCCCGGCCCGCCGCCGACCAGACGATCATTCTTCGCTTGCAGCCGATTCCCGCGCCCCGCTAGCGGCGGGAATGGCAAAGGATTTGCACTTCTGCAAAAACCTCTATATAATTCGCCGCTCAGACGCGGGGTGGAGCAGTCTGGCAGCTCGTCGGGCTCATAACCCGAAGGTCACAGGTTCAAATCCTGTCCCCGCAACCAAACACATTTTGAACTGAGCCCGACTCTTCACACAGCCGGGCTTTTGTTTTTAGAAAGGGACTAGCTGCCTCCAAGCCAGTCCACCGCACCTCCCATGAGAGACAAAAAAGATAACGCGACCTTCGATTTGCCGGGGTTCGGCGCGGCTGCGCCGCTCGTTCATCCCCCTGCCGAAGCGCGCCGCACCAGCGTGCCGCGCCAGCGCAAAGCCGCCCTCCGCCAGGAACAACTCGAACTGCTCGACGAAACCGACGCCAGCGGCCTGCCGGTGTGGCGGCGCGAAGACAATACCGACCTGACCGGCCTGCCCAACTGGGCTGCCGCCTAATTCCCCGGCGCGCACAAGTACACAGTGGCGCGCCATCCGCCCTCTCGCAGCTTGCCTGCTAGACTGGGTCCGTTCCCTTTTTTGCCAGAGCACGCCATGAATCCAAACGCCTTCGCCACCCTGCCCCTGACCGCCACCTTCCTGGCCAACCTGGACTCGCTCGGCTATCGCGAGATGACCGACATCCAGACCAAGAGCCTGCCGCACGTGCTCGACGGACGCGATCTGATCGCCCAGGCCAAGACCGGCAGCGGCAAGACCGCGGCTTTCGGCATCGGCATTTTGCATAAACTCAATCCAGCCTGGTTCGCGGTGCAGGGCCTGGTGCTGTGCCCGACGCGCGAACTGGCCGACCAGGTCGCCAACGAACTGCGCCGCCTGGCGCGCGGCGAAGGCAACATCAAGGTGCTGACCCTGACCGGCGGCGCGCCGATGCGCCCGCAGATCGCCTCGCTCGAACACGGCGCCCACATCGTGGTCGGCACCCCGGGCCGCATCCGCGACCACCTGGGACGCGGCAGCATCGACCTGTCCAAGGTGCAGACCCTGGTGCTGGACGAAGCCGACCGCATGACCGACATGGGTTTCTACGACGAGATCGCCGGCATCGTCAGCGCCTGCCCGTCGCGCCGCCAGACCTTGTTGTTTTCGGCGACCTACCCGGACGATATCCGGCGCGCCACCGAATTGTTCCTGCGCAACCCGGTCGAAGTCGTGGTCGAAGCCCAGCACAGCGGCGAGCAGATCGAGCAGCGCTTCTATGAAGTCGGCTTCGACAACCGCGACCAGGCCGTCGGCCGCCTCTTGAAGCACTTCAAACCCGTTTCGGCGCTGGCCTTTTGCAACACCAAGGTGCATTGCCGCGAACTGGCCGACGAACTGCGCGCGCAGGGCTTTTCGGCGCTGGCGCTGTACGGCGAACTGGAACAGCGCGAGCGCGACGAGATCCTGGTGTTGTTTTCCAACCGCAGCTGCTCGGTGCTGGTGGCGACCGACGTGGCCGCGCGCGGCCTCGACATCGCCAACCTGGGCGCGGTGATCAATGCCGACGTCTCGAAAGATACCGAAGTGCACATCCACCGCGTGGGCCGCACCGGCCGCGCCGGCGAATCGGGCCTGGCGCTGACTCTGTGCGCACCGAACGAAAAGAAATGGGTCAAGCTGATCGAGCAATACCAGCACGCGCCGGTCAGCTGGCATCCGCTGTCGGAACTGGCCGACGATGGCGAGCCGGCCGCGCCGGCACCGATGCTGACCCTGGTCATCATGGGCGGCAAGAAAGACAAGCTGCGCCCGGGCGACCTGCTGGGCGCGCTGACCGGCGACGCCGGCCTGACCAAGGAACAGGTCGGCAAGATCAATGTGTTCGAATTCATGACCTACGTCGCGCTCGACCGCCATGTGGCCGAGCAAGCGTTCCAGCGCCTCAATGCGGGCAATAAACTGGGCCGCGATTTCGGCAATATCAAGGGCCGCAGCTTCAAGATGCGCTTTATCGACGCCTGAGGAAACATCTGGTAACGATTTCGCAAGGCATTGTGTTGCGCATCCGACAAGCCGGGCTATGCGGCGGGGCACTTATGCAGCTACACTAAACGTGTCACGCTTCCTGCCGCTCAGAAATGCAGCGGAAGGACGCGCGCATGACGCCAATGATGGCGCTCATGCCGGAAGATGCGGCAAATTGCGTTGTCATGAGGCAAAATGCATAAATTAGGTTCATCCGGGTGATGCGCTTAATCGTTAAATCTGGCATGATTGCTTGAGATAAACATCGACGCTTCCCTGCGGCCCCGCACTCATGAATAATAACGTCGTGCTTGATGACATTGAAACACTGAAGCAGGCTTTCCTGCGCGGCGCCGGCATTCCTGCCGATGCGCTCGGTTCCGGCCTGACGCCGGAGTTAATGGAGCTGATGGGCAAGCTGATGGCCAGCTCGCTGCAGGGGACGATCGACTTGCTGGCGCTGCGTTCGCTGGTCAAGCAAGAGGTCAAGGCCGATGTCACGATGGTGGTGATGCGCAACAACAACCCACTCAAATTCTTCCCCGACAGCCAGACCGTGCTGACCCAGATGCTGCGCAAGAAAATGCCCGGCTTCATGGAGCCGCTCGAGTCGCTCGACGACGCCTACAACGACCTGCGCAGCCACCAGAAAGGCATGGTCGCCGGCACCCGCGCCAGCATGGGCGCCATGATGGCGCGCCTGAAACCGGAGCTGTTCGAAACCGAGGTGTCGGGCGGCGGCATGATGGGCACCCTGATTCCTTCGCGCCGCCAGGCCGAGAGCTGGAAGACCTACAAACAGGCCTACCACACCGCCGAGGTGGAAGCGAAAGACCAGTTCAAGACCATTTTCGGCCCGGCCTTCCTGGCCGCCTATGAAAAGGAAGTCGAGCGCGCGAATGCCGGCACCAGCAATGGTTGAGCGCAATCCGATCCGGCTGGCCTGGACCCGCATCAGCGAAATCGGCATGCGCGCCAGTAACCAGGACGCTGTCGGCGAAGCCCAGCATGGCGATATTTCCTGCTTCATCATCGCCGACGGCGCCGGTGGGCACGAGGGCGGCGAAGTGGCCGCCAATATCGTGGTCGAAGCCATGCTCGACAAATTTGCCAGCGCGCCCGCCTTCGGCGCGCATGCCTTGCTCTCGTACACAGCCAACGCCATCGCAAGTGTTGCGAAAAACAAACAAACTCAGCCGCAAAACCACGACATGAGCGCCACCGTGGCCGCCCTGCTGGTCGACCAGGCCAATGCCCACGCCTTATGGGCGCATCTGGGCGACACCCGGGTCTACCTGTTCCGGGCAGCGAAGCTGGTCAGCGTCACGCGCGACCACAGCCTGACCCAGCAACTGATCGACGCCGGCTATGCGCGCGCCGAGCACCTGCGCAGCCATCCGCAACGCAACATCCTGTTCGCGGCCATCGGCGCCGAAGGCGAAACCCCGGTCGCGCTCGGCGACGGCCCGGTCCAGTTGCTCGACGGCGACGCCTTGCTGGTCTGCAGCGATGGTCTGTGGGAATGGGTACACGAAGACGAGATGGAGCGCACCCTGGCCGAATCGGGCAACAGCGAGCAATGGCTGACCGCCATGTGCGCGCTGGCCGACGCGGCCCTGGAAGGCACCGACAAGGTACGCGACAATTTTTCCGCGTACGCCATCCGGGTCGAGAGAGAGATCGTATGAACGCCCTCGCCCCCGGCTCCGAAAACTGCCTGCCGATCGGCACCCGGCTGGCCGACTTCGAAATCACCGGCGTGCTCGGTGAAGGCGGCTTCGGCATCGTCTACATGGCGTTCGACCATTCGCTGCAGCGCAGCGTGGCCCTGAAAGAATACATGCCGGGCGTGCTGGCCGCGCGCGCCAGCGACAACAGCATCATGGTGCGTGCCGAACGGCACCAGGAAACCTTCAATGTGGGGCTGAAAAGCTTCATCAACGAAGCGCGTTTCCTGGCCCAGTTCGACCACCCGTCGCTGGTCAAGGTGCACCGTTTCTGGGAACAGAACCGCACCGCCTACACGGCGATGCAGTATTACGATGGCCGCACGATCAAGGATATTGTCACGCAAAGCCCGGAACTGGTGACCGAAGCGTGGTGCAAGAAGGTGATGAAGCAGATTCTCGACGCCCTCGAGATGCTGTACACCATGAAAATCCTGCACCGCGACGTTTCGCCGGACAACATCATCGTGCAGGAAAGCGGCGACGCCGTGCTGCTCGACTTCGGTTCGGCGCGCCAGATCATCGGCGACCGCACGCGCGGCCTGACCGTGATCCTGAAACCGGGCTACGCGCCAGTGGAACAGTACGCCGGCGACGCCTCGCTCGACCAGGGACCGTACACCGACATCTATGCGCTGGCCGCGGTGATGTTTTTTGCCATCATCAAGGAACCGCCGGCGACCTCGATCGCGCGCATGGTGCGCGATCCGGTCAAGCCGCTGGCCGAACGCGGCCTGCCCGGCTACAGCCAGGCCTTCCTGGCGGCGATCGACAAGGGCCTGGCGGTGCTGGCGCAAGACCGTCCGCAAACCATCGACGCCTTCCGTGCCCTGCTCGGCATCGAAACCAGCGGCGAAGCACCGCGCGCCCGGCCCACCGGCCCGGCCCAGCGCTTCGCCACGCTCGACCGCCTGCCGGACGCTGCCGCCAGCGCATGCACCGGCCCGCTGCCTGCGAATGGCGCCGATGCCACGCCAGCCAAGGCGAACCTGTCGAAGTCGCCCGGGGCGTCGTCGAAACAGGATCCGCTGGCCAAATCCTCGCGCCGTCCAAAGCCGGACGTGGCCGACAAGCCGTCCAAACCGGTCAAGCCAGCCAAAAAGGGCTTGCCGCCCTGGACCGGCATTGCCGCCTCCGGCGTGGTGATGGTCGCAGCGATTGCCGTGGGCCTGTATTCGCTGCTGTCCAAGCCGTCCGACACGATCATGGTGGCACCGGCCCAGCCCGTCATACCCGACGCCTCCGCCCTGCCGCCGCCAGCCGCCGTGACGCCGCCCGTGGTCGCGGCCACGCCGCCGGTCGAACCGGCTGGGCGGGCCGAGACCGTGGAAGCGGCCACGACTGTGCCGGCCGAGGGTGTCGCCGCCGCCGATGTGCTGGCCGAGCCGGTGCCGGAAGCGGCGCCGGAATCGTTCAACTACAAGCTGGCGATCAAGCCGTGGGGCACCATCTATGTCGACGGCAAGGAAGCCGGTGTGACGCCGCCGCTGAAAAAACTGACCCTGGCGGCCGGCAAGCACAAGATCCGGATCGCCAATCCCGGTTTCCAGGATTTTACGGTCAATCTCGATACCAGCAAAAACAAGTCACGCACGATTGAACATGATTTCACAGCGCAGCCTAAATAAACGCATTAAGATCGAGGCATGAACCGATCCCAACACTTTCTGATGTATGCCGCACTGACCGGCAGCCTCGCGCTGTCCGGCTGCGTCACTCCCGAAGCGCCGTCCAAGCCGAGCGCGGCCGTCAAGCCGACGACGCCGCGCACGCCCACGCCCCGACCTCCAGCGCCGGTCGTTCCCACCACCCAGGCGCCCAGCGCCGACCAGCTGGCACTGAACGAAGGCATCGAGCTGTACAACCAGGGTTCCTACAACGACGCCATCAAGCGCCTCGGCGCGGCCGATGTGACGGGCGGCTCGAAGGCCAACCAGGTCATGGCGCACAAGTACATCGCCTTCAGCTACTGCGTGACGTCGCGTCCGGTGCCGTGCCGCCAGCATTTCGACAAAGCCTTCAAGCTCGATCCGGCCTTTGCGCTGGCGCCCGGCGAAAGCGGGCATCCGCTGTGGGGCCCGGTTTTCGCCAAGGCCAAAAAAGCCAAGTAATCCAACGCACACGATCGATACCGACGAAAAAAAACGCTGCCCATGAGGCAGCGTTTCTTTTTGAGCAGCGGCGTGATCAGTTACGGACGACGCGCTTGTACTCATTGGTGCGGGTGTCGATCTCGATGACGTCGTCGGTGCTGACGAACAGTGGCACCTGGACCGAGTGGCTGTGCGCTTCGATGGCGTTTTCCAGTTTGGCTTCTTTCAGGACGTTGCCCGACGTGTTGCCTTTGACTGCTGGCTCGGAGTAAGCCACTTTGCGTGCGATCGTGGTTGGCAGCTCGACCGAGATGGCCTTGCCGTCGTAGAACACGGCTTCGCATTCCATGCCGTCTTTCAGGTAATGCAGCGCATCGCCCAGGTTTTCTTCTTCGATTTCATACTGGTTGTATTCAGTATCCATGAAGACGAACAGCGGATCGGCGAAGTACGAGTACGTTACTGGCTTTTTGTCCAGCACCACGACGTCGAACTTGTCGTCGCCACGGAAAACGTTTTCCATTGGGCTGTTGTTCAGAAGATTCTTCATCTTCCATTTGTAGGTGAAGCCCGTGCGGCTCGAGCCGTTGACATCGGAACGCAACACGATCATAGGCTTGCTGTCGACCATAATAATGTTGCCAACACGAATTTCTTTTGCAGGTTTCATAAAGAGTGTACGTAAAAAGTGGGTTGCATAAAAATCATCTGTCGCCTGCTGGCATGACGCCGGAAGCTCACGTTTGATCGAGGTAAAAATACGTTAGAAATTAACCGAATATTGTACCTTATCCGGGCCTGCATGACCTAAGCGAAGAGGCAAAGATCAGCATATTACTGGTCAGGTCGCCGTTTGCCAACATCCGGCGCTGCCATTCGTCGGCATGGGCATGCATTTCAGGCAAAGCGGCCTGGAATGCCGGCCACAGCGGCGCCGGATCGGGATTGCCGGGCATGGCGCCGTTCCAGCACAGCGACAGCGCGCACAGGCGGTCGAGACCGGTAGCGTAGCGGTCCAGGAAGGCGCGCAGCTTTTTGTGGTGCAGGTTTTCATCTTGCGGATAGATATGCCAGACGAAAGGGCGCCCGGCCCACTGCGCCCGCACGAAGGAATCTTCGCCGCGCACGAAGTTCAGCTCGCACGCCCACAGCAAGCGGTCGTAATCGGGCTGGGCGACGAACGGCAGCACGCGCACGGTCAGCGCGCCGCGGGTGCGGGCGGCGCCGGGGTCGGCAGGCGCTTCCAGAAAACTTTCGACTGCGTCTTTTGCGACGCCGTCGGGCACCAGGCAGGTGATGGCGTGCGAACCGCCCTGCCAGGCCGCGAACAGCTGCGCCACCGGCGCGTGCGGGTAGCAGAACAGAGAGACTTTGGTGGAGGCCATCTCGCTCGCGGTGACGCCGAACTGCCCGAGAAAATCGGCCATCGTGACCGGATCGGCCTGGAACTGGCGGCGTTCGTCGTCGAGCCTCGCTTCGCGCATCAGGCCGCCGGTTTTGGCGGTGAAGCCGGGGAAGAAGAAATGTTTCGTCAGCGGCAGGCGCGGATGGGACGATGGCAGGGTGTGGCAGCCTTCGACCCACTCTTCGGCGCTCAAGCCTTCCAGGTTGAACCAGACCGGACGCGGCTCGCACTGGGCCATGGCGGTGATATAGCCGGGCGGAATGTCGCAGGCGAAAAATTCGATGACCATGTCGGCGATGTCGCCAGGGGCGAAGACACCATCCTGGCTGGCCCAGTGGCGCACCAGCACGCCGTCGACCTCCTGGCGCGCGGCGGCGGGGTCGATCGCGGGGCAAATGCGGCGAAAACTTGGCAGGTCGTCGACCCACAGGGTGACGGCAATGCCGTGCTCGCGCTGGAGTTGGCGCGCGAGGCGCCAGCAGATGCCGATATCGCCGTAGTTGTCGACAACACGGCAGAACAGGGCGAGGGTGAGTGCTGGATCGTTAAATGACATGAGGGAAGATCGCTCTGAGCGTAAAACCGCTGACTTACAAACCGTCGTCCCCGCGCAGGCGGGGACGACGTCCCAAGGGCGGCACGAGCGTATCGGGCCGCGCAATGCAAAAAGCCGCACAAGGCGGCTTTTTGCACTGACTGGCGTCCCCAAGGGGATTCGAACCCCTGTACTCACCGTGAAAGGGTGATGTCCTAGGCCTCTAGACGATGGGGACCTGAACTGTTGTCAGGTAGCGGCAACTACCTGCAATGTACGACTACATCAAAACTTGGTGGAGGTAAGCGGGATCGAACCGCTGACCTCTTGCATGCCATGCAAGCGCTCTCCCAGCTGAGCTATACCCCCCATGTAACGCGAACTACTCTGCGCTGGAACAACAAAGAACCGTTTTCACGACCCTCTGGTAAAACTGGCGTCCCCAAGGGGATTCGAACCCCTGTACTCACCGTGAAAGGGTGATGTCCTAGGCCTCTAGACGATGGGGACAGAAATCTGTCCTGGACGTATTCTACATCCTGACCTGCCTTACTGCACCAATAAAAAACCCTGACGTATCAGGGCGTTTAGTGGTACTAAACTGCGGCTGCATTATACTGCATCTTACTGCATTTTACTACTCGAATCCTGGCGTCCCCAAGGGGATTCGAACCCCTGTACTCACCGTGAAAGGGTGATGTCCTAGGCCTCTAGACGATGGGGACCCGGTACTGCTTCAGATAGTGGCATCTATCTGCAATCTACTACAACTGCGTACAACTACTTCGATTAGTGGTGGAGGTAAGCGGGATCGAACCGCTGACCTCTTGCATGCCATGCAAGCGCTCTCCCAGCTGAGCTATACCCCCGTCCGTCGAAGAAGCAGAATTATATACTAGGGCTTGCAATATGCAAAGCCCCGGGAAAAACAATTTATACAGCCGCTTTCAGGCGCGACAGAACCAGCTCGCGGCCCAGCAGCACCAGCACGGCGTCGATGGCCGGCGTCTGCAACTGCCCGGTCAGCAAGAGGCGCAGCGGCATCGCCAGTACCGGCATCTTGATCGTGTGAGCAGCAAGCACTTCCTTGATCATCGCGGCCAGCGCGTCGCGCGTCCACTCGACCGTGGCGCAACGCTCGGCGAACTGGGCCAGCGCCGGCTTGACGGCGTCGCTCAGGTGCTGGGTCATCAGCGCCGCATCCGGCTGTGGCGTGCGGTAGAACAGCATGGCCGCGTCGGCCAGTTCGTTGATCGTGTTGGTGCGGTCCTTCATCAGCGCCAGTGCGGCCGCCAGGTCGGGGGCGCCGTCGAACCGGGCGCCCTGCGCTTCCATCATCGGACGCGCCAGGTCGGCCAGGCGGGTGTTGTCGGCCTGCTTGATATAGTGGTTGTTCAGCCAGGCCAGCTTTTCCAGGTCGAACTGTGCAGCCGAGCTGGTCAGGTGATCGGTATTGAACCAGGCGCAGAACTGCTCCATCGAAAAGATTTCATCATCGCCGTGACTCCAGCCCAGGCGCGCCAGGTAGTTCAACATCGCTTCCGGCAAGATGCCTTTGGCGGGGTAATCCATGACGCTGACGGCGGAGGTGCGCTTCGACAGTTTCTTGCCCTCATGGTCGAGGATCATCGGCAGGTGACCGTACTGTGGCAGCGGAGCACCGATCGCGCGCAGGATATTGATCTGGCGCGGGGTGTTATTGACGTGATCGTCGCCACGCAGCACGTGGGTGATCTGCATGTCCCAGTCGTCGACCGCGACGCAGAAGTTATAGGTCGGCACGCCGCCCGGACGGGCGATGACGAGGTCGTCCAGTTCCTTGTTGGAAATCGTGATCGTGCCCTTGACCACATCGTCCCAGCTGACGGCGCCGTCGAGCGGATTCTTGAAACGCACCACAGGCTCGCGGTCGGCGGGGACCGCAGGCAGGGTCTTGCCCGGCTCCGGGCGCCAGGTGCCGTCGTAGCGCGGTTTTTCGCCGGCGGCCGTGAAGCGCTCGCGCATGGCGTCGACTTCTTCCTTCGAGGAATAGCAGTGGTAGGCGGTACCGGCTTCCAGCATCTGGGCCAGCACCTCGCGGTAGCGCTCCATGCGCTGCATCTGATAGAACGGGCCTTCGTCATGCGTCAGGCCGAGCCACTGCATGCCCTCGATGATGGCCTGCACCGCTTCCGGCGTGGAGCGCTCGACGTCGGTGTCTTCGATACGCAGTACGAAGGTGCCGCCGAAATGGCGGGCATACGCCCAGCTGTAGAGTGCGGTGCGGGCGCCGCCAAGGTGGAGGTAGCCGGTTGGGCTGGGGGCAAAACGGGTGCGGACGACGGTCATGGGAATAGTATGCGTAGGTAAAGAGAAGTATTTTACAGCGTCGCATTGCACGCTCAATCAAACCGTACCGGATTTCATCATGCCCGCACCCTATTTTTACACTGCGGCCAACTTCTCCGGGACCGACGCCTGCGGCCTGTCCCGGGCAGCGCGTCAACACTGACACGACTGCCGGTCCCCGCCTGAGTCACCGCAACACCCATCCGGCGCAGGCGGGCTATCGTCCGCACGTATGCCCCCGACCGTGGACCACCCCTGCGGGCATCCCCGCGCTTCCCGGCCGGAAGCCATCTCACAGGGAACACACCATGAAACGACGCACCTTTCTGGCGGCTGGCGGCGCTGCCGCCATCGGCAATGCGCTGACGGCCTGCGGCGGCTCGCGCAATCGACCTCCTCCGCCACCGGAACCGGAACCGGAACCGACCCAAGCGGGCACGGTCACCGGCTGGAACAACCAGGCGCTCGAGGCCGTGCGCGCCACGCGCATGGCGCCTACCATGGCCGCGCGCGCGGTCGCGATTGTCCACAGTGCCATGTACGAAGCCTGGGCCGCCTACGACAATGCCGCACTCGGACAGTACCTGGGCGCGCAGTTGCGCAGGCCGGCCGTGGAGCGCACCGCGGCCAACAAAGCGAAGGCCATGAGCTTTGCCGCGTATGCCGCCCTGCTCGATCAGTTTCCCGGCCAGCAAGCCGCCCTCACCGCCTACCTCATCACGCTCGGCAGCCGCCCGATCGATGCCTACAACAACACGGCCACCGCCCCCCGCCTGGGCACCATCGCCGCCCAGGCGGTACTCGACAAGCGCCGCGACGATGGCGCCAACCAGGCAGGCACGATGGCGCCGGGCGGCACCCCGTTCGCCGATTACAGCGGCTACCTGGCGCGCAATCCCCCTCTGCTGGTCATCCAGCCCACGCCGCGCAGCAACATCGTCTTCCCCGACCGCTGGCAACCGCTCTCGCTCAACGACGCCGCCGGCGTGCGCCGCACCCAGAGCTTTCTCACCCCGTTCTGGGGCACGGTGCGGCCGTTCGCGCTGACCTCGGGCAGCCAGTTCCGCCCGCCCCCGCCTGCCACCTTCGGCACCCAGGAATTTGTCGATCAGGCAGCCGAGATCGTTCAGATCCAGGCCACCTTGAGCGAGCGCCAGAAGGTCATCGGCGACTTCTGGGCCGGCGGCGCCGGCGGCGAATTGCCCGGTTCGTACTGGTGCCGCTTTGCCCAATTGATGTCGGCGCGCAAGGGCTACACCGACGATGACGACGTGAAACTGTTTTTCGCGCTCACCAACGCCGTACTCGATGCCAGCATTGCCGCCTGGGACGCCAAGCGCGCCTACGATTCAGCGCGCCCGATCAGCGCGATCCGCTACCTGTTCAACGGGCGCATCGTTCAAAGCTTCGGCCCGGAAGGCCCGGCCGGCGGACTGCGTCCGGTCCCCGGCGAGGCCTGGATGCCCTTCCAGCTGCCGAGCGCGCCCACACCGGCCTTCCCCGACCATGTTTCCGGACACAGCACCTTCAGCGCGGCCTCGGCCGAAGTGCTGCGGCGCTTTACCGGCAGCGATTTGTTCAGGCATGCGGTCACCATCCAGGCGCGCTCGCTCCTGATCGATCCTGGCCTGCCCACGGCGCCCGTCACCCTTGCCTGGGAAACCTTCACCGACGCCGTCATCGAGGCCAGCGCGTCGCGCACGTATACGGGCATCCACTTCGAGCGCGCCAGCGATGCCGGCCGCTCGCTCGGCAACCAGGTGGGCGCCACCGCGTTCGCACGCGCACGCGCGCTCTGGAGCGGCAACGCCTGACCACACGCCGCCCCGCCACGCGCTGCCAGGCCGGCATCGGCCGGACTGGCAGCCGCCAGCCCTGCGCGGCCAGATCAATGCCTGCCGCTTGCCCCCAGATCCGATCCCTCCTCGTCAAAGCCGCCGCGTGTAACACCCCCCGGCCGCCTGGCGCGGATCGACACTGCGCAACCGGCCACCAGCGCTACGCCCACCGCATCCGGCGCTGGCATGGCTGAGGGGCCGGTTCGGCAAAAAAGGACTTCCCAAAATGGCTACCAACGGTTAACTTACTAACTTTAATCATTTGCCAACGGTCTTTAGCCGTGGGCATTGTCCCCTCCATGACTTTGAACGCCGATCAAATCCTCGCACTGGCGCCCGATGCGAGTTCCGCCAAAGCCGGCAGCCAGCTCGCCGGACCCGCCAAATGGGGCAACCTGGGCCGGACCGACAGCGCCGTGTGGGGCGAATGCCAGGGCAGCGGCAAAGTTCCCTACCGTACCCAGATCGACCTCGGCGAACCTGCTTTCAAGTGCTCCTGCCCCAGCCGCAAGTTTCCGTGCAAGCACGGCATCGGCCTGTATCTGCTACTCGCTGCCAACGGCCCGCTGTTCGCCGCCTCCGAAGCGCCGCAGTGGGTCGGCGACTGGCTCGACAGCCGCCAGCAGCGCAGCGAAAAGAAGCAGCAAAGCGCCGCCGACAAAGCCGCCGCCACCACGCCCGAGCAAGCCGCGGCGCAAGCGGCGGCCGCGCAAAAACGCGAGGAAAAGCGCGACAACAAAGTCGCAGCCGGCATCGTCGAGCTGCAAACCTGGCTGGAAGACCTGGCGCGCGAGGGCTTGTCGACCCTGCGCGCACGCGGCCCCGCGTTCTGGACCGACATTGCCGCCCGCATGGTCGACGCCCAGGCCGGCGGCCTGGCTGCGCGCCTGCGCCGCGCCAGCGGCATGTGCTTCGACACCAAGCTGCCCGACTGGGAAACCCGGCTGGCGCGCGAACTGGCCGCGATCTACCTGCTCGGCACCGCCTGCCGCCGCCTGCCTGACCTTGCGCCGGAACTGCAAAGCGACGTACGCTCCCTGGTCGGCTGGAGCGTCAGCCAGGAGGACGTGCTGGCCCAGACCGGCGTGCAGGACCGCTGGCAGGTGCTGGCCCAGCACACCAGCGACAACGAACGCGTGCGTGCACGTACGACCTGGCTGCGCGGGCAGGCGAGCGGGCGCTGGGCCATGATCTTGCAGTACGCCGCCGGCACGCAGGGCTACGACAAGGTGCTGGCACCCGGCACCCAGTTCGATGGCGAACTGTGCTTCTACCACAGCGCTTACCCGCTGCGCGCCCTGATCAAACAGCAGGAAGCCTTCGGCACGCTCGACGCCCTGGCGCCCGCCCCCACCCTGGACACCGCGCTGGCCGCCTACGCCGAGGCGCTGGCGCGCAACCCCTTCCTCGACCGCTTTCCGTTGCTGCTGGACGCCATGGTGCCGCACGCAGGCACGGCGCCCCACCTTGCCGGCGCCGATGGACGGATACTGCCGCTGCACGCAGGCTTTCGCCACCTGTGGCCGCTGCTCGCGCTCAGCGGCGGCCACCCGGTCACGGTGATGGGCGAGTGGGACGGCTACGCCATCGTCCCGCTCGGCGTGTTCGCCGAAGGCCGCTTGCATCATTTTGACAATGAGACCGTCGCATGAGTTCCCCGCTCCCGATAAAAATCCATCAAACCCTGCAGATCGGCACCTCGCGCGCCGCGCCCGGTTTCGACGACGACCTGCCGCTGGACCTGCGCGACAGCGTGCGCAGCCGTCCCGGCGCGAACGCCGCCCCGCCAGAGGAAAACCTGTGGCTCTCGCTGGCCGCGCACGCCCTGTGGCAGCGCGCCGGCCACCAGCCCGCCAGCGCCGCGGAAGGTGCGCCGGCAACGCCGCCCTGCGACAGCGATGCCTTGCGCCCCTGCCCGGCGCAGGCCGAAAAAGCGCTGGCGCTGCTGCTCGATGACTATCCGCAAGTGCGCCCCGAATGGCTGCGCCTGGCGAATGCCCATCAATGCCGCCTGCCGCCGCGCCTGCTACCGGGCGTGCTGGACCTGGGCACCGCGCAGCGTCCCCTGCGCGCCCTGATCGAAGGCGTGCTGGGCGCGCGCGGCCACTGGCTGGCGAAGCAGAATCCCGACTGGAACTGGGTTGGCGCCGACACCGATGACGTCAACGCCTTGTGGGAAGACGGCAATATCGAACAGCGTGCCAACGCGCTGCGCGACATGCGTGCAGGCGACACGGGCGCCGCCGTGCAGGCCCTGCAAGCGACCTGGGCCAGCGAAACGCCGGATCACCGCGCCACCCTGCTCGGCTGCCTGTCGGTCGGCCTGAGCCTGGCCGACGAAGCCTTTCTGGAAAGCGCGCTCGACGACAAGCGCAAGGAAGTGCGCAGCGTGGCCCAGCGCCTGCTGGCCGGCCTGCCCGGCTCGCAACTGGCGCAGCGCATGCTGGAACGCGCCTTGCCGCTGCTGCGCGTCGAACGCAACGGCGCCTCGAGCCACCTGCTGGTCGAGGTACCGCAAGAGCGCGACAAAAGCATGCAGCGCGACGGTGTCGGCGCCGGCCTGTACCCCGCCATGGGCGAAAAGTCGAGCTGGGTGGTCGATATTCTGGCCGCCGTGCCGCCGACCCACTGGTCGACCAGCTTCGACGCCTCCCCGCGCACCTGTTTGACACTGGCCATGGGCAGCGAGTTCAAACATACTTTGCTGCTGGGCTGGTCGAGCGCGCTGCAACGCAGCCTGCAAGCCGGCTACGATGCCGGCCTGCATGCGTGGTTCACCGCCTTCCTCGACCTGTACCTGAAATCGACCGGCATCCACACCCACATGCCGCGCGACTTCTTCAGCCTGTTCGGCACCCTGCCGCCGGATGCCGCCGACGCCTTGCTCGGCACCCTGGTCGAAGCCACCCCGGCCGCCTGGATGCGCGCCCATTCGAGCCTGATCGACCTGCTCGACGATGCCGCCAAGAACGCGAAGCGCAACTGGCCGCTGGCCTTGTCCAAGGCCGTGGTCAGCCGCATCCAGGCCGGCTGCGCGGCCAACACGCTGCAAAGCTGGTCGCTCAGCTACACCATGGCCACCTTGGCGCTGGTGCTCGACCCGCGCGCCATCGAAGCCTACGAAAACGGCTGGCCGAAAGACATCCCCGAGTTCGCGCAGTGGGAAGACACGGTCGGCAAATTCCTGCGCACCCTGCGTTTCCGACACGATATGTACTTACCTTTTCAGGAGCACTCTGCATGACCGCCATTTCTACCATCCTGCGCCAGCACGCCGAAACGCAGTACGCCGAGGAACTCGCAGCGCTGGCCGCGGTCGACACGCGCCAGCGCCCGCCGCGCTGGAAGCTGTCGCCATGGGCCGTGTCCAAATACCTGCTGGGCGGCACGCTGGACAATGGCGTGGAAATCAGCGCCAAGTACATCGGCAATGCGCGCATCATCGAAATCGCCGTCGCCACCCTGGCCACCGACCGCGCCCTGCTGCTGCTGGGCGTACCCGGGACCGCCAAGTCGTGGGTATCGGAACACCTGGCTGCCGCCATCAGCGGCGATTCGACCATGATCGTGCAGGGAACCGCCGGCACCAGCGAGGAAGCGGTGCGCTTCGGCTGGAACTACGCGCAGCTGCTGGCCAAAGGGCCGTCGATGGAAGCGGTGGTGCCGAGCCCGATCATGCGCGCCATGCGCGACGGCAAAATCGCCCGCGTCGAAGAATTGACCCGCATCCCGAGCGAAGTGCAGGACAGCCTGATCACCATCCTGTCGGAAAAAATGCTGCCGATCGCCGAGCTCGACGATGAAGTGCTGGCGCAAAAGGGCTTTAACATCATCGCCACCGCCAACGACCGCGACCGTGGCGTGAATGAACTGTCGAGCGCGCTCAAACGCCGCTTCAACACCGTGGTGCTGCCGCCGCCGGCCACCGCCGACGAGGAAGTGCGCATCGTCGAAACCCGCGTGGCCAGCCTCGGCCGCGCGCTGGAGTTGCCGGGCGAAGTGCCGGCGCTGGAAGAAATCCGCCGCGTCGTCACCGTGTTCCGCGAGCTGCGCGCCGGCGTCACCAGCGACAGCAAGCGCAAGATCAAGGCCCCCAGCGCCAGCATGAGCACGGCCGAAGCGATTTCGGTCATCACCAACGGCATGTCGCTGGCGGCCCACTTCGGCGACGGCACCATGCGCGGCGCCGACGTGGCCGCCGGCATGATCGGCGCCATCGTCAAGGACCCGGTCCAGGACCGCGTGGTCATGCTGGAATATCTGGAAACCGTGGTCAAGGAACGCGAAGGCTGGAAAGACCTGTACCGGGCCTGCCGCGACGTGATGAACTGAGCCGATGAGCGTTCATTTATTCGGCATCCGCCACCACGGTCCGGGCTGCGCGCGCAGCCTGGCGCACGCCTTGCAGGCGCTGGCCCCGGACTGCATCCTGATCGAAGGTCCGCCCGAGGCCGACGAGCTGATCGCCTTTGCCGCCGACCCGGCCATCAAGCCGCCGGTCGCGCTGCTGGTCTACGTGCCGGCCACGCCGCAGCGCGCCGTGTTCTACCCGTTCGCCGCGTTCTCGCCGGAATGGCAAGCCATGCGCTACGCCACCGCCAACGGCGTGCCGGTGCGCTTTTGCGACTTGCCGCAGGCGCATCGCCTGGCCGGGCCGGAGGTTGTCGAGGCCGGTCCGGCCGAGGCTGAAGATGCGGATAGGGACGAGCAAGCGGACGAGGACGGCGCCGCGCAGGCATCGCCCGGCAGCGACAGCGACGAGCTGCACGAAGACCCGCTGCACTGGCTCGCCAACGCCGCCGGCTTTTCGGACACCGACACCTGGTGGGAGCACCTGGTCGAGCAGCGCGCCGACAGCCTCGACCTGTTCGCCGCCATCGCCGAAATGATGAGCACGGTGCGCACCGACATCGCCGCCCCGCCCAATCTGCACGAGCAGCAGCGCGAAGCGTGGATGCGCAACGCCATCCGCCTGGCCGAAAAACAGGGCCACCAGCGCATCGCCGTGGTCTGCGGCGCCTACCACGTGCCGGCGCTGGCAAGCATGCCGTCCGCCAAGAGCGACAACGACTTGCTCAAGGGCTTGCCGAAGGTCAAACTGGCGGCGACCTGGACCCCGTGGAGCTACGGCCGCCTGGCCTTTCGCAGCGGCTACGGAGCGGGGGTCAGCGCGCCCGGCTGGTACCATCACCTGTGGAACCACCCGGCCCAGGCCAGCCTGTACTGGCTGACCGACGTCGCCATCTTGCTGCGCAAGCACGACCTGGATGCCTCCTCGGCCAGCATCATCGAAGCGGTGCGCCTGGCCGATACGCTGGCGGCGATGCGCGAACGGCCCCGTCCGGGCCTGGGCGAGTTGCAGGAAGCGGTGCGCGCGGTGTTTTGCTACGACAACGACAGCCCGCTGCGCCTGATCCACGACGCCCTGCTGATCAACGACCGCCTGGGCGAGGTGCCCGACAGCGTGCCGACCCTGCCGCTGCCGCAGGATGTGCAGGCCCAGCAAAAACGCCTGCGCCTGCCGGTCAAGGCCGACCACAGCCAGCTCGAACTCGACCTGCGCCAGCCGGCGCACCTGGAAAAAAGCGTGCTGCTGCACCGCCTGGCGCTGCTCGGCGTCGAGTGGGGCCGCTCCGAACGCGTGAGCGGCAAGTCCGGCACCTTCCACGAATGGTGGCGCCTGGCATGGGAGCCGGAGTTTGCGATCCGCCTGATCGAAGCGAACGTGTGGGGCGGCACCGTGCAAGCGGCCGCCACCGGCAAGGCGGTCAGCCAGGCCAACGAGGCCACGACCCTGCCCGACCTGACCGCCCTGATCGAACAGGTCTTGCTGGCCGACCTGCCGCAAGCGGTCGACTTGCTGATGCGGCGCATCCAGGAAGTCGGCGCCTTGACGCCCGACGTCGGCTTCATGCTGGCGGCCCTGCCGCCGCTGGCCGGCGTGCTGCGCTACGGCAGCGTGCGCGCCACCGATACCAGCGCCATCGGCCAGGTGGTCGACGGCCTCGTCACGCGCGCCTGCATCGCCCTGCCCTACGGCGTGCTGGGCATGGCCGACGAACCGGCGGGGGTGCTGGTCAAGCAGCTCATCGCCGCCGACCGCGCGATCCGCCTGATTCAGGAAGAAGCGCTGCTGGACGCCTGGTTCGACGCGCTCGACCAGGTGGCGGGCAATGAACAGTCGCATCCGCTGATCAGCGGGCGCTGCGCCCGTATTCTGTCGGAGCAAGGACACTGGGACCAGGAACGCACCGCGCGCGCACTGGCGCAGCGCTGCTCGCACGCCAGCGCGCCTTTGGCCAGCGGCAACTGGCTCGAAGGTTTTCTACAGGGCAGCGCGGCCCTGCTGCTGCACAACGACAGCTTGTGGACCCTGGTCAATTCCTGGATCAACAGCCTCGATGCGGACAGCTTCGTCGAACTGCTGCCGCTGCTGCGCCGCACCTTCGGCGCCTTTGAAGCACCCGAGCGGCGCCAGCTGAGCGAACGCGCCGGCAGCGCCGGAGGCACGGTAAGCATCGCCGCATCGGGCGGCAACCTCGATGAAGCGCGCGCCAGGCTGGTGCTGCCGGTGCTGGGCATGATTCTCGGCGGCAGCGCAGTGACATCGACAACGGAGGCCGCTCATGGCGCATGACATTACCCCGCAGGAACAAACGCGCCGCTGGCGCATGGTATTGGGCAGCGAGCCTGGCCAGCCGGAAGTCGCGCTCGGCGTCGACGACCTGGCCATGGACCGGGCGCTGTCGGCCCTGTACAACCCGCCATCGGGACGCGGCGCCGGGCTCGGCGCGTCGGCGCCGAACGTGTCGCGCTGGCTGGGCGACATCCGCCAGTATTTTCCGTCGAGCGTGGTGCAGGTGATGCAGAAAGATGCGCTGGAGCGGCTGGGCCTGGAGCAAATGCTGCTGGAACCCGAAATGCTCAAGTCGGTCGAGCCGGATGTGCATCTGGTCGCCACCCTGCTCAGCTTGAACAAGGTGATGCCGAACAAGACCAAGGAAACCGCGCGCATCGTGGTGCGCCAAGTGGTGGACGAGCTCGAACGCCGGCTGGCCAGTCCGTTCCGGCAGGCGGTGACGGGCAGCCTGAACCGGGCGGTGCGCAACCGCCGTCCGCGCCATCACGAAATCGACTGGCTGCGCACGATCCGCGCCAATCTGCGGCATTACCAGCCGGAGTACCGGACGATCATCCCGGAAACGCGCATCGGCTTCGGGCGCAAGGGGCAATCGCTGCGCGATATCGTGCTGTGCATCGACCAGAGCGGCTCGATGGCGCCGTCGGTGGTGTACGCCAGCGTGTTCGCGGCGGTGCTGGCGACCATCAAGGCGGTCAGTACCCAGGTGGTGGTGTTCGATACGGCGGTGATCGACCTGACGCCGATGCTGGCCGATCCGGTCGATGTGCTGTTCGGTACGCAATTGGGCGGCGGGACGGATATCAACCGGGCGCTGAGGTATAGCCAGGGCTTGATCACGCGGCCGACCGAGACCATTTTCGTGCTGATCAGCGATTTGTACGAAGGTGGGAATAATGACGAGATGCGCAAGCGGGCGGCGGCGCTGGTGGCGGCGGGCGTGCAGGTGATCGTGCTGCTGGCGCTCGACGATCACGGGGCGCCGAGTTACGACCATGCGAATGCGGCGTATTTTGCCGCGCTGGGGGCGCCGTGCTTTGCGTGTACGCCGGATCTGTTCCCGGAGTTGATGGCTGCGGCGATCAAGCGTAGCGATCTAAGCCAGTGGGCGGCGGAAGTGGGGATTGTGGGGGTGAAGGCGTAAGGTAGCCTAAATTTTGACAAATAAACGATGAGCCGTCATTCCCGCCAAGGGGGCCGCCGAGGCCGGGAAAGACGGTTTTGCATTTAACATTCAATTTGACGGTAGCGATTTTCCAATTACGGCTACGGCGCGATCGAATTCGCCTCGTACGCCCCGATATCGAGCGCGCCGGTCACCGGGCGGCCGACCCAGAAAGCCACATGCTTGTACTGCGCCACCGGCTTGAGCACATAGCCACTGGCCGACACGCCCGGATCGGTCGCCGCATTGACCACCAGCGGCGATGGCGTCGGCCGCAAATCGTAGGTCGCGCGGTTGACAAACCCCGGCGCCACCGAGCGGTAATTGGTCTTGGCCACCGTCGTGGCCTGCGTACTCAAGGTCCCGATCCCCGAAAAGATATTATTCTGCAGCAGAACCGGCTTGGTCACGCCCGAACCGACCATCACAAATACCCCGCGCGCGGTATCGTCGTTGAGGAAGGTATTATTGACCACATACAGATCATGCCCGGCATTCGACGCCCCCTCTTCCCCATACGCCAGCATGGCGCCGTTTTGATTCGCCGCCGGCTGCTGGATCACATTCCCGATCACATACGAGGTACCGGCATTCGGCAGATCGATCTCGTAACTCGGCTGACCGGCGGCGGTCGAACCGGTTTCGCCCGGCCGCAGGCTGGAAAAGCGGTTATACAGAATATAGTTGGTCTGCGCGCGCGACTTGAGGTTGTGCCCCACATGCGCATCATGCGAAAAATTGCGGCGGAATGTCAGGCTGCGCACCGTGCCGATATACAGATTGTGCGTCTGCCCGGTGCCATACCCGTTGCGTCCGAATTCGGTGCCTTCGATAACGACATCGCTGGCTGCATTCGCGCCGCTGAGAATGCCGTTCTCGTTATCGTGCAGGAAGCTGTTGAGCAAGGTAAAGCCGGCGCCCTCCAGGCGCAAGGCCGCACCATTGCGGTCGGGAACCTTGGCGCCATACATTTCCACGTTGGCGATCAACACATTGTTGCCGACCACCACCCAGATCGCTTTCCCCATCGCATTCTTGCCTGCGGCATCGATTTTCGGACGTCCATTGACGCCCCGGATGGTGAAATTGCTGGCATAAATGCCGCACACGTCGCCGCTGTAGACCACGCCACCTTGGATCTCGACGGTGTCGCCATTCTTCGCCGCTGCGATCGCCGCGCATGGTTTGGCATAGGTCTTGCCCGGTCCGACGGACAGAATCGCCGCCGAGGCGGATGCCTGCACGCCGAATAGCGCCACCGCCGACACGCAAGCGGCGCGCAGAATATTTTTATCAATCATTGTTTGTCTCCTGGGAGCAGGTGGACGCAGCAAGGCATCTCCTGCGAAAAATCAACTGGGAATATGACCGTTGTCAAAGCGTCATGCGGCGTATGGTAACCGCAAGTTGTCGATTCTACGAGGATATATGCAAGCTCGGCGCGCCCCAGCGCCGTTCAGGGTACCTGGACGTTGAGCCGCTTGCCGAGTTTGCGCAGTTCGCCGCTGTCGACCCAGGCATTGAACGCCCGGTCGAAACGGGCACGCATGACGTCGTATTCGGGACGTTTGGGAAAGGCGAAAAAGCCGCGTTGCAGGGAAATGGTGCGCCCGACCGGCATCACTTTGCCCTCCAGCGCCAGCAGGGGAATGACCGGCTCGGTATTGCGCACATTACTGGCAAACAAGTCGACGCGCCCGTGCGAGAGCATGGTCAGCGCCGACTCGACCGAATTGGTCACGCTGACCGTCAATTGATCGCGCGCGGCATTGAATTCGTCGCCGTAAGCCCAGCCGTTGATGATCACGATGCGCTTGTCGCGCAAGGACGCGTAGGTGCCGTCCCAGGCAAACGGCGCATTGCTGCGCGAGAAGAACACCATCTGGTCCTGGTAGAACGGGCGCTCGGAAAACGCAAACGACGCCAGCCGTTCAGGCGATTTGTACGGGCCGACCAGGATGTCGGCCTGGCCCTGCGCCACCATCGACTGCGCGCGCGCCCACGGATACAGCTCGAAATGCACGGGCTGGCCGAGGTCGCCGGCAATGGCGCGGATGATCTCGACCGCCATGCCCGAGAATTCGCCGTTGGCGCGCTCGTACACGCGCGCGAAATGGGCGCCGACGACGAGCAGCTCGCGTGGCCCGGAACGGGCGGTGGCGGCAGGTCCCGCGAGCGCCGCCGCCGCACTCAGCAACAGGGCGCGTCTGGCAACATTAACAGGGGAATCGGAGCGCTTCATGGCAGGCATTGTTTTATCGATAAAACAATTGTACTGCCGCCAGCGCTCGCGGGGGAATTACTTGACGGTCACTTTAATCGACTTGCTCATCGGCGTGCCGTAGGACTGGTGCGCGCCGTTGGCGAACTGCATGGTCAGGGTGTACTCGCCGGGCGGCAGCTTGACGTCGGTTTCGGTCTGGCCTTTGCCGAAGTGCAAGTGCTTGTCATCGAAGGGAATCGACTCGCCTTCCTTGATGGCGCCGCCGTTGATCACCAGGTGATGGTGGCCGGAATTGGCGACCAGCGCGCCGGCCGGCTTGATCTCCATGCCCTCGACGGCGAATTTGACCTTGAACGGGCTCTTGACGGTCGCGCCGTCGGCCGGCTCGACGAAGGAGACCGATTGCGCCGACGCGGCGGCCGCTGCCAGCAGGGAGGCGGAGAAGACGATGTGCTTGATGAACGATTTCAAGTGGATTCCTTTGCAGTTGGTAAAAGACTGGCCGGCGTGGTCCACGCCAACCCTTGCCTATTTTGCACGTGGGCGCCGCGAAAGCGCCACACCCCAGAACCTATCTCAACGGACAGGCTCTCAGCCTGGCTTAGTCGTTTTTAATGACAATGCTGGGGAACTTGCTGGTCATGTCTTTCGCCTTCTCGGCGATCTTGATGGCAACCTTGCGCGCGATCTCCTTGTAAATCTGCGCCACCGGGCCGTTCGGCTCGGCCACCACAGTCGGGCGTCCCGAATCGGTCTGCTCGCGGATCGACATGGTCAGCGGCAAGGCGCCGAGGAACTCCACGCCGAAGTCGGCGCACATCCTGGCGCCGCCGCCATGGCCGAAAATCGCTTCCGTGTGGCCGCAGTTCGAGCAGATGTGGGTACTCATGTTTTCCACCACGCCGAGGATCGGAATGCCAACTTTCTCGAACATTTTCAAACCCTTGCGCGCGTCGAGCAGGGCGATATCCTGCGGCGTGGTGACGATCACCGCGCCCGTGACCGGGACTTTTTGCGACAGGGTCAGCTGGATGTCGCCCGTGCCTGGCGGCATGTCGACGATCAGGTAATCGAGGTCGCGCCAGTTGGTTTGCTCAAGCAACTGCTGCAGCGCCTGCGTGACCATCGGGCCGCGCCACACCATCGGCTCGTCCGGATCGATCATGAAACCGATCGACGACACCTGCAAGCCGTGGTTCTCCAGCGGTTCCATGGTCTTGCCGTCCGACGTTTCCGGACGGCCATTAATGCCGAGCATCATCGGCTGCGACGGACCATAAATATCGGCATCGAGCACGCCCACGCTGGCGCCCTCGGCCGCCAGGGCCAGCGCCAGGTTGACCGCCGTGGTCGACTTGCCCACGCCGCCCTTGCCCGAGGCCACCGCGATGATGTTCTTCACGTTCGGCATGATTTTCAGGCCGCGCTGCACCGTGTGCGAAATAATCCTGGAATACACGTTCGGATTGATCCGGCCCGCGCCCGGCAGCGCCTGCAAGGCGGCCACCACCGCGCTGCGGATGGCGTCGATCTGGCTCTTGGCCGGATAGCCGAGTTCGACGTCGAGGGCGATGTCGTTGCCGTCGAGCTTGATATTCTTGATCGCCTTGGAAGAAACGAAATCTTTCTGCGTGTTCGGATCGATAACCGCCGTCAGTGCATTCTTGACGTCTTCTACTGTGATGTTCATGTAAATCTCCAGGGAATATGATGCCGAAACATGCCGAAGTTTAGCGCAAATTGCCCTGCGCGGCCTTGCCTGAATGGCAAATCCGGGCAATCCCCCGTGCGCAGTCGGGTCATCCGCTGGTAAAATGCTCCTCTGTATTTCCTAATAAACTTATTAAAAAGCGCATCTTAACCATGACTCGCAAGCTGTTCGTCACCACCGCCCTGCCTTACGCCAACGGAGCTTTTCATATCGGCCACATGATGGAATACATCCAGGCCGATATCTGGGTACGCTTCCAGCGAATGCAACGCGACGGCGACGCAGCCCGTGAAGTCCACTTCGTCTGCGCCGACGACACCCACGGCACGCCGATCATGATCGCGGCCGAGAAAAAGAACATGACGCCCCAGGAATTCGTGGCCGAGATCGCCGCCGACCGCCCGCAGTACCTGGACGGCTTCCACATCGCCTTCGATAACTGGTACTCGACCGATTCCCCTGAGAACGTGGAGCTGTCGCAAGGCATCTACCGCAAGCTGCGCGAGACCGGCCTGATCGTCACCAAGACGGTCGACCGCTTCTTCGACCCGGTCAAGGGCATGTTCCTGGCCGACCGCAACATCAAGGGCGAGTGCCCGAAATGCGGCGCCAAGGACCAGTACGGCGACAATTGCGAAGTCTGCGGCGCGGCCTACCAGCCGACCGAACTGGTGAACCCGTTCTCGGTCTTCACCGGCTCGACCCCGATCCTGAAACCATCGGAACAGTATTTCTTCGCCCTGTCGGACCCGCGCTGCTACACCTTCCTCAAGGAATGGCTGAACACGCCTGGCCGCTTGCAGCCGGAAATGGTCAATAAGGTGTCGGAATGGCTCGGCGACGCCGGCGAAAAACTGGCCGACTGGGATATTTCGCGCGATGCGCCCTACTTCGGCATCCCGATTCCCGATGCGCCGGGCAAGTTTTTCTATGTCTGGCTGGACGCGCCGGTCGGCTACCTGGCCAGCCTGAAAAATTATTGCAGCAAAAAAGGCATCGACTTCGATGCCCTGCTGAACGACCCGGACACCGAGCAAGTCCACTTCATCGGCAAGGATATCGTCTCCTTCCACCTGCTGTTCTGGCCGGCGATGCTCAACTTCGCCGGGCACCCGGTGATCGACAAGCTCAAGGTCAACGTGCACGGCCACCTGACCCTGAACGGCGAAAAGATGGCCAAGTCGCGCGGCACCGGCATTTCGCCGCTGCGCTACCTCGACCTGAAAATGAATCCGGAATGGCTACGCTACTACATCGCCTTCAAGCTCAACTCGAAGGTGGAAGACCTCGACTTCAACGGCGACGACTTCATTGCGCGCGTGAATAGCGACCTGATCGGCAAATACGTCAACATCGCCAGCCGCTGCGCCGGGTTCATCGCCAAGCATTTCGAAGGCAAGCTCACCGCGACCCTGTCGCCTGACGCCCAGCAGGTCATCGGCCGCGCGCTGATGGTCGACGGCCAGGAACGCCAGGCCGGCATCGCCGCCAGCTACGAAAACCGCGAATTCGGCAAGGCGCTGCGCGAAATCATGGAAATTGTTGCCGTCACCAATCAGTACATCGACGACAACAAGCCATGGCTGCTGGCCAAGGATCCGGAAAAAATGGCGCAGCTGCATGATGTGTGCAGCACCTCATTGATCCTGTTCCGCCAAATCACCATCATGCTCGCGCCGGTGCTGCCGGATGTGGCGGCCAAGGTTGCCGTGTATCTGCGCGACGATCAACTGAGCTGGAGCGATACGAGCGGCGCCGCCGTGTACGAAACCATGCTCGGCCGCGAGATCGGCGTGTACGACCATCTGATGACCCGGATCGACCCGAAAATGGTCGAGGCACTGATCGACAAGCCGCCTGTGGTGGCGGCGCCCGCACCGGTGCCCGTCGCCGTGGCGCCGGTGCTGGAAGCGCCGGTCGCCGGCGACATCGAAGCCATCGCACCGACGATCGAGTTCGCCGACTTCCAAAAGATCGACATGCGCATCGCCAGGATCGTCCACTGCGAAGCGGTGGACGGCTCCGAGCGGCTGCTGCGCCTGACCCTGGACGTCGGCGAAGGCCGCCATCGCAACGTACTGTCCGGCATCAAGTCGGCCTACACGCCCGAGCAACTGATCGGCAAGCTGACGGTCATGGTGGCCAACCTGGCGCCGCGCAAGATCGGCAAGTTCGGCAGCTCCGAAGGCATGGTCCTGTGCGCCTCCGCCGCCGACGAGAAAGCCAACCCTGGCCTGTACGTGCTCGAACCATTCCCGGGCGCGCAGCCTGGCATGCGCATCGGCTAAGGACGCGCATGAACCTCGTGGTGCGCGCTGCAAGCGACGACGACGCCCAGCTGATTGCCAACCTGACCCGCGCTTGCTGGGCAGGCACGGTGACGGTGACGTCGAGCGGCCACCGCGAGACCGCCCAGCGCGTGGCCGAACAGCTGCGCAGCGGCGGCGCTTTCATCCTGCTGCTGGACGATGCGCCGGTCGGCTCGGTACGCTGGGCACCGCACGAGTTCGAACCGGACGTGTGGGAAATTCGCCGCATGGGCGTGCTGCCGCGTTGCCGTGGCGGCAACCTGTCGCAGCACCTGCTCGAAGCGGTGATCCACCACAGCCAGGCCAGCAGCGTGCAGGAACTGCGGCTGGCCGTGCGCGACGACCAGCCCAGGCTGCTCGACCTGTACGCCGCCTATGAATTCGAACTGGCCGACGAACTCGAATATTCCTATGCCAATCCAGCCGAACCGCCGCCGCGCGTGATGCGGCGCGTGCTGCGCCATTAACAGCAACACCATCCTTGCAATGAATCAGCGCGTCAATACCGTCACGCCGACATCGGGGGCCGCAAGCGGGCGCTATAATGTCGCGCTTGACGAGAAAAACAACATGCCCCGCATGCCAGCCGCCAGCAGCACGGCGCCTCTTCGGGGTGGTGGGCCCGGCGCCCGAACCTTCTTACTTTTGAGTGGTATCTATGACCGAATTGACTTCCTTGAGGCACATCCCGCAGGCCAAGCTGTTTCGCAAAGGCGACGTATTCGTACTGTTCGGCGAGCTGTTCGGCCGCGGCTATGCTAACGGCCTGATCGACGAGGCACGCAAGGCCGGCATGACCATCGTCGGCATCACCGTCGGCCGGCGCGACGACAACAACGCGCTGCGCGCACTCAACGAAGAAGAACTGGCCGAAGCCGAAGCCAAGCTCGGCGGGCGCATCATCAACGTGCCGCTGATGGCCGGCTTCGACCTCGACGCGCCCGAAGGCGAACAGAACCCGACCGAGATGCTGGCCGGCGTCACCCTCAAGGGCTGGCAGGAAGAAAAACTGGACTGGGCCGCGGTCGAGCGCTGCCGCGACGTCGGCGTGCGCCGCTTCGCCGGCTCCGCCGCGCAAGCCATGGCCGAGATCGACAAGCTGATCCCGGACGGCAGCAATGTCTTCTTCGCCCACACCATGGCCGGCGGCATTCCGAAGATCAAGGCTTTCCTGGCGATCGCGAACCGCATCTACAAGGGCCGCGGCGAACGATTCATGTCATCGCGGGAACTGCTCGACAGTGACCTCGGCAAGCTGATTTTGATGAACTTCGACGAAGTCACCGCCAACACCCTGCAACACCTGATTACCGCCAGCGCCGCGATCCGCGAGCGCGTCACCGCACAAGGCGGCGAAGTGCGCTACACGGCGTACGGCTACCACGGCAGCGAAATCCTGATCGACGGCAAGTACCAGTGGCAGACCTACACCAACTACACCCAGGGCTATGCCAAGATGCGGCTCGAAAGCGTGGCGCAGGCTGCCTGGGCGCAAGGGATTGCTGCAACAGTGTTCAACTGCCCTGAAATCCGTACCAACTCCTCGGATATTTTTGCCGGCGTCGAACTGTCCCTGTTCCCCCTGCTGAGCGCGCTCAAACGCGAAGGCGGCGCTGCCTGGGTCGAACAGCAATGGGCAGCCTGCCAGGAATTGCTCAACGACGGCGTCTCGCTGGAAAGCCTGATCGACCGGATCGAGGCCTACAACAACGACCCGGTCAGCGCCAGCTTCCGCAACTTCGACGCCTGGCCGATGGACAACACCCCGGCGCTGGCGGAAGTGATGATCGGCACCTCGGACGACATGACCAAGCTGCACAAGGACCGCAAGGCCCTGATCACCGACCACCTCAGCGCACTGGTGCTGGAAAGCGCCGGCCCGCTCATGTTTTACGGCGCCGCCGAGAAAATCGCCCCGGTGGTGTGGCTCAATCACGACATCATCGCCAAGCAACTGAACGCACTGCACCCGTAAGCGTCCGTCAAGCGCCCGCACTGCGCTGTCGTCGGGCTACCCTGGGGGCGCCCGACGAATCCCCCCTGCCGCCTTGCTCGCGGTAAAATAGCGTTGTCGCTACCCTCGTTGCTACCCACTGCCTATTATGAAACTGACCAAACAATTCCAGCTCTACGAATCCGACCACACCAAGTTCATCCGCGAGCTCAAGGCCAAGAATCCCGAGATGGAAGCTGGCCAGATCGCCGGCCGCGCGCTGCTGTGGGACAAGGCGCCGATCACCCTGGCCGACCAGGATAAAACCAAGGAATCGCGCGTCCAGCAGCAAGCGTACGTGTACCAGAACAAGCTCTGACGGTTCAGGGCGAGACCATGTTGCCAGAAGAGGCGGCGACGGAAGAACTCGCCACCGAGCCGGATGGCTCGCTACGCGACGCGCCCAGCGACGCGCCAGGCGACCTGCCAGGCGACGCCCTACGGGACGCCCCCGCTGCCCCGCTCGAACTGCCGGCGGAACTTGAAACGCCGCCCGAGGTGCCCGCGTTTGCCCGTTTGTACGGCGAACCGCTGCTGCGCATGCCGACCGACCTGTTCATCCCGCCCGACGCGCTCGAGATCTTCCTGGACGCCTTCGAAGGTCCGCTCGACCTGCTGCTCTACCTGATCCGCAAGCAAAACTTCAATATCCTCGATATTCCGATGGCGCAGGTCACCCTGCAATATCTGAAATATGTCGACCAGATCCGCCTGCACAACCTGGAACTGGCCGCCGAATATCTGCTGATGGCCGCCATGCTGATCGAAATCAAGTCGCGCATGCTGCTGCCGCAGCGCCTGCCCGACGACGACCTGCTCGACACCTACGACCCGCGCGCCGACCTGGTGCGGCGCCTGCTCGACTACGAGCAGATCAAGCTGGCCGCCTACGAAATCAACGCCATTCCCCAGCTCGACCGCGACTTCACCCGGCCGTCCCTGTTCGTCGAGCAGAGCAACATTCCGACCTGGCCGGATGTGGATCCGCTCGACCTGCAGCGCGCCTGGCTGGACGTGCTCAAGCGCGCCAAGCTGACCCAGCACCACCGCATCAGCCGCCAGGAACTGTCGGTGCGCGAGCACATGACCTCGATTTTGCGGCAACTGCAAAGCGCCCGCTTCGTCGAATTCGCCGACTTGTTCCAGGGCCAGGGCGGCGTGCCGATTGTCGTCGTGCACTTCGTGGCCATGCTGGAGCTGGCCAAGGAAACCCTGATCGAAATTACCCAGGCCGAGCCGTTCGCGCCGATTTACGTGCGCCTCGCCTACTCCCCGGCATAAGCCGATCCATTTGATACCCGTTTGAGGAAAGCCCCATGAAAATCATCTCTTCCGTTGAAGAACTGCGCGACCAGCTCAGCGGCCAGCTGCGCACGGCCTTCGTGCCGACAATGGGCAACCTGCACGAAGGGCATCTTTCGCTGATGCGCCTGGCGCGCAAGCATGGCGACCCGGTGGTGGCCTCGATCTTCGTGAACCGCCTGCAATTCGGCCCGAACGAAGACTTCGACAAATACCCGCGCACCTTCCAGGCGGACGTCGAAAAACTGGAAAAGGAAGGCGTCTACGTGCTGTTCGCGCCGACCGAGAAAGACTTGTACCCGGAGCCGCAGGAATTTCGCGTCAGCCCGCCGCAAGACCTCGGCAACACCCTCGAAGGCGAATTCCGCCCGGGATTTTTTACCGGTGTGACCACCATCGTGCTGAAACTATTTTCGTGCGTGCAACCGAAAGTCGCCGTCTTCGGCAAGAAGGATTACCAGCAGCTGATGATGGTGCGCAACATGAGCCGTCAATTCGCGCTGCCGACGCAGATTATCGCGGCCGAGACCTGGCGTGCGGACGACGGCCTGGCGCTATCGTCGCGCAATATGTACCTGTCGGAAGCGGAGCGGGCCGAAGCGCCGGCGCTGTACCAGAGCCTGAACGCCGTCGCGAACGAAGTCCGCTCGGGCCACCTGGACATTTTCCAGCTCGAACACAAAGCGATGGAAGAACTGGCGCGGCGCGGCTGGAAGCCCGATTACATCTCGATCCGCAAGCAAAACGACCTGCAACCGCCGAGCGCGGGCGACCTGGCGCAAGGCGCGCCGCTGGTGGTGCTGGCAGCGGCCAAGCTCGGCACTACCCGCCTGATCGACAACCTCGAAATCTGACCCACCACCGGGGTCAGAGCTCTGACTCGCAATTTTGTTAAGTTTCTGCCACACTTGGCCGACGCCGACACTTGTTTGTCGGCATTGGCGAGTTCAGCCCACGATATCGTCGCGACCTCGCAACACCCGCCAACCGGGGTCAGAGCTCTGATTAGAAAGATTTCTAATCAGAGCTCTGACCCCGGTTGGCGGGAATTGCTACCCGGCATCGCAGCGCAGTTCACTGAAGTCGGCTTCCTTGAGCTTGTCTTTGTGAATGAACACCATCAGCTTGGCGCCGTCCTGCCAGCACCATTGCAGCGTCTCATGCGAGACGAGCGTCAACAGGCTTACCCAGTCCTGCTCCGGTGTCGGATCGTACGCCAGGGAATCGAACGACGGATATCCTAGCAAGTAATCATCGACTGTTAATGGCCCTAAAGCACTGAGAACGCGGTCCGCCTCCTCGCTGTACTGGTCGAACGGCCAGTCATTGCGCAGCTCGTAATGCCGGGGAATGCTGATCCCCGCTGTGAAATCGAGTGCGACGCTGTGCTGGACCGGTTCCCCGTCGGCACCGGTGAACTGTGCTAATTGCTCAGGATCGTCCCAATAATAGGCGAGGACATAATCGGGGTCTCCCCAAAAACATTCGCCGCGCTCGTCCTGTGCGTAAAACAAGCTCAACATGCCAGTGCCCGGCAATGCCGACGGCGAGGCAATCTCACTGAAGTTGACCTGCCCGAGGAACCGGTACTGGCCGACGGCGTGCGTCGGCCACGCGAAGCCGGCCGGCACCATCGGGACGCCACCGAACCTGCTCGCCGCCGGTGCTGGAGCGACGCTTTCGAGCAAGCTAATCTCGATGCAGGGTTGCGCAATGTCACCCAGGTACTCCAGGTGCGCCGTCAAGGGCGCCAGATCCCCGGATGCCGGGTTCATGGTGGCAAGGGCGTCGATATTCATCGCAATCATCTTTCTTTAAACCCAAACCGGGGTCAGAGCTCTGACTCGAAACATCGTTAAATTCCCGCCATACTTACACATAGGTGGGCAATGTTTGTCTGTTCAGTTAATGGAATCCGACGGTTTCGTCAGTTTGCTGCTACATATACCCATCGGGGTCAGAGCTCTGATTAGAAATCTTTCTAATCAGAGCTCTGACCCCGGTTGGGAGACTGGTTCACGCCGGAACGCCGAGCGTACTCAGAATCTGCCCTTGAACTTGCAGTTGCCGGCGCCCCGTTTGCGCGACTTGCAACGCATGACACGCGCGCTGCCGTCGGCGTCGGTGGCGATCTCTACCGCAAACAGGCGTCCATCGGCGCAACGCGCACTCCACAGCGCCGTGCCGCCCTCGTCGCTGCCCTGGTAGATCGCGCGCTTGATGCCGATGCACTTGATGCCGGCCTGCTGCACCATCTCTCCCAAGGCCGCCTGGCGCTTGGTTTGCGTCATCTTGGCGATGCGCAGGTGGACCGGATTGGCACACGCGGACCCAGCGAACGCAGCGATCAGGGCGCCCGCGACCAGGCGTGATATCAATTGTTTCCCCACATAACTTCCTTCATGCAGCGCCGGCGCGGCCGGCATAGCGTTCGATTGTTCGGATTCCCGCTTCCATTTTTTCGCGCGCCGAGGCATTGGCCGAATGCACCCGCATCGCCGGCGCCCGAAAGCCGGCCGTCATGACCTGTTCCTCGATCCACAGCACCACGTCATACCCCGTGCCGCGCACGTCGTCGCCCAGGTCGTGATCGAGGCTGATCTCGCTCACCTCGCCCGTGCGCAGCAAGGCGATCGCTTGCTCCGGCCAATACACGCGTACCCAGCCGTCCGGGGTGCGGCGTTCGTCGTCCAGGTACACTTTCATGCACCCCTCCGGCGCGCCGGCTTGCGCAGCGCCGCCGTCGCGCCTATTTTTTGAACTTGGTAAAGCATTTTTGGCCAGAAACGGACTTGAGCACCGCGCAGCTGATGATGCGGGTCGAGCCGCCTGCGTCGTTGTTGACCTGGATTGCGAAGGTCGAGCCATCCGCGCATTTGGCGTTCCAGATGGCATTGTCGTTCTGATCGCTGCCCTGATAGAAGGTCTGCGTGACTGCGGTACATTGCTTGTTGGATTTGGCCATGAACTTGGTCAACAGCGCCTGCCGCTTCGCTTCTGTCATCGACTTGAGTTGATCGTGCGCCGGATTGGCGCTGGCGCCCAGCGGGATTGCCAACAACATCGCACCGGCGACCATGAACGAAGCAAACTTGTGTGTCATAAGTATCCTATAGGGTAGAAGTGGCATGCCGTCGACCAGGCGTCATACGGGAGCGGGGCCTGCGCCCTGATTCGAAAGATTTCCAATCAGAGCGCAGACCCCGGCAGGGCAATGCATATTGCTGCGGATGGTCAAGTGGTCAGGTTCTGCGCCCAGGCCAGGGCCGACAGGTGGGCCTTGTTGACGTCCACCGGCGTAATGTTGATCGACTTGGCCAGCGAGGCCACCAGCTGCGAGTTGAGCTCGCACGCTTCGGCCAGCGCCAGGTACGGTCCGTACGCGCCGCCGCGCGTCAGCAGCGCGCGCACCACTTCGTCGGGCAGCTGGATGGTGTCGAGCACTTCTTTCATCGACAGGCCGAGCAGGCGGTCGAGCAGGGAGAACATGCCGGTCATGAACAGGTTTTCGCTCTCGCTGCGTGGCAAGCCCTTGTTGCCGAGCAGTTCGGTCAGGCGCCCGCGCACCACGGCCGTTTCCATCAGTACCGGCGAGTAGCCGCTGGTGCTGGCCGTGGCCAGCAACAGGGTCAGCCAGCGGTACATCGGCGAATAGCCGAGCATGGTGATGGCCTGGCGCAAGGATTGAATCTCGCGCCCGACCCCGAAACCGGCCGAGTTGATGAAACGCAGGAGCTTGTAGGAGAGCGCCGGATCGCGCTTGAGCACGCTTTCGATCTTGGGAATGTCTTCGTTCTTTTGCACCATCTGCATCAGTTGCAGGATGATGGTCTGGGCCGGGTTCATGCCCTTGACCGGAATGCCGGGCCGCGGAGTGAGGTGCAGCTTGCCGACGAAGGCGTCCAGGCCGAGCGCGGCGCAGGCGTCGAAGTCGGCCCAGGTGGTGACCGGACGGCCGACCATGCGCACCGACGATTGCTTGGCGGCGGCGTAGGTGCGGGCCTGGGCCGCCACGTCGGCGCCCGAGAAGCGTACTTCGATGTAGGAGGCGCTCATGCCGAGGTTCTTGCCCAGGTGGGCCAGGTCGCCGTCGCGCACCGAAATGCCGACGCCGCCGGCGCGCAAGCCCTGTACCGCCGCCAGGGTGTCGGGGTCGGCCAGGTCGGATGCCTTCATGGTCAGCACGGTGCGCTCGGGCGGCATGGCGAACAACGCATCGGTCGAGAGCATGTTCGGGACCGCGTCCAGGAACAGGATTTTGTCTTTCAGCAGCCAGCCGTGCTCTTCGTCGTTGACGTTTTCGGCGACGAAGCCGATCAGGGCTTCGAGCTCCTCGTCGGTGACGGGCTGGCCTTCATGGTGCTGCCAGGATAATTCATAACCGATCACGCGCTGCTTGGGATCGAGCAGGGGTTCGCGGACGATAAAGTTTGATTCGTGCATTGTATGGGTCGTTTAGGTGATGCCATGCGAAAGCGGGGCAATGCGCCCCGCCGCCGGCAGAAACTCTCGGCCGGCTTAAAAGCCCAGACTGTCCAGCAGATCGTCGACCTGGCCCTGGTTCGAAACCACGTCGTGCCGGGTGGGGTCGATCTGCGGGCCATTGAGCAGCCCGTTGTCGTATTCACGCTTGACCTCGGCCGGCGCAAAATCGACCAGCATTTGCACCAGTTGCTGTTCCAGGTTGCGGGTAATGGTGGTCACCTTGGTGATCACCTGCCCGGTCAGGTCCTGGAAATCCTGGGCCATCATGATGTCCATCAGGTAGCCTTTGGTGGCGCTGCTGGCCGTGCGGGCCTGGGCCATGGCCGCCACGCTGCGCTCGGCCAGCGCGCGCCATTCGGCGTCGCTGGTGGCGGGCGCATCGAGCAGCGCTTGCCACGAAGCGGCCAGGCCGGTCGCGCCGCTGTCGATCTGGTCTTGCAGCGGGCCGGCCGCTTCGGTTGCGGTGAGCACCTTTTGCGCAGCCTGTTCCGACAGCCGCGCGACATAGTCGAGGCGGTCGCGCGCGTCCGGAATGTCGCTGGCGGCTTTTTCGATCAGCTTGTCCAGGCCCAGGCCGCGCAGGCTGTCGTGCAGCGCGCGCGTCATGTGTCCGATCCGGCTGAGGAACTCGTCGTGCACGCCCGGCTCGTCCGACCCTGCGGCCGACTGGCCTGCGCCTGCGCTGAGGTGCTCGCTCATGGTCACGCTCCGCTTTTTTCGAGCTTCTCGAAAATCTTGTTCAGCTTTTCATCGAGCGTGGCCGCCGTGAACGGCTTGACCACGTAGCCGTTCGCGCCCGCCTGGGCGGCGGCGATGATGTTCTCTTTCTTGGCCTCGGCCGTGACCATCAGCACCGGCAGCTTGGCCAGCGCGGGGTCGGCGCGGATGTTCTGCAGCATGGTCAGGCCATCCATATTCGGCATGTTCCAGTCCGAGACCACGAAGTCGAATGTTTCGCTACGCAGCTTGGCGAGCGCCATGACGCCGTCTTCCGCCTCGTCGACGTTGGCATAACCCAGTTCTTTCAACAGATTACGCACGATGCGGCGCATCGTGGAGAAATCGTCAACAACTAAAAAACGCATCTTTGGATCAGCCATTAAATTACTCCGTTGATTCTCTTACTCTGGTTATTGACAGACTTCCCCTACGGGGCGGAAGCAGACTAAAGGATAGCAGTTTTGTTGCTGTGAAGCGAATAAACGAGCAGCAAAAAGACAGTAATTCGGCTCAAATCGGATCAAACGCGCAACGCACGGCTGCCATGCGTTGCCAGATAGCCAAGGACCATGCCCGGCAGCGCGTTCAAGGCCCCCACTTCGTGGGTCCCGCCCATCGCGATCGCTTCGCGCGGCATGCCGAAAACCACGCACGATGCCTCGTCCTGGGCGAAGTTGTAGGCGCCGGCGGTTTTCATGTCGAGCATGCCGGCCGCGCCGTCTTTTCCCATGCCGGTCAGAATCACGCCGACCGCGTTTTTACCGGCCGCCTGGGCCGCCGAGCGAAACAGCACGTCGACCGAGGGCCGGTGCCGGTTGACCGGGTCGGTCTGCTCGATGCGGGTGACATAGTTGGCGCCCGAACGCGCCAGCAGCAGGTGCGAGTGGCCCGGGGCGATGTAGGCGTGCCCCGGCAGCACGCGCTCGTCGCCGGCCGCTTCGCGCACGCTGATCTTGCACAGGGTATCGAGGCGGCGCGCGAACGAGGTGGTGAACCCTTCCGGCATATGCTGGGCGATCAGGATGCCGGGGCAGTCGGAAGGCATCTGCATCAGGAATTCGCGGATCGCCTCGGTGCCGCCGGTCGAGGCGCCGATGATGATCAGCTTTTCCGACGAGGTGAGCGGGTTGCGCAGGGCCGGCAGCGCGCCGCTCGGCTTGTCGGCGGTGACGGTGCGCGGCTTGATGCGCGCCTTCGACGCCGCCCGGATCTTGTCCGAGATCAGCTCCGTGTACTCGCGCATGCCGCTCTGGATCGAGATCTTCGGCTTGGTCACGAAATCGACCGCGCCCAGTTCCAGCGCGCGCATCGTGATTTCGGAACCGCGCTCGGTCAGCGAGGACACCATCACCACCGGCATCGGGCGCAGGCGCATGAGCTTTTCGAGGAAGTCGAGGCCGTCCATCTTGGGCATCTCGACGTCGAGCGTGAGCACGTCCGGGTTGGTCTGCTTGATCAGTTCACGCGCCACCAGCGGATCGGGCGCCACGCCCACCACTTCCATGTCGGGCTGGCTCGAGATGATCTCGCTCATGACGCTGCGGATCAGCGCCGAGTCGTCCACGATCAGTACTTTGATCTTCATATTGTGCTTTCAGTATGTCGGTCGGGACGGTCAGAACAGGTCGATCGCGCCGCCGACCGGCTCCACCTTGAGCCGGCTGGCGTAATCGAGTTCACGCCGCGCCAGGGTGTCGTTATGGGTTTGCATCAGCTTCTTGACCAGCACCTTGCCGGTGCGCGGAAAAAAATACACCTTGCGCGGCCAGATGTCGTTCAGGTCTTCGGCCACCACCCGCATTTTTTCGGTCTTGAGAAAGTTCATCACGAACGCCGCATTGCGCTCGCCCACGTTAATCGCCGTGAACCCGCGCAGCACCGCGCCGCCGCCGAACACTTTCGCTTCCATGTTCTCGCGCCGCGCTCCGGCCTTGAGCAGGTCGTTGATCAGCACTTCCATCGCGTACGTCCCGTAGCGCATCGAGGCCGAGATCGGGCTGTTCGGGTCGCTGCCGCCGTCCGGCAGCATGAAGTGGTTCATCCCGCCCAGGCCGGTGACCTTGTCGCGGATGCAGGCCGACACGCAGGAACCGAGCACCGTCACGATCAGCATGTCCTTGGGGGTGTAGTAGTACTCGCCCGGCAGGATCTTGGCCGCGTCGCAGTCGAAGGTACGGTCGTAATACACGTTGGTCGCGAATTGTTCTTTGATTTCGATAGCCATGTTCAATTCTCAGTTCGGTGCGGGTCGCGTCAAGGTCGGCGACCATCGAGTTCGTACACGGTTTTCCCACGCAGTTTGAGCGACTCCGACACATACAGAAAATTTTCGGAATGGCCGGCAAACAGCAGTCCATCGGGCTTCATCAGCGGCACGAAGCGCGATAGAATCTTGCGCTGGGTCGCTTTGTCGAAATAGATCATCACGTTACGGCAGAAAATGACGTCGAACGGTCCCTTGAGCGGCCAGCCGTCGCCCAGCAGATTGAGCTGCTTGAAGGTGACCAGCTGGCGCAGTTCGGGACGCACGCGCACCATGCCGTCCTGGTCGCCCTTGCCGCGCAAGAAAAAGCGCTTGGCGCGCTCGGGCTCCATCTTCTCGATGCGGTCGATCGCGTACACCCCGTTGGCGCCCGTGGCCAGCACATTGGTGTCGATGTCGGTGGCGATGATCTGCACCGGCGGCGTGAGCGTGTTGAAGGCTTCGCACACGGTCATGGCGATCGAATACGGCTCTTCGCCGGTGGAGGCGGCCGAGCACCAGATCTGGATCGGATGGTCGCGCAGCTTCTTCACATGCTCGGCCAGCAGCGGGAAGTGGTGCGCTTCGCGGAAGAACGAGGTCAGGTTGGTGGTGAGCGCGTTGGTGAACGACTCCCACTCCTCGCCCAGGCGCCCCGCTTCCAGGTCGTCCAGGTAGCGCCCGAACGAAACGATGCCGGTGGCGCGCAGGCGCCGCGCCAGGCGGCTGTAGACCATCTCCTGCTTGCTGTCGGCCAGCGAAATGCCGGCGCGCTGGTAAATCAGCGCGCGCACGCGCTCAAAATCACTCTTGGTGAAGTTGAATTCCTTGACGGTGTCGGTTTTCGTTTGCGTCACTGCTTCACCCTGTTTTCATTTTGACTGCGCGTGGTGCCAAGTGGCCGCAACGTTTAAAACTCTTCCCAGTCGTCGCCAGGCGCCGATACGGCCACCTTTTTCGGCTTGGCTGGCGCAGCGGGCGCCGGCTTGGCCACGGTTGCCACCGCGCGCGAGGCGCTCTTCGGCGCGGCTGCACGCACCGCCGCCCGTACTGGCGCCGCCATCTGGGCCTTGCGCTCGTCGCCACTGAGCTTGAAGATGCTCACGGCGGCGGCCAGCAACTGGGCCTGTTCCTGCATGCTCTCGGCGGCGGCCGCGGCTTCCTCGACCAGGGCCGCGTTCTGCTGCGTCATTTCGTCCATCTGGGTGATGGCCTGGTTGACTTCCTCGATGCCGTTGCTCTGTTCCTGGGTCGCCGCGGTGATCTCGCCCATGATGTCGGCCACCTGCTTGATCGAGGTCACGATCAGGTCCATGGTCTGCCCCGCTTCGTCCACCAGCTTGCTGCCGGCATCGACCTTGTCGACCGAGTCGCCGATCAGCGACTTGATTTCCTTGGCCGCACCGGCCGAGCGCTGCGCCAGGTTGCGCACTTCGGACGCCACGACCGCGAAACCGCGACCCTGTTCGCCGGCGCGCGCCGCTTCCACCGCGGCGTTCAGCGCCAGGATATTGGTCTGGAACGCGATGCCGTCGATGACGCCGATGATGTCGACGATCTTGCGCGAGCTTTCCTTGATCGAGCCCATGGTATCAACAACCTGCGACACCACGGCGCCACCCTTGACCGCGACCGACGACGCCGACACGGCCAGCTGGTTGGCCTGGCGCGCATTGTCGGCATTTTGCTTGACGGTGGAGGTGAGTTCTTCCATCGAGCTGGCGGTTTCTTCGAGCGAACTGGCTTGCGACTCGGTGCGCGAAGACAGGTCGGCGTTGCCGGAGGCGATTTCCTGCGACGCCACGGTGATCATCTCGGTCCCGGAGCGCACGTCGCCCACGGTTTTCGACAGGCTGTCGTTCATGTCCTTGAGCGCTTGCAGCAGTTCGCTGGTTTCATCCTGGCCCTCGACCCGGATTTCGGAAGTCAGTTCGCCGGCGGCGACCTTCTTGGCCACCGCGACGGCGCCCAGCAGCGGCAGCGCGATCGAGCGCGTGATCACCAGTGCGCACACCACGCCCAGCGCCACGGCCAGTGCGCACACCACGAACATGATCATGCCCACGCGCTGGTCGGCTTCGACCGATTTTTTCAGGAATTCGTCGGATTCGACCTGCTGCTTGTCGACCAGTTTATTGAGCACTTCCAGGGTTTTCTGGTTGAGCGGGTCGATGCGCGTGGCGATCACCTTGGCCGCGCCTTCGCTGTTAAACGCCAGCACCTGGCCGATGGCTTCCTTGAACGCGGCGTCGACTTCCTTGTCGAGCGCGGCGATGTCGGCCAGCAGCTTGGTTTCGGCTTCGTCCAGGCCCGTCGCTTGCAGGCGGGTGCGCGCCTCTTCATAGCGCTTGCTTTGGACCTTGACCTTGTCCTGTTCCTTCTGCATCAGCGCGACGTCGGACTGCAGGCCGATATTGCGCATCGCGATGCCGGTCTCGAGCATCGCGCTCTTCATGCTGGCCGCATGCAGGTTCTGGGCGCTGGAACTGGCCAGGCCCGTCATCAGGCTGTTCTTGTTGCGCGAGTTGAGCACACTCGCCATCAACGCCATCGCGACCAGGATCAGCAAAATACTGCCGAATCCGAACGCCAGGCGCGTACCAATCTTAAAATCGCGCAGATTCATGTTTTCTCTCCTCGATACTTCGTATGGATAGGGACGGCGGCTTCTGGCGAGCCGCTCGCTCCGGCGTTGCTGTCAATGCGTGAACGGCCGCGAATTTAGGCGGCCAGTTTTTCGATCAGGCCCATCTCGCCCGACGACATCAGCTTGTCGATGTCGATCAGGATCAGCATGCGCTGGTCCACGGTGCCCAGGCCGACCAGGTAGTCGGAACCGAAGGCGGTGCCCATTTCCGGGGCCGGCTTGATCTGCTCGGGGGTGAGGGTGGTCACGTCGGAGACGCTGTCGACCACCACGCCCATGATGCGGCCACCGATGTTGAGGATGATGACGACCGTGAACTGGTCGTACACCGGGGTGCCGAGGTTGAACTTGATGCGCATGTCGACCACCGGAATGATGATGCCGCGCAGGTTGATCACGCCCTTGATGAATTCGGGCGCGTTGGCGATGCGGGTGACCGCTTCGTAGCCGCGGATTTCCTGCACTTTCAGGATGTCGATCCCGTATTCTTCGGAGCCGAGCGTGAAGGCCAAAAATTCGCTGCCCGCGCCATCCTTGACGTCGCCGTTCTTGGAGGAGGTTGAAGTCATTGACATGATAAATCCTTTTGGTTGCTGTATTGGATGAAAATCCGGTTATGAGAAGATGGCGCCTAGGAGAAGATGGCGTCGTCGGCCAGCTGGCGCGAAGAGCGCATCAGGGCCGTGACGTCGAGGATCAGCGACACGCCGCCATCGCCCAGGATCGTGGCACCGGAAATCCCGGTCACCTTGCGGTAATTCGATTCGAGGTTCTTGACCACGACCTGCTGCTGGCCGACCAGGTCGTCCACGAACAGCCCGGCCTTGCGCCCGTCCGACTCCAGGATCACCACGATCCCTTCGCACGGGTTGGTAAAACGCGGCGTAATGTCGAACATCTGGTACAGCGGGATCAGGGGCAGGTATTCGCCGCGCACCTTGATCACCGGGCCGCGGCCCGAAATTTCCTTGATGTCCTCAAGCGCCGGCTGCAAGGACTCGACCACGAAGCCGAGCGGCAGGATATACACTTCTTCGCCGCAGCGGATCGACATGCCGTCCAGGATGGCCAGGGTAAGCGGCAGCGAAATCGAGATCGTGGTGCCGAAGCCCTTGGCCGAGCGGATCTCGACCGAGCCGCCCATGGCCATGATGTTGCGCTTGACGACATCCATGCCCACCCCGCGCCCGGACACGTCGGTCACGGTTTCGGCGGTCGAAAAACCCGGCGCGAAGATCAGCTGCCAGACATCGGCGTCGCTCATGTTGTCGCTCACCGGCAGGCCGTTCTGGGCCGCCTTGGCCAGAATGCGTTCGCGGTTCAGGCCAGCGCCGTCGTCCGAGACTTCGATCACAATATTGCCGCCCTGGTGGCCGGCCGAGAGGAACAGGCGCCCCGCTTCGGTCTTGCCGGCGGCGGCGCGCGCTTCCGGCATTTCGATGCCGTGGTCGATACTGTTGCGTACCAGGTGAGTGAGCGGATCGACAATGCGTTCGATCAGGCCCTTGTCCAATTCGGTGGCGGCGCCGTTGGTGATGAAGTCGACCTTCTTGCCCAGTTTCGCGGCCAGGTCGCGCACCATGCGCGGAAAGCGCGAGAACACGAAGTCCATCGGCATCATGCGGATCGACATGACCGCTTCCTGCAGGTCGCGCGTGTTGCGCGTGAGCTGGCTGACGCTGTTTAACAGGCGTTCGTGCAGCATCGGGTCGAGCGCGTCGCTGCGCTGCTCGATCATGGCCTGGGTGATCACCAGTTCGCCGATCAGGTTGATCAACTGGTCGACCTTTTCGATCGAGACGCGGATCGACGACGATTCGGCGGCGGCGTGCTTGTCGTCTTTCTTGGCGACGGCTTTTTTCTCGGCCGGCTCGCCGGTCTCGAGCGGCTCGGCGCGCACCGCCTGCGGCGGCGCGGCACTGGCCGCGCTGGCCTGCGGCGGCGCCACGATGCCGGCCGTGGCGCGGATATGTTCGATCGGCTGGAAGAAGCCGTAACCGCGCTCCTCGTCGCTCTGCTCCTGGCTTGGGGCGTCGATCGGGTCGAAGAAGCCGTAGCCCATGTCGTCTTCGACCTTGGCCCGTTCGCGGTCTTCGATGATCTGCTGCTCGGGCGTGAGCGCCGGCGCCTCGAAGATTTTCAGGTCGTCGGGGTTGAGCACGAACGAGCAGATCGCAATGATGTCGTCCAGCGACTCGTGGGTGGTGACGGTGATCGCATGGCGCTCGCCCGGCAGCGGCATGACCGACACGCGCCCGAGCAGGCCCAGTTCGGCCGTCAGCGCATTCACATCGCGCTGCTCCACGTGCGGCATCTCGATGCGGTAGCGCCGCCCGCCGGTGCTCACGTTGGCCTTGATCGCGCTTTGCACGAACGACGGCGCCGGCGGCGCGGCCACCGGCACCACGTCCTGCGAGAGCTCCTGCAGCATCATGCGCACATTGGCCACGGCATCCTGGTCGACGTGGGCGCCGTTGCGATGGCCGTCGAGCTGCATCTTGAGGATGTCCTTGGCGGCCAGGAAGGCGTCGACGTGTTCGGCGGTGAGCGCCATTTCGCCCTTGCGGATGCGGTCGAGCAGCGACTCCAGGAAATGGGTCACTTCGGTCATGTCGTTCAGGCCGAACGTCGACGAACCGCCCTTGATCGAGTGGGCGGTGCGGAAAATGGCGTTCAGGTCTTCCGGATCCGGCGACGCGATGTCGACGGCCAGCAGCAGACGCTCTTTTTCGGCCAGCAGTTCTTCGGCTTCATCGAAGAAGACCTGGAAAAACTGGCTTATGTCGATGGTCATGGTCGGACTCCGTGAATTTCGCGATGCATCATTGCGCGTGCTCCCACCCGGTTCATCAGCCGATGACTTTTTTGACGACTTCGATCAGGCGCTGCGGGTCGAACGGCTTGACCAGCCAGCCATTGGCGCCGGCGGCACGTCCCTTGGTCTTCATTTCGTCGGACGATTCGGTGGTCAGCATCAGGATCGGCACCTTCTGGTACGCGGGCAGGCCGCGCAGCAGTTTGATCAAGGACAGGCCGTCCATGCGCGGCATGTTCTGGTCGGTCAGCACCAGGTCGACCGTTTGCTGCTTGGCTTTTTCGAGCCCGTCCTGGCCGTCGACCGCTTCCACCACGAGGTAGCCCGCGGCCTTGAGACTGAATGCCACCATCTGGCGCAGCGAACTGGAATCGTCGACTGCGAGTATTGTTTTAGCCATTTTTGCTCCTGCTATTTTTAAATCGGGGGGGCACCGCGCCCATAATCATCGAGAGTGAACCTTAGAACAGTTCTATGTCGCCACTTTCCAGATGCTGCTGATTGACTGCTTTTCTTAGTACACTGCGTAATTCGAGCGACTGGATCGCCAGCGCCATGCTGACTTTGCCGAGCAAGTCGACGATTTCCTCGCTGTTCGTCTCGGGCACGATGTCGGCGCTGTGCGCGCCCAGGGTGCCCAGAAATTCGCGTAAGCCCGTCACGCGCTTGAGCGTGCGGTCGATCAGCTGGCTCGTCATGTCCTGGAACTGCATGCTGGTGATCGCCGTGTTGACATGCGCGCCGATCTCGCCCGACATCGCGCCCAGGCGCGCGCTGTCCTCCGCGCTCGGCGTGCCGCCGGCCAACAGCAGGTTGATGGTGTCCTGCTGCGCCCCGACGGCGGTGTGGATCGCCATGAAACTGCTGGTCAGCTTGTCGATGGCTTCTTCCAGTAGCAGATGGGTCTGGAGCAGATCGGTCTCGACTTCCGTCAAATGCTTCTTGCCGTGATCCGACACGCCCGACAGCAAGCGCTTCACGTGCGAGCCCAGTATTTTCTTTCTTGTCATTCGCCCTCTCCCGTATCTTCCCTGGCCATCATGGCGCCGCCTTGGGTACCGCTGGTGCTGCTGTATCCGCCGGCGCCGGCGTAGCGACGCCCGGCGTGGCGACGCCCGGCGTGGCGACGCCCGACTGTTCCGGCACCTCCATCGAGGCGCCGTCGCGCATGACCGCGTCTTCCGTGCGCTTGTTCATGACGATGATGCTGATGCGCCGGTTGGCCGCGCTGAACGGATCCTGGCGGTCCAGCGGCGCCGCCGAGGCCAGTCCCACCACGCGCAGGATCTTGGCATCGCTCATGCCGCCGATGACCAGTTCGCGCCGCGATGCGTTGGCGCGGTCGGCCGACAATTCCCAGTTGCTGTAACCGGTGTCGCTCATGTACGGCGTCGAATCGGTGTGGCCCGACAGGCCGATCCGGTTCGGTACTTCATTGAGGACGATCCCGATCACGTGCAGGATGTCGCGCGTGTACGGCTGCAGTTCGGCCTTGGCCAGGTTGAACATCGGCCGGTTCAATTCGTCCACGATCTGGATCCGCAAACCTTCGCTGGTGATATCGAGCAGCAGCTGGTTCTTGTACTTCTTCAGCAACGGATTGGCCTCGATGGTCGCTTCCAGCTTGGCCTTGAGTGTCTTGAGGCGGTCCGCCTCGGCCGCTTCCAGCGCCGCCTTGGCCGCCTTCAGATCGAACGTCCTCTTGTCCGGGTTCTCGCCGCGCTTGACCTGGCCGGTGCGGCGCGACAGGTCCTGGCCGCCGCCCTGCAGGATCGACGAACTGTCGCCGCTGCCCGAGCCGCCCGCCAGCGCCACCTTCAGCGGGGTCTGGAAAAATTCGGAAATGCCGTTCAAGTCACCCTTGCTGGTCGACCCCAGCAGCCACATCAGGAGGAAGAAGGCCATCATCGCCGTCACGAAGTCGGCGTAGGCGATCTTCCAGGCGCCGCCGTGGTGGCCGCCCGCGGTCTTCTTGATGCGCTTGACGATAATCGGCCGCAGGCCTTCATCGGACATACGCGCTCCGTCTGGTCGGCATCATGCAAAGGGCAAGGTGGCTGGGCATGATGGGCTTATTTGGTCTTCGATTTCTTGATGTGTTCTTCCAGCTCGGCGAAGGTGGGCCGCTCGGTCGAGTACAGCACCTTGCGCCCGAATTCGACCGCCAGCGCCGGCGCGTAGCCGTTCAGGCTCGCCAGCAGGGTCACTTTCACGCACTGGAACATCTTGGTCGACTCTTCCAGCTTCTGTTCGAGCAGGCTGGCCAGCGGGCCGACGAAGCCGTAGGCCAGCAAAATGCCGAGGAAGGTGCCGACCAGCGCCTTGGCGATCAGGATCCCCAGTTCGGCCGGCGGAATACCGACCGACTCCATCGTGTGCACCACGCCCATCACCGCGGCCACGATGCCGAAGGCCGGCAAGCCGTCGCCCAGCTTGGCGATGCAATGGGCCGGAACCGCGCCCTCGTGGTGGTGCGTTTCAATTTCGTTATCCATCAGATTTTCAATCTGAAAGGCGTCCATATTTCCCGATACCATCAAGCGCAGATAATCTGTCATGAATTCGACAATATGGTGATCCGCCAGCACGCCGGGATATTTGGAAAACACCGGGCTCTGCTCCGGATTTTCGATATCGCCTTCAATCGACATCAGGCCTTCCTTGCGCACTTTGGAAAGGACGTCGAACAGCAGCGACATCATTTCCATGTACAGGTCCTTGGTATAACGCGAACCTTTGAACAGGCCGGGAACGGCCTTGAGCGTGGCCTTGATCGATTTGCTGTTATTGCCCACGAAGAAAGCGCCGAAAGCCGCACCGCCGATCATCACCAGTTCGAGCGGCTGGAACAGCGACGCGAGGTGGCCGCCACTGGCGGCAAAGCCGCCGAAGACCGAACCGCAAACGATGATGTATCCGAGTATGACTAACAAGTGCGCTGACTCCCAAGTTGGAAAGAGCTCGGGCAGCGCCCGACGTGTTAAAGATAACAACGCCAATATATGAATGGCAATGAATGCTGTCGTTTCTTTAAATGGCTCGATTCATTTAATTTACATACGGAACTACAATAGCGTGAGACGGCCCGAGCGGCAAGGAAAACCCTGCCGTCTGTCTCCTAAAAGTGCCATCCGTAGAGAGGCGCGCCACGCCCTGTAGGCATAAGAATAATATCCGGCGTTTTTTCCGTTATCAGAAACTCATAACTGAGCAAAATGCTACCGGGGCGCATCTCTTTTGATGCCTTGCTCCATAAGCCGCTCATTGCCGCCGGCGACAGATACGCGAACACCGCGTCGTAGTTACTTAAATCAAGATTGTCGTAATCGCCACGCACAAAACGCGCGCGACTTGCGCTCAGCCGGGCGCGCAAAAAGCTCAGCAGCCAGGGCAGCGGCGCCAGTTCGATGCCCACAAAAACCGACTCCGGGCGACGGCGCGCCATGTCCAGCGTAAAACCGCCCAGGCCGCTGCCGATATCGATCACCAGCAAGGGCTTGTCTTTCGGCAGCAGCTGGTCGACTTCATTCCAGACCCATTTGCCGGACGGGTAGTACGGCACCTGGGTGCGGAAGGTGGACCAGTACAGCGCCAGCAGGAACAGGAACAGGCCCAGGAACAGCAGGGGAGGAATGTCAAGCTTGAGCGCGCCCGTCAGCGCCAGCGGAAACACCAGCTGGATCCCGAGCCACCACACGGCCAGGCCGCGCAGGCGCGTCATGGCGCAGGCGACGATGCCCTGCACCAGGGCAAAATCGGCATAGGACAAGCTGGCGCCGTTGCGCGCCAGCAGGAACACGATGAGCAGGGTCAGCGGGAAGGAGAGGCATTGCAGCAGCAGCGCCTGCACCGCGGGGGCGCGCCAGATGCGGCGAAGGGCAAGGCTTGCGCCCTGCCCTTCGGAGGATGTGCGGGAAGAAGATGCAGGCGGCACGCGGGTGCCGGGCACGCGGGGATGGCTCACACGCCTTGCAGCGCGGTCGCGGCGGCGTGCGCATCTTTAGCGTCCCTGGCCTCGCTCGCGTCCTTGGCATCCTTGGCATCCTTGGCGTCCTTGACCTTCCTGGTCTTGCCGGCGCGCGAAGGCATGTTGCACAGGCCGCACTGATAAGCGTGGTTCAGGTCGAGGCAATCGACCACGAACTTGCCCTGGCACTTGTCGCACGGGGCCATGGCCAGCATTTTGCTCTGGAAAAAGCGCACCAGGGTCCACGCGCGCGTCAGCGACAGCAGCGGTTCGACCCCGGGCTCGGGCGGCATTTGTTCGAGATACAGCTTGTAGGCCTTCATGACCGCTTCGATGCCGGTGGCGCCAGCATGCTCGACCAGGAATTTGTGGATATTGATGAACAGCGAGGCGTGGATATTCGGCTGCCAGGTGAGGAACCAGTCGGTCGAGAAAGGCAGCATGCCCTTCGGCGGCGAGACGCCCTTGAGTTCCTTGTACAGCTTGAGCAAGCGTTCGCGCGAGAGCGAGACTTCGGTCTCGAGCAACTGCAATCGGGCGCCCAGGTTGATCAGCTCCATGGCCAGACCGATTTCCTGGGCTTCCGATACGACGCTTTTCTTGGACATGACGGCTCCCGGTGCTGTTTTTGGCTGCGACTGCTGCAACAAAGACAAGGCGCTTACACGATTTCTTCGACTGCCTGGCCGGCCATCAGGATGGCGGCGTGGGACTGGGCGAGGACGCGGTCTTTGCTGTTGCTGGTCAACATCGACAGAATAGCACTATCGTCGAAGCGGAAGCGCGCCAGCATCATGTTGCCGCCCGCCAGCTTCAGGATCTGGGAATTGCTCATGTTTTCGATCAGTTCAGCGATGTCCGCCGAAATCCCGAGACGGAAGATCGCGGTCACTTTGTCGGCGCGAATCATCTGCTGGGCGAGCATCAGGTAGCTCAGGTTCGCATCACGAATTTCAGCCATCATGTCGTTCGCAGTCATTTTCCGTCTCCTTCAATCCGTTGAAATCTGGCGCTGTGTTCGTATTGCCAGTGAGATAGATTCTGACTGTACAGCAACAATACGAGAATAGGCGCGCGCCTGTATTTTGGGTGAGGTACAGATGAGGCAAGTCCGTAGGTGTTCGTCCTACGAACCCTGCCGGATCATGGTCGCGCCCCTATGAGAACGGGGCGGAAAAGCTGATTGTGGGGCGCTGTGTCACTGACCCGTCGACGCGGTTTTTCTGTCGTCTTGTACCGGTTACGTCAAACTTTTGGAGAACTTGAGGGTTTTTTGAAAATACATTCAAAAAAACTGAAAATAGTTTGGAGTCCCGCGTGTCTGACTCTGTAACGGCAGCTGGCGGCAGGACTTTAGGCTTCTTTGAAAAAAATTTTCACGCAACAAGGGCCGGGACGCCGTGGCGCGCCCCGGCCGCATTGTTAGCGATTCAGCATGTTTGCGATTGTGCTCTGGATAACCGCATCCATCTGTTCGACGTAGGTCAGCGAATTGACGGTCCTCAACATGGCGCGCGCTTCGGCGGTGGAGCGCTGGTAGCTGGCCACTTCGGCCGGCTGGTCGAGCGCATTCGTGAAGTTGGTCGCCACTGCCGCTTTTTTATACAAGGTGGCGCCGTCGTTGTACTGCTCCAGGAAAGACCCGATCGCCAGCGCGAGCCTGCCGCGCGTCATGGCGCCGCTGTCGAGTTGGCCTTTCCAGTAGGCCAGGGTGCCCGCGTCGGGAGTGCGGTTGACAATGTTCTGGTACATCGCCGTCACGAAGGCGGCGTTGTCGCCAGGATAAAGGGCGGTCGCTTCGGCACTGGCTCCGACCGAGTCGACCAGTGAGCGAATCTGCGTACTGTAGTCATACAACCGGTTGAGCTCCCTGAGCGTCGATGGTGCGCCGGTGTCGCGCAAGCCATGGGAGAACCCGAGCAAGCCGCTTGGGTCAGCGGGACGGCCCAACAGGCTGATATAGAACTGCTGCGTCACGGTGACGTAAAACACGCTGTTGAGCGACGCCATCAAGTCCAGGCGCGGAATGCGCGGGGTCGGTTTCTGGCGCAGGGTATGGGGAACAATTTCGAGCCCGGTATTTCTCAGCCGTCCCCAGGTCTGCTCCACAGTGTCCAAAGGCGCCGCGTCCGGTGCCCGCAATACGGCGACGGCACCGGCGACATGGGGCGCCGCATACGATGTGCCGGATTGGCTGCCGGGGAGGTGGCTGCCGGTGTAGATGATAGCGCCCGGTGCGGCAATATTCACCCACGGATCACGGGCTGAAAAGCAGGTCATCTGATTTGTTCGGGCATTTTTATCGGCGCATCCGTGTCCGCCCGCATAGCTCATGTCCTGGTCGTAGACGGCCCCGACGACCGCCGCCGCTGTCCCCTCGGCGGCGCACGCAGGAAAATTAGGCCTCTCGTTCAATTCGAAGTTATTGCCGGCAGCGATGACGGGAAAGATCCTGAGCTTCCTTAGCCTGTCGAGAGTATCGATCATGATCGCGAGGTCGCCATTACCCGGAGTGCACAAGCCGCCACCACTATCCTCATAGGCCGCGTTCACATTCAGGGCCACGATATTATATTTCGCCTGGTTCTCGATGGCCCAGTCGATACCGGCAAAAATGAGCTTGGGACTGGACGCTTTACCTACGAAAATGTCGACAACGGCGATCTTCGCCCCTGGCGCCGTCTGGGCCACGACAGCTGCCGCCGTGGTGCCATGATCGGCATCGTCACCGGTCGTGAATCCCGCTCCCGACTTATCGACGATCTCGACTATCCGGCAGGACGGCGGCGGAACCGGGACACCGCAAAAGCCAAGCGAGGGATGTGCGGTTTCGACACCGACGTCAAGCATGGCAACCGTGCTGCCTGTGCCGCGGCGGCCGGTTGCGATGACCTGTGGCTGATGAATCAGGGGCAAGCTCTCGCTGGTCTGCGGCTGCATGGGGACATTTTCCCCGACATGGACGACCAGGGGATGATTCAGCAAGCTCATCAGCCCGGCGTTGTTCTCTACCCGTACCACGGCAAGTGGAAGATGCATATATTCACGCAGAAACACGACATTGGCGGCGCCGAGCGTCGCCTGGACATTGCGGCGCGTCGCGCCGAACGCATTTTTCTCGATCGCCAGACGCTGCGCCTGTTGCTTGACTGCCGCCGCGCCCGACTGGTCCTGGAACATCACGATCACCTCGCGCTGCTCGCCTCTCGACACCGCGTCGAGCAGTTGGGGACGAATCTTTTTCGCTGCGGCGGGCGTCAGCGCCGCTTTCACCTGAGCCAGGCTAAGCGATGGCACGGCTGCGCCGGGGCCGGCCTGGGCATGCGCCAAGGGCATCCAAAGCGCCAAGGCAAGAACTGGCAAGTGTTTGATTAGTTTCATATTCACTTTTCTCAAGTAGTAAAACAGGCTGGAAATCTAGCGCAGACAGAAATGCCCACGCATCGACCGGCGTCCGACGCTCTGGCGGCATGCCGTTGCGACCGAAGACGAATCCATGATAGATGACTTTTTACTTAATGATTCTTACTTTTCAACCTTTCATTTCTTGCAATTTTTTAGATCCACGAACACGCTTTCCGAAGAAGCCCGAATTCTTGTTACACTCCCGCATTGGCTAAAATAGATGAAGCCTAAAGTATTTTTAAGGTGAACGATGAACCGTAACGACTGCCTTGCCCTCGACGCCAACGATGCCCTCGCCCCCCTGCGCCAGCAATTCGACCTGCCCGAGGGCCTGATCTACCTCGACGGCAACTCGCTGGGCGCCCGTCCGCGCGCCGCCCTCGCCCGCGCCCAGGACGTCATCGCGCGCGAATGGGGCACGGATCTGATCACCAGCTGGAACACGGCCGGCTGGTTCGACCTGCCCAGGCGCCTCGGCGACCGCCTGGCGCCGCTGATCGGCGCGCAAGCCGGCGAAGTCGTGGTCAACGACACCACCTCGCTCAACCTGTTCAAGGCGCTGGCGGCGGCCCTGCACATGCAAGCGGCCTCCCCCGGGCGCAAGGTCATCGTCACCGAGCGCAGCAACTTCCCCACCGACCTGTACATGGCCCAGGGCCTGACCAGCTGGCTCGACCGGGGCTACGAAGTGCGCCTGGTCGACTCGGTCGAGGAGCTTGAGGGCGCGATCGGCCAGGACTGCGCCGCGGTCATGCTCACCCATGTGAACTACCGCACCGGCTACCAGCACGACATGGCCGCCATGAGCCGCCACGCGCACCAACAGGGCGCGCTGATTTTGTGGGACCTGGCCCACTCGGCCGGCGCCGTGCCGCTCGACCTGCGGCGCGACGGCGCCGACCTGGCGGTCGGCTGTACCTACAAATACCTCAACGGCGGCCCCGGCGCGCCGGCCTTTATCTGGGTGCCGGAACGCCACCAGCAAGCCTTCACCCAGCCGCTGTCCGGCTGGTGGGGCCACGCCAGGCCGTTCGCCATGGCGCCCGAATTCGAACCGGCCGCCGGCATCGGGCGCGCGCTGTGCGGCACCCAGCCGATCGTCTCGCTCACCCTGGTCGAATGCGGGCTCGAGATCTTCGAACAGACCAGCATGCAAGCCATCCGCGCCAAGTCGCTGGCCCTGACCGACCTGTTCATCGCACTGGTGGAAGAACGCTGCGCCAGCCATCCGCTCGGCCTTGCCACCCCGCGCGAGCACGCGCGGCGCGGCAGCCAGGTGAGTTTTACCCACCCGCACGGCTACGCGGTGATGCAGGCCCTGATCGCGCGCGGCGTGATCGGCGACTACCGCGAGCCGGCCATCATGCGCTTCGGCTTCACGCCGCTGTACACCGGCTTTGCCGAGGTCTGGGACGCGGTCGAGATCCTGCGCCACATTCTGGACGACCGAGCCTACGATATTGCCGCCAGCCGCGGCGCCGTTACCTGACGCAGTCACCTGAGAGCCAATCATGTCCGAAGAAGCAAAATGCCCGGCCCAATGGCACGGCGCCAAGATGGATTTCAGCGAAGCGATGAGCTACGGCGACTACCTGGGGCTCGACCAGATCCTCAATGCCCAGCATCCGCGCTCGCCCAACCACAATGAGATGCTGTTCATCGTGCAGCACCAGACCAGCGAATTGTGGCTCAAGCTGATGCTGCACGAACTGCAGGCGGTGCGCACCAACCTGCGCGCCGGCGAACTGGCGCCGGCCTTCAAGATGCTGGCGCGGGTGGCGCGCATCATGGACCAGCTGGTGCATGCCTGGGACGTGCTGGCCACCATGACGCCGCCCGAGTACACCGCCATCCGCCCGTTCCTGGGCGCCTCGTCGGGCTTTCAGTCGCACCAGTACCGCGAACTCGAATTCCTGCTCGGGAACAAGAACGCGGCGCTGCTGAATGTGCACGAAACCGCGCCGGCCGCGCACGCGGTGCTCGAGCGCGAACTGCGCGCGCCATCGGTCTACGACGAAGCGGTCATGCTGCTCGCCCGCAGCGGCTTTGCCATCGCGCCCGAACGCCTCGACGCCGACTGGACCCTGCCGACCCGCGCCGACGACTCGGTCAAGGCGGCCTGGCTGGCCGTGTACCAGGACCCGTCGCGGCACTGGGCCTTGTACGAACTGGCCGAAAAGCTGGTGGACATGGAAACCGCCTTCCGCTTCTGGCGCTTCCGCCATGTGACCACGGTCGAACGCATCATCGGGTTCAAGGCCGGCACCGGCGGCACGGCCGGCGTGAGCTATCTGCGCAAGATGCTCGATGTGGTGCTGTTTCCGGAGCTGTTCGCGCTGCGCACGGCGCTGTAAACGTCCGGGGACCCGCGCGCGACTGCACTTGCCGTAAGTCAGTGTTTCTTCCAAGCCGCACTACGGAAAGGTTTCCATTGACGTGGCCGGGAGCGTGATGTCAAATGCTCCACAGTCAACTGAAAACGATTTCAAACCAAATTTCAGGGACTGCCGCAGCGCCATGCGCGCCGCGTAAAACATCGAGATGGCACAAGCCCGATCCCGCCACTGGCCCGTCGCCCCTCGCTCAACGACATCCATTCAGGAGACAACAGCGATGAGCATGACCCTCAGCAAAGCAGCACAATTGCGCCCCACCTTGCGTCCGACTTCCCGCTTCGGGTTCACCCGCCTCGCCGGCGCCCTGGCGCTGTCGCTGTGCGCCGGCGCCGCGCTGGCCGACGTGCCGGCGCTCTCGGTTGCCGGCAACCAGGTGCTGGTCGGCGGCAAACCGGGCAGCATCAGCGGCAGCAGCATGTACTGGTCCAACAACGGCTGGCCCGGCGCGCGCTTCTACAACGCCGGCGCGGTCGGCTGGCTCAAGGACGACTGGAAGGCCAAACTGGTGCGCGCCGCCATGGGCGTGGAAGACGACGGCGGCTACCTCCAGTTCCCGGCCGAGAACAAGGCGCGCGTCAAGGCCGTGGTGGACGCCGCCATCGCCAAGGACATGTACGTCATCATCGACTGGCACTCGCACTACGCCTTCCGCCACCAGAACGAAGCGATCGCCTTTTTCCAGGAGATGGCGCGCACCTACGGCAACAACAAGCACGTCATCTACGAGATCTACAACGAACCGAAGGACGACGTCACCTGGGACGCCCACGTCAAGCCGTACGCGCAGGCGGTGATCGCGGCGATCCGCGCGATCGACCCCGATAACCTGATCATCGTCGGCTCGCCGCGCTGGTCGCAGGATGCCGACGTCGCCTCGCGCAACCCGATCACGGGGCACAGCAACATCGCCTACACCCTGCACTTCTACGCCGGCACCCACACCCAATACCTGCGCGACAAGGCCGCCACCGCCATGAACAACGGCCTGGCCCTGTTCGTCACCGAATGGGGTTCGGTCAACGCGGACGGCAACGGCGGCGTGAACTACCCCGAAACCAACGCCTGGATCGACTTCATGCGGAAGCACAATCTGAGCAACGCCAACTGGGCGCTGGACGATGCCCGCGAGGGTTCGGCCAGCCTGGTACCGGGCGCCAGTTCCACCGGCGGCTGGGCCAACTGGGACCTGACCGAATCGGGCAGGCAGGCGCGCGAGACGGTGCGCAACTGGCCGGGGGTGCCGGACGCCGGCTGCGCCACGGCCGGCGTGCCATCGACCATCCAGGCCGAAGCCTGGTGCCAGATGAGCGGCGTGCAGCTTGAAACGACCCTGGATGCCGGCGGCGGCCAGAACGTCGGCTATATCGATAGCGGCGACTGGATGAACTACACTGTCGACGTGCCGTCCGCCGGCCTGTACACGGTGTCGTACCGCGTGGCCAGCGCCAATGGCGGCGGCAATATCAGCCTGGAACGGGCCGGCGGCAGCCCGGTGTTCGGCACCATGGCGGTGGGCGCCACCGGCGGCTGGCAAAGCTGGAGCACCATCTCGCACAACGTGCAGCTCCCGGCCGGCAAGCAGTCGATCGGCATCGCGGCCAAGGCCGGCGGCTTCAACCTGAACTGGATCGGCATCGCCGCCGCCGGAACGGGCGGCCAGATCGCCCTGATCCAGGCCGAAGACCATGCCAGCATGAGCGGGGTGGAGTCGGAACAGACCAGCGACGCCGGCGGCGGCAGGAACGCCAGCCATATCGACACGGGCGACTGGATGTCGTACACCAACGCCCCGGTGACGATTCCTGAAACCGGCACCTACACCATCGAATTCCGGGTCGCCAGTCCGGGCGGGGGCGAACTCAGTTTCGAGGAAGCCGGCGGCAAGCCGGCGTACGCCACGGTGGCGCTACCGGCCACGGGCGGCTGGCAGAACTGGGCCTCGGTCAAGCGCAGCGTGACCCTGTCGGCCGGCAGCCATTCCTTCGGCGTGTATGCGAAACAGGGAGGCTGGAACCTGAACTGGATCAAGGTGAGCAAGGCGGCGCGATAGCGGCCCGTGCGTACGCGGCCAGTGCGCCTGGCCGCGTGCGCAAGCGGTGACGCCTTTGGTCGTACAATCGTTGTAATCAAACGACCGACAGCGGAGGGGTAATGGATTGCGATGTACTGACATTGGCGGGGATCTGGAATTCGGGTCCGTCGCACTGGCAAACGCACTGGGAGCGGCGCCACCCGAAGTGGAAGCGCGTCGCGCACCGCGACTGGAACAATCCCGATTGCCGCGAATGGGTCGACGAGGTGGATGCGGCCATTGCGATGAGCGAAGGGCCGCCGATCCTGGTGGCGCACAGTCTGGCGTGCGGCCTGGTGGCGCATTGGGCGCGTTCGGAATCAAAGCTCGGTATCGGCGGCGCGTTCCTGGTGGCGCCGGCCGATGCGGAAGGACCGTCGTTTCCGTCCGAGGCGGTCGGGTTTGCGCCGATGCAGCTGCAACAGCTGCCGTTTCCTAGCATCGTGGTGGCCAGCACCAACGATCCGTATGTGTCGATCGACCGCGCACGCGCGTTTGCCCAGGCGTGGGGCAGCCGCTTCGTCGAGATTGGCGAGGCGGGGCATATCAATGGGGACAGCGGGTACGGCGACTGGCCGGAGGGGGAAAAGCTGTTGGCGCAGTTGTGCCAGCAGGTGTCGGCTTAAGGAGCCTTCTCCGTTAACATCAAAATCGTCGTTCCCGCGGAGGCGGGAACCCAAGTTAGCAGCATTAAACGCGGCTCAACAAAATTGGGTTCCCGCCTTCGCGGGAACGACGGTTTTCGGGTTTATGGTGCCAACTAAGCGCCTTACTTCGCCCCGGCCAGCAGCATCTCGTTCAAGCGCTTGACGAACGTGGCCGGATCGCTCAGCGAACCGCCTTCAGCGAGCAGCGCCTGGTCGAACAGGATGTGCGCCCAGTCGCCGAACTGCGGGCTGGCCGCGTCTTCGTTCTTCAAGCGCGTCACCAGCGGGTGGTTCGGGTTGATCTCCAAAATCGGCTTCGATTCCGGCGCACTCTGCCCCGCCGCCTTCAGCATGCGCAGCAGGTTGCCCGACAGCTCGTTCTCGTCGGCCACCAGGCAGGCTGGCGAATCGGTCAGGCGGAACGTCACGCGCACGTCCTTGGCCTTCTCGCCCAGCGCCGCCTTCATGCGCTCGACCAGGTCCTTGTACGACGTTTCGGTTTCTTCGTGTTCCTTCTTCTCGGCTTCGTCTTCCAGTCCGCCCAGATCGAGGCCGCCCTTGGCCACCGACACCAGCTCCTTGCCTTCGAACTCGGTCAGGAACGACAGCATCCATTCATCGACGCGGTCGGTCATCAACAGCACTTCCACGCCCTTCTTGCGGAAGATTTCGAGGTGCGGGCTGTTCCTGGCGGCGGTGTAATTGTCGCCGGTGACGTAGTAGATCTTCTCCTGGCCTTCCTTCATGCGCCCGATGTAGTCGGCCAGCGAACTCGCCTGGTCGGCATTGTCGCTGGCGGTCGAGGCGAAGCGCAGCAGCTTGGCGATCCGTTCGAGGTTGCCGGCATCTTCGCCGATGCCTTCCTTGAGCACCTGGCCGAATTCGGTCCAGAAGGTGGTGTACTTGTCCTTCTTTTCCTGCTCCTCGGCGTTGGCCAATTCTTCCAGCATGCCCAGCACGCGCTTGGTCGAGCCTTCGCGGATTACCTTCACATCGCGCGACTCCTGCAGGATCTCGCGCGAGACATTGAGCGGCAGGTCGTTCGAGTCGATCACGCCTTTGATGAAGCGCAGGTAGGCCGGCATCAGCTGCTCGGCATCGTCCATGATGAACACGCGCTTGACGTACAGCTTGATGCCGCCGCGCTTGCTGCGGTCCCACAGGTCGAACGGCGCGTGGCTCGGCACGTACAGCAGCTGGGTGTATTCGCTGCGGCCCTCGACCCGGTTATGGGTGTGGGTCAGCGGGGCCTGGAAGTCGTGCGAGACGTGCTTGTAGAATTCCTCGTACTGCTCGGGCGTGATGTCGTTCTTGTTGCGGGCCCACAGCGCGCTGGCCTGGTTGACCGTCTCGACTTCGTCCTTGAGGGCCGTCTCGCTCTTCTCGGCGTCCCACTCGTCCTTTTGCATCACGATCGGCAGCGAGATGTGGTCCGAGTACTTGCGGATGATCGATTTCAGCTTCCAGCTCGACAGCAGCTCGTCCTCGCCTTCGCGCAGGTGCAGGATGATGTCGGTGCCGCGCGCGGTCTTCTCGATCGCTTCGACGCTGTAATCGCCCTCGCCCGCCGATTCCCAGCGCACGCCTTCGGATGCGTCGGCGCCGGCGCGGCGGGTTTCGACCGTGATCTTGTCGGCCACGATGAAGCCCGAATAGAAGCCCACGCCGAACTGGCCGATCAGGGCCGCGTCGGCCTGCTGGTCGCCGGACAGTTTGCCGAAGAATTCCTTGGTGCCCGACTTGGCGATGGTGCCCAGGTGCGAGATGACTTCGTCGCGGCTCATGCCGATGCCGTTGTCGGAAATGGTGACCGTGCGCGCTTCCTTGTTGAAGGCGACGCGGATTTTCAGTTCGTGGTCGTTGCCGTACAAAGCGTCGTTATTGATCGCCTCGAAGCGCAGCTTGTCGGACGCGTCGGACGCGTTCGAAATGAGCTCGCGCAGGAAGATCTCCTTGTTCGAGTACAGGGAGTGGATCATCAGTTGCAGCAACTGTTTTACTTCTGCTTGAAAACCAAGGGTTTCTTTTTCGGCAACAGCCATTTTTAGTCCTCGTGTAAGACGGGTTGAACGGATTGGGCAGAAATGGGGGTGTTCCGGGCGATTTCAAGGCCTGCGAACCGAGCGTCCCAGTTCCCGGGCCAGAAATTCCCACACATCCGGCTCCTGGGAGGTGGACACATTCATCCGCATCATGGTCGACGGCAGCTGGCTGGGCGAAAACAGCGCGCCCGGCGCCAGCAGCAAGCCGGCGGCCAGGGCGCGTTCGGCCAGGGGAATGGTATCGATGCCGGTGTCGGCCCAGATGAACATGCCGGCCGGCGGCGCCACGGCGATGTGCAGGCCGGCCTTCTCCATCTGGCGCACCGTGCGCGCGCGCACCGCGTCGAGCCGTGCGCGCAGGCGGTCGGCGTGCTTGCGGTACAAGCCCTCGGAGAGCACCTTGTACACCACGCGTTCGCCGATATCGCTGGTGGTGAGCGTGGCCAGCATCTTGCGGTCGCACAGGCGCTGCGCCCACTCGGGCGAGGTGGCGATGAAGCCGACCCGCAGGTTGGCCGCCAGCGACTTGGAAAAGCCGCCCAGGTAAATCACCCGTTTCAGCTGGTCGAGCGCCGCCATGCGCGTGGCCGGCTGCACCGCGCTACCGGGATGCAGGTCGCAGTAGATATCGTCTTCGACGATGGTAAAGCCGTGTTCCTCGGCGACGCGCAGCACCTGGAACGCCTTGGCCGCCGACAGCGAGGTCGAGGTCGGGTTGTGCAGCACCGAATTGATCACGTACAGCTTCGGTCTGTGCAGCGCCGCCATCGCGGCCAGCTGGGCGATGTCGGGGCCGTCGGCCAGGCGCGGGATGCCGACCACCTTCAGGCCCATCGCCGCGAACGCCCCGAACATCAGGAACCAGGCCGGGTCGTCGACGAAAATGGTGTCGCCCGGACGGGTGAACTCGCGCGCCACCAGGTCCAGCGCCTGGGTCACGCCGACGGTGGTCACGAACTGCTCGGGCGCGGCGTCGATTTCGAGTTCGGCCAGTTTCAGCTGGAGCTGCTGGCGCAGCGGCAGGAAGCCCTGCGGCATGCCGTAGTTGACCAGCAGCGCGGCGCTCTGGCGGCTGACCGCGCGCAGCGCGTTGGCGATCATCGGGCCATCGAGCCATTCGGACGGCAGCACGCCGGAACCGGGCACGCGCTGCGACGGCGCGGGACGGAACATGTTGCGGATCAGCCAGACCACGTCGAGCGGCTTGGTTTCCAGCGGCGCCGGGGCGGCGTCGGGCACCGAGCGTTCGCCGGCGTTCAGCGGCGAGCGCTCGCGCACAAAAAATCCGGCGCCGCGGCGCGACTCCACGTAGCCCTTGGCCACCAGCTTGTCGTAGCTGGCCACCACCGTGAAGCACGACACGCCGTGGGTGGCCGCGAACTGGCGGATCGACGGCATGCGCGCGCCGCTGCGCAGCAGCTTGTCGTCGATGCGGCTCGACACCGAGCGCACGATCTGGTCGATCAGCGTTTCGCCCGAGCCGCGCGTGAGCAAGCCGATGGCGGGAATGCTTGTATTGGTCATGGCACCATCACAGTATGCGTAATTATGTGGATAAGTGTATTTGTACTGTACTGGTTTTCTCGTCTAGGATACACCCATCGACCCACCTTTGAAAGCGCGCCATGTACTTGCCATCCCTTGCCGAACTCGATGCCGCCGCGGCCCTTGTCTACCGCGCCATGCCGCCCACGCCGCAGTATTCGTGGCCGCTGCTGAACGAGGCGGTCGGCACCGGGGTCTGGGTCAAGCACGAGAATCACACCCCGCTCGGCACCTTCAAGGCGCGCGGCGCGGTGGTCTATCTCGACGCCCTGGTGCGGCGCGCGCCCGAGGTGCGCGGCATCATCGCCCCGACCCGGGGCAACCATGGCCAGGCGATCGCCTTCAGCGGCGCGCGCCTGGGACTGCAGGTGACGGTGGTGGTCCCGCACGGGAACAGCGTGGAAAAGAACGCCTGCATGCGCGGCCTGGGCGCGCGGGTCATCGAACATGGCCACGACTTCCAGGAAAGCCGCGAGCATGCGCTGGCCCTGATGCGCGACGAAGGCCTGCACATGGTGCCCTCGTATCACGAAGACCTGGTGGCGGGCGTGGCCAGCGGCTGGCTCGAACTGTTCCGCGCCCAGCCCGACCTGGACCTGGTGCTGGTGCCGATCGGGCAAGGCTCGGGCATCTGCGGCGCGATCGCGGCGCGCCACGCGCTCGGGGTCAAGACCCGCATCATCGGCGTGGTATCGAGCCATGCGCCGGCCTACCAGCTCTCGTTCAGGGCCGGGTACAGCATCGAGGCGGCGGTCAGCACGGTGGTGGCGGACGGACTGGCGTGCCGGGTGGCCGACGCCGCCTCGCTGGCGGCGGTGCTCGAATGCGCCGACGACGTGCTGGCCGTGAGCGACGACGAAGTGGCGCGCGCCATGCGCCTGTATTACCGCTGCACCCACAACCTGGCCGAGGGCGCGGGCGCGGCGGCGCTGGCGGCGGCCATGCAGATCAAGGACGGCCCGCTCATCCGGGGCAAGAAGATCGGCCTGCCGCTCACTGGCGGCAATGTCGACGCCGAGCTGTTCCGCCACATCCTGCAAGGACCCTGAGCCATGAGCACCACCTTGACGATTGCAGCGCGCCCCGGCATGTCGGACGAGAGCGCCGGGATGCTGCTGGGGCTGGCCGGGGTTGCCCTCTTCAGCCTGACGCTGCCCTTCACACGGATGGCGGTGGCCGGGCTGGAGCCGGTCTTCGTCGCGCTGGGGCGGGCGCTGGTGGCGGCCCTGCTGGCGGCCATCTGGCTGATGTGGAAGCGCGCGCCGCTGCCGCCGCGATCGGCGTTGTGGCCGCTGGCGATGGTCTCGCTCGGCTGCGTGATCGGCTTTCCGTGGCTGACCTCGATTGCCCTGCGCAGTTTGCCGGCGTCGCACGGCGCGGTGCTGGTCGGCATCCTGCCGCTGGCCACGGCACTCGTCTCCGCGCTGCGCGGCATTGACAAGCCGTCGCTCGGCTTCTGGCTGACCGCCCTGACCGGCTCGGCTATCGTGATCGGCTTCGCCCTGCGCCAGAGCGGCGGCGGCTTCCACCAGGCCGACCTGCTGATGTTCGGCGCGGTGGCGGCGGCGGCGGTGGGCTACGCCGAGGGCGGAAAGCTGTCCCAGAGCATGGGCGGCCAGCAAGTGATCAGCTGGGCGCTGGTACTGTCGGTGCCGCTGGTGTTGCCGCTGGTTATCTGGCTGGCCTGGCCGCAGCTGGACCGCATGGCCGAGGCTGGCGCACGGGCATGGATCGGCTTTGCGTATGTGTCGGTATTCTCGATGTTCATCGGCTTTTTCTTCTGGTACCGCGGCATGGCGCGCGGCGGCATTGCCCGGGTCGGGCAAGTGCAGCTGCTGCAACCGTTCATGACGCTCGCTGGCGCCTGGCTGCTGCTGGGCGAGCCGCTGGAACTGGCCAACATCGGCTTCGCCCTCGCCGTGATCGCCGTGGTCGCCATCGGGCGCCGCATGCAGATCAAACGCTAAAACCCCGCCAACCGGGGTCAGAGCTCTAATCAGAAACGTTTTTGTTGCAAAACCTTCGCAGGCGCCGGTTTTGCACGCTTTTCACGACAAGCCGGGGCGATAAGTCGTTGGCACGCTGAAAATGCGAGCGATCGAATGCGATTTGCGTTAATGGAAAGAAAAAGTTTCGATTTGGAGCTCTGACCCCGGTTGTAGGAGTTTTGGAGGTTGGGTGCTCGGATTCTGTCGCCGGTTTTGTAAGTTTTTGCCTTGGCGCGATTCCGGTGGGCAGCCGGTCGTGCCCGACGTACAATACCGCCTTGTTCTTTCTTTCCGCTTCGAGGAATCGCCATGACCGTCTACGACAAACTGAAATCGCTCAATATCACCCTGAACCCGCCCGCCGCGCCCGTCGCCGCGTATGTGATGTATGTGCAAACCGGGAACTTGGTGTTTATCTCCGGACACATCGCGAAAAACGCCGATGGTTCCGTCAATGCCGGTCAACTGGGCAAGGATGTCACTACCGAACAGGGCATCAGCGCCGCGCGCGCGATTGCGATTGATCTGTTGGGCACGCTCCAGGAAGCCTGCGGCGGCGATCTCGGCAAGGTCACACGCGTGGTCAAACTGATGAGCCTGGTCAACTCGACCCCCGGCTTCACCGACCAGCACCTGGTCACCAACGGCGCCTCGGAGCTGTTGGCCGAGGTGTTCGGCGATGCCGGCAAGCATGCGCGCTCGGCTTTCGGCGTGGCGCAGAATCCGCGCGGCGCCTGTGTCGAAATCGAAATGATCGTCGAAGTCGCTTAAACCAATATCAACATCCCGGACGCTGCTTATCCGGCGGCGTCTTTCCAGCCGCTTACCCAGCGTGCTCTATAATCGGCCCGGTGCGAACCGCGCCGCCTTGACTGTGAGACCAGTATGAAAATCGAGAATCCAAACCCCATCGAGTGGCGTTTTTCCGAGCGCGCCAGCCAGCTTCAGAGTTCTTTCATCCGCGAGATCCTGAAGATCACCCAGCGTCCGGAGATCATCTCCTTCGCCGGCGGCCTGCCCTCGCCCGCCACCTTCCCGGTCGAGCACATGAAGGCGGCCTTCGACAAGGTCTTGTCCGAAAACGGTAAAGTGGCATTGCAATACGGCCCGACCGACGGCTACCCGCTGCTGCGCGAGTGGATCGCCAATTCGCTCTCCACCGCCACCTGCAAGATCCTGCCGGAACAGGTCCTGATGACTTCCGGCTCGCAGCAGGCGCTCGACTTGCTGGGCAAGGTGCTGATCGACGAAGGCAGCCGCGTGCTGGTCGAAACGCCGAGCTACCTGGGCGCGCTGCAGGCGTTCTCGGTGTATCGTCCCGAATTCAAGTCGGTCGCCACCGACGAGCATGGCCTGGTGCCGTCCTCGATCGCGGCCGTGGCCGACGGCGCGCGCCTGCTGTACGCGCTGCCCAACTTCCAGAACCCGACCGGCCGCAGCCTGTCGATCGAGCGCCGCCAGGAGCTGGTCGAAACCTGCGCCCGCCTCGGCCTGCCGCTGATCGAGGACGATCCGTACGGCGCGCTGAGCTACAAGGGCGAGCCCTTCCCGAAGATGCTGAACATGAATCCGGACGGCGTCATCTACATGGGCTCGTTCTCGAAGGTGCTCACGCCGGGCATCCGCCTCGGCTACGTGGTCGCGCCGCTGCCGCTGGTGCGCCGCCTCGAGCTGGCCAAGCAGGCCGCCGACCTGCACACCGCGCAGCTGACGCAGATGGTGGTCTACGAAGTGGTCAAGGATGGCTTCCTCGACCAGCACATCCCGACCATCCGCGCGCTGTACGCCAACCAGTGCCAGGCGATGCTCGACGCGGTCACCGAGTTCTTCCCGGAAGGCGTCACCTGGACCAAACCGGAAGGCGGCATGTTCATCTGGGTCACCCTGCCCAAGCATATCGATGCCATGAAGCTGCTCGACCAGGCCATCGCGGCCAAGGTGGCCTTCGTGCCGGGCGCGCCGTTCTACGCCAACGAGCCGGAAACCAATACCCTGCGCCTGTCCTTCGTGACGGTGCCGCCGGAGCGCATCCGTGAGGGCGTCGCCATCCTCGGCAAGCTGATCGCCGCGCAGATGTAAGCCCGGCCGCGACAGCCCGGCGCCGTCCCCCAGGCAACTGGCGGACGGCGTTTTGCATTTGTATGCGGCCTGGGTCGCATGTTATCGTGAGGCATTAACTCAACCGTATCGGGGAAGCGGATGGCCACACGGATCGCGCATGCACGGCTGCTGGCCCTGTCCTTTGCCTCCTCCTGCGCGCTGGCCTGCCACGGCGCGGCCCTGGCCCAGAGCAGCGACGAAGACGAACTGGCGCTGACCTACGGCGAGCGCGCCGTGGTCTCGATCGCCACCGGCAGCGCGCAAGCGCTGGCGCGCGCGCCGGCGGTGGCCTCGGTGATCTCGGCGCACGACATCGCCGCCATGGGCGCGACCGATCTCGATCAGGCGCTCGCGAGCGTGCCCGGCCTGCACGTGTCCTCGTTTTCGGCGCCGTTCAATCCGATCTACAGCATCCGCGGCATCCACAGCGGCTACAACCCGCAGGTGCTGATGCTGGTCAACGGCCTGCCGATCACCTCCGTCTTCGCCGGCAACCGCGGCCAGGCCTGGGGCGGCATGCCGCTCGAGAACGTGCAGCGGATCGAAGTCATTCGCGGCCCCGGTTCGGCCCTGTACGGCGCCGATGCGTTTTCGGGCGTGATCAACGTGGTCACCAGGACGGCGGCCGACATCCGCGGCGTCGAAGCGGGCGTACGCCTGGGGAGCTTTCGCAGCCGCGACGCCTGGGTCCAGTCCAGCCATGCCTGGGGAGCGCTGCGCGCGGCGCTGTACCTGCGCGCCGGCGGCACCGATGGCGCCAGGCGCGTGGTCGAACAGGATGCGCAGAGCGGCCTCGATGCCCTCTTCGGCACCCGCGCCTCGCGCGCTCCCGGCGTAGCCAGCGCGCAGCGCAAGGCGCTCGACACCCGCGCCGATCTGGAATGGGGCAACTGGCGCCTGCGCGGCGCCTGGCAGAAGCGCGAGATGGGCATTGGCGTCGGCCTGGCCGATGCGCTCGACCCGGACGCGCGCGTACCGGAAACCCGCACCTACCTGGACTTGAGCTACAACCGGGCCGGCATCGCGCCGCACTGGGACCTGGCGCTGGTGGCGGGCTACCACGCGCTCAACAACCGTCCGGGCGAACCGGCCTACCGCCTGTTCCCGGCCGGCGCCTTCGGTGGCGCCTACCCCGGCGGGGTGGTGGGCAATCCGGGCCACGCCGAGCGCCATTACAACGCCAGCGTGTCGGCCTTCTACACGGGCCTGGACGCGCACCGCATCCGCATCGGCGCCGGCTACCGGGTCGACGACCTGCACAGCGCCACCGAGATGAAGAACTTCAGCTTCGTGCTCACGCCGGGCGTGGGCGCCACCCTCCGTCCCCTGCCCGCGCTGGTCGACGCCACCGGCAATCCGGCGCTGGTGTACCTGACCCCGCACAAGCGCAACATCGAGTATGCCTTTGCGCAGGACGAATGGCGCATCGCCAACGACTGGACCCTGACCGCCGGCGTGCGCCACGACCGCTATTCGGACTTCGGCGGCACCACCAATCCGCGCGCGGCGCTGGTGTGGGACGCGGCCTACAACGTCATCGTCAAGGCCATCTACGGACGCGCCTTCCGGGCGCCGCACTTCGTCGAGCAGTACACGATCAACAACCCGGTCAACGTGGGCAATCCGAACCTCCATCCCGAAACCATCGAGACCGGCGAACTGGCCGTGTCATGGCAGCCGGCCAGCGACTGGCGCACCAGCGTCAATCTGTTCCGCTACCGCATGCGCGACATCATCGTGGCCGCGCCCAACGCCGATCCGGGTACCGGCAAGACCTTTCGCAACACCGGCGACCAGCATGGACGCGGCGCCGAATTCGAGGCCGCCTGGACGCCCCTGCGCGCGCTGCACCTGGCCGCCAGCGCCTCGTACCAGCGCAGCGTCGATCAAGCCAGCGGCCAGGATGCGGGGCTGGCGCCGCACAGGCGCCTGTTCGCGCGCGCCGACTGGCGTGCGGCGCCGTCGTGGCAGTTGGGCGCGACCGTCAATCACGTGGCCGGACGCCGGCGCGAACCGGGCGACGCGCGCGCGCCCGTGGCCGACTACACCACGACCGATGTCAGCGTGCTGCGCGAGCGCCTGTCGGGCAACTGGGAACTGCGCGCGTCGGTGCTGAACCTGTTCGACCGCGACGTGCGCGAGCCGAGCGCCGCGCCCGGGAATATTCCGTTCGACCTGCCGCTGCCCGGGCGCGCATTCTCGCTGCAACTGCGCCACGCCATGTAGGCGGCGCCGGGTCAGGGCCGCGTTCTGAAGGCGGCCACATACTCGCCGCGCGAGGTTTCAATGACCGCGCTGGCGCCTTCCAGGCGAACCCCGCTCACAACCGGTTCCGGCCCTGGCGCGCAGATTGCCGCCGGACAGGTGCGCTGGCCCTCGAAGCGGGCCAGCGGCCTGAGACTTTTCCGGTCGAGGACATACACGACCTGGCGCAGCCCGGCGTCGCCGGGACGCGTCAGGTCGCCGGCCAGCACGACATAGCTGGCCGAACAAAAGCCGGCCATGCGGTCCATCCGCCCTCCCAGGATAACTTCGCGCCCGTCCAGCGAGCGCAGGCGCGCGATGCCGTCGATGTCGGCGCTCCCGACCGGACAGCGCTGGCGCGCCGCTTCGGCACGCGCCAGCGGCGTGCCGCGCGCGAATGGCAGGTTTTGGCCCATGGCGCGCAGCAGCGCCCACCCATACTCGGAGTGCAGCCCGACATTCGGCGCGCGCGCCATGAGCGGGCACAGACTGCGGTGGCGGCCGCGGCCGCTGGACACGCTGGCTACCCGCTGCTCGTACAGCAGCCGGCGCGGTGCGCCTTTGAGCAAGCGCAGCACGGCGCCGTCGCCCTGCGCTTTGATCTGCAGCAGCAGCGTGCCGGGCTGCGCCGCCTGCCGGATCATCAAGCTGTCTTCCCGGTCGGAATACGCGATCCAGGCCGACCCGTCGGCGTGCGCCCCGGTGAACCCGCCGGGCAGTGCCAGCGCCGGCCCCGCACCCGGCTGCTGCAGCACCTGCGCATCGATGTCGAGCACCAGCGGTTCGCCCTCGGGCGCGTCCGACGGCAGCGGCCAGGTCAGCGGGATGGGGCACAAGTCGCTGGTGGTGTAGATCATGCCGAGAGGCAGAAGCAAGGCGCGGTCCTCATGGCCGGCGACGCGCCACTGGCGCGCATGGGGCGATACCGCCGCGACGAAACTGAGCACCATCAGCAGCCCCAGGAGCAGCGCGCCGCGCGCACCGATGATCCCGCGCCTGGCGGCCGTGGCGGCGGTCAGCAGCACCAGCGACCAGAGCCACATGAATGCGCCCCATCCCCAGCTGACCGCGTGCACGCCGTGCCCGCCCTTCATGCCTGGAATGCCGTTCAACAGCGGCAAGGTGGCGGCGAACAGGAGCATGAGCACGATGGACTTGCGCGGCACCTTGCCGATGCACAAACGCCACGCCGCGAACAGGAAGAAGGGATTGGCATACACCGCCCAGCCGTTCGCGGCCCAGCCGAATAACAGGCCCAGCAGCAAGACGCCGCCGCCCGGCAGAGGGGGACTGTAGGCACCGGTGGCAAACACCGGGCTGCCCATGGAAATCATCCATGCGAGCAGCGCCGCGCCCAGCAGGACAACATCGACCGGCCGCGGTTGCGTGGGTGTGCTGGGAGAAGTCATCGTCGATTGCACCAGAAAATGCCCTTCGGAAGGGTTCCGGTCAAGGGCGGGCGCTATTATACGAGCAGCAAGTCGGGCGCTTTACCCACCATGCATATAGCGACACAATTGTCATGAAAGACACATTTGTATTGATAACAGGAATAGAATAAGCCGACAACAGCGCGCTCTGACAGGTACGCGAGCCAATGCTGTGCTCACTCTTGGATGGGCCATGAATATTCAACAACGCAACAACGTGAATTTTTACGGAACCGGTTCCTCCACCCTGGTATTCGGCCACGGCTTCGGCTGCGACCAGAGCATGTGGCGCAAGCTGCTGCCCGCCTTTTCCGGCCGCTACAAGATCATCGTCTACGACCTGGTCGGCAGCGGCAAGTCGGACCTGTCGGCCTACAACGAATTCGACTACGCCACCCTGCACCGCCACGGCGAAGACCTGCTCGAGATCATCCACGAATTCGCCAACGAGCCGGTGCTCTTCATCGGCCATTCTGTCAGCGCCATGATCGGCATGCTGGCCGCGATCCGCGAGCCGGCCATGTTCGCCGGCCAGGTGATGGTGGGGCCGTCGCCCTGTTTCATCAACGATGGCGATTACATCGGCGGCTTTAACCGCGAGGATATCGACACCCTGCTGCGCCTCATGCACGACAACTACCTCAAGTGGGCGGCCAACATGGCGCCACTGATCATGGGCGCGCCCGGCCAGCCCGACCTGCAGCAGGAGCTGACCGCCAGCTTTTGCCGCAACGACCCCGAAATCGCCAGGCACTTCGCGCGCGTCACGTTCCTGTCGGACCACCGCGCCGACGTGCCGCGCTCGCACACGCCCACCCTGGTATTGCAAAGCACCGACGACATGATCGCCCCGCGCGAAGTGGGCGAATACATGCGCTTGCACCTGCCGGTGAGCTGGCTGGCGTTTGTCGACAATATCGGACACTGCCCGCACATGAGCGCGGCGAGCGAAAGCACGGAGCTGATCCAGACCTTCATCTCGCGTTTGCTCAAGTAGCCGGGCTGCCCGATAATGGCGGCACCGGCGGCGCAATCCGCGCCGCCCGCCACCTGCGAGACCAGCTTGAGCGACCAATTCAGCCAGAACGACATCGACGCCGTCTACCGCGCCATCGCCGCGCGCCGCGACGTGCGCCATTTTGTACCGGGCGCCATCGGCGAAGAACTGTTCGCGCGCTTGATCAAGGCGGCGCACCAAGCGCCCAGCGTGGGGATGATGCAGCCGTGGCGCTTCATCCGCATCCGCAGCGACGCCGTGCGCGAGGCGATCGTGGCGCTGGTCGACGAGGAGCGGCTGGCCACCGCCGAGGCGCTCGGCGAGCGCGGTTCGGAATTCATGCGGCTCAAGGTCGAGGGAATCCGCGAATGCGGCGAGCTGCTGGTGGCGGCGCTGATGGACCGGCGCGAGGAGTATGTGTTCGGACGGCGCACCTTGCCCGAGATGGACCTGGCGTCGGTGGCCTGCGCGCTGCAGAACATGTGGCTGGCCTCGCGCGCGGAAGGGGTCGGGATGGGCTGGGTGTCGCTGTTCGATCCCGCCAGGCTGGCCGCGCTGCTGTCGATTCCCGAGGGCGGCAAGCCGGTGGCGGTGGTCTGCATCGGCCATGTGGCGCAGTTTTATCCTATGCCGATGCTGGAGATGGAGGGGTGGGAGACGCGCCGCAAGCTGGCCGACATGGTGTGCGTCGATCGCTGGGATTTCCCAGGCCTCAAGGCTTCTTCGGATACCCCGTAATCTCCGCAATCTGCGCATACATCGGCTGCAAGCGCGCGTACATCTTGCGGTACACCTGCCTGTACAAACGGTCGTACATGACCCGGTTCGCCGCAATCGGCTCGAACACCCGCCCGATGCGCGTCATCCCGGCAATGGCCGCCGCAAAGTCCGGATACAAGCCCAGCCCCACCGCCGCCGCGATCGCCGCCCCCAGTCCCGACGTTTCATACACATGCGGACGGGCGGTCGGCAGCCCGAAAATATCGGCCGTCAGCTGCATCGCCGCGTCGCTCTGCGAGCCGCCGCCCGACACGCGCAACTCGGTAATCAAGACCCCGCTGCGCTTCTCGGTGCGCTCCTTCCCCTCGCGCAGCGCGTACGCCAGCCCTTCCAGGATCGCCCGGTACACATGCGCGCGCGTGTGCACATCGCCAAAGCCGATGATCGCGCCCTTCGCCTCCGGTCCCGGCACCCGGATGCCCGGACTCCAGTAAGGCTGCAGCATCAGCCCCATGGCGCCGGCCGGCACCGCATTGACCAGTTCATCGAACAACTGCTCCGGCGCCACATCTTCTTCCAGTGCGCGCGCACGCTCGTGGTGGCCGAACTGCTCCTTGAACCAGTTCACCATCCAGTAGCCGCGAAAAATCTGCACCTCGGTGCTGTAGGTATCGGGTATGGCGGCCGGGTATGGCGGAATGAAGGGCGTCACCTCCACGTAGCGGCGGCTGGTGGTGTTGATGGTGGCCGTGGTGCCGTAACTGAGGCACCCGATGTGCGGCGCCTGGCAGCCGGCGCCGATCACTTCGCACGCCTTGTCGGCGGCCGCCGCCAGCAGCGGCGTGCCGGCCGGGATGCCGGTCATGGCGGCCACCGCAGCGTCGATCCTGCCGATCACCGTGCCCGGCGCCACCAGCTCGGGCAGCATCTGCGGCGTGATCGCGAGCGCCTGCCACTTCCAGTCGCGCGGCCCGGCCCAGCGCTGGCGCTTGTAGTCGAACGGCAGATACGCCACCTGCGAGCCGGTCGAATCGACATAGCGCCCGCACAGGCGAAAATGCAGATAGCCCGACAACAGCAGCACCTTGTGCGTGCGCGCCCATACCTCCGGCTGGTGCGCCTTGATCCAGTTGACCTCGGCCTCGCCGCGAAAATAGTCGATCGTGCCCTTGACCCGCGCCAGCCGGAACGCCAGGTTCCACCACATGCCCACTTGCGGCGCCGCGTCGGTGCGGCGCTGGTCCAGCCAGGTGATGGCCGGGCGCAGCGGCACGCCGTCGATGCCGACGTTGATCACCGTGCCGCGCTGGGTGGTCACCGCCACGCCCGCTACGGCCGCCTTGTCGGCGCCCGGCTGCCGCCACAGCTCGTTGCAGGCGCGGCACAGCGACTGCCAGTAATCTTCCGGATCGTGCTCGGCCCAGCCGGGATGCGCCGAAAAGTAGCTCTCGAAATGCACCTGCGCTTTGGCGACGATATTGCCATGCAGGTCGAACAGGATCGCGCGCACGCTCTGGGTGCCGTTGTCGATGGCGAGGATGGTTCGATGGGTCATGCCTGGCTCCCGGGAAGGCCGTAGTGCGCCTGCCATAGTGCCAGATACGCCGCTTCGCTGGCAATCCAGCGCGCGTCGTCCCATTCCAGCTCGCGCTGGCAGATCGCGCGGATGCGCGCCAGGTGGCGCACGCCCCCGCCGCGCAGCTGCAAACCGAGGCGGGTGCGGCGCAGCAGCAGGTCTTCCAGGTGCTGCACCGCTTCCGAGCGCGCCGCCCAGCGCAGTTCGGCCCACAGCGATTCGGTGCCGGGGATGGTTTCCAGCTCGCCGGGACGGGCCGCGTCGATCAATGCCTGCGCGTGCGCGCCGTAGCGGCCGCGCAAACGCCGCACCACCGCCGGCCGCAGCGGCGCGACCAGCGCTGGCGACGGCGCAAACACGGCGCACGGCGCCAGGTCGTCGCGCCAGCCCGCTAGCCGCGGCATGGCGTGCCGCAGCGCGTCGAGCGCGATCACGCGGAAGGTGGTCAGCTTGCCGCCGGTGACGCTCAAGAGACCGTCCTCCAGCCACACCGCATGGTCGCGCGAAGCCTTGGACGGGTCGCCCGCGCCGCTGTCGATCACCGGGCGCACCCCGGCGAAGGTAGCGATGACATCCGACTCGGTCAGCGCCAGTTGCGGGAACTGGGCATGCAGCGCCGCCATCAGGTAATCGAGTTCGGCCCGGGTGATGGCCGCTTCGCTTGCCAGGCCGCCGCCATGATCGACATCGGTGGTGCCGACCAGGGTGATTCCTTCCCACGGATACGCGAAGACCGGGCGCCCGTCGACAGGGTGCATCAGGCTGACCGCCTGCGCCAGAGGCAGGCGCCACGCCGGCAGCACCAGGTGGCTGCCGCGCAGCGGACGCAGTCGCGGCGCGCCGCCCGCCTGCGCGCGCAAGCCGTCGGCCCAGGCCCCGGTGGCGTTGATGACCACGCGCGCGCGCACTTCGTGGGTGGCTTTGTTGCGGCCGTCGAGCAGCACTGCGCCGTTGACGGTCGCGCCAGAGCGCAGCAGCTCGCGCGCCGCCATGTAGTTGATCGCCACGCCGCCATGCGACTGGGCTTCCCGCAGCACGCGCAGCACCAGGCGCGCGTCGTCGGTCTTGGCGTCGGTGTAGAGCATGCCGCCCTGCAGGCCGGCGCGCGCGGCGTTGGGCGTCATCATCGCGAATGCATCGCCATCGACATAATGACGTTCGCGCTTGCCGGCCATGAAATCGTAGATGGCCAGGCCGAGCAAAAAGGTCTTGCGGCCCGGCTTGCGGCCCACGTAGTCGCCAAAGGCGAAGCTTTGCGGTTCAACCAGGCCCTCGGCCGCCGCCAGCAGCGCGTCGCGCTCGTGCACCGATTCGCGGGTCAGGCCGAAGCGGCCTTCTTTCAGGTAGCGCAGGCCGCCGTGCACCAGTTTCGAGGAGCGGCTCGATGTGCCCCATGCAAAGTCGCGCTGTTCGACCAGCAGCGCTTTCAGGCCCCGGCGCGAGGCCTCCAGCAGGATGCCGGCGCCGGTGATGCCGCCGCCGATGATCAACAGGTCCCATTCGCGCGCCAGCAGCAGCGGCAGCGTGGCGTGCCAGCCGTTCTGCCAGTGCGCACTCATGGCGACACCAGTTTGCCGGGGTTCATGCGCCCGTCCGGATCGAAGTGGCGGAACAAGGTGCGCATGGCGCCCATGCCCAGCAAACCTTTTTCGGACGCGAGGTACGGTGCATGGTCGGCGCCGACGCCGTGCTGGTGGCTGATGGTGCCGCCGTTGACGACAATCGCTTCCGATACGGCGCTCTTCAAACGGCGCCAGCGCCGCAAGTCTTCCTCGTAGCTGCCGGACAGGCGGTACACGAAGGTGGTGTAGACGCTGGCGCCCTGCGCATACAGGTGCGACAGGTGGGTGTAGGCGTGCACGCGTTCCCCGCATGAGGCCATGGCTTGCGTCGCGGCGTCTTCGAGCGCGTGCATCATCGGCGTCACGCCCGGCCAGTCGACCGCCGTTTCGACCGTGTCGATGGCGTAGCCCCGCTGCCAGGCGGCGTTGCGCAGATAGACGTTGCGAAAGCGGTTCCGCTTCCATTTGTCGCCCATGGTGCGGCCCACGTGCACGCCGCCGCCGGCGCGCGCGATGCTGAGTGCGGCGCGCAGTGCGTGTTTGGCGTTGGGGGCGCTGCCGCTGGCGCCGATCATCAGCATGCATTTGCCGTCGGCGCAGCCGCGCCAGCGCAGCCAGGTTTCCAGCGCGCCGATCAGGCGCTTGTGGCCGGCCAGGGTCAGCATGGTCAGGGTTTCCAGGGGATTCGACAGGCGCAGCATCGACAGCGGCAGCCTGGCCTGCGCCAGTTCGCGCGTGGCCGCCGCCGCCGCATCCCAGCTCGGAAAGAACACCGCGTGAAAGGCTTCGTACTGCGGCAGGCGGCTGATGCGCACCGTCGCTTCGGTGAGGATGCCGAGCCGTCCCTCGGAGCCGAGCACGATTTCGCGCAGGTCGGTACCGGCGGCCGAGGCCGGAAAGGTCGGCAAATCCAGGGTGCCGGCCGGGGTTTCGACCCGTCCGCCGGCGAACAGCTGTTCGATGCGTCCGTAACGCAGCGACTGCTGGCCCGAGGAACGCGTCACCACCCAGCCGCCCAGGGTCGAATATTCGAACGATTGCGGAAAGTGGCCGAGCGTGTAGCCGAAGGCGCGCAGCTGCGCTTCCAGGTCCGGCCCCAGCACGCCGGCCCCGAAGGTGGCCAGCTGGGCTTCCTTGTCGAGGTCGATCAGGGCGCGCATGCGCGTCAGGTTGATGGTCAGGACCGGCTTCGGCCCCGCGTCCACGCCGACATGGCCGGCCACGCTGGTGCCGCCGCCGTAGGGAATGACGATGGCGCCGCACTGCGCCGCGACATCGAGCAGTTCGCGCACTTCTTCCCCGCTTTCGGGATAGGCCACGCCGTCCGGGGCGGTGTCGATTTTGCCGTAGCGCAGACGCAGCCAGTCGGGCAGGCTCTGGCCGAGAGCGTTGGCCAGGCGCGCGGCGGCCGAGGTGTCGATCAGCGGATGCGGCGGCAGGCGGCTGGCGCCGATGCGCGCGCAGGTGTCGGCATGGCTGGTCTCGGCGCCGGCCGTCCCGGGACCCAGGCGCTCGCCCAAAAATGCCAGCGCGTCGTCGTTCAGCGCAAATTCAATGGCATCGTCGCCCCATCCGTTCCACCGTTTCATCGTTTTTTCCCGTTATACTTGTCAGTTCATCCACAGCCGCCAGCGTATGCGAAGGCGGGCTTCACGTATTGCGCTTTCATGACAACCGCTTTGTTCAAACATGCCAGGGATTTCGCCAGTGCCGCATCCTGACGCGCGCCGCGTCACCGGCTCGTACCTGCAGCCGCTGCTCGAAGCGGCGCAGGCCCACGGCGTGGGTGCGGCCGCCCTGGCCGACGGCGCCGGCCTGCCCGCCGGTGCGCTCGACCGGCTTCCCGATTCGCTCGGCGCGGCCGACTACGTGCGCCTGCTGGCCGCCGGCGCCGAACTGGCGGGCGACCCGCATTTCGGCCTGCATGTGGGGGAACGGGTCAGGCTCGGTACTTATAGTGTGTATGGGTTGATTTTGCTGTCGTGCCGCGATTTCGGCCAGGCTTTCCAGCAGACCTTGCGCTACGAGCAGCTGGCGCACGACCTGGGACGCTCGGTGCTGCACCTCGATGGCGCGCAGGCGCAGTACGAATGGGTCAGCAACTATCCCGACGGCAGCCGCCACCTGATCGAAAGCGTCTTTGCCGGCATCCGCACCTTTACCACCTGGCTGGCCGGCACCGCCCTGCCCCTGCCGCACCTGGGCTTTACCCATGCGCAGCAGGCCGACGACGCCGAGTATGTACGCGTGTTCGGCGCGCTGCCGCGCTTTGGCGCAGCGGTCAACGCGGCCGGCTTCGACGCCCAACTGCTGGGCTGGCCGGTGCCGAATGCCGATGTGGGCCTGTACCCGGTGCTGCAGCAGCACGCCGAGCAGCTCCTGCGCGAGCGCAGCCGGCCCGACGATGGCGTGGTGGCGCGGGTGCATGCGGCGATCATCCGCAATCTGGCGCACGACCGCGTGCGGCTGGCCACGATTGCCGGGGAGCTGGCGCTGTCGCCGCGCACCCTGCAGCGCAAACTGAGCGAGGCCGGGGCCAGCTTCCAGCAGGTGCTGGACCAGGCGCGCTACGCGCTGGCCATGGATTACCTGCGCCAGGGCGGCCTGTCGCTGGTCGATATTGCGTTTTTGCTGGGCTACCAGGAGCAAAGCGCCTTCTCGCACGCCTTCAAGGAATGGTCCGGGGTAAATCCCGGAGCGTGGCGCGATAGCGGCAATTTGCGCCTATAATACGTCGCTGTTCCGATCTACGCTAACCCTGCGCTTCCTGCGCCAAAACCTGGCAACGCCGTGAATCCACATCTCGACAAACTGCACCCCTACCCTTTCGAAAAACTGCGCCAGTTGTTCGCGGGCGTGACCCCGAATCCGGACTACGCCGCCATCAGCCTCGGGATCGGCGAGCCGAAACACCCGACGCCGCCCTTCATCCAGAAGGCGCTGGCGCACGGTGTGGCGGGGCTGGCCAACTACCCGACCACGGCCGGCAGCGACGCTTTGCGCGGCGCTATCGCCGGCTGGCTGGAACGGCGCTACGGCGTGCCGGCCTTGAATCCGGCCACCCAGGTGCTGCCGGTGAACGGCTCGCGCGAGGCCCTGTTCGGGATCGCCCACTGCGTGATCGACGCATCGAAGCCGGCGCCGCTGATCGTCTGCCCCAACCCGTTCTATCAGATCTACGAGGGCGCGGCCTACCTGGCCGGGGCCGAGCCGTACTTCGTCAATTCGGAACCGGGCCGCAATTTCGGCTGCGACTACGCCAGCGTGCCGGCCGATATCTGGCCGCGCGTACAGTTGCTGTACCTGTGCACCCCGGGTAATCCGACCGGCGCCACCCTGTCGCTGGACGACTGGAAGCAGCTGTTCGCGCTGTCCGACCAGTACGGCTTCGTGATCGCCGCCGACGAATGCTATTCCGAGATTTACCACACCAGCGCAGCGCCCCTGGGCGCGCTGGAAGCGGCGCACCAGCTCGGACGCAGCGGCGGCGAGACGCCGTACGCCAAGCTGATCGTGTTTTCCAGCCTGTCCAAGCGCTCCAACGTGCCGGGCATGCGCTCGGGCTTCGTGGCGGGCGATGCGGCCGTGATCAAGAAGTTCCTGTTGTACCGCACCTACTGCGGCGGCGCCATGTCGCCACCGGTGCAGGCCGCGTCCATCGCCGCCTGGGGCGACGAAGCCCACGTCCAGGAAAACCGCGTCAAGTACCGCGAAAAATTCGCCCTGGTCACCCCGCTGCTCAAGGAAGTGATGGATGTGGAGCTGCCCGACGCCGGCTTTTACCTGTGGGCCGACGTGCGCCGCAGCGGCCTGTCGGACACCGAATTCGCGCGCCGTCTTTACGCGGAATATAATGTGACGGTCCTGCCGGGCAGCTATCTGGCGCGCGACGCGCGCGGCATCAACCCGGGCAGCAACCGCATTCGCATGGCCCTGGTCGCCGAAGTCGACGAAGGCGTCGAGGCGGCACAACGCATCGTCCAGTTTTGCAAGTCACTGAAGTCACATTGAAATCCGCCACACCACTTACTAAAAAACGATCATGACCCAACAACTCCAAAACATCATCGACACCGCCTGGGAACAGCGCGCCGAAATCAATCCATCGAACGGCACGGCCGAACTGCGCGAGGCAGTGGCCCACGTGATCGCCGGCCTGGACGACGGCAGCATGCGCGTGGCCCAAAAAACCGGTGCCGACTGGGTCGTCAACCAGTGGATCAAGAAAGCGGTGCTGCTCTCCTTCCGCCTCGAGAACAACAGCGTCATGACCTCCGACGGCACCATGCAGTTCTACGACAAGGTTCCGACCAAGTTCGCCAACTACACGGCCGACGATTTCGCGCGGGGCGGTTTCCGCGTGGTGCCGCCGGCGGTTGCGCGGCGCGGCAGCTTCATCGCCAAGAACGTGGTGCTGATGCCGTCCTACGTCAACATCGGCGCCTACGTCGATGAAGGCGCCATGGTCGACACCTGGGCCACGGTCGGTTCGTGCGCGCAGATCGGCAAGAACGTGCACCTGTCCGGCGGCGTCGGCATCGGCGGCGTGCTCGAACCGATGCAGGCCAATCCGACCATCATCGAAGACAACTGCTTCATCGGCGCCCGCTCCGAGATCGTCGAAGGCGTCATCGTCGAGGAAAACTCGGTCATTTCGATGGGCGTGTACATCGGCCAGTCGACCAAGATCTACGACCGCGCCACCGGCGAAGTGAGCTATGGCCGCGTGCCGGCCGGTTCGGTGGTCGTCTCGGGCAACCTGCCGTCGGCCGATGGAAGCTACAGCCTGTACTGCGCAGTCATCGTAAAACGTGTGGACGCCCAGACACGCTCGAAAACAGGTATCAACGAATTGCTTCGCGGTATCTGATACAGTAAAAGTCCAAACCAGGAGAAAAAAAATGGCAATGGACCGCTTGTTCCATCTGATGAAAGAAAAAAACGCGTCGGACATGTTCTTCGCGGTCAATTCGCCCGTCCACATCAAAATCAACGGCAACCTGATTCCCATCAACCAGCAAAAGCTGGAGCCGGAGAACATTTCCGCCCTGCTTGGCGAAATCTGCACCCAGGAGCAGATGGACGAGCTGATGCGTGAAAACGAGCTGAACATGGGTATTTCGGTTGCCAACCTGGGCCGTTTCCGTCTGTCGGCGTTCCGCCAGCGCGGCTCGATTTCGGCCGTGTTCCGCTTTGTCCCGGCGGTGATCCCGCCCCTCGCCGACCTCGGCCTGCCGCACGTGCTGGCCGACCTGATCATGGAAAAACGCGGTCTGCTGCTGCTGGTCGGCGCCACCGGCTCCGGCAAGTCGACCACCATCGCCTCGATGCTGGACCACCGCAACGAATTGCGCGCCGGCCACATCCTGACCCTGGAAGATCCGATCGAATACCTGTTCAAGAACAAGAAATCGATCGTCAACCAGCGCGAAATCGGCAGTGATGCCAACAGTTTCTATATCGCACTGCGCAATTCGATGCGCCAGGCGCCCGATTGCATCCTGATCGGCGAGATCCGCGACAAGGAAACCATGGCCGCGGCGCTGGCCTACGCCCAGTCCGGTCACCTGGTGCTGGCAACCTTGCACGCGAACAACTCGTACAACGCATTGAACCGGATCATCAGTTTCTATCCGATCGAAAACCGCCCGGCGCTGCTGCAGGATTTGTCGTCGGCGGTGAAAGCCATCGTGTCGCAGCGCCTGGTGCGTTCGGCGGCCGGCGGCACCCGCCAGGCAGCGGTGGAAATCATGGTCAACACGCGCTACATCGCCGACCTGATCGACAACGGCGAGATCGGCCAGATCAAGGAAGCGATGGAAAACAGCCTGTCGCCGGGTTCGCAGACCTTCGAATCGGCTTTGTACGAGCTGGTCAAGAGCGGCCTGATCACCCAGGAAGAAGGCCTGGCCAATGCCGACTCGGCAACCAATCTGTTGTGGCTTCTTAACAACGGTCCGGACGTGCGCGCCGCGAGTGCTCCCGAGGCGGCGCCCAAGCCGGTCGAGGAAGCGCCGTCGACGTCGTTCACCGAGTTCACGCTCAATACCTGATTCGGGCGGCGCTCGCCGCCTTCCCCTGTGCCGCCGGCCCTTGGGCCACGCGCAGGGTCTTCTCCCCGGCCACCGCGCTGTCAACGGTGCGCCTGTGGTATCCTCCCGGGTTCCCCAAGAATACTCAGGCAACCACGCCCGCACGCCGGGCGCGGATCGCCGCGCTCCTGATCGACCATGAAAAAAACCCTGTACGGCATTCCCAACTGCGACACCGTCAAAAAAGCCCGCACCTGGCTGACCGACCATGAGCAGGCATTCGACTTCCACGACTTCAAGAAGCAGGGACTCGAACGCGCGACCGTGGCCGCCTGGCTCGAAGAACTGGACTGGGAAGTGCTGGTCAACCGCAAGGGCACGACCTGGCGCAAGCTGCCCGACGAGCGCCGCGCGGCCATCGTCGACAAAGCCGGCGCGCTCGAACTGATGCTCGAACAGCCGTCCGTCATCAAGCGCCCGGTCCTGGCCGGCGCCGGCAAGCTGTCGGTCGGCTTTTCGGACGACCAGTACCGCCGGATTTTCTCACTATAAGAAACCAATGACTTTTTCCCGTACCCTCGCGCTGACCGAAAAACTGATCGCGCTGTCCTCGATCACGCCAGACGACAAAGGCTGCCAGCAGCACCTGATCGACCTGCTAGCGCCGCTCGGCTTCGCGTGCGAGACCATCGCGTCGAACGGCGTGACCAATCTGTGGGCGCGCAAGGGCACCGCCTCGCCGGTATTCGTCTTCGCCGGCCACACCGACGTGGTGCCGACCGGCCCGGTCGAACAATGGCAGTCACAGCCCTTCATTCCGACCCAGCGCGACGGCAAGCTGTATGGACGCGGCGCGGCCGACATGAAGACCTCGATCGCGGCCATGGTCGTCGCTTGCGAAGAATTCATCGCCGAACACCCGGAGCACACCGGCTCGATCGCCTTTTTGATCACCAGCGACGAGGAAGGCCCGGCCACCGACGGCACCGTGGTGGTCTGCCGCCTGCTGGAAGAACGCGGCGAGAAGATCGATTATTGCCTGGTGGGCGAGCCGACATCGGCCAACACCCTGGGCGACTTGATCAAGAACGGCCGGCGCGGTTCGCTGTCGGGCAAATTGGTCATCAAAGGCATCCAGGGCCACATCGCCTATCCGCAGCTGGCGAGAAATCCCATTCACCAGGGCGCGCCGGCGCTGGCCGAACTGGCCGCCGAGCAGTGGGATGCGGGCAATGAATACTACCTGCCGACGTCCTGGCAGATGTCGAACATTCACGCCGGCACGGGCGCCAACAACGTGATCCCGGGCGAAGTGGTCATCGACTTCAACTTCCGCTTCTCCACCGCCAGCACGGCCGATGGCCTGAAAGCGCGCGTGCATGCGATCCTCGACAGGCACGGCCTGGAATACGACCTGGCGTGGACCTTGTCCGGCCTGCCCTTCCTGACCCCGCGCGGCGCCTTGTCGGATGCGCTCTCAAGCGCCATTCTGTCCGAGACCGGCGTGACGACCGAATTATCGACCACGGGCGGGACCTCGGATGGGCGCTTCATCGCCCGCATCTGCCCGCAGGTGATAGAATTCGGCCCTCCGAATGCCAGCATCCACAAGATCGACGAGCACATCGACGTGCGTTTCATCGATCCGCTCAAGAATATCTATCGCCGCACACTCGACAACCTGCTGGCGCCTGCGCCGCACAACACATGACCCGAGAACAGCCATGACGACTACTCTGTTTACCACGCCGCGCGACCTGCTGCGCTATGCGATCACCCGTTTCAACGGCGCCAGGCTGTTTTTCGGCCACGGCAGCGCCGAAGCGCTGGACGAAGCGGCCTACCTGATTCTGCACACGCTCAAGCTCCCGCTCGACAAGCTCGACCCCTTCCTCGACGCGCGCCTGCTGCCGGACGAAGTGCTGCAGGTGCTGGCCGTGATCGAACGGCGTGCCAACGAGCGCGTGCCGGCCGCCTACATCACCAACGAAGCGTGGCTGGGCACCTATGCCTTCTACGTCGACGAGCGCGTGATCGTGCCGCGTTCCTTCATCCATGAACTGATCCCGCACCAGTTCAGCCCCTGGGTGGAAGATCCGTACGCGGTCGAGAACATCCTCGAACTGTGCACCGGGTCGGGCTGCCTGGCGATCATGATGGCCGACGCTTTCCCCGACAGCGTCGTCGACGCGGTCGATATTTCGACCGACGCGCTGGCCGTGGCCGAACGCAATATCCGCGAATACAAGCTCGAAGGCCGGGTCAACCCGATCGCCTCGGACCTGTACCAGAACGTCCCGTTCAAAAAGTACGACCTGATCATCTCCAACCCGCCGTACGTCAATTCGGCGTCGATGGCGTCGCTGCCGCCGGAGTACCTGCGCGAGCCGCAGATTGCGCTCGACGGCGGCGCCGACGGCATGGACCTGGTGCGCAAGATCGTCGCCGGGGCGGCTGAACGCCTGGCGCCGAACGGCATCCTGATGGTCGAAATCGGCAACGAGCGCGAGTACGCGGAAGCGGCCTTCGGCCACCTCGGCCTGACCTGGGTGACCACCAGCGCCGGCGACGACATGGTTTTCCTGCTCACCGCAGAGCAGTTGCAAGCACAGTAATCCCACTCATTACAAAAAGTAGAACATGATCCGTTTCCTGAACGTTAGTCTGATGCGCGGCACCAAGCCGCTGCTGGAAGGCGTCGACCTTACCCTCAACCCGGGCGATAAAATTGGCCTGATTGGTGCCAATGGCGCCGGCAAATCGAGCCTGTTCGGCATGCTGCGCGGCGAGCTGCACCCGGACCAGGGCGAGATCGATTTCCCCGCCAAATGGCGCATGGCGTACGTGGCCCAGGAAACGCCGCCGCTCGAACGCGCGGCGCTCGATTACGCGATCGACGGCGACGTCCACCTGCGCAAACTCGAAGCGGAACTGGCGCGCCTGGAATCGGAACCGGAATCGACCGAAAACGGCATCGCCATCGGCGACATCTACAGCGCGCTGGCCGATGCCGACGCCTACACGGTGCAGTCGCGCGGCGAACAGCTGCTGCTGGGCCTTGGCTTTTCGCTGTCGCAGATGCAGCAGCCGATCGCCAGTTTCTCGGGCGGCTGGCGCATGCGCCTGAACCTGGCGCAGGCGCTGATGTGCCCTTCCGACCTGCTGCTGCTCGATGAACCGACCAATCACCTGGATCTGGACGCGATCATCTGGCTGGAAGACTGGCTCAAACGCTACGCCGGCACCCTGATCATCATTTCCCACGATCGCGACTTCCTCGACGAAATCGTCAACGTCATCGTGCACATCGACGAGCGCAGGCTGAAACGCTACTCGGGCAACTACTCCGGTTTCGAACGCCAGCGCGCGGCCCAGATGATCCTGGCCGCCGGCGCCCTCGCCAAGCAGCAGCGCCAGCGTGCCCACCTCGAGTCGTTCGTGAACCGCTTCAAGGCGCAGGCCTCGAAAGCGCGCCAGGCCCAGAGCCGCATGAAGGCGCTGGAGAAAATGGAAGAATTGGCGCCCTTGCGCGCCGCCGCCGAATTCTCGTTCGAATTCCGCGAGCCGCTGGCGGCACCGAATCCGCTGCTGGTGATGGAAGACGTGGACGCCGGCTACCACATCCTCGACGAGCATGGCGACAAGGTCGGCGACAAGGTGATCGTCTCGAACATCAAATTCTCGCTGCAGATCGGCCAGCGCATTGGCCTCTTGGGTGTGAACGGCGCCGGCAAATCGACCCTGATCAAGACCATCGCCGGCGAACTGATGCCGCTGACGGGCGACGCCACGCTTGGCAAGGGCCTGTCGATCGGCTACTTCGCCCAGCACCAGGTGGAAATGCTGCGCCATGACGAGTCGCCGCTGTGGCACCTGGCAAAAATCGCGCCGACCGTGCGCGAGCAGGAACTGCGCAACTTCCTGGGCGGCTTTAACTTCCCCGGCAATATGGTCACCAGCCCGATCCGCCCGTTTTCCGGCGGCGAAAAGGCGCGCCTGGCGCTGGCCCTGATCGTCTGGCAGCGGCCGAATTTGCTGCTGCTCGATGAACCGACCAATCACCTGGATCTGGAAACCCGCGAAGCGCTGACCATGGCGCTGGCGCAGTTCGAAGGCACCCTGGTGGTGGTATCGCACGATCGCCATCTGCTGCGCGCCACCACCGACCAGTTCATCATCGTCGCCGACGGCAAGCTGCAGCCGTTCGACGGTGACCTGGACGACTACAAGGACTGGCTGTTCCAGACCAAGCTTGGCAAGGGCACCACCGTGCTGCCGGCGGCGGGCAAGGACAACAAGACCGCGTTCCCGGTGGCGGCGGCGGTTGCGGCGCCGGCCGCGCCGGTGGTCGACAAGAAGGACCAAAAGGAGCAGAAGCGCCAGGACGCTGAGCAGCGCCAGCGCACGGCGGCGCTGCGTAAACCTATCGAGGGCAAGATCAAGCGCCTGGAAGAGCAGATCGCCAAGCGCAACGAGCAGAAGGCCGACGTGGATGGGAAGCTCGGCGAAGCGAGCATCTATGAAGCGGCCAACAAGGCCAAGCTGAAAACGCTGCTGGCGGATCAGTCGTTCTACAAGAAGGACCTGGCGCAGCTGGAAGCGGAGTGGATGGAGTTGCAGGAGCAGTTGGAAGGCTTGGGCGCTTTAGCCTAATAGAGGCTGACGCTTCACGTTCAAGCCGCAGACCTTAAGACCGTCGCCCCCGCGCAGGCGGGGGCGACGGTGGTTTACGCGCGGCGCCATGCTAGGACGACGGTTACCACGGCCGCTTGCTCAAGGGGGACGGTTAATGTCACGCAGCCTTCTGCGCCCCGGCCACCGTCTCGCGCCGGATCGACATCAGCTTGTCGATATCGACCAGGATCAAGCGCCGTCCGTCGATTTCGCCAAGCCCCATCAGATAATCGCAGCCGCTGTCGCGGGTCATGCCCGGAATCGGCGTGATCTGGTCCGGATACATGCGCACCACGTCGGTCACCCCGTCCACCACCATCCCCATCACGCAGCTCGACAGTTGCAGGATGATCACGTCGGTCAGCGGGCCGGGCGAGGCGGCGCGCTCGTTGAAGGCCACCCGCATATCGACCAGCGGCATGATCACGCCGCGCGACACCGCCACGCCCTTGACGATCGCCCCTTCCGAGGCGAAACGCTCCAGTGACTGGAAGGTGCGCAGTTCCTTCACCTTGCGGCAATCCACCCCGTATTCCATGCCCGCCAGCTGAAAACTCAGGAACTCCATCTTGACGATGGGGGCGGTCTGCGTTGAAATCGTGTGCATGGTGGTCCTTTCGTCTTTGCGGGAGCTGCGGCATGGTCGCGAAACCTCATCGTAATGCGCGTGTGCAAGCGTCTCGTTGAGCGCGATCAAGGTTTGCGGCACTCTGGCTGCGCTTGCAATGCAACGGGAAGTCTTTACAATGGGGCGGCAATATTCCACGGGGATACGGCGAACTTGAAGGATGGACAATGTATCAATGGGTGAAGCGACTTTTTTCCGCTTCCGAGCCGGCGCCCGACGCGCCCGGCGCGGCGCAAGCGAACCAGCCACCAGCCGCCGCAGCCGCCAGCGGCGCGCCACGCGGATCGGCTGCCCCCTTATCGTTCGAGCAGCGCGACGGCGTCAACGGCACCTATTTCAGCTGGCTGTTCGAGAATGCCGAGGTCACTGGCCTGGACACCACGCCGCACGAAAACCAGGTGCTGGACGCGCTCACGGCCATCCTGGCATCGCAGCAGTCCGGCGCTGCGCTGGTGCGGCGCCTTCCCGGCCTGCTGCCGCAACTGCTGCAAAGCCTGCGCAGCGATAACTTCTCGGGCGCGCATCTCTCGCGCACCATCTCCAACGACGTGGTGCTGGTGGCGGCCGTGATCCGCATGGCCAATACCTCGTTCAAGGGCAGCGGCACCACCATCACCAGCGTCGAACACGCGGTCATGCTGATCGGCCAGGAGGGCTTGCGCCACCTGATTACCAGCGTCGCCTTCCGCCCCATCATCGACCTCAATTCCGGCCAGTACACACGCTTGCTGGCGCCGCGCATCTGGGACCAGTCCGAGCGCTGCGCGGTGGCCAACCGCATGCTGGCCGAAGACATGGGCGTCGATCCCTTCGAAGCCTTCCTCGCCGGCCTGGTGCAGAACGTGGGCCTGATCGTCACCCTGCGCATCATGGACCAGATGAGCCGTGGAGAAAAGGAACTGGGCTCGGAGATGTTCTGCGCGCGCCTGGTGCGCGACGCCCGCATCCTCACCTGCAGCATCGGACGCGAATGGAATTTTCCGGAGAGCGTGGTCACGGCCATCGGCGAGCAGGCCGGCATGCGCAAAGGCGTGGCGGTGTCGCCGCTGGGGCAACTGCTGACGCAATCCGATTACCTGAGCAAGGTGCGCATCCTGGTCGACAACGACCGCCTGGGACGCGACGATCCGGTGCTGTTCAAGGGATTGTCGGCGCAGGCCATGGCTTGCTACCGCACACTCGACGCGATCGAAGACGATGTCGTGGCGACGCCCGCGCTGGCCACGCCGGCGCCGGCGCCGTGAACGCAACGATCGATCCGGGCGAGGTGGAGTTTTCCGCCATCCGCGCCCAGGGGCCGGGCGGACAGAACGTGAACAAGGTCTCGTGCGCGGTGCACATGCGCTTCGATGTGGGCGCCTCGTCGCTGCCCGAGGCGATCAAGGAGCGCTTGCTGGCCCTGTCGGACCAGCGCATCACCCAGGCCGGCGTGGTGGTGCTCAAGGCGCAGCAGTCGCGCAGCCTGGAACAGAACAAGGAAGACGCGCTGCGCAGGTTGCAGGAGCTGGTCGACAGCGTGGCGGTGCTGCCCACGGTACGGCGCGCAACCAAGCCGACCAGGGGCTCGCAGCGCCGCCGGCTCGATTCGAAGACCAAAAGCGGGCAGACCAAGGCGATGCGGGGCAAGGTCAGCGAGTAGCGCGTCTCACGCCCCGCTCTTCCAATCGACCACCCCCGCCTCCCCCGCAAAAATCACCTCCCCTTCGGCGCGCTTGGTGCGCAGTTTGAGCTTGATGTCCTTGGCCGGCAGGTCGTAGATGCTGGTTCCGTCCGGGTTGTAGGTCATGGAGCGCACCACCGTCTCGCCCTCGATCCGCTTGACCTTCACCGAACTGACGCCGGCGCTGTCGACGCGCTGCCGCACCAGTTCCGCCACCAGGGCGGCGCCGGCCTGCTGCTCCGTTTCGGCCGCCTTCACGTCGAGCGACACCTTGGCGATCGCCTTCAGGGCCGGCCCCGCCGCCAGCGCCATCTTCTGGAACATCGGCACCTGCTCCTCGGTCAGGATCAACTCCTTCTTGCGCACCTTGGAGGCCAGCATGACGTACTTGCGCACTTCCGGCTCGTTGGTCATCGCTTCCATCTCGGCCTTGCGCCGCAGCGCCAGCGCGGCGAACTGCGCGACCCGCGCCGTCATCGCCGCGATCACCTCATCCAGGCGCGCGCTGTCGGGCTGCAGGGCGAAGATGTTCATCTCGCTCTGGCGGCGCGGCCCGGCGCTGTTGACCGTCACCGTGCGCGCCGCGATGGCGCAGCCCTCGGCCTGGCTGATCGTCACTTCCTCGCCCATGATCTCGCAGTTCACCGCATGCAGGATGGTCACGCGGGTGCCGGAAATGACGCAGCTCTCGGCGCGGTTGAGCACCACCTCGCCGGCGCTGGCCTGGATCACCGAGCCCGATGCCACGCCCTTGACGCGGATGCCGCCGCGCGCGTTATGCGCTGTGCCGCCGACCAGGTTGCGGTTCAACAGCACCATGCCGCCGCGCGAGATGATGTTCCCGAACACGTCGGCGTGGATCGTGATGCCCTCGCCTTCGACCACGCGCTTTTCCTGCACTTCGCCGAATTCCTCGAAGTCGCCGGTCAGTTTCAGGTTGCCTGTGGTGCGCGCGCTGACCCCATCGCGGCTGATGATCTTGTCGCCCACCGAAATCTGGCCGCTCTTGCTGTCCACGTTCAAAAAACCGGCGTGCTGCGCGACCAGGAACTCACCGTCGCCCGAGACCTCGACCGCCGTGCCCGGTCCGGCCATGGGCGTCACTTCGGTATCCTTGGGCACGGGCGGATCGATGCGCAATCCGGACAGCTCGAAACCCGGGGTGCCCGCCACGCGCGGCACCTTTTTCAGCAGCCGCACGCCCTTCTCGACCTGCGGAAAGCGGTTCTGGAACGCCATCAGATCGAGCTTGCCGTTGGCCAGTTGCAGCGGCGCGTCGCTGCGATGCAGGTCGCTGGTCACTTCGATCACATGGGCGTCACGCCCGGGACGCGCTTCGAGCACCTTGGCCACCACCACGCGCTCGGACTTGCCGGCATCGATAGCCTGGCGCACCGCCTCGACGTCGACCCCGAAACGGATCCCCTTGACCCACATGTCGGCGATGAATTCGTCGACATCGAGCCGTTCCAGATTGCCCGGTCCGTCCGGGTCGGCGGGGTCGGCCAGGTACACCGGCTCGAATAAATACTCGGCCTTGCCGCGGTTGATCTTGACCGCCTTGTAGAGCGGGCGCCGCAGCGGGCTGAAAGGCAGGATGGCGGAGGCCAGGCGGATGATCACGTGGCCGTCGGGGGACTTCGGCAACGCCGGACCGGCGCCGTAAATGGCCTTGATCAGCAGCGGATAGTCGAGGTCGACCAGATAACTGGTGGCGAAGATGCGGTCGATGGCGGCGCCGAAAGTCGTGCCGAGCACGCTCGGGTCGCCATACACGCCGTCGGGACGCTCGATAATGCAGTGGTCCAGCTCGGGCATCGCGGCACCCGGGCCGGCGGCCGCACGGGGCGAACTTGCGCCAGAAAATTCAATCGACAAGACGGCACTCCATTGCTGAGGCAAGCTTATACACCTGGCAAGTATATTTCGCTATTGGTAAGTTTTTTCTAGCGTAACAGGTTGTCTCACCCAAATAAACAATTGGATGCGCGAAACTGAACAAATGTAACAATTCGGGGAAAGGGGATGGAGCGAGGGAAAAACCGCGCGGTGCGGGAGCGGGCGCCGTGGCGCGCCCGGGAGAAGGTCAGCGGCGCGGCGCGTTCCGGTAGATGTCGACGCCGGCTTCGTTGATCTGGCGCCGCAGGTCGCGCCGCTCGTCGGGCGTCATGCGGCTACCGCTGCCGCGGCGGGACGCATCGGCACTCTGGGCGTTTTGCTCCTGCTGGGATTCCAGCCGGCGGCGATTGTCTTCGGCGCGCAGTTCAAACTGGCGCTGCTGCTGCTGGGCGCGCTGGGCGTCGGCGCTGCGCTGGGCATCGCGCTCCTTGTCGCCCGGATTGGCCTGTGCCACGGACAAGCCGGCGCAAGCGAACAGGCAGCACACAGCCACGCGACGGACGAACGCATGCCTGCAACGATCTGCGAGGGTGGCTGTCTTGGTTTTGGTGTGTGCGATATTCATGGTGATCCTCTTCCGCAGTGCCTGATAAACATATAAGCTTGACCTGCTACTGGACTCAGTGTATGACCATTTGCATGTGGGCATAAGCCGAATTGGGTAAAGTTTGTAACAGTATGTAATGACCTTCGCGCGTCATGTTCTATCGGGCGATAAGACGTTACCATAGCGATATGAATCTGACAAATCTGACAGCCAAATGAACACACCAGCCACGCCTATCTCAAGCAACAATACAACGCAGGCGAACGCCAATGGTCACGCCGCCAAGATTATGGTAGTCGACGACGATGTGCGCCTGCGCGACCTGCTGCGCCGCTATCTTACCGAACAAGGCTTTTCGGTGGTCACCGCCGAGAGCGCGCCGGCCATGAACAAGCTGTGGCTGCGCGAGCGCTACGACCTGCTGGTACTCGACCTGATGCTGCCTGGCGAAGACGGCCTGTCGATCTGCCGCCGCCTGCGCGGCGCCGGCGACCAGACCCCGATCATCATGCTCACCGCCAAAGGCGAAGACGTGGACCGCATCGTCGGCCTCGAAATGGGCGCGGACGACTACCTGCCAAAGCCCTTCAACCCGCGCGAACTGGTGGCGCGCATCAGCGCCGTCCTGCGCCGCAAGGGCCCGGACGAAATTCCGGGCGCGCCATCCGAAACGCCGCAGTCCTTCGAATTCGGCCAGTTCGTGCTGGACCTGGGAACGCGCACGCTGAAAAAGAATGGCGAGACGGTGCCGCTGACGACCGGCGAATTCTCGGTGCTCAAGGTGTTCGCACGCCATGCGCGCCAGCCGCTCTCGCGCGAAAAACTCATGGAACTGGCGCGCGGGCGCGAATACGAAGTGTTCGACCGCAGCCTGGACGTGCAGATTTCACGCCTGCGCAAGCTGATCGAACCGGATCCGTCCTCGCCGCTGTACATCCAGACCGTGTGGGGCCTGGGCTATGTGTTCATTCCTGAAGGCCAGCCAAGGTAGTGTTTGCGCGCGATTCGACCACGCCCGGCAGCACGCGCACGCGAATGAGCTGGCTCAGGAGCGGCCTGTTCTGGCGCACCTTCCTCCTCCTCAGCATCCTGACCACGGTCTCGATGGCCTCGTGGATCGGGATGATCAGCGCCGTGCAGCGCGGTCCGCAAGTCGAACAGACGGCCGACCTGGTCATCTCGGTCGTGACCATCACCAAAGCCGCCCTGACCCACTCCGCGCCCGAACTGCGGCGCGAGCTGCTGTTCGAATTGGTCAGCAACGAGGGCATCCGCATCTTCACGCTCGAGAGTTCCGACGCGGTCGACCCGCCGCCGGACAGCGCCCTGATGCCGGAAATCGAAGCCATCATCAAGTCCAAGCTGGGCGCCGACACGCGCTTTTCGAGCCGCGTGAACGGCACCGCCGGCTTCTGGATCAGTTTCAAGATCGACGACGACAGCTACTGGCTGATGCTCGAACGCGAACGCCTCGAAGGCCTGACCGGCGTGCAGTGGCTCGGCTGGGCCACGGTGGTGGGCGCCTTGTCGGTGGTGGGCGCGGCGCTCATTTCGAGCCTGGTCAACCTGCCGCTGGCGCGCCTGACGGCGGCCGCGCGCGCCATCGCCCAGGGCAAAAAACCGGACCGCCTGCCCGAAAAAGGCTCGAAAGAGATCATCGAGGCCAATCGCAGCTTCAACCAGATGGTGGAAGACTTGCAGCAGGTCGAATCGGACCGCGCGGTGATTTTGGCCGGCATTTCGCACGACCTGCGCACGCCGCTCACGCGCATGCAGCTCGAACTCGAAATGGCCAAGCTCAGTAACGAAGCGCGCGAGGGCTTGCAGTCCGATATCGGCCAGATGGACGCCATCATCGGCCAGTTCCTCGACTACGCCAAACCGACCGAGGCGGCCACGTTCGTGCCGGTCGACATCGGCGAGCTGTTGAAGGACACCGCGCGCGAAGCCGAGCGCATGCTCGACGTTCATGTGACGACCCACATCGAAGAAGGCGTGCACGTGATGGGCAACGCCACCGACCTGCGGCGCGTCTTCAACAACCTGGTGGAGAACGCGCGCCGCTACGGCAAGACCGCCGGCAGCGACTTCACCGAACTCGATATCTCGTGCCGCATCAAGCCGCACGGCCTGGGCAAGCGCGTCGTGATCGACGTGCAGGACCACGGCCAGGGCGTGCCGGACGACCATATCGAACTGCTGCTCAAGCCCTTCACGCGCATGGACAGCGCGCGCGGACAGGCCAACGGCGCCGGGCTCGGACTGGCGATCGTGGAACGGGTGGTCTTGCGCCACAACGCCGAACTCCAGGTCAGCAACCGCGAAGGCGGCGGCCTGCGCATCGCGCTGGTGATGCCGCTGGCGAACTGACCTCAACGCAGGGTGTAGTTCTCGCTGTCGAAACGGCGTGTGGCCCAGCGGTAGGCAAAGGTAAAGCCCGGCCAGATGGCGTAATTGCGGCCCTGACCATCGAGGTACCAGTTCTTGCAGCCGCTGCTCCACACGCCGCCGCGCAGCCTGCGCCGCAGCTTGTCGTTCCAGGCGCGCTGCGCCTCTTCCTTCACCTCGACCGACAGCAGCTTGCGCGCGCGGATGGTCTTGATGGCGTCGACCGCGTAGTTCACGGCGGCCTCGATCATGTAGATCATCGAACTGTGGCCCAGGCCCGTGTTCGGCCCGACAATCGTGAAGTAGTTGGGAAAGCCGGCCACCGTGCAGCCCTTGTAGGCTTCCAGGCTGTCGGCGAACATGCGCTTGCCGGCGCGTCCGCGCACATCGACGGCATTGAGCACGCGCTCGACCTCGAACCCGGTGGCGAAGATGATCACGTCGGCCGCCCGTTCGGCGCCGCCGGCGGTGGCGATGGCGCTGGCGCCGACCTGGCTGATGCTGTCCGTGACCAGCTGCACGTTGGGGCGCGTCAGGGCCGGATAAAAATCGTTCGCCATCAGCACGCGCTTGCAGCCCATCTTGTAGGCCGGCGTGAGCTGGCGCCGCAGCAGCGGATCGGCGATCTGGCGCGCCAGATGCCGCCGCGCCACCCACTGGGGCAGCGCCAGCAGGCGCGGCGTGTACAGGAACAGCGGCGCGCGCGATTCGTACAGCAGATAGTTCAGCGCGCGGTAGGCGAGCCGCAGCGGCGCCACGCGCGCCAGCAGCGCGCGCTCGCGCGGGCCGATCATGCGGTCCGGACGCGGCATGATCCATTGCGGCGTGCGCTGATAGACGTCGAGCTGCGCCACAAGCGGCGCAATCCGCGGAATGAACTGGATCGCACTGGCGCCGTTGCCGATGACGGCCACGCGCTTGCCGCGCAAATCGACCGCGTGATCCCAGCGGCTGGAGTGAAAACTGGCGCCCGCAAAGCCGTCCAGTCCCGGCAGGGCCGGCATGGCTGCGCGGCTCAGGGCACCGGGCGCGCTGATGACCGAGCGGGTGGTCAGCGCGCCGGCGCTGGTGCGCACCAGCCAGTAGCCGCCCTCCTCGTCGAACTGCGCGCCGTCGAACGCGGTGCCCAGGCGCAGGTGCGGCGCCAGGCCGAAGTCGCGCACCACCGAACGGGTGTAGGCCAGCAGTTCATCCTGGCCGGCGAAACGGCGCGTCCAGCGCGCATTGGGCGCGAACGAGAACGAATACAGATGGCTGGGAATGTCGACCGCGCAGCCGGGATAGGTGTTTACCCACCAGGTGCCGCCGAAGTCCTTGTCCTTTTCGAGGATGACGAAGTTGTCGATGCCGGCCTGCTTGAGCCGCACCCCGGCGCACAGGCCGCCGAAGCCGCTGCCGATGACGATGACCTCGAACTCGGGCGCGGCCATCAGGTGCGCACCACGTAGTTGCCGATGTCGAAACGGCGCGTGGCCCAGCGATAGGTGAAGGTAAAGCCCGGCCAGGCCGCGTAATTGCGCCCGCGCCCATCGAGGTACCAGCTCTTGCAGCCGCTGTTCCAGATCGTGCCGCGCAGCTTGCGCTGGACCTTTGCCACAAAGTCGCGCTGCACCTCCGCCTTGACCTCGACCGAGTGCAGGCCCCGCGCACGGATCGCCTTGACGGCCTCGACCACGTAGTTCACGCTCGACTCGATCATGTAGATCATCGAATTGTGACCCAGCCCGCTATTCGGCCCGGTGACGGTGAAGTAGTTCGGAAAGCCGGCCACGGCGCAGCCCTTGTAGCAGTCCTGGTCATGCTCGAACAGGCGCTTGCCGCCGCGCCCGCGCACCTCGACGGCACCGGGCGCGTGCCCCACATGAAAGCCGGTCGCGTAGATCAACACATCGACCGCTCGCTCGCCGCCGTCGGCATCGACGATGCTGTTGGCGCGCACCTGCGCCACCGCGCTGGTGACCAGGCTGACGTTGGGGCGCGTGAGCGCCGGGTAGTAGCCGCTCATGACCAGCACCCGCTTGCAGCCCATGGTGTAGCCGGGCGTGAGCTGGCGCCGCAGCAGCGGATCGGTCACCTGGCGGTGCAGGTGGCGCAGGCCGACCGCCTGCGCGAGGCGGAACAGGCGCGGGAAAAACACGTACAGCGGCGCGTTGATTTCATACAGGGTGTAGTTGAAGGCGCGGTACAAGAGGCGGATCGGCGCGATCCTGGCCAGCAGCGAACGTTCGCGCGGGCCGATGGCGCGGTCGTGGCGCGGCACGATCCACTGCGCGGTGCGCTGGTACACATCGAGCTGCGCGACGATGGGCGCAATCTTCGGGATGAACTGGATCGCGCTGGCGCCGTTGCCGATCACCGCCACGCGCTTGCCGCGCAGGTCCACGTCGTGGTTCCAGCGGCTCGAATGAAACGCCGTGCCGGCAAACGTGTCGATGCCGGGCAAGGCCGGTATCGCCGCGCGGTTCATCGCGCCCAGGGCCGAGACCACGCTCTTGGCGCTGATTGGCCCGGCGCTGGTGCGCACCTGCCAGTAGCCGCCCTCCTCCTCGAACTGCGCGCCTTCGTAGGCGACCCCGAGGCGCAGGTGCGGCCCAAGGCCGAAATCGCGCACGATGGCGCGCGTGTAGTCGAGCAGTTCGGACTGGCTGGCCAGGCGGCGCGTCCAGTGCGGGTTGGGCGCGAACGAAAACGAATACACCTGGCTGGGAATGTCGACCGCGCAGCCGGGATAGGTGTTGACTTGCCAGGTGCCGCCGAACTGCGCGTCTTTTTCGAGGATGACAAAATTGTCGATGCCGGCCTGCTTGAGCTTCACGGCGGCGCACAGGCCACCGAAGCCGCTGCCGATGACGACCACCTCGAACTGCGGTGCGGTCATCGGTTGGGCACACGCGTTTGCAGCAGCTCGGCCCTGAAGCGCGGTTTGCCGTCGCGCTCTAACACATAACTGAGTTTGCGCCCGTCCGGCGAGACCGAGAGCGTCCAGACGTTGGTGGCGGCGGCGGGAATCAGCCTGGCCGTGTAAGCGTCGGCGCGAAACATCTGGGCGATGGCGCTGCCGTCGCTGCCGGCGGCGCCGCCGTACATGGTTTGTTCGTCGGGCGAGCCGTCGGCGTGGCGGTGGTCGTGCTGCAGGGTCAGGCCGGACGGGGTGCGGGTGACGATCCAGGTGCGCGAGGCGTCCTCGCCGACGACGAAGGGAATCCGGATCTCGCTGGCGTTGCAGGCGCTGACGGTGGCGACCAGCTTCTTGCCGGCGAAGGCCTCGCCGCCGTCATCGGGCGCGACCGACGCGCCTGCGTAGACGGCGCCGCAGAGTTTGCCGAGGTTGGCGAAAAAAGCGTCGCGCGCGTCGCTGGCGGGGGCCGCGCGGCAGGGCAGCGCCAGCAAGCCGGCCAGGACGATGGCAGTGGTGCGCAGGATCATGAAGCTCGCTCTCGTGTGGTGTTGGTGGCGATGACGATAGGCCCGGGCCACGCAAATGTCAACGTTTTGCAAAGGTAACGCTATGCGCGAATTCGCACATACATGCACTTATGCAAGCTGTATAACAGTGAGACACTATTCGATACCAGGAGAAGAAGATGATGAAAAAACTGATAATTGCCGCCCTGATCGCCGGCTCGCTCGGCAGCGTTGCCGCTCCCGCCATCTCGGCGGTGATCATCGTGCGCGAAGCGCCGCCCGAGCCGCGTGCCGAACGCATGCCGGCGCCACGCCGCGGTTATGTATGGGCACCCGGACACTGGGACTGGCGCAACAATCACCACGTCTGGGTGCGCGGCACCTGGATTCGCGACCGCAAGGGCTACCATTACACCGCGCCGGCCTGGCAGGAGCGTGATGGACGCTGGGAAATGCAGCGCGGTAACTGGGCACGCGGACAGCGCGACAATGATGGCGACGGCGTACCGAATCGTCGCGACGAGCGCCCCAACAATCCGAATCGCCAGTAATTGATTGTCCGCGCGGGAGGCAATGCCCCCCTGCGCGGCGGCGGCGGCTTGCAAGGCCTGCTTCAGGCCGGAGAAGCCTGTCCGCCGCATTGCATGACCAGATAATCGCGTACGGCGCGCACATCGGTAAACGGCATTTCCCCGATCACCTGGCGGATATGCCGTAGCGCATCCCACAAAAATTCATAGTGTCCCTCGTTCACCGGAACCAGGCTGTACACGCCCGTGGTGGTGGTGAACAAATGCCGCTCGTTGGGCACGAGGAAGGCCGGCATCAGCGGCGCCCCCTCATCATCCCAAAAACGCCACAAGCTTGCCTCGACATCGACCGCGTCGCAGTAGACGGACGCTGTCAGCGCGTCTGGGAAGACGAGCAGCGAACATTCTTCGGTATCGGCGGCAAAGATCATGATGTCCTCGTGGGCGCGGGTTGCCGCATTTTTTAGCAGCATCGATTCCTCAACCGTAACACATAAAACAACATTGCGCGACTGCCTGACCCGCAATTGAAACGGCCCTGCGAAGCGCCCCTGCGCAAGCCTGCCGCCAGCGGCCGCGCTGATAGCCGTCGCTACCCGTCGAGCGCCTTGCGCACCTCGGCCACATCATCCGGGCGCACCACGCGCGCGACCTCTTTGCCATCCTTGACCACGATGACCGTCGGCCACAGCTTGACCTTGAACGAGCGGCCCAGCTTGCGGCCGCTGCCGTCCTCGACCTTGATATGGCGCGCGTCGGGCGCGGCGGCAAGCGCCTGTTCGATCAGCGGCGCCGCCGCGCGGCAATGGCCGCACCAGTCGGTGCCGAAGTCCAGCACCACCACGCCGGGCGTGGCATCGATCTCGCTGCGTTCCGGCTGCGCCGGGGAATAGGGTGTGCTCATGCGGATGCTCCTGAGGTCATTCGCATCAGCCTACCGCAAAACCCCGCACCGGGCTGCACGACTCACAAGTTTGAATTGGAAACATTGCCAAGAACCAATTAGAGGTCTACAATAAACCCTTTCATAGGTAGGGTTATCATGGCTATCGAACTGTTCAATAATGGCAAGCACATCTGCCTGATGTTCTCCGATCTGGTCGACGAAGGCGAGGCCTCGGTCCAGTCGAACCAGTTTTTGATTGTCCAGGATGGCACCGGCATCCTGCTCGACCCGGGCGGGGTGCTGACCTACAACGATCTGTACATTGGAATGAGCAAGTATTTTCCACCAAAACAGCTCCGCTATGTATTCGCTTCGCACGCCGACCCCGATATCATCGCCTCGCTGCCGCGCTGGCTGGCAGGTTCCGATACCAAGCTGCTGATCTCGTCGATCTGGTCGCGCTTCGTGCCGCACTTTTGCGCGCAGGGCAAAACCGAGGGCCGCATCATCGCGATTCCGGACGAAGGCAGTCTTTTGCCGCTGGGCGACACCGAATTCCAGATCCTGCCGGCCCACTTTCTGCATGCGGAAGGCAACTTCCAGTTTTACGATCCGGTCAGCCGCATTTTGTTCTCGGGCGACATGGGCGCGTCAATGCTGCCGGAAGGCCAGGCAATGGGCCCGGTGCAGGATTTCGACAAGCATCTGCCCTACATGCACGGTTTTCACTCGCGCTACATGGTCTCGAACAAAGTCTGCCGCTACTGGGTCGAGATGGTGCGCAAGCTCGATCCGGAATGGATGGTGCCGCAGCACGGCGCGCCGTTCAAGGGCCGCGACATGATCGGGCGCTTCCTCGACTGGATTGAATCCCTGCCCTGCGGCGTCGATCTGATGACCCAGGAAATGTACCAGGCGCCGCGCAAGATCACCATCAGCCTTTGATTATTGCCCAATAAAAATATTTTTTGAAACAACAGGATTGCCGAAGTAGTATCGTACTTACACAGCAGGGGAAGCGTGCCGGTCTTCCTGCCGTGCAATGTCGATCGTTCACTGATCCGCCGTGCACCTTGCGCGGCGGCAGTCACTTTGGGAGTCACTCTGGTAATGCACATTCAAACATGGCTTGTTGCCGCTTGCAGTCTGCTGCTTGCTCAATCGTCGTTCGCCCAGCAAAAACCGTCCCAGCCCCCTCCTTCGCAACATCCCCTGCTGCTGATCGGCGCCTCGTTTGCCGAAGGTAAAACGCCCTACCACGGCGCCGATGCGCCGCTCGGCGGCGTTGCCGTCGGCTTCGGCAATTACCTCAGCCTGGGGCAGGCGCTGACCCGCCACCGCAAACTGCCCGGCTATGTGATCAACGAGGCGCAGGCCGGCGCGGGCACCTTTGCGCACCCGTTCTGCGCGCCCGGCGCCGCCACCTGCGGACCGGCCGGCTGGGACAGCTACCAGACCCAGCTCGACCGTGCGCTCTCGCGCGTGGCCATGCCGCCGACCTTCAGCCAGCACACGGCCAGCTACGTTGTCGTGACCACCGCCAACGATTGCCTGCACGCCGACGCGGCCGGCGTGCCGCAGTCGGAATCGCAGCCCTGCACGCTCAATGACATGAACGCGAGCGTCGACCGCCTCGTCGCCGTGGGCAAATTTGCGCTGGCAAAAGGACTCACGCCGATCTTCGACATCCCTCCACAGTATGACAATCTGGACCTGCCGAAGTTCCAGGCCGCGTTCGGCCTGGCGTGGGTGATCGGCGAATCCGATTACAAGCAGCTGCGGACCCTGAGCAGCACGCGCCTCAAGGCCGAGCTGCCGGGCGCGATCGTGCTCGATATCTGGAAGGATTACACGCACATCGGCGATGGCATTCATCCGGATGTCGCCAGCGCCGAGAAAGCGGCCGATGTGATCGCCAGGCACTTGCGCACGCTCGACCGCTAAATCACGGTCACGCGGGCAGGCTCAGCGCGTCAGCACCGTCGCGCCGAGCCGGTCCGCCAGGAAATCGACAAGCGCCGCCACCCGCGGCGCCAGCGCGCCCTGCTTGTAGAACACGGCCCATACCGGCTGCGACCACGGCAGGGTCAGCGGACCGAGCACGGGCACCAGCCTGCCCGCCTCGACATCGGCGCGCGTCATAAAATCCGCCAGGCATGCAATGCCCGCGCCCGCCAGCACCAGATGGCGCAAGGTTTCCCCACTGGACGCCAGCACCGCCGGCGTCACCGTCACGCCGTCGCTACCCGGGTCGCCACCCGGGTCGCTACCCGCGTCCGCCAGCGGCCAGGTGTTGAGCGAGGCGGGCGCGCTGAAGCCGAGCAGGCGATGCGCCGCCAATTCTTGCACCGTGGCAGGCGTGCCGTGCCGCGCCAGGTAGGACGGCGCGGCCAGCAGCCGCAGCGCGCTGCTCCCGAGGCGGCGCGCGTTGAGGCTGGAATCGGCCAGTTGGCCGATCCGAATGGCCACATCGGCCCGCTCTTCGATCAGGTCGACCACGGTTTCGCCGCTGGCCAGTTCGAGCCGGATCAGCGGGTAGGCGTCGAGAAAGGCCGGCACCAGCGGCGCCACCAGATGATCGAGCGCGGGTGTGGCGGCGTTGACGCGCACCAGGCCCGATGGCTGCGAGCGGCGCGCCGATACTTGTGCTTCGGTATCTTCCAGCTCGGCCAGGATCGTGCGGGCGCGGCCGAGCAGCCAGTCGCCCTCTTCGGTCAGGTCCTGGCGCCGCGTCGTGCGGTGCATCAAGGTCAGGCCCAGCTGCGATTCGAGCCGGGCAATGGCGCGGCTGATGCCCGACGGCGTTTGCCCGAGACGTTCGGCGGCGGCCGAAAATGAACCGGTATCGATGACTGCGGCAAACGCCCTGAGCGCGTCGACGTCGATCATGTCTTTCTCCACAGTCAAAAAGCCATTGTACCGGGATGACCCCGCCAGCCATGTTGATTAGTGACTCGGAGTCAAAAGTATAGTGTGCTGCGAGGCATTTTTCTTCACGGTCCTTGGGCGCAGACTGCATGCCATCGCACACCGCCTCAACTGGAGAATCCATGCCACTCGCACTCTGGGCGCTGACACTCAGCGCTTTCGCCATCGGGACCACCGAATTCGTCATCGTCGGCCTCATTCCCACCATTGCCGCCAGCCTCGGCGTATCGCTTCCCTCGGCCGGCTTGCTGGTGAGCCTGTATGCGCTTGGCGTGGCCATCGGCGCGCCGGTGCTGACCGCCCTCACCGGCCGCGTGCCGCGCAAGCACTTGCTGCTGGGTTTGATGGCACTGTTCACCCTGGGCAACCTGGTGGCCTGGATGGCGCCCGGCTACTACGCCCTGATGGCCGCGCGCGTGCTGACCGGCCTGGCGCACGGCGTGTTTTTCTCGATCGGCTCCACCATCGCCACCAGCCTGGTCGGCAAAGAAAAAGCCGCCAGCGCCATTGCCCTGATGTTTACCGGCCTGACCGTCGCGCTGGTCACCGGCGTGCCGCTGGGAACCTGGATCGGACAGAGTTTCGGCTGGCAATCGACCTTTCTTGCGGTCTCGCTGCTGGGAGTGATTGCGTTCATCGGCAGCTATGTCCTGGTGCCGTCGACCATCGCCATGAGCCCACCGGCGAGCCTGCTCACGCAACTGGCCGTGCTCAGGAAACCGCGCCTGCTGCTGGTGTATGCCATGACCACCCTCGGCTACGGCGGCACGTTCATCGCGTTCACCTATCTGGCGCCGATCCTGCAGGACGTGTCAGGCTTCTCGGCGTCGAGCGTGAGCCTGGTGATGCTGGTGTACGGCGTGTCGGTTGCGTTCGGCAATATCTGGGGCGGCAAACTGGCCGACAAGAAAGGCCCGATCAAGGCCTTGCAGATTGTCTTTGCGCTGCTGGCCGCCGTCTTGCTGTTGCTGACGTTTACTGCATCGAACACGTGGCTGGCGCTGGGCACGGTGCTGCTGTGGGGCGCGGTGGCGTTCGGCAATGTGCCGGGATTGCAGGTCTATGTGGTGCAGCGCGCCGAGCGTGACGCGCCGCAGGCGGTCGACGTGGCATCGGGCCTGAATATCGCCGCATTCAACGTCGGCATCGCCCTCGGCGCCTGGGGCGGCGGGCTGATCGTGGCGCACCTGGGCCTGATGGCCACGCCATGGATCGGCGCCATTGTCGTGGTCGGCGCGCTGGGACTGACCACGCTCGCTGGCTGGCTGGACCGTCGCGACGGGCTGGTGCATGTGGCGGGCACAAGCCGCGCGGTCGGGGCGCACTAGGCGTGGTCAGCGGTCCAGCTCCGGATAATGCCGGAAAATCCCCTCTTCGTTGAACGCAATCCGGCGCTTCGACGCCAGGTAGGCGGCAATATTCGGCCGCTGCGCCACCTGATCGTGCAAGGCCACCAGCCCCGGATAGTCGCCTTCCAGCCGCTTCATTGCCTTGGGAAACGCATAGCGCAAGCCCTCCATCACCTGGAACATCGACAAATCCGCATAGGACAGACGCGTGCCCACCAAAAAGCCGCCGCGGCGCGTGGGCTGCCGCAGCACGCCCTCGAAGTAAGACAAGAACTTGGGTATCCGGTTCCCCAAAAAGTCGGCGGCGCGCCGTTTGGCCTCCTTTTTCTGGTCTTCGTAGTACCGCGACACGCCCACCGGATGGTGCGTATCGTGCGCTTCGTTGACGAGGTCGGCAATGGTCAGTTGCAACTGATGGGTCCACAGGCGGCCCGCTTGCGCCCGTGGCGCCAGGCCGTGGCGCGCGCCCAGATACAGCAACATGTTCGCCGTCTGGCCAATGGTCAGGGCGTCGGCCTTGAGAAACGGCGGCGCGAACGCCGGGGTCGCCTGAGCGGCAAGCGCGGCCGCGACTTTGTCGGCGCCGTTTTTCTGGCGCCCGACGTCCACATACGCCACGCCCGCTTCCTCCAGCGCCAGGCGAACGAATTCGCCGCGTCCCTGGAGCGTCGGCCAGTAGTAAAGTTCGTACGTCATCGCGCCTCCCGTGCGTGGATCGCTTGTGCGGCGATTATCGCCGATTCGCTTGAACAGGCCGCGCACGCCGTGCTAATCTGCCAATGCTGCCAATCCGACAGCGCCTGCTCCAACCTAACCGATATATACAAGGGGAACGCACATGATCAGAAGGATCGCACTGGTGCTGGTGGTCTTGATCATTGGCATTCTGGGCATGGCGGCGATGCAGCCGGACACATTTTCCGTGACCCGTTCGGTAGCCATCCAGGCGCCGCCGGAGAAAATCCTGGGCCTGGTCGGCGATTTCCGGCAGTGGCAGAGCTGGTCGCCATGGGAACGGCTCGACCCAAGCATGCAGCGCGTCCACAGCGGCGCGCCGAGCGGCAAAGGCGCGCTGTACGCGTGGACCGGCAATGACGACGTCGGCGCCGGCAGGATGGAAATCATCGAATTCGCGCCGCCGGCCAAAGTCGTGATCAAGCTCGATTTCATCAAGCCGTTCGAAACGTCCAACATGACCGAATTCACGCTCGTGCCCAAGGATGGGCAAACGCAGGTGAGCTGGACCATGTCCGGTCCGATGCCCTTCATCTCGAAAGTCATGAGCGTCTTCATGAGCATGGACCGGATCATCGGCAAGGATTTCGACAAAGGACTGGCCAACCTGAAAGCCGTGGCGGAAAAGTAGCGCGCCGGGATGCGCCGCGTTTTTGGGCCGTTCCCCGCAAGAATCCCGTGCTTGAGCGATAATCGTGCATCATCATCGAGCCAACACGAGGATCCATTTTGCTTAACTTCGACTTCTACAATCCGACCCAGATCCTGTTCGGCCAGGGCCAGATCGCCGCGATTTCCAAACACATTCCCGCGTCCGCGCGCGTGCTGCTGGTGTATGGCGGCGGCAGCATCAAACAGAACGGCGTCCACGACGAGGTCATGGCCGCGCTGGCCGGCTTTACCGTCACCGAATTCGCAGGCATCGAACCGAATCCCAGCTACGAAACGCTGATGCGCGCCATCGCCCAGGTCAAGGCCGAGAAAATCGACTTCCTGCTCGCCGTGGGCGGCGGCTCGGTCATCGACGGCACCAAGTTCATCGCCGCCGGCGCCCTGCTCGACGCCGACCCGTGGACCATCCTCGAAAAGCGCGGATCGAACATCACCGCCGCCCTGCCGTTCGGCGCGGTGCTGACCCTGCCCGCCACCGGCTCCGAAATGAACAGCGGCGGCGTCGTCACCCGCAAGTCGACCCACGAGAAGTTTTCGTTCATGAGCCGCAAATGCTTCCCCGCCTTCGCCGTGCTCGATCCGAGCAAAACCTATTCGCTGCCCACGCGCCAGGTCGGCAACGGCGTGGTGGACGCCTTTGCGCACGTGATGGAACAGTACATGACCTACCCGGTGGGCGCCAAAGTCCAGGACCGCTTTGCCGAAGGCCTGCTGCTCACGCTCATCGAAGAAGGTCCGCAGGCGCTGGCCAATCCGGATGATTACGACGTGCGCGCCAACATCATGTGGACCGCCACCCTGGCCTTGAATGGCCTGATCGGCGCCGGCGTGCCGCAGGACTGGGCCACCCACATGATCGGCCACGAGCTGACCGCGCTGCACAACCTCGATCACGCGCAAACGCTGGCCGTCGTCCTGCCAAGCATGCTGCGCGTACGCAAGGAAGCCAAGCGCGCCAAGCTGCTGCAATTCGCCGAGCGCGTATGGAACCTGTCCGGCGGCGACGAAGACACCCGCATCGAGGCGGCCATCACCCGCACCGAAGAATTCTTCGAACAGATGGGCGTCAAGACCCGCCTCGGCGACTACGGCCTGGGCGCGAAGGACGTCGACGGCGTGCTGGCTGCTTTAGAGGCGCACCGCATGGTCAAACTCGGCGAGCAGCGCGACGTCACGCTCGAGGTCAGCCGCAAAGTACTGGAAATGAGCCTGTAAGCCGCACCACGCACCGCTGGCGCGGGCCTTCTGCACACCCGCCAGCTGTGATAAAATCGACCTTCGCTAGGGGTCCTGGAATGTATTTTCCGGGTGAGAGATACCCTCCGTACCTGATCTGGATAATGCCAGCGAAGGAAAGCGCAAAGTAGTTCCCTCCTTTGTTTGCTCCCCCCGTTGGCTCCGGCTTTTTCAAGCAACGCCCCGCACGCCGGCGCGTAATACGAGCACACTATGTCATCGCCAAAATTCAAGCAGTCCGTCACCGCCCTGGCCATCGTCCAGGCATTCGCCTTTTCCGCCCACGCGCAAACGAGCTCGCAATCGATGCCTGAAGTCGTCGTCACAGGCGCCAAGCAGGTCGCTGCCGACCGCGCCGGCGTGGCCGGATTCTCCGACACGCCGCTGCTGTACACGCCGGCCACGGTGGTCTCCATCGGGCGCGAGCAGATGCAGGACTACAGCATCCGCAACAGCACCGACGCCATGAAGTTCGACGCCAGCGTCAGCGACTCGTACAACGCCGTCGGCTACGCCGAACAGTTCTCGATCCGCGGCTTCATGCTCGACAACGGCGCCAGCTACCGCAAGGATGGCATCGCCATCTCGGGCGACACCCAGATCCCGCTCGAAAACAAGGAGCGCATCGAAATCCTCAAGGGCTTGTCGGGCCTGCAGGCTGGCGTGACCGCGCCGGGCGGCATCGTCAACTACGCGCTCAAACGCCCGACCGCGGCGCCACTGCGCTCGGTCACCGTGGAAGCGCGCGAGCGCGGCACCGTGTACGGCGCGGTCGACCTGGGCGGCCGCTTCGACGACAAGCGCTTCGGCTACCGCGTCAACGCCGCCGGCGAGCGCCTGCGTTCCTACGTCAAGGGCGCCGACGGCGAGCGCTCGTTCGTCTCGGGCGCGTTCGACTGGCAGATCTCGCCGCAGGCGCTGCTGCAGCTCGACATGGACTACCAGAAGAAATCGCAGATCACCGCGCCGGGCTACCAGCTCATTCGCGGCGTCGCGCTGCCGACCAATATCTCGGCCAAGACCCTGTTGAACAACCAGCCGTGGACCAAGCCGGTCGACACGCGCAGCAGCAATATCGGCCTGCGCTTCGAATACCAGATCAACGACGCCTGGCGCACCACCGTCAGCGCCAACAAGCACGAATTCAAGCGCGACGACTTCACCGCATTCCCTTACGGCTGCGGCAACGAAGGCGAAGGCTTCTATCCGGGTTACTGCACCAATGGCGACTACGACGTCTACGACTACCAGAGCGTGGGCGAGCGCAAGTCGCCGCTCGGCGCGCAGGCCCTATTGCAAGGCAAGTTCGCCACCGGCGCGATCGGCCACGAGCTGACCTTCGGCGCGACCTACCTGGAACGCAGCGACAAGGCGGGCGAATATGTGTACGACTACGTCGGCTTCAGCAATATCTACAACAACCTGGCCGTGCCGCCGGTCGACGCCAGCCGCGTCACCGGACCGCTGACCGAGCGCCGCAACGACCATGAACGCGGCTTTGTGGTGCAGGATATCCTGTCGCTGGGCGCGCAGTTCAAGCTGCACACCGGCTTGCGCTACGTCGGCATCAAGCGCAATGCGACCACCGACACCACCTTCCTGCTGCCGAACGTCGCGCTGGTGTACAACCCGACGCCCGACTGGACGGTGTACGGCTCGCTGGCGCACGGCATGGAGCACGGCGGCGTGGCGCCCAAGCGCACCGCCAACGAATTCGCCTCGCTCGCGCCGAGCCGCTCGAAGCAGGTCGAGTTTGGCGTCAAGGCCATGGTCAATGATGCGCTCAGCATGTCGGCGTCGGTGTTCAGCATCGTCAAGGGGCTGGAGTACACCAACGCGGCCAATACCTTCGTGCGCAGCGGCGAACAACAGCACAATGGACTGGAACTGGCTGCGCAGGGCAAGGCTGGCAAGGACCTGAAATACAGCGTCTCGCTGATGGCGCTCGATACGCAGCAGGAAGGCACCGGCAGCGCCTCGCTGGACGGCAAGCGCGTGACCAATGTACCGAAATTCAAGACGGCGGCCGTGCTGGAATACGCGGTGCCGGCGGTGCCCGGCCTGAAGGTGAACGGGATGTGGCAGTACACCGGCAAGAAGGCGTTCGATATCGAGAACAAGACGCTGGTGCCAGGGTACAGCGTGTTCAATCTGGGCGGCGCGTACGCAACCCGCATCGCGGGTGTATCGACGACGGTGCGCGCGACGCTGGACAACGTGGCCGACAAGTTCTACTGGCGCGATGTGACGCAGGAGTTGGGCGGCTATCTGCTACCGGGTGCTCCGCGCACGGTACGGGTGTCGGCGCAGTTCGACTTCTAAGCACCGCCCTGCAGACCGTCGTTCCTGGCAGGGACGACGGCCTGCAGCTTAGGAGACGTGAAAGAATTACTGTGGCATTTGGGCGGTTCTGACGGGATGCGATGCAAGGCGCGAGGAGGAGTCATAGCGAGCTATGGCGACGACGAGCAACGCCGCAGCGCGCCCGCCAGAACCGATCCAAATGTTACAGTAATTCTTGAACGACTCCTTAGCGCAGGGATGCAAGCAGGCGTACTGCCTGCGTCATTCGATCTTCCAGGCTCCCCGTCACCAGCGAATACGCGATCTCCCGCTCATCGAGCACCTGAACCACCTGCTCATGAATCGTCTGGCGCACCGCCTCCGATTCGCGCTGCAATCCGTCCGCTTCCCACGGCCCGTCCGGCGCCGTCACGAACGTCATCGCGTAGTCATGGCGCAGCTCAAGCACCGACAACTGCGCATCGACCCGGTTCCAGTACCAGCGGCTGTAAATGGCCGTCATCAGCGGCGTGGTGTCGCAAAACAGAAAGCGCGTCGCCTGGCGCGCCGCCGCGTCTTCGCGCGCCATCTGGGTCAGCGCGATTGTGTACTGATCTTCCTCGCGCGGCACGCGCCCCGTGGTATCGACAAACTCGCGCAGATACTCAGGCACCCATACGGTGCCGAAATGCGACGCCAGCGACGACGCCAGCGTCGACTTCCCCGACGATTCAGCCCCCAGGATGGCGACCCGCAAAACCGGCATCATGGCTTGCCGCCCGCGGCGCGTGCCCAGGTGCGCCATCCGAACACCGCCATCACCACGAACGCCGCATACAGCACCGCCGTCGCATGCAGGTCCTTGTGGATGTACAGGCCGACATACAGCACATCGACCACGATCCACACGATCCAGTTTTCGACCTTCTTGCGCGACAAAAGCAGCTGCCCGAGCAAGCTGCCCGCCGTCAAAAAACCATCGATATGCGGCACGTCGGTATCGGTGAATGTGCGCAGCGCATAGCCGATCGCGGCGAACAGCACCAGCCAGCCGAGCATCCCGCCGATCCAGCCGGCGGGGCTCGACCACGTCGCCGTGAGCGGCGCATGCTGCTCGCCGCCATACAGCCACTGATACCAGCCCCATACCGACACGGCGATGAACACGCCTTGCAAGCCCATGTCGCCGTACAGGCGCGCGTTAAGGAAGACAATGCCGTAGACCGCCGACGAGGCGATCGCGAACAGCCACGCCCAGTGAGTCTGGCGAATATTGAGTACAACGGTGATGACCGACAGGACCAGCGCTGTCAGTTCGAGCGGTGTGGTGGCCAGGCCAAGCAGGACAAAAGGATCGTTCATACGGAGGGAGTGGCGGAAAGTGGCGCAATTGTAGCGTATGCGCCGCTTTCCAAAAGGTGGGGACGGCATCCCCACCCCAACTGCTTTACCCGGCTTACTTGCGCGGGTACTTGATCGTCATTTCCTTGAGCAGGTTGTCGGCATGGTCGACTTCCTTCATCACCCACAGCATGTAGCGGATGTCCACGTGAATGGCGCGCGTGATGTCGCTGTCGAAGTACCAGTCCTTGGTCACCGATTCATAGGTCGAATCGAAGTTCAGGCCAACCAGTTCGCCGCGCTTGTTCATCACCGCCGAACCGGAATTGCCGCCGGTGGTATCGGCGCTGGACAGGAAGTTGACCGGCACCGTGTTCAGCACAGGGTCCTTGAACATGCCATAGCGCTTTTCCTTGACCGCGTCGAGCAGCCGCTTCGGTGCGTTGAACGGCTCGGCCGCGGTGTGCTTCTCGGCGATGCCTTCGACCGTCGTGAACGGGCCTTTGACGATGCCATCGCGCGCCGAGTAAGGCGCCACCGTGCCGAAGGTCACGCGCAGGGTCGAATTGGCATCGGCGTAGACCGGTTTTCCTTGCGACTTCTTCCACGCGATCACGGCCGACATGTACTGCGGAATGATGCGTTCGAGGTTGCCGTCGATTTCCTTGCGGCGGTTTTCCAGCGCCATGGTCACCTCATGCAGCTTGACGGCCAGCTTGATGAAGGCGTCGTCCGACTTTGCAAACGCCGCCGCATCCTTGCCGATCCAGCCAAGGCGCTTGGCCGTCTCGCCCAGTTCCGACTGTGTGTACAGCGCGCCGATGGCATCCGGCGCCGGCAGCAATGCGTCCAGGCCTTGCGGATGCATCTTCGCGGCCAGCTTCCGATAGCGCTGCAATCCGGCGCTAAAGCGCGCCTCGTCCACGCTGCCCACATACGACTGCTCAAGGCGGGTCAGGCGCGCCTTGATGAACGACAGGTCGCGTTCCTGGTAGCCGGTTTCGCGTTTGGCATCGGGCTTGGCGCCTTCCAGCGCCAGGCGGTACACCGTGCGCGCCGATTTCAGCAGGTCGCTGTTGCCGGCGACCGACCAGGCGAATTCCTGTTCCGACAGCGCCATGTCGGCGGCGATGGCGGCGTCCAGGTCGGCCAGCAAGGTCGGCGACACGTCTTTCTGGTTACCCGGCTTGTTGAACCAGGCGCGGAACTCGGCGTCCTGCACGTCCTTGATCGCGGCGATGTCCTTGCGCGCGAAGCCATCGAGCAGGCCCTGGGTTTTCTTGAGCACGTTATTGATGCCCTTGACCACGCTGGCGTAGCGCACGTCGTGGGCCGCGTTGCCCTTGGTGGCGGCGGCGATCACGGCCAGGTCGGCCTGCATCTCGGCCACGCGCACCGGGAAGTTGGCGTCGCGCGCGAAGCGGATTTCGGACGGCAGCTTGTAGCGGCTGGTACGCCCCGGATAGCCGGCCAGCAGGATCGGATCGCCGTTCTTCAGGCCTTCGGCCGACACCACCAGGAAGTCTTTCGACTTGTACGGCACGTTGTCGGGCGATGGATCGGCCGGACGGCCATCCTTGCCGACGTAGGCGCGCAGGAAGGAGTAGTCGCCGGTCTGGCGCGGCCACTCGAAGTTATCGACCTCGCCGCCAAAATTGCCGATCATGTCCGACGGCGCGTACACCAGGCGCACATCGCGGATCATCAGCTGGCGAATGCGGTAATACTCAAGGCCGCGGTGAAAACTCGGCACCGAGCAGCGGTAAGCCTTGTCGGTTTCGCATTCGGCGGTCAGCGCCTTGATGCGGTTCTGGACTTCTTCATTGCGCTCGCGCCCCGACAGGGTCGGCGACAGGCCCTTGAGCACGCGGTCGGTGACGTTTTCGACTTTTTCGGTCACGTACACCAGCGTGTTCGGGCCGCCCGGCAGTTCGGCGTCGCGCGTCTTGGCCAGGAAGCCGTTCACGATGTAGTTCTTGTCGGCGGTCGAATTGCGCTGGATGGCGCCGTAGGCGCAGTGGTGGTTGGTGACCACCAGTCCATCGCCGGACACGAACGAGGCCGAGCAGCCGCCCAGCGACACGATGGCGCTCATGGGGTGCTTGGACAGGTCGGCCAGCTTCTCGGCGGGGATGGTGATGCCGATGCGTTTGAGTTCCGACGACAGTTGCGGAAGCTGGTATGGCTGCCACTGGCCTTCATCGGCATTTGCGGTGGCAAATACGCCGAGCAGGGCGACGGGTAAGGCGATGGATTTCAACAAGATATACCCCAGAAGATAAAAGCAAGCGGGGAGTATATCGCTGATGCAAAGCGCTGGAAATGATTTTGTCTGCGCCGTATTGACGGCGCGCGCCCGCACGCGGCGTCCTGTGCGTGACGGACATCGACCGTTAACACCGCCAAAAGGCCTGCGTTACAATCAACTGTTAACAAATAATCACGGCACCGCTCCATGCCGGCACAGCCCTCCTCGTCTGAAATTACCTCGCGCGTGGCGGCCGCCGTCAGCCGGCTTTGGCGCGCTTGCGCTTTTTGGGCGCCAGCATGGTGCCGGTGCAGGTGGGCGCGCCGCAGCGGCACTCGAAGGCTTTTTTGACAGCCGGCGTATGCCGCTCTTCGTAGATCAGCGCGTAGTTGTACTTGAGTTCTTCGTCGCGCATGATCGGGTGCAGCGCGTAGATGAACACCCTGCCCTCGTCCTCCTGGGCCTCGCAATTCGGTTCGCAGGCGTGGTTGATGAAGCGCGAATCGTTGCCGCCACGGCCACCGTCGATGACCATGCCGTCGGCCAGCGAAAAGAAAAAGGTGTGGTTGAGCGGCCCGCCGCCGGCTTCGGCGCGCAGCGCCGATTCGTCGGACGTGATGCGCTCGCCCGTGTATTCGGCGATCTGCTCGCCCGGTTCGATGTCGCGCGTGGCAAAGACGCCGTTGCCGTGGATGGCGGAGCGCCGTACTTCGTAACAGGCGGACTCGGTTTTACTGGGTTGGGAGGGTGTGCTGTTCATCCATCTATTTTACTGCGCTTGCCACCCGCCGCCCAATGCCTGAATCAACGAAATCGCGGTGCTCTGGCGGTCGCCCTGCGCCTGCACCAGCGCGCGCCGCGCCGACAGCGCGCTGGCCTGGGCCTGCACCACTTCGCTGTAGCTGACCTGCCCCGCCTTGTAGCGGTTGAGGATCTGCGCCTCGACCTGGTCGGCCGATTCGGATGCCTGGCGGCGCAGCACCAGCTGCTGCGCCAGCACGCGCGTGGCGGAGAGCTGGTTTTCCACGTCGCCGAAGGCGTCGAGCACCGTCTGGCGGTAGCGCGCCACCGCCGCCTGCTGGCTGGCCTCGGCGCCCGCCACGCTGGCGCGCGTGGCGCCGGCGTTGAACAGGCTTTGCGCCGCGCTCAGGCCGAAGGACCACAGCGCGTTCGAGGCGCTGAAAAGGTCCGACACGCGGCTGCCGCCGTTGCCCACGGAGGCGGTCAGGCCGATGTTCGGATAATACGCCGAGCGCGCGATGCCGATCTGCTCATTGGCCGCCGCCACGCGCCGTTCGGCGGCGGCGATGTCGGGCCGGCGCTGCAACAGCGCCGACGGCACGCCGACCGGAATCTCCGGCACGAACGCCTGCCATGGCGCGCTCGCCAGGGTAAAGTCGGCCGGCGCCTTGCCCAGCAAGACAGCGATGGCGTGTTCGAACTGGGCGCGCTGGCGCGCCAGCGACAAGGCATCGATCCGGGCGTTGGACAATTGCGTCTGCGCCTGCAGCACATCGGACTTGGTGGCGATGCCGGCGTCGAAGCGGTTCCTCGTAATCTGCAGCACCCGCTGGTAGCCTTCGATGGTGGTGGCCAGCAGCGCCGCCTGGGCGTCGGTCTGGCGCACCACGAAATAGTTGGCCGCCAGTTCGCCCTGCGCCGACAGGCGTGCCGATGCCAGATCGGCGGCGCTGGCCTGGGCGCTGGCGCTGGCCGCGCCCACGCTGGCGCGCAGGCGGCCCCACAGGTCGGGTTCCCAGCTGGTGCCGATGTTGAGGCGATAGTTGTTGTCCGCGCCGGCATTGCGCGTGCCCGAACGCTCGCCGCTGGTACTGAGCGACACGCTCGGGAACAGAGAAGCACGCTGCTGCTGGACCAGCGAGCGCGCTTGCGCATACGACGCCACGGCGGCGGCCACGTTCTGGTTCGACACGTCGATCTGTCCAGCCAGCTCGTTCAAAACGGCATCGTTGAACAGGGTCCACCACGGTCCGCGGTCGAGCGCATCGGCCGGGGCGGCGGGCGACCAGCCCTGCGCTTCCTTGAAGGCTGCCGGTTCGGGCGTGGTGGGCTTGACGTAGGCCGGGCCGACGGCACAGCCGCCGAGAAGAACAGCGGCAAGCGGTAAAAGACGAAGGAGCTCAGTTGCGCGCATAGGATTACTCATTGTGGATTGGGTGAGGCAGCGTTGTCGGCGTGATGACCGAGCTGGCGCTCGGCGGGGCCGCGCCGGCGCAGCTTGTCCATCACGACGTAGACGACGGGGGTGGTGAGCAAGGTCAGTACCTGGCTGGCGATCAGGCCGCCGATGATGGCGATGCCGAGCGGGCGGCGCAGCTCCGAACCTTCGCCGAAGCCGATCGCCAGCGGCAAGGCGCCCAGTGCGGCGGCCAGGGTCGTCATCAGGATCGGGCGAAAGCGCAGCAGGCACGCTTCGCGCACGGCTTCGAGCGGCGACAGGCCGCGCGTGCGCTCGGCCTCCAGCGCAAAGTCGATGATCAGGATCGCATTCTTCTTCACGATCCCGATCAGCAAAAATACCCCGATCAGGGCGATGATCGAAAACTCCATCTTGAACAGCAGCAGGGCCAGCACCGCGCCCACGCCGGCCGACGGCAGGGTCGAGAGCACCGTGATCGGGTGCACCAGGCTTTCGTACAGGATCCCGAGCACGATGTAGATGACGACGATGGCCGCCGCAATGAGCATCGGCTGTTCCTTGTTCGACTCGTCGGCCGCGCGCGCCGTGCCCTGGAAGCTGCCGCGCACATTGTTCGGCATGCCGATGTCGGCCTCCGCCTGCTTGACGGCGGCCTGCCCGTCGGCCAGGTTGCTGCCCTGCGCCAGATTGAACGAGACGGTCGTCGCCAGTTCGCCGTCCTGGTGGTTGACCGAGGTCGGTGTCGCGCTTTCGGCAAAGCTGGCAATCGCCGACAGCGGCACCATGGTGGTCGCTTCACTGCTCAATGCCTGCCCGCTGGACGGGTCGCGCGAGGCGGTGGTGTTGGCCGGCGTGGCGGCGCCGCCGGAACTGGAGGTGCCGCGCGAAGGCACGTACACATCGTTCAGCGCCTCGGGCGACTGCTGGTACTGCTTCGCCACGCCCATGATCACGCTGTACTGATTTAGTTCGTCGTAGATGGTCGTCACCTGGCGCTGGCCGAAGGCGTTGTAGAGCGCATTGTCGACGTCGCGCGGGTTGATGCCGAGCCGCGCGGCGCTGTCCTTGTCGATCTGGACGAACATCTCGACCCCGTTTTCTGCCTGGTCGGTATCGACATCGACCAGCGCGCTTTGCCGCTTCATGGAATCGGCCAGCTTGCCGGCCCACAGTTTGAGGTCGGCGCGGTTGTCGCTCTTCAAGGTGTACTGGTAGGTCGAGTTGGACTGGCGCCCGCCCATGCGCAAGTCCTGCACCGGGTTGAGGAACATCGACACGCCGGTCACCTTCGCCAGTTGCGGGCGCAGGCGCGCAATCACGGCCTGGCCGCCATCGCTACGTTCGGACACCGGTTTCAGGTTGATGAACATGAAGCCGCCCCCCGCTCGTCCGCCGCCGGTGAAGCCCACCACCGTGGCCACCGCCGGATCGCGCCGGATGATGTCGACCAGTTGCTTCAACTTGGCCTGCATGGCCTGGAACGAGATGCTCTGGTCGGCGCGAATGCCGCCGCTGATCTGGCCCGTGTCCTGTTGCGGAAAGAAGCCTTTCGGCGCGGCGGAAAACAGGTACACATTGAGGCCGATCACGAACACGAAGATCAGCATCACCAGCGCGATGCTGTCCAGGGCCCAGTCGAGCGAATGCTCGTACGCCTTGTGAATGCGGTCGAAACCGCGTTCGGCCCAGCGCGACAGGCGGCCGGGCTGGCGCTCGATGGCGGCCGGTTTGAGCAGCCAGGCGCACATCATCGGCGTGGTGGTGAGCGAAATGACCAGCGAAATCATCACCGCGGCCGACAGCGTGACGGCGAATTCGCGGAACAGGCGGCCCACCTGCCCGCCCATGAACAGCAGCGGAATGAACACCGCCACCAGCGACAGGCTGATCGACAACACCGTAAAGCCCACTTCGCGCGCACCGAGCAGCGCCGCCTGCATGCGGTCCATGCCGTTTTCGATGTGGCGGGCGGTGTTCTCCAGCACGACGATGGCGTCGTCGACCACGAAGCCGGTGGCCACGGTCAGCGCCATCAGCGACAGGTTGTTCAGGCTGAAACCAAGCATGTACATCACGCCGAAGGTGCCGAGCAGCGACACCACGGTGGCCACCGCCGGGATGATGGTGGCGCGCACGCTGCGCAGGAACAGGCTGACCACCAGCACCACCAGCAAAATCGAGATGATCAGGGTCAGCTCGATCTCGGCCAGGGAGGAGCGGATCGAGTTGGTGCTGTCGGAGGCCACTTCCAGCTTCACGTCCTGCGGCAGTTGTGCCTGGAGCGATGGCACCAAGGCGCGCACGCCGTCCACCGTTTCGATGACGTTGGCGCCGGGCTGGCGCGTGATCAGCACGATCACCGCGGGCTGGCCGTTGAACAGGCCCAGTGTATTGACGTTTTCGACGCCGTCGATCACTTCGGCCACGTCGTCAAGGCGCACGGCGGCGCCGTTGCGCCAGGCGACTACCAGGCTGCGGTAGTCGGCGGCGCTGCGCCCGCCGGTGGCGGTGCTGGCCTGCGAATAGATCTGAAGGCGCAGGCCGTTGCCTTCGATCGCGCCCTTGGGGCGGTTGGCATTGGTCGACTGGATCGCCGCGCGCACGTCTTCGGTCGAGACGCCGTAGCGGTTCAGCGCATACGGCAGCAGCTCGACTCTAACCGCCGGCAGCGAGCCGCCGCCGATCTCCACGTCGCCCACGCCCTGCACCTGCGCCAGCTTCTGCTGCACCAGGTTCGATACCGACTCGAAGATCTGGCCGGGCGACTTGGTTTTGGACGTGAGCGCCAGGATGATGATGGGCGCGTCGGACGGATTGGCCTTGCGGTAGGTCGGGTTGCTCTTGAGCGTGGACGGCAGGTCGGCGCGCGCAGCGCTGATGGCCGCCTGCACTTCGCGCGCGGCCGAATCGATCTTGCGGTTCAAGTCGAACTGCAGGCTCACGCGGGTCGAGCCGCTGCCGCTTGACGAAGTCATTTCGTTCACACCGGAGATGACGCCGAGGCGCCGCTCCAGCGGGGTGGCCACGCTGGTCGACATGGTATCGGGGCTGGCGCCCGGCAGCGAGGCGCTCACCGAGATGGTCGGGAAATCCACCTGCGGCAGCGGCGAGACCGGCAGCACGAAGAACGCGCCGATGCCGGCCAGCGCGATGCCGAGCGTGAGCAGGACGGTGGCGATCGGGCGCCGGACGAACGGTTCGGACAGGTTCACTTGGCAACCTCGCCCGAGGTAACGGCGTCCTTGCGCGACCAGCGCCGCGCCAGGCTGTCGAAGCCGAGGTAAATCACCGGCGTCGTAAACAGCGTGAGCAGCTGGCTGACGATCAGGCCACCGAAGATGGCCAGGCCGAGTGGGCGGCGCAGTTCCGCGCCCTCGCCCCAGCCCAGCATGAGCGGCACCGCCGCGAACAGCGCCGCCAGGGTCGTCATCAAAATCGGCCGGAAGCGCAGCAGCGCGGCCTGCTGGATCGCCTCGCGCGGAGCCATGCCCTTTTCGCGTTCGGCCTCGATGGCGAAGTCGATCATCATGATGGCGTTCTTCTTGACGATGCCGATCAGGAGGATGATGCCGATGATGCCGATCACGCCCAGGTCCTGGCCGCTGATCATCAGCGCCAGCAGCGCGCCCACGCCGGCCGACGGCAGGGTGGAGAGAATCGTCAGCGGATGCACATAGCTTTCGTACAGCACGCCCAGCACGATGTACACGCACACCACCGCCGCCAGGATCAGCCACAGCTGGTTAGACAGCGATGCCTGGTAGGCGCCCGCGGCACCGAGGAAGGTCATGCTGACCGACGCCGGCAGCTTGATCTCCAGCGCGGCCGCGCGGATCGCTTCGACCGACTGGCCCAGCGAGACGCCCGGCGCGGTGTCGAAACCGATGGTGGTGGCCGGGTATTGCGCCACATGGGTGATCTGCAAGGGAGCGGGTTGCTCGGTGATGTTCGCCACCGCCGCCAGCGGCGTGGTTTTGCCGGAGCCGGTCTTGATCGGCAACTGGCCCAGGGTGGCAATCGACATCCGGGCGTCGCGCTGCGCTTCCAGGATCACGCGGTACTGGTTGGTCTCGGTGAAAATCGTCGAGACGATGCGCTGGCCGTAGGCGCTGTACAGGGCGTCGTCAATCGAGGCGGCCGTGACCGACAGGCGCGAGGCCGTGTCGCGGTCGATGCTCACGAACGCCGAGGTGCCGGTGGCGCCGGCGTCGGTGACCACGTTGCTCACCTGCCTGTTTTGCTGAAGGTGCTTGACCAGCGCGCCCGCCCACTGGCTGACGGTGGCGCTGTCGGCCCCTTCGAGCGAGACGCGATACAGGGTCGGGCCGCTCTCGGCGTCGATGGTCAAATCCTGGGTCGGTTGCAGGTACAGGGTCACGCCCGCCACGTCGGCCACGCGGCGGCGCAGGCGCTCCATGATCTCGGCCTGGCTGGATGCCTTGTCGTGCTTCAGGTTGATCAGCATGCGGCCGGTGTGCAGCATGGTGTTGTTGGCGGCATCGACACCGACGTTGGAACTGAGCGACTCCACATCGGGATCGGCCAGGATCGCCTTGCCGGCCGCCTGCTGCAGTTCGGCCATGCGGTCGTACGAGATCGACTGGCGCATCTCCACCCTTGCCTGGAGCTGGCCGGTATCCTGGGTCGGGAACAGGCCCTTGGGAATCAGGATGTACAGCACGGCGGTGAGCACCAGGGTGGCCAGGGCGACCAGCAGGGTCAATCCCTGGCGCGCCAGCACCCAGTTCAGGGCATGGTCGTAGCGCACGATCACGCGATCGAAAAACGCCTGGGTGCGTTGCGCCATGCGGCCCGGCTTTTCGTCTTCATGGCTGCGCAGCCAGCGCGCCGCCATCATCGGCACCAGCGTCAAGGAAACCACGCCCGATATCAGGATCGTGATTGCGAGCGTGATGGCGAACTCGCGGAACAGGCGCCCCACCACATCGCCCATGAACAGCAGCGGAATGAGCACGGCGATCAGCGACACCGTCAGCGAAATGATGGTAAAGCCAATTTGCGCGGCGCCCTTGATGGCGGCGGCCATCGGCGTTTCGCCTTCTTCGATGTAGCGCGCGATGTTTTCGATCATGACGATGGCGTCGTCGACCACAAAGCCGGTGGCGATGGTCAGCGCCATCAGGGACAGGTTGTTCAGGCTGTAGCCGAGCAGGTACATCGCGCCGCAGGTGCCGATCAGCGAGATCGGCACGGCCAGGCTGGCAATCACGGTCGCGCGCACGCTGTGCAGGAACGCAAAAATCACCAGCACCACCAGCGCCACGGCCAGCAGCAATTCGAGTTCGACATGAGTGACCGAAGCGCGGATGCCGGTGGTGCGGTCGGACAGCACGTCGAGCCGCAGCGCGCCGGGCAGGCTCGCTTGCAGTTCGGGCAGGCGTTCCTTGATGGCGTCCACCGTGGCGATGACGTTGGCGCCGGGCTGGCGCTGCACGTTCAGGATAATGGCCGGCTTCATGTTGGCCCAGGCGCCCAGCTTGACGTTTTCGGCGCTGTCGACCACCTTGGCCACGTCGGACAGGCGCACCGGCGCGCCGTTGCGGTAGGCGACGATCAGTTTTTCGTAATCGGGCACGGTCAAGAGCTGGTCGTTGGCGTTGATCGCGTAAGAGCGCGTGGGGCCGTCGAAGTTGCCCTTGGCGCTGTTGGCGTTGGCGCCCGAGATCGCGCTGCGCAGCGTGTCGAGCCCCAGGCCGTAGGTGGCCAGCGCGCCGGTATCGGCCTGGATGCGCACCGCCGGCCGCTGGCCGCCGCTCAGGGTGACCAGCCCCACGCCCGAGACCTGGCTGATTTTCAGCGCCAGGCGCGTGTTGACCAGGTTCTGCACTTCGGTCAGCGGCACCGTGTCGGAGGTGATGGCGAGCGTGAGCACCGGCGCGTCGGCCGGGTTGACCTTGGCGTACACGGGCGGCGCCGGCAGGTCGGCCGGCAGCAGCGAGCCGCCGGCGTTAATCGCCGCCTGCACTTCCTGCTCGGCCACGTCGAGCGTTTGCCCGAGTCCGAACTGCAGGGTGACGATGGACACGCCCGAGGCGCTGGTGGAACTCATGCGCTGCAGGCCGGACATCTGGCCGAAGCGGCGTTCCAGCGGCGCGGTGACGGTGCGCGCCATGACTTCGGGGCTGGCGCCCGGATACAGCGTCTGCACCTGGATGGTCGGGAAGTCGACCTGCGGCAGCGCCGACAGCGGCAGGAACTTGAAGCCGACAAAACCAGCCAGCACGATCGCCAGCATCAGCAGCGAGGTGGCGACCGGGCGGGCGATAAACGGGGCCGACGGATTCATCGCGCACCCCTTGCGTAGAGCGTCGCATCGCGCGTCGCATCGCGCGCCACCATCATTGCGGCGCTCCTTCGCGCTGGCGGCGGCGGCCGCCACCGGCGCCGGCGGCCGGCTTGTCGGTCGGCAGGGTCACTTTGGCGCCGTCCTTGAGGCGGTCTGCGCCTTCGGTGATCACCTGCTCGCCCGCTTTGAGGCCGGTTTTCACTTCGACCTTGTCGACGCTGGCCTGGCCACGCGTGACGGGCCGCACGGCGACCGTGCGCTCGGCGGCATTGAGCACGTACACAAAGTCGCCGGTGCTGCCGTGGCGCAGCGCGGTCACCGGCACCACCACGGCGTCCTTGATGGTGCGCAGTTCCAGGCGCAGGTTGACGAACTGGCTGGGGAACAGCGCCTGGTCGTCGTTGGCGAAGCGCGCCTTGGCGCGCACGGTACCGGTCTGCACATCGACCTGGTTGTCGAGCGCCTTGAATTCGCCTTTGGCCAGCGAGGCGGTGCGGGTGCGGTCGAACGCGATGGCGGGCAGGCTGGCGCTGTCGCGAATGCGCCCCTGCAGGTCGGGCACGCGGTCTTGCGGCACGGCGAATTCGACATCGATCGGCGCGAGCTGGGTGATGACCGCGATGCCGTTGGCGTCGCCGCTGCCGACCAGGTTACCCATGTCGATCACGCGCAGGCCAACCCGGCCCGTGATCGGCGCCTTGACCTGGGTGTAGCTCAGGTTCAGGCGCGCCACCCCTTCGGCGGCGCGGTCGCTCATGGCGGTGCCTTGCAGCTGCTTGACCAGCGCGGCCTGCGTGTCGACTTCCTGGCGCGCGATCGAGTCCTGCGTGAGCAGCGTGCGGTAGCGCTCCAGCGTGACTTTGGCGCTTTCCAGTTGGGCTTCGTTGCGCTGGCGCGTGCCGCTCGCCTGCATCAGCGCCATCTCGAACGGGCGCGGGTCGATGCTGGCCATCACCTGGCCGGCCTTGACCAGCTGCCCTTCGCTGAAGTGGACCTTTTGCAGGATGCCCGACACTTGCGGGCGCACCGTGGCCGTGGCGGCCGCGGTGACGGTGCCGAGGGCGTCGAGAATGACCGGGATGTCGGTCCGTTCGGCGCTGGCCACGCCAACCGTGGTGGCCATGCCACCGCCGCGTCCACCACGCCCGCCGCCACCAGCGCCGGGAGCGCCGCCAGGCCCGCCGCGGCCGGCCGCTCCCGGAGCGCCGGGGGCGCCGCCAGGGCCAGCCGCCGGCTGGTGGGTCAGGTACCACGCCAGTGTGCCGAGTCCGGCCATGGCGAGGACGGCAATCACGCTACCGATGATCTTGGCACGGCGGCTGCGCCGTGGCTGGGAAGGTGGTGGGTTCATGCTTTTCCTTGTCTTGATTGCAACGATTATTGAAGCAACTCTAGCATGGAGAAGGCGAAAAGCATGTTTCGCGGAAGGGGCGGCGGGCGCCGCAACGGGGCGATTTGTGCGCTGTAAGGACGCGCGCGCGCCGCCACCGGAACGGACGGTCCGGCGGCGGCTGCGTTTTCATAGGGAGAGCGGGTCTTGCGGGCGAGTTTGTAACAGGCTACATGGCGTTACAAAGTCGCTACAAATTGATGGCCTTGCGGGCGGATGGGCAGGGCCAGCCCATCCGCGTACAGCGGCAGAAACGTCAGGGCGCGGTGCACATGCAGTGGGTGACCGCCGCGAACGGCTTGCGCCCGTTGGTCATTTCGGACAGCCAGCCCAGTTCCTTGCTCACTTCGGCCACCGCGCTCGATGGCACGCCGCTCGGCATCAGGCCCAGTTTGACCTCGATGTTGACCGCTTGCGCGGCGGTGGCGCCGAACATGGTCACGAAGCGCTCGAACGGCGACACGTCGCGCTCGATGTAGGCCACGCGGTAGCCCTCGGCCAGCTTGGCGCGCTTGGCGGCCGACTTGAGCGCGTCGGTGTAGCTGCCGATGGTGTCGACCAGGCCGCGTTCCTTGGCCTGCCCGCCGGTCCATACGCGGCCCTGCCCCACTTCGTCGATCTTCGGCTGGGTGGTCTTGCGCGCCGCCGCGGCCTTGGTGGTGAAGTCGCTGTAAATATGGTTGATGCTGCTCTGGATCACCTGGGTGAAGCGCGGATCGAGCGGACGCATTGGGTTGTAGGCGTCGGCCAGCCAGGTGGTGGTCACGCCGGCGGTGTGGATGCCCAGCTTGTCGACCACTTTTTCAGCCGTCGGCAGGATCGCGAACACGCCGATCGAGCCGGTGATGGTGGCGCGGTCGGCGAAGACTTCGTCGGACGCCATCGAAATCCAGTATCCGCCGGACGCCGCCACACTGCCCATCGACACCACTACCGGTTTGCCGGCGGCGCGCGTCAGTTCCAGCTCGCGCCGGATCAGCTCCGAACCGAAGGCGCTGCCGCCTGGCGAATCGACGCGCAGCACGACCGCCTTGATTTGCTTGTCTTCGCGCGCCTTGCGGATCAGGTTCGCGGTGGACAGGCCGCCGATCGAACCGGCCGGCGCATTGCCGTCGGTGATTTCGCCGGCGGCCACGATCACGCCGACGCCGTCGCCGAACATCTGCGGACGCAGGCGCGCCAGGTACTCGTCGAAGCCAACCTGGCGGAAGCTCTTGCCGTCGTCATCCGGGGCGCCGCGCGTGATCATCATGGCGCGCACTTCGTCGCGCGTTTTCAGGCCGTCCACCAGTTTGCCGGAGAGGGCCAGCTTGCCGGTGTCGCCGCCGGCTTGTTCCATCAGGGCCGGCAGCGCTTCGATTTTCTGGGCGATCCAGCCGGCCGGCAGCTTGCGGTTTTTCTCGACGTCGGCGGTGTAGCCGGCCCACAGGGCGTTGTAGAGGAAGGCGTCCGCTTCGGCGGCGGCCGGCGACGGGCCGTTGCCGATGTACGGCTCGGCGAAGCTCTTGTAGGTCCCGACCTTGATCAGGTTGACCGTCACGCCGACCTTGTCGAGCGCATCGCGGTAGTAGTTGCGATAGCGGCCGAAGCCTTCGATGTGGACGGCGCCCATCGGATGCATATAGACCTGGGTGGCGTGCGAGGCGATGCGGTACTGGCGCTGGTCGAAACTGCTGCCCCAGGCGATGACCGGCTTGCCGGCCGCCTTGACTCTTTCGACGGCCAGGCCGACTTCATTGAGCATGGCCAGGCCGGCGCCGTCCATCTGGTCGAGCAAGAGCAGCACGCTGCTGATCTGCGGGTCCTTGGCGGCGCTATCGAGCACGGTGAGCACATCGCGCAGCTGGACCGATTTGCGCACGTCGCCGCCGCCGACATTGGCCATGAGCGCGTCGCGCACGTTGCCGCTGTGCTGCTCGACCAGGTCGCCCTTGACTTCGAGGACCAGCGCGGTCTTGGTCGCCATCGGCTTGACGCCGCCGCCGAAGATCGCCATCAGCAGGATGACCACGATGATCAGGAACAGCACATTGAGCACGCCCCGGCGCGTGCTGTCGACCGCATTCCAGAACATGCCGAAACCCCGGCGTAGGGTGGACAAAGGTTTAAATGACATCGGTACTCCGGCGGAAAATGGGGTGAGTAAAAGGCTAAACGTCTACTGTAAGCGAAATCGCCGCATCCCGTTCGGAAATGCGGGCATGGCACGGCCGGGAAATAGCCCACAAACCGGCAAACACCAATATGCCATTAATCATGAGCAACTCAAGCCCGAGGCGATAACTTCCCAACAGCAATGTTTGATTATATTCAAGGAAAGCGCAGATAAGCGGACCGCCGATGGCCACCAGCGGCACCCAGCGGTCCCTGAGGGTGCGTGCGGTCAGCATGCCGAAGGCGAACAGGCCAAGCAGCGGGCCGTAGGTGTAGCTGGCCACTTTGAGGATCACGCCGATCATGCTCGGGCTGTCGACCAGTTTGAACGCCATCACCAGCACCAGGAACAGGGCCGCGAAGCCGAGGTGCACGCGCTGGCGCCAGCGCACCTTGTCGCGCTCCGACAGGTCCTGGCGGCGCGTGAGGCCGAGCAGGTCGATGCAGACCGTGGAGGTGAGCGCGGTAATGGCCCCGTCGGCGCTGGGGAACAGGGCCGAGATCAGCGCGATCAGGAAGATAATCTGCAGCGCCACCGGCAAGTGGCCCATGACGACGGCGGCGAACAGCTTGTCGCCGGTGGCGGCCACGCCGGCGATCGGCGCGTACAGGTACAGCAGGCCGCCGAGGAACATGAACAGCGACAGCACCACGACCAGGATCACGGTCAGGGTCAGCAGGTTTTTCTGGGAGTCGGCCAGGGTCTTGACGGAGATTGTCTTTTGCATCATCTCCTGGTCCATGCCGGTCATCGCGAGCACGATGAAGGCGCCGGCGACGATCTGCTTGAGGTAGAAATTGGGGCTGTCGACGGCGGTGGTAAAGACGCGCGCGAGACCCTGTTCCTGCATCCGCGCCAGGCCCTGGCCGACCGACAGGTCCATCTGGCCGAGCAGGATGGCGATGCAGGCGAGCAGGCCGAATAGCATGCAGCTCGTTTGCAGGGTGTCGGTCCAGACAATGGTCTTGACGCCGCCCTGGTAGGTGTACAGCAGGATCATGCCGAGGATGACCAGGGTGGTGAGCCAGAACGGCACGCCGAGGCTGTCGAGGATGATGGCCTGCAAAATGTTCACGACCAGGTACAGGCGCGCGGTGGCGCCCAGCAGGCGTGAGAGAATGAAGAAGGAGGCGCCGCTCTGGTAGGCGCGCCGGCCCAGGCGCTGGTTCAGGTAGTCGTAGATCGAGGTCAGTTTCAGGCGGTAGTAGAGCGGCAGCAGGATGAACGCAACCGCGATGTAGCCGATCACGTAGCCGATCAGGATCTGCATGTAGCCGAAGCCGTCGCGCCCGACCGCGCCGGGCACGCTGATGAAGGTCACGCCCGACAGCGTGGTGCCGACCATGCCGAAGGCGACCAGTTTCCAGTTGCTGCTTTTGTTACCGATGTAGAAGCTGTCGTTGGTGGCGTTGCGCGAGGTGGCCCAGGCGACGCCCAGCAGCAGGGCGAAGTAGCCGATGAGGATGCAGAGGAGTAAAGCGGGTGACATGGCATTTTCGTTGGATGGGCGAACGGGCAGCAATATACACTGTGCGGCGCCGGTCCTGCCGTCACCCCCTCGGAATCAGCAGGGCGATGCTGGCCTTCGCCTGCCCCGCATCGACCAGCACTTCGGCTGCCGTAATCGGCAAACTGAATCGGCGCGGCCCCGCGCTGCCGGGGTTCAGGTACAGCACCGGCCCGCGCTGCTCGGCCAGCGGCCGGTGCGAGTGTCCATACACGAGCACCTTCACATCGGCGGGGAGCGCCGCCGCATCGAGATCGGCGATGTCGTGCAGCGCGTACAAGCGCATGCCGCCCACCTCCAGCACCGCGCTGGCCGGGACAGCTGCCGCCCAGTCGCCCTTGTCGTTGTTACCGCGCACCACCGTCAAGGGCGCAATCGCGGCCAGGCGGGACAGGATGCCGGCATTGCCGATATCGCCGCCGTGCACGATGAAGTCGCTTCCGGCGAGGAAGTCCAGCGCCTCGGGGCGCAGCAAGCCGTGCGTGTCGGAGATGACGCCGATGCGCAGCATTCAGATCCCCTGCCCCGCCACGCGCCGGAACGGGCCGATGCAGGCCTCGAACGATTCGGCGGCGCACATCACGAACAAGGTGCCCGACGGGTGAAAGTGAACGAAGTGCGTGACCGAAGCGTCGGGCTTCATGACGGCGCCGGCACAATCCTCCTTGCCGTTACCCTTGACGTAGCGGTCAACCAGCTTGTAGAAGCCTTTGGCGCTCGGTTTGGGAGGGATATCGAAGCGGCTCTCGGACACTTCGGCCGCGCTGGTCACCAGCGTGGTGCCGTCGCCGCGGAAGCGGTAGGTTTCGGAGCAGCTCCCATCGGGCAGGGTGAGCTTCCAGATGCCCAGAATGGGATGGCTGGCCGCCGGTGGCGCCGCCGGCGCGGCGGGGGCGAGGACGGCCAGGGAGAGCGCAACGGCTGTGAGCATACGCATGGCAGTCTTCCTTTTCGGGCGGTCGTGGCAACAAAGTGAAGTTTGCACCATTTTGCGATTGCGTGCAGCGGCCGGCTTTCGTGCGCGCCGCACTTGAAATCGGCCATGCATACGCCCTACTGAGGTCGTGGCGCGCATGATCGTGCCGCCGCATACCCACCATGGAAGCGTTTATGTACCTGACCCAGCCCCTGCAAGGCAAAGTAGCCATCGTCACCGGAGGCTCGCGCAGTATCGGCGCGGCCATCGCCCGGCGCCTCGCCGCCGATGGCGCCATCGTCGCCATTACCTATCATTCGTCGCCGGGCAAGGCGCAGGCGGTGGTCGACGCCATCGAGGCGGCCGGTGGCCGCGCACTGGCGATCGCGGCCGATGCCGGCGACCCGCAGGCGGTGCGCGCGGCCGTGGCGCGCGTGGCGGCCGACTACGGCAAGATCGACATACTGGTCAACAACGCCGGCATCAACCTGCTCGGCGCACCGACCGAGATTGCGCTGGACGACTTCCAGCGCCTGCTGGACGTGAACGTGACCGGCGTCTTCGTCGCCACCCAGGAAGCGTTGCGGCATATGGGCAGCGGCGGACGGATCATCCACATCGGCAGTTCGATGGTGCTCTACTCGGGCTTTGCCACCGCCTCGGCCTACACGCTCACCAAGGGCGCCATCGCCGGCTTCACGCGCGGCCTGGTGCGCGACCTGGGGCCGCTCGGCATCACTGTCAATACGGTGCATCCGGGTCCGACCGACAGCGACATGAATCCAGCCGACGGACCGATTGCCGACGCGGTCAAGCCGGGCATTGCGATGGGACGATATGGAACGGGAGCCGATGTGGCCAATGCGGTCGCTTACCTGGCGGGGCCGGGAGCGTCGTTCGTGACGGGGACCGAAATGCTGGTCGACGGAGGATTTACGGCGTAAATCCTCCGCTCATATCGCGCAAGGGCATGGCGTCCCTGCGCGTGGGACCTTCTATTTGCTCTTGGCTGGCGCCTTCGGCTTGGCCGGACGGCGGCTGCGCGGAATCGCTTTTTTGGCTGGCTTGGCCGGCGCTTCTTCATCGCCCTGTTCGGCCGGCAGTTCCAGCGCTACCGGTTCCGGTTCGGGCGTCACTTCGGGGGCTACCGGCGCCACGTCGGCCTGCTTGGCAGCCTTTTTGGCCGCTGGTTTGCGCGCAGGGCGACGCTTTTCCTGCACCGGCGGTTCGGGCGCCACTTCCGGCTCAAGCGGTTCCACTGCATCTTCGACCTGCGGAACCGGGTCGTACCATGCGGGGGCCGCTGCAACCGGCTCCACCGCCTGCGGCACGCTGGCCTCGGCAGGCTCGTTGCGGTTGCGTCCTCCACGGCCGCGACGGCGCGACGACTCGGGGACGACCGGCTCGGCTTCCACCGTTTCCGGCTGCGGGTCGTACCAGGCTGGCACGCTTGCCACCGGCGTGGCGTCGATCTGCTCCGCTTCATCGTCGGTTTCCGGGGCTTCCACGGTTTCCGGTGCGGCCGCTTCGACATTGTCGTTGCGGCTGCGTCCACCGCGGCCACGTCCGCGACGCGGCGCTTCCGGCTTGCCCGCCGCTTCGTCGGCTACCTCGGCCAGCGCCGGCGCGTCCTGCATGGCTGGTGCTTGCAGTTCCACGGCGTGCGCCTGATGGTTGTTGTTGGCGCTCGCATTGCTGCTGCGGTAGACATAGGCGCCGGATTTTTCGTCACGGCCGAATTCGAGCATGCCGCGGTTCTGCGCTTCTTCCAGCAGATTGCCGAAGGTGCGGAAGCCGTAGTAGGTCTCGTTGAAGTCGGGGCGGCGGCGCTTGAGCGTATCTTTGAGCAGCGACGCCCAGATCTTGCCGCTGTCGCCGCGTTCGGACACCAGCGCGTCGAACATCTCGACCACCAGGTCGATGGCCTGGGCCTTGCGCGCTTCGAGTTCTTCCTTGCGGCGGTTGCCTTCGTCGGGCGAGCGTTTTGGCTGCGGCTGCACCTTGCGCTCGTCGCGCTTGGCGGCCGCGCGTTTTACTTCGCGCACCAGGTCGTCGTAGAAAATGAATTCGTCGCAGTTTGCCACCAGCAGGTCCGAGGTGGACTGCTTGACGCCCACGCCGATCACCTGCTTGGCATTTTCGCGCAGCTTGGACACCAGCGGCGAAAAGTCGGAGTCGCCGCTGATGATGACGAAGGTATTGACGTGCGATTTGGTATAGCACAGGTCGAGCGCATCGACCACGAGGCGGATGTCGGCCGAGTTCTTGCCGGACTGGCGCACATGGGGAATCTCGATCAGCTCGAAGTTCGCTTCATGCATGGTGGCCTTGAAGCCCTTGTAGCGCTCCCAGTCGCAGTACGCCTTCTTGACCACGATGCTGCCCTTGAGCAGAAGCCGTTCGAGGACTGGCTTGATGTCGAACTTTTCGTAGTTCGCGTCACGCACGCCGAGTGCGACGTTCTCGAAGTCGCAAAACACCGCCATGCTGATGTTGTCTGAGGATGAAGCCATATGATCTGTTCTCTAATGATGGTTTTGCCAAGCTGATCTTGGATTATACGCAACAACCCGATCCGGGCAATGACTGCCCGGTATCGGGTGTGGCGATGTTGGTGTAACCGGACACAAAACGGCTGGCCGCGCCGGTGACGGGGTCGTACACATGGCGTGCGATGCGGCCGATGTCCGCGCCGTACACATGGATGCTGACCGAGACCGAGACCGCGCTGGCGTTCGACACGCGGTGAATGTCGCCCAAGCGCGGCGACACCACGTCGATCGCGCCGGCGGGCAGATGGTGCGCGCCAAGGGCGGTCAACGGTCCGCCGCCCGCCGCTGGCGCGAATTCCTCGCACTGTTCGGCGCCGCGCAGCACACCGACCATGCCCCACACGGTATGGTCGTGCACCGGAGTCGCCTGGCCCGGTCCCCAGACAAAACTGACCACCGAAAAGCGCTCGCGCGGGTCGCAATGGAGCAGGAATTGCTGATAGCGCTCCGGGTCAGGCGCGGCGAATGCGGCGGGCAGCCAGTCGTCGTGGGCGATCAACGTGGCCAGGAGCGGCTTGCCCTGTTCGAGAATGTGCGCCTCGTCGTGCGCTGCTGTATCGACAAGGCTGGTGAAGGCAAGTACGAAGTCGTGCAGGCGGGACGGATTGTTCATCGCTTCATCTTCAGGTTGGCCGGTGCAGCGAATATAGCATCCCCGGCGCGCTTGACGCGTGCGCACCCGGCTGGCACACTGGCGGCTTCCATCGACTTCCGCAGGAGACTACACCATGCATACGAATGATATTGCCCTCCTGTCGGCCGCCTGATCCCGCCACAACCCGCCTGCCTGATGTAGTTTCCGGACCGAGTCCGGACTGAGCCTCGTGTGTTGATGCGCGCCTGATCGCGCGCCGACCTCCGTTTTCCTTTGCTGCGTGCTGTTGCGCGCGGCTTGTGCCCGCGCGCGTCGCGGGCAAACGAATCCGGGAACACACCCTCATCATGATCCATATCGATTTTGAATCACTGCGCACTATCGGGCTGACGCAATCGGTCGCCAGCCAACTCGCCACCATCGACGACGCACCGGAAGGCACGCTGCTCGCGCGTGTGACGCAAGTCCACCGCGACTGGGCCGTCATCCACGACGGCGTGGCCGAATCGCGCGCGCGCTCACTGAATAGACTGGTGCAGTCGTTGCAGGCCGGCGACAGCACCCTCGCCGTGGGCGACTGGGTGCTGGCCGAAACCCACGCCCACGGCGAACAGTGGCTGTCGGAGCGCCTGATGCCTGTCACGCACATTGCGCGCCGCACCAGCGACGGGCGCCGCCAGTCCCTGGCCAGCAATGTCGATACCGCGCTGCTGGTCATGGGCCTGGACCACGACTTCAATCTGCGCAGGCTCGAACGCTACCTGGCGCTGGCCGAATCGTCCGGAGTCGAGCCGGTGGTGCTGCTGACCAAGGCCGATATCGGGCATCAGGTCGAGGAGCGCATGCGCCAGCTGGCGGAACGGCTGCCGCGCCGCGTGCAGGCGTTCGCGCTCAACGCGCTGGGCGAGGAACCGGCACGCATCCTGGCTCCCTGGCTGGCGCCGGGGCAGACCTTGATCCTGCTCGGGACCTCGGGCGCGGGCAAATCGACCTTGACCAATGCGCTGTCGTCAGGCAGCCAGGAGACCGGCGGCGTGCGGCGCGGCGACAATCGCGGACGCCATACGACCACCGCGCGCTCGCTGCACCTGTGCCCGAGCGGCGCCTGCATCATCGACACGCCCGGACTGCGCTCGTGGCAGCCGGATGCCGATGAAGAGGCGCTGGCGGCGAGTTTTGACGACATTGGCGAGCTGGCGCGGCATTGCCAGTTCCGCGATTGCGCGCATGAGGAGGAACCCGGTTGCGCGGTGCGCGGGGCGGTCGATCCGGACCGCTTGCTGAACTACCGCAAACTGCTGCGCGATGCACGGCGCAGCCAGCAAACGCCGCTGGACCGGATCGCGGCGCGCAACAAGTGGAAGGTGGTCATCAAGGCGCACAATGCCAAAACGCGGCAGCGCGACTGAGCGATCGGCAGCGGCTTAACGATGCGCTGTAATGGCGCCCGCTTGCGGCGGGGAAGCGGATGCGAGCTCCGCCGCAGACGGCCGGTGAGGCGCCGCTGCCGCCGGCGCGCCGGCGGGTGGCAGCCGAGCCGCAAGATCGGCGATCTGCTTGCTTAAATGGACGCTTTGATCGGTAATTTGCTTGCTTAAATGGACGCTTTGATCGGCAATCTGCTTGTTTAAATAGATACCTTGGCTGACGACCCCAAGTATGACGGTGATGGCAATGGCAATGGCAATGCACCATTTCGCCATGCTCATCAAGGAGGTGTGGACCTCCACGCGCAGCTTGTTCATTTCGTTGAACACCTTGTTTATGTCGTCATTCAGCTTGGCCTGCAAATTGAAAAACATCCTTTCCAAATCCAGACGCAACTCCACCAGATCGGCTTTGGTGGCCAAGGTCGGCAAGATTGTGTCGAAACGCGTTTCGAGCACTGTAAGGCGACGGTCCATATCACTATCATATGGCGGTCCGCCACCGCCTGCAACAGACGCACGCTTGTTTTCCGGGTTCTGGCGGACCGCTATTCACCGCATTCATGCTCATCAATATCTCCCGTTGACGCGGACATCACCGCAGCAACAAGTTTACGCCTGCACGATTGCCGCCATCGCGCTTTTGCAGCGCGCCTTGTCGTGAATCAGACCATCAACGAATCAAGTGAACTCATTGAACTTGTCGATGGTCGTAAAGAATGACCTTACGGCCCGACCCGCTGTTCGACTTTGGCGCGCTCGATGAAACGGGTGACGTCTTCGTCGAGCAGCAGGCCATCGTCGCGCAAGGCCCTGGCGGCGATCGCCACCGCCTTGGCGTATTCCAGCCGCGACTTGTAGCGCTGCGAGAGCGCGCGGCGCGGATCGCCCGCGCGCGGCACAGGCGCAAACGGCACCGACAACCCATTCAGGCCGCACAGCTGGTCTTCGGCAAAGCCGCGCCGGCGCAGGTTCCAGCCGGCGTAGGTCGCCAGCGGCACCTCCACATCGGGCAGGCGAATGCCCGCGATATCGTGGCCGTCCACATCGGCCATCGGCACCAGCACCTGGTAGCGCTTGTCCGGCGCGGGCCTGGGCGGCAGGCTGGCGTAATCGACCACCGTCAACTCGTTCACCCCTTCCGGGTAGCCGACGCCAATCTTGCCCAGATCGGGAAAGCCGACCGCGTCGCGCTGCGGCGTCGTCAGCATGGCGCTGCCGATCTGCGGAAAGCGGCTGGCCGGCGGCTCCTTGCCGCTGCGCGCCCACGCCACCAGGTGATCGAGCAGCACGCGCACCGTGGGCCCCTGCTGCGCCGTATTGTTGGTCCATTTGCAGATGCCGACCGTGGCCCGGTCGGCCGCCATGTGCTGGGTGGACGACATGAGATAGGCGCGTACGCCGGCCGGCAGCGCAATGTCCTTGCCGGCGCCGTCGGTCACCACCAGCGAGGCGCGGCCTTGCCAGAATTCGAGGCTGCTGTCGACGTGCATCAGCTTCGGACAGGTGTCGCTGGCCTGGCAGCGCGCGAAGATGCCGTCGGTCGCGCCGCCGACCGGGTCTGTCGTGACGGCGTAGCTGAAGGGGAACTGGTCGCCATAGGTCCAGTGGTTCAGGTGGGCGGTGGAGTAGCGTTCGGGCCGGCCGAAGCGGCGGTTCACAAAACTCTTGCGGCTGCCGGCGATGAGCGGCATGGCGCCGTCGAACACCTTGCCGCCGCGCGGATCGGCGTTGAAGCCCTGCCAGATCAGGTCGCGCAAGAAGCGCCCCGGCTGCGATACGCCCAGCGCCAGCGCCACGTCGGGCTTGATGTCGGCCAGCGGGTTGGGCTGGCCGGCGCCGTCGGCCATGCCCGACTTGAGATGGCTGGTGACGTCGCGCAGCGCCGCCATGCCCAGGCCCATGACGACCGGATCGCGCGCCTCGTACTGGAACTGGTAGATCGCGCCGGCGTCGAACCCGCGCGGGCGCGTGATCTCGATCCGCGTGGGGCTGGCATAAGTCCACGCGCCAACCGGCAGGATGACCGGTGTCGCGGTGGCGTGCGCGCGCACGTTCAGCAGCGCGCCCGCCTGGCTGGCCGAGGCGGCGGGATAGGCCAGGTCGATGCTGCCCGTGGGCTTGATATCGTCGAAGACCTTCTCTTCGACGCTCTGGCCGGTGATCGGCTGGTCGCCGAGGCGCGCCGCCGGAAACGCCGTGCCGGCCAATTCGCCGTTGGCCGCCAGGCCGATATTGCCCTGCCAGCCGATCCACGCCAGCGTGTGCCCGCGCCGCATCAGGAAGCCGTTGCCGGCGTCGCGCGCGCTGCCTTCGTTGACCACGTCGAGGGCCAGCTTGCCGCCACGGTTGGGAATGTCGAGCACCAGCACGCGCGAGGCTTTGGCGGCATCGCACGGGCGCAGCAGGATGACATCGGTTTCGTACTTGACCCAGCCGCCGCTCGTCGGCGCCCTGTCCAGGTCCGCGATGGCGCGGTTGGCCGGGTGGCGCGGATCGATGCGCAGGTGCGCGATGGCGACGATCTTCTCGTAGGGGCCAGCATCGTCGAAGACCTTGCCGTCAAAAGCGGGACCACGGCTGACAATCTCGAAGCGCTCGACCTGCGCGGCCGGCGAGCCCGGGCCGCCGGGTCCCGCGCAGGCGGCCAGCATGGCAAGTACGAAAAGGAATGGCGGATGGCGCAGGCAGGTCAAGTTCAGCTCCTTGTGATCCGCCAGACGATAGCATGGCCGGCCGCGTCAGGCAAAGACCACCGAGCGGTGCGCCGCCGCGCCGGCCATCACGCCATCGGCGGCGGCCCAGGTGGCGTTGTGCGGCATGCGCGCCACGTCGCCGGCGGCGAACACGCCGGGCACCGTGGTTTCCTGGAACTCGTTGGTGCGCACGTAGAGACCGAGCGGGCCTTCGTCGAATTCGCACCCGAGCTGCTGCGCGAGAGGGCTGGTGGACACTTGCGTGGCCAGGAAAGCGGCATCGGCCGGCACCAGCGTGCCGTCTTCGAGGACGATGCCGTCCAGCGCCGGCGCCACCCCGCCGAGCGAGGCCACCTTGCTGTGCTCGATGCGGATGCCGCGCGCTGTCAGTATCCGCTCCTGCTCCGCGTCGAGCGGGATGCCGTTGGCGCAGTAGGTGACGAACGGCGACCAGTCCGCGATCAGCTGCGCCATGTGGGCCGACATCGGCATCATGCCGATCACGGCGAGCCGGCGGCCCAGGAATTCGTAGCCGTGGCAGTAAGGACAGTGCAGGATCGAGGTGCCCCAGCGCTCGCGCACACCGTCGATGGGCGGGAACTGGTCGACCACGCCGCTGGCCAGAATCAGGCGCCTGGCGCGCATGCGCTCACCGCCGGCGAGGACGACTTCGAAGCCGCCGTCGATGCGCGCCGCGCCGTCGACCGTCGCATCGATCACGCTGGCGCTGGGGTACGCGAGCAGTTGGCGGCGCGCGTCGGCCATGATGGCATGCGGCGCGCGGCCGTCGTGGCCGACGAAGCCGTGGGCGGCGGCGGCGAAGCGGTTGCGCGGCTGGCCGGCGTCGATCACCCGCACCGGGCGGTTGGCGCGCGCCAGTTGAATCGCGGCGGCCATGCCGGCGAAGCTGCCTCCGACGACGATAAAGTCGGTATCCATATGGGTTTCCATTGTGTGCATCCTTAAGATAGTTGGCCGGACGCGAAGCGCTCCGGGATTTAACGTAACAATGATAGTTACGATAAACGGCGAGGTCAAGCGAAATATGCCCTCCCGGGCGGCATGGACCTGGCAAAAGCCGCGTTCGTACCATGCCAACCATGTTGTGAAAAAGGCCATCGAGCGGCACGTCCGGGTGCGTGGGCATTGCCGCGATACCGGCCTGAAAGCCGTATTTGCACACACGGCAGAATAAATACAGTTTTCCGCACGCGCTCTGATATGCTCGATGTGCGTCATCTCCTGCTTGCCACCGAGCGACCTACGCAATGTCGCAACTGAGCGGCGCCAATCTGCGAGTTTTGTCCTGTAGTCGGAAAAACCTTGCATGAGGCCCGCCTGCTGCTTACTTCACGCCCGGGTCAATACTATGCACACGAGCAGTTTTGGTGTAGGCGAGCGCACCGCTGGCCAGGATGGCAACGTCGAGGTGCGGCGTCAGGAAAACCTGATGAAGACAGGCGCTCTGCAGGCGGCAATTTTCAACAGTGCGCATTTCTCCAGCATCGCTACCGATGAAAAAGGCGTCATCCAGATCTTCAATGTGGGTGCCGAGCGGATGCTCGGCTACGTCGCGGCGGAAGTGGTCAACAAGATCACGCCGGCCGATATCTCCGATCCGCAAGAGGTGATCGCGCGGGCCCAGGCCCTGAGTGTCGAACTCGAGACAGCGATCACGCCAGGATTCGAAGCGCTGGTATTCAAGGCCTCGCGTGGCATCGAAGACATTTATGAACTGACTTACGTGCGCAAGGACGGGAGCCGGTTCCCCGCCATCGTCTCGGTCACCGCCTTGCGCGACGCCTATGACGGCATTATTGGTTATCTGTTGATCGGTACCGACAACACAGCGCGCAAGCAGGTCGAAGCGGCGCAAGCGCTGCTCGACCAGCGCCTGCGCAACCAGCAGTTCTATACGCGCTCCCTGATCGAATCGAACATTGACGCGCTGATGATGACCGATCCCCAAGGCATCATCTCGGATGTCAACCAGCAGATGATCGCGCTGACGGGACGCACCCGCGACGAGTTGATCGGCGCTCCGTGCAAGAACTTTTTCACCGATCCCGCGCGGGCCGAGGCCGCGATCAAGCGCGTCCTGACCGAAAACAAGGTAAGCAACTACGAACTGACTGTCCGGGCCAAGGACGGCCACGAGACCGTGGTATCGTACAACGCCGCCACCTTTCACGACCGCGAACGCACGCTGCAGGGCGTGTTCGCCGCTGCGCGCGATGTGACCGAGCGCAAGCGTTTCGAGCGCACGCTGGAAGACAAGAATATCGAGCTTGAGCGCGCCAGCCGGATGAAGTCGGAATTCCTGGCCACCATGTCGCACGAGTTGCGTACGCCCCTGAACGCCATCATCGGGTTTTCCGAGGCGCTCAAGGATGGCTTGATGGGCCAGACCACCGAACTGCAGCACGAATACATCAACGACATCTTCACCAGCGGCCAGCATCTGCTTTCCCTGATCAACGACATTCTCGACCTGTCCAAGGTCGAAGCGGGCATGATGGCGCTCGAACTCGAACCGGTCGAGCTGCACAGCCTGTTGTCGAACAGCCTGACCATCGTGCGCGAAAAGGCCGCCGCCCAGCGCATTACCCTGCGCCTGGAAATCGACGACGACCTGGGGATGCCGCAACTGGACGTGCGCAAGACCAAGCAGATCGTCTACAACCTGCTCAGCAATGCCGTCAAGTTCAGCGCCAGCGGGGGCCCGGTGGTGTTGCGCGCCCGGCGCGTCCGGCGGGACAAGGTGGGCACGCTCGAGAGCGGCTGGCCGGTGCATCGCTTCCCGCTGGCGGACAACGAATTCAGCGACTTCCTCGAGCTTTGCGTCAGCGACACGGGAATCGGGATTTCCCGGCACGATATGAGCACCTTGTTCCATGCGTTCAGCCAGATCGACAGCCGCCTCGCGCGCAAATTCGAAGGGACCGGCCTCGGGCTGGCGATGGTGCGCCAGTTGGCTGAATTGCAGGGCGGCGCGGTGGCGGTCAGCAGCGAGGTGGGCAAAGGGTCGTGTTTCGCCGCCTGGCTGCCCTTGCGCGAGAGCACGCCGCACTTGCCGGCGCCGGCTTGCGGCAAGGGTCCGCCCGCGACGGTGGCGGCCGGGCGCACGGCCCTGGTGGTCGAGGATAACGACCAGGCGGCCGACCTGGCCCGCCTGCTGCTCGAGGCCGAAGGATTTACCGTGCTGCGCGCCGCCAGCGCTGAAGCGGCATTGGCGATGGCGCCGCTCCAACCGCTCAGTTTGATCACGCTGGATATCCGTTTGCCCGGCGTCGATGGGTGGGAATTCCTGCAACGCATCCGCAACGACGCCGAACTGGCACGGGTACCGGTGGTCATCGTCGCGGGGGTGGTGGACAGCGCTCAGGCGCTGGCGGACGGGGCCGTCGCGGTGCTGCAAAAGCCGATCAGCCGTGCCCAGCTGAGAACCTCGCTGGCCAGTTTGCAATTCCACCCCTTGCCTGGCCCGGCCAAAGGAGCGCCGCATGGCTAAGGTGCTGGTTATCGAAGACAATGCGGCCAACATGAAGCTGGCCACGCTGCTGCTGCGCAACGTGGATCACAAGGTGCTGTGCGCCGCCGATGCCGAGGCCGGCGTGGCGATGGCGCGCGCCGAACTGCCCGACCTGATCCTGATGGACATCCAGCTGCCGGGCATGGACGGGCTCGAGGCGACGGCGCTGCTCAAGAACGATCCGCTCACGGCGGCCATCCCGGTCATCGCCCTGACCGCCATGGCGATGAAGCACGACCGCGAAAAGAGCAGGTCGGCCGGTTGCGATGCGTATATCGCCAAGCCGCTGCGCTACGCCGAACTGTACGCGGCGATCAATGCCCTCCTGGTCAGAAGCCTGCCATGAAGCCGCGCCAGCCCAACATCCTGATCGTCGACGACGAGTTGCAGAACCGGCGCCTGCTGGCCGTGCTGCTCGGCCCGGAGGGTTATCTCACCTCGAGCGCGGCCAGCGGCGAGGAAGCACTGGCCGCGATCAGCACGGTCGCGCCGGATCTGATCCTGCTCGACCTGATGATGCCGGGAATCGACGGCTGCGCGGTCGCCAGTATCCTCAAGGCCAATCCGGCCACCGCCCACATCCCGATCATCATGGTGACCGCCCTGGTCGACCGCAGTGCCCGCCTGGCCGGCCTGGATGCGGGGGCCGAGGAATTCCTGACCAAGCCGGTCGACCGCGCCGAACTGTGGCTGCGCGTGCGCAATCTGTTGCGGCTCAAGGCCCTGGGCGCGATCGAGAGCCACAGCGCCGAACTGGAACAGCAGGTGCAGGCGCGCACCGTCGAGCTGCAGCGGTTCCGCACGGCGATGGACGCGACGGCCGACGCCATCATGCTGCTCAGCCATAAAACGATGCGTTTCGTCGAGGTCAATGCGACCGCCTGCGCCATGCTGGGCTATTCCCGGGACGAGTTGTTCTCCATGAGCCCGTGCGCACTGGACGAAACCGATCCGCAGCAGCTCGCCGGGCTGTGCGACGCCCTCATTGCGCTGGGCACAGATACCGCGCTGAGCACCAGCGAATTGGTGCGCAAGGATGGCACCCGGGTCCAGGTCGACATCCACCGGCAGGCCATGCGCTCGGATAACGACTGGATCATCGTCGCCGTGGTGCGTGACATCACCGCGCGCAACGAGGCGGACCGGCGCCTGCATCATCTGGCGCACCACGACCCGCTGACCGCCCTGCCCAATCGCATGCTGTTCTATGCGACCTTGAAGAAAACCCTGGAAGTGGCGATCGACAGCCGCTGGAAGGTGGCGGTGCTGTTCATCGACCTCGATCATTTCAAGGCCGTCAATGACACCCTCGGGCACATGGTTGGCGACGAGCTGCTGATCCAGTTCAGCGAGCGGCTCACGCAGTGCGCGCGCATCCGCGATACCGTCGGACGCCTCGGCGGCGACGAATTCGGGGTGATCCTGGTCGGCCAGGAGGGCCAGCAAGCCGCGGCGGTGGTCGCAGGCAAAATCGGGGCGGCACTGCGCGCACCGTTCCTGCTGCACGGACACGAGGTGAGCGTGAGCGCCAGCATCGGCATCACCATTCATCCCGACGACAGCAGCGACCCGGACACCTTGATCAAGTACGCCGATACGGCCATGTACCGCGCCAAGCAGGCCGGACGCGACACCTACCGGTTCTTCACGGCGCAAATGAATGCCGATGCGCTGGCGCAGCTCGACCTCGAATCGGCATTGCGCCGGGCCATCGACCAGGAGCAGTTTGTCCTGCACTACCAGCCCAAGCTTCAGCTCAGCGACGGCCGCATCGCGGGAGTGGAAGCGCTGCTGCGCTGGCAGCGCCCTGGTGTCGGCCTGGTTCCGCCGAACGAATTCATTCCGCTTCTCGAAGAAACCGGCCTGATCGTGCGCGTGGGCAGTTGGGTCATCGCGGCGGCATGCCGGCAAATCGCCGAATGGCTCGCTTCGTCCGTAGGCGCGGTCCATGTCGCGGTCAACGTCTCCGGCCGCCAATTCATCGACAACGATCTGGATGCCGAGATCGCATTGGCCCTGGAAAAGTACGGCGTGCCGGGCGAGTTGCTGGAACTGGAGCTCACCGAAACCTCGATGATGGCCAATACCGAGCGCACCATCGACATTTTGTGCAAGCTCAAGAGCCGGGGCGTGCAGATTTCGGTCGACGATTTCGGCACCGGGTACTCCAGCCTGTCCTACCTGCGCCGTTTTCCGATCAACAAGCTCAAAATCGACATCGCGTTCATCCGCGAAGTGACCACCAGTCCCGACGACGCGGCCATTGTCAGGGCCATCATCAGCATGGCCCGCAGCCTGAAACTGGAGGTGGTGGCCGAGGGCGTGGAAAACGAAATGCAGCTGAACTACCTGCGCCGTCACCAGTGCGACGAAATCCAGGGTTTCTACGTCAGCCGGCCGTTGACGGCGGCGGCGCTGCGCGAACTGCTCGCCTGCCCGCCGGTACTGAACCTATCGGAGGGCAACTTTGCCAGGCAAGTGCTGCTGATCGTCGACGACGATGCGCTGATGCTCGACATGCTGGCGGACGTGTTCAGCGCCGACGGCTATGACATCCTGACAGCGCACTCGGCGGCCGACGGCTTCGACTTGCTCGCGCTCCATGATGTGCAGGTCATCCTGTGCGACCAGCAAATGCCGGGCATGAACGGCAACGTGTTTCTCGACATCGTCAGGGAATTGCATCCGGAGACCATCCGCATCATGTTGTCGGGACAGTCGGACCTGTTACCGATCATGGGGGCGATCAACCAGGGTGCGGTATACCGCTTCTACAGCAAGCCGTGGGACAACAAGCTATTGCGCGACAATGTGCGCGCCGCCTTCCAGCACTACCGCGCCATGCAAGCCATGGCGGCCGCGCAACGCGCCTTGCCGCTCCCATGAAGGCGTGCCGCCTGAACTGGCGCAGCGAGCAAGGCTGACGGCACCGCACGGCCGGCCGCAAAGCGCGATTGTTTGCTACAGTAGCGGCATCATGAAACCAGAACACCTCCAGCTGCTGCTGACCCGCGAGATGCCTTACGGTAAATACAAAGGCCGCGTCATCGCCGACCTGCCCGGCCACTATCTTGGCTGGTTCGCGCGCGAGGGCTTTCCGCGCGGCGAAATCGGTGAACTGCTCGCCCTGATGTACGAGCTCGATCACAACGACCTGCGCAGCCTGCTCGATCCCTTGCGCGGGCGGCGCTGAACGGTTGCCTTACGATGCTGGCCGTGGCCGCCCCGGCTTGCCCGCCGCCTCGATCACGCGCCGGAAGAACGTCACCAGGTCCGGCACATGCGCATCGAACGTGAAGAGCGCGCGCTGCGACCATACCTGCTGGCGCAACGCGTCCATGTGCGGCCGGTCGCGCAGCAAGGCGCCCAGGTGCGCAATCGTGTCGTAGAACACCCCCGTGCCGAGCCGGCGCGAGAGGGCCTGCGTGGCGACAATCGCACCCGCGTTACGGCGCTGTATCATCGGCAAGCCGGCGGCGGCCAGGGTCGCCATGCGCGCCGGATAGTTAAGATCGTCCCAGTTGGCGCGCCGCAGTTCGCCGTCGTTAGTACTGGCAAAGGCATGCAGCCAGCCGGCGTCGTAGCGCGAAAATTCCTCCACCCAGCGCGACTGCTCGACGTTGGCGTGCAGGTGCAGGTGGCGCGGCGCCAGGCGGCGCGCGTCCTCGATCCATTGACGCCACTGGCCGTGGGTAAAGTCGCCGTAAAAATGCAGATGGATGCCCTGCGCAGCCAGTTCGCCCACCGTGTGCGGATGCAGCCCGATGGGACGCCCCGGCACCACCGTGTGGATCTCGCCATCGCCCCCGGCGGACAGCAAGGGCGTGCGTTCGCCGCCAAACCAGCCGGCCCTGGGCAGGTCGCCATCGAGCACATGGCAGGGTTTGGATGTGGACAAACCCGGCAAGACGGTATCGAACCAGTCGCGCATCTCGGGGCTGCTGAAGATGCAGCCGTCGGCATGCTCGAACAACTCCACCAGCTGCGGCCACGTGCCTTTTTCGAGGCAGATGAACGGCCCCTCCTTGAAATGCCACACGAACGGCACGCCAGGGGTGGCCAGCATCAGCGCATGGCAAAACGGCACCGCCTGCCAGTTCAACTGGGCGTGGATGACGTCCGGCCGCAGCTCCCCGACCGCCTTGCGCCAGTCATCGAAGGGCAGCTCGCGCACATGCCCGAACGGCAGCGGCCCGACCGTGTTGTACCAGTACGGCGCGCGCATCCACAGCCCGTGCAGCGTGTGGCCCTGCTCTTCCAGCGCCAGCACGCGCTCGGCGTTGTAGGCCAGTTCGCCCGCCAGCAGGATGTTCAGGCCGTCCGCCGCCGCTGGCGTGGGCGCTCGCTCGCGCATGGCGCGGTACTGCGCCACCTCGTCGATCGCGTTGCCCATGGTGGTGTGAAAGCGCAGCGGTTCGCGTACCTGGTAATGCTGGCGGAACGGGTTGATGCCGCCGCCAGGTTCCTGCATCAATTTGTGGCGCTGGGCCGGGTGGCTGGTCCATTCGCAGCTCACCCGGCCCGTAGCGATGAACGTCCCGCGCGCGCGCAGGCGGCCCCAGAACAGCCGTTCCAGGTCGTCGGATTCGAGCTCGCCGCGCGCGCTCCAGCGCAACTCGCTGCGGCGGTGCATGCACTGGACCAGTTGCAGCGCGACGCCGGCCAGCTGCCCGGAGGCCTCGCGGTTGTAATGGTGGCGCATGCCGGAAAACGCCAGCACGGCCGCCGGATCGTCTTGCAGCGCCGCGCGCAGCGACGCCAGGTGGTCGCGGTAAAACAGGTCGTCGCTGGGCAGGCAGGCGATGAGCGGCGCGCGCGCCTGGTCCAGCGCCACGTTCAGGGCGTTGCCGAGGCCCGTGTTGTGCGGCAGGCGCTGGTAGCGCACGCGCGCGTCGGGCAGGAACGGGGCGACGGCGCGCGCCGTGCCGGCGCCGGGCGAGCCGTCGTCGATGACGATGGCTTCCCAGGCGGTGAGCGACTGGGCCAGCAGGCTGTCGAGCGCGCGCCGGAGAAAATGGGACTGGCCGTAGGTCGGCATCAGTACGCTGACCTGCGGGGTGGTGGGGGATGTGGTTGTCACAGCGAGCTCTTCATAGGATGGTTGACCTGTGAAGAAAGCATGCGCGGAAAATGCGCGCCTTGTTTGATGTCGAACAGAGGTGCGCGCTATCGGCTCACTGTCAGGCGCTTGCTTTCGCGCTGCATGCGGGCAAACTCGTCGCCGCTGACTGCCGGACTGAACAGGTAGCCTTGCAGCTGGTCGCAGCCCAGATCGCGCAGGAATGCCATCTGCTCGGGCGTCTCCACGCCTTCGGCCACGATTTCCTGGCGCAGTTGCTGGGCCATGGTGACGATGGCGCGCGCGATGGCGCAATCGTTTTCTTCGTACGGCAGGCCGATCACGAAGGAACGGTCGATCTTGAGTGTACTGATCGGGAATTTTTTCAGGTAGGCCAGGCTCGAATACCCGGTTCCGAAGTCGTCCAGCGCCAGCGCCAGGCCCATGGCCACCAGGTCGTTCATGATCGCGATCACGCTGTCGGTGCCGCGCACCAGCAGGCTCTCGGTAAGCTCCAGCATGATCTGCGCCGGTTCCACGCCGTGCAGGTCCAGCACGTCGCTCATGCGGCCCGGCAGGCTGCGGTCGAACTGGCGCGCCGAGACGTTGACGGCGACCGGCGGCATCGACACTCCCGCATCGTCCCAGGCGCGGATCTGGCGGCACGCTTCGTTCATGACCCAGTTGCCGATATCGAAAATGAGGCCGGTCTCTTCGGCCAGCGGGATGAACACGCCCGGCGAGACCATGCCGCGCTCCGGGTGGCGCCAGCGGATCAGCGCTTCGGCGCCCACGATGCGCCCGCTGCGCAGGCTCACCTTGGGCTGGTAGTGCAGCTCGAACTGGTTCTCGGCCAGGGCCGTGCGCAGTTCGGTCTCCAGGCGCAGGCGTTCGCGCGCGCGCTGGTCCATCTCGTCGCGGTAGAACAAGAAGCCGCCCAGGCCGAACTCACCGGCCTTGGCCAGCGCCACCTCGGCAAAGCGCAGCAGCGAGGCGGTGTCCATGCTGTCGTCGAGATACAGCGCGATGCCGATATTGGCGCTCACCTGCAGGCCATGGCCGGCCACCAGCAGCGGCGCGGCCAGGGTCGCGAGCAGCTTTTGCGCGACGATGCCGGCGTGCTCGCGCTGGCCGATGGTGGGCAGCGCCACGGCGAATTTGCTGCCGTCGATACGCGCCAGAATATCCGGCTCGCGCAGCACGCCGCGGAACAGGCGCCCGACCGTGCAAATGACTTCGCTGGCCACGTCGTGGCCGAGCGTGTCGCTGATGGCGCCGATGCGATTGACTTCGATGACCATCAGCGCGCCATACTCGTTGCCGCGGCGCGCTTCGTTGAGCACCTGCCCGACCAGGTGGTTGAACAGCGAACGGTTGGGCAGGCCGGTCAGGCCGTCGTAGTTGGCCATGCGCTGCATGCGCGCCTCGGCGTCCTTGTGCACGCTGATGTCGGAGAACAGCGAAAAGGTATGCGTGATCCGGCCCTCGGCATTGCGCACCACGCTGATGGTGACCGACTGCGGAAACAGCTCGCCGTTCTTGCGCTTGCCGACAATCTCGCCGCGAAACGGGCCGTTGCCCTGCATGGCGGCGCGCACCTTGGCGCGGAAGTCGGCGTCGTGCACGCCGGAGCGCAGCAGGTCGGGCGTCTGGCCGATCGACTCGGTGGCCGAGTAGCCGGTGATGCGGGTAAACGAGCTGTTGATCGACACGATCCGCTCGCTGGCGTCGGTAATGAGCACGCCCTGGTCGCTGTCTTCGATGATGCGCGCATACAGGCGGATCTTGTCTTCCTCGGTCAGGTGTTCGGCCAGCGGCGAGAGGTGCACCAGCATGCCGATCGCTTCGCCGTCGTCGTCGTTGATCAGCGACAGCGCCAGCCGCACCCAGATCACGTCGCCACTCTTGCGGCGGCGCCGCACTTCGACCAGGCAGCTTCCATGTTCGAGGAACAGTTCGGCGATGCCCGGATCGTCGGCGCCGGCATCGTCGGCATACAGGAACAGCACGTGCTGGCCAATCGCTTCGTCGCTGGTGTAGCCGAACACCGCTTCGGCGCCACGGTTCCAGCTGGTGAGGTAGCCCGACAGATCGAGCACGATCACCGCGTCGTCGGACTGCTCGTAGGTGTCGGCGTGGTGCTGCAGCAGGCGCCGCGCCAGCGGGAGTTGCGCCTGCTTGGCCAGCAGCAGTTCGGCTTCGAGCCGTACCAGCATCTCGGCCAGGGCGTTGCCTTCCATGGCGCGCGCATTGCGCACCAGGTCCAGGCTGCGGTCGAGCGCCGATTCAGCCATGGCTAGCCGCCCCGCTATCGCGCAGCGCGCCCAGCATCCAGCGGTGCGCTTCCAGGATGGCGCCATTGAAGTCGGCCGGCGCGATCTGCAAGGCCGCCAGGCGCGCGGCCAGCGCATCGGGTTCGCCGCGTTCGGCCAGTTCGACCAGGTCGAGCAGCGCGCCCAGTTCACCCTCGCGATGCAGCAGCGCGCCCTGCACCGACTCGCTGATCGACAGCGGCGCCAGCAAGGATGCCAGCGGCAGGCCGAACAGGATGCCGAGCAGCGAGAACATGCCGGTCATGAAGGCTTGCTCCTGGGTGAGCTTGTCCAGGCCGCGCGTGCGCGCCAGCAGTTCGAGGGCGCGCGCGCGCACCGCCACGCGCGCCAGCAGCATGGGCGAGCGGATGTCGCCTTTCTGGGCGGCGAACAGCATCAGGTTGAGCCAGCGCCGCAGCTGCTGGCGTCCGAGGATCAGCAGCGCCTGGCCGAAGCTGGTGATGCGGCGCACCACGCCCATGCCGAGCGAGTTGACCAGGCGCAGGAGCTGGTACGACATGGTCGGGTCGAGCCGCAGCAGCGCTTCGATTTCGTGGGTGTCGGCGTCGGCCGCGACCAGCTGCACCAGTTGCAGCGCGAGCGTGCGCGAGGCGGCCTGGCTGGCCAGCACCTTGGCCGGCGCGCCGAGGCACCAGTCGCCCTCGATCCAGCGCGCCTCGGGCGGCAGCGGCATGCTGGTGAAGCGCTCGCCGGCGCGGAACAGGGTACCCTCGGCCAGCTCGGTCCAGCCGTGCCCGGCCAGCGCCGCGGCCAGCTGCGGGTCGGTAGCGGCGCGGTACAGGCACGGAAAATCCCGGCACAGGACGCCCAGATCGTCGACGACCGCGCTCGCCAGCCGCGCTTCGCCGGTGGCCGCGCCGACGTCGATCAGCAGCCCTGAGGGCAAGCCGCGACGGTCCGCCAGGACGCGGAAAACAAGCAAAGGGGCCGGGCTCGCGCAGGTCATTGGGATCGAGATGGTGGGTGGCAACAAATTTCATGTTACCCCCGGGGAATTCACCGTCGCCAAGGTTTAGATCAACATCCAAGATGATTCACGGAAAATATCCGCGATGTCCTACGCGCGTGTTGCAGATCCGCCCGGCAGAAAACCGGACAGTTGCGCGAACAGGCCGGCGCGCTGCATGCGCTCGCGCCACCAGCGCAGGGCCGCGCCCTCCTCGCCCACGCGCCAGGCCACGTAAAAGGTTTCGGCGCTGCGCACTTCTTCGACTTGCTTTTCGATCAGCAGGCCGCGTTCGATGGCCGGGCGGGCGCAGGATTCCGGCAAGAAGCCGAAACCCAGCCCGGCGACCTGCAAGTCGAACTTGGCTTGCATGGTCGGGACGGTCAGCGCGTCCTGGCCCAGCAGCAAGCCGACGGTGCGGGCCGCCATGTTACGGGCCGAATCGGCGACCACGCTGGCGCGGTGGTTTTGCAACTGGTTGCGCGAGAGCGGTTCGGGCAGGCTGGCCAGCGGGTGATGGGGTGCGACGGCGAACACGAAAGGCATCGTGCCGATCGGGCGGGCAACGTAGCCGCCACCGGCCGGACCGTCGCCGGCCACGCCCACCAGCAGGTCGACGCGGCGGTCGAGCAAGGCTTCCCACGGGCCGGACAAGGTTTCCTGCACGATGCGCAGGCGGGTCTGCTCGGCCACCAGGTAGAAGGCGCGGATGTCGTCGTGCAGCGCCAGCACGGAAAACATGGAATCGATGCCGATGCCCAGTTCGGTCTCCCAGCCGGACGCGACCCGGCGCACGCGGTGCTCCAGGTCTTGCGCGGCCTTGAGCAGGTAACGCCCTTCGGTGAGCAGTTCGCGCCCGGCCGGGGTGAGCAGGATGCGCGGGCCGTTGCGCTCGAAAACCTGCACGCCCAGATCCTCTTCCAGCTTGGCGACCGTGTAGGAAATGGTCGAGGGCACGCGGTGCAATTCCTGCCCGGCTTTGGAGAAGGAACCGCGCCGGTCGATGGCGTCGATGATCAGCAGGGCTTCCAGGCTCAGTTTTAACATTCGATTTTTTCGATCATAGCGGGCAAATTTTTCCGTTTTTTGATTCGCTTGACGCGGCCTATACTAGCTTCATTGGTGCAGAGAACTAGAAATCCACCGATTAAGTGGATTCGAAATTATTGCACATTAACTTAAAAGAAACGGAGCATATCATGTTGGAAATTCGTCAAGGCGCGGAACGTGGCAACGCAAATCATGGCTGGCTGAAATCGAAACATACCTTTTCGTTCGGTCATTATCACGATCCGAAACACACGGGTTTCGGTCCGCTGCTGGTAATCAACGAAGACAGAGTGGCGCCCTCGCAAGGTTTCGGCACCCACGGCCACCGCGATATGGAGATCATTTCCTACGTGCTGGAAGGGGCGCTGGAACACAAGGACAGCATGGGCACCGGGTCGGTGTTGCATTACGGCGATGTGCAGCGGATGAGCGCCGGCAGCGGCGTGCGTCACAGCGAGTTCAACGGCTCGGCGACGGAACCGGTGCATTTCCTGCAGATCTGGATCCAGCCGAACGTGACGGGCATTCCTCCGAGCTACGAGGAAAAGCACTTTGCACCGGAAAGCAAAATCGGGCAGTTGCGCTTGATTGCGTCCAGCGATGGCCGGCACAATTCGGTGCTGATCCACCAGGATGCCGCGATTTATGCGGGGATCCTGAATGGCGGCGAGGTGATCGAGCACACACTGGCCGAAGGCCGCACCGGGTATGTGCACCTGATCCGGGGAAGCTTGACGGTGAACGGGGTGCGGCTGGGCGGCGGCGATGCCTTGAAAATGACGCAGGAGGACGCGGTCAGGATCGAGCATGCCGAAGCGGCCGAGGTGCTGGTGTTCGATTTGCCGTATTGAGCGCTGGCCGAGGGTGCGGCATGTTCTGCGCACCCTCGGCACAACGCCGCTGTTGCCAGTGCGCGCCGGTAAGCACGCTCGGCCGTCAGGCGGTGAGCGTGAGCAGGCGCTTGGCGACGTCGGCCAGCCTGTACGGCTTGGCGATCAGGTCGAACTGCACCAGGGGCTCGCCAAATTGCTCGCGCAGTGCATCACTCATGTAGCCCGAGGTGAGCAGGATTTTGATCCCCGGCACGTACTCCCTGGCGGCCTGCGCGAGCGCCACGCCATTCATGTCGGGCATCACGACATCGGTGAAAAGAATGTTGATATCACCATGCTGCTGCAAGAGATGCATCGCCTCCGCCCCGCTGTTCGCGGCAACCGCTTCGTAACCCAGGCTTTGGAAGATGGCGACCGTCATGTCGAGCACATCGGGCTGGTCGTCGACGATCAGGGCTTTGTCGCGTCCTGGCGTTGCAGGCTCCATGCCGTGCTCCCCAGGCTGCGCCGGAAAATACAAGGAAATGCGGGTGCCCTCGCCCAGCGCCGACCGGATGACCAGCTGGCCGCCGGATTGCTGCATCAGTCCGTAGACCTGGCTCAGGCCGAGACCGGTTCCCTTGCCTACCGGCTTGGTCGTGAAAAAGGGTTCGAGCGCGCGCGCCACCACCTCGGGCGGCATGCCGCTGCCATTATCGCTGACCGAAATGACAGCATAGCTGCCGGCCGGAATCTGATCGATATTGTTTTCCCCAAGAACGGCTTGCTGCGTTTCCAGCGAAATGAGCCCCTCGTTACCGAGCGCATCGCGCGCATTGATCACCAGGTTCAGGAGCGCCGATTCGAATTGCGACAGATCGGTGCGCACCCTGCCGATGGGTCCCTTGCTGATCACGAAGCTGGACGCATCGGGGACCGCCCGCCGCAGCACGGCTTCGAACGATGCAATGACCTGGTTGATATCGAGTATTTCCAGCGTCAGCGGTTGCTGGCGCGCGAACGCAAGCAATTGGCCGGTGAGCGCGGCGCCCCGCTGTGCGGCGCGCTCCATGCTATCGACGATTTTGCGATGCTGGGCCGTGTCCGAGGGCGTTGCCCGCAACAGATCGATGCCACTGCAGATCACGTTCAACAAATTGTTGAAGTCGTGCGCGATGCCGCCTGTCAGCTTGCCGATCGCCTCAAGTTTTTGCGATTGGGCAAGCGCTTCCCGGGTGCGTTCGAGCAGGATGGCCGCTTCGCGGCGCTCGGTGATATCGCGGGTAATCTTGGCGAACCCGATCAGCTTCCTGGCCGAATCGAAGACAGGATCGATCACCACGTGGGCCCAGAAGCGCGTGCCGTCGCCACGCACGCGCCATCCTTCCGTTTCGTAGCGCCCTTCGCGCTCGGCTGTCAGAAGCGCCTTTTCGGGAATCCCGCCGAGTTTGTCCTCGTCAGTGTAAAAGCGCGAAAAATGGCTGCCTTTCACGTCGTCGAACGCCAGCCTTTTAATGCGCCTGGCGCCCTCGTTCCAGTTCGTGATCAAGCCGGCGGGCGACAACATATAGATAGCGTAATCGGTCACGCTTTGTACGAGCAGACGGAAGCGTTCTTCGCTGGCGTGCAGCGCTTCGTCCGCGCGGCGCTTTTCCGTGATATCCCGCGTGATCTTGGTGTATCCCAACAGCACGTCATCCGATCCGAAGATCGGATCGATGACGACGCTGGCCCAGAACAAGGACCCATCCTTGCGAACGCGCCAGCCTTCATCTTCGAATTTGCCGGTGGTACGGGCCACATGCAGCGCGTGGAGCGGGATGCCGCTGGCCTTGTCCTCGCGCGTGTAAAAGGTCGAAAAGTGCTTGCCGATAATCTCTTCCGGCATATAGCCCTTGAAGCGTTGCGCGCCGGCATTCCAGCTGACGACGTCGCCCTCGGCCGACAGCATGTAGATCGCATAGTCGGTGACCTTGGAAATGAACAGCGACAGGCGGTCGTCTTCGAGGTGAGATTGAGACATGGCAACTTTATAACCAAAAAGACAATTGTACCCTTTTTTGTCCACCCCCCCATTTCCGATTGGAACGTGCTGATCGATACGCGCGCGCCGGGGGCCGCCGGCACGGCGGCTGCCGCAAAGGTCCCGGGCTTGAGAGCCTGTTTCGGTAGGCCGGAGTCGCACTGGGCGCACCTGGCGGGCGGGGGCGGCGTTGTTCGTCGTTGCATGGCTAGCCATGCGGCCTCCTCGCGCCTTGCCCGCGCCCGCCATGCATCGCCTACGCGCACGTCGCCCCTGCTTCCCCCGGCCTACCGAAACAGGCTCTTAGCCTGGATGTTTCATAAACGTCATCCGCAATTCCGAATTGTCGCTCTCGACGCCGCTCGGTTCGAATTATCCTATTGTGGGCAATAGGCGCCCTACCCAATTGAACGGGGCAGGGTAAAGCGGCATGA
>NZ_WHJH01000070.1 GCF_011682145.1 Massilia mucilaginosa
GCTGCTCTGAGGTAGAATTCATGTCGGGCAAGGTGGCGTTTTTGTTGATAGCTGTGTTTCTAGATAACTCACATTTTATCAATCACTTACGGCATTCTTGCCCTTTTTTATGCAAAATTCAGGCTAGTAGTTTCTGGTAAAAAGGCGGGCCCGGGTTAACTTTAAACGTATAGTTATTACTATGTTTTATTACTTTGAGGAATCGTAACTTCGTGTAATAATAGAATGTATTACTTTACAGAATCGGTTTTACGCCGGTTTCACCATGACAGGCGCTGCGATCCGCGCCTGCGCGCCCGCGCCTCCCATGGCCCACTTTGCACGCCACTTTTCTTGTCCCACGATGACGATATACGACCTCAAGCCACGCTTCCAGGCGCTCCTGCGCCCCTTCACCAGCTGGCTGTTTCGCCGCTCGGTCACGGCCAACATGGTCACCGTGGCGGCCATGCTGGCCTCGGTGGCCTATGGCGCATGGATGCTGTTGGCCGGCTCCACCCTGCCCTACCTGCTGCTGCCGCTGTTCATGCTGGCGCGCATGGCGCTGAATGCGGTCGACGGCATGCTGGCGCGCGAGCACGGGCAGCAGAGCAAACTGGGTGCCGTGCTCAATGAAGTCGGCGACCTGATCGCCGACGCCGCCCTCTTGGCGCCGTTCGCCGCGCTGGCGGGGGTCAATCCGCAACTGGTGTACGCGGTGATTTACCTGTCCACGCTGACCGAATTCATCGGCGTGGTGGGGCAGACCACCGGCGCCGGACGGCGCTACGACGGCCCGTCCGGCAAGAGCGACCGCGCTTTCCTGTTCGGCCTGCTCGGCCTGCTGATCGGCACCGGCGTGCCGGTCCTGCCTTACCTCAATCCGGTGCTGATCCTCATGCTGGTCCTGCTGGCGCTGACCTGCTGGAACCGCGCCCGGCGCGCCGCCGCCGGTGCGCCCTGATCGACCTTCTCCGACACATGCCCTCCCACATCCAGGACCCTGACCGATGACCATTGATCACAGCAGCACCAGCAACAACAGTAGCAGCAGCGCCAACACCGTCCGCGCCTGCCAGGAATGCGGCTTCGACAGCTTCGACGGGACGCGCCTGTTCTACCGCTACTGGCCCGGCGCCGCCACCAGCGGCCAGCGCGCCGTGGTGCTGTTTCACCGCGGGCACGAACACGGCGGCCGCGTGGCGCACCTGGTCGACGAACTCAAATTGCCCGAATTCGCCTTCTTCGCCTGGGATGCGCGCGGTCTGGGCCGATCAAGCGGCGAACGCGGCTACGCCGACAGCATGGCCACCCTGATCAAGGACATGGACGCCTTCATCACCCACATCGGCGCCACCTACGCCATCGCCCCGAGCGAGCTGGCGGTGATCGCGCAAAGCGTGGGCGCGGTGGTGGCCTCGGCCTGGGTGCACGACTACGCACCGGCGATCCGCGCCCTGGTGCTGGCCTCGCCCGCCTTCAAGGTCAAGCTGTACGTGCCGCTGGCCCGTCCCGGCCTGGCGCTGCTGCAAGCCTTGCGCGGCAAGTTCTTTGTCAATTCCTACGTCAAGGCCAAGTTCCTGACGCACGATCCAGCCCGCATCGCATCCTACAACGCCGACCCGCTGATCACGCGCCCGATCGCCGTCAACATCCTGCTCGGCCTGTACGACACCGGCGAACGCGTGGTGGCCGACGCCGGCGCCATCACCGTGCCGACCCAGCTGCTGATCTCCGGCGCCGACTGGGTGGTGCATCACGGCCCGCAGCACGCCTTTTTTGAGCGCCTGGGCAGCCCGGTCAAGGAAAAGCATGTGCTCGACGGCTTTTATCACGACACCCTGGGCGAGCTCGATCGCGCCAAGGCGGTCGACCTGGCGCGCGCCTTCATCGTGCGCCAGTTCGCCGCGCCCGCCTCGGTACCGAGCCTGCTCGACGCCGACAAGCACGGCCTGACCAAGACCGAATTCGACAACATCAGCCGCCCGCCATCATCAAGCCTGGCCAGCGCCTACTGGGCCATGTCGCGCTTCTGGATCGGGGTCGGCGCCAAGCTGTCGGAGGGACTGCGCATCGGCGCCGACACCGGCTACGACTCCGGCACCACGCTCGACTATGTATACCGCAACAAGGCCACCGGCGTGCCGCTGCTGGGCACCCTGGTCGACCGCATCTATCTGAACAGCGTCGGCTGGCGCGGCATCCGCGTGCGCAAAGTGCACGCCGAACGCCTGATCGCCAGCGCCATCGCGCGCCTGGAAGCGGCTGCCACGCCTGTACGCATCGTCGACATCGCCGCCGGCCACGGCCGCTACATCCTGGAAGCGCTGGCGCCGCAGCAGCAGCGGGTCGAGCAGATCCTGCTGCGCGACTACAGCCAGCTCAATGTCGACGGCGGTTCGCGCCTGATCGAATCGATGGGCCTGGCCGGGCGCGCGCGCTTCGTGCTGGGCGACGCCTTCGACCGCGGCTCGCTGGCCACGCTCACGCCGCGCCCGACCCTGGCGGTGGTCTCGGGCCTGTACGAACTGTTCCCCGACAACGCCCTGATCCGCGCTTCGCTGGCGGGCCTGGCCGAAGCGGTCGACGAAGGCGGCTACCTGGTCTACACCGGCCAGCCATGGCATCCGCAGCTCGAACTGATCGCGCGCTCGCTGACCAGCCACCGCCAGGGCCAGGCCTGGGTCATGCGCCGCCGCACCCAGGGCGAGATGGACCAGCTGGTGGCCGACGCCGGCTTCGAGAAGGTCGACCAGTTCACCGACGAATGGGGCATTTTCACCGTCTCGCTGGCACGCCGCACCGGCGCGGCCGTGCGTTAAATGGTGGCCCTGATGGCGGCTCCTGCAACGCCGCAGGGAGAGCCGCGGCCATGGCGCCGCGCCTGCGTCTGGCTGGCCTTCCTCGGCCCCTTCTTCTTCCTGACCTACGGGCTGGCCAACTGGTGGAGCGCCAGCCTGCCGCACGTGGGCAGCCTGGCCTTCGCATGGGAACGGCATATCCCGTTCTGGGACTGGACCATCCTGCCATACATGTCGATCGACGCCTTTTATGCGGTCTCGCTGTTCATGTGCGTCACCAAGGCCGAGCTCGACACCCACGCGAAGCGGCTGCTGATGGCCACCTGCGTGTCGGTGCTGTTCTTTTTCCTGTTCCCGCTGCGCTTTTCCTTCGACCGGCCCGAGACCACCGGCTTTAACGGCGCCTTGTTTACCGCGCTGGCCGGATTCGACAAGCCGTTCAACCAGGCGCCGTCGCTGCATATCAGCCTGCTGGTGCTGCTGTGGCTGGTCTACGGGCGCCACTTGCGCGGCGTGGGTCTATGGCTGCTGCACGCCTGGTTCTTCCTGATCGGCGTATCGGTGCTCACCACCTTCCAGCACCACGCGATCGACATCGTCGGCGGCCTGCTGGTGGCGGTGGCCTGCGTCTACGTGTTTCCGGACGCCCCGCACGGCTGGCAACGCGCACCCGTCCCCGGCGCGCGCGGCAAGCCGCTGGCGCTGTTCTACGGCATCGGCGGCGCGGCTCTGTGGGCGGCGGCGGCCCTGCTGGGCGGCTGGGCCTGGCTACTGACATGGCCCGGCACCGCCTTGCTGCTGGTGGCGCTGGCCTACAGCCACTTCGGCGTCAACGTGTTCCAGAAACACGGCGGGCGCACCAGCTGGGCCGCGCGCACCCTGCTGCTGCCCTACCAGCTGGGCGCCTGGACCTCGTCGCGCTGGTTCACCCGCGCCATCCCGGCGCGCGCCGAAGTGGTGCCGGGTGTGTGGATCGGGCGCGTACCCGGGCGCGAAGCGCTGGCCGACATGGCGGTGCTCGACCTGACCGCCGAATTCCACGCCGCGCCGCACAAGCGCAGGCATTACGAGAGCGTGCCGATGCTCGACCTGCGCGCCCCTTCGCGCGCCCAGCTCGACGCCGCCATCGACGCCCTCGAACGCCTGCACGCGCAGGCGCCGGTGCTGGTGCACTGCGCGCTGGGCTACTCGCGCAGCGCGCTGGTGATCGCCGGCTGGCTGCTGCGCCGGGGCCTGGCGGCCGACGCCGCGCAGGCGCTGTCCATGCTGCGTCAGGCGCGCCCGCAAGTGGTGCTGAACCAGGCGCAATTAACTTTGCTGGAAACCCGCGCCCATGGCTGATCCACTCCCGCGCGAGCAAGCCACGGCGGCCGGCGTGATGGCGTCATTTCTGCGCGTGGGCGCCCCGGTCGACCATGCCTCGTCGCTGCTGCTGGCGCTGGGCGTGCTGTGCGCGCTGCTGGGCCAGGTGACGCCGCCGGCGGCGGTGCTGGCCCTGCTGCTTGGCCTGGGCGAAAAATATTTTGCCTGGCGCGCCGCGCTCGACGCCGACCTGTTCGCCGTGCTGGCACACAACCCCGGCCACGAGGCCGCCTTCGACGCCGCCCTGGGCGCCTGCATGGGCCGCAGCACGCCTTTACCGCAGCGCACGCTGGCGCAGCGCTGGCAGGGCGCGCGCCGCTTCCTGCTGTGGCAAATCGGACTTGTACTGGCGCAAGCGCTGCTGCTGGCCGCCGTGCTGCTTTTGGGGTAGTGTACGTTCTTCCTCAGCCTGTTTCCGGTGCAAGAAACATGAACAAAGACACGCTGGCCAAAGAACTGGAAAGCCATCTGCGCGCGGTTGCCGCCGAGCGCGAGGCGGCGCGCCGCGATCCGGCCCTGCAGGCGGCGCGCACGGCAGTCAAGCGCTACCAGTCGGCGCGCCTGGCGGCTACCCACCCCGACCTGCTTGCAGCGCCCGACACGCGCGAGGCGGCCGCGTTCTTTCTCAACGATATCTACGGCGCCCACGATCTGGGGCAGCGCGAGGCCGACCTCGAACGCATCGTGCCCAGCCTGCAACGGCTGCTGCCGGCGGAATCGCTGCACACCATCACCGGCGCCATCGCGCTCGATGCGCTGACCGAAAAGCTCGACACGGGCCTGGCACGCGTGCTGGGCGCGCAGTTCGATGAACAGGCGTACCTGATGGCCTACCGCAGCGCCAGCGGGCCCGAGGACCGCGCGCGCCAGCTCAACCTGGTGCAGCAGCTGGGCGATTCGCTATGCACGCTGGTGCGCATTCCGCTCCTGTCGCTGACCCTGTCGGTGATGCGCGGACCAGCCAAGCTGGCCGGCGTGAGCGAGCTGCACCAGTTCCTCGAACGCGGCTTCGGCAGCTTCAAGAAAATGAAGAAGCCGGCCCGCTTTGTCGACACCATCGTCGGGCGCGAACGGCGTGCCATGGGGCATATCTACGCGGGGCGCAAGGACCCGTTCGATGTGTTTTAACTTCGAGGGCTTGACTTCGACCATTTGTGAGCGATGGACGAGGGAAGGCAAGCCCGATGGGTAGTCGATGATTGATCCGCTCGTTGCAGCCAGGTTCATCATGACAGTAATAGCATCCGGGCTTACGAAGGCCATTGCAGGATTTTCCGATCTGTTTTCCAAGCGTGCTTGGACACTGGTACAGGCCCTGTTGACAGGCGCCATCCTGGCCGTTGGAGCGCGTACGGTCAGTGCCGTACTACGCGTCATGGATTTGCCCCATGAGCGGAAATTCCAGGAATATCATCGCGTTCTCAATCGCGTCAAATGGCCGACGCCGGCGGCAAGTCGGCGCTTGCTGGAGCTGCTGGTCGAAGCGTTTGTACCCGGCGGCACCATTGCTCATGGCGCTGGACGATACCATTGGGGACCTCGAAAAACCTGCTGCGCGGCGCAATTTTCGTCCTGCGATGCTCACCGCACCTTCGTACGGCTCCGCTTCTCGGGCGAAACTTGCACCGCTCGCTACGGTTTTTCGAGGTCCCCCATTGAGCGGCGGCGCGGCGCCAAGATCGCTGCCCAAGGCATTTACCGCGATCCGGTGCGCTCGAGTCACCGTCATTTCGTCGAGGCGAGCGGCTTGCGCTGGCTGTGCCTGATGCTGATAGCGCCGATCCCGTGGGCGAAGCGGTGCTGGGCGCTGCCGTTCTGCTCCGTGTTGGCGCCGTCCGAGCGCTATTACCTCCAGCGTGGACGACGTCCCAACAAGCTTACCGATCGCGCCCGGCAGTTGTTGCTGATGATCAGGCACTGGCTTGGAGAATGGTGGCGATACGCCGGTTCGGAGAGGGCTGGTCGCCACTGAGGGACACCCTCGACTAAGTACTGGCCTGCCGCACAGCGACATCGACGACCTACCGCCGTTTCGACGGATCAACACAGCCTGAGTTCGGGGCGGGAGATGGTGGCGTTGGACGCTGACGATCCTGATCGGCGCGCTGCGGTCGATCGCGGCGAGCACTTCGCGCCGATAAATGGCGAGCTGGTCTTCTGTCATCCTGCGCGGGTCGCCCGTTGCGTCACGTCAGGACTGCTCCGTGAATCATCGAGGCGCACATCTTTGACGAAGCGCGTGGACGCGAACCCGCTCGTTCCCTGAGCTTGCCAAGCTGTTTATCGGCGAATTTTAGGGCTCCGGAATATTGCCTGGCGCCTTTGCGAAGTGCAGCACAGCGTCACGCATGGCCAGCGCGATCTCTGTGGCTTGCGCCTCGTCATGCACCGCTCTGGCTATCTGAACACCACCACTGAGCATGGCCAGCATCGCCCAAGCGCGCGGCCTGCGCTCGCTTTTACCTAGGTGCGTCAATCCCGTTTCTATCGTGGACACTACCCTTTCAATGCCCTGTTGGTACACCACACGCACTTGTTCATTACCGCGAGCAACCTCGCACGTAAGCCCGGGTACAGCGCAGCCGCCCGCGAGATTCATCCGGTGCTCACGGCTAAAGTAATAGTCCACGAGCGCGACAAGCCAGTCACTGTGCTTTTCGGCAATGGCAAGCTCTGCCGTGTGCTGAAAGTCCTTCAATCCAGCGTCGACCGCCGCTTCAAATGCCGCAGCCTTCGACGAAAAATGCTTGTAAAAAGCTCCAGATGTCACGCCCGCCTCTTGGGCCAAGCCGTCTACACCTGCACCGCCATAGCCGTCCAGGCGAAACGCACGCCCAGCCGCAGCGAGGATGTTGGCCGCTGTTTGGCGTTTCTGCTCAGGCGTGTAGCGCATGAATACCCCTTCGAAATCAAAGCAAACGTCATTGTACTTGACAGGATAACGATCGTCATCTAATGTTAGATCACGGTCGTTATCCAATGGCTGCGCTGATGTAAAGACATCAGGTTCAACTCATATTCTAGGAATATTCACATGCCACTCACACTCACACTCACGGAAGGCGTCCTATCTCAGAGCGCCGTGAAGCAAGCCATCGCTGAGCTCACCGCCTCGTTCCTGGAGCATCACGGGATGTCTGGAAACAATGTCATGACGCCAAACGTTACAGCTCACGTGAACATCCTGCCGAAGGGCTTGACGTTCTCCGGAGGAAAGGAAGTTGACGGCGCCTGGTTTGAAACGAAGACTCCGTCATTTGCGCTTGCCGATAACAAGATCCAGGCTAGCTTCTTCAACGCAGCCACCAAAATCATTCATGACCTTTCCGGCAGGAAGCTGCCCAAGGAACGAATTTGGGCAAACGGCGTGCATGCGGTCGACGGTACGTGGAACATCAACGGGGTTCCGTTGACCAATGCCGCGATAGGCGAAGCCGTTTCAAAGGGCTGAGCCTGTCGGTGAAGCCGTCTCCATGCGGTGCTGATCGCGTGGAATTGAAAGACTTCCGGGAGCCATAGACAAGTCATTTGTTTTTGCTCCCATCAAATGAAATGCAAAAGGAGCACGAATGAAGAACTTATCCGCGCCCCCTGTGTCAAACTGCTGCGGGAGAACTTCATCACTCGAATGAAGGAAGTTGATACCCACATCGAATCGAAAATGACACCAGCCGCTGGACACGCCATCTAGCGGACCAAGCAACTCTCCCAGCAGTGGTCCACGCAGCGCCCATACCGTATCGCACAGCGTCGACGTTACGACCCCGTCCACATTGCCATCGTCACCAATGCAGTACAGCGTGGGATACAGGAAGTCATCCTTCAAACGCGTGACTTCCGCCACGATCTTCTTCATCGCCAGCTTCTCCGCGGCGATCCACATCCAGGATACCGCGCAGGACCAGCCAGACCAGGTGATCGGCCAGCGCCGGATACCCGGCCAGTTCGCCATACCGGGGATGCGCCAGCGCGCGGCTGGCCTGGTGAGGGGTGATCAGGCCGCTCTGCCGGGGAACGACAATGGGACTTGTTGACGACTCAGCGGACATGACTGCTCGGCGCAATGTTAATTTCCCACTTTACAACATGATCAAACGTTGCTCCACATCAACGCTACCACGCGCTTCAGAAATCACATTGACACAAAGCCATAAAAATGATCAAATTAACAATTTCAATACATCAACTTTCAGGATGAGCATGAAGATTTTCGCCGGCACCCTCCTCGCCGCCTTGTTTGCGACGGGCAGCGCCAACGCCCAGGTACTCACCTTCGATTTCACCGCCAAAGTGGAATCGATGTACGAATATGATGGTAGCAACATCGCCATCGTCACGTCGAGCACCCTGTCGGGAGCGGACGTTGTCAACGGCGACAGCGTGCACGGACAATTTTCCTTCGATCTGGGCACACCGCTGTCGACCACGCTCCAGTTCCCGCAACCTGCAAACGGTAGCGATCTGACATACCAGGGCCCCCAGATCCAGGCAACCATCTCCTTCGACCGGCCCGCTTACACCTTCACCACCGACAACTCTGGCTTATCGATGATCGTGGTAAAGGACGCAATGGCATCCAACTACGACGGGTTCGTCTTGCTTGCCAACTCATATACCCCCGGAATGACGGCAATGCGTTCGATTCAGGTATCTCTTTTCGATGCTTCCGGGAATGCCATTTCCGGCCCATCCATTCCCAGGTCGCTACCGCTGTCCGCATTCGATGAGGCCACGATCAAGTACAACTGGCTGCGCCTGTCCGACGGCGCTCAGTTCGGCGCCACCGCCGTCATCACCTCGCTGACGCCAGTGGTAACGTCGCCGGTGCCGGAGCCGTCGGCCTACGCCATGTTCGCCGCCGGCCTGCTGGCCCTTGGCGCCATTGCCCGTCGCAAAGCAGCTGCTCAGCGCTAAGTCGAGCCGGCCAGACGTTGCCCTGGTCCGCAGACTTATCGCGCCGGACGCGGGGCCGCGATGGCCGCCGCGTATTCCCATTTGAAATATTCGCCGGTCCGCCAGGCGCCGGTGTATTCGTTATGCTCGAAGCTAAACTCGCCCTCGTGCAGGGTGGAACCGCCGCCATTGCCCATGCGCAGCGGGTCGTTGCGTTCGATCAGCAGGCGGCAGCTGTAGCGCTGGAGCACCACCACGGCGCGACAGGGCGCGACCGGTTCGAGATCGGCGATTTCACCGCGCAGTTCCCGGCTGGACAAGGCCCATCGGCCGGGGTAATTCCGGCGCGCCAGGCGCTGGCGATGCTCGGCCGCGCGCAGATCGCCCTGCGGCATGATCGACTTGATCCCGTCGCGCATGGCCGACTCAAGCGCGGCGCGCGTCATCGGATACACCAGGTCGGCCGCCTTGTCATTGGCGCCGGGGCGGCCGAAGCGCGTCTGCACGATCACCGGATCGGCCTGCACCAGCACCAGGTCGTCCTCCTTGTCCTTGGCCAGGGTAAAGGCGAACGCAACGGCCTTGCCGCCGATGCTCGCCGTGGCGCCGCACCCGCGCACCCCTGTCCGGCGAAGATAGCCGACCTCGCGGATGCCGGCCAGCGTCGCCCCGGCGCCACGCGGCAGCATGTCCTCGATCCTGGCGCGCACCGTCCAGCCATCGCAGGCGGGCAGCGCGTTGACCTCGCGCCAGATCAGGCCCAAGCCGATCACCACGCCCAGCGGCACGCCCAAAAACAGCGACAGCTGGAACCAGAACGGCTTCGGACGCGCATTGCGCGCGGCCGCGCTGCGCCGCGTCGGCGCGCGGGCGGCGAACCTGGCCACGGCTTCTTCCAGGATGGCCATGCGCCTTGCGCTACCACGGGTGAGCTCGCGCACGGCGTCGAAGCGCTGGCGCGTCATCAAGCCCTCGTCCACCATCCGCACCAGCACCTCGCCCGGCGAGCTCAAGGGTTTCTCGAAACCGACGGCCTCCAGTACGGCCGCGCGCTGGTCCGCCAGCGCCAGGTCTTCGCGCACCAGCTGATCGAACCAGACCCCGTTGGCGTCCATGCAGAACAACTCGCATTGTTCCAGCGCCTGGCCGAGCATGTTGCGGTCGCTGGCCAGCTCCAGGGTGTCAAAGGCGGCGACCAGTTGCTCCGCCGCTACCAGCCCATGTTGCGTCAGCCACGCCAGCGGCGCGACCAGAGTCGGGCTGGCCGACAATTCCCGCCCCGCGGGTCGTGCCATGGCGTCACGGTATTGCCTGCCGTTGATCAGGCCGATGCGCTGCAGGTAGGCGAAACAACAGCCCTGGCGCGGCGCGCTCACCGGCCGTCCGCGCGCGCCTTGAGGATATGGCGGGCGATGCCGCGCAGGATGTTGACTTCCTCGGTCTCGAGCTGGGTGCGCGAAAACAGGCGTTTCAGGCGCGGCATGAGCTTTTTGGGATTGTCGGCGTCGAGAAAGCCGATCGCCACCAGCGCTTGTTCAAGATGCGCATACATGCCCTCGACCTGGTCCAGGCTGGCGGAATCGCCATGAAAGCCGATCGCGCTCGGCGCCGCCACGCCGGTGTCGCCGGCCACCCGGCATTCGTAGGCCAGCACCTGGGCCGCCTGGGCCAGGTTGAGCGAGGAATAGTCGGGATTGGCGGGGATATTGATCAGCACATTGCACTGCTCGACGATCTGGTTCGGCAAACCGAAGCGCTCGTTGCCGAAAATGAGCGCGGCCGACAAGTCGCCCTGCCCCGCCACATGCCCGGCAAAGGCGCGCGGCGTCCACACCGGCGGCGAGAATTCGCGCAGGCGCGCCGAGACGGCGGCGGCGAAATTGCAGCCTTCCAGGGCCTGGCCGATGCTGCCGACGATGCGCGCCCCTTCCAGCACATCCTGGGCGCCGCTGGCGAACGCCACCGCTTCCGGGTCTTGCAAGGCATCCGGAAAGCGCGGATTGACCAGCACCAGATCGGTAAATCCCATGGTTTTGATGGCGCGCGCCGCCGCGCCGATATTGCCGGCGCGGCTGGTCTCGACCAGGACAAATCGGAGGCGTTTGAAAACAGACGTGTTGATTTCGGGCGTGTTCATTTAAAATAGCGCTATCGCGCAGTGGCGGATGAGTAAAAACAGGGCTGACAAGCCCGCGATTTTAACCAGTTCGCCGCCGCACCGCTCTTTAATTCATTCTTGTTCATTACCGTTCGCTGCGCCCAAGGGGGCGCCGTGGGCGTTAGCGTTCTTTTAACGGAAGCTCTACATGCACCCAATGCTCAATACGGCGATCAAGGCAGCTCGCCGCGCCGCCACCGTGATCCAGCGCGCGTCCTTCGACGTCGACCGGATCAGTGTTACTGAAAAACAACACAACGATTTCGTCACCGATGTCGACCAGGCGGCCGAACAGGCGATCATCGAAACCTTGCTCAAAGCCTATCCCGACCATGCGATCCTGGCCGAGGAGTCGGGTGCATCCGCCAACCTGAACGACGAGAGCGAATTCGCCTGGATCATCGACCCGATCGATGGCACCACCAATTTCATGCACGGCTATCCCAACTATTGCGTCTCGATCGCGCTGGCCCAGCGCGGCATCGTCACGCAGGCCGTGATCTACGATCCGGTGCGTAACGATCTGTACACCGCCTCCAAGGGCGCCGGCGCCTACCTGAACGACAAGCGCATCCGCGTGACCAAGCACGACCGCCTGGCCAACACCCTGCTGTGCTCCGGCCATGCCGCCGGTCCGCGCGCCCTGAGCGAATACATGAAAATGTACGGCGTCGTCGCCGAGCGTTGCCAGGCCGTGCGCAGCGCCGGTTCGGCCGCGCTGGAACTGGCCAACGTGGCCGCCGGGCGCAGCGACGGTTTCTACGAAAAGGGCCTGAAAGCCTGGGATATCGCCGCCGGCTCGCTGCTGGTGACGGAAGCGGGCGGCATCGTCGGCGAGTTCAACGGCGAGTCCGACTACCTGCACAAGGGCGACATCATCGCCGCCAGCCCCAAGGTCTTTGGCCAGATGGTCACGCTGTTGGCGCCTTTCGCGTAAAATACTGTACTAAGCTGTCCAGGAGGCCGTGTAAGGCCTCCGCTTTCCCTCCGCCAGGCTTAACAAGCTGCACGTGAAATTTCCACAGCGAAACCTATTTCTGTTAAATTTAGCATCGCTGTGTATGCTGCAATGTCGGGTGGCACCGTTTCCAGTGCCTTTGCCACCACGATTTTCTAATATTGATTGCCTGCGACTGGCGCTTTTTGCATGAGCGACGGGCCGATCTCCACCATAAAGTTATCATGTCATTTTCTAAACTCGGCCTGTCCGATGCTATCGTTCGTGCCGTAACCGAACACGGTTACACCGTCCCGACCCCGATCCAGACCCAGGCGATTCCCGCCGTGCTGAACGGCGGCGACCTGCTGGCGGGCGCACAAACCGGCACCGGCAAGACCGCCGGTTTTACCCTGCCGATCCTGAACCGCCTCTCGACCGATGCGGTCGGCGCGGCCCAGAGCAGCAAAACGTCGACCCGCTCGGTGCGCGCACTGATCCTGACCCCGACCCGCGAACTGGCGGCCCAGGTCGAGGAAAGCGTGCGCGTGTACGGCAAGTACACCAATCTGAACTCGGCCGTGATTTTCGGCGGCGTCGGCATCAATCCGCAGATCAAGCAGCTCAAGCACGGCGTCGACATCCTGGTGGCAACGCCAGGCCGCCTGCTGGACCACATGGAACAGCGTACGGTCGACCTGTCGAAGGTCGAAATCCTGATCCTGGACGAAGCCGACCGCATGCTCGACATGGGTTTCATCCGCGACATCAAAAAAGTGCTGGCCGCCCTGCCGCCGAAGCGCCAGAACCTGCTGTTCTCGGCCACCTTCTCGGAAGAGATCAAGGCCCTGGCCGATGGCTTGCTGAACAAGCCGGCCATGATCGAAGTGGCGCGCCGCAATTCGACGGTCGAAGTCATTTCGCAAAAGATCCACCCGGTCGACCGCGACAAGAAGCATCCGATGCTGTCGCACCTGATCAAGTCGAACAAATGGACCCAGGTGCTGGTGTTTACCCGCACCAAGCACGGCGCCAACAAGCTGGTCGAACAGCTCGGCGCGGATGGCATCGGCGCCATGGCGATCCACGGCAACAAGAGCCAGTCGGCGCGCACCAAGGCGCTGTCGGAATTCAAGGATGGCGCGCTGCAAGTGCTGGTCGCGACCGACATCGCCGCGCGCGGTATCGATATCGACCAGTTGCCGCACGTGGTCAACTACGACCTGCCGAACATTCCTGAAGACTATGTGCACCGTATCGGCCGTACCGGCCGCGCCGGCGCCACCGGCGAAGCCGTGTCGCTGGTCTGCGTGGACGAGCACGACATGCTCAAGGATATCGAAAAGCTGATCAAGCAAACCCTGCCGCGCCAGATCATCGCCGGTTTCGAGCCGGACCCGACCGCGCGCGCACAGCCGGTGCAGCTGCGTAGCGGCGCGCCGGGCCATGGCGGCCGTGGCGGCCGCTCCGGCGGCGGCCAAGTGGTCAAGGTCGGCGGCGGCGGTGGCCGTGCGCCAGCCAAGCCACGCAGCGCCGGCGGCGGTGGTGGCGGTGGGACGGCTGGCGCGCGCGGTCCGCGTCCGGCGGCGCCGCATCGCTCTGGTGGCCGTGGCCGCTAAGTAATGGTGCAAGCAGTCCGGCTCTGCGCAGCCGGACTGCCTGCCTCGGCGCGTGGCCATCAAATAGCCCATCGGCAACGACAGGCGAAAATTGATGCCCACGCGCCTTAAAAACGGATATACTTGCGTACTCAAACATTTATACCGCATTACTAAAGGAGATCGCAATGAATGAACTCAATTCCCACGCCGAACTGTGCCTGCGCATGGCGCGCGCCAACGCAGCCCTGCTGCGCCGTTTCGACAACTCGCTGGGCGGGCACCATGGCATCAGCTTTTCCGACTTCCAGATCCTCAACCACCTGAGCCGCGCGCCGGGCGCACGCCTGCGCCGGGTCGACCTGGCCGAACGGCTCGGCCTGACCGCCTCGGGCATCACGCGCAGCCTGCTGCCGCTGGAAAAGATCGGCCTGGTCACGCGCGAAGCCGACCCGCGCGACGCCAGAGTCGGCTTTGCCGTGATCACCCCCGCCGGGCAGGAACTGGCGCTGCACGCCAGCGATGTCGTCGACCTGATCAGCCGTGAAGCGCTGCGCCCGTTCGCGCCGGACCAGCTCGAAGCGATGTCGGCCATCCTGGGCCAGATCGCCGGCATCAACCTGAGCAACAGCTAAGCCATGGACGATCCTCAACAAGCCCGCTCGGCCCTGCTGCGCGAGCCGAATTTCCGCTGGATGATGGGCGGCGCCATCATCTCGGCCCTGGGCGACCAGTTCACCATGATCGCCCTGCCCTGGCTGGTGCTGGTGAGCACCGGCGACCCGCTCAAGATGGGGCTGGTGATCGCCCTGATGAGCGTGCCGCGCGCCATCTTCATCCTGCTCGGCGGCGCCCTGGTCGACCGCTACTCGCCCAAGTCGATGCTGATGATCAGCAAGTACGTGAATACCGTCTTGCTGGGCGTGCTGGCGGTCATGGTGTTCAGCGGCCACATGGAACTGATGCCGATCAGCGCGCTGGCGCTGGCGATCGGTTTCGCCTCGGCCTTCAGCATTCCGGCCGGCACCTCGATGCTGCCGAACGTGGTGGCGCCGGCCCAACTGCCAATGGCCAACGGCATCATGATGGGAATCCGCCAGGTCACCATGCTGGCCGGGCCGCTGCTGGCCGGCATGCTGATCGCGCTGTTCGGCGATGGCAGCCGCGCTGGCGGAAACGGCAGCGCGGCCGGCATCGGGATCGCCTTCGCGCTCGACAGCGCCAGCTTCCTGCTGTCGGCCTGGACCTTGTCCAGGGTGCGCCTGCTGCACGCGGCCCCGAAGGCGGCGCCGGAGCCGGTGCTGCGCGCGGTTGGCGCCGGCATTGGCATGGTGTGGAACGACATGGCGTTGCGCACCAGCATGCTGTACTGGGGCCTGTGTGCGTTCGTGGTGGGCGGCGCCATGCAGGTGGCGCTGCCGGTACTGGCCAGCACCGTGCTGCACGGGGCGTCGGCGCTGGGCCTGATCATGGGCGTGCATGGGGCCGGCAGCCTGGCGGGGATGGCGCTCAGCGGTGTGCTGGGCAAGTTCAGGGTACGCAATTTCGGCACCACGGTGCTGCTGGTCGATGTGCTGGTCGGGCTGCTGCTGATCCCGCTCGGGCTGGTGCTGGCTACCTGGCAGGCGGCGGCCCTGCTGCTGGTGATCGGCGTGCTGGGCGGCTTCATGCAGGTGGCGGTGTTCAGCTGGCTGCAGCAACGCGTGCCGCGCGCCATGCTGGGACGGGCGATGAGCATTTTCATGTTCATTTTTATGGGCGTGGCACCGCTGTCGGCGGCGCTGACCGGCTGGCTGCTGCAATACACCACCCTGGCGCAGCTGTTCGGCGGCGCCGGATTGTTCCTGGTGGGGGCGGCGCTGCTGGCCTGGCTGCTCACGCCGATGGGGACGATTGCGGATGGGGCAATGCCGCCGGCGCAGAGGTAAATTGGCGGGCACGGCCGTGACTTCCTGCAGTGCTCGCCCCCTTTTACTGTGCTTAGTTGCTTGTCACATGCCTGTTAGCGCTCAATACACTGTGAATGCGCACGCTAAGCGCGGCTGAACGACGAGTTCATTGAACTTATTCGTGTCGACGACAATCATAGAAATACGCTAACGATCTTCGCGAAGGGGGACAAGCGTCGCCCTCGATCAGCTACTCTGGCCCGGAGAGTAGCAGGCCGGATTTGCTCACGCCACCCAACCACGCGACGCCATTGTCATGAGTGCCAAACCGTCCTCTCACCTGCCCACAGTCAGCATCACCAGCCAAATCCGCCTCGTCCGCGAACAGAAGGTCATGCTTGATGTCGACCTGGCGGCACTGTACGGCGTAACCACGGGCAATCTAGTGCAGGCGGTTAAGCGCAATGCCAGTCGTTTCCCGGCAGACTTCATGTTTCAGCTCGATCCCGGTGAATGGTCAACTTTGAGATCACAATCTGTTATCTCAAACAGCGGCCGCGGCGGCCGACGCTACCCGCCCTATGCCTTTACCGAACTGGGCGTCGCAATGCTCTCGTCCGTTCTGGGCGGCATGCAGGCCATCGCGGTGAACATCGAGATCATGCGCGCCTTCGTGCGCCTGCGCGAAGTGCTCGCATCGAACAATGAACTAGCACTGCGCCTTAACGAGCTGGAAAACAAGACGGCGCTGCTGCCCCTTCAGCACGACACGTTTGCGGACGACACGCGGGTGCAACTCAAACAGATTTTTGACGTCATCCGCGCACTGGTGGCGCCGGCCGAGCCCGTGAAAAAGCGCGCCATCGGCTTTGTCACCCCCACAGAGGGTTCCGCCACGCCGAAAGCGAGCATGTAAACAACATTTGCTCCTCATGGGCTCAAGCGCCCGAGCATGCCGGATGCACGTTCTTGAAAATGAGACGCGATGTGGATGACGATAGTACGGAAGAGTGCCTCCATCTCCTCATCGCTGTTTCCTGGCTCAGCCGCCAGCAACCGTGGAGATCAGCAGCGCGCTCAGTCATGCCTCCTGCCGTCGTAGCGCCAATGCAGGCTCAAGTCCTCATTTCTCTGACCGCCCGTTCCAGATTGGCCCGCATGATCACGCGATGAAACGGCGCAATCGTCGCAAGATAGACACGTCCCAGCCTGTTATGGCAATGCACCACCGTCCCCGCGAGCAGCTCGCGGCCATGTGCCGCATCGTCGCGAAACTGGATGGTGACGCGGAAGTCGAGATGCCGGTCATCCGCGCCCAGGATCACCTCGGTCGCGCTCTTTGACAGCAGCGGCAGGAAGCCGACAACCGGCCCGCGCGCCGCTCCGGCAAGACCGACGGCGCCAGACGATGCGACGCCGACTGTCGCCATCACCCCGTCGCGGACACGCAGGAGCGCACGAATCCACCACGCCTGGCGCTCTAATGCGATGCGTGCCAGCACCTCCAGATCATCGCTCGCCTCCTGCGGCAGGGTAATGGCAAAGGCGTCAGACAGGTCCGCGTTGGCGTAAAGCGGCGCCAGCACGCTGTTGCCGGGCATGGGCACAGCGCGCGCTTTGGTCGAGGTCGTGTTGCGGGGAAGGTTCATGGCGGCGTCCAGGAGTGTAGTCGTGAGAGAGGCTCATCGATGCGGGCGACCATATACCGATCAACGGGGTGCCGCGAGTCTGCCCGCAAGCGGACGGCCACGACAGGCGGCTGCTTGGCCGACAGCGGCCAAGCAGTTATTCAAGGTGCTTCGAAACAAGCAATCCGTTCTTCAGGCTCATAATGTAACAGAAATTCAGGCAACGTTTACTCTTTTGCAACCATGATCCCCAGTTTCTCTGCGGCGCGCCCGACGCAAGGCGTGCATCGGCAGCCAGGCGCGCCAAGCTTGATATCGACCGCGTGTTCCGGTGTCGCTTTGGCAGCAGACGACGCCATGGAAAAGCAGAGCAACAACGCAGCGTGGCGCGGGCACCTTGCTCCGGCCTTTACGTACCAGCCACACTCCTGATTTTCTTTGGACGGCCACCAAGCTTGCCGTTTTCACGCGCAGCGGCCGTCTTGGCATCGCTCGATGACGCGCCGCCCACCTTGCCCATCTGCGACGCCATCCAGCGCCTGGAACCGAGAAAGCCCTCCAGCAGCGCGGGGAGGTACAGGTCGGCATCGAGTTTGGGGAAATGCACGCCCAAACCGGAAGGACTGATCTCGGCATCGACCAAATCTTCCGGTTGGGCATGTTCAAAACCTTGTACGTCGCGGGGCGCAAACGCAATTTGCAGGCCGGATGCCAACGACATCACGATGCGAGAAATGCGGCGGTCATAACGTACCGCCACCACTGCCGGAAAAGCCACTTTTTTTGCCGCCCCGCGGCGGTTTGCAGCATTGAATGTTGAATCAGAAATAGCCATGGATCACCCTCCATTGAGCACATAGCAGCGCCAGATCTTTGACAAGCGCAGCGGCAATCTTTCCAAGTTCCCTTTGCGAAAAACCATAGTTCTCGCGCAATTGGGGAGGCCCGTCCGGGCAATGAAGATTGAACACTGCTTCACATCCCTTACCTTGAACGTGAACATGAGCAGGTCGGTGATCGTTTGAGTAGATCACCCCGCGCAGGCCGAACATCGTCAGTACAGTTGGCATTGTATCCGTAACTTAAACTGATTGGGTTATTCGCGGTCGACAGGGGACAGTGGCACCGTCGTGTTCATGCAGCGTCGTATCCGCCAGCCGACCCTAGCTCTGCGTAGCGCCCACGTCTACTGATCAGGCAGACAGTTGCGTCGACCACGTCGCCTGCCCCCGAGACCGCGCCACGTGCCGACATTTGGATTACGATGAAGCATTGCCAAATTCGAAGCGATGCCGATGCCCAAATTCTGCGCCAACCTCAGCCTGATGTTCACCGAAGTAAGCTTCCTCGACCGTTTCGCCGCCGCGCGCGGCAATGGGTTCGCCGGGGTCGAGTTCCTGTTCCCCTACGCCTTCGACGCCGGCCAGATCGCCGAGCGCCTGGCGCGCTACGACTTGCAGCTGGTGCTGCACAACCTGCCGTCGGGCGACTGGAGCGCGGGCGAGCGCGGCCTGGCCTGCGACCCGCGCCGCCTGAACGAATTCCAGGACGGCGTGGCGCTCGCCCTCGACTACGCGCGCCAGCTCGGCGTGCGCCGCCTGCACTGCCTGGCCGGCATCGCGCCACCCGGCCTGGAGCGCGAACGCGCGCACGAAACCTACATCGCCAACCTGCGTCTCGCCGCCGCCCAGCTGGCCGCGCACGGCATCGACCTGATGATCGAGCCGATCAACACCTACGACATGCCGGGCTACTTCCTCACCGGGAGCGCCCAGGCCGCCGCCGTGATCGCCGAGTGCGGCGCGCCGAACCTGTTCATGCAGTACGACATCTATCACATGCAGCGCATGGAAGGCGAACTGGCCAATACCATCCGCGCCCGCCTGCCCCTGATCGGCCACATGCAGGCCGCCGACAACCCGGGCCGCCACGAACCGGGCACCGGCGAAATCAATTACCGCTACCTGTTCGCCCTGCTCGACGAACTCGGTTATGACGGCTGGGTCGGCTGCGAATACCATCCGCGCGGCGAAACGATCGCCGGCCTGAATTGGCGTAGCGTATTTACTTAATCCGTGGCAAAATCAACAACATGATCGTCGGCATATTTCGCAAGTGGAAACATTAGCGAGGTTTGACTTTAAACAAACCCGATGCAAATTATCGGCGCAAGAATGGGAACTTCTGGCCAGCCTTCCCGCCGCTGCTTGAAAGGATGTATGAACGCCCTTCGCACACTGAGCACCTCCGCCCTCCTCGCCGCCAGCCTGCTGCTGGGCGGCTGCGCCAGCAACCGCGTCAATCTGGAGGAGGTGCGCGAATTCGCCGACGCCTCGGCCCGGCTGGGCGGCTACGCCGAACTGTCCACGCGCTACCGCGACACCTATCTGCGCGAGCAGCCCTACCTGCCGCCCGCCGCCGAGCAAGTCGCGAAAGAAAACGACGCCAGGCGGCACGCCGCCTACAACGACTTCGCGACGATCCAGAAAGCCGTGGTGCTGTACATGCAAACCCTGAGCCAACTGGCGGGCGCGGCGCGCTACGATTTCACGCCGCAGCTCGATACCCTGGGGGTGGGCATGGCCGGCATGAGCAACACCACGCTCGGCCAGAAACAGGTGGGCGCCTATACCGGCCTGGCGCGCCTGCTGACGCGCGCACTCACCTCGCGCCTCCAGAAAGAGAGCGTGGAAACCATGGTGCGCGAAGGCGACGCCGATGTGCGCATCCTGCTCGAGGCCATGGCCAGCCTGACCGATATCTACGCGGCCGCCCACGAGAATGAAAAGAAAACCGTGCTCGGCTTTTTCGAGGTGGCCCTGCCGCTGGCCGAGCGGCCGCAGGACCGCCTGCTGCACACCCTGGCGCGCGCCCACGTGCAGGCCAAGACCGGCGAGTACCGCCTGATCGAGCGCCGCATCGACCTGGCGCGCCAGGGCCTGGCCAAGGTGGCGCAGGGGCACCAGAAACTGCGCGAGAACCTCGACACGATGTCCTCGTCCGAGATGCGCCACATGCTCTCCGACGTGGTGCGCGACCTGCGCCTGATCCGCGCCGGCCTGGTTACCGACTAAACCGAATCGAGGTGTGCTATGAAGACAGATCAAGACGGACTGGCCAGCGTGGAAGACATCATGGCGCTGGCCGCGCAATTGTCCGGCGTCGCCGGCGCCATCCATGAACGCGCCCTGACCGCCATCCGCGCACCGGCCGGCGCGGCGCGGGGCGAAGAAGAGCGCAGGCACGCCTTCGCCCTGCTCGACGACGAACTGCTGCTGCGCCAGCACGTGCACGCGCTGTACCTGGACGCCGCGCGCGCCGTGGTCAAGGGCCTGGGCCAGCCGCAGCAGCACGTGCTGGCCCTCACCGCCGACGCCGCCGAGAAGATCCGTCGAATCACCGTCATCGCCAACATCAGCGGACTGGTGGCGGCGGTGGTCGGACTGGCCGGGGCGGCGGCCAGCGGCGCGCCCGGCACCGTCTCGCTCGCGCTCAAGGGTGTGCGCGACCATATCAAGGCGCTCAAGGCCCAATAGAACCTATCCGGCCGGATAGTCATCGCCGCCCGCGCGCGCGCGCCGGTATTCAGCGCCGCGCGAACGCGCTACACTCGTATCCATCCGCGCGCGGCCACCCGGGCCGCCGCGCCAACACAACATCCACCTTCCCGAGCGTCGATCATGAACGGACTGGAACCTGGGCAGCTTGCGCTCCTCAAAGCCGGCCTCGAACAGCGGCTGGCCGAACTTGCCCGCCGCGATGGGGCCGAGGTGTTGGCCGGCCCGCGCGACCTGGCGGTACAGGAGGTGGAAACCTCGCCCGCCGACAAGGCCACTGTGCGCCTGCTCAACGACCTGGCGCTGGAAGCGGCCGGCCACCACGTGGCGCAACTGCGCACCCTGCGCCAGGCGCTGGCGCGCATCGCCGACGGCAGTTACGGGCAATGCGAGGAATGCGGCAATCCGATCGGCTTTTCGCGCCTGCAGGCGCGCCCGGAAGCGCGGCTCTGCATCGCCTGCCAGACCCGCGCCGAGAAGCGCTGACGCACGCGGAACCGTCCGGCGCGCCAGGCAATGTACAGCTGGCCGATGCCCCGCTCAGCTCATGTGCTGTCCGCCATTGATGGCGATGTTGGCACCCGTCACGAAGGCCGCCTCGTCCGACGACAGATAGGCGACCAGGCCCGCCACCTCCTCCGGCTCGCCCAGCCGTCCGACCGGAATCTGCGGCAGGATGCGGCTGCTCATCACCTCGTCGGGCACGGCCATCACCATCTTCGTGCGCAGGTAGCCGGGCGAGACCGTGTTGACGGTGACGTTGTGGCGCGCCATTTCCAGCGCCAGCGCCTTGGTGAAGCCGTGCATGCCGGCCTTGGCGGCGGCATAGTTGGCCTGGCCGAAAGCGCCCTTCTGCCCGTTCACCGACGAGATATTGATGATCCGCCCCCAGCCCTGCGCGATCATCGGCTCGATGGCCTGCTTGGACAGGTTGAACACGCTGTCGAGATTGGTGCGCATGACCTCGACCCAGTCGTCGTGCTGCATCTTGGCCAGGCTGCGGTCGCGCGTGATGCCGGCGTTATTGACCAGCACATCCAGCCGCCCCTGTTCGGACAACAATTTTTGCACCATCCATTCGCTGTCGGCAAAGTCGCCCACATCGACCTTGTAGGCCGTGAAGCGGAAGCCCTCGTCGCGCTGCGCCGCCAGCCAGCCTTCGGGCGAGCTGTTGTGCGGCGAATACGTGGCCGCCACGCAAAAGCCTGCCCGGTGCAAGCGCTGGCAAATTGCCGTACCCAAACCTCCCATGCCCCCGGTTACGAGTGCCACTCTTTTGATTTCCATCATGCTTTCCTGTCATCGTGGTGAAGTCCGACCCCAAGTCTAGGGTGCTTACCGTACGCAACATTGAGCAATATCAAAGCTTGGGGAAAGATGGTTTAAGATGATGCATATCACGTTCACCGAGACAGGCATCATCATGGCGTTCCAGACCATCCTCGTCCACGTTGACGACAGCACCTCCGCTCCCGCGCGCATCGGCGTGGCGATCGCGCTGGCAAAGCAGGGCGGGCACCTGATCGGGGTGGCCCCGACCGGCGTGTCGCGCACGCTGCATCCGAACCTGCCGCCCGGCCAGACCGACCCCACCCTGGCGCTGCACCTGGGCTTTTTGCGCGAACAGGCGCACAGCGCGCTGGCGGCGTTCAGCGCGCGCTGCGAAGCGGCCGGCCTGTCCTCGTACGAAGCGCGCGTGCTCGACGACGACGCCGCCGGCGGCCTGTGCCTGCATGGGCGGGTGGCCGATGTGATCGTGCTCAGCCAGTCCGATCCCGATCAGGGCGGCCCTGGCCTGCTGGCCGACCTGCCCGCCGACGTGGTGCTGCACGCCGGCACGCCGGTGCTGCTGGTGCCGTTCTCGGGCGAGCGCGCCAGCGTCGGCCAGCGCGTGCTGGTGTCGTGGGACGCCAGCCGCGAGGCCGCGATCGCGCTGCGACTGGCGCTGCCGCTGCTGCGCCACGCGGCCAGCGTGGACCTGGCCGTGTTCGATACCGGGCCGGGCAGCCACACGGCGGCCGAAGCGCAGGCGGCCGATCCGCGCGCGTGGCTGGCGCGGCACGGGGTGCGCGCCAGTTTCGCGACGCACCCGCTGGCGCACAAGCGCCAGCACGTGGGCGACGCCCTGCTGGCGCTGGTCGCGCAGAAAAATGCCGACCTGCTGGTGATGGGCGCCTACGGCCACTCGCGCGTGCGCGAAACCATCCTGGGCGGGGTCACGCGCACTTTGCTCGCAGCGATGAATGTGCCCGTGCTCATGGCGCACTGAGGCGACGCCTCAGTGCCAGTCGAGCTCGCGAATGCGCGAGACCTGGCGGCGCGCCATCAAGGCCCACAGCTGCTGGGCCAGGGGCAGGTCGGCGCTCATCCGGCGCGGCGGCGCGAGCGCCAGTTCGCAGTCGCGGTCGGACCATTCTTCGAAGCGGATCTGGCCGCCGCTGCTCACCTCGATCACATACATGAGGCCATCGTCGTAGCCGAAGCGCAGCGCCGCGCTGGCCGGTTCGGCCGAGGCGGCGGGCGGGCTCTTGGCTTTGCCTTTGCCCTTGTCTTTGCGCAGGGGCGCGTACAGCTCGGCAAGGACCGCCGCCAGCTGCGCCTCGGTGGGCGCGGCGATGTCGCGTCCGTCCATGCTCGTCAGGGTGAGCCAGGCTTGGGTCATGGTCGCGTCCTCCCGGAAGCACGCAGTCACCGGCGCGGATGCCCCGGCTGGACTGGTACGTTGATGCACTATGTAAAGAGCATAATACGCAAAAAGCCGCTGATGGGAAGCGATTTTTACCGCTGTTGCTGGCGCGATGAAACAGGCATCCAGACGCAAACGCGCCGCCCGGCGCAATGGCGGGGCGGCGCGCCGGCAAACCGACTGGCCTGGCTTACTGCACCAGCACCGGCATACTGAGCGGATCGAAATCGGTCCAGTCGCCGCCGGCGATGGTGCCCTTGGCGCGCTCGATATGGTGCGAACCAAGGCGGCGCAGCACGTCGATGGCGCGCGTTTCGTCGTCCGGCTGGTCGGCCGCGACCGCGATCAGCATGCCCGACTGGCGCGGCTCGTAGCGGTTTTCGCTGCTGCCCTCTTCGCCCTCGCCGGCATCCTTCATCTTCGACAGACTGAACAGCGAACCGACGTGCGCCCCGACCAGGCCGCCGACAATCGGGCCGACCGGACCGGTCACGACCGAGGTGGCCGCACCGACCGCGACGCCGATCGCGCCACCGGTGGCGGCGCCCGCCATCACGCCCTCCGGGGTTTCCTTGGCGCCAGGCGACTGGAGATGGTCGCCGCCAATCGCGGTCTGGTCATGCTGGCCCGGCTGGTTAAGGAAAAAGGCCGAGATGCGGTCCTCTGGAAAACCGGCGCGTACCAGCTCGCGACGCGCGTTGTCAACTTCGTCCTGAAGCTGAAAGTGACCTGCAACGATTGTAGACATGCTAACTCCTCCTGCATTAATGATGGCCCAAGCATGCACCCGACCTGCCATTTATTCTGTACGCAAACGCACCTAAGGCCACAGAGCAACAAAAAGAAATCTTCCTCTGCGCGCCGTAAATATTTCTCCGTATAATAAATCGAAGGCATGCCGCTTCCCCGGCCGCCTCCGCACGGCCAGAACGCTCGCATTGTTCACCGAAAGACGCTGATGGAAATGGATACCGCGCATTCCTCCCGACCGCTTGCCGGCGCCGCCGCGGCAGCCTGGGCCGCCTGTGCCAATGGCGTGCTGCTGGTCGACGCCGGCGACCCCGGCTTGCCCATCCTCGCCGTCAACCCGGCTTTTTGCCGCCTGCGCGGCAGCACCGAAGCCGGGCTGATTGGCGCCAGCGCGCTCCTGCTGGGCGGCACCGATCCCGACAATCCCCTGGCCGCCGCCCTGCGCACGGCCGCCGCCGACGGCGCCACCCAGTCGCTGCTGCTGCGCGCCGATGCCTGCGCCCCGCTGTGCCGCTGGACCATCAGCGTGGCGCCGGCAGCCAGCGACGCGCCGCGCCAGCTGGTCTGCGTGGTCGACGATGTCAGCGAACTGCACGAGCAGCAGGCCATGCTGGCCCACCTGTCGACCCACGACGCCCTCACCGGCCTGGCCAACCGCGCCCTCTTCAACGAGCGCCTGCAAGCGGCCATGGCGCAGGCGCAGGGCCGCGCCGGCGGGGTCGCCGTGCTGTGCCTGGCGCTGGACGGCTTCAACCTGGTCAACGAAAGCCTCGGCTACGTGGCCGGCGACCAGCTCCTGATCAGCGTGGCGATGCGGGTGCAGGCCTGCATGCGCCCGCAGGACACCCTGTCGCGCCACGGCGGCAACGAGTTCGTGCTGGTGCTGGCGGACGTGGCCGACAGCGCCCAGGTGCAAGCCGTGTGCGAGCACATCGTGCGCGTGATCGGCGCCCCGTTCCCGGTGATCGGCCAGAGCCTGCACGCCGGCTGCAGCATCGGCATCGCCCGCTATCCGCAGGACGCCGACGATGGCGTGACCCTGCTGCGCTACGCCGACATGGCGCTCTCGCACGCGCGCGGCCTGGGCGGCAACCAGCTGCGCTTTTTCGCCGCCGAGATGAACCAGCGCACCGCCGAGCGGGCCCAGATGGAAGCGGCGCTGCGCATCGCCCTGATCGAAGGCCAGTTGCAGCTGCAATACCAGCCGCTGGCCGACCTGCAGCAGGGCGCCATCTGCGCGCTCGAAGCGCTGGTGCGCTGGCAGCACCCGGTGATGGGCCTGATTCCGGCCGGGCGCTTCATCCCGCTGGCCGAGGCGGCTGGCCTGACCATTGCGCTCGGCCACTGGAGCCTGCACCGCGCCATGGAAGACATGGTGGCCTGGCGCACGGCCGGCCTGCCGCCGGTGCGGGTGGCGATCAATATCTCGCCCAAGCAGTTCCGCGACGCCGCCCTGCCCCAGGCGGTGGCCGACGCGCTGGCGACCTCGGGCATCGCGCCGGCCCTGCTCGCGCTCGAAATCACCGAAGCGGCCCTGATGCAGGACCCGCTCGCCAGCGACGCCACCCTGGCCCAGTTGAAAGCGCTCGGGGTCGGCCTGACCCTGGACGACTTCGGCACCGGCTACTCCTCGCTGAACCACCTCAAGCGCTTCCCGCTCGACCTGGTCAAGATCGACTGCGGCCTGACCGTCAATATCGTCACCGGCGCCGACGACGCGGCGCTGGTCAAGACCATCATCTCGATGGCCCACCACCTCGGCATCGAGGTCGCGGCCGAGGGCGTGGAAACCGAAGCCCAGTGCGATTTCTTGCGGCGCAATATGTGCGACCAGATCCAGGGCTGGTTTTTCAGCAAGCCGTGCGACCGCGACCAGGTGGCCAGCCTGCTGGCCGCGCGCCACGCGCTGCCGCCGCACCTGCTGCGCATCCAGAAGCAGCCGCGCACCCTGCTGCTGGTGGACGACGAGCAGAACATCGTCTCGGCCCTGAAACGCCTGCTGCGGCGCGACGGCTACCAGATCCTGTCGGCCAACAGCGGCCAGGAAGGGCTCGATGTGCTGGCCGCCAACGAGGTCGAAGTGATCGTCTCGGACCAGCGCATGCCGGGCATGATCGGCGCCGATTTTTTGCGCGCGGCCAAGAACCTGTATCCGGACACGATCCGCATCATGCTCTCCGGTTACACCGAGCTGCAATCGGTGACCGACGCCGTCAACGAGGGCGCGATCTTCAAGTTCCTCACCAAGCCGTGGGACGACGACCAGCTGCGCACCCACATCGCCGAAGCGTTTCGCCTCAAGGAAATTGCCAACGACAACGAACGCCTGAACCTGGAGCTGCGCACCGCCAACCACGAACTGGCGGCGGCCAACCGGCGCATGGAAGACGTGCTGCGCCAGAAGCAGCAACAGATCACGCGCGACGAAATCAGCCTGAACGTGGCGCGCGAACTGCTGCAGTTCGTGCCGCTGGCGGTGATCGGACTCGACGACGAGGGCATGGTGGCGTTCGTGAACGACGCTGCCGAGCGCATGTTCCGCCAGAATGGTGCCATACTCGGCAATGAGGCGCAGATTGTGCTGCCGGAACTATTTCCCGACGGCCTGGCCCCCAGCGGCAGCCACCAGGTCTTCATCGACGGACGCTGCTTCCAGGTGGTGGCCCATCCCATGGGCGCGAGCTCGCAGTCGCGCGGCAGCCTGCTCACCATTAGTGTGTACGAGGAAACAGCATGAGCACTCTTGAAGATAGTATCGGCATCGACGACGCCAGCGAAGGCATGGTGCTGGCCTGCGACCTGCGCGACGCCGGCGGCGCGGTCCTGCTGCCGGCCGGCGCCACCCTCGGCGCCGCCGCGCTGGCCTCGCTGCGGCGGCGCGGCATCGAGCGCCTGCAGGTGGTCGGCGCGGTGGACCCGGACGCGAGCTCGGCCGACGATGCGCTCGACGCGGCCGCGCGCCAGGCCGAACGCGAGCGCCAGTGCGCGCGCCTCCAGCACCTGTTCCGGCGCTGCATGAACGGCTCGGCCGGCGGCGCCGGCGGCGCCAGCGCGGTGCTGTTCGAACGCCTGCTGGCCTACCGCGGGAGCGCATGATGGCTGCCGCCACGCCCACTTCGCTCGACGATGTCGTCAAGCGCATCCGCGACCTGCCCTCGCTGTCGGCGGTGGTGGTCGAACTGCTCTCGTCGATGGACCAGGAAGACATCGATGTGCACGTCCTGGGCGGCAAGATCGCGCTCGACCAGTCGCTCACGGCCAAGACCCTGCGCCTGGCGAACTCCTCGTTCTACGGCATGTCGTCCAAGGTGACCACCATCCACCAGGCCATCGCGGTGCTCGGCTTTCACAGCATCCGCACCCTGGTCACGGCGTGCGCGGTGACCAGCAGTTTTCCGTCGAATGCGGCCGGCGGCGTCAATTTCCAGGCCTTCTGGCGCCATTCGGTGGCCACCGCCGTGTGCGCCAAGCTGCTGGCGGTGCACCTGAAACTCAATCCCGAGACGGCGTTTACGGCCGGCCTGCTGCACGATATCGGCACCCTGGTGCTGGCCACCCGCTTTCCGGCCGAATACGCCGCCATGCTGGCCTACCGCAAGGAGCACGATTGCTACATCATCGAAGCCGAGCGGGCCGTGATCGGCATCGACCATGCCGCCGCCGGCGCGGCCCTGGCGGCCTACTGGAAATTTCCGGCCGACATGCAGGAAGCGGTGGCCAGCCACCACCAGCTCGGCGCGACCGGTAAGCCGACCCTGGCGCTGCTGGTGCACGCCGCCAATGTTTTCGCCCACGCCCTGGACTTGTCGGGCGAGGAAGACGACCTGGCGCCGCCGATGCCGCAGGCGCTGTGGGTGACCCTGGCGCTGAGCGAAGCCGACTGCGCCAAGCTGTTCCGCGATACCGAGTCGACCTTTGTCGACATGTGCAAGATTCTCGTTAGCTAGTCCGACCAGCGCCATGGAGGCCGATCAAGATGTCCAGCCGCGAACACCTGCCTGCCAACAGCCCGCCCGACGAGGGTGATGCGTTTGCCCTGTCGGAATTGCTCGACGGGCACCCGGTGGCTACTTTTGTGATCGACCACGAGCACACCATCACGCACTGGAACAAGGCCTGCGAACACCTGCTCGGCTGGAGCACCGAAGCGATGATCGGCACGCGCAACCACGGCGTGGCGTTCTACGCGCATGAGCGGCAGATGCTGTCGGACATGATCGTCGCGGGCGACGCGGCCGGGCTGGGCGCGCACCGCCAGTCGGCCCTGATTCCCGGCGCCTACGAGACCGAAGGCTTTTTCGAAAACCTGGGCGTGGGCGGGCACTGGCTGCATTTCACCGCCGCGCCCCTGCGCGACGGCGCCGGCCAGGTGGTCGGCGCGATCGAAACCATGCGCGATGTGACCGAGCGGCGGGTCGCCGAAAACGCCCTGCGGCGCGCCCACGACAACCTCGAACACCTGATCGAAAAGCGCACCGCGCAGCTGGCCGAAGCGAACGAACGGCTGGAAGACGACCTGCGCCAGCGCCAGATCGCCGACGCCGAACTGCGCGCCAAGCACCTGGCCCTGACCGAACTGAACGCCAAGCTGTCGATGGCCCAGGAGCAGCTGGTGCAGTCGGAAAAACTGGCCTCGATCGGGCAACTGGCGGCCGGCGTGGCGCACGAAATCAACAATCCGATCGGCTACATCTTTTCCAATTTCGGCACCCTGCAAAGCTACCTCGACCAGCTGTTCGACATGCTGCATGTGTACCAGGAAGCCGAGGCCGAGGCCAGCCCCGAAACGGCGGCGCGCCTGGGTGCCATGCGCAAGACGCTCGACCTGGATTTTTTGCGCGAAGACATTCCGGTGCTCATGAGCGAATCGAAAGAAGGCATCGCCCGCGTGCGCCACATCGTGCAGGACCTCAAGGATTTCTCGCGGGTCGACGCCAACCAGGAATGGGTCTGGGCGAACCTGCACGGCGGCATCGATTCGACCCTGAACATCGTCTCGAACGAGGTCAAGTACAAGGCCGACGTGGTCAAGCAGTACGGCGCCATTCCCGACATCGAATGCCTGCCGTCGCAGATCAACCAGGTGATCATGAACCTGGTGGTCAACGCGGCGCATGCGATGAGCGAGCGGCGCGGCACGATTACCCTGCGCAGCGGCACCCTGGGCGAAGCGGGCGGCGACGGCGAACAAGTGTGGATCGAGATTGCCGATAACGGCAGCGGGATCCCGCGCGAAAACCTGACGCGCATCTTCGACCCCTTCTTCACCACCAAGGCGGTGGGCAAGGGAACCGGCCTGGGTCTGTCCCTGGCCTACGGCATCATTCAAAAACACCATGGCAGCATCGACGTCGACAGCGAAATCGGACGTGGCACCACGTTCCGCATCGTCCTGCCGGTGCACCAGAGATCCGCAGCAAGCGAGGAGAGCAGCCCATGACAGACAGCCTGACCGACGATACCGCCCCCCCCCCGGCCACCGTGCTGTGCGTTGACGACGAACCGAACATCCTGTCGGCGCTGCGTCGCCTGTTCCGCCCGGAAGGCTACCGGGTGCTGGTGGCCGAAAGCGGCGCGGCCGGCCTGGCCATCCTGGAACAGGAAAAAGTCGACCTGGTCATTTCCGACATGCGCATGCCCGAAATGGACGGTGCCCGCTTCCTGGAGCACGTGCGCGAGCGCTGGCCCGGCACCTTGCGCCTGCTGCTGACCGGCTACTCGGATGTGTCCTCGATCCTGGCGGCGATCAACCGCGGCGAAATCTACCGCTACATCACCAAGCCGTGGGACGACTCCGACATCTTGCTGGTGGTGCGCCATGCGCTGGAACGGCACGCGCTGGAGCAGGAAAAGGCGCGCCTGGAAGCCTTGACCGCGCGCCAGAACGAGGAACTGAAAAACCTCAACCAGAGCCTCGAAGCGAAGGTCGAGATCCGCACCGAAGAATTGCGCAACTCGCGCGACACGATTCTTGAAACCAACAAAAAGCTCAAGAGCAATTTCATCACCACCATCAAGATCCTGTCGAGCATGATCGAAATGCGCGGCGGCAACCTGGCCGGGCATTCGCGCCGGGTGGCGGACCTGGCGCGGCGCCTCTCCGTCAAGCTCGGGCTCGATGCCAACGCGACCCAGGAAGTGTTCATTGCCGCGCTGCTGCACGACATCGGCAAGATCGGCTTTCCGGACGACTTGCTGGCCACGCCGGTGAACTTGCTGGCCGGCGACATGCTGGGCGTGTTCCGCAAGCATCCGCTGCGCGCCGAGCAGCTCTTGATGCCGCTGGACGACTTGCAGGGCGTGGCGGCCTTGCTGCGCGCGCAGATGGAGCGTTTCGACGGCGGCGGCTTTCCCGACGGCGTGGCCGGGCCCCTGATTCCGCTCGGCGCGCGCATCCTGGCGCTGGCCTCCGACTACGACAATCTGCAGATCGGCGCACTGATCCAGCGCCGCGTGCTGGCGCCCGACGCCAAGCAGATCATTTACGACGCGGTGGGCAAGCGCTACGATCCGAACGTGGTGGCGGCGTTCCGGGCGCTGATGGATGGCGACAAGATGGAAAAAGTCAAGGACCTGGCCACCATGGCCAAGTACCTGGCGCCGGGCATGACCTTGTCGCGCGACCTGGTCAGTCCGGAGGGTTTCATGCTGCTCTCGGCCGACCATGTGTTAGATGAGCGCATGATCCAGCAGGTGCAGGATTTCGAGAACAAGAACGAGGTGCGCCTGAATATCTGGGTGTGGCCTATACCGGTGAAGGGGGCTTGAGATGCGCCGCATATTATTGGTTGACGATGAAATCAACGTGCTCAATGCGCTGGTGCGGGCGATGCGCCAGCATCTGGACATTCCCGATTTGCAGATCGAGACCTTCAGCGATCCGTTCGACGCGCTGACGCGCTGCGCCGAGGTGACGTTCGACGTGGTGATTTCGGATTACCGCATGCCGCAGATGACGGGCGTGGAGTTCTTGCACGCGATCATGGAGGTCGCGCCCGACACGGTGCGCATGATTCTGTCGGCGTCGACCGAGTTCGAGACGGTGATGAGCGCGATTAACGAGGCGCAGGTGTTCCGCTTCATTCCGAAGCCGTGGCAGGTGGGCGACTTGCGCGAAAATATCCGGCTCGCGCTGGAGTACCGGGATACGCTGCACGAACAGCATCAGCTGGCGGACCGGCAACGGGTGCAGGACGGCACCCTGAGCCGCGAGGAACTGGCGATCCGCAAGATGGAGGAAGAGGAACCGGGGCTGCTCAAGGTGAAGTGGGGGCCGAATGGGGAGATTATTATGTAGGGACCCCCTACGTTGCCCCCCCCCCCCGGGGGGCACCCCGGGGGCGGGGGGGGGAACCCCCAAGCCAACGGAAACAAAAACCGCCCGAGGGTGCCCCCCCCCCCCCCCCCCCCCCCCCCCCGCCCC
>NZ_WHJH01000071.1 GCF_011682145.1 Massilia mucilaginosa
AGAACTGCCGCAGCGCCAGGCCGGTGCCGACATTGCCGATCTGTTGCCGTTCAACTTTACTGCTGTTTAACAGCCGCTTGCCCGTCGATTAGGGCAACGTCAAGGTGCGGTAGAAATCGCGCTTACCATATTGACAAGCTAAGGCAGCTGTTGGCGCGCGGCCCGGCCAAGGCATCCGCGATCATGGATCCGACAGGCATCAGCCAGTCGACTTTGCCGCGCCTGTGGCAAGCCATCCCCGATGGTGTCGTACTGGGTGCCGGCAAGGCGCGCCAGTATGCGCTGCAACGTCAGGTACCGGGCGTTTCAAGTCCGCTGCCCCCGCTCTGCGTTCCGACTAGGAATCGGTCTTGGGAGATGTTGCATTTTAAAGAGTTCAAGTCCAACGTCCCAGCGTTATTCGAACACACTGCGCCAACTGGCTTACTGGGATAGGAACGAAGGTTAGATTGAACGCGGGTATGAAAGAGCGATACCGCATCGGCATGTACGGCCCGAAGCCAACAATGCCAAACAGCGTCAAGATTACGCGGACTGCTTGCTTTCCCTGACAGGTGCGCTACAATCAAACTTGTACGACTTATTGTACATGTTAGATCTATGAGTATCGTCTAGAGTCAATTTATCGAAAGAATATTCAGATCAATCCAAGGGCACACAAAAGTAGTACGGGATGAGGAGTAAAAAAATGAGAATTATTAATTTTTCCGATGCACGCAACAGCCTGAGGACTGTGATTGATCAGGTTGTAGAGGATGCGGACGTCACGGTGATTTCACGCAGGGATGCGCCGGATGCCGTGGTCATGTCCTTCGACCACTATAGTAGCTTGATGGAGACTGTCTATTTGCTTAGTTCGCCTGCCAACGCTGCGCACCTGGCGAAATCCATTGAGCAAGCACGTGCTGGTAAAGCGAAGCATCGGGATCTCATCGAAGTACCCGACGCTGAGGAAATTTCACATGCGAGACCTGCAATTCACGGATGAATGCTGGAACGACTACCTTTTTTGGCAGACCCAGGATAAAAAGACGCTAAAGCGAATTAATTTGCTCATCAAGGAAGCGTTGCGCAGTCCCTTTGAAGGAATCGGCAAGCCAGAACCTCTCAAAGGGAACTTGTCGGGACACTGGTCCAGGCGGATTGACGATACACATCGCCTGATTTACGTGGCTGACGATGAACATCTAACCGTTATTTCTTGCCGCCACCACTATTGAGTAGACAGGGCCGATTCCAGGCCCTGTTTTCTCGAAGCTATTTACGGCGCCACCGCCGTGCGCAGCACCGGATACAGATTCAGGCGCTCGTCGTACGACGTATGTCTTTTGGCGAAAAACGCCAGCCGCGCGTCCGGGTTCCTGGCGAAGGCCGGATCGCTGTCGACCTTCGCCTTGAACGCCGCCGCCAGCGCCGGATCGGCCGCCATCATCTCGCGCGCGACATCTTCGGCCACGTAATCTTCCATGTATTCCTTGCGCTCGAACGCCGTGTTGAACATCCCCCACTGCAGCAGCGAATCCGGGCCGGCCGGCTCGAACAGGGCGATCACCAAACGCGCCTTGGCCTGAGCAACCGGCACGAACAGCGCGCCCTTCTCGATCGCGCGCGGCTCCGCCTTCCACCCTCCCTGCAATGTCACGCGCACATGCGATTCGAGCGAGGCCGGCGCGTACGTCACCTTCTCGGCGCGGAAAGTCTCCACATCGGCCCTGGCCTGCGCCGCCCCCAAGGTGCGATAGCTGATGGCGTGCTGCCCCAGCTTGCGGGCCACCATGGCCGCATGCGCGGCCGGCACGATGTAGCCTGCCTTGGGTGCGGTAACCATCACGTCCGGCACGATCTCGTCGCGCAACGGCACAGTCCAGATCTGTGGTTTGGTTTCGTCGTAACGCGTCATCAGGGAGCCCGACACATCCGACTGCGTGCGCGTGTAGGCGTAACCACGGAAGTCGATCATGCGCTTTTTATCGGTCGCCTTGTAGGTCATCGGCAGCTCGGTCCCGCCCAAGCGCGCCGCGCGCCCATCGGCCTCGCGCGCGGCGCTCTGCCACGCCTTGCCGTGCTGCGCCACCTGCTCGAGCACCGACACCACCGAATTGCGCGTGATGCGCACGCGGGTCGGATAGTCTTTCCACGCATGGGTCTCGACCAGCACGCCGAGCCGGTTGCGCAAGGCAAAATAGCCGGTCGAAAAACGCGGGTCCGATACGCCATCGGCAAAGCCCGACGCCGGATTGTCTTCTTCGGCGAACGACATGTAGAACGGCTGCGGCATGGAACCGAGCTTGGTGATATCGGCCAGCACGCCGCTGCGCAGCGCCAGCCCGGCCTTGCGGAACTCAACGTCGGCCGAATGCACCGGTTCGACCTGGATCGAGATGTCGTGTTCGAACTTGGCGCCGTTGGTCACGTGCAGGTCGACATACACCAGCGGGTCCCACGCGTTCACCAGCGCCAGCATCGACTGCATCTCGATCGAGTCGGCCTTGGCGTAGTCGCGGTTCAGGTTGAAGTTCTGGGCGGTGGTGCGCCAGCCCATTTCGACCGGGCCGCGCTGGTTCGGCCGGTTCCATTGTTTGAAGCGCTCATGCCCGTCGACGTTGAAGACCGGGACGAACAGCAGCACCTGCTTGTCGAGCGCACCGGGGGCGGCGCGGTTTTCCAGCACCTCGCGCAGCGCCAGGAAGCCGGCGTCCTTGCCGTCGATCTCGCCGGCGTGGATGCCGCCCTGGACCAGCACCACTGGCAGCGCGCGCGCCGCCGCGGCCTGCGGGCTCAATGCGCCGGTGCGCGTGACCACCAGCGCCTGCATCGGGCGCCCTTCCGGCGTGCGTCCGAATTCGATGCACTTGACCTGCTTCGGATACGCTTTCTGGAATGCGGCGCACAGGGCGATGACTTCGTCGTAGCGGCCGGTTTTCTGGAACTGCGAACGTTCGGCGACGGTGGAGAGGTCGGGAGCGGCGTGGACGAAGGGAATGGCGGACAGCAGGGCAAGCAGCAGCGCAGAACGGATCATCGGTAAAGCTCCGGCAAAGTTGTCAATACAGGGCGCACGGTGCGCGCGAACCGGAAATTATAGTCGGCTTTGCGCGCCCGGTATCGGCAATCTGGCGTCGTTACGCGCTCTTGAAGTACGGCCGCTCCGATGAAAACAGCAGGCGCTTGACCGAGGTGCGCCATTCAGGCGGGGCCTTGTCGCCCAACAGCACCAGCGCCGCGCTCCAGGCATAGGCGCGCTGCTCGGGCGGGACGGTGTCGAGCAGGCGTTCGGCGGCGCGCGGATTCTTGCCGGCGATGATACTGTCGACAAAAGCGAGCATCGGCGCCTGATAAGGACCGGCGGCAGCGTGCGTCGCGTTGCGGTACGGCGCCGTGTCGTAGCCATGCTTCTGCGCCAGCGCCAGGCCGAACCAGACGTTGGCCTTGTCCATTCCCTCACCGAACGGCAGCGCCATGGCGCGTTTGATCAAGCCGCCGTCGGCGCCGTCGGAGGCTGCTGCGAGCCGCAAGACATGCGCGGCGCGCGCCGGATGGGCGGCGGCCATCTGGTGCGCCTCATTGAGGCGCCCGCTCGCCAGTGCGTGATACGCGCGCAGCGCCGAGCCCACCGGCAAGGTGCCTTTTTCGATCGTGAGCAGCTCGTCCAGCTGCGGCGACCTGCTTGCCAGTTGAGCGAGATCGGCGTCCTGCCCCAGCAAGCGCTTGAGGCGCGCCAGGTCCATGCTGGCGTAATTGCTGCCCGCCGCCGAGCCGCGCGCGATCTGTTCAAGGTCGGCCACGGCGTCGGTGAAGTCTTTCGAATGCAGCTTGTCGTAGGACGACCAGCGCGCCAGCCAGAGATTCTTGGGCCAGCGCGCGCGCGCCGCCAGCATCTCGCTGTGCGCGCCGGGGCCCGTGCCGCGGCAGCGCAGCGCGAGGTAGGCCAGGTCGCCGTCGTCGGGCTGCGCGGCCGATTGCGCGGCCAAGTCCTTGCACAACGCCGCTTTTTGCCCGGCGTCGACGAAGTCCATTTCGGCGCGCCGCAGAAGTACGTCGCGCGGGGCGCGCCGCAAGCGTTCCGCCAGCACGGCCGCAAACTCCGGGAACGTGGCGGCGTAGGTGAACCAGGTTTCGCTGTGCGCCGCGGAAGTATCGTCCCAGCGCGCGTGCAGCAGGCCAAGCTGCTTGGCCTTGGCCTCGTTATCGAGTGCGCTGATCTGGGCTTCCGGGCTGGCCTCGGCCAAGCCGTCAAGCACGCTGCGCGAGCCGCCGCCATGCTTGCTGGAGATCGACTCGGGCGGTTTTTCAAAGCGGAAGTCGGCGCGCCGGTCGACCCAGCGCACGGTGCCGAGCATCTCGTCCGGAACCGGCTTGTCGTTGCCGTACGTGGCGTGCCACTGCACCAGCGGCGTGGCCGAGGCGACGTTGTACACCGGATGCCCACCGCGCTCGGACACGGCGTCGAACGCTTCAATCAGGCGGCCGTCGCCGGTGCGCGTCTCGACGTGGTGCTTGCCCAATGCCGGCACGCTCAGTTCGCGCTTCACGTGCGCGGGCACCAGCGCCTTGCGGCCGTCGATGTCGACCGATACCGGCAAACCGAGGCCGTTGTAGACGATGATCACCGGATCGCTGCCGTAGGCCGACACACCGCCCTTGGTGAACGAGCCGGCGCTCAGGACGGCGATCACGATCGACGCCGCCACCAGCAGGCGCGCGGCGCCCGGCACCATGCCGTCGGCACGCTGGAAGCGCGCCCACCAGCCAAGCTGCTGCTGGCGCTTGCGTTCGGCGCCGGCCAGCAGCACCGGGTAGGACTCCGGCGCGCGCGACGGCCGCGGGGCGGCCACCATCGTTTCGCCGCCGCGCGAACAGCGCGCGATCATGGTTTCGGTCAGCAGCAATTCTTCGAGGGCATCCGCGCGCAGCGCATCGAGCCAGCTGGACAAGGCGTTGACCCAGCCGTCCGAGTAGTGCATGAAGTCGTTGATGGTGTCGGCATGGGGTGGCGTCATGCTGAAGTTGCCGAGCGCCGTTTGCCAGTCCGTGTCCACGGCCAAGCGCACCGCCAGGCGCGGGTCGATGTGCACCTGCGCCGCTTCGCGGTAGATCTGGTCCAGCACGGAGTACAGTCCGGCGGCCTGCCCCACCACGCGGGCGACGCCTTCGGCCGTCACCCGGTTCACGGCGGTGACCACCGCGGCCGCGTTGTGCATCATGCCTTGGGCGTCGCACAGGTCCGCCAGGCGGTGTTCGGCGTAGTGCACCAGCGCCAGCAGGCCATCGAGATAGGCTTGCCAGCCGCCGCCCAGTTGCCGCGCCATGTCCTGGTGCCAGCTGCGGCACAGCCGGTCGTGCTGGTACAGGCGCTGCTCGACCTCGTCGATCTCGGCGCGCACCCGCGCCAGCGCGGCGGGCAGCTGTTTCTTGCGGAATTCTTCGCCGCGCAGGCGCACCACGCCACCGGCCGCGGTCAGGTGGCCGGCGATCAGGGCGTCGAGCTGGTTGCGTTCATCGGTCAGTGTGCGCAGCTGGTGCACGTCGTCGGTCAGCGTGGCCGGGTACAGGCTCGCCAGCGTGGCCGGCGAGGCGGCGTAGTGGGCGTCGCGCAGTTGCGTCAGGGCCGAGGCATGGCGCGTCAGCGCGCGGCTGAAGTAGATGCCGCAATAGCGGCGGCTGTACTGTTCGCGCTTGAACGGGCGCGCCAGGGTCTTGAGCGACTCTTCCAGGTCGACGAAAGTGGGCTTGTGGTCACCCACCAGCAGGGTGCGCGTGATCTGTTCGCGCAGCGCCGCCGGCTGCTCGAAGATCGACCAGGCGCTGGCCGGGTCGATCTTTGCGTGCACGTAAATGCGCTTGGCGTTCGCTTCGCGTTCGTGATTGAGCGGGTGGGTCAGCCACATCTTCGACGGCTGCGCCAGTTCGGCCTTGAACACGCGGTGCTCGTGGCGCCGTTGTTCGGGCAGCGGCGGCACGTTGGCGTAGCTTGGGTCGTTGAGGATGTTGCTCATGCGCTGGAGGATGTGGGTCTGGACCGCGAACGCATCGCGTGTGGCGCGGCCGGCCGCGTATTCGCCCTGGATGAAGGCCAGTGCGCGGTCCCAGGCGTCGTCGGCGCCGCGCGTGCGGTGCAGCGCGTGGATCAGGGCATCGCTGCCGGTGAGCGACACGGCCACCAGGTCGGCCTGCATTTCCATTTCGCGCGAGAGGGCGCGCTGCATCAGCATGACGACCTGGAACACGGTGTCGAGCAGGGAACGGATCGACCAGATGATGACTTGCAGGACGCCGACGGCGATGGTCAGGCGAAAATCGATGCGGCCGATCCCGACCAAAAATTCGTCGAAGGTGTCGCGCCGCGTGACCATGTGGCCGACGATCTGCTGGGCCACGTAGGCCCAGCGCCCGACCGCCATCGAACGCTGGGCGAAGTGGCCGAATTCGTGCGCCAGCACGGCGCGCAGTTCGCCGCGCGAGAGGGTGTTTACCAGCGGCAGGCCAATGAGCAGATTCTTTTTGGACGGGAAAATCAGGTTGAACAGCGACAGGTCATAGAACACGGCGGCGTTGACGGTCGCCGACAGGAACACCCGGTGCGGACGCGGCGCGCCGGCGGCGTCGGCCAGTTCGAACAGGTAGGCGAACAGGCGCGGCTGGTCATCCGCCGTGACCTCGTGCAGGCCGTCGTACTTGGCATTACTGACCGAGAAAATCGCCTTGATCATCATCACCGCGATGAACAGCGAACAGACGGCCATGACCCAGGCAAAAATACCCAGGTCGCTGCCGGCGCCCTCGAAGAATACCTGCCACGGGGTGTACAGGAACCAGCCGGCCAGGCCGCAATACAGCGCGACGAACAGCAGCAGGCCGGCGACGGCCAGGCGCGCGCTGTTCTTGTAGGCGGCGCTCGGCGCGGTCAGGCGGGCCGTCAGATCGGAGGACGGGGCGTTGGTCGGGGCGTTGATGGCGTTCTCCAGGTGTTAAACAAGGTGCAAAGATGCAAAACGTTCAATTTTAAGGGAGAAATGCTGGAGCAATTTATCTAAACGCAATATATGTGCACAGATTGCAACATCAAATGCGCCCGTCCGACGCCGGCGATCCGGCGCTGCGCTCACAACTGCTTGAAATAGGGGCGCTCCGATGCGAACAGCATGCGCGTGACCGCCTTGCGCCACGCGGGCGGCGCCTTCTCGCCCAGCAGCACCAGCGCGGCGCTCCAGGCGTGCAGGCGCATGTCGGGGTCGGCCGCATCGAGCAGGCGGTCGGCCGCGAGCGGATCCTTGCCGGCGGCGATGCGGTCGAAGAAGGCCAGCATGCGCTCCGGGTCCCCGCCGGAGACGACGCGCGTCGCCGCGCGCCAGGGCGCCGTGTCGCCGCCGTGGCGGGTCGCCAGCGCCAGCCCGGTCCAGACGGTGGCGCTGTCCTGGCCTTGCTCGAACGGCAGTGCCATGGCGCGCTTGATCAAGGCGGCACTGGCGCCGTCCGAGGCCGCCGCCAGCCGCAGCACCTGCGCCGTGCGTGCCGGATCGGGTCCCTCGCCCTGTGTGGCCTCGTCGATGCGCCCGGCCGCAAGCGACTGGTAGGGGCGCACCGCCGCCTGCGGCGCCGGCCCCTCTTCGACCGCCAGCAGCAGCTGCAAGCGGCGCGACTTGGCCGCCAGCGCGCCGAGCTCGGGGGATGTCGACTCCGGCGCCAGCATGCGCCGCACCCGCGCCAGGGTCAGGCCGGCATCGTCGGCCATGGCCGGCGGGCCAAGGACAAGTTGTTCGAGCGCGGGTAGCGCCCCGGCGTAATCGGCGGCCTGCATCTTGTCGTAGGCGATCCAGCGCGCCAGCCACAGGTTGTTCGGCCAGCGCGCCCTTGCCTCGGCCATCCGGCGGGCGATGCCGGCATCGTCGCCCTGGCAGCGCAAGGCGAGGTAGGCGGCATCGCCGTCGTCAAGCCGCGCCGCCGCCTGGGCAGCGAGTTGCGCGCACAGGGCCGGTTTGCGCGCGCCAGCGGCGCGGCGCGCAGCCGCTCCTGGAGCACGGCGGCAAATTCCGGGAACTGGCCGGTGAAGCCAAGCCAGGTTTCGGCATCCGCCGTGGCGGTGCTGTCCCAGCGCGCGTGCACCAGGACCAGGCGCCTGGCCTGCGCCGCATCGGCAAGCATCGACAACTGGGTTTTCGGCGCGAATTCGTCCATGCCGCTCAACACGCTGCGGTGGCCGCCTTCCTTGCCGGGGATGCCCATGGGCGGCTGCTCGAACAGCAGATTGGCCTTGCTGTCGATCCAGCGCGGCGTGCCCAGCATCTTTTTCGGCACCGGGTCGGCGGCGCCATAGGCGACGGTCCACTCCACCAGCGGTGCGGCCGAGGCCACGTTGTAGACCGGATGCGCGAGCGGCGCCGAGAGCGCGTCGAACGCTTCGACCAGGCGCCCGTCGCCGCTGCGCGTCTCCACATGGTGCTTGCCCAGCAGCGGCACGCTGAACGCCATGTGCGCATGGGCGGCCAGGCTCTGCTGCCTGCCGTCGATGTTCACCCGCACCGGGATGCCGAGGCCGTTGTAGACCATGATCACCGGATCCCTGGCGAACACCGACACGCCGCCGGCACCGAACTTGCCGGCGCTGAGCGCGGCCAGCACGATCATCCCCGCCACCAGCAGGCGCGCGGCGGCCGGCGCCCGGCCCTCGGCCAGCTGGAAGCGCGCCCACCAGCCGAGCTGGCGCTGGCGCTGGCGTTCGCCGCCCGCCAGCAGCACCGGGTACGACGGCGGCACGCGCGAGTGCGCCGGGGCGGCGCGCATGCCTTCGCCGATGCGCGAGCAGCGCGCAATCTTCGCTTCGGTGGCCAGCAATTCGTCGAGGGCGGCGCCGCGCAGGGCATCGAGCCGGTCGGACAGGGACGTGACCAGTGGCGCGGCCTCGCGCATCCATGCGTTGATATTGCCTTCGCAGGGGACTGCATGGTGAATTGGCCCAGCGCCGCGCGCCAGTCGGCCGCCATGCCAAGCTGCTCGACGAGGCGCGGCGACAGGTGCACCGAGCCAGCTTCGCGGTAAAGCTGGGTCAGCACGTTGTACAGTTCACCGGCCTCGCCGACCACGCGCGTGACGCCGTCGGCGTTCACGCGGCGCAGCGCGGTGACCATCGCCACCGCGTTGTCCAACATGCCCTGCGCGTCGCGCAGGGCGGCCAGGCGGTGTTCGGCGTAGTGCACCAGCGCCAGCAGGCCGTCCAGATACGCGTCCCAGCCGCGCCCGAGCTGGTGCCCCATGTTCTGGTGCCAGCTGCGGCACAGCCAGTCGTGCTGGTGCAGGCGCGCGGCGATCGTGGCGCAGTCGGCCCGCAGCCGCACCAACGCGGCCGGGTACAGCGAGTCCAGCAGCTCCTGCTTTGCCTGGTAGTGGCCGGCGCGCAGTGCGCCCATGTCGCGTGCATGGCGGGTCAGCGCGCGGCCAAAATAGATGCCGCGATAGCGCGCGTGGAACTGTTCGCGCTCGAAGGGCTGCGCCAGCGCCTTGAGCGACTGCTCCAGGTCGACCGCGACGCTGTCGCCTTCGCCCAGCAGATGGCGGGTGATCGCGGCGCGCAGCGAGGCGGTGTGGTCGAAGACCGACCAGGCGCTGACCGGATCGGCCGGCGCGGCCACGTAGATGCGCTTGGCGTTGTCTTCGCGTTCGTGATTGAGCGGGTGGGTCAGCCACATTCTGGGGCGCTGGGCCAGGCCGGCCTTGAAGATGCGGTGCCGCTCGCGGCCCTGCTCGGGCAAGGGCGGGACCTCGGCGTAGGCAGGGTCGTTGAGAATGCCGCTGGTCAGCCGCAGCAATTCGGTCTGGACCGAAAACACGTCGCGCGTGGCGCGCCCGGCCGCGTGCTCGCTGGCGATGAAGGCGAGCGCGCGCGTCCAGGCGTCGTCGGCGCCGCGGGTGCGGTGCAGCGCGTGGATCAGGGCATCGCTGCCGGTCAGCGACACGGCCACCAGGTCGGCCTGCATTTCCATCTCGCGCGAGAGGGCGCGCTGCATCATCACCACCAGGCGGAACACCGAGTCGACCAGCGAGCGGATCGACCAGATGATCAGCTGCAGCGGGCCGACAATGAGCACCAGGCGGGCATCGATCCTGATTGCCCCGTCAAGGAAGGCATCGAGTTTGTCGCGCTGCGTGACCACGTGGCTGACGATTTGCCGGGCCACGTAGACCCAGCCGCCGACCGCCATCGAGCGCTGCGCGAAATGGCCGAATTCGTGCGCCAGCACGGCGCGCAATTCGCCGCGCGAGAGCGCGTTTACCAGCGGCAGGCCGATCTCGAGACTTTTCCTGGCCGGGAAAATCAGGTTGTACAGCGAGATGTCGTAGAACACGGCGGCGTTCACGCTGGCCGACAGGAACACCTTGTGCGGACGCGGTGCGCGGGCGGCGTCGGCCAGTTCGAACAGATAGGCGAACAGGCGTGGCTGGTCCGTTTCGGTCACTTCGAGCAGGCCGTCGTAACGCGCGCTGCGTACCGAGATCATCGCCTTGATCATCAAGGCGCCGATGAACAGCGAGCAGGCGCCCATGAAGTAGGAAAAGCTGCCAAGGTCGCTGCCGGCGCCGTCGACGAACACCTGCCAGGCGGTGACCACGAACCAGCCGGCCATCGCGCAGTACAGGGCGACGAACAGCAGCAGGGAGGCGACCGCAAGGCGCACGCTGTTCTTGTAGGCGGCGCTCGGCGCGGCCAGTTCGGGCGAGATGGCGTCGGTCGGGGCGTTGATGGGGTTCTCCAGGCACTGAGGATGCTGCAAAACATGCAATTTTAACGGAGAAGCTCAGGCAAAAATTCTCCAAGCGCAATATATATGAACAAAAAGCAACGCCAAGCGTGCACTGCCTTGGGGTTTTCTTTGTTAATCTGACTACATTGCCGGCGGCCGCCGGCGTTCAAGGGAAAAAGTGATGACGACCGAACTGATGATCCTGGGCTGGACCCTGGTGCTGGCGCTGGTGCAGATCATGGCGACCGGGGCTTTCCGCAACAAGGAGACCGGGATGAAGTACAACATGAGCGCGCGCGACACGCCGGCGCCGCCGCCGGGCGTGGTGACGGCGCGCTTGCAGCGGGCGCAGGCCAATCTGTTCGAAACGCTGCCGCTGTTCGCGGCGGCCGTGCTGATCGCGCATGTGGGCGGGCGCGAGGGCGACCTGACCTTATGGGGCGCGTGGGCTTACCTGATCGCGCGCGTGCTGTACGTGCCGCTGTATGCGGCCGGCATTCCGGTGGTGCGCTCGATTGTGTGGACGGTGTCGCTGGTGGGACTGGGGATGGTGCTGGCGGCGATCTTGCTGCCATAGAATCCGAGACGGTCTACTACCGCTAAATTACGCTCCGTCGCCCCCGCGCAGGCGGGGGCGACGGAGCAAAAACGAGCGCCAAAGATGTGAGGCGCTGGTGTTCTCACCCGTCGGATTTAAACCAGATCCATCGTGTATTCGAGTTCGTAGTAATGGGTGTTGTCGATCATATCGAGCTTGAATTTGCCCTGGATGCCGGTCAGTCCCTCGGTCCCCGACCCCGGCACGATGCTGATCGACAGGTGGCTGGCGCCGGCGTGCATGGTGCCCGCGTGCTGCAGCGCGAAGCTGCCGCTCATGCCGTCCAGGGTCCCGGTCACGTGTTCGATGGCCACGTAGCCCGCCGACCCGGCCGCCGGATTGCCGGCCGAGAGCATCTCGCCCTGGCCGATGCCGATCAAGTCGCCGCTGTAGTATTTATCGATCAGCATGCGCCCGAGCGAGACGCGCCCGGCGCCCTCCCCGGATGGCGGCGCCTGCATGGTGATCTCGAAAGTGCCCTTGGCGGTAATGAACATGGTGGTCTGCCCGGTCGATTGCGATGCCGATATCATAACCCGGAGACGAAAAAATGGCCCGCTTGAGAGCGGGCCATTCATCTTGCGCCAACCGGTGTTACGCGACCCGGTCTACGCGACGCGGTCTTACGCGACCCGATGGATCTGGATCACGCCGTCCGGCGAGGCCGGCTTGCCGAAAGCGGCCAGCAGCGCCGCTTCCTTCTCCTTGGCCGCTTTCAGGTGACGTTCCTTCACATGCCCATACCCGCGAATATCTTCAGGGATGCTGGCAATGGCCACCGCTTGCGGCAGGGTCTCGGCATTCAACTTCGGCAGCAGCGAACCGACCGTATTGCGGTACTCGGCGATCAGCGCGCGTTCCATCTTGCGCTCGGCGGTGTAGCCGAAGATATCGAGCGCGCCGCCACGCAGGCCCTTCATCCTGGCCATCAGGCCGAACGCCTTCATCATCCATGGGCCGAATTCCTGCTTGATCAGCTGGCCCTTGGAGTCGTGCTTGGCGAACAGCGGCGGCGCCAGGTGGAACTTGAGCTTGATGTCGCCCTCGAACATGCCCGCGATCTTCTCCTGGAAGGCGCCGCTGGTGTACAGGCGCGCGACTTCATACTCGTCCTTGTACGCCATCAGCTTGTAGAAGTAGCGCGCGACCGCCTCGCTCAGGCGCGTGCCCTTGCCCAGCTTCGCTTCCTCGGCGCGCACCTGGTCCACAAACGCCTTGTACTGGTTGGCGTAGGCGACATCCTGGTAAGCGGTCAGCAGCTCGATGCGCTTGTTGATGATTTCGTCCAGGCTTTGCGTGCGCTTGAATTCGATCACCTTGGCCGGCGTGGTCATTTTCACCAGCGACTGCAGATCGTGCGCAGCCGTGCGGCCCCAGGTAAAGGCGCTCTTGTTAAAGCCCACCGATACGTTGTTCAGTTCAATCGCCTTCATGATCGACGCTTCGGTCAGGGGCACCTGGCCTTTTTGCCACGCGTAGCCGAGCATGAACATATTGGTGGCGATCGAGTCGCCCATCAGCGCGGTGGCGATCTGGCCGGCGTCGACAAAGTCCACGCGCTCGGCGCCGCAGGCCTTGACGATCTCGGCCTGCGAGGACGCGCCAGGGAACTGCCAGTCCGGGTTCTTGACGAAAGCCGCCGTCGAGGAACCGGTCGAATTGATCGCCGCGTAGGTGCGTCCTTCGCCCATGCGCGAGAGCGCATCGCGGCTGGCCGTGACGATCAGGTCGCAGCCGATCACCAGATCGGCGCTGCCGGTGCCCACGCGGGTCGAATGCAAATCGGCCTGCTTGTCGGCCAGGCGCACGTGCGACATCACCGGGCCGCCCTTCTGGGCCAGTCCGCTCATGTCGAGCACGATCGCGCCCTTGCCTTCGACGTGGGCCGCCATCGCCAGGATCTGGCCGACGGTGACCACGCCGGTGCCGCCGATCCCGGTGATCAGGATGCCGTACGGCGCCGCCGTGCCCTTGAGCACAGGCGTCGGCAGCTGCGGCGGGGCCGCGTCGCCGGTGGCGGCTTTCTTCGGTTTCTTGAGCGAGCCGCCTTCGACCGTGACAAAACTCGGGCAGAAGCCGGTCACGCACGAGAAGTCCTTGTTACAGGACGACTGGTTGATCTGGCGCTTGCGGCCCAGTTCCGTTTCGAGCGGTTCGACCGACAGGCAGTTCGACTGCACCGAGCAGTCGCCGCAGCCTTCGCACACAGCCTCGTTGATGACGGCGCGCTTGGCTGGATCCGGATACTCGTTGCGTTTCCGGCGGCGGCGTTTTTCGGACGCACAGGTCTGGTCGTAGATCATGGCCGACACGCCCGGCTTGTCGCGCAGTTCGCGCTGCACGTCCATCAATTCGCTGCGGTGGCGCACGGTCACGCCCTCGGCCCACTTGTAGTCGGACGGGTATTTTTCGGGTTCGTCGGTGACCACGATGATCGGTCCCACGCCTTCGGCCGCGATCTGGCGGCTGATCATGCCCGGGTCGAGCGGACCATCGAATTCCTGGCCGCCGGTCATGGCCACGGCGTCGTTGAACAGGATCTTGTAGGTGATGTTGACCTTGGCCGACACCGCCGCGCGGATCGCCAGGATCCCCGAGTGGAAGTAGGTGCCGTCGCCGAGGTTGGTGAAGACGTGCTTCTCGTTGGTGAACGGCGCCTGGCCGACCCAGGTGACGCCTTCGGCGCCCATGTGGGTGAAGGTCGAGGTTTCGCGGTCCATCCACAGCACCATGTAATGGCAGCCGATGCCGGCCAGCGCGCGCGAGCCTTCCGGCACCTTGGTCGACGAATTGTGCGGGCAGCCGGAGCAGAAGTACGGGGTGCGGTCGGTGTCGGGATTGGGCTTGGTGCTGACGTTTTTCAGTACCAGCTCTTTCGCTTCCAGGTAGGCGATGCGCTCTTTCACGCGCTGCTCGACCGGATGGCCGGCGCAGTAGTGCGAGATGCGGCTGGCGATCGCGCGCGCGATCTGGGCCGGGTTGAGCTCATAGGTGGCCGGCAGCAGCCAGTCGCCGTGGCCGGTGCCGCCCTTGTTCGACCATTCGCCGGTGTCGTCGAATTTGCCGACCACGCGCGGCCGCTGGCCGTCCGGCAGGTTGTACAGTTCTTCCTTGAGCGCGTATTCGAGGATCTGGCGCTTTTCTTCGACCACCAGGATTTCGTCCAGGCCCTTGGCGAATTCGTGCACGCCTTCCGCTTCGAGCGGCCAGGTCATGCCGATCTTGTACAGGCGGATGCCGATGTCGGCGGCAGCCTGCTCGTCGATGCCCAGGTCGGCCAGCGCCTGGCGCGTGTCCAGATACGATTTGCCGGCGGTGATGATGCCGATCCTCGGTGCCGGGCTGTCCCAGATGATCTTGTTGAGCTTGTTGACGCGCGCGTAAGCCAGGGCCGCGTACCACTTGAAGCTGTTCATCCGCACTTCCATATCGAGCACGGTGTCGGGCCAGCGGATATTCAGGCCGCCTTCGGGCAGCACGAAGTCGGTCGGCAGTTCGATCTGCACGCGGTCCGGGTCGAAGTCGACCACGGCGCCGGACTCGATGATGTCGGTGACGCACTTCATCGATACCCACAGGCCGGTGTAGCGGCTCATGGCCCAGGCGTGCAGGCCGTAGTCGATGTATTCCTGCACCGAGGCCGGGTACAGCACCGGAATGCCGCAGGCGTTCAGGATATGGTCGGACTGGTGCGCGGTCGACGAGGACTTGGCCGCGTGATCGTCGCCGGCCAGTACCAGCACGCCGCCATGCCTGGCGCTGCCGGCATTGTTGGCGTGCTTGAAAACGTCGCCGCAGCGGTCCACGCCGGGGCCTTTGCCGTACCACATCGAGAACACGCCGTCGTACTTGGCGTCCTTGAACAGGTTCGTTTGCTGGGTGCCCCAGACCGCGGTGGCGGCCAGGTCTTCGTTCATCCCGGGATGGAATTTGACGTGGTGGGCGTCGAGGTGCTTCTTGGCCTTGACCGCGGTCATGTCGACCGAGGTGACCGGCGAGCCGCGGTAGCCGGTGATGTAGCCGGCGGTGTTCAGCCCGGCCTTGAGATCGCGTTCGCGCTGCATCATCGGCAGGCGGATCAGCGCCTGGGTGCCGGTCATGAAGGCGCGCCCGCGCTCCAGCGTCCATTTGTCGTCGAGCGAAATCTCGTGCGACGGCTCGGCATCGAGGTGAGCCCGGTCTAGTGGTGCGTTCATTGTCTTTGTCTCCGTATGTTCTTGTGCGTTGCTGAGCGCACCGTCTTGGCGGTGCGCTTGTACCCTGCTTACGCCACGGTCGTATCTTGGAGCACGCCGCGCTTGATCTGGTCGAGTTCAATCGACTCGAACAGCGCGCGGAAATTACCTTCGCCAAAACCCTGGTCACCCTTGCGCTGGATGATCTCGAAGAAGATCGGGCCGATCACCGTCTGCGTGAAAATCTGCAGCAGCAGTTCGCGCTCGCTCTCGTTGCTATGGCCATCGATCAGGATGCGCAGGCGGCGCAGCTCGTCGAGGTTTTCGCCATGGCCAGGCAGGCGGCGGTTGATCAGCTCGTAATAAGTCTCGATCGTATCCTGGAACACGATACCGGTGTCGCGCATGCCCTGGATCGACTGATAGATATTGTCGGTGCCGAGCGCGATGTGCTGGATGCCTTCGCCATGGTAGGCGTCGAGGTATTCGGCGATCTGCGATTTGTCGTCCGACGATTCGTTGATCGGAATGCGGATCTTGCCGCACGGGGAAGTCATGGCTTTCGACTTCAGGCCGGTCAGCTTGCCTTCGATGTCGAAGTAGCGCACTTCGCGGAAGTTGAACAGGTTCTCGTAGAACTCGGCCCATTCCTTCATGCGGCCGCGGTGCACGTTGTGGGTCAGGTGATCGATGTAGGTCAGGCCGTTGCCGACCGGGTTGGCCACGGCGCCCGGAATGGCGACGAAGTCGACGTCATAGATGCTGATGTCGCCGATGGTGCCTGGCGCCGAACCGGCGTTGGCGCCCTTGCCGCGCCAGCGGTCCACAAAATACAGGAGCGAGTCGCCCACGCCCTTGATGGCGGGGATGTTCAGTTCCATCGGGCCGGTCTTGTTGTCGAAGCCCCAGGCGCCCAGTTCGAGCGCGCGGCGGTACGCCATGGCGGCGTCGTCGACGCGGATGGCGATGGCGCAGACGGAGGGGCCGTGGCTGCGCGCGAAGCGCTGCGCGAACGAGTCTTTTTCGGCGTTGATGATGAAGTTGATGTCGCCCTGGCGGTACAAGGTGACGTCCTTGTGGCGGTGGCGCGCGATGGCGGTGAAGCCCATTTGCTCGAACAGCGCGCCAAGCGCTTTCGGATCCGGCGCCGCGTACTCCACGAACTCGAATCCATCGGTCCCCATCGGGTTTTCCCAAGGCGTAAATTGCATGACAGTCTCCTATTTTAATAGGGCACAGTATAGTCCCGCGACACAGGCATTAAATTTCAAACACTGCCCTACGGCCGGCAATTTGAGCAATAATATTGCGTTGAAATGGGGCTTTCGGAGGAAATATGCCAAAAATTGTGCTCGATAAAACAGATCGGAAGATTCTGGCGATCTTGCAGGCGGACGGGCGCCTGTCGAACCAGGACGTGGCCGACCGGGTCAGCCTGTCGCCCTCGCCCTGCCTGCGGCGCATCAAGCGGCTGGAGGAAGCGGGCGTGATCCGCCAGTACGTGGCGCTGCTCGATCCGGCCCAGATCGGGCTCGGTTTGCTGGCGTATGTCAACGTGCGGCTGGAAAAGCACAGCGAGGCGTCCAGCAACGCGGCCGGCGCGCGCCGCGCCACCAGTTCGCCGCATGCGGACTTTGCGCTGTCGGTCGAGCACTGGCCGGAAGTGGTGGCCTGCTACGCGATGACCGGGGAGATGGATTACCTGCTGCGCGTGCACGTGGAAGACATGGACCACTTCTCGCGCTTCATGATGCAGACCTTGCTCAGCCACCCGGCGGTGGCCGATGTGAAGTCGAGTTTCGCACTCCAGCGCATCAAGGATACGACCGCGCTGCCGCTGGTGTAAGCGCAGCGCTCGAGGCCTTACTTCTTCGGCACGAAGAACTTGACGGCGGCGCGGGTGTTGGCCTTGAGGGTGTAGTCGATGGTGGCGAACTGCTCTTCGATGGCTTCTTTGAGCATGCTGGCCGGGTCGGGCGGCAAGAGGCGCAGGTAGGCGTCGGCTTCGCCGTAGTCGCGCTGGATCTCCATGCCGGCCTTTTTCGCGATGTGCATCATGGTCTGGTTGGACGAGAGGCAGTGCATGTACAAGGTGTCGACATCGAGATTGCGGCAGCGGATGGCGGCGCGCTCGAACAGCTTGGAACCGATGCCCAGGCCGCGCGCGGAAGCCGACACCGAGACGCCGAATTCGGCCACGATGTCCTTGGTGGTGCTGCTCAGGGCGTGGGTCGATTCCTTGGGCGCGAACGCCAGGTGACCGACCGCGACCAGCTTGAAGACCGGGTTGTAGACGCCGTACACGGTGTCGTGCGAGAAGTCGATCTTGCCGACGTAGGTTTCGACCAGTTCATCGGGCAGCTTGGTGCCGAAGCGCAGCAAGCGGTCACTATCGTCGAGCGCGAGGAAATGCTTGAGCACGCGACGGCGGTCGCGTTCGTGGAGCTGCTTGACCAGCACCTTGCGCCGGGTCTTGCGGCTCTTGCGGGCGCTGAGCCAGTTGCTGAAAGGGTTTGTGAACATGGGCCGGACTCCGTGACGTCGATTGTGCAGTGCACCAATTACCCATTGTAGCTTATTCCACGCACCGTCCTTCCCGGCATTGCCGGAAACGACTTCCCGCCAAGTTTGTTGCTTAGCCCACGGCCACAGCATGAACTTGGGTTCCCGCCTGCGCGGGAACGACGACTCTTGGGCTCATGGTGCCAACTGCGTCGAACGCCCTGGCGCCGACTTTAATGACGCTCAAACCGGTGTTGTTACCGCCGTCGCCAGCGGCGCCTCGTTCCACTGCGCCTGCGGGCTGAACGAAATGCCGTTCTTGCCGCCCTGCTTGGCCTGGTACATGGCCTGGTCGGCGTCGGCCAGCAAGGCCGGCGCGCCGCGCATGAAGCCTTCCTTGCCCTTTGCGCTGGCCACGCCGATACTGGCCGAAATGCGCACCGGGAAGCCGCCCGCCTCGGTGATCGAGCGGATCGCGTCGAGCGTCTGCTGCGCCACCCGCAGTGCGCCATCGCGCCCGCTGACCTCTTCCAGCAGGATCACGAATTCGTCCCCGCCCAGGCGCGCCAGCGCGTCTTCCTTGCGCAGCTTTTCCTGCACCCGCCTGGCCACTTCGCACAGCACCAGGTCGCCGGTGGCGTGCCCGTAGGTGTCGTTGACCGCCTTGAAGCCATCGAGGTCGATGAACATCGCCACCACCACGTCGCCGCGCCGCCCTGCCCGCACCAGCGCATGCGCCAGCAGGCGCGTCAGCTCGCCGTAGTTGATCAATCCCGTCAGGCTGTCGTGCTGCGCCAGCTGTTTCAGGCGCTCCGACTGCGTCTCCAGCTCCGCGGTGCGCTCGGCCACGCGGTGCTCCAGGGTCTCGTTGGCCGCCTGCAAACTGCGATTGACCTCGCCGATGATGCTGTAGCTGCGCACCAGGCGCCGCGCCACATACATCAGCAACAGCAGCAGCAGGCCCGAATAGGCGAACAAATAGGTGCGGTAGCGCTGCTTTTCGATCAGCACCTGGTCGAACGAGGTGTCGAACAGGCCGCCCAGCTTTTCCATCGCCTCGGCCGTGCGGCTGTTCGCGATCTGCATTTCGAGTTCGTTTTCCAGCTGGCGGTAGCGCAGAATCGCGTGCGCGTGGCGTCCCAGTTCGTCGATGGTGTCGCTCACGCTGTCCGAAAAATCGCCGCGCAAGGGCTGCATCGAGGCGATCGTGCGCTCGATCTGCGCCGCCAGCGCCGGCGACGGCGCCAGGTTGTAGCGCAGGATGTCGCTCAACAGGCTGTTGAGCGCCGTATCGAGCGCCACCACGATGCGGCCGGGGACGATCGCCCCTTCGATGCCATTCAACTCGGTTTTCAGGTCGGTGATCGCGGGCGGGAAAAAGATCAGCGAATTGCGCAGGATCGCGTTCTGGGTCTTGAACTGTTCGACCAGTTCTTCCTTCTTCACCAGCGCGCGCTTGACTTCTTCGAGCGCGTCTTCGGCTTTCGGGTTGCCGGTCATCGGCAAGGCGGCGGCCAGGCGCAGCTGCAGTTCGCGCATGCGCGGCAGCGGGGTCGAGAGCGGGTCGTAGTTGCTGTTCAAGCCGATGTGCGAGCGCAGGATGTTGACGTTCCACTCCGAATCGAGCTTTTCCAGCTCGCGCAGGTTGAGCATGACCCGGTTCTGCGCTTCCAGGTCGACGGCCTGGGTACGGTTGAACAGCACGCCCAGCACCACCATCAGCGCGATCAGCAGCAGCAGCGAGGCGACCCGGCGCCAGGAACCGAGCACGCCTCTCATGGCGACACTCCCGGGGACGCGGCCGGCACCAGCTTCTCGCCGCTCAGGGTGTGCAAGAAGCGCACGATCAGGTCCTTGTCCTGCTGCGAGGCGGTGCGCCCGAGCTGGTACTTGAACATCAGCTCCACCGCCTGGTCGAGGGTGGCGACCGAGCCGTCGTGGAAGTACGGCGCCGTCAGCGCCACGTTGCGCAGGCCCGGCACGCGGAACACGTGGCGGTCGATATTGCGCTTGGTCTCGTGGTAGCGGCCCAGGTCCGTGCCGCTCGTTTCCAGCCCCGGCAGCTCGCGCATGGCGCCCAGTTTCTGGAACAGGTTGCCGCCCAGGTTGATGCCCTGGTGGCAGGCCGCGCAGCCGAAACTCTTGAAGCGCAGGTAGCCGCGTTCTTCCTCGGCAGTGATGGCGTTGGCCTCGCCGCGCAGGTAGCGGTCGAAGCGCGAGGGCGTCACCAGCGAGCGCAGATACTGGTCGAGCGCATCGCGCACATAGGCCGGGCGCAGGGCGTCGCCGTAGACGTCCTTGAACTGGGCCGCCAGCGCCTCGTCGCGCGTCAGGCGCGCGGCCACCACATCCCAATTGTCGGCAAACACCGCGGGCCTGGCGATAACGTGGTCGAGCAGCTGCTCGACGCCGCTGTAGCGCCCGGTCCAGGTCTGGCGGAAGTTGAAACTGCTGTTGTATACGGTGGGCGTGTTGAAGCGCGCCGGTTTGCCGTCCGGGCCAAGGGCGATGGCCTTGCCGTCGGCGCCGCCCCGGCGCAGCTGGTGGCAGGTGGCGCAGCTGTGCGTGCTCTCGCGCGAAAAACGCGGGTCCACGAACAGGCGCGCGCCCAGCGCGATGCGCGCGGGGTCGCCCACCGCCTGCATCGGCAGCGGACGGATTGGCTCATTGACAAGCGCCTGGGCCGCAGCGGAGCCTGCCCAGCAGCAGGCGAGCGCGCCTACAGTCCGGCGCAAGGTGGACAACATCCCGTTTCTCCGTGTCAATGCCAATATCGGATCAAAGAATAGCAGGATTCGGTACTTCCCTGTCGTCCGCCTGAGCAGGATCGTCGCCCAGGCGCAGCGCCGCCTTGACGGCCGAGACGCGCGCGCTGTGCACGGCGTGCGCAATCTGCTGCTTGTTCTCGCCGCAGCGCAGCGCCACTTCGCCGGCGTTGACGGCGCGCGCCGCGTCCAGGGCGGCGAGCAGGTACGGTCCCTGCGCATAGGGCCGGGTGCGGAAATCGTCGCCCGCGCCGCCGCGCCCGCGAAAATCGCATTCGGCGGCCAGCAGCATTTGCCCGAAGCGGGCAGGTTTGCGGAAAGCGTCGCAGCGCTCGAACAGGGTGACCACGGTATTGGCGCGCAGTTCCCGGGCGCGGCTGATGTTGCCGTGCTCGCGCGCGGTCATCACGGCCAGGTCGCGGCACTCGCCCGGCACCTTGAGGCGCGCGCAGACGGCGTCGATCAGCGCCAGCCCAAGCTGCTCGTGGCCGTGGTGGCGCGGCCAGTGCTCGGGCGGCGTGGCGCCCTTGCCCAGGTCGTGCATCAGGGCGGCGAAGCGCACCGGCAGATCGAAGCCGCGTTCGGCCGCGTAGTCGATCACCAGCATCATGTGCGCGCCGGTGTCGATTTCGGGGTGGTGCAGCGGCGGCTGCGGCACGCCCCACAGGGCATCGAGTTCCGGCATGATGCGCCCAAGAGCGCCGCACTCGCGCAGCACGGCGAGCATGCGCGACGGGGTCTGCTCCATCAGCCCGCGCGCCACTTCCTGCCACACGCGCTCGGCCACCAGGGCGTCGACCTCGCCGGCGGCGACCATGCTGCGCATCAGCGCCAGCGTTTCGGGCGCCACCGTAAAGTCGGGAAAACGCGCCGCGAAGCGCGCCAGGCGCAGGATGCGCACCGGGTCTTCGGCAAAGGCATCGGACACATGGCGGAAGATTTTCGCTTCCAGGTCGCGCTGGCCGCCGAAGGGGTCGGTGATGGTGCCGTCGTCGGCGCGCGCGATCGCGTTGATGGTCAGGTCGCGCCGCACCAGGTCTTCTTCGAGCGTGACATCGGGCGAGGTGTGGAACACGAAGCCGCGGTAGCCGGGCGCGGTCTTGCGCTCGGTGCGGGCGAGCGCGTATTCTTCCTGCGTCCGCGGATGCAGGAAGACCGGGAAGTCCTTGCCGACCGGGCGAAAGCCTGCGGCCAGCATGTCCTCGGGCGTGGCGCCGACCACGATCCAGTCGCGGTCCTGCACCGGCAAGCCCAGAAGGCCGTCGCGCACCGCGCCGCCCACGATATATGTTTTCATGCTGAAGATGGTGTTGACTGAAACGCTATTATGGCTTGCCGCGGATTTCTTCGTCGTGGTGCGCGGCGATTTCGGTTTCGGCCAGCGCTTCGCGCACCCAGCGCGCCACCGCCGGATGGGCCTGGATGCGCTCACAATAGGCTTGCAGGGCCGGCGCCAGCGCCACGCCGTAAATCTTGAAGCGCATCACCACCGGCGCGAAAAACGCGTCGGCGATCGAAAAGTCGCCGAACAAGAACTGGTGGTGGCCGAAACGCGACAGGCACTCTTCCCAGATTTCGCTGATGCGGCCGATGTCGCCCTGCGCGCCCGGTGTGCGCCCGCGCCCCGGAAGGCTCATGCGAATATTCATCGACATGGCGTGGCGCAAATCGGCAAAGCCGCTGTGCATTTCGGCGGTGACCGAACGCGCCATGGCGCGCGCCGCCACGTCCTGCGGCCACATGTGCTTTTCCGGGAACTGCTCGGCCAGATACTCGCAAATCGACAGGCTGTCCCAGATGGTCATCTCGCCGGCGACCAGCACCGGCACCCGGCCCGCGCCCGAATATTCGGCGATGCGCGCCGACGTATCGGGCTGGTCGAGCAGCACGCGCACTTCGTTGAACGGAATGCCGAACGCGGTGGCCGCCACCCATGGCCGCATCGACCAGGACGAATAGTTCTTGTTGCCGATGATGAGCGTCAGACCGGCCTTTTTGGCGTCGTCCAGCGTTTGCGAGAGGGTCGGATCGAGTTCGGTGGTTTGCATTGTTACGCTTTCCGGAGAAAAGTAAGGAATCAGTGCCCGGCGCGAGCGCCTCGTCAGCGCCCGGCGCGCGCGCGGTAGTCGTCGAAGCGCTCGTGCGGCGCCAGGTAGTGCGGCGCCACCGCTTCGAGCGCGCGCAATTGCAGGCCGAGGGCGGCGGCGGTGGTGGCCTGGATGGCCGGATCGACCACGTTATCGACCTGCATCGAATCGAGGTTGTCGCGGCTGATCACCGGGTCGCCCGGCAGCAGTTCGAACAGCGCCGCCTGCAGGCGCGCCAGCGGGTCGGGAATGCCGAATACCGGGCGCGGATGGCCGGCAAAACGCCCGGCCAGGCGCACCAGCTCGGCCAGCGAATAGATCTGCGGCCCGCCCAGCGAAACCACCTGGTGGCGCGTTTTCAGGTCGCCCAGCGCGTGCACGAAGGCGTCGGCCACGTCGCCCACGTAGATCGGCTGGAAATCGGTGGCGGCGCCGGCCAGCGGAATGAACGGCAGCCACTTCTGCATGCGCGCAAAGGTATTGAGAAAACTGTCGCCCGGCCCAAACACCACCGACGGCCGGAAAATCGTGGCCGCCACCGAGGCTTCGGCGCGCGCGGCCACTTCGCCATCGGCCTTGGAGCGCTGGTACATCGACGGGCCGTCGGCGGCCGCGCCCAGGGCGCTCATGTGCAGGTAGCGCGCGACACCGGTGGCGGCGCAGGCGGCCACGATGCGGCGCGGCAGGTCGACGTGGGCACGCTTGAAATCAGGCCCGTACGGCTGGCCGCGGCGCGAATGCAGCACGCCCACCAGGTTGATGGCGGCGTCGGCTCCGGCCAGCAGGCGGCGCAGGGTGGCGTCGTCACCGACATCGGCGCCGACGACATCGACGCGCGGCAAAAAGATCAGGTGCCGGGCGCGTTCGGCGCGGCGGGTCGGCACGATGACCCGCGCGCCCTCCTGCGACAGACGCGCCACCAGATGGCTGCCGATGAAGCCGGAGCCGCCAAACACTACTACCGTCATCTGTTTCATCGTGCACGCTCCAACATGGGCCCGCAGGCGCATCAAGGCAGGTCGTTGCCCTGGGCGCTGCGCGGCGTGATTTTGCCAAGGCGCGCCTTGAGCGATTGCGGTTTGTTCTCGAACAGCGCGGCATAGTTGGTCGCGTTGGACATCACGTTCTTCACATAGATCCGGGTTTCCATGTACGGGATCGACTCGGCGAAGATGGCCCCTTCCATCGGCTCGGCGAGCTTGCCGCGCCAGTTGCGCATGCGTCCCGGTCCGGCGTTGTAGGCGGCCGTGGCCAGGGTCTGCGAACCGTCGGCGTTGTCGAGCACCATGCTCATGTAGTTGGCCCCGAGCAGGATATTGGTGCGCACGTCGGTCAGCTTGTTCTTGACGTAGTCGCCCAGGCCGATCTTGCGCGCCACGTAGGCGCCGGTGGCGGGCATGACCTGCATCAGACCGGACGCGCCCACGCTCGACTGCGCATCCATGATGAAGCGCGATTCCTGGCGGATCAGGCCATACACCCAGGCCCGGTCCAGGCCGAGCTGCTGCGCGGTCGGGTGCAGGATGTCGTTGTGCGGCGACGGGAAGCGCTGGGTGTAGTCGAACTGGGTGCGGGTGCGGTCCGAGGTATTGACCATGCGGTCGAGGATGTGGTTCACGCGCGCGAATTCGGCGGCCGCCAGCAGTTCGCGTTCGCTGAACTTGCGCAGCTCCCAGTTCCACTCGCGCGTGCCTTCCAGGCGCAGGCGCAGGCTGAAGAACTTGAGCGCGCGGCGCAGGCCCGGATTGCTGGCCATGGGCGCCATTTCCTCGGGCGTGAGGGCTGGGCCCGGCGGCGGGATCGAAATGAGCTGGCCCAGTTCTTCCAGCGCCAGCTGGCCGTAGAAGCTGTTCTGGTCGGCGATGCGCTGGTACAGGGCCACGGCCTGTTCCTGGGCGCCGTGTTCGGCCTGCAGGGCGCGGCCGAGCCAATAAGTCCACACAGGTTGCGCGCGCATCGGCGCGGGCATCGCGTCGATGGTGGCCTTGACGGTTTTCCAGTCGGCGCGGCGCAGGGCGATGCGGGTTTTCCACTGGATTTGTTCGGCCGTGAGCGGCGCGCCGGCGCTCTTGCGCCAGTAATCGTAGGCTTCGGGAGCGAGCGTGAGCGAGGCGGCGTGGGCGATGCCGGCCCAGCCGATGGCCTGCTCCTGGGGCGACAGGCGCGGCGCGTTCTTGTTCAGGGCCACCACGGCCAGGTTCTGGCTGGTGCGCGCCATGCGCGATACCGCCATCAGATAGATTTCGTGGTCGGCCCGGGTTTCGCCGATACCGCGCGCCATGGCCAGCGCCGGCAGGTCGACCGCCTGGGTGGCGTGCAGTTCGGACACGCCGAGCAGCGCGGCGATGCGTTTCGCCGGGCCGGTGGCTTTCGTTTCGCCGGCCAGGCGCAGCTGGGCCAGCAGGTCGTTGGCGTCGAACTGGCCGGATTGGGCCAGGGTGGAAATCAGGGAGCCGCAGGCTTCGCCATAGCCGGGCGGATTGGCCAGCAGCGCGCGGGCGTCGTCCGCCACTTTGTCGCCGCGCGCCGCGCGCGACATCAGGGCGTAGCACTTGACCTGGGTGTCGTCGTTGAGCACGAACAGCGGATATTGCTGGTCGAAATTGGCCCAGTCGCGCGCGCGGCCCAGTTCGAGCAGCCAGTCGTTGCGCAGGCGGTCGGCGATGGCCAGGCCCTGGTAGCGCTTGAGGAAATCGCGGAATTCATCGGCGGACGCCACCCGCACCCGGGTTTTGAGCCGATAATAATCGACATACGAGGGCACCGGATAGTTCTGCAGGCGCGAGGCGTAGGCGTTGGCCTTGGCGGCATCGTCCTGGCGCGCGGCTTCGCGCAGCAGCAGGAAGGTATCGTCGTCGGCGCGCGGGTCGTACGGGGGCGCGGGCGCCTGGGCGTACGCTGGGATCAGGCTGGCTCCGGCGGCAATCGCGAAGGCAAACAATTTCGGCAGGAACATCTGAATGCAACTCTCCATTGATACTTCATTTAACACATGACCGGCGAACCTAGAATACCATGCGGGCATGCCGCGCAGCCAGCATCGGCGCACGCAAATGATGCAATTGCACATATTGCCGACAAGGCAAGCTTGCGCGCCACGCTCAAGGCGGCCCGGCGCGCGCTCGATCCCCTGGAAAAGGCGCGTCTGGACGCGCTGATCGGGGCGCGCGTGCTGGCGTGGTGGCGTGGCCACACTGCGGCAGGCGCGGCTGCGCTGCTGGGGGTGTACTGGCCATTGCGGGGCGAGCCCGATTTGCAGCCGCTGTATGCCGAGCTGGCACGTGCCGGCGTGCCGCTGGCGCTGCCGCTGGTGGTCGCGCCCGATTGCGCGCTGGCGTTCGTGGAGTGGGTGCCGGGCGAGGCGATGGTCAGCGACCGCATGGGGGTGGCGGTGCCGGCCGTGCAAAGGGTGGTGGACAGGCCGGGGGTGCTGCTGGTGCCGTGTTTGGGGTTTACGGAAGAGCGGTTCAGGCTGGGCTACGGCGGGGGCTATTACGACCGCACGCTGGAGAAGGAGCCGAGGCCGGTGACTGTGGGGATTGCGTACGCGGGCGACCAGGTGGCGTTTGCCGCGGGTCCGCATGATGTGGCGCTTGATTGTGTGATTACGGAGCAGTGATCGTTAGCTTTTTGCACTGACATTTGCTGCGTCGTTCCCGGCCTTGGCGGCCCCCTTGGCGGGAACGACGACTCAAACATGAGCGTCAATCCATCTACATCGATGAATCAAGCAGCCTTCAAGCGCTCCCACAAGGCCGTGGTCGCCACCGCCTGGTTCATGCTGTAGAAATGCAGCCCCGGTGCGCCGCCGGCGAGCAAGCGTTCGCACAACTGCGCCACCACATCCAGCCCGAACGCCTTGATCGACGCGCTATCGTCGCCAAAACTGGCCAACTTCAAACGCACCCAGCGCGGAATTTCCGCTCCGCACATGTCCGAAAACCGCATCAATTGCGTGTAATTGGTAATCGGCATGATCCCCGCCACGACGGGAATATCGATGCCCAGCTTGCGGGTCTGGTCCATGAACGCAAAATACGCGTCGGCGTTGTAGAAATACTGCGTAATCGCGGCATTCGCGCCGGCCTGCACCTTGCGCGCGAAGTTCTGCAAGTCATCCTGCGGCGACCTGGCCTGGGGATGGACTTCCGGATATGCCGCCACTTCGATATGAAACCAGTCGCCCGTCTCGGCCCGGATGAACTCGACCAGCTCGCTGGCATAGCGCAGTTCGCCCGCACCGCCGTAGCCGCTTGGCAAGTCGCCACGCAAGGCCACCACGCGCTTGATCCCGTGCGACTGGAACTGTGTCAGGATCGCCCGGATCGATTCGCGCGTGGCGCCCACGCACGACAGGTGGGGAGCGGCGTCGTGGCCCTCGCCGAGGATCTCGACGACCGTGTCGAGCGTGCCCTGCTGGGTGCTGCCGCCGGCGCCGAAGGTGACCGAGAAATATTTCGGTTGCAGCAGCGCCAGTTTGGCGCGCGCCACGCGCAGCTTGTCCGCCCCGTCAGGTGTCTTGGGCGGATAGAATTCAATGCTGAAGTCAGGAGTTGCCATCTTTTTTGAGGAGTAAGGTAGACAGCGCCCACGAGATGATGCTGTACAGGATGGCGGCGCCGAAGGCCGACCAGAAACCTGACACTTGGAATCCGTCGATCAAGGTGGCGACTGTCCAGAACAGCAGCGCATTGATCACCAGGATAAACAACCCCATGGATAACAGGGTTACGGGCAGGGTCAGCAGTACCAGCACCGGACGAATCAGGGTATTGACCAGCCCGAGCACCAGCGCGGCACTCAGGGCCGACACCATGTTCGTGACTTGAACCGAACTCATCAGGAATGGCAGCGCGCATAGCGCCACTGCGTTAATCAACCACGTCAAAAGTAAGCGCATAAGGGGAGCGGGAGTCAGGTTAATATGAAAAAGACATCGTGAACAACAAAAAAACGGCGCGCCCTTTGCAGATGCGCGCCGTCGTTACCGATCAATAACGGTAGTGGTCAGGCTTGTAAGGGCCTTCCTTGCTCACGGTGATGTACGCGGCTTGCTCGTCGGTCAGCACGGTCAGTTGCGCGTTGAGCTTTTTGAGCTGCAGGCGCGCGACTTTCTCGTCCAGGTGCTTCGGCAGCACGTACACGCCGACCGGGTACTTGTCGGTGTTGGCGAACAGCTCGATCTGGGCGATGGTCTGGTTGGCGAACGAGGAGCTCATCACGTACGAGGGGTGACCGGTACCGCAACCGAGGTTGACCAGGCGGCCTTCGGCCAGCAGGATGATGCGCTTGCCGCTCGGGAAGATCACGTGATCGACCTGCGGCTTGATGTTGTCCCACTCATATTTCTTCAGTGAAGCGACATCGATCTCGTTGTCGAAGTGGCCGATGTTGCAGACGATGGCCTGGTCTTTCATGGCCAGCATGTGCTGTTCGGTCAGGATGTGATAGTTGCCGGTGCAGGTAACGAAGATGTCGCCGTGTTCGGCGGCGTAATCCATGGTCACGACGCGGTAGCCTTCCATCGCCGCCTGCAGCGCGCAGATCGGATCGATTTCGGTGACCCACACTTGCGCCGACAGCGCGCGCATGGCCTGGGCCGAGCCCTTGCCCACATCGCCGTAGCCGGCGATGACGGCCACTTTGCCGGCGATCATCACATCGGTGGCGCGCTTGATGCCGTCGACCAGCGACTCGCGGCAACCGTACAGATTGTCGAATTTCGACTTGGTGACCGAATCGTTGACGTTAATTGCCGGGAAGGCCAGCTTGCCCTCTTTGTGCATCTGGTACAGGCGGTGCACGCCGGTGGTGGTTTCCTCGGTCACGCCCAGGATGTGCGGCAGGCGCTTGGAGTACCAGGTGGCATCTTTCGCCAGATGGCTCTTGATCGAGTTGAACAGGCAGATTTCCTCTTCCGAACCCGGGTTGGCCAGCACCGACGGATCGGTTTCGGCGCGCGTGCCCAGGTGCAGCAGCAGGGTGGCATCGCCGCCGTCGTCGAGGATCATGTTCGAATACACCGGCTGGCCGGCTTCGCTTGGCCACTCGAAGATGCGGTGGGTGTAATCCCAGTATTCGTCGAGGGTTTCGCCCTTGACGGCGAACACAGGCGTGCCAGCGGCGGCGATGGCGGCGGCGGCATGGTCCTGGGTCGAGTAGATGTTGCACGATGCCCAACGGACCTTGGCGCCGAGGGCTTCCAGGGTCTGGATCAGGACGGCGGTCTGGATGGTCATGTGCAGCGAACCGGTGATGCGCGCGCCTTTGAGGGGCTGGGCCGCGGCGAATTCCTCGCGGATCGCCATCAGGCCGGGCATTTCGGTTTCAGCGATCTTGATTTCCTTGTCGCCCCAGGCGGCCAGGGAAATGTCGGCGATATGGAAGTCTTGCGAAGTTTTGAGTACGGCGTTCATCACGCCCTCCTTTCAGTTAGAAAAAAGTAACGTGAGCGCAGTTGCGGTGGAATTTCCGAGCCTGGCGAAATGGGCATTTCGTCGCAACGCTCCTCGGAACGAACAAGTGTAGCCGCTAACGCCAAGTTGCGCCAGCCAAATTTCTCGGCTGCGGCAAAATCCCAAAATCTCAAGAAACCACCTACAACCGGGGTGCGAGCGCGGGCGCGGGAGGGTTGGGGGGCGCGGGCGGGCCCCGGGGGGGGGCGTTTTGCGGGGGGCCCCACCGCGCGGCC
>NZ_WHJH01000072.1 GCF_011682145.1 Massilia mucilaginosa
GACCGTCTGCTACGCAATCTTGCAAAACGCGCGGAACAGTTGGGCATGACACTCACCCCGGCTGCGGCGTGAACCACACCGTGGCCGGGAGGCGTCGGCGGTGTTGTTTCTTAAGAGACCTGACACCGGCGGGGCGTGCTGGACCGTGACTGTCGAGACCGTGTCCGTTTGTCAGACCTGACACCGGCGGGGGGCTGGACCGTGACTGTCGAGACCGTGTCCGTTTGTCAGACCTGACACCGGCGGTGGGGGCAACAAAAAAGCGAGCCAGTGGCTCGCTTTTTTCAATGGAGAAACGCGTCGATCAGCGCTTGTCGATCGGTGACACGTCGCGCGTTTGCGAGCCGACGAACAGCTGGCGTGGACGGCCGATCTTCTGTTCTGGATCCGAAATCATTTCGTTCCACTGGGCGATCCAGCCGATCGTGCGCGCCATCGCGAAAATACCGGTGAACAGCGACACCGGAATGCCCAGCGCCGATTGCACGATGCCCGAGTAGAAGTCGACGTTCGGGTACAGCTTGCGCGATACGAAGTATTCGTCTTCCAGCGCAATCTTTTCCAAGGCCATGGCCAGCTTGAACAGCGGGTCGTCCTGCAGACCGAGTTCTTGCAGCACTTCGTGGCAGGTTTCGCGCATCAGCTTGGCGCGCGGGTCGAAGTTTTTGTAGACGCGGTGACCGAAACCCATCAGCTTGACGCCGGAGTTCTTGTCTTTCACTTTTTCGATGAAAGCAGGAATGTTCTCGACGCTGCCGATTTCTTTCAGCATGTTCAGTGCGGCTTCGTTCGCACCACCGTGCGCAGGACCCCACAGGCAGGCGATGCCGGCGGCGATACAGGCGAACGGGTTGGCGCCCGAGGAACCAGCCAGGCGAACAGTCGAGGTCGACGCGTTCTGCTCGTGATCCGCGTGCAGGATCAGGATGCGGTCGAGCGCGCGCACCAGCACTTCGTTGACTTTGTATTCTTCGCACGGATTGCCGAACATCATGCGCATGAAGTTGGCGCTGTACGACAGGTCGTTGCGTGGGTACACGAACGGCTGGCCGATCGAGTATTTGTACGACATCGCGACCAGGGTCGGCATCTTGGCGATCAGGCGGATCGCCGATACTTCGCGGTGATGCGGGTCGTTGATGTCGAGCGAGTCGTGGTAGAACGAGGCCAGCGCGCCGACCGTGCCGACCAGCACCGACATCGGGTGCGCGTCACGGCGGAAGCCGCGGAAGAAGAATTGCATCTGCTCGTGCACCATGGTGTGCTTGGTGACGGTGTCGCTGAATTTCTGGTTTTCTTCTTTGTTCGGCAGTTCGCCGTTCAACAGCAGGTAGCAGGTTTCCAGGAAGTCGCAATTGACGGCCAGTTGCTCGATCGGGTAACCGCGGTACAGCAGTTCGCCCTTGTCGCCATCGATGTAGGTAATGGTCGAGTTGCAGGCGGCGGTCGACATGAAGCCCGGGTCGTACGTGAATTTGCCGGTCTGGGCGTACAGCTTGCGGATGTCGATGACGTCCGGGCCGACGGTACCCTTGTAGATCGGCATGTCGATGGGAGTACTGCCATCGGAAAACGACAGGGTGGCTTTGGTATCAGAGATATTCATGGCACTTCCTTCTTGGGAGGTGAGGTCTACAAAATAAAAATTACGAAATCTTCGGGAAACCCCGAACGCTATGGCCCCCTCGGCCTCGCCACGTTCAGGCTTGCCGCAGGCGCTCCAGCAAGGCGCGTACATGCGGCAAATCGACTTCACCTTCGGGCTCTTTGCGCGCCAGGATCAGGTCCATCAGCGGATTGTCCGCCAGATCGAGCAGCCGGGTCAGCGCATCGACTTCATCATCGGTCAACCCTTCTTCATGCGCGTCAAGGAAGCGCGTGAGGATCAGGTCGTTTTCGAGCAACCCCCGGCGGCTGCGCCAGCGCAGTCGCGAACGGTTGGCCGGGTCGGATTGGTGCGTATTCACTCTAGAGTCCGTCGTTGGGTCAACACTATACTCCGCCTGCCGGTTTTCGGCAGTACGGTACTTTTACTGTATTGCTAACAAACAGCCACCATACCGGCAGGCATGTAAAGGCGTGCCGGATGGCAAGCGGGCGCGACGCCGGCAAACATGCCCGCGCCGCGCCCGCCATGGTGCCTTACACAGCGCGGCGAACCATCAATTCCTTGATTTTGCCAATTGCCTTGTTCGGGTTCAGCCCTTTAGGACAGACGTCGACGCAGTTCATGATCGAGTGGCAGCGGAACAGGCGGTACGGGTCTTCCAGGTTGTCCAGGCGCGCGCCGGTGTCTTCGTCGCGGCTGTCGGCGATGAAGCGGTAGGCTTGCAGCAGGCCGGCGGGGCCGACGAACTTGTCCGGATTCCACCAGAACGACGGGCACGAGGTCGAGCAGCAGGCGCACAGGATGCACTCGTACAGGCCGTCGAGCTCTTCGCGCTCGGTCGGGCTTTGCAGGCGCTCTTTTTCTGGCGGAATCGAATCGTTGACCAGGTACGGCTTGATCGAATCGTATTGCTTGAAAAATTGCGTCATGTCGACGATCAGGTCGCGGATGACGGGCAGGCCGGCCAGCGGACGCAGCACGATCGGCTGGGTCAGCTCGTTCAGGTTGGTGGTGCAGGCCAGGCCGTTCTTGCCGTTGATGTTCATCGCGTCCGAACCGCACACGCCTTCGCGGCACGAGCGGCGCAGCGCCAGCGAATCGTCGACATCGGACTTGATGCGCTGCAGGGCGTCGAGCAGCATCTTGTCGGTGTCCTGCAATTCGACGGTCACGTCTTGCATGTACGGCTTGGCATCCTGGTCGGGATCGTAGCGGTAGATTTTCAGTTTTACGGTGCGTGTCATGTTCTATCCTGGCTAGTCGGGGCCAGGGCAGCCACGCTTCCAGCGTGACCGCACTTGCCCCAATGCTCTTAAAAGGTACGTGGTTTCGGCTTGAAGGTATCGACCGTCAGCGGCTTGGTGATCACAGGCTTGTACTCGAGGCGGTTGCCTTCGGAGTAGTACAGGGTGTGCTTCATCCAGACGTCGTCGTCGCGGTTCGGGAAGTCGCTGTGCGCGTGCGCGCCGCGCGATTCCTTGCGTGCCACTGCCGATGTGATGGTCGCTTTTGCCGTTTCAATGAGATTATCGAGTTCCAGCGCTTCGACGCGCGCGGTGTTGAACACCATCGACTTGTCCTTGAACGACACATGCTTGCGACGCTCGTCGAGCACCATGATTTCCTTGAAGCCCTGGGTGAGCAGCTCGTCGGTGCGGAACACCCCGCAGTATTTCTGCATGGTGGCGCGGATGTCGTTGGCCACGCCCTGCACGCGCTCGGAACCGGTCGAGGTTTCCAGGCGGTTCATGCGGTCCAGCGCGAAGTCGGCTGCGTCTTTCGGCAAAGGCTTGTTTTCCTTTTGCTTCAGGTTGGACGCCACCACGTGGTTGCCGGCCGCGCGGCCGAACACGATCAGGTCGAGCAGCGAGTTGGTGCCGAGGCGGTTGGCGCCGTGCACCGAGACGCAGGCGCATTCGCCGATCGCGTACAGGCCATTGACCACGGAGACCGGATTGCCGTCTTTCGGTGCGACCACCTGGCCGTGGATGTTGGTCGGAATGCCGCCCATCTGGTAGTGAATCGTCGGCACGACCGGGATCGGTTCCTTGGTGGCGTCGACGTTGGCGAACTTGTGGCCGATTTCGAGAATCGACGGCAGGCGCTTGGCGATGGTGTCGGCGCCGATGTGGCGCAGGTCCAGCAGCACGTGGTCCTTGTTCGGACCGCAGCCGCGCCCTTCCTTGATTTCCTGGTCCATCGAACGCGACACGAAGTCGCGCGGCGCCAGGTCTTTCAGGGTCGGCGCATAGCGCTCCATGAAGCGTTCGCCATTGCTGTTGATCAGGATGCCGCCTTCGCCGCGCACGCCTTCGGTGATCAAGACGCCCGCGCCCGAGACGCCGGTCGGGTGGAACTGCCAGAATTCCATGTCCTGCAGCGGCAGGCCGGCGCGTGCCGCCATGCCCATGCCGTCGCCGGTGTTAATGAAGGCGTTGGTCGAGGCGGCGAAGATGCGCCCTGCCCCGCCGGTGGCGAAGATGGTGGTCTTCGCTTCCAGGATCATGCATTCGCCTGTTTCCATTTCGAGCGCAACGACGCCGACGCAGTCGCCCTCGGCATCACGGATGATGTCGATCGCCATCCATTCCACGAAGAAATGGGTGCGCGCGCGGACGTTGCGCTGGTACAGGGTGTGCAGCAGCGCGTGGCCGGTGCGGTCGGCCGCGGCGCAGGCGCGCTGGACCGGCTTTTCGCCGAAGTTGGCGGTGTGGCCGCCGAACGGACGCTGGTAAATCGTGCCGTCCGGATTGCGGTCGAAGGGCATGCCGAAGTGCTCCAGCTCGTAGACGACCTTCGGTGCTTCGCGGCACATGAATTCGATCGCATCCTGGTCGCCCAGGTAGTCGCCACCCTTGACGGTGTCGAACATATGCCAGTACCAGTCATCTTCCGACATATTGCCGAGGGACGCGCCGATGCCGCCCTGGGCCGCCACGGTGTGCGAGCGGGTCGGGAAGACTTTCGACAGCACGGCCACGTTCAGGCCGGCTTCAGCCAGTTGCAGGGAAGCGCGCATGCCGGAGCCGCCCGCGCCAATGATGACCGCGTCGAAGCGGCGGGTAGGAAGTGCTTTTTTGATTGCTGCCACGATTAAACGCTCCAGAGAATTTGTACGGTCCAGGCTGCGCAGCCGATCAGCCACAGGATGGTGAGCGCTTGCAGGGTCAGGCGCACGCCGACCGGTTTGATGTAATCCATCCAGATGTCGCGCATGCCGACCCAGGCGTGGTAGTACAGGCCGGCGAAAGTCACCAGGGAAAACAGCTTGAACCACTGTTGCGAGAACAGGTGCGACCAGCCTTCGTAGCTGAAGTTATTGCCGGTCAAGAAGGAGATCAGCAGGGTGAAGGTGTACACCGCCATCACCACCGCGGTCAGGCGCTGGGCCATCCAATCCCTCAGGCCGTAGTGGGCGCCGACGACGAGGCGCTTGGGTCCGACGTTATTCTTTGCCATCAAAACACTCCAAACAGTTTAAGACCAGCCAGTGCGGTCAGGATCAGGCTGACAACGAGCACGCTGACAGCGCTTTGGCGCGAGGAAGCTTTCTCGATGCCGATGTGCATATCCATGAACAGGTGGCGAAAGCCGGCGCAGAAATGGTGCATATAGGCCCAGATCAGGCCCAGCAGGACCAGCTTGGCCAGGGGATGCGCGAGGATGCCCTTGAAATAGTCGTACGACATTTCCGACTGCACGCTATGCTGAAACAGATACAGCAGGAACGGCAGCATCAGGAAGATCGCCGCGCCGCTGACGCGGTGCAGGATCGAGACCCAGGCGCCCGGCGTCATAATGTAATTCATCAAATCGGTAACATGAATGTTACGGATCTCTGGCCGTTCTTTTTTTGGAACTTCCTTCACGGCTTCGGACATGGCAGTACCCCCTTTGACTAACTAAATTGTAATTAACCCGCAATTTTCGCCCATTTTGCCGAAATGCACCAATTTTCCTCTTGCGCTTTGCAAGTTCGGCAACAATATGGAACGACGCTCGCTACTTTCTTATGATCAATGCATTTTAAACGGAACGGACGTTTTGTGCACTGCACCCACCGGGTACGGACCCCTTAATTCGGGGTCAATCGCGGTTCAGCAACAGTGAGCACGCACTCGTCTTGAAACTACGACAAGTCATTCTGGTAATGATGATGCGAGGTCAGGTACAGCCCGCGGCGCAGCTCGACCGCCTTGTCGCCGTAGGTGAACGAGACGCGCTCGGCGCACAGCAGCGGCGTACCCTCCTCCACTCCGAGGAACTGGGCGGCGCCGGCATCGGCCCCGAGCGCGCGGATCTTTTCGCTGGCGCGGATCATGCGGGTGCCGAACTCGGACTCGAACAGTCCGTACATTGGACCCTTGTACTCGACCAGGCGTTCCGCGGTCAGCCCCTTGAACAGGAGGCCGGGAAGCCACATTTCTTCAAGAATTGTCGGCGTGCCGTCGAACGACATCACGCGCTTGATATACACTACGGAGTCGCCCGATCTGAGGTCCAGCAGGCGCGCCACTTCGGCCGGCGCGCGCATGCGCTTGACTTCGATGATCTTGTTGTCGGGGTGATGCGGCACGCCTTCGTCGGGCATCAGCCGCAAAAAACGGAAATGCGCGCGCGCTTCGTGGTGGGTGGCGACGAAGGTGCCCTTGCCCTGGCGCCGCACGACCAGGTTTTCGGCGGCCAGTTCATCGATCGCCTTGCGCACCGTGCCCTGGCTGACCTTGAAGCGGCCGGCCAGTTCGACCTCGCTGGGGATCATTTCGCCGGGCTTCCATTCGCCGGCCTGCAAGCCCTGGGTGAGCAGGGCCTTGATCTGCTGGTACAGCGGGCTGAAGGTGGGTGAGGCGCCCGCAGTGCCGGCGGCAGCGCCGGTCCCGCTGGCAGGTAGTCCATGCAGGATCGGTGGGGTCGGGAGGGAATTCATAGACCGCGATTTCAACACAAACGGGCTTGCCAGTCCAGTCCAATCGCCGCAGGCAGGTGTTTTATATAAGGTGTCTTATATAAGATATATGATACGAATTGACAGATTGCCGACCTGCGCCTACACTCGCGTTCGATCCGGCATACGCGCGTATCGCCCCAGAAAATTCCTGGGACCTCGAAAAAGCGTAGCGAGCGGCGTCAGTGTCGTCCGAGAAGCGCAGCCGTACGAAGGTACGGTGAGCATCGCAGGACGGCAATGACGTCGCGCAGTAGGTTTTTCGAGGGTCCCTTTGACGGGGGCGGGAAGTTCTGGTGATGGTGTCCGAGGTCGGTATCCGATTTTGGTATCATTACGGTTTTCCCGGACAAGCGTAGCCTCAGCTTCGACCGTTGCTTCGACCGTTTTCTTTCCCACTTTGGAGATTCATCATGGCTAAAACCCCACTGCGCGTTGCTGTCACCGGCGCTGCCGGCCAGATCGGCTATTCCCTGCTGTTCCGCATCGCGAACGGTGACATGCTCGGCAAAGACCAGCCAGTCATCCTGCAATTGCTGGAAATCGCTGACGAGAAAGCCCAGAAAGCGCTCAAGGGCGTCATGATGGAAATCGACGACTGCGCCTTCCCGCTGCTGGCCGGCATGAGCGCCCACGCCGATCCGATGACCGCGTTCAAGGATGCCGATTTCGCCCTGCTGGTCGGCGCCCGTCCGCGCGGCCCTGGCATGGAGCGTAAAGACCTGCTCGAAGCCAATGCCCAGATCTTCACGGTGCAAGGCAAGGCGCTCGACGCCGTCGCTTCGCGCAATGTCAAGGTACTGGTGGTCGGCAACCCGGCCAACACCAACGCCTACATCGCCATGAAATCGGCGCCGTCGCTGCCGGCCAAGAACTTCACCGCCATGCTGCGCCTGGACCACAACCGCGCGCTGTCGCAGATCGCTTCCAAAACCGGCAAGCCGGTCGCGTCGATCGAAAAACTGTGCGTGTGGGGCAACCACTCGCCAACCATGTACGCCGACTACCGCTTTGCCCAGATCGATGGCGCATCGGTCAAGGAAAGCATCAACGACGACGCCTGGAACCGCGATACCTTCCTGCCAACCGTCGGCAAGCGCGGCGCCGCGATCATCGAAGCGCGCGGCCTGTCGTCGGCAGCCTCGGCCGCCAACGCAGCCATCGACCACATGCACGACTGGTACCTCGGCACCAACGGCAAGTGGACAACGATGGGCATTGCTTCGGATGGCTCGTACGGCATCCCTGAAGGCACCATGTTCGGCTTCCCGGTCACGACCGAGAATGGCGAATACACGATCGTGCAAGGTTTGCCGATCGACGAGTTCTCGCAGGAACGCATCAACCTCACGCTCAAGGAACTGACCGAAGAGCGTGACGGCGTCGCCCACCTGCTGGCCTGAGTTTCAACGCGGCCGGATTCGTGGACCCCGTAACACCACCGATTCGCCGCACGCGCCGTGCCGCCCCGAGCGGCACGAGCGCTGCTGTACCTGAGAAAATGATCATGCATCCCTCCGAGGTTTTATTCCAGGGCAAACGCCAGCCTTTGCTGCTCCCCGCCTGCGACCACTATGCAGGCTCCGAAAAGCTGATGCTCAAGTCGATGGCCCTGCAACAAGAGCTTGGCCCCCTGTTCGACATCACGTTCGACTGCGAAGACGGCGCCACCGCCGGCTCCGAGCCCGAACACGCCCAAATGATCGTGCGTCTGCTCAATGACGACGGCAACCGCCACAACCGCATCGGCGTGCGCGTGCACGACGTCGACAGCCCCTTCTTCGACGGCGACCTGGCCGTCATCGTCGGCGGCGCGGCGCAGCGCCTGGCCTACGTGGTGCTGCCCAAGGCGAATGGCGCGGCCGACGTGGCGCGCGCCATCGAGGCCATCAACGTGCACGCCGCCAAGGGCGGGCGCCTCACGCCGATGCCGGTGCACGTGCTGGTCGAAACCCATGGCGCGCTGCGCGAAGCCGACGCCATTGCCGCCCAGCCGCAGGTCGAGTGCCTGTCGTTCGGCATCATGGATTTCGTCTCGTCGCACTACGGCGCCATTCCCGGCGCGGCCATGCGCACGCCGGGCCAGTTCACGCACCCGCTGGTGGTGCGCGCCAAGCTCGAGATGGTGGCCGCCTGCCACGCGCATGGCAAGGTGCCGTCGCACAACGTCACCACCGACATCAAGGACAGCGCCGTGGTCGCCAACGATGCCCAGCGCGCCGCCGCCGAATTCGGCTTTACGCGCATGTGGAGCATACACCCCGACCAGATCAAGCCGATCCTCAAGGCGTTTACGCCGCGTCTGTCGGAAGTGAACGAAGCGACCAACATCCTGACCGAAGGCAAGAACGCCAGCTGGGGCCCGATTTCACAGAACGGGCGCTTGCACGACCGCGCCAGCTATCGCTATTATTGGACGGTGCTGCAGCGCGCGAAACTGGCAGGCCTGGCCCTGCCCGACGCCGCCGCCGCCCTCGTCAACGAACCACAACCAGCCACCTGAACGGAAGCTCCCCGATGCCCACCCTGATCAAGAACACCCTGCTCGCCTGCTCCCTGGCGATGGCAGCGGCAACCCTGTGCGCGGCCCCGGCGGCCAACGCGGCCGAACCGAAACCGGCAGCCAAGGCGGCCAAGGCCAAGCCGGCCGCCAAATCCAAAGCGCGCGCGCACCCGAAAGCGGTCGATGTGGTTGGCAGCGAGCCGGAACCGGACATCACCGACACCACCACCACCGACTTCGACTGCGAGCTGGGCAACAAGGTCACGACCTACCACAACGATAAGGACGACGGCCACATCGCGCTGCGCTGGAAGAAGCGCCTGCACCGCCTGACCCGCGTGGGCACGACCACGGGCGCCAAGCGCTTCGAAAACCCGACCTTCGGCCTGGTCTGGATCGGTATTCCGGCCAAGGGCATGCTGCTCGATTCGCGCCTGAACCGCCAGTTGGCCAACGAATGCAAGAACGCCGAGCAGATGAAGCCGGTCGTCGAAAAACCGATCGCCCCGCCGATGCCGGCAGCACCCCCGGCATCGGGCGAACTTGCAGTACCAGCGACGCCAGCAGTGGCGGCGCCGGCGGCGCTTGACGCCCCTGCAGCAAAATAACTGAAATAACAAATATCTCACTGAAGGAGAGGTCATGTCCCGCAACACTCTGAACACGCTCAAGGATTTCAAACTGTCGGCCGGCAAGAAAGGCAAGTTCTACTCGCTGCCGGCGCTCGAGAAAAGCCTTGGGGTGAACGTCTCGCGCCTGCCGGTGTCGATCCGCCTGGTCCTCGAATCCGTCCTGCGTAACTGCGACGGCAAGAAGGTCACGGAAGAACACGTCAAGCAGTTGGCGAACTGGGCGCCAAACGGCGATCGCACCGACGAGATTCCGTTCGTCGTGGCCCGCGTCGTGCTGCAAGACTTCACCGGCGTGCCGTTGCTGGCCGACCTGGCCGCGATGCGCAACGTCGCCAACAAGATGGGCATGAACCCGAAAAACATCGAGCCGCTGGTACCGGTCGACCTGGTGGTCGATCACTCGGTCACCATCGACCACTACCGCGAAAAGGGCGCGCTCGACCTGAACATGAAGCTGGAATTCTCGCGCAACAACGAGCGCTACCAGTTCATGAAGTGGGGCATGCAAGCCTTCGACACCTTCGGCGTGGTGCCGCCCGGCTTCGGCATCGTGCACCAGGTCAACCTGGAGTACCTGGCGCGCGGCGTACACAAGGCGTCCGGTACGGCGGGCGACACTTACTACCCTGACACCCTGGTCGGCACCGACTCGCACACCACCATGATCAACGGCATCGGCGTGGTCGGCTGGGGCGTGGGCGGCATCGAAGCCGAAGCGGGCATGCTGGGCCAGCCGGTCTACTTCCTGACCCCGGACGTGATCGGCGTCAACCTCACCGGCGCGCTGCGCGAAGGCTGCACCGCGACCGACCTGGTGCTGACCATCACCGAAATGCTGCGTAAAGAAAAAGTCGTCGGCAAGTTCGTCGAATTCTTCGGCGCCGGCACCGAAACGCTGTCGCTGACCGACCGCGCGACGATCGCCAACATGGCCCCGGAATACGGCGCGACCATGGGCTTCTTCCCGGTTGACGACGCCACCATCGAGTACTTCGAAGGCACCGGCCGCACCACCGAAGAAATCACCGCGTTCAAGAACTACTTCAAGGCCCAGAACCTGTACGGCGTGCCGCAGGAAGGCGAGATCGACTACACCCGCGTGGTCTCGCTCGACCTCGCTACCGTGACCCCGTCGCTGGCAGGCCCGAAGCGTCCGCAGGACCGTATCGAAATCGGCAACGTCAAGAACAACTTCATCGAACTGTTCTCGAAGCCGACCACCGAAAACGGTTTCAACAAAAAAGCGTCCGACCTGACCAATCACTACGAGACGACCAACGGCGTGCACGTCAAGAACGGCGACGTGCTGATCGCGGCGATTACCTCGTGCACCAACACCTCGAACCCGAGCGTGCTGCTGGCCGCCGGTTTGCTGGCCAAGAAGGCGGTTGAAGCCGGCCTGACGGTCGCGCCGCACATCAAGACCTCGCTGGCCCCCGGCTCGCGCGTGGTGACCGAGTACCTGACCGCCGCCGGCCTGCTGCCCTACCTGGAGCAACTGGGCTTCGGCGTGACCGCTTACGGCTGCACCACCTGCATCGGCAACGCCGGCGACCTGACCCCGGAGCTGAACGCGGCTATCGCCGAGAACGACATCGTCGCGTCGGCTGTGCTGTCGGGCAACCGCAACTTCGAAGCGCGGATCCACCCGAACATCCGTTCCAATTTCCTGGCTTCGCCGCCGCTGGTGGTGGCCTATGCCATCGCCGGCAACATGACGCGCGACCTGATGACCGAGCCAGTCGGCAAGGGCACCAACGGCAAGGACGTCTACCTGGGCGACATCTGGCCGACCTCGAAAGAAATCGGCAAGCTGATGAAGTTCGCGATGAACTCCAAGGTGTTCAAGGCCAACTACGCCGACGTCAAGGGCGCACCGGGCAAGCTGTGGGAAGACGTGACCACCACCACCGGCCAGGTCTACGACTGGCCGAAGTCGACCTACATCGCCGAGCCGCCGTTCTTCGACGGCTTCGAGATGACCCCGAAAGCGGCAGCGACCGGCATTTCCGGCGCGCGCGCACTGGGCGTGTTCGGCGACTCGATCACCACCGACCACATTTCGCCGGCCGGTTCGATCCAGGAAAGCGGCCCTGCGGGCAAATGGCTGCTGGCCAACGGCGTGATGAAGGCCGACTTCAACTCCTACGGCTCGCGCCGCGGCAATCACGAGATCATGATGCGCGGCACCTTCGCCAACGTGCGCATCAAGAACCGCATGATTCCCGCCAAGGCCGACGGTTCCGCGGTTGAAGGCGGCATCACGGTTCACCAGCCGAGCGGCGAACAGATGTCGATCTACGACGCAGCCATGAAGTACGTGGCCGACGGCGTGCCGACCATGGTGTTCGGCGGCGAAGAGTACGGCACCGGTTCCTCGCGCGACTGGGCGGCCAAGGGCACCCAGCTGCTGGGCGTGAAGGCGGTCATCACCCGTTCGTTCGAGCGCATCCACCGCTCGAACCTGGTGGGCATGGGCGTGCTGCCGCTGCAATTCCTCGGCGACGACAGCGTGCAGACCCTGAACATTACCGGCAACGAAGTGTTCGACCTGAAGGGCCTGGAAGGCGAGATCAAGCCGCAGCAACTGGCGACCCTGGTCATCACGCGCGCCAACGGCGACGTGCAGGAAGTCAAAGTCCTGCTGCGTATCGACACCCCGATCGAAGTCGATTACTACAAGCATGGCGGGATCCTGCCGTTCGTGCTGCGCCAGCTGCTGGCCGCGTAAGGCAAGCGTCCGCCACGCCCTGCGCCAGCGCGCGGCAGGCCTCGAAAAACGCCGGATTCGTCCGGCGTTTTTTTCGTCCGGCGGGGCCGCGCGGCGCGACAGTAAGCGCCCACCAACGCCCTCCTTTTCACCTTTTGCGCACGCTTCTTGCGCCGTCTTCATGGTGGGCGGGGGAATGAACTACAATACGGCTGATAAGGGTTTATCATTGTTCCGACATTATTGATCCGTTCATTCACTTACAAAGACTCTTATCCCCATGCGTCGTCCAACCAAAGAACCATCCCATAAGTTGTCGGCCGAGAGCCAGCGCCTGGTCAGCATCAGCCAGGCGATCGTCCAGGCGGCCAGCCGCATTGAAGAACGGGCCTGGGAGCGCCAGCTCGACACCCACCTCCAGCGCCTGCTCAAGAGCGGCCACCAGGATACCGTCGACACCACCCTCAACGTGCTGTTCAAGGAAGACCTGAACGCCTACGACACCCTGATGGAGGGCGTGGAAGCGGTCAGCGAATCGTCCACCATGGTCGAGCAGCACGAGGGGGTCGAAAAGACCTTCCAGGCCTTGCTGGTGGCGGCGCCGATTCTTGCGTGGACGCGTTTTTCGATTGCCTCCGGCACCATTCCGGCCGAGCTGCTGCAAACCCTGTCCGCCCATTTTTCGGCGCACCTGCTGGCCGACGGCGTGCAGATGGCCATGGCGCCGACCCTGTTCTCGATCGACCAGCTGCCGCGCACCCATGCCGAGACTTACGCCGCCACGCACAAGCTGGCCCAGGCCGCGCACAAGGGCACGAGCGTCAAGCCGCTGGCCAAGCCGGCCGAGACCGCGCCCTTCCTGGCCGACACGCGCTACCTGATGGTGGCCATCGTGGCGCCGCTCGGCAGCCCGCTGTTCCGCTGGCAGGAGCCGCAGTTCCAGTCGACCTTCATGGTCGAGCGCGCCAACGCGCTGGAACAGTGGCGCGCCCAGGCCGGCCCGAGCATCTCGCGCCTGCTGCCGGGCTGCGGCACCGAACTGCTGCTGCCGGAAGCGTATTACGTGGCGTGCCGCGAGGCGGACAAACTGATCCGTCCAGTGTCGGTGCGCGCCGCCGTGCATTACCTGACCCATACCCTGGGCGTGGAAGCGTCCGACCTGCGCGCGGTCATCGCCGGCTTCGGCGACGAATCGGCCGAAGGGCAGATCGACGAATACCGCGTGGGCTTCACCATGCGCCAGACCGCCGATGTGATCTACGGCATCGTGTGGCCGCTGTACGGGCAGGAAGATGAAGACGGCACGCCGGTCGAAGGCTTGTCCGCGGCCGGCCTCGGCGGCGCGCTGGAGCCGAAAGCACCGCTCGACGAAATCGTCGGACACCTGAACGAAGCGGGCGTGACGCACGTGAAGCGCCACAACGAGCGTTTTGTGACCGAGTATTGCGACGACTGCGATGCGCCGCTGTTTGCCGATCCAACAGGCGAACTGGTGCATGCGGAAATGCCGGAAGACGCGCCTGCGGGCACGGAACACTTCCACTGAGTTGCGCCAAGCTGCGTGAAGAACCCGGGCGTGCCCGGGTTTTTTTACGCCGCCAGCTTGAACGCGATGCCCACCGTCTCCATTGGGCTTGCACAAAATATCGACTTGCCAACACCATTACACTCGCTGAGCGGCTCGTTCGGGCCGCGTCAACCGACCTGTGGAGAACAAGCATGGACGATATGATGATTCAGGTAGTGCCGGTCCTGAGCGGATTGATCGATACTTTCATCACCTGGTGGCTGGCCCTGGCCCGGGTTTTCAAGTGGTAGGCAAGCTGTCCGACTAGTTCGCCGCAGCGCGTGGGCGCCTTGCCCACGCTGGCATCGCCCGCCTTCACCTTGTAATTCCAGGCGCGCCTCCGGCTGCCGGCCATGCGGGCCAACCGTATCCCGCTATGCCGGCGAACGGGCATCCCTTACAATGACAGCCCGTGTGCCATCGCTGTTGAACAAAGTCCCATGACCACTTCTTCCCACTATCCGGTTCGGATCGCCGCAGCCGCCAGCGCGGGAACGCCATCGCGTGCGCGCAAGCAATTCAACAGTCTGGTCAAGAAGCTGGAAGCCGAACGCGCCAAACTGGCGCTCTGGCGCGAGGAATTGCCGAAAATTCAAGCTGTGGCGGACCGCGAGTATCGCCCTCTGGCGGAGCAATTCGACGCTTGCCGCAAACAATTGCTGGTGATATACGACCAGGCATACGCGCACAAATCGATGGGCAAAAAGGACAAGGACAAACTGCAAGCCCTGATCTGTCCGATGGCATGGGACCTGATGCAGGACGATGACGACGAGCTCGTCAAAGAGATCTACAACAAGCACAGCGGCCGCGACTACGATCAGGAAATGGACGAGGAAAAAGCACTCATGCTCAAGATGGTCGGCAGCCTCACCGGCCTCGATCTCGATGCCGACGCTTTCATCCATTCGCCCGACGCGTTCTTTGCCTCGCTCGAAGAAAAGATGAGCGCGCGCGAACACGACGCCCGACAAGCGGAGCCGCCCAAAGCGCCAAAGCTCAGCAAGCGCGAGGAAAAGCACCAGGCCGAGCAGGCCAAACTCACGCAATCGGTGCGCGATATTTTCCGCAAGCTCGCCAGCGCCCTGCATCCCGACCGCGAAACCGATCCGGCCGAGCGCGACCGCAAAACGGGATTGATGCAGCGCGCCAACATCGCGTATGCGGCCAACGATCTGCTCGGCCTGCTGGAATTGCAACTGGAAGTCGAGCAGATCGACCAGACAGGCCTGGACAACCTGGGTGATGAGCGCATCAAGCAGTACAACCGTATCCTCAGCGGCCAGTTGGATGAAGTCAGCGGCGAACTGTTCGACATGGAGATGTCGCTCGCGCGCGATATCGGCTGGGAATCGACCCGCCGTCCTGTACCGAAAACGGTGCTGAAGATGCTGCGGACCGAGATTGCCGCCATGCGCGCGCAGATCGGGCAAATCGCGTCCGAGATTGCCGCGTTCGCCGACATCGGCGCGCTCAAACGCTGGTTGAAGACCTTGCGCATTGTCGACAATAGCCCGTTCGATGACGATCCCTGGTTTTAGCGCCGCCAGCCGGACGCCCCCAAGACTAGTCGCGCGGCCTCGATAGCGCCGCACAGGCACGCTGACAGCCGGCACAGGCGCGCGGACCGGCACCTGCCGGGCCCGCCGCCGGCCTGCGCCGCCCCCTCCTCCCCGGTAACGACAAGTCGTCCACCACAGCACCCAACGCCAATATCATAAACACAACAATCCGTCGCATTTTCGTGGCGCATTTGCCTCAATTTTTTGCAAATGTAAGTTCGAGAGAGCAATATTTTGCTAAAATGACAGCAATTGCTTTTTTATAGCATTCATTTAATGTTGTAACTGACAGTCAAGGACGTCCATGGCGGTTTATAAAATACAGCGTCCGGATGGCACCGTGGAATATTCCGACAGGCCGCAAGGCGCGGGCAAAATCTCGTCCGTCAATCGCAACGGCACCACCACCACGGTGCGCGAGCGCGAGCGTACCGCCGACGAGCACAACCGGCACATCAAGTTCCTGCTGGCACAGGCGCGCATTCGCGGCCTGAAACTGAACGACTACCTTGAGTACATCGACTACCTGCGCCACTACAGCCCGGTTCGCTTCGACCGCGTCATGAGCGAGCTGCGCCTGGAAGATCCGCAAGCCTGGATGAAGCTGCAAAAGCATGCGCAATTCCGTCCGCTGCGCGAAACCGGCATTGGCCTGAAAGCCGCCGCCAACATCATGGGCGCCTCGGCGGGCATGGCCAACGGCAAGTTTGGCGGCAGCATGGAAAAGTGGATGGAAAGCACGCTCAAGGACTTGATGAAGCGCGACCGCTACGGCCCCTATGCGGACGTGCTCGGCGACAAGGCCAGCACCCTGGTCACCAAGACCCCGACCTATTCCAATTCCCGGCTCGGCCAGTACCTGCAGGCCGAAGGCGCCCTGGTCGACGCGGCCTCGGCCAAGACCGCCAAGGACATGGCCGGCAGCCAGGCCGCGTTGCGCGCCGCCAAAGGCACGACCGTGGTGCGGCCGGTCGGCACCATGCTCGACGTGCTGGTCGCCGCGCTCAATCCGGAAACGATGTCCTCCTTCGCCATCATCAAGCTGCGCACCGAAATGGACACCATGTACGCGAACGGCGTGCTGTCGCTGGGCGAACTGGAGACGGCAAGGCACCTCCTCAGCCAGGGCAAGTACGACTCGGTCAAGCGCCACCTGAACCAGGCACAGGCCGACTACATCAAGGGAGGCGCCAGATGATCCGGCGGATGGCCTGGCCGGCCGTGCTCGCCATGCTCCTGACGCTCGCCCCGGCCCAGGCCAAGACACCGGTGCGCGAACCGGCAAGCGCCGCCGTGCGCTGTCCCGCGGCGCGCGCGAGCGGCGACGCCTTCCAGGATGCCGCGCGCGAATTCCGGCCCGGCGCCGCACCGCGCATTTTCATGGCCTTGAGCAAGGATCGCCACGCCCTGTTGAAGAAACTGCTCGCCGCCGGCGACGACCCCAACATCTGCCACGCCGGCATCAGCCCGCTGATGATGGCCGTGGCCAATGGCGACGCCCAAGTTGTCGCCCTGTTGCTCGACGCTGGCGCCCGGCTCGACAGTCCGCGTGATACCAATGGCAGTACACCGCTGCACTACGCCCTGAGCACACCGCCGCTGGAAATCGCCACCTTGCTGCTCGAGCGCGGCGCCGATGCGCGCGTGCTTGCCGATGGCGGGCGTACCACGCTGCATAGCCTGGCGCTGCAACCGCTGCCGCCGCCGCAGCAGCAAGCGATCCAGATCGCCCTGGCCGCGCGCTTGCTGCGGCAACGTATTCCCGTGGATGCGACGCACGGACAAGGCGACACCGCCCTGCAGATGGCCGTGTCCACCGGCAATCTCGGCCTGACCAACCTGTTGCTTGAGCACGGCGCCGATCCGACGCTGCGCAACAAGCGCGGCGAGGACGCCCTCGCCTGCGCGCGCCGGCGCGGCCATGCCGCCGTGGTGCAACGCCTGCAACAGCATCTCGCAGGCAAGACGGCGCTCAGCCCCGCCCAACAATAATACCGATACAACGCCACATGCCCACCAAAAGGAAGCCCGCATGACCCGCCAGAACAACCGCCTGCTGCGCCTGAACTTTCCCAACGGAGGCCCGGCCAGCCTCGTGGCCAACCGGATCGACGCGGTGGAAGGCCTGTCGCGCGACTTCCACTTCACCGTCGAATGCCTGAGCGACGATCCCAACATCGCCCTCAAGGATGTGCAGGGCAAGATGGCCACCGTCGAACTGGTGCGCGAAGACGACAGCAAGCGCTTCTTCAACGGCTACGTGTTCGAATTCCGCCGCGTGCGCGCCGACGGCGGCGAAGTCTATTACGACATGGTCCTGCTGCCGTGGCTGGCGTACCTGCGCCTGCGCCGCGACAACTATCTGTTCCACAACATGACCGTCAAGGACCAGACCGACGACATCTTCGGCGACTACGGCGTGCGCAAGAGCGAGTTCCGCGTGGGCGGCCCCGACCCGGTCATGAAGGACGCCTGCCAGTACGACGAGTCCGACTACAACTACGTGCACCGGCGCTGGGAAGAAAAAGGCTGGTTCTACTGGTACGAGCATACGGCGTCCGGCCATACCCTGATTATCTCGGACGACTCGACCGCCGCCGCGCCGATCGACGGCCCGGCCCACATCCCCTTCAACCGCGCCGCCGGCGCCGAGGAAGACGATGCGCTGGGCGAATGGACGCCGGTGCGGCGCCTGGTGCCGGCCAAGTACGCCCTGTCCAGCTTCAACTTCAAGAGCCCGAAACCGGTCAAGACCCAGCTGCCGACCGTCAACGAGCAGGGTGACGTGCTCAAGAAGGAAGTCTACGAATACGTGGGCGCCTACGGCTTCAAGGACGCCGGCGACGGCGACGCCAAGACCCGTTTGCGGCTGGAGGAAATCGAAGCGTCCGGCAAGCATTTCGAAGGCGCCGGCAACGACCGCTACGTCATGCCCGGCCGCAGCTTTACCTTGACGGAACACTTTGACGACGGCTCGAAAAACTTCCTGATCCTGGAAGTGCGCCACACGGCCAGCAACAATTATCAGGTCAATGTGGAAACGCCGTCGTACTACGAAAACCGCGTGTCCTGCATCCGCAAGCAGATTCCTTGGCGCCCGGGACGCGGCTACAACAGTATCGAGCCGAAGATTTACGGACTGCAGACGGCGCTGGTGGTGGGGCCGAAAGGCGAAGAGATCCACACCGACAAATACGGCCGCGTCCGCGTGCAGTTCCACTGGGACCGCATCGGCGAGTACGACGAGAAAAGTTCGGCATGGATCCGCGTCGCCACCTCGTGGTCGGGCGCCAACTTCGGCGTGACATCGATTCCGCGCATCGGCTCGGAAGTGATCGTCCAGTTCATGGACGGCAACCCGGACCGGCCATTGGTCACGGGCATGGTGCCGAACGAAGACACCATGGTGCCGTGGACACTGCCGGACAACAAGACCCAGAGCGGCGTGCTGACGCGTTCCACGCCGAAGGGCAACTACAACACCGCCAACGCCCTGCGCTTCGAGGATAAAAAGGGCCAGGAGCAGTTGTGGCTGCATGCCGAGAAAGACCAGCTGACCGAGGTCGAGCACGACGAAGACAAATGGGTCGGCAACGACCGCCGCAAGACCATCGACCGCGACGAAACCACCCTCGTCAAGCGCGACCGCACGGAAACGGTCGACCGCGATGAAACGATTACGGTGCACAACAACCGCAAGGAGCGGGTTGATCATAACGAGACCATCAGCATCGGCGACAACCGGACCGAGGATGTGGGGATCAACGAGACGATTACCATCGGCGCGAACCGGACTAAAACCGTGGTGCAGAACGAGACCGACAGCATTGGCGGTGCGTGGACCATTACCGTGGCCAAGATGAAGACGGAAACGATTGCCCTGGCGTCGATCCAGAACGTCGGCTTGGCGCGCATGGAAAACGTGGGACTTGGATACGACCTGAACGTGGGCTTGGCGATGGCGACCATTGTCGGAACCCACAAGGTGACCAAGGTGGGGAATGAATATTCCATCACGGCGGGGGACGAATTGTCCATTACGGTGGGCAAGGCGAGCATGGTGATGAAGTCGGACGGAACGATTACCATCAACGGGCACACGTTCAGCGTGGGAACCACCGACGAACAAACCTTCAAGGCAGATGGCAACATCACCCTGAAGGGCAAGAAGATTCTGGAGAACTGATGAAGCAAGCCAAACAAGCCGGCAACAGCGTGCAGGTCACTGAGTCTGCGCAGCCAGAAGGTCTGTTGCATGACGTAATCGTGCAAACGCCGCAGCGGCCCGCGCGCGCCGACGGCATCGCCGTGGGTACCTTCGACGGCATCGGCGCTGACGGTAGCGCCTTGGTCAGCATCGCCACATTCGGCCTGAGCCGCATCCGCGCCCGCAGCATCAGCCCGCTCGACCCAAGCAACATCGGCCAGGCGCTGGCGCTGGGATTCGAGGGCGGCGATCCGATGCAGCCGATTATTCTGGGGCTGATGCTGGCAACGCCGGCAGCGACTGCGCCCGCGCCGACCGACGTGCTGCTCGACGGCGAGCGCGTGGTGCTCAACGCCGAACACGAGATCGAGCTGCGCTGCGGCGAGGCGGCACTGATCCTCAGCGCGGATGGACGCATTCAATTGCGCGGCACCTACATTACCAGCCACGCCAGCGCGACCCAGCGCATATTGGGTGGCTCAGTCAACATTAACTAGACCAAGGATTACGGTGGACATAATTGTAGGCTCTAAACATCTTGCGGTCGACATTAGCTCCGCCGTTGATGTCAGTGGACGCGAGCACTTAGTAATTGTGGCAAAAGGCACATGGAAGATACCTGCCGCTGGAGAACGACCGCGTCCTATAGAGCCGCAACCATTTGAACATGCCGACGTATATGTAGGTGAACCGGGCTTGAGTGCGATGCTCTATGGTTCCGATTTGGCACGTTTCAAACCACGTTGCGATGTGCTGTTTAACGCAAGCGCGCATGCAAATGGAAAGCCGGTCCAATCCATGGAAGTGGTGTGGCAAGTTGGCCCCTTGCGGAAGGGGTTGAGAGTGCATGGCTCGCGAAATTGGCGAAAGCGACTAGGCATAGTGTCACTAACTGACGCTGAACCATTTTCTCAAATGCCACTTCATTTTGGTAACGCATTTGGAGGAATGCGAACGTACAAAAAGGGATGGGGCGAAACGGCGACAACATTGGTAGAAGCCCATCCTGAGAATCCAGACGGAATAGGATGGTTTGGATCCCGCAGTAATGACGAAATTGATGGCCAACCAGCGCCAATGCTTGAGTCGCTGGACGATGCAGTGCGCAAGCCGAACGGAAATCAGAGGCCGATCGCATTCTCTGCCATTGCACGTCACTGGCATCCAAGACCAAAATACGGAGGAACATATGACGATAAATGGCAAAGGGAAATTTTCCCTTTTCTTCCTGAAGACTTCGATGAACAGTTTAACCAATGCGCACCTGAAGATCAGCAGATGCCTTATCCAAAAGGCGGCGAGCAGATTATTTTACGCAACATGATGGCTGGCCGATCAGACGTCCGTTTTCGATTACCAAAATGCGACAATGTAATAGTGCGTATTTTACGGTCCGACTACAGTAGCGAAGAATGTCTTGCAGTGCCGGACACAATCTACTTTGAACCGAATGAAGAGCGTTTTAGCGTAGTATGGCGGTTGAGTACCCCAGTAAAAAGACGGCTGAACGAATTCCATACAATCGCCGTTGGGCCAGTCTCTGAACAGCTTTGGAGGGAGAGATCATTGGGCTTGGGAGGATGTATGGGTTGTAAACCGACGAATGCCGCGATAGAGGGACGCGAAACTCAATGAAAACTCTGGACAAATCCGCCGACTTTAAAAAAAGCAAAACAGCATGCAAATAGTTGCTGCTGGGCTGTGCTGCTCACTTGGATATCACCTTGATGCTGTCGTCTCTGCAATACGTGCCAACATTGATCATTTTCAAGCAAGCAATTTTTATGCAAAGTCTTCAATTCCAGTGAACGTAGCCATGTTATCGGATGACGTTTATGGAGATGAAAGATTATCAAGGTGGATTACCTTCGCAATCCGGGATTGCATTATTCAAATACCCAATGAAATTTCACTTTTTGATACAAAAAGAACGGCAATAGTTGTATTAGGACCAGATAAAAGTCGTCCTCATTCCAATAGTGGGGAGTTGATCGAACTCATCCACAATATCATGCTGCGGCTACATGCTTATACCGATCCTGACAATGCAGAAAAAGTAACAAGAAATGAACGTCACAGAATAACATCTATAATGCAATCTCGAACTGGTTTGGTAGATGGCTTACTGCAAGCTGCAAGCTATCTCGTTAATGAGGAAACGGATCAAGTTTTGCTGATCGGTGTAGACAGTTATTTAAATTCTGCTGATATGAACAAGTTCATAAGCGACCCACGGCTGATTATAAGTGGAAATAGTGATGGATTTATCCCAGGAGAAGCTGCAGCGGCATTATTACTACATCGATCATCTCCTGACGCTCCGGGATTGCATATCAAAGGAGTAGGTAAAGGAAAAGAAGTCGGGAGATATGACGGTAGTGTGCCATGCCGGTCGCAAGGTCTGAGCAATGCACTTCGAGCTGCGTGCAACCAAGCGAAAGTAGTTCCTTCTCAAATAGAATTTCACATGAGTGATCAAAACGGCGAACAGTTTTATGCTAAAGATATTGCGAACGCTGTTACAAGAGTGATGTTTGGTGGAAAAAAACTATCTCATCTGACATTGGCAGATAAGATTGGCGAAGTGGGATCTGCAGCAGGCCCCGCGATGCTTGCTTGGTTACAACGGGATATGTCCGACCCAGTATTTAGCCCCGGAGATACCGGTATCGTTCATCTCGCGAATGACGATGGCACTCGCTGTGCTGTCGTACTTCGTTAAAATTGAGCCAAAAAATATGGATACACACGTTTACGCCAATGAAAACGAAATATGCTCTCGGGCTGCAGATGGAAAATCAATTGCTGGCCCTGATGTTTGTTGGAGTCCTCCCCCTCCAAGCGCAGGGCCAGTGCCAATTCCATACACAAACACAGCGTCTGCGCAAGATTTAACTAATGGATCAAGCACGGTTTTCATATGTGGAACACCTGTTGCGCTACGCGATGTATCGTATTTAGCGACAAGCGTGGGTAATGAACCTGCCACCCGAAATTTAGGAATGGGGCTCGCCACTAAGACTATTAAAGGCAAAGCATATTTTACAGCGTGGTCCCAAGATGTAAAGATTGAAGGCTTGAATGTTTGCCGACATATTGATGCCATGACACATAATCACGGATAAGTAATGCTCAAGCCAAAAAAGCCCGACGCTATAAAGAAAAACAATTCTAAAGCTGAAGAGAAACCGAAACAAGCCTCAGCGCAGCAACCAACCGTTTCTAATACCTTGGCATTTGCATATTTCGACAAAAAAAACTTACCTAAAGAATGCGTGAAAGACAAGGGGGATATTGAAAGGGAATGTCAACCTGAGTCCGATGAAAAAAGGCAAAAACGCGTTGAAGCCAAGCCAGGATTGCTCGGAAAGCTAAAAATTAAAAGCAAGAAAATGTCGTCGGGGCCTGGCGCTTCGCCGTCAAGCTGGATGGATGACCACTGCGACTTTTTGATGATAAAGCCTTCTCCAACATCGCCGTTGTTAGCAGAAATTTACGACATCCCCCACAAGATGATCGAAAAACTTGCCCAGTCGGGACAAGAAAAAATGTTAGCGAAGTTGGAACAAGAACTGGAAGAAGCAGCCTTAAAAAAGATTGGAAAAATGGGGCTTAAACAAGGCCTTGTTCGCATAGGTTCATTTGCAGGAGGCCCATTGGTAGGGGGTGGTGTAAATATTCTAATGACAGTCGATGGAGCAAACGACCTCAAGAATGCAACCAAAGAGTTTCCGAAGCTGCTAAATGATATCGATAAAGCCAAAAGCGAAATCTCAAAAGCTCGTGAAGAAATAATAAAAGCAAAGGATCAAATCGAACAATATAGAGAAAAGACAGGATCCACCAAAGGTGAGTTAAAAACCCAAGCTCTGGTTACTGATATAATGCATGAAGCTGTAAAAACTAGCCCATGTATCACGGCGCGGCGATGTGGTTTAGTGCCATATGGGGAAACAAATTTTCCCAATTCCGCCAATGGATTGGGTTGTTGCCCTGGCCAATCAGGTCACCACATTTTACCAAATGCGATGTTTGCAGGCTGTGTTGGATATAATCCGGACGAGGCATTGACTATTTGTGTAGAAGGCGTCACAAATAGCCATGGCTCGCACAAAGTAGTTCACGAGAATCTTAAATCGATATTGGCGGGCACGCAAAAGGCTGACGGGACCCCGTTGCTCGCTGGCGATCCGATGCCATTGCAGGATGCTATTGACGCTGGCACAGAATCTATTAAACAGTCTTTCCCTCTTTCCGAATGCGACACTTTATGCATTCAGAAACAGCTCGAAGCGAGCTACAAAAAATATGCACACTGTTTGCCAAAAAGCCATTCTGGTGCTGCTGGTAGTGGGGCAAAAAAGGCGAAAGCTCCTGCCAAACGGAAATCAGCACCTAAAATAACAAGCAGCAAACCTAAAAAGAAGCCATAATCAGGAGAATATAGTGATCAGCAAAGAAAACTGGGAAGAATTTTTCTTAGGCTACCATATTTACAAATGTGCCGTTGCTAGTAAAAATCACTTCTACTTTGTCTTGCTTGAGTTAGTTGAAGGCAATGATATCTCACCGCGCAAGCGCCTCGTCAGCATTATTGTGGAAGATGATGACGAAGTTATTTCGTGTGCTGAATATGATAGCGAGTATTTTGATCTTGCTCGACTGGCATCGGTTCAGAAACCTACACAACAGGCAGTTATGGTTGCTCTAGACGGCGACGTCGCTGTGATGGGAAGTGGTTTTAATGGATTTGAAGATTCAATACCACTTGGAAAACCTGGGTTGCCCTTGGAGACTTCGGCGCATGCAGTTGCTTCAATCGACGGATATGCGTATGTGGTAGGAGCTTGGAGATCGGTATGCAGACGGAGTGCTCTTGGACAATGGGAAACTCTTGCTGACCGGAGTAGTCTCCCGAAACCCGAGAAAAATAAATTCGGCCGCTCGAATCAAGGGTTCAAAGTCATCGCTGGCTTTAGTTCTTCAGACATTTATGCCGGTGGTGGGGAAGGCGACCTTTGGCACTATAACGGCGAGAAGTGGAATCGATGCGCGGTGCCCACCAATATGTATATTGAAACAATATGCTGCGGAGGCGACGGACTTGTCTATGTCGGTTTGCAAAGTGGTTCTATTATGCAAGGTCGAAATAACAAGTGGAAATTGGTTCACAAAGGCGATATGACTCTGCCGTTTCAAGATATGGTCTGGTTTCAAGACAAGGTGTGGTGCACTTCCGATTATGGGATTTGGACGATCGAAAATGGCAAATTGACTGACCCGCTTTTACCGGCCGAGGTACGTTCGTGTTCTGGAAATCTTTCAGTTAACGATGGCGTCATGTTGCTGGCCGGAATGTACGGTGCAACTGTTTTCGACGGCATTAAGTGGATGCCTCTTTGCTCGGAACTAACCTAATTAGGAAATTATGCTATGGTTACCGATTTCCATTTTCCAGTTATAAAGCCACTCATTATTCGACATGCTGAGGATGCCGCATTTTACTGGGCTCAGCTGGATTGGACGGTGGCCTCTGCCGACGTAAGATTTGAACGAGTTCAACACTTCAATTGGCTGCTTACCACGCATTTGAACGGATTGAAAGTTGCAGGCCCAACTGGACGGAATATTTCTCTTACGTCACTGGAGCGGTGGCAAAAGCCCGGTGAAGCGTTCTGCTCAGTATGGCTGGCACTGCAATCTTCGTACACCAATATCGATGACGATGTACTTAAGCTGATATGCCGGCATCCAGACCAACTGGTGCGCGGAGCAGTTTCTGCTCTCGCGGCCTGTTCGTCGGATCACTTTACGAAAATTGCCAAGCATTGGTCAGCCAACAATGTCGCCCCTGCCGCCCAGGTCATCATGCTGCGTGCCGCGGCGTTGCGGAACAGCATCGCTGTTGCACAGCTAGATAATCCGCTGCCGATTTATTTGCAGTCAAAAACCTCACATGTCAGAGCAGCTGCCTGCCGCGCTTGCGCCGTCGCAGGTCAACCGGGAAACGTTATTCCCCTTCTTCGCGAGGCATTGAGCGACCCTGATCTGCAGGTGCGTGCCGAGGCATCCATCGCGTTGGAGAAGCTTGGCGACATGGAGGCCGCGCGTCCAGTTCTGCTTCAAAGCGTGCTCGCGCAAGCCACGGTCTATGGCGGCGCAACAGGCGCCATCCGCGCCCAAGCCAGCCGCCGCCTTCAGCGATGGGTCCGCGAACTTGCCTGGCTCACGCCAATTGGTGCCCCCGAAGCCCGCGATCTTCTGGCACTGCTGCCACCCCGCATGGCCCTCACCTTCGCACTTTGGCATGGCGACCTGGCTCACCTGCCCTTCGTCATCGATCAGCTAGCCGATGAGGGCGTGGGCCGCTACGCCGGTTGGGTATGGCAAACACTGACCGGCATCGACCTCAACGCCAATGGCCTGGCCTTGCCGGAGCCCGATCCCGATCCCGCCAGCCTGGACCCCGATCAATTGATTACCGAAACCCGGCTCGATGCCGACAGCGGCCACCCGCAAGCAGACCAGGCTGCGGTAAGGGCCGCAACCGCCGCCAGTCCGCACCTCGTTGGTCGCGGCAAGCGTGTACTGCTTGGCCGCGAGATCGATGCCAAAACCGCCCTCGACCTGCTCGAAAACGCACCGCAAGCAATTCGCGCCATGGTCGCGCAGATGCTCAACCAAGCGCAGTCAACCGTCCGTATCAACGTGCGGGCATCCACCACAGAACAGAGAATCGCCATGAACACGCTGCACGACATGTTTGCCCCACGGGCGGCCGCATGAGTACACCTTTGCTCGATCCATGGACCGACGCCGCCGCCATCGCCACGCGCCTGAACGCGCCATCCGCGCGCCTGACGTTGATCATCGGCGCCACCGGCTGGTGCGAAACCTGCCGCACGCTCAAACCAGTCTTCGAGTCCCTGGCGGCTGAACACGGCGGAAAGAACGATACCTGGCTCTGGCTCGATCTCGAAGATCACGCCGAGTTCCTGGACGACTTCATTCCCGACAGTCTTCCCCTGCTGGTCAGCTACCGAGGTGCCCAGTTGACCCACGCCCTCGTTCCCAGCCGCCTCACCGCAGCGGCGCTGGCCGACCTGCTGGGTGAATCACCGCGCATCGAGCAAGCCGCCCTGCCCGACATTCGCGCCCGCCTGATGGCGGTTGACTGGGCGACATAAGGACCACGCCCTTGAAAATTGCCGGGATGAGCAAAGGCGACGTGTATTGCTCCGACCGGCCCGGATGTCATTGTAAAATTCCACCGCCCCTGCGGCCGGCGATCGGTAACTCAATGATGAAACTAGACGACAGTAACTACCACGCCTTGTTTGAAGGTTATGTTGTGGTTGACTGTATCGTGCGGACAAAAGAAATTCTCTACTTCATCCTCGAACAACTGTGGGATGAAGAGACCGACTCGCCGCCCGAGAGCACCTTGTCCACGCGCATCGTGGGCTACTTCAACGACCCACGCGATCCCGGCTGGGACAAGGTCGACATGACCGGCATCCACCGCATGAAAGCCGGCCTGGCCCAGCTCCCGAAAGAGCAGTTTGTCGGCGTATCGCTCAACAACCACGTCTACGCCTGGGGCAGCGGCGACGCCGGCCTGGAAACAAGCCTCGCGGGCGGACACGCCGCCACCGGCAAGGACATCGGCATGCGTGGCGGCATCAGCAAACTGCGCACGATCGGCGGTTCGCTGTGGCTGGCCAGCAGCGGCAGGACGGTCGGACAGCGGCGCGCCGGCAGCGACTGGCACTGGCACGACCCGATTCCCTACAAATCGCTCATGGATGACGGCGGCTTCCACGATATCGACGGATTCAGCGAGTCCGGTATCTACGCGGCCGGCGGACACGGCGACGTTTGGCATTTTGACGGCAGCGCTTGGCAACAGATCGCTTTCCCGAGCCAGATGACACTGGAAACGCTAGGCTGCGGCGGCGACGGCAACGTCTACATCGGCGCGGAATCGGGAACCGTCTTCAAGGGCCGCGTTAATCAGTGGAAAATCATCCATCGGGGCGAGATGACCCTCCCCTTCCGCGACATGGTGTGGCACCAGGACCAGCTCTGGTGCAGCTCCGACGACGGCATCTGGACCATCAAGGACGAGGTGCTGAGCAAGGCGGACGTGTCCGCCAGCGTGCGCGTCTGCGCCGGCAACCTGTCGGTGGGCGATGGGGCGCTGCTGGTCGCCGGTCACTACGGAGCCGCGCTGCATGACGGCGCACGCTGGCATCGATTAATCGACTACCGCGATCTCGACTAAGCCGCGCAAAACAACAATGCCGCAGGCGCCGTGCCTTCGAATATGGATTCTCAATGTGCCCGAAGGAAGCCGATCATGTGGCGCGGCACAGCCCGCTGTAAGAGCGTATGCTGCGCTGTACGCCAGCCACCAAAGCCCGCCATGCGCAAACTGCTGCTCCCCTACCTGCTCCTGATCGCCGGCATGGTCCTGCTCGACGTGCTCTGGCTCGGCTTCATCGCCAAGGACATCTACGCCGACGGCATCGGCCATCTCATGGCCGCCGAGCCGCGCTTCGGCCCGGCAATCGCCTTTTACCTGATCTACGCGGCCGGCCTGATGGTGTTCGCCCTGGCCCCGCACGGCCCGCGCCGCCCCCTGCGCTCCACCCTGACCGCGGCAGCCCTGTTCGGCACGGTCGCCTACGCCACCTACGACCTGTCCAACCTCGCCACCCTGCGCGACTGGCCGCTCGGCGTGGCCCTGATCGACATCGCCTGGGGCTGCGTCGCCAGCACCCTGTCGGTACTGGCCGCCAGGCTATGCATGGACCGGCTCGACCCCGGCCCTGCCAGCGCCTAACAATCCTTGTCGCCGAAGCACGGTCCATCCGACATTTCATGCTCCGTTTCAACGAGCACTTCCTTGGCCGAGTCCTGCGCGAACGTCACATGGCCAAGCGAAAAGTACCAGGTCCGGACCTTCGGTGACGACACCGTCGCGCCGACGACCACATGGCGCTTTCCTTCCTGGCCGTCGCCCCCGTCGTCGTAGGCACTGCCCCGCAAGGACTTGCGCGCCACCAGATTGCCCTTGACGTAGAACGGCACGATACTCAGATCCACCGTCTCGCAATTGACGTTGCCCAGCACGAAAACGGCGTCCATCGTGTAGGTGCTCAAGCCGCGGCAAGACAAATCGCCATTGATGACAAGCAGGCGCTCCCGCTGAATCAAGGCTTGCTCGAACGGGGTGAGTGCCGATGTATTGTAAGCGATCCATGAACCTCAGGCTTGCCCGCTAATCCACCAGACGGCATGATGCTGACATCGAGGCGAAGGCAGGTTGAATGAGTTGGAGGTGCTTAGCGGCGCTTTGCCGGCTTCGGGATGGGAG
>NZ_WHJH01000073.1 GCF_011682145.1 Massilia mucilaginosa
GCTGGCTGGCCATCGTGCTGGAACGTCTCCCGACGTGCCCCAACAGCCAGATTGATTCGCTGCTGCCATTCCCCGACTTTACTTAGCGCTAAACAGGCTGTACAGGTGGGGCCGCTGGCCGCTTACCGCGTAAGCGTCCTGTTCCGCGTTCAGCGGCGAGGAGCACGTCATCGTCAGCACCAGCACTGCACCGGCCCCAAGTTGAATTGCGGTCTGGCGCTGATGCATGCCTGCGCCGTTCTGCTTGAACGAGGTCGCAATCTGCAAGGCAGGTAATTGTGCGCTACCGACCGTCAGTGCGACCCGGTCCTGTTGTTTGAAACCCTTGACTTGGGATGCCAAAGTACGCAACTGACGGCTTATGAGTCCGTCGAGGTCTTCGCCTTCCTGCATTACGTCGCGCGTTGCGACCAGTGTCAAGCCGCCTGGGCCAAGATTAAGAAGAAGCATGTTGACGCTGCGGTCCTGCGCGCTTGCTGGGATTGTGAAGCTGCCTTCGTTGATGTGATAATTCATGCGGGTCTCGTCGTGAAAGGAAATGGAGATTAGTTGGCTGGCGCGGGTGGCGGAGGCGGAAACTGGCTGTCCACGTCGGCAATGATCGCGCCGCTGCCTTTGGGCTTGGGCTCTACGGCAGAACCGCCGCCGGCGGGATTGAGATCAATTTTCTTTCCGTTGATTTGTAGCGGGCCCTTAACTGATTGGTTCGCGTCCTGGTGATCCAGCAACTGTTCAACCTGAGCGACGAGCAAATGGAATTCCAGTTGCTCGACCGCCTGAGCTTCCAGCGCTTTGTCGGACTGCGTTCCAGTAGTCAGATACCGGACCGGACGACGGTCTGGACGTTCAAGGAACGCTGGCTCAAGGCCGGTGCCAGCGAGAGTATCTTTGAAGCCGTCAACCGTCAGCTTTCCAGGCATGGCTACATTGCACGTGGCGGCCAGATGGTCGACGCGAGCATCGTGCAGACGCCGAAACAATCGATGAGCAAAGAGGAAAAGGCGCTTGTTGGAGAAGGTGCCATGCCAATCGACTGGAAGCCTAAGAAGCGCCGGCACAGAGACATGGACGCGCGCTGGACCAAGAAGCATGGCAAGTCCTACTTCGGCTACAAGCTCTCGGCCAATGCAGACAAGCGCTAAAAGTTGGTACGCAAGATCAAGATCAGCACGGCCAGTGAGCATGACACCCTTCATTTCGAGGCGGTGCTCGACCCGTCGAATACCAATCGCAACGTCCTGGCAGATAAGGGCTACGTGGATGGCGAGCGCGAGGATAAGCTGACCCGGCAGGGCTGGCGCATGTACATTCAGCGCAAAGGCAGCAAGGACAAGCCCATTCCAGAAACCCCAAAACGTCGGAACACGCGCATCGCCAAGACCCGCGCCCGGATCGAGCATGTGTTTGCCGGCCTGGCCGAGATGGGCGGCAAGGGCTTGCGCACAATCGGATTGGCGCGTGCCACGCTACAGCTCATTGGAAGGTCGCTGCATACAATTTGCGGCGCCTGGTCTACTTGCAGAAGGCTCAGGTCGCGGCGTTCTGACGCCCGCAGTCCGTCCGGACTGCACAAAACGAGGCTCAGCGCTCATAAAACGGGCGGGAAGCGGCTCGGTCTGACATCAAAAAACGCAACTGCCGGCATCGCGACCGGCGATTACGCGGAAATTACCGGTAATTCGAGGTATCCAATAGAGGTGAAAAACAGTGTGCCGGGCCTCTTGGGTCTTTTTGTTGGTTTTTTTAGAATTAACTTGCTAGTGGATATTTGTAACATGTAATATTATCCATATCAGAAAATCTAGGATGGGAGCGGGGTCGCAGGCGTAGTGCAGCGAAATCTGTGCCCTCAAGACTTTGTTTGGCGGGGAAATTGTCGGGTAGTCGGCATGGCGCTATAAATAGATGTCTAATGGGCGACCTGCATTAACCGCCTGACATCAAGGCAAATCCCTTGCAGCACCGCTCCCACGCCCCACGCGGCTTTGGCTGTGGACGAACAATCAAGTCTGGCCCAAAACGATAAAGTTAAGCGCAAAACAATAATGTTTGACACAGGAGGCCGAAGTAGACATGCTCTCGGGAACATCCGCTTTCGGCCGGTCACGGATCGTCGCAAAAACGAGCCAACCAACTGATAATTTTCCTGCAATGACTTTTACCGCTATTAAGTCGAATTGGGTGAAAGAAGGCCATTGGCGCGAATCGCACTTTGTAGCCGGCAATGGACGGCTTATCCGGCACCAGTACATGGAAGCTAGCTCATGAATAGCGAGTTCATCACTTCTGTTCCATACCTTCACACCGAACGACTCATGCTTCGTGAATATCGACGGGAGGACTTTGACATATTCGCAGCGCATTTAGCCGACCCTGTAAGCTCGGCCCACTTGGTCCTGGCTGACCACCATGCTGCATGGCGAATCTTTTGTTCACAAGCAGGACTATGGCTCATCCATGGCGCCGGTTGGTGGGCTGTCGAGGAAAAGGAGACTGGTCGACTCGTCGGGAGCGTTGGCGCGTTCTTTCGCGAGGAATCCACTGTGATGGAGCTTGGCTGGAATACCTACCGTGCCTTTTGGGGCCAAGGATTCGCGAACGAAGCGGCGGCGGCAGCCTTGAACCATGCGCTCGAGATCCGGCGCGAGCCAAAAGTTCGGGCTGTCATCTCTTCAGCCAATGAATCATCGCTGCGCGTTGCCAAGCGCCTTGGCCTGACTTATGAAGCGCAAACTGAGATGTACGGCAAAGCGGTCGGCATTTATGCGCGTGAGCGGGGAGGCTCAGTTGTTTAGCCCTACACGACTGCACGGGAAGCTGTCTGTCAGGACCGCAATGAGTTGCGGGTGCTGACGGTCGTGACACTTTGTGACTTTTGCTCGACGTTATATTGGGTTCACTAGCATATGCATGGAGAGGATCGTTTGACCCGCAATTCGGAAAACCTGCGCAGTATTTACGCGATGTTGATCGCAGTGGGCATGTTTTCGTTGATGGACATGACCATGAAGCTGCTGGTTGCCCACTACCCGGCGATACAGGTCGCGGCGCTGCGTTCGCTGGTGTCGCTGCCGTTGGTATTCGCCTGGGTCGCCTGGCGCGGGGCGCTGCGGTCCGTCCTGCAGGTCAACTGGCCGATCCACCTGCTGCGGGCAGTGCTGGGCATCGCCATGCTGTCGCTATTTGCCTTCGGCCTCAAGAGCCTGTCGCTGGCCGCAGCGTATACCATTTTGTTCATCGGGCCGATCCTGATTACCGCGCTGTCTGTCGTCATGCTCAAGGAGCGCGTCAGCCGGCAGCGCTGGATTGCGGTGGCGATCGGTATGGCCGGCGTACTGGTGGTGCTGCGCCCGGACGGCAGCGGATTCCTTACCATTGGCGGTATCGCCATCCTCGCAACGGCGGTCTGTTATGCGATTTCGGCCATTACCGCCCGCATGCTGGCCCGTACCGACCGCACCGAACACATGATGTTCTGGCTGATGATCCTGATGGCCATCGGCGCCACAGCCATGGCTGCCCCCGGCTGGGTTGCGATCAATCCGGAACACGCATTGCTTTTGTGCGGGCTGGCCATCAGCGGCTTTTTTGGCCAGATGGCGCTTAACGAAGCCTTCGCCCGTGGCGAGGCGTCGGTCGTTGCGCCCTTCCAATATTCTGCGCTCGCCTGGGGCGTGGCGATCGACTGGAGCCTGTGGCACACCCTTCCCGACCGCTACACGCTGGTTGGCGCGGCCATCATCATCGGCAGCGGCTTGTACCTCTTGCGCCACGAGAAAGTACATGCCGAGGCTGAACATCCCTAGAAACCGTCGCGTCGGCGCTACCTGAAAGGCTGGGCCCGACGCAGAATCGCCGCCGGGTCTCCCGCCGATGCGACGGTGCACCCGGCAAGCGCAGCGCTCCTCGCTCCGTCAACTTGCACATCCTCCCCGCTGGCCGTCCCATAAACACCTCATCGAATGCAGGTGTTGCGACGACCGGTTGAATCGCCGCCGGTGGCCGGCGTAAACGACCATCGTCCTGGCACTAGCATGGCGGCCGTGTTCGCTCCAGGCAAGCTGCATGCCGATCGAGCGTACGCTTCTCGGGCACATCGGGCCTGGCTTCGGCGGTTGGGCGGCACTTCTGCTCAATCCCATGTGAACCGATGAGATCATGAAAGGACATCGATTATGCATGTCGGATATAAACTTGAATACGCGCTCTTTTTGCGGAGGGATTGCCGATCGGATAAGGCCATGCCATGACATCGATTATGCATATCGGTTATATACGGGAATGCGCGCTCTTTTTGCGGACGAATTACCGATCGGATGAGGCCATGCCAGGACATCGATTATGCTTATCGGTTATTGGTGTGAATATACTGGATCTGCAATGCAATCTGAATCTATCGGATTGTCCCGCCTGGCCCTGACTTTGCAATATCGAATGAAATTAAGAAACTCAAGAAAAGTAACGAAAAAATAAATATATATTCGGATTGACACTTTGTTTAGAGTTCGGATACATTCCATTCAACACAGCATTTCTTGTGATTTATTTCATAAACAGATACGCCGTTGATACGAATGGACTCGCGCATGCTGACTGCATTGTGTAATGTAATTCTCTCGGATGAGATCGCTTTATCCTCGGATTTAAATAGCTTGCGCCGCGAACTCGGCGCGGCCTATATGGCGCCTTCCGCCAATTGGGATATTCCGCAACGTGCGGTGATCTGGCGTGAAAATCCGTTCTCCGCCTTCGTGTCGATGCCGGCCTACAGTGAGCGGGATCAACTCTTCATCTGCAAAATCGGTGCGATCGTTCCGCAGCTGGCCGAGGCCGGAGTCACTTCCGGCAGCATCATCGTAGCGATCTCGGCGCTGGACGGTTCGTTGCTCGCGATCCTGGACGGCACTGCCGTCACCAATCTCAAATGCGCAGCGGTGGCCGCATTGGTGACCGAGCACTGCGCACCGCGCGACAGCCGTGTACTGGGGCTGGTCGGCGCAGGTGTGCAGGCGTTGCAACAAGTGCGCGCAGCGCTGTCGGTGCGCGAAATCGAGCGGATTCAAGTGTATTCACGCACTGCCGCGCGCGCCACCGGGTTTGTCGAGCAGGCGCGCCGGCTCGCGCCATCGGCCGAGTTCGTGGTTTGCGACTCACCGATGCAGGCGATCGCCAATGCCGATGTACTGGTCACCGCGACGACCTCGACACTGCCGCTGATCGAGTCGCTGGACGCGGTGCGGCCCGATGTGCACATCAACTGCATGGGCGCGCATACGCCGCAATCGCGTGAGATCGCCTCGTCGATCCTGCGTGACTCGTGCGTCATCGTAGAAGACAAGTTGACCGCGCTCAGCGAAGCCGGTCCCGATCACGAGCATGCGATCAGCATCGGCGAATTGATCGCAGCGAAATCGCCGCTATCGCAACAACGAACCATCTTTGCTTCGACCGGCCATGCGTTGCTGGACCTGGTCGCGGCGCGGCATGTCATGAACAACACGCAAGCACGCAGTAACGCCAATCGGTAAGTCCTGTTACCCAACACTATAGGGAGATAAAATTATGGGCAAGTTCGCCAACATGGAAAAAGTCATCGCGCTCGGCGAAAAAAGCTGGAGAGCCGGAGCCGAGCATGGTCTTGTGCAGGTACGTACGACCAAAGGCGACAATGGCCAGTTGATCCTCGACGGGCATGCGTTCACCAACATGGTGTCGTGCTCCTATCTTGGGTTGAACCGGCATCCGGCAATCCTGCGCGGCGCCATCGACGCGATCGAGCGCGAAGGCGTGCTCAACCATTCGGTTTCCCGCACCCGCATCGCGCCGGCCCTGCTCAGCGAAGCCGAGGATGCGATGTCGCAGCTGTTCGAATGCGAGGCTTATCTGACGCCGTCGTGCTTCGTGGCCTCCGCCACGGTGCTGCCGTTATATGCCTCCGGCCACCTCACCGAGGGCAAGAAGCCAGTCGTGGTGTTCGACAAGCGCTGCCATTTCTCGATGACCATCATGAAAGCCTCGTGCGGTGACGAAACCGAGGTCCTGACCATTGATCACAACGACATGGTCGCGCTCGAAGAGCTATGCAAAACCCACGAGAAAGTGGTCTACGTCTGCGACGGCGCCTACAGCACCGGCGGCGTCGCGCCGATCCACGATATCGTGCGCCTGCAGAACACCTACGGCCTGTATCTGTACATCGACGATTCGCATTCGATCTCGGCGTATGCGCCGCGCGGTCAAGGTTACATGCGTCCGGCGTTCGGTGCGCTTGGCGATCGCACCATTATTTCCGGCTCGCTAGCCAAGTCGTTCGGCGCGATCGGCGGCGTGATCCTGGCCGGTTCGGCGCGTATCCGCGAACTGTTCGATTTCGCCAACGGCCCGACCGGCTGGTCCCAGCAGTTCAGCGTGCCCGGCATGGGCTCGGCACTGGCCACCGCCAAGCTGCACCGGACTAGCGAGGTCGCCGATCTGCAGGGGCGATTGCAGGAGAACATCGCCTATTTCGATTCGCGCCTGCCTTCCAATGACGCCGGCAACGGCCTGCCGATCCGCTTCGTCGAGGTGGGGGAAGCCGAAGCCGCAATCGAGGCCTCAAAGCGCATTCTGGCGCGCGGCTTCTACGTGTCGGCGATCTTCTTTCCGATCGTTCCGCGCGGCAAGGCCGGCTTGCGCATGATGATGCGCGCCGACATGAGTCGCGAGCAGATGAAGGCATTCTGTGACGCCATCGAGGAAGCCATCGCGCAACGGGTGGCGCACGAAGCGGCACTGACTGCCTGAGAGGACATTCCATGAGCGCGAGCAGGCCGCTGTGAGCGTCGGCTACGGCGCCGCACCTGCACCGGGCCGGGGCCAGAGCATTCCGGTGCCGGTACTGGCGACGGCGGCGGTCATCGTTTTCAGCGCTGTTTTCGCGCCGATGGCGTTCGCGCGCATCGTCGGTCCGGCCGGGCAACCGGCGCATTGAACATCATAGCGCAGCAGATGCGCATGCAATGGAAGGAAATTTCACATGATGGAGAGCCGCAATGTCGTCGCGTTCCTTCGTACGGGTTGAACGGATCGGCCGTGATGGTGCGGTGCGCAGGTTGCGGCTGGATCGGCCCGAGCGCGCCAACGCCTATCATCAAGTCTTGCTGACCGAACTGGATGCGGCTCTGGCCGACGCGCGCGCCGATGCCTCGGTCAAAGCGATCATCGTGACCGGGAGCGGCGAGCGCGCGTTCTGCTCGGGCGCCGACCGCGACGAGTTGCGTACGCGCGGCGCCTTGGACGGCATCGAGTTGTTCAGCCGTAAAGTCTTCGACCGGCTCGCCGGCTTGCCGTTGCCGACTGTCGCCTGCATCAACGGTGCCGCGATCGGCGGCGGACTGGAACTGGCGCTGGCGTGCGATATCCGCGTGTGCAGCGCCGAAGCGAGATTCGCCCTGCCCGAATTGTCGCTCGGGCTCACCCCGGCAGCCGGTGGTGTGCGCAGGCTGCCGGGATTGATCGGTCACGCTCGCGCCGCCGAAATCATTTTGTTCCAACGCACGCTCGATGCCGTCACCGCGCAGTCCTGGGGGCTGGTCGCGGAATGCGGCGGGGATTACCAGGCGCGTGCGCTGGCATTGGCCGAAACCGCCGCCGGGCTCGACCCGATGGCTTTCCGGCTCGGGAAAATGCTGCTTGAGCAAGAACAGCAGCGGGTGCAGGCAAATCTGGAGTCGCTGGCCCAGGGACTCCTTTACGGGCGAAATCAACATAGGACGCTTTCATGACCAACGCATCATCCGCTCCACGCGTGCTCAGTATCGCCACCACCAACCCAGGTCAGGCTTATACCAACGATCAGCTGATCGACCTGTTCGACGTCAATGACAGCAAGCTGGTCAGGCTATTTCGCAATTCGCGCATCGGTCGGCGCTATCTGGACCTGCCGCAGGCCAGGCCGAACGGCCGCATCGAGGCCGAAAGCAGTGCTGAACTTGCCGCCAAACACAAACGCGGAGCGGTGGCCGCCGGCGTGGAGGCGACGCGGCGCGCGCTGGAAACCGCCGGCTTGCGGCCCGAGGATCTGGACTACATCGCCTGCGTGACCTCGACCGGCTTTCTGTGCCCCGGCCTGTCCGCGTACGTAGTCAAGGAGCTTGGCTTGCGCCCGGATGTACATCGCCTGGACGTCGTTGGCATGGGTTGCAGTGCCGGACTCAACGGTATGCAGCCGCTGGTGAACTACTGCCGCCTCAATCCAAGCCGGCACGCACTGCTGGTGTGCGTGGAGATCTGTTCGGCCTCGTATGTCTTCGACGGTACGATCCGCACCGCCGTGGTCAATTCTCTGTTTGGCGACGGCGCCGTCGCGGCGATCTTCGGACCACGCGGCGAGTCTGCAGCGGCGGGCCCCGAAGTCCTCGATTTCTGCTCGCATGTGATCACCGATCACATCGACGCCATGCGTTTCGATCATGTCGAGGGCAAGTATTCCTTCTACCTGGATCGCGACATTCCTTACGTGATCGGCGCCAACGTCAGGTATCCGATCGACGCACTGCTGTCGCGCAACAAGCTGCGGATACGCGATATCGCGCACTGGATCATCCATTCCGGCGGCCGCAAGGTCATCGATTCGATCAAGTTCAATCTCGGTTTGTCTTCGCATGCCTTGCGGCATACCGAAAGCGTGCTGGCCGAGATGGGGAATGTGTCTTCCGGGTCGTTCCTGTTCTCGCACCGGCGCCTGCTGGAAGAACAAGTGGCCGCGCCCGGCGACTACACCGTCATGATGACGATGGGGCCGGGCGCGAGCATCGAGTGCTGCCTGGCCCGTTTTTGAGCGTGATCCGGCGCAATTCCCGGATGCAGACCCCTACATGGAGGAACATCGAATGAATCAATTGAACAGCATCGAGCCCGACCTCGTGCTCGACCGTGCTCCCATCCGTGACGGTGAAGTCGGCATCTTTTGGCTGGACGGCGCGGACATCGGCCACGAGCCTTCGGCATTGATCGAGCAGCTTGGCGCTTTGCTCGACAAGATCGAGGACGATGGCCGTATCGCACTGCTGGTGTTGCGCTATCCCGGTGCCGGCAGCGAGGCGCAAGCGCATACCCATTTGCGGATCAGCGAACATCGCCGTCTGGAACAGCAGATCCAACGGATGGAATCGTTGCCGATGATCAGCGTCGCCTGGGTCGATGGCTTGTGTGTCGGCGCGCCATTCGAACTGGCGGTGGCCGCCGATCTGTGTTTTGCCACCGCCAACGCGAGTTTCAGTTGCCCACAGGTGCGCGAGGGGCGTCTGCCGGGCCTGAGCGTGAATCGCCTGCCGCGGCTGATCGGTGCTCGCGCCGCGCGCCGGCTGCTGCTGCTCGGCGAAACCTGGGATGCGTCGCGCGCGCGCGAAACAGGGTTGATCGACGGTGTGCTCGGCGCCGATCAGCTCGACCAGTACGTGGACGAGCTGGCAGCGCGCCTGCCGCAGGACGATGGCGTCGCCCTGCAGATGTGCCGCCGCCTGATCGGCGAAGCGCACAGCAGCGGCTACGAAACCGGTCTGGGGCATTTCATGGCGGCGCAGATGCGCTGCGATGACGTCGCGCGGGCGATCCTGACCACCTTGCCCTCGTGCCGGAGCTTGTGATGAAAATAGATGTCTCGTACTTGAATACCTCGGTGCTGCGCTTCGATCCCTTGCTGCCGGATCCGGGCTTCGGCGCCGACATCGTGATCCTCGATCTGGAAGACTCGGTCCACGTCCGCCACAAGGATGAGGCGCGCGAAACCTTCGCCCGGCTCGATCTGAGCAGTTTCGCCGGGCGCGGGCCGCGATTCGGCATCCGCATCAACAGCCTCAAGACCCGCGACGGCCTGCTCGATCTGTGCAAGGTTGCCGAACGCCTGGGCGAGGGCGACAGCGGTCTGTCGTTCATTCAATTGCCCAAGACCGAAGCACGCAGTGAGCTGGAACTGTGTCGTGCGGTGCTGAACGATGCCGGCTGCAGCACCCGCCTGATCCCGATCGTCGAAACGCCGCGCGGCGTGGATCACGTCGAGGAGATCGCCGAGGCCAGCGATGCCATGATGTTCGGCCGGGTCGACATGGAAGCGGCGCTGTATCGGCCCAATCCGGCCTACCTCGATTATGCGCGGGCGCGCTTTTGCGTGGCCTGTGCCGGCCGTGGCATCCCTGCGATCGATACCGCCGGTTTTCGCAGTGGCGCCGACATCATGGACCTGGACCGGTTCGAGCAGGAATGCCTGGCCGGGCGCGCCGAGGGCTTCACCGCCAAGGCGATGGTGCATCCGGCGCAGATCGCCGTGACCAACCGTATTTTCACGCTCGACGCAGCGCAACTGGACGCCTGGCGCGACACCATCGCCGATTACGGGCGCGCCACAACCGGCTTCTCGGTGGTGGACGGGCGCGTGATCGCGCCGCCGTTCGTCGCCCATGCCCGCGCCATGCTGCGCCTGTACGCCGCAACCTGATTGCCGCCGCGCGCCGTCGTTTCGGCGCGCACCATTAGCTTGATTGCCTGAGGAAACCCCAATGACGCGAAGCATCAAGGAAGTCGCTCCGAACGTATTCCGTGCCAGCTACGGCCGCTACTACGAAGAGTTTGAAGTCGGTCATCTCTACCAGCATCGTCCCGGCCGTTCGATCACCGAGACCGACAACACCTGGTTCAGCCTGCTGACGATGAACACCCATCCGCTGCATTTCGACAATGAGTACGGCAAGGGCACAGAGTTCGGCCGCACCCTGGTCGCCAGCGGCTTCACCGTCTCGGTGCTCGGCGGCATGAGCGTCGCCGACGTCAGTCAGAAGGCGATCGCCAATCTCGGCTGGACCGACATCAAGCTGCCCGCACCCTTGTTCGTCGGCGACACCTTGTATGCTGAATCCGAAGTGTTGTCCAAACGGCTGTCGAATTCACGCAAGAACGCCGGCATCGTCGAGGTCAAGACCAGCGGCATGAACCAGCACGGCACCGTGGTATGCGAATACAAGCGCACCGTGCTGGTGCCGATGCGCGGCCATGCGGTCGAGGACCGGATCGACTACTGAATGCCGCTAGCCCGGTCCCGCCCTGCCACCGTCAGCGAGTGAACGAGACATCATGGATACAGCAATTTTGCAGGAACGGGCGGCCACCCCGCCGGCGCCGTGCGCAGAGAGTTACGCGCAAGACAAGCAACGGTTAGCCCGCTGGTTCGAGCACGGCTTGGCCAGGTTCGAACTGGATATGGCGCGCTCGACACCGGAACTGCGGCGCGCCTGGCGTGCTGGCGATGCGCAGGTGCGCGCCGATTTCGCCGCCACCCACGGCGAGCGCGTGTATCGCGAACTGACCGATGACTTCCGGCGCATGCCTCGACTCGACGCATTGCTGGCGGCGGTGCCGGACAGCGTGCCCGGGCTGCTGCCAGCACCCGGGCAACTGGCCGCCGACGCGAAACTGGAACTGAAGGACAAATACGGATTCGAGCTGAGCCTGGGCCTGGTGCTGGCGCAATGGTTGGCGATCCCGTCGGTGGGCCGACATCTGATGGCATCGATGCGTCAAGCACGGCCGGAATCGGCCGCGGCGCTGGCACAGTTCCAGAGCACGGGCGAGCTCGATCTCGGCCTGGTCGCGCTGCATCGGCACGGCCATCAGGCACATCTGCTGCTCAACAACCCCGATTGCCTCAACGCCGAGGACGAGGTGCTGGTCGATGCGATGGAAATCGCGGTCGATGTGGCGCTGCTCGATCCTCAAGTACAGGTCGGTGTATTGCGCGGCGGGGTGATGCAGCATCCCAAATATCGCGGGCGGCGGGTGTTCTGCTCCGGGGTCGATCTGACCAAGCTCTATCGCGGGCAGTTGCCGTACCGGTTCTATGTCGAGCGCGAGCTGGGTTTGGTCAGCAAACTCTGGCGTGGGCTGTGGGGTGGAGGCGATCCATTCACCGACGCGCCTGATCGCGGCGTGGAGAAGCCGTGGATCGCCGCGGTGGAAGGCCATGCCATCGGCGGTGGTTGTCAGCTGCTGCTGGTCTGTGATCATGCGATTGCCGAAAGTGGCGCTTTCGTGTCGATTCCGGCGCGCGCCGAAGGCTTCATCCCCGGCTTGGCCAACTTGCGCTTGCCGCAATATCTGGGACGGCGGCTGGCGAACCGGCTGATCTACCGCAACGCGCGTCTGGACGTGGCCAGCGCCGAAGGCCGACTGCTGATCGACGAGGTGGTCGCGCGCGACGACATGGATGCCGCGATCGACCGCGCCGCCGACGACATGATGGCCATGGGCACGCATGGCATCGTCAGTAACCGCAAGGCCTTCCGCCAGGCCGTCGAACCGATCGAGCAATTCCGCCTGTACATGGCGACGTTCTGCCGCGAGCAGGCGCAATGCATGTACGGCAAGGAAATCCTCGACAACCTGGAACAGTTCTGGCTGCGCCGCGCCTGATCGGCGCTTCACCGCATGCCCCTTTGGTCAACCTTTATACGCAGGAGAGAAATAGATGAAACATCTGATTTTGTATGCTCTGATCGGCATGGCCGGTGCGGCGAGCGCGGCGAGCGCGGCGCCGCCGGTAGCACCTTCAGCAACGTTCGCGCAGCCTTTCATACCGGCGTTTTCGGCGAAGCGGCTGTCCGAGGATGTACGCATCCTCGCATCCGATACGTACGAAGGCCGTGCCCCGGCCACCGGCGGAGAAAACCGCAGTGTCGATTACCTGATCGCGCAGATGGGTCACGCCGGCTTGCAGCCGGGTGGCAGCGTACACAACGGCAAGCGTGGCTGGACTCAGGCGGTGCCGCTGCTGCGCAGTGAAAACGTGGGGACGCCGCAGGCGACCGTTCGTTTGGCCGGCACGCAGCAAACCCTGACCCAGGGGCAGGAAATCGTGATGCGCGCTACGTTGAACGGTTCCGGCACGGTGGCCATCGACAGTGCGCCGATCGTCTTCGTCGGCTATGGCGTCAACGCGCCCGAGCGCCAATGGGACGATTTCAAGGGAGTCGATCTGCACGGCAAGATCGCCGTGGTGCTGATCAATGACCCGGACTTCGAGACCGGGAGCGGCGATTTCGGTGGCCGCGAGATGACTTACTACGGCCGCTGGACCTACAAGTTCGAGGAAGCCGCGCGACGCGGCGCCAAAGGCATGCTGATCGTGCACGAGACCGCGCCGGCGTCCTACGGCTGGGACTCGGTGCGCAATACCGATACCTTGCCGCGCTTCGACATCGTCCGCGCCGATCCGGCGGCGGCGCATCCCTTGCTGGAGGGGTGGATTCACCGCGACACTGCGGTGGCCCTGTTCCAGCGTGCCGGCCTCGATTTCGAAGCGCTCAAGCGTACGGCACAGACCCGCGCCTTCCAGCCGATCGAACTCGGCGATGCGCGCTTCTCGACCCAATATGCAGTCAACCTTGCCACGATCACGTCGCAAAACGTGGTAGGCCGGATCAAGGGGCGCCTCTATCCGGACGAATCGATGGTGTACGTCGCGCACTGGGACCATCTGGGCCCCAGCGTGCCCGACGCCCAAGGCGATCACATTTTCAACGGTGCGCTCGACAATGCCAGCGGCACCGCCGGCCTGATCGAACTGGCCCGCCAGTTCTCCCACGGACCGTCGCCGGAGCGCTCGGTGGTCTTCCTGGTGGTGACCGCAGAGGAACGCGGACTGCTCGGTTCGGAGTATTACGGCGCCAATCCTTTGTATCCGCTGGCCAAGACCGCCGGCGTGATCAATCTCGACATCCTCGACCCGCATGGCCCGGCGCGCAATTTCACCTCCGCCGGCAACGCCAAGCTGGAACTGCTTGACGATCTGAAAGCCACCGCGCGGCGCTGGAATGTGCGCTTCACGCCCGATCCGCGTCTGGCGGCGGGCCGTTTCTTCCGCTCCGACCATTTCTCATTCGCCAAGCGCGGGGTTCCGGCGCTATGGTTCGAGTCCGGTAACGATTGGTACGACGGCGGCACTGCCGCAGGCGACGCCGAGGCGGCCGATTACAATACCAACCGCTACCACCAGCGTAATGATGAATGGCAAGCATCGTGGTCGTTCACCGGCATGGCGCGCGATCTGCGGATCCTGCATCAATTCGGCCGTGAATTGGCGAACTCGCGGCGTTGGCCCAACTGGAACATGGACTCAGAGTTCCGTGCGATCCGCGACAAGACGGCGTCTACCCGCAACTGAGGTGGAAGTGGGACGCCATCGTCAAAAGGGGGGGGCAGCCGAGATACGCGTAAAATGCCCCCTGCAATGCGAATGCATTTTTTTGGATCATGGCGTTAAGTAAGTGCGCATAAATTCTTGTCATTTCCAGCTTCCAGAAGCGGCGCCTTGCTGCGTTGCCCGCCGCTAGCAGTGCTCGCACTGCGTCGCGGCGTGCGCCTTGCCAGGCATCGGCTTCTGTTTGCTAGAACGCGCCCGGAAATCCTCGCACAGAATTGCCTGCGTCCGCTTGAACGCGGCAACGGAATGCGCATCATGCAACAAGGCGCCGTATTACTTGATGCACACCTGGCGCACCATTTTGATATCGGTGATGCCGGACAGGACTTTTTCGATGCCGTCCATTTTCAGCGTCAGCATGCCGTCTTCCAGCGCCGCAGCCAGCAGCGCGGCCACCCGGCTGTGCTCCTGCAAGAGCTTCTTGACCTTGTCGGTACCGAGCATCAGTTCGTGCAGGCCGACCCGCCCGCGATAGCCCTTGTTGCACTCGGCGCAGCCCACTGCCCGGTACAGGGTGAATTTGCCGTCCGCGTTGGCGTAGCGTGCGCGCCAGCCTGCCAGCACGTGCGCACGGCCTGCGTCCGGATCCGCGACAAAGGCCTCGGTCGCGAGCAGCTCGCTGCAATATTCGGCCAGCAGCAAGTCCACTTCGGCCGCGTCGGGATGGTAGGCCAGCTTGCACGATCCGCACAAGCGCTTGGCCAGGCGCTGCGCCAGAATACCGAGCAGCGCATCGGCAAAATTGAACGGGTCCATGCCCATGTCGAGCAGGCGCACGATCGATTCCGGCGCACTGTTGGTATGCAGGGTGGCCAGCACCAGGTGGCCGGTGAGCGAGGCTTCGATGCCCATGCCGACGGTTTCCTTGTCGCGCATTTCGCCGACCATGATCACGTCCGGGTCGGCCCGCAGGAAGGCACGCATCACGGTGGCGAAGTCGAGCCCCGCCTTGCGGTTGACCTGCACCTGGCGTAAGCCCTTTTGCGTGATTTCGACCGGGTCTTCGGCGGTCCAGATCTTGGTATCCGGGGTATTGAGGTGGCTGAGCACCGAGTGCAAGGTCGTGGTTTTGCCGGAACCGGTCGGCCCGCACACAAAAAACAGGCCGTACGGCTTTTCGATGGCCGTGCGCAGGCGCTCCAGGTTGAACGGCAGCACGCCCAGCTTGTCGAGCGGGATCGGTTCGCCCGCCGCCAGGATCCGCATCACGATGTCTTCCACCCCGCCGGAGGAGGGTATGGTCGCCACCCGCAGTTCGATGTCGAGCGGGCCGTACTTCTTGAACTTGATCTTGCCATCCTGCGGCTTGCGGCGCTCTGAAATGTCCAGGTCGCACATGATTTTCACGCGCGCAACCAGGGCATTGCGGTAGCTGGCCGGAATGTCGATGTAGGGCACCAGCGTGCCATCCTTGCGAAAGCGGATGGCGGTCTTGCCCTTGCCCGGCAGCGGCTCGATGTGGATGTCGGAGACGCCCTGGCGATAGGCGTCCGTGATGATCTTGTTGAGCAGCTTGACCAGTTCGTTTTCGACGGCGGCCGGGACATCGTAGCTGCCTTCCCCCTCGTCCTCGTCGTGCTCCATGCCTGAGAGCAGTTCGTCCACCGAGCCGCCGCCAGCGTCGCCGGCGGTCCCGAAGAACTGCTCGGCGGTCCGCCGGAATTCCTCGCGCGTGCTGACACGGTACACTACTTTTGCCTTAGGGAAAATCTGGTTGACAATGCGGCTGGCGTGGATGCGTTCCGGGTCAAGCGCCATCACGACCAGGCCCTCGGCGCTCTCTTCGAGCGGCAGCCACTGGTTTTCTTCCACGTACTGGGCCTTGAGGTTCTTGAGCAGTTCGCCCGGCTTCAGGCGCTCCGCCTTGTACGGCTCGTAGGGGGTGGCGAAAAACTTCGCCAGCGAGGCCCCGATCGCCGCCGCCCGGACCTGGAACTCGTGCACCAGCACGTCTTCGATATGCACGTTCTTCTTGCGCGCCGAGCGCGTGGCCAGTTCCAGTTCGGGCGCCGCCATCACCGCGTCGTGCACCAGGCCGGCGTATTTGGTGCGCACCGTTTGCGGCGGCTTCAGGCGCTGGCTGAAAGCCACCGACAAGGTGTCGCACAAGTCGCGCACGCCTTCCTCGGCGATGGCCGAAAACGCGACACCCTTGCGGTTGTTAATGAACTGGATCACACCAAGCAGTTCGTTCGATTGTACCGACAGCAGCGGCGCCACCAGCATCTGGTGCGTGCGGTAGCCGGTGCGCTCGTCCACGCCGCGCTGGAAGTGCAGGCCCGGTGCCAGCCGCTGCAGTTCCTTGTCGTCGTAGGCGTCGGCGATATTGAGCGTCTTGCGCGAGAGCGCCACAAAGCCGGCGATGCTGCTCTGCGAAATCGACAGGCGCAGTTCGCGGAAGGTGGTCAGGCCGGTCTTGACCTTGGAGACGATATGGTCATTCTCGGGCGTGACCGCGTACAGGGTGAAGCGGTCGCAGTCGAACAGGTCGCAAAATTCCATCCCCAGGTCGAGCATGATTTCATCGAGATTGGCGGTGGCGTGAATCTTGTTCGTCACCGTTTGCAGTTTTTTGGAAAATTCCAGGCGTGCGCCCGTGTCCTGGTGGTCGCTTCCGTGCTTGACGCTTGCCGCTGGATTCATGGATGCTCGCTTTCGGCTGGTTCAGTTCAATGCGATGTCGGGACGTTCGTCGGCCAGCACCCCGGCCAGGCCGACGCTCGCCGGAGCGCGGCGCACACGCAGTGCCACGGTCGATCATAGCGTTTTTGCTTGAGCATGGCTGCACGTTTTGATGGCCGGCCCGGCGTACAGATCTTTCCTCGTGGCCACAATCTTGACTGTCGCTGACTCCGCCATACAACGCTTTGCAAAATTCTGTCCGGCACGATTGGAATTCATCACCCGCACGACGGCGCACGATTACACTCGGTGAAACTGTGTACGCCATGACAAGCACATACCGTGGAGCTGATCGATGACTAGACCATTTGCCCGCTTCGCCTGCGGCGCCGCGCTGGCTGCCGCGGTCGGGGCCGCCTGGGGGAGCGAGCCGCCGGCACCCGACCCGATCCGCTTCGACATCATCCGCTACGAGGTGGCGGGCAATACCCTGCTCGGCGCGGGCGAGATCGACGCCGCGCTGCGCGGCCATACCGGCAGCGGGCGCGATTTCGGCGACGTGCAGCGCGCGCTCGAAGCGCTCGAAGCGCTGTACCACGCACGCGGCTATCAAGTGGTCACGGTGCGCCTGCCCGAGCAGGAATTGAACCGGGGCGTGGTGCGCCTGGACGTGGTGCAAACCCGGATCGGCCGCATTCTGGTTTCCGGCAACACGGTGGTCGATGAAGCCAATGTGCGGCGTGCCTTGCCGGCCCTGCAAGCGGGCGCCACCCCCGACCTGGACCGGGTCTCGGCCAATCTGCGCATGGCCAACCAGAACCCGGCGCGCAGAATCAGCCTGAACCTGCAAACCGGCAGCGCCGACGACGAACTCGATGCGCGCCTGCTGGTGAGCGACAGCAAGCCCTGGACTGCCTCGCTTAACCTCGACAACAGCGGCACCGGGCCGACCGGCACAACCCACGCCGGCGTGGTGTTGCAGCACGCCAACCTCTGGGGGCGCGACCATGTCGGCAGCCTGCAGTACACCACCACGGTCGAGGAACCTGGCAAGGTCAGCGTGTACGGCGCCGGATATCACATTCCCCTGTACGAGCTGGGCGATTCGGTCGACCTGTACGCCAGCTATTCGGATATCGATTCGGGCGCGGTCACGGCCGGCATCTTCAACCTGGCCGTCAGCGGCAAGGGCACGGTGGCCGGGCTGCGCTACAACCGGACGCTGGCGCGGCGCGGCGGTCTCGATCCGCGCCTGGTGGTCGGCCTCGACCACAAGGCCTACAAGAACAGCGTGCTGCTGGCCGGCCAGGATTTCGGCAACGACGTCACCGTCCATCCGCTCAGCGCGACTTATCTGGCCAGCATGGGGGTGAAAGGCGGGCAAGCCAGCTTCTCGCTCGGCGTGGTGCGCAACGTCGCGGGCGGCAGTCGTGGCGGCAGCGCCGATTTTGCGCGCGCCCGTTCCGGCGCCAAGGCCGGCTACAGCATCGCGCGCTTCGCGGCCGGCTTGCAGCGCGCCTTTGGCGGCGACTGGCAAGGGCGCGCCGCCTTGAGCGGCCAGGTCAGCGGCGACGCCCTGGTGCCGGGCGAGCAGTTCGGCGCCGGTGGCGCGACCTCGGTGCGCGGGGTCGACGAGCGCGCCGTGTCCACCGATTCAGGCTTGCTGGCCAACCTGGAGCTATACAGTCCCAACTGGTGCGCGGCGCGCCAGCACTGGCAGTGCCGCGTGCTGGCGTTCGTCGACGCGGCCCACGGGCGGCGCCGAGCGGTGTTGCCCGGCGAAGCGGCGCGCGCCACCTTGTCGAGCGCTGGCGTCGGCTGGCGCTTCTCGATGGGCAAGTCGCTCGACATGCAGATCGATTACGGCCATGTGCTGCGGCGCGATGCCGGCGTGGCCGGCAAGAACAAAGTCCATGTGCGTGTAGGCCTGGCTTACTAAAGGTGAACCGAATGAGCTCCCAGAATCCCTTCCCGCGCTTGCTGAAGCGTCTTTGCCTGCCCTTGCTGCTGGCCTTGGGCGACGCCGCCGCCGCGCCGGGCTCGCCCCAGGTCGTGGCCGGGCAAGCCACCTTTGTCCAGCAGGGTAACGTCTTTTCGATCACCAACACGCCGAACACCATCATCAACTGGCCGAGCTTTTCGGTGGCGGCGGGCGACATCACCCGCTTCATCCAGCAGGATGCGCGCAGCGCGGTCCTGAACCGCATCACCGGGCAAGATCCGAGCCGCATCCTGGGCGCGCTGCAATCGAACGGACAGGTATTCCTGATCAATCCGAACGGGATCCTGTTCGGGCGCGACGCGCGCATCGATGTCCACGGCCTCACCGCGTCGACCCTGAATCTGACGAATGCCGACTTCCTGTCCGGCAAGCGCAATTTCAACGGTCCGGCCACCTCCGCCGCCATCGTCAACCAGGGTGCGATCGCCACGCCGTCCGGCGGCACCGTGTTCCTGATTGCGGCGAACGTGGAAAACAGCGGCATCATCACCTCGCCCCAGGGCTCGGTGGTGCTGGCGGCCGGGCATAGCGTGCAATTGGTCGATTCGGGCAATCCCGACCTGCATGTGGTGGTTTCAAGCCCGGCCGACGCCGCGCTGAACCTGGGCCGTGTGATTGCCCAAGGCGGCAAGATCGGCATTTACGGCGCCCTCGTCAGGCAGCGCGGGCTGGTCAGCGCCAACAGTGCCCAGGTCGGCGCCAATGGCAAGATCGTGTTCAAGGCCAGCGCCGATGCCTTGCTCGAAGGCGGTAGCGTGAGCAGTGCCACCGGCGCCGGGGAGGGCGGCGCGATCAGCGTGCAGGGCGATCGGGTCGGCCTCACTGGCGACGCCCGCATCGACGCCAGCGGTGCGCTCGCCGGCGGCACGGTGCTGGTCGGCGGCGGCTACCAAGGAAAGAATCCGCTGGTGCGCAATGCGCGCCAGACCGTGATGGGCAAGGCGGCCTTGATCCGGGCCGATAGCGGTGGTGGCGCGGGCGGCACCGTGGTGCTGTGGTCGGATGGCGCCACGCGCGCCTACGGCAGGATCTCGGCAGCCGGCGGCCAGGGCGCCATGGTGGAAACCTCCGGCCATTATCTGGATGTGAACGGCTTGCGGGTCGACGCCGGCCAGCGCGGCACCTGGCTGCTCGACCCTTACGATGTGACCATCGGCGCCAACGGCAGCACCGACCTGCTGGACACGGTCGACCAGTTCACCGATACGCCGGCCGATACCATGACCTTCATCGACTCGTCAAAGCTGGACGGTGCGGGGAATGCCGCCAACATCGTCATCCAGGCGCGCCACGACGTGCTGGTCGATGGCGCGCTCACGCGTGCGGGCGCCACCACGGGCAGCTTGTCGATCGAAGCCGGGAACAACATCACTGTCAACGCCCCGGTCGCGACCTCGGGCGGGGCGCTGTCGCTGAACGCGAATGTGGCGCCGTACGCAAGCGGCAGCGGCAGTGTGCTGGTCAACGCGGCGCTCAGTACCGGCGGCGGCAGCCTGACCCTCGGCGGCAAGGATGTGAAAATCGGCACCGGCAACAGCGCCATCGTCAGCAGCGGCAGCGGATATATGGCGCTCAGTGCGACCGACCTGTTCCAGCTCGCGCCGAATGGCGCCTTGCAGGGCGGTGGCGATATCGCCATCGTGGCCGACCGTGTCGATATGCCAGGCGGCATGATTGGACCGGTTTCCGGCGGCCCGCGCCCGAACGTCAGCATTGCGCCGACCACCAGCAACCGCGACATCGTGATCGCCAGCGGCACGCCCTCGAGCGCGCTGCTGCAATTGTCGCCGTTCCACCTGAACCCGATCCGCTCGCAGGAACTGACCATCGGCGGCTCCGGGCACAGCGGAAAAATCCTGGTCGCCTCGGCGCTGGGCGGCCAAGGCACCCCGGCCGAAACGACCGTGCTGCGCTTGCGCACCGGCGGCAATATCGAGGTCAATGCGCCGATCACCTTAAAGCCGGACAATGGCGGCAAGCTGGCGCTGGAGCGCTTCGGCGCTATCGGGCTGATCAATACGGGTTCCACCGGCAGCCTGAGCGCCGACACGGTGCTGCTGCTTTCGGACAATATCAACATCGGCGCCACCATCACCGGCACCGGCAGCAGCGGCGGCGAGGTGGTCCTCAGTCCCGGCAATCCGCAGACCCTGGTTCATATCGGTAACAACGCGCTCGACGCGACCGGGCGCCTGGGATTGAATACCAGCGAGTTGAACCGGATCTACGCCAACCGCCTCACCATTGGCGGCGAACTGGCGCAGACCGGCGCGGTGGACGTCAACGGCGCACTCGACCTGACCAGCAATCTGACCCCCGCCAGCACACTGACCATCGACGCCGGCAACGGCATGCTCAACCTGCTCGATCCCCTGACCACGCCGGGCGCCTTGCGCCTGCTCGGCTGGAGCGTCGGCAACAGCAGCGTGGCGCCGGCCAAGGCCGCCGCCATCAAGCTGCGCACGCGCCAGCAGGCCGGTTCGGCGTCGACCCCGTTCACCACCCAGACCGCCTACTTGACGGCAATTAACGAAACCGAGAGCGGCAGCGGGCCGATCAACATCAGCAACAGCGGCACGCTCGACCTGGGCAGCGTGGTCCAGAGCGGCGCCGCGAACACGGGGGCAATCACGGTCGCCAACCAGGGCGGCATGACGCTGCTGCAGTACGAGCCGGGATCGAGCAGCCCGGTGTCCGTGAGCAGCCTGGGTGGCGTAGTCAAGCTGTCGACCCAGAGCCCGCTGACCATCAATGGCAGCGTGGCCTCGCATGGCGGCGCGATCGGCTTGCAAGCTGGTAACGGTGGCGTACTGACGATTGGCCCCAGCGGCAGCCTCGCATCCGGCGCCGGCAATATTGCCTTGGTGGCAGGGTCGATCGTCAACAATGGCAGCGTTGCAGCGACTACCGGAAATATTTTGGTGATCGCCGCCTCGCTCAGCGGCAGCGGAACGATTGCCAGTGCCGGCGGCACGGTGACCGGGGTACCGGCCACCGTGCCGACCATCGACGCCTGCATCGCTACGCCCACCCTGGCAGGCTGCGCGAGCGTCCTCGCCGACGCGGTGAGCGCCTGCAGCGCCAATCCGGCACTGAGCTATTGCGCTTCGGTGCTGCCGAGCCTGAGCGCTTGCACGGCCAATCCCGGCTTGCCGGGCTGCGCTGTGGTACTGCCGAGCCTCAGCCAATGCGTCGCGGCGCCATCGACGCCCGGTTGCGCGGCCGTGTTGCCGACGCTGGCGTCCTGCACCGCCGCGCCCACCACGGCGGGATGCAGCGCCGTGTTGCCAAGCCTGGCGCAGTGCACCGGCATCCCGGCGACCGCCGGCTGCAGTGCTGTCCTGCCGACCCTTGCACAGTGCGCGAGTGCGCCTGGCACGCCAGGTTGCAGTGTTGTGTTGCCTAGCCTGGCACAGTGCACCAGCATCCCGACGACTCCCGGTTGCAGCGCTGTCCTGCCGACCCTCGCGCAGTGCGCAAGTGCACCGGGCACACCCGGTTGCAGCGTGGTCCTGCCGACCCTGGCCCAGTGCATCGCCAACCCTGTTCAGGCGGGCTGCGCGGCAGTGTTGCCGAGCCTGGTGTCGTGCGTTGCCGCGCCGTCCACCAGCGGATGCACTGTCGTGCTGCCGACCCTGAGCGCCTGCGTGACGACGCCGTCGCGCGCCGGTTGCGCGGCGGTCTTGCCGAGCCTGGCCGTCTGCGTGAGCAATCCGGGCCAGGCGGGTTGCGCCGTCGTGCTGCCTTCGCTGGCCGCTTGCAGCGCCAGCCCGGGCTTGCCGGGTTGCGCAGTGGTGCTGCCGAGCATGGCCCAATGCGTGGCGGCGCCCACCCGGGCCGGCTGCGCGGTGGTGCTGCCGACCCTGGCGCAGTGCATTTCCTCGACCAGCCTGCCCGGTTGCGGCGTGGTCTTGCCGAGCGTTGCCGGCTGCCTGTCCAATCCGGCGACCCCAGGCTGCGCGGCGGTGCTGCCGTCGCTGAGCCAGTGCCTGGCAAATCCGGGCGCCAACGGCTGCGCGGTGGTACTGCCATCGCTTGCGCAATGCGCGGCCAACGCCGCCGTGCCGGGCTGCAGCGTGGTACTTCCGAGCCTGAACCAGTGCGTCGGCAATGCGAGCCTGCCCGGCTGCGGCGCAGTCTTGCCGAGCTTGCAGAACTGCGTGGCAAATCCGGCCGCACCGGGCTGCTCGGTGGTGTTGCCGACCCTTGCGCAGTGCACAGCCGCGCCAGGCTTGGCCGGTTGCGGTGCGGTCCTGCCGGTCCTGGCGCAGTGTGTTGCCACGCCATCGGCGGCGGGCTGCGCGGTGGTGCTGCCAGGCTTGGGCCAGTGTGTGGCGACGCCGGCGCTCGCCGGATGCGCAGTCGTCTTGCCGACCGTGAGCGAGTGCGTGGCCAGCCCGACTCTGCAAGGCTGCTCCGTGGTGCTGCCGCCAGTCACTGCCTGCGCGGCTGATCCGAGCGCACCCGGCTGCGCCGTGGTGGCGCCGCCGCAGCAGGCGAGCGATGCGGTGCTCAAGGAGGTCATCGTCAACACGGTCAATGCCGTCGACAGCGTCACCCCGGCCAGCGAGGAAAAGGCGGGCATCAAGGACGACGGCGCCACTACCGTCGTGACAAGTACTGTTAAAGGAGACGCGAGTGAACTGCGCAAAAAGACGTATTGCAATTAAGGCGCTCGCGGCTGTCCTGCTGGCCGGTTCAAGCGCGATGGCGTGGGCGGCTCAGGTGGTCGGCACCATCGTCAACCTGAGCGGGCCGCTGATGGTCCGGAAGGCCGACGGCGGCGTGAGGGTGTTGGGCCTCAAGTCGGAAGTGGAGCAGGGCGATACGCTTGTGTCTGAAAAGAACACCTACGCCCGGATCCGCTTCATCGACAACAGCGAAATCACCTTGCGCCCGAGCACAACGTTCAAGATCGAGGCCTTCGCCTATGAAAGCGGCAAGCCGGAAGCCGACAGCGCCAGTTTCAGCCTGCTCCAGGGCGGACTGCGCTCGCTGACCGGGCTGCTGGGCAAGCGCAACAAGGAGAAGTTCGAGCTCAAGACGCCAATTGCCACGATCGGCGTTCGCGGCACGACCTTCGTTGCGCAGTTTGTGCCACCGTCGCGCGCGGCGCCGCCGACGCAAGCGAGCGCGAGCGCACTGGCGCCCGGCTTGCATGTGTTCGTCGTTGACGGAACGATCATGTTGAGCAATTCCGGAGGCAGCATGAATTTTTCGTCAGGGCAGTTCGGTTTTACGTCGAGCAGGCAGCAGCCGCCGGTGCTGGTGCCGAACAATCCGACGCTCAGGTTCACCCCGCCGGTCGCATTCAGCTTGTCGCCAGGATCGCAAACGGTCACCGCTACGGCCAAGCCGCCGACGGTCGACTGCGAGGTGCGCTAGGGAGGTTTTCCTTTAGGTTATTGATTTGACGACCACACGTCAAATCGGCCTGCGAACGGCCTCAATGCGTTTGGCGCCCGATCCGGTTCGTCGTTCCGCGTGGAAGCGGCCCCTTGCGATTGGGGGCGGTCGTGTTCAATCCAGTGCCTTCCCTGGCAAGACACTGGATTCCTCGGGAGGCAGCACTGCGCGTACCATCGCGGCCCAGCTGGCTTGCCAGCAGCATGCATGGCCGTAGCCCTGAACCACCGTCAGCGCCGGCGTTGCTCCGGCAGGAAAGCGTGCCGCGAACGAGGCCAGCACCGCCGGCGGAACCACGTCATCATCGGCGCCGACCCAGTGGTGTTGCGGCACCGGTGCCAGTTGCGCGGCATGGTCGGCCGGGTTGAACGACCCTGCCAGCGGCGCCAGCCCCTGCAGGCGCGTCCACTGCGCGGTATCGAGGTTGGCGGCGACCGTCAGTAGCAGCGTCACGTCGGCACGGCGCGCGGCCAGCAACGCAGCGACGGAGCCGCCTCCGGAAAAGCCCACCAGCACCAGGCGCCGCGCGCCGGACTGCCGCATCAGCTGGTCGAGCGCAGCGTCCATGCTGTCGATGACCTCGGGGCCGTAGCGCGCACTTGTCCACAGAGCGCTGCGGCAGGCGGCGGGCAGGGCGCCGGGCTGGAACTGGCATGGCCGCGCCAGGTACACCGCTGCGCCATGCGGATGACGCAGCGCCAGCTGCAGCGCCACCGGATGCACGGGCGTGGGATCGGGCGACACCGTGCCCGCGTTCAGCCACGCCAGGCCATCGCCTTCGATGTACACCGTCAGAGTCGGAGCGCTGAGTGCCGTGTTCGGCGCATACACGGTCAGCGGGAGGAGGCCGCCTTGCACCGTCTTGCGCTGCCATCCCATTGCCTCGGCCAATGCATCAGCCTGTTGAAGGCGCTGGAGCGGACTGGTGATTGCGCAAGCGGCTTGCAGCAACAGCGCGACGGCTGCCACGATGCTCGCCGTTACCCGGTTTTTAGTACTCATATTTTGTGCTATTCAATGAGATTGATTGGACGTGAATTTGGAGGTTGATTAAAGCGCATTATGTGTGTATTTGCGGATACTTCAGCGTGGATTTTTAATGCAGAACGCGATTGTTTTCAACTATTGATTCTGTTGTTTGTGCGGGCTTTCATTTTCGATTAAGACGAAACAATATTTACACGAGAATTCTGCTTGGCTATATTAAAAAGGATATGGACCGGCGCCGTTTGCCCTGTACGAGCATATGCCTGTCTCTTCCCCGCGGTTGCCGGCGATCGACGTGTCGGGCTTCTGCTTGGCCAACGGATTTCGGGAGATTGAACTGTATGGCGCATTCCAACTTTCAAAGGAAACAGATGGCGCTGCTGGTGGCGGGCGCCTGCCTGATCATGACCCAGGCTTCGGCAAACGGCAATAGTTGTCCTGCGGCTAGCGGGGGCGTGATCACCGTCGACAACGCGACTGTCACCAGCACCTGCACGGTCGGCAGCGGCGACAGCGTCGTGGTAACGGCCACCGGCACAATCACTGTCCCCGTGGCCAACACGCCCAACAACGGCATCTTGGTCAATGCGGGCGTGACCGCCGCGTCGATCACCAATGCGGGCACGGTCAACCCCGGGGCGGTCGCCATCAATATCGAAGGTTCACTTACCGGCGGCATTGCCAATACCGGGACCCTGGCCGCGACCGATGCAGTCGGCGCCGGTGCGCGCAATGGCATCCGGCTCAACGGAGCAACCATCGGCGGCGCCATCAGCAACGGCGCGCAAGGCATCATCACCGGCGGCGAAAGCGGGGGCGCGATCAGTATCGTCAACAGTTCGGTGGCAGGCGGTATCACCAACGCGGCCGGTGGCGACATCAACAGCGCGGCCGGCAAGGCCGCGCTGGAAACCACGGGCGGCACATTCGGAAGCATCACCAACAACGGCCATCTTGGCATGATCAGCGGACAAAGCGGCCGCGCCGTCGCCATGACGGGCTCCGCTGTGAGTGGGGATATTGTCAATGCCGGCAATATGGACGCCGCGCAGTACGAAGTCGTGCGCTTGAATAACGTGAACTTGTCGGGGAAATTCAGCAATAGCGGCACCATCGGCGGCAACCTGTCGACCCATGGCGTCGTGATCGAATCCAATTCCAGTATCGGCCTGATCGAAAATACAGCGCAAGGCACCATCACCGGTGGCTACGATGCCTTCCAGGTAAGCAGTTCCACGGTCGTCGCCGGCATCACGAACGCCGGTAACCTGTCCAGTTTGCACGCGATTACCGTGTCGGATTCCACGATCGGCGCGGGCGGCATCGTCAACGATACCGGTGGCCAAACTCACGGCAGCCGTGGCTTCAATGTGAGTAACTCGCAGATTACAGGCGACCTGATTAATCGGGGATTGATCGATGGCGGCGAAGGCGGCATTCTGTTGACCAGCACCAGTACCCTGACCGGCAAGATTGTCAATTCCGGCACCATCACGGCCAGCGACAGCGCGATTTATCTGGACAACTCCGCCGCTTCCGGCGAGATCGACAATTCCGGGCAACTGAGCAGCCAGGGCAGCGACGCGGTCGCACTGCGCAACGGCAGCACAGCGGCTTCGATCACGAATGGGGTTGCCGGTACCATTGCGGCCCCGGGCGGCAGTGCTATTTTTCTCGATGGCATGAATAGCGTCGTCGCCAACGGCATTGTCAATGCCGGCAGCTTGACCGGCGCGAACGGGATCAGGTTGAACAATAGCGCCCAGATCGCGGCGGGAGGCATTGTCAACCAGCCGGCGGCGACCATCGTGAGCACGGGTGCGGGCATCACCGTCGCCAACGCGACAATGCAGGGCGGCATCCTGAACGGTGGCAGTATTACCGGGACCAATAGCGGCATCGCGGTGTCGGGCAGCAGCGTCATCGGCGGCGGAATCCAGAACAACGGAACGATCGGCGGGGTCAGTTCCCTCGACCTCGCCAATACAGCAAGTCCGTTTACCGTGACGAACACTGCGGCGCTGAACGGGGCGGTGGCGCTCGGAATCAATACCTTGACCATTTTAGGCAGCACGGCCACGGTGGCCGGCGACGTCACCGGCGGCGCTGGCAGCATAGTCAACTTCGGCACCGGCGCGATCACGCCAGCGGCGATGACGGCGGGCGGCAATTTTGCCGGCCTGGCGCAGTTGAATATCAGCCAGGGCAGTATTCTGCGCTCACGCAGCGGGCTGACCATCGGTAGCACCACGATGACGAACGACGGCATCCTGTCTGTGGCCACGGGCCACACGGTCAATCTGACTGGCGATTACATCCAGGGCGCCAGCGGTATCTTTCGCACAGGGCTGAGCAGCGCGTCGACTTATGGCAGGCTGATAGCGACCGGGAATGTGGACATGTCGGCCAGTAGCAAGGTTGACGTTGACGTGAGCGGCGCTCCGGTTCTCAGCAATGGCACGGTAATTCCTGCGGTCATCAAAGCCGGTGATACTTTGCTCACGGCGAACACCATTCCGGTCACCGATAACAGTTTTCTGTTCGATTTGACGGGTGTCAAAAACGGCCAGCAGATCGATCTGCTGATCGTTGTGGCACCGACACCGACACCGACACCGACACCGACACCGACGCCGACACCAACGCCGACGCCGACGCCGACGCCGACGCCGACGCCGACGCCGACGCCGACGCCGACGCCGACGCCGACGCCGACGCCGCCGGCGCCGGCGGGGGGGGGGCGGGGGGGGGCGGGGGGG
>NZ_WHJH01000074.1 GCF_011682145.1 Massilia mucilaginosa
TGCAGGCGCGCCGGCCAGAGTTCGTGCTTCGTTGGCTCTTGCATGTTCGTGACTCCTGAGTTGATGGAGTACCGATTCTGGATGCCGAAAATTAGCAATGGAAGGTGGGGTAAATAGACCGCTTACGGAGATGTTCCTGGCCGGGATACGCGAATTCATCAAGTCGCTGTAAACGGACAGGGCCCGCGCAATGGCGGGCCCCGATCAACGATAACGACGCGATTCGTACAGACTACTTGCCGAGGATCGACACCACGTTGTCCGTCCCCGGCGCCCCGAAGGCCTGCTGCTTGAGGACATGCAGCTGGTCGCGCACCTGCGCCGCTTTCTCGAATTCGAGATTCTTCGCGTGGTCGACCATCAGTTTTTCCAGCCGCTTGATCTCCTTGCCGATCTGCTTCTCGCTCATCGACTCGACCTTGGCGGTTTCCTTGGCCGTATCGAGCTGCTCGCGCGCCTGCTGCGGGCTGTAGACGCCGTCGATCAGTTCCTTGATCTGCTTCTTGATCCCCACCGCCGTAATGCCATGCTCGATGTTGTACGCGATCTGCTTGGCGCGCCGGCGCTCGGTCTCGCCGATCGCCTTTTCCATCGAGTCGGTAATCCGGTCGGCATACAGGATCGCCACGCCGTTCAGGTTACGCGCGGCGCGGCCGATGGTCTGGATCAGGCTGCGCTCGGAGCGCAGGAAGCCTTCCTTGTCGGCGTCCAGGATCGCCACCAGCGACACTTCGGGCAAGTCGAGACCCTCGCGCAGCAGGTTGATCCCGACCAGCACATCGAAGGTCCCCAGGCGCAGGTCGCGCAGGATTTCGACCCGTTCCACCGTTTCGATATCGCTGTGCAGATAGCGCACCTTGATGCCATGGTCGCTCAGATACTCGGTCAATTGCTCCGACATGCGCTTGGTCAGGGTGGTCACCAGCACCCGCTCGTCTTTCTTGACGCGGTCGACGATTTCGGACATCAGGTCGTCGACCTGCGACAGGGCCGGCTTGACGATCACCAGCGGGTCGACCAGGCCGGTCGGACGCACCACCTGTTCGACCACATTGTCGGAATGCGTTTTCTCGTATTCGGCCGGGGTGGCCGAGACGAACACGGTCTGGCGCAGCTTGCCCTCGAATTCCTCGAACTTGAGCGGCCGGTTGTCGAGCGCCGACGGCAGGCGGAAACCATAGTCGACCAGGTTGGTCTTGCGCGAACGGTCGCCGTTGAACATGGCGTTGAGCTGCCCGACCAGCACGTGCGACTCGTCGAGGAACATCAGCGCGTCTTTCGGCAGGTAGTCGACCAGGGTCGGCGGCGGGTCGCCCGGCATCGCGCCGGACAAGTGGCGCGAGTAGTTCTCGATGCCCTTGGTGAAGCCGATTTCGGCCATCATCTCGAGGTCGAAACGGGTGCGCTGTTCGAGGCGCTGCTCTTCGATCAGCTTGTTCTCCTTGCGGAAGTACTCAAGGCGCTCGCGCAGTTCGAGCTTGATGGTTTCGATCGCGCGCAGCACGGTCGAGCGCGGCGTGACGTAATGCGAACCCGGATAGACGGTGAAGCGCGGGATCTTCTGGCGAATCCGCCCGGTGAGTGGATCGAACAGCTGCAAGGACTCGATTTCGTCGTCGAACATCTCGACCCGGATCGCCAGCTCGGCATGCTCGGCGGGGAAGATGTCGATGGTATCGCCGCGCACGCGGAAGGTGCCGCGCCCGAAGTCGATCTCGTTGCGCGTGTACTGCATCTGGATCAGGCGCGCGATGACGTCGCGCTGCGCGACCTTGTCCTTGGCGCGCAGGGTCAGAATCATCTGGTGGTATTCGTTCGGATTGCCGATACCGTAGATGGCCGACACGGTGGCCACGATGACTACGTCGCGCCGCTCCATCAGCGACTTGGTGCACGACAGGCGCATCTGCTCGATATGCTCGTTGATCGACGAGTCCTTTTCGATGAACAGGTCGCGCTGCGGCACGTAGGCTTCGGGCTGGTAGTAATCGTAGTAACTGACAAAATACTCGACCGCGTTCTGCGGGAAGAATTCGCGGAACTCCGAATACAGCTGCGCGGCCAGGGTCTTGTTCGGCGCGAAGATGATCGCCGGACGTCCGCAGCGCGCGATCACGTTGGCCATGGTGTAGGTTTTGCCGGAGCCGGTCACGCCGAGCAGGGTCTGGAACGAGAGCCCGTCGTTGATGCCCTCGACCAGTCCTGCGATCGCGCTCGGCTGGTCGCCGGCCGGTTCGAACGGCTGGTGCAGCTTGAACGGGGAATCGGGGAATGTGACGACCGTCGGTGACGGGTCGTGTGCAACGGATAATTCAGCCATACGATCAGACCTTTGTTAGAATGGTGTCCCGCTCGCGGCCCAGGAAACACCCAATCAGTAATCAGTATATGGGTCGCTGTCTATACAACCCAGCCGACACTCAATCTTACCACGATGACTTCAACAGCTTCCGCCACCATCTTCAGCGCCATCGACATGGCCCCGCGCGACCCGATCCTGGGCATCACCGAGGCGTTCAACGCAGACACCAATCCCGCCAAGATCAATCTCGGCGTGGGTGTCTATTATGACGACAATGGCAAAGTGCCGCTGCTCGCTTGCGTCCGCAAAGCCGAGGAGCTGCTGATGGAGCAACCGGCGCCGCGCACCTACCTGCCGATCGAAGGCCTGGCCGCGTACGACGCCGCTGTGCAAGAGCTGGTATTTGGTGCCGGCAGCGCGATTATTCAAGAGAAGCGCGCGGTCACCGTGCAAGCCATCGGCGGCACCGGCGCACTGAAAATCGGCGCCGACTTCCTGCAGCGCTTCGCGCCGGGATCGAGCGTGTACATCAGCGATCCAAGCTGGGAAAACCACCGCGCCCTGTTCGAAAGCGCCGGTTTCACGGTCAATACCTACCGCTACTACGACGCGGCCACGCGCGGCGTCGATTTCGACGGCATGCTGGCCGACCTGAAAGCCATGCCGAAGGGCGCCATCGTGCTGCTGCACGCCTGCTGCCACAACCCGACCGGCGCCGACATCACGCCGGCCCAGTGGGATGAAGTCATCGCGGCCATCGGCGCGGGCGCTTTGATTCCCTTCCTCGACATGGCTTACCAGGGTTTCGGCACCGGCATCGCCGAAGACGGCGCGGTGGTGGGCAAGTTCGCCGCCGCCGGCGGTCCGCTGCTGATCTCGAATTCGTTCTCCAAGTCGTTCTCGCTGTACGGCGAGCGCGTGGGGGCGCTTTCCGTGGTCGGCGCCAGCGCCGAAGAAGCGGCGCGCCTGCTGTCGCAGCTCAAGCGCGTGGTGCGCACCAACTACTCGAACCCGCCGGTCCACGGCGGCAAGGTGGTCGCCCTTGCCCTGACCACGCCGGAACTGCGCCAGCTGTGGGAAGACGAACTGGCCGGCATGCGCGTGCGCATCAAGGAGATGCGCAACACCTTCGTGCAAAAGCTCAAGGAAAAAGCGCCAGCCCACGATTTCGAATTCGTGCGCGAGCAGGTCGGCATGTTCTCGTACTCGGGGTTGACCCGCCAGCAGGTCGAGCGCCTGCGCACGGAGCATTCGATCTATGCGGTCGACACGGGCCGCATCTGCGTGGCGGCCCTGAATTCGAAAAATATCGACCGGGTCATTGACGCCATCGCCAAAGTCCTTTAAGATCTTGCTTCTTCGAATTGAACGAAAGATTGATTCGAAGCGTGCTGAAGCGATTACTGCCAACAACTTGATGGTCTGATCATTCCAGCATATAATGTTTGTCTATTCCCTGATAGCTCAGTTGGTAGAGCGACGGACTGTTAATCCGCAGGTCCCTGGTTCGAGTCCAGGTCGGGGAGCCAGAATTGAGAAAAAAGCCACGCGTTTGCGTGGCTTTTTTCGTTTCAGGGACCGAGGCTGTCCGCCCATGCCTGCACCGTTGCGTGATCAACCGTGCGGCCCGCTTCCCCGTCGTCCATGCTTTCCCGCGTAAGGTGGCTGCGTTTTTCTTCCCGATCGATCCAGGCAGTCAGCGCCTGCTCCACAATCGAGGCGCGCGACCTGCGGCGTCGTGCAGCCCACAGATCCATCTTGTGAGCCGGAAACGACAAAGCCATGCGGGCGCATGGTTTTGTCGTTGACGCAGCAGCGCCTACATCACCCAGCCCGCCTGGAACAGCAGCCGCGTGCGCGATACCGGTTCGCTCAGCGCGGCGCCGCCGCTGATGCGGTGCGCCAGCTGCAGCTTGAGCAGCAGGCCGCCGCGCAGTGCGCTCAGGCCCAGCCCCACGTCGCCCAGGCTGCGCGTGCCATCGACCCCGGCCGCCGCGTTCACCGCTTTGGCCCAGCCGTAGTCGGCGAACACGCTGGCGCTCACTTGCGCCGGCAGGGCGCGCGCCAGTTCCGCGCGCAGCAGCGCCGCATGGTCGCCGCTCAGTTCCCCGGTCGGATAGGCCGCCACCGCGCCGCTGCCCGCCACGCTCATGCGTTCGACGCCATCGAGTTTCTTGTTGCCCAGCGCGGCCTGGGCCTTGATGCCGGTGCTGAGCGTGAAGCTGGCCGGCAGCACGTTGGTGCGCATCGCCGCCAGATTCAGCCTGGCGTAGCTGCCCTGGGTCGCATCGCCGGCGGCGTCAAGCGCCTCTGCCAGCCCATCCTTGAAGTCGAGCTTGCCGATGGTGAGGCCGGCGCTGTACTGGCTCTGCCCGTACCAGCCGAGCAGCACTCCTTCGCTGCGCCGCGCCACGCTGGCCGTCAGGCTGGCGAGGCGCTTGCCGACCGTCGTGCCGACAGAGCCGATCTCGTCCTTCAAATCCTTGTACGCCAGGCTCAGTCCGGCGTCGATGCTGTCCTTGCGGGTGCGCTTGAGCGGCTTGCTCAGGCTCAGCTCGGCGCCGCTGGCGGTGCCGGTGGCGTCCAGCGCCCGGTACACGTCGCCCAGCTCGTAGGTGGTGCGGCTGAGCGCCAGTTCGGCGCGGCTGCCGTCGCTGGAAGCGAGCATCGAATAGCCGAGGCGGCCGTTGAGCAAGCCGCCGTGGCGCGTGGCCATGCCGCTGGCGGACAGGCGGTCGCCGCGCCCGCTGGGCGACTGCCACTCGGCGCTGGCGCTCAGGCGCTGCTTGCCGGTGTACACCGAGCCATGGTTGTCCAGCAGGACGTAGCCGTCCACGGCGGGCGTGGCCTCGGTGGCGATGGCGAAGTCGGAGGTGCCGACTTGTTCGCCCGGCATCACATCGGCCTGGACCACGCGCGCGCCGGGGGTGTCGTTGATGATCAGCATGGCGCGCTCGAGGGTGTCGAGCGAGACGATGTCGCGTCCCTTGATGTCGTCCAGCAAGCCCTGGACCACGCTGTCGTTCACGCGCGAGCGGTTGTCGAGGATAAAGCGGCCGTAGTTGCCTTCGACCACGCGGATGGTCAGGGTGCCGCCGCTCAGTTCCTGCGCCGGAATATAGGCGCGCGCCACGAAGTAACCGTTGGCACGGTAGTGGCGGGTGATGCGGGTGGCCAGTTCATCGAGCTGGGCCAGGGTCAGGGTCTGGCCTTGTTCGGGCGACAGCAGGGCCAGCAGGGTGGCGCTGTCGATCACGCGGTTGCCTTCCAGCGCGAACTGGCGCACCGCGACCGCCGGACCGCCGCCGGGCAGCGCTTGCAGCGCGGCCGGCGCCGGACCGGCCGGAACCGGCAGCGGCGGGGCGGGGCGCGTCAGCGGGGGCGGCAGCGGCTGTGCCTGGCGCACGGCGTCGCCGATGGTGGGCGGCTGCTGCGCCTGGGCGTGGACGGCGGCGCCGCCGAGGATCAGGCCGAGGGCCAGCGAGAGCGTGGACGGTGGCAGTGTTTTCAAGGAAAAGGCTCCTTCGCGGTGGCGGTGGGGCGCGCTGGAGCGCACGCGGGCGATGGCGTTCAGGCTGCGCATCAGGGGGCTTTCACGACGAACAGCAACTGGTCCACGCCCGGCGGCAGGCGCACCCCGCCATCGACGATCTCGGCCAGGCCGTTGCGGCTGACCGGCACCCGCACCTTGCCCGCCGCGCCGCCGCCTTTTTGCAGCAGGCGGCGCGCCTGTTCCAGGGTCAGGCTGTCGCTGGCTTCGCCGTCTTCCGGACTGGACTGGACCACCAGCGGTACGCCTTGGCCGAAGCGCACGCCGAGCCGAGGCAGGCTGGCGCCGGCGTCGGCCAGCAGCGGCGCGCTGCGGGCGCTCTCGAGGCCGCGCAGGAAACTGGTCTGCGCCAGCACGCTGCCCAAGTCCGGCAGCGTGGTGCGCTGGGCGTCGGCGATATTGTCGATCTGGCTGATCTGCACCGTGCCGCTGGTGGCGCCGCCGGCCAGGGTGTAATTGCCGTTCGAGAGCGTCAGGCCGTCCAGGCCGGTGATGCTGGTGCGCCCGACGATGCCCGACAAGACGGCGCTGCCGCCCAGGACCACGATGTCGCCGGCCAGCACGCCGTCCAGGCGCAACAGGTCGGCGGCGGCGCGCGCGCTGCCGTCGAACAGGCGGCGCGTGCCGTCGGGCGCGACGATCGTCAGTGGACGCGCGCCGATCGCCACGCTACCCTGCGGCGCGCTGCCGGCCAGGGTGTAGTTGCTGTTGCTGACGGTCAGGCCGGCCAGGCTGGCCACGGCCTGGGTGCCGGCGTCCCTGCCCGCCAGCTGGGCGCTGCCGCCCAGGCCGGCCGTGTCGCCGGCCAGCACGCCTTGCAGTTGCAGCAGGTTGGGCGCCAGCACGGTGCTGCCGTCGTAGACGCGGCTGGCGCCAGGCACGGTACGCACGCCGAGGGTGCGCGCGGTGATGCTCACCGTGCCGCCGGGAACGCCGGCCAGTACGTAGTTGGGGTTGTCGAGCGCCAGTCCGGCGAGTCCGGCCAGCGCTTGCTGGCCGACATCCTTGCCGGCCAGGCTGAGCTGGCCGCGCAGGCCGACCTGTTCGCCTTCCAGCGCGCCATCGAGGCGCAGCAGGGCGGGGTCGAGCGCACTGGTGCCGTCGTAGACGCGGCTGGCGTTGGCGGCCAGGGCCAGATTCAGCGGACGGGCCGTGATCGCCACGCTGGCGCCGCTGGTCGCCCCCACGCGGTAGTTGCGGTTGTCGAGCGTCAGGCCGGACCAGTCGAGAATGGCCTGGTTGCCGACATCCTTGCCGGCCAGGCGCGCACTGCCGCCGAGGATGGCCGATTCGCCGGCCAGCACGCCGTTCACCGTCATCAGGCTGGCCGGGGCGGCGGCGTTGCCGTCGTAGCGCTTGGCCGCACCCGGCAGCAGCGCCACCTGCAGCGCGAGCGGAGTCACCAGGACCGCGCCGGACGGCAGCGCGCCGGCCAGGGTGTAGTTGCTGTTCTGGACCGACAGATCGCCCAGGCCGGTCAGCGCCTGGCTGCCGGCGTCCTTGCCCGCCAGAATGGCCTTGCCGCTCAGGCTGAGCTGCTCGCCGGGCAGGGCGTTACTCACCAGCAGCAGGCTGGCGTCGGCCAGGGCGCTGCCGTCGTAGGGACGGCTGGCCTGCGGCCGCACGCCCAGCGCCAGCGCCAGCGGCGTGACTTGCACGCTGCCGGCCGGAGCGACGCCGTTCAGCGTGTAGTTGGGATTGCCGATGCCGAGCGTGCCGAGGCCGGTGATGGCGTTCGCGCCCACGTCCTTGCCGGCCAGCTGCACGCTGCCGCTCAGGGCCGCGCTGTCGCCACCCAGCAAGCCGCTGACCGCCAGCAGGGACGGCCCGGCCAGGGCGCTGCCGTCGTACGGGCGGGTGGCGCCGGCAATACCGCTCACGCCGACCGCGAGCGGCGTGATCGTCACGCTGCCGCTGACCGACGCGCCGGCCAGCGCGTAGTTCGGGTTGTTCAGGGTCAGCCCGGATAGATTGGCCAGGGTCTGGATGCCGGCATTGGCCGAGGACAGCATGGCGCTGCCGCCCAGGGTCACGCTGTCGCCGCTCAGCACGTCGGCCAGCTGAAGCAGGCTGGCGTCGACGCTGGCGCTGGCATTGTAGGGACGGGTGCCGGCGACGCTGACGCCGACCGGGCGCGCGCTGATGGTGGCGCTCAGGGTGACCGTGGCCGGGCCGGTCAGCTGGTAGTTGCTGGCCAGTCCCGCATTGGCGCCGCTGCCGTCGGCCAGCGCCAGGGTGGCGATGACGCTGCGCAAGCCGGCGTTGGGGCTGTCGAACACGCCGCTGCCCGAGAGCGCCAGGTTTTCGCCGTTGACCAGGCCGGCCAGGGTGCCGGAACTGAAGCTCGCCGCGGTGGTGCGGTCGTAGACCTTGTTGGCGGCATTCGCGCCGCTCAGGGTGAGCGGGGCCGGGGTGACCGCCAGCGTGCCAGGGGCGACGGTGATCTCGTAGTCGCCCGGATTGCCGTAGCCGGCGCCCAGGGTCGGCACCAGCACGTTGGGGCCGAGGTAGCTGTAACTGCCGACCGGCGTGGTCGGACCGAGCGCCGGACCCCAGTCCAGCGCGCCGATGCAGGTGGCGTTGTTGTCGCAACCGCTCACGCTCCAGGCGCCCGCGCCCAGTGCCGGATTGGCCGCGCCATAGGTCTTGCTCAGGGCCGGGTTGGTCAGGGTGATCAGGATCGGGTCGGAATAGCCGAAGGTGCGCAGCACCGGATAGCCGTCGTTGAGGGTATTCTTGCGCCCCCACACCCCGCTGTGGAAGGTGAAGTCCCAGGTGCTGGCGGTGAAGGTGGCGCTGTCCTTCATTTGCGCGGTGGTGCGGCCGGTGCCGTCGCCGCTGCTGTTCTGGCCGCTGGTCTGGGTGTCCCAGAAGCTGTTACTCACGCCGCCGATGCTCACCCCCATCAGGCCGCCGACCCCGACCCCGCCGCTGGTCACCGCCCCGGTCGAGTAGGTCTTGTCGGCCGTGCCCAGGTTATTGCCGATCAAACCGCCCACATAATTGCCGTTGCTGTTGACCGCGCCCCTGGCGTAGGCGTTGAGCACGTGGTTGCCGTAGTTCCTGCCGATCAGGCCGCCCACATTGTCGCCTGTGGCGTTGACCGCTCCGGTGGCGTAGCTGGTGTTGATGTCATTGTCCGGGGTCGGAACGCCGCCGGACGCGCTGCTCAGGCCGATCAAGCCGCCGACCGTGCTGATGCCGCCGACGGCGCCGCTGGCATGGCTGCGCGTAACCTTGCCGTTATTGTTGTTGCCGACCAGCCCGCCTGTATTGGTGGTGCCGTTCACCGTGCCGGTGGCGTAGCTGCCGCTGACCAGGCCGCTGTTGTTATTGCCGACCAGGCCGCCGGTATCGCCCTTGCCGCTGACATTCCCGGTGGCGTAGCTGTCGATGATGCGGCCGTAATCGTTCTGGCCGACCAGGCCGCCGGTCCAGACGCCGACCGAATTGGTGACCGAGTTGCTGGCATAACTGTTCGACAGGTTGATCTGGTAGGCCAGGTAGCCGGTCAGGCCGCCGACGTTGTTGCCCGCCGACGTCACGCTGCCGGACACGTGCAGATTGCTGAGGGTGCCGTCGAAGATTGCGCCGATCAGGCCGCCGACGTAGCCGCCCGGTCCGTTCACGGTGGCCGCGGCGTAGCTGTTGTACACGTTGCCCATGTTCAGCCCTATCAGCGCGCCCACGCCCTGGTTGGCAGTCACGCTGGTGCTGGCCAGCGCCACATTGCGCACCGTGCCGTTGTTGGTGCCGAACAGGCCGACATAGCTGCCGGCCGGCTGGTTGATGGACAGGCCGCTGACGGTGTGGCCCAGGCCGTCGAAGATGCCGGAGAACGCCAGCGGCACGAAACCGGCGCCGCTGTTCCAGGCGCTGGTGGCGCTGGCGTCGATGTTGGCGGCCAGGGCGTAGCGGCCGGCACCGTTGCCGTTGATGCCCTGCAAATCGAGGCTGGTGCTGCTGGCGGCGTTGCCGAGCGCGTTGATCAGGGTGTAGCTGGTATTGTTGATCGCCAGGATGCCGGTGCCGGCGCGGTCGATATCGATGCGGCCCTTGAACGCGCCGGCCCCATCGATTCCTACCAATACATTTTTGCCGGGATTGAAGGCGGGGGCGCCGGAATTGAAGTTGTAGCCGGTCTTCAGGTCCAGGGTCGAGGCGCCGCTGGCGCCGATCACGGCGTTGACGTTGATGTTGCCGTGCGCTTCCAGGCTCAGCTTATTGTTGTTCCAGGCCAGCGGCGCGTTGACATGGATGTCGCCGGCCTGGGCGCCGGCGGCCTGGGTCTGGATCGTCACGTTGCCGGCCGCCAGCGCCGCTTGCAGGGTGGCGGCGCCGATGCCGCTGGCACCCTGGGCCGCGCTGCCGGCATCGATCGTAAAGTCGGTCGGGTCGATCAGCCAGGTGCCATTCTCGCCGCTGGCGGCGCGCGTGCCGACCGCGGTGCCGGCCGCCACCGTCAGGCGCGGACCCGAAGTCTCGATGAAGCCGCCTTTGCCGGCGTCGGGCGCGCTGGCGTCCAGCCGCCCGCCGACCTCGACCGCGCCGCCCTCGCCGAGCAGGAAAATCTTTCCGTCGCGCTCGGCAATGGTGCGCGCGCGCACTTCGCCGCTGTTGTTGATGACCGTGTCGAGCAAGCCGTCGGCGCTTTTTGCGGACAGGAGTACCATGCCGCCGTCGGCCTGGACGGCGCCGCCGTTGGCCACCAGCGCGGCCAGCGCGGCCCGGTCGATGACCACCCCGGCCAGCGCCTGCTCGCTGAATTTGAGGCTGATCTTGTCGCCGGCGGCCAGCGCCACCGTGCCCAGGCGGGCCCCGATCACGCCGTCGTTATGCACCTGGGCGCCGAGCAGGGCCACATAGCCGCCGTCGGCCGCGTTGAGGGCGCCGGCATTGCGCACCACGCCGCCCTGTCCGCTGAAGCTGAGGCTGGTCGTACCGGCCAGGAAATCGGCATCGCTCAAGCCGAGCGTGCTGGCCACCAGGCCGGCGGTATCGACCCGCGCGCCCTTGCCGAACAACACGCCATTGGGATTGAGCAGGAACACCTGGCCGTTGGCCTTGAGCGCGCCGTCGATCACCGAGCCTTCGTGGCCGGTGACACGGTTCAGGGCAATCGACGCCGCGTTGGGCTGGACGAAGGTGACCGTGGCGTTTTTGCCGATGGAAAAGTTGCTCCATTCGATGGCGGTCCTGGCGCTGGTCTGGGTCACGGTCATGGCCGCGCCGTTCTGGCCGACCTGGGCCGTGCCGGCGGTCACGACCGCGCCGCTCGGCAACTGGGCGGGGGCGGGCGGCGGCGCCGCCTGCGCGCTGCCGCCCAGCAGTACCCCGGTCAAGACGCTGGCCAGCAGCATGCCGCGCTGGCCGCCGCTGCGGCCGCCCCCGCCGTTGACCGTTTCCGCCGCGACCATGAAGCAGTTGCGGTGGCGATTCCACACAAGGCGATGGGTGCGATTCATTGTCTGCTCCGGTTCGGGGGAGGGCATGCTGGATGAGCATGTTTCTTTGAAGTCAGTATGCAGAGATTCGGTCCTTGTCCGTGAGCTTTCTTGACGAAAACTTGATTGGGTGTTTGTCTGGTACAACAAACACGATTGCAATGCTCGTGCCCCTCTCGCTGCTGAGCCAGGAAAAAATGGCGGCGAAGATTCGCCGCCATCCATGGCATTCCCCGTTCGCGCGCGGCTTACATCCCGCCCGCCTTGAAGGTCTTCTCGTCGAACTTGAAGCGCAGCCGCAGGAAGGTGCCGTGCGCGGTATAGTCGGCCCCGCTCAGCTCCTTGTCGGTGAACCCGGACAGGTTATGCCCGACCGACAGATACAGATTGCGCGCCAGCTGATACCCGACCTCGGCGCCGTAGGCGTACTGCCGGCTCTTGCCCTGCGGGCTGTACAGCACTGACGCCAGCACGCCCACATCCCACTTCGGCGCCACGTCCACCAGCGCGCGTCCGCCCACCAGCCAGGCGTTGTACTTGCGCTGGCCGGCCGGCAGATTGCGGTCGGTATTGAGCTTGCCCGCCAGGCGCGAGGTGACCCACCATGCGCGGCTCGGGTGGTAGTCCATGTGCGTCGAGACGATATGCGCGCGGTAGTTTTCGCCATCGATGCGCGCTTCGTCGCGCACCGTCTTGTACTCGTAGCGCGCCAGCGCGTTGATGTCGTTGCGCTCGCGCGGACGCCATGCAAAGCCCACCTGCGCGCGGTCCTGCAAGGTGTTCCCGAGCGGGGCGCCGAGCGCGTCGTCGTTATTGCGCTGATAGAGCAGATAGTTGCGCGCCAAGAGCGTCCAGTCGTCGCCCAGCTTGCGCGCCACCGACACGGTATTCAACCACTGGTCCTGCCCCTGTTCGCCCAGCATGTCGGCGCGGTCGAACACCTTGCGCAACTCCAGCTTGGCCGAGGCGCTCCACAGCGGATCGATGCGGTAGTCGATTGCGCCAGTCAAGGCCATCGCTTCCTGCTCGCTGCCGTTCAACACTTTCAGATACTCGGCGCCGGTGCTGGCGGTCACGCCCGGACGCAGCTGCCACGTATTGCGCACACCCGACGCCAGCTGCGCATTGCGCTCGTCGTCGAATCCCAGGTCGGCGCTGTCGCGCAGCCGGTATTCCGAAAACACCGTGCCGCCGGCCATGTACGAGGTGTCGACCCCGGCCACCACGCTGGTGCTGCGTTCGGCCGGGTTGATCGAATACGACGACGCCAGCCCGGTCTGGGTCTCGGCACGCGCATACAGGCGCCCGTACGACGCGGTCGCGTACTGCACACCGACGCCGTAGCGCTGCTGCTGTTCGCCGTCGATGCTGTGCTCCGCATCGGCGGCCACGGTCAGCTTGGCGCTGGCCTTGAACTGCACGCCGACGCGCGCGGTGGTCGCTTCCACGCCGCGATACGGGGCACGGTTGGTGCTGGCCGGGTTATACGGCAGGCCGGTCACGGTATCGAGCCCGGACGATTCCAGCCCGCCGTAAAAGCCGCCGGCCGCACTTTGCGCGCCGCCCAGCGGCGCCGTGTTCGGCGCGATCGAGGTGGTCGGCGACAGCTGGCCGCTCTCTTCGATGTGGCGCAGCGAGAGGTCGATGCTTACACGCTCGCTCAGCGCGTACTGCACCCCGGCGCGCTGGCCGTCGCGCGAGGCACCGTCAAAGTTCGCGCCGCCGTTCACGCCGCCGTCGCTGTCGCTGCGCACCGCTTCCGCATACAGGCGCGTGCGCGGGTTGATGCGCCATTTGGCGCTGGCGCCGCCGTCGCTTTGCCCGGCCGCGAGGCCCGCCGCGGTGTTGTTGAAATCGCGCCCGGCCTGGTGCCACCACGCGCGCGCTTCGAGCTGCTCGCTGTTGTGGCGCAGTTCGATGCGCCCGGCGCTGCCGTCACGCTCGTCCATCGATTCACCAGGCTGGCGCGTCGGCGTGGCCGAGACGTTCTGGCCGATGGTGTAGGTGGTCGACGTACTGCGCGCCAGTTCGGCCACCAGGTCGGTGCCCGCGCCCAGTTGCCATTGTCCGGCCACGCTTTGCAGCTTGTAAGGCGAATCGGGATTGCGGTCGTCAACGATCGAGGCGCCGACTTTTACGCGCTCGCCCAGCGCCACCTGGCCATCGGCGCCGAGCACCCAGAACTTGTCGCCGCCCTGGTCAACCTCGTAGGTGATGCGGATCGATTGCGGGTCGCCATCCGGGGTGAGGGTAGGGATGGCCTGGTTGAACACGATCCGTCCGCTGAACGGCTCGAAGCTGTAGTCCACGTAGCGCTGCAGGGCGATGACCTGCTTGACGAGATTGGCCTGGTTCTTGTCGCGCACGACCAGTTCGACCTTGTCCGAGTTCCGGATCGCGCTGTTGCTGCGCACCGCGAACGGGCCGGAGGTGCCGTTGGCCTGGTATTCCTCGATCACCTGTTTCAGGCTGTCGTGCACGGCGAAGGCGTTGCCGCTGATGCTGCCTTGCTCGTAGTGGCCGCGCAGGCCGGTGGCGCTGCGGTTGTACTGGCCCAGCTTGTGCAGGCCGCTGTCCATGCCGCTGCCGGTGCCGGCGAACTGGCTGAAGCCGGCGCCGGTCGCAAAGTCGCCATACAGCAGGTAGTTCTTGCGCTGGTCGAGGCGCACATACAGGCGCTCGCTGGAACGGGCGTCGAAGGCGGTCACCGAGTCGTCGCCGTACACCGGATAAAAACGGTTCGGATCGAGGTCGCGCAGCAGGCGGCTGCTGTCGGCTTTTTCGGAATCGTAGGCGGCCGTGATGGCGCTGTCGATGCCGATGTCGCCCTTGGCGAAAAACGCCAGGCGCGCCGCCACGTCGTCCTTGCCGCCGTTGAACTGGCGGCTCCAGTGGGTCAGCGACTGCTCGAAGCCATCGTTGAAGCGTTCCGGCCCGGAGGACGAACCACTACGGCGGCCGATCACGCCTTCGGCCACGCCGGCAGCGAACAGCGGCCGGCGTTCGGTCACAAAACTGAGTTCGCCGCGCGCCCGCAGGGCGCCGCTGGCCACCGACAGCACCACATCCTGTGCGTGCGGCGGGGCCACCAGCTGGAAGCGCGCCACGCCGTCGTCGACGCGAATGCGGGTGCCGCGCAGCAGGCGGTCGGTACGCTGGCCGAGGCGCAGGCCGGGCGCGGCGGCCGGGTCGAGAATGCGCCCGCCGGTGCTGTCGACCGTGATCCAGGTGCTGCCGCGCAGGGGCTGGCCCTGGGCGTCGAGCAGGCGCACGGTCACGCCCACGGCGGAGCGGCCGTCGCCGGGCAGCATGTTGCTGTCGGTTTCAACCAGGATGTCGCCCAGGGCCGGGTCGCTGCGCAGGGACAGCGGCGCAGTGTCGGCTGGTTGCACCAGCGGCGCGATGGTTTGCGCGTGCAGCGGATAGGCGGCGGCAATCGCCAGCACGCCGATCAACAGGCGGGTTTGCGCGCGCGCGGGCAGGGGACGCAGGAAGTTATTGCGCATGTTGTTCCCCTTGGACTGGCTTGCTGTTCACCTTGCGTTTTTCCTTGGTCGAAAATGTGATGCCGGGACTGCCCGTAGGCGGCGGCGCCGCTTCCGTTCGTGTTTCGCCTTCCTGACGCGGACGACCGAGGCGGATGCGTTCCTGCACCGGTGCGGCGCAGCTGGTCTCGGCGAAGTCGGCGCGAATCAGTTCGCCGTTGCGCACGTCCAGCAGCAGGCTGTCCGCATCGCCCAGATTGCGGTTGCTGGTCTCGCCCATCACGCTGCCGGCCGGCAGGCTGACCGGGTCGACCTTGATCACGTGCGCGCTCGGACTCAGGCCGCAGTAGCTGTACTTGCCGTCGTTATCGGTGCGCACGCTGGTGCCGTCTTCGAGGTACAGGCGCACGCCCGGAATGCCGGCTTCGCCCGCATCCTGCATGCCGTTGCGGTTGCAGTCGGCGAACACCTTGCCGGCCACGCAGGCGTCATTGGTGAACACGCCGCCGGTCACTTTGACCTGGAAGCGCGCTTCGTTCGAGGCGATTGCCCCCGCGCGCGGCGCCAGGGTGGCCTCGTCGAGGCAGCCGGCGGCGCTGTTGCAGGCATAGGCCCAGGCGCGGTTGACGCCATCGCCCTGCATGCTGCCCACGCCGACCCGCGCACGGTAAGTCAAGACCAGCTGGCGGCCGCCGCCGGCGGCGCCGAGCTGGAAGCCGAGCACCGAACCGGCAGCGCTCAGGGGATCGGGGGCGCGCACGCCGTTCACCGTGGCGCTGCCCGGCACGTAGCGGAAGCCCGCCGGCAGCACATCGCGCACGCTGGACTGGGCGATGGTCGAGCCGGCGCCCTGGCTGAGCACTATGGTGTAGCGCACCGTGTCGCCCAGTTCCGCCGTCTGGCGGTCGCCCGTCTTGCTCAGTGCGAGGCCGGCGGCCACCGCCGCGTCGAGCGGGATGTGGTTGTTCATGAGCGCCGCCGACACGCCGCTGGTGATCTGCAGCGTGAGGTAGTACTGGGTGCTGTTGGAGCCGCCGGCGAGCAGGCCGGCGCAGGCCGCCGCGTCATGCCGGGGCACATTCGCGCCGGGAGCGCTGGTGCCGGACTGGACCAGCGCCGGGTCGGGCGTGGCGCCCACGCTCAGGGTGGCCGCGCAGGCCGGCAGCAGGCGCGAGCCGGCGCCGAAGCCGGACGGCGATTTGCCGATTGCCAAGGTGTAGGTGCCGCTCGGGTAGCCGTTTTGCAGCTGGACCTGATAGGCGCCGTCGTTGCCGGTCACCTGGTTCTGGCCGCCCGCCAGATGGGTGGCCGCATCGAAGCCGGCCGGACCGGATACCACCACCGTCACGCCCGCCAGCGGCTGGCGCGAGATGGCGTCGTAGACGATGCCGGTCGGTTTCAGGGCCAGATTTTGCTGGGTAATCTCGTCCGTGCTTGAGAGGCTCAGGTTGCGGATCGACAGGTTGCCGGAGCTGCCAGCGCCGCCGCCCGAGTCGGCTGTGCCGGACAGGTTGCTGCCAGGCTTGTTGAAGCCCAGCGCGAAGCCGCTGCCGGTCGGCAGGCCGGTCTGGGCGTAGCCCGGGCACACCAGGTTGTCGAGCTGATACTGGCCCTGCGCATTGCTTTGCACGGTGCACAGCGACTGGCCGTTTTGCGCCAGGCTCACGTTCCAGCCTGCCACCAGGGCGCCGGGCGTGCCTGGCATCGGCTTGTCGCCGAGGGTGATGACGCCGCTGACAATCGGCAGCTTGAGGCCGGGCACGGCGCGTGGGCGCAGGCCGAACAGGTAGCCGTCGATCTTGCCGCCGGACGAGGCCAGCAGCGCGCCATCGATGCCGATCTCGGCAATGCTGGCCTGGAAGGCCTGGGTGCCGAAGTTGGCGTTGTTGACCTTGCCGCCTGCGACACCTGCGCGTTCCTGGCCGTCGGCGTACAGCGCGCCGTCGACATCGGCCGAACTGCGCTTGAGGGTGTAGCTGCCTGCGGTAAGACCGGCGAAGGCGAAAGCGCCGTCGGCGGCGCTGGTGGCCACGCTGGCGGCGCTGCCCGAGAGGGTCACGCGCACGCCGGACAGGCCGGCTTCGCCGCTGTCTTTCACGCCATTGTTATTGGCGTCGGCATACACAAAGCCTTGCAGGGTACCGGTATTGTGCTCGCCGAACAGATAGCCGGTACCGGCGGCGCCGGGCGCCACCACGATATTGGCGATCCGGTTGCGCGCGGCGCTGCCGTCGAAGCTGGCGTTGTCGACCGTGCCGCCGAGGCTGCCGGCGGTTTCCTTGCCGTCGGCTTTGCCTGCCGGCTGCACTTCGGTGATGGTGTAGGTGCCGCCTTTGATGTTATCAAAAGCGAAGCGGCCCTCGCTGCCGGTGACGGTGCTCAATTCCACCTTGGCGCCATCGATGTCGGTACCGTCGAGATTGACGGTGACGCCGGCCAGGCCGGACTCGGTGCTGTTGTTGATGCCGTCATTATTGCTGTCGGTGTAGACCAGCCCGGCGAGCGAGGCGCTCGGCGGCGGCGCGCGGGTGACGGTTACAGTGGTGGTGACTGCCTTGCCGCTTTGCGCTGTCACCACGATGGTGATGGTGTTGCTGCCGACAAGCAGCGCGACCGGCGCCGAGGCGCTGGCGCTGGCGACGACCGCGCCGTTGACGGTGACGCTGGCGCTGCTGTCGGCCACGGTCGGGGTGACGCTGATGCTGGCGCTCGCGTTCGGCACGGCCACGGCATAGGCGCTGGTGGCGCTGGCGAATGCCGGCGCCAGCGTGCCCGCCGAGACGGCCAGGTTGCCCAGCGCCGCGTTGTCCGACACGGCGCGCGTGGCGGTGATGGTGTAGGTCTTCACGGTGCCATCCTGGGCGGTGACGCTGACCACGATGCTGTTGCTGCCCGCCGCCAGCGCAATCGCTTGCGAGGCGCTGCCGCTGGCAACCAGCACGCCGTTGACGGTGACGCGCGCGCTGGCATCGGCCACGGCCGGGATCACGCTGATGCTGCCGGTGCCGTTGGGCAGCGCCAGCGCATAGCTGGTCACGCCCGGTGCGAAGGCCGGGGACAGTGTGGCGCCCGGCACCGACAGCGCCGCCAGGTCGGCATTGGCGGCGGCCGCGCGCGTGACGCTGATGGTGTAGGTCTTGCTGCTCAAGCCATCCTGCGCCGTGACCACGACCGTAATCAGGTTGGCGGCGGTGAGCAGGGCGATCGGCGCCGAGGCGTTGCCGCTGGCGACAGCCACGCCGTTGACGGTGATGCTGCCGGCCGCTGCGCTCGGAGTGACGGTCAGCGAGCCGGTGGCGGCGCCGACGCTGGCGCTGTAGGCGGTGGTGGCGGGGCTGAAGGCCGGCGCCAGCGTGGCGTTCGACAGGCTCAGGCCAGTCAGTTCGGCAATCGGCGGCGCGGCGCGCGTGACGGTCACGGTGTAGGTGTTGGTGGTCACGCCATCTTGCGCGGTGACGACGATGGTGATCACATTCGCGCCGACGTTCAGCGCCAGCGGGGCCGATGCGGCGCCGCTGGCGTTCGCCACGTTGTTGACGGTGATGGTGCTGCTGGCGGCGGTCGGGGTGACGCTGATCGAGCTCGTCGCGTTCGGCACATTGGCCGTGTAGGCCGTGGTGGCGCTGGCAAACACCGGGCTCAGGGTGCCGCTGGAGATCGTCAGCGCGGACAGGTCTGCGTTCGACGAGACGTTGCGGGTCACCGTGATGTTGTAGCTGCGCGGCGAACCATCCTGCGCCGTGACCGTGACGGTGATGATGTTGGCGCCGATGTTCAGGGCAATCGGACCCGAGGCCGCGCCGCTGGCGACCGTCACGCCGTTGACGGTGACCGATGCGCTGCTGTCGGCCACGCTTGGAGTGACGGTGATCGAGCCGGTGGCGTTGGGCACGGTGGCGCTGTAGGTTTGCTGGGCCGCGCTGAACACCGGGTTCAGGGTGCCGCTCGACAAGGCCAGGGCCGCCAGGTCGTTATTGGTCGACATGGCGCGCGTGACGGTGACCGTGTAAGTCTTGGTGCTGCCGTTTTGCGCCATGACCTCGACCGTGACCGCGTTCGCACCGGTGTTCAGCGCGATCGGGCTTGAGGCGTTGCCGCTGCTAACGGCTACGCCGTTGACCTTGACGGTGGCGTTCGGCTCGTTGACGTTCGGCGTGACGACGATGCTGCCGGTGGCCGCCGCGACTGCCATGGTGTAGCTGGTGGTCGATGGCGCGAACGCCGGGCTCAGGCTGCCGCCCGACAGCACCAGCGCAGACAGGTTGGCGTCGCCCGACCCGGCGCGGGTGAGCGTGACGGTGTAGGTGGTGACGGTGGTGCCATCCTGCGCCGTGACGGCGACAGTGATGGTGTTGGCGCCGACCGCCAGCGCGATCGCGCTGGAGGTGTTGCCGCTGGTAACGGCCACGCCGTTGACGGTGACGCTGGCGGTGGCGTCGCTCACGGTCGGGGTGACCGCGACCGAGGTGGTGGCGTTGCCCACGCTGGCCGTGTAGCTGGTGGTGCCCGAGGCAAACGCCGGGCTCAGGGTGCCGCTCGTGAGCGACAGCGCCGAGAGCGCGGCATTGCTGGACGGCAGCGCGCGGGTGATCGTCAGCGTGTATTGCTTGGTGGCCGAGTTCTGGGCGGTGACGATCACGGTGACCGTATTGCTGCCCGGATTCATGGCAATCGCGCCCGAGGGAGCGCCGCTGCTGACGGCCACGCCGTTGACGGTAACGCTGGCCGTGTTGACGGCCGTGGTCGGGGTGACGGTGATGCTGCTCACGCCCGCGCCGATCGAGACGGTGTAGCCGGTGGTGGCCGGATTGAACGACGGGCTCAGGGTGCCGCTTGAACTGCTCAGGGCCGACAGGTTGTTGTTGGACGAGGCGGCGCGGGTCAGCGTGACGGTGTAGGTCTTGGTGGTGCTGCCATCCTGCGCCGTGACGATGGTGGTGATGGTGTTGGCGCCCACCGCCAGCGGAATTGGCCCGGAGGCATTGCCGCTGGTAACGGAGTTGCCGTTGACGGTGACGCTTGCACTGGCATCGGCCACGGTCGGGGTCATCGTGAGCGAGGTGGTGGCGTTGGACACGCTGGCGGTGTAGCTGGTGTTGCCTGATGTGAAGCCCGGCGACAGGGTGCCGCTCGACGGCGCCAGCGCGGACAGGTCGGCGTTGGCCGAGGCGGCACGGGTGACGGTGATGGTGTAGCTGAGCGGCGTGCCGTTCTGCGCGGTGACCGTGACGGTGATGGTGTTGCTGCCGAGCGCCAGGCCGATCGCGCCGGAGGCGTTGCCGCTGGTGGTGGCCACGCCGTTGACGGTGACGCTGGCGGTGGCGTCAAGCACGGTCGGCGTCACGGTCAGCGAGGTGGTGGCGTTACTGACGCTGGCCGTGTAGCCGGTGGTGGCCGAGGCGAACCCCGGCGTCAGCGTGCCGCTCGACAGGCTCAGCGCGCTCAACTGGTTGTTGGCGGACGCCGCCGCGCGCGTGACGGTGGTGGTATAGGTCTTGGTGGTGCCGTCCTGGGCTGTGACGACGGTGGTGATCACGTTATTGCCGACCGACAGCGCGATTGCACCGGACGGGCTGCCGCTGGTCACGGCCGCGCCGTTGACGGTGATGCTGGCGTTGCCCTGCGACCTGGTCGGGGTGACGGTCAGCGAGGTGGTGGTGAACGGCACGCTGGCGGTGTAGCTGGTGGTGGCGCTGGCGAAGACCGGGTCGAGGGTGCCCTGCGACAGTACCAGATTGCTCAGGTTGGCGTCGCTCGACGGTGGCGCCGCGCGTGTGAGGTTGACGGTGTAGGTCTTGGTGGTACTGCCGTCGAGCGCGGTGACGACCACGGTGAGGGCATTCGCCCCCACGTTCAGGGCAATGCTGCCCGAGGCCGCGCCGCTGCCGGCACTGACGCCGTTGACGGTGACGGTCGCACCCGGGGTGTCGACCGTGGGCGTGACGGTGGTGCTGGCGGTCGCGTTCGGGACCGGCATATTGTAGGTCGTGGTGTTGGCGTTGAATACCGGCGACAGGGCGGCCGCTGAAACGCTGAGGCCTGCCAGGTCGGCATTGCCCGTAGGCTCGACAAACACGAAGCTGTTGAAACCTTCCTGCCACAGCTTGCCTGTCGCTCCCGCACCGCCATTGCTGGTGATGCGCACTTCGTCCACATTCCTGAATGTGTTGGGGAGCGTGACATCGGCAATGGGGCCCAATTTATTTGCGGAGAATGTATGCGTATTGCCAGTGGGATTGCCGTTCAGGTAGGCAGTCGCGGTATAGAGCGCTTCGATCTCGCTGACATCCTGGATCTTGAAGTTCGCAAGGCCGAATTTCCGGTTCGACTGGCTTTTGATGATGAGTGCCCCAACCTGCGGATACGAATACAAGCCGGTATTCGGGTCGGGAATATTGCTGTCTGTGAACAACAGCACGGAATCGCTGCCGAAAAGCGTGAAATTCGTGACCCATCCGGTCGGCGTATTGCCGGCATTTGCAAAGTAGATCTGAACCGCGATGTTCGGAACGTCGCTGCTCCCACTTTGTCCATCGATCAGTATCGGCGTCATGACAACGTTATCCGCAGAATTGAACGGCACCTGCAGCGTACCGGCCACGCCTGGCAGGACGTGCCGGTATGCCGGGAAGCTCAAGGCTGCGCTGCGCAGCGCGCCAGTGCGCGCTTCCAGCAACCAGTCGCCGCCCTGCGCCGTGGCGCCGGTCAGATTGATCGAGGCGGCCACGCGGGCGCCGGTGCGGCCGGCCAGCTCGCCGATGAAATCCTGTCCAGTCTTGCCTTCCGCTACGTTACAGCCATACAGCAGAATATCGGCATCGGCGCCCAGGGCGGCGCGGATGATGCCGAGGTCGGCGCTGCGCGCGTTCAACTGCTGCCGGTCGAGGTTCAGGGAGCCGAGCTTGAGCGCGCCCGGGCCGCCGTGCGAGATGAGGTGCAGGCCGCGAATGCCGCGCCGGGTTTCGAGCGCCTGCGCGATCTGGCGCAAGCCATCCTGGCGGCCGTCGAGCACGACCACTTCCATGCCGGCGGCGGTCAGCTGGCGGTAATCGGCAAGATTATCTTCGACGAACAGGATTTGTTTTGCCGGCTGGAGTGACGCGGCGCTGGCGGGCGGCCCTGAAACAAACAGAATGGCGCAGACGCATGCCATGAAAAACACCCGCCACCAGATTGGCGCGGAAAAGGACGTCGGCACGGCAGAATTGCTCATGTTTTCTTCTTTCAAGGGCACTGATGCCAATCGCCACGTGCGGGAAACCCTCACGACGCGGTGCGGCAGTCGACAATTAACAGGTATTGATGAATCAGGTACGGCAGGTATTCAGAGACGGGGGCCGGGCGGCCCGGATTACAGGTATTCGTGATGCGCGAAGCGATGCAACAGGCTGGGTATTGGCTTGGCTTTCCCGCCAGGCGGCGGGACTCAAACGATGGCTCGGATAATTATCCAAAGAAACTAAGATTCCGCCTAGCTATTTGATTCACATCATGACCTTTCTGACAATTTTTCGCCAAAAAGCCACAACGGCGGACTCTACTGCTGCGCCATGCGCTGCTTTTCCAGGGCGTCGTAGCGCTGTGCGAGCCGCATGCGCGCCGCGACGCCGCCATCCGGCGCCAGGGGGCAAGGTGCCGGATCGCCGTCGAATTGCGCGCGCGGCTGTTTCGCATGGAAACCGGCGCGTTGGCGCAGCAGTTCGGCTTCGTGCGCGCCGCAGTCGATGCCGAAGCGGGGCAGCAAGGACGTGGCGATCAACTGCGGCAGGTCGGCGTAATTGAGCAGGGCCAGGTCGGCCGCATGGGCGAGGGCGGCGTCGAAGAAGCCTTCCAGCACATGCGCCGCGTAGCCGTCCAGGTCGCCTGGCGCCAGACCGCTTGGCGCCGGCGGCAGCAGGGCCGGATGCAGCAGGCCAGGGACCATTTGCGGCCCGCGCTGGCGCTGGTGCGAGGCCAGTACGGCGTCGGGCTCGCGGTACAGGAACAGGCAGGGCGTGCCGGGAAACGCCAGGCGGATCAGTGGCAGACTGTGGATATGCCAGCAGTCGAGCTTGACGAAAAAGTGCGTTTCGTCGCCGAAGCGGCGCTGGCCCAGGGCGTGCACGGCCTGGCGCAGCAGTGCCGCCGTCTCGGCCGGGGTCTGCGCCTCGTCGTGGTGGCGCCGCAGCAGCGCGTCGATGATGGGCGGCTCCGACATGACCACGCATTGCGGCAGGGCCGCCAGCATCTGGGTCAGCAGGGTGGAGCCGCAGCGCGAGACGTGGAAAAGGAAGGCGTCCGGAGCCAGCGCGGGGCCGGTCGCGTCGAGCGCGGCAAGGGGCGTGTCGCAGCGCTGGCGTTGCGCGGGAACTTGTCGGGCCAGGGTGTTGTCGAAGAATGGATCGGTAAAGCGCAGCGCGCCCGCGTGGCGCCAGGATACCCGCAGCGGCGTGCCGGCCGCCGCCACCGGGAACCAGTGCCGCATCGGCATGCCGGCATGCCAGGCCACGGCCTCGGCACGCAGCAGCACGCGTTCGCGCGCGTTCAGGGCATTGTTGTTAGTGAGGGACGCCAGCGGCCTCGGGACGAAGCCGGCGTCCTTGAACAGTTGCGCCAGCCAGTCGTTGCTGACGCAATCGAGAATCAGATGCACGCGCGGCAGGGCGCTGGCGTTGTGGACGGCGTGGCGGCAGCTGGCGTCCAGATACCAGGCGTGGCCTGCGCTGAAATGCACCGCTTCGCCGTCGACCGTAAACAGCACCTCGGGCGTTGTCTGGATCGGCACGTGCAGCCGGGTCAGGCCTTCCTGCAAGGCGGTACCGGGGTCGCGGTGCTCCTTGATCACGGCGCCGTGCGCGAGCGCCATCAGGCGCACCGATTGCTTGTCGCAGGCGAGGCTGTCGATCACCTGGCGCAGGTAGGGGCAGCGGTCGAGGACGGGCGTGTCGCGGTAGGGCTCGCCGTCGACCGGCATGATGTGGCGCGCGCTGCCGCCTGCCGAACGCAGCGGAACGCAGGACCAGCCCTTGTCGTAGGCGCCGGTGTTGAAATGGGCGATCCACTCGTCGGCGCCGAGGGCGTCCAGCTCGGCCCGCATGCGGGCGATGTCGAACGCCAGCGGCAGGCGCAGCCATGCGCTGGGCGCCGCCGCGCCCTGCGGCGCAGACCCCGGGGCGGGGCGGGCGGCGACGCTCATGGGGCGCTCCAGCGCATGCGCTGCTGCACCTGATCGCTGGCGACGGTCTCGAAACCGAGCCGCGCATACAGGCGGGCGGCGCCCTCGTTGGCGAGCAGGACGCTGAGCGTGAGCGGCAGGCCGCGCGCGGCGGCCGCGCTTTGCAGCGCGCGCAGGACGGCGCTGCCGTTACCCTGTGCGCGGGCATGCGGCACGAAGGCCAGGTCGACCAGGTGCAGGCGGCCGGCGTGGGCGTCGGTCACCAGGCGGCCGATGGGCTGGCCGGCGCGTTCCACGATGGCGTAGTCGGCTTGAGGAAAAGCGACGCGATAGCCCTGGCCTTGCATCTGCTGCTGCATGGTGATCAGTTGCGCGATGACGGCCGGCGCGGCCGCCATCGCCGCCAGGTCGTGGCGCGTGCTTGCATAGAGTTCGGAAAGGAAGGCGTGGTCGTCGTCGCCAATGGCGCGCAAAAGAAGAGGGGCGGGCAGGGTGAACACAATTCTCCGTGATTATTTGCTATGCTTTCGGAACACAAAAGGGGAGTCGGATGACCGTTTCGATAGAACAATTCACGAGCGCGCTCGACAGCGCGTTCATCGCCCACACCGCCGCCGGCACGATTGCCCTGACCCTGGTCGAGGCCACCGAACTGCCGCGGCGCGGCTTGCCCGAGCAGTTTCGCACGCCTATGACCCTGATCTTCACCGGTCCGCCGGCGCCGGTACTGTATGACGATCATTATGTGATGGACCATCCGGAACTGGGGCGCCACCAGTGGTTCATGTCGCCCATTTCGTCGCTTGCGTCGCTGCCCGGCAGCGCCGCGCCGGCCGGGCAGCGCTATCAGGTGGTGTTTACCTGACAGCGGCGTCCGAACCAGGCTATTAGTTGCGGCTCGGGAAAATCCCCTCGACACAGATAATGTACTGCACGCCGACGAACGGCGGCACGGTTGGAATCTGTCCCGTGACGCTGACCGTGACTGGCGCCTGCAACGGCGTGCCCGAGCCGGTATTGTCGACCGTGACCGTGCCGCCGCTACCGCCGCCTCCGGTGATCGTGGCCGCGTTCAGGGTGACCGTGCCTTTGCCTGCGTCGGGACGGTACATCAGCGGCTGGTTCGGGCCGCCGGCCTTGCCCGCGGCCAGATAGCCGTCCTGCGCCGCTAGCGACGTGGTGGCCACATCGGTGCTGACGTGCAGGGTGGGGGCAGACCCGCCGCCGCCAGCGGCGGCAAAGGTTGCCGTGTGGTTGTGCGCAGGCAGGTTGGCCACGGTCAGGGTGACGGCGGCCGCGCCGGTGCCGTTGAGCACGGCGGTGAACGCCGCGTTGCCGCCGACCGTGCCCATGTCGGCCGAAATGCGGCCGGGCGCGCCCAAGGCCGCGCCGGCCGGAATGCGGCCGCGCAGGTCCGGCAGGGCAAAGGTGTTCTGGCCATCGCCGCCGTAGGTGGTGCCGAGCAGCGAGAACAGGGCGCTGTTCTGGGCAATGCTCAGCAGCTGGCCGGCGCAGGTCATGAAACCGCGTGGTGCAAAGGGGAATGCGACGGGTACGATAGTGCCTAAGAACATCTCCATAATTCTTCCTTTCAACGGGGTGAAGCGATGATGGGTACGGTGAGTCGGTGCAGTACGCCGGGCCATCCGGCCGGGCCGGACTTATAGTAGATCAAATTTTGCTTTTAAAACACAATTGTCGATCCCGGCACACCAAGCGTTGCTTGCGCGCATGACTGGCGACGGCCTCGCACGTGAAACTGGACAAGTCAATTCTCGACCGATATAATGCGGCCTCTTTTCCCTGATAGCTCAGTTGGTAGAGCGACGGACTGTTAATCCGCAGGTCCCTGGTTCGAGTCCAGGTCGGGGAGCCAGAATGCGAGAGGCCACGTTGAACCAACGTGGCCTTTTTTGTTTTGTGGGTGAATGTGCACCGATTGTTACCTATATGCAACAACCGATAGTGATCTTTCTTGCTTGTTTGTAATCGCGGCCCGTATCATCCCGCCTGGTAAATACGCAGCATTGTGCGCGTTACCGCGAACCCATACACAAAAATTCCATGAAAAAAATTGCATTCGTGATCGCTGTGGCGATCGCTTCCTTTGGCTCGGCCCAGGCACAAACCCAGGCGCCCGCCGCCAACCCCTTGCGCTTCGTCGTTGGCGCCGGCCTGACCGCCGGCGGCGACAAGCTGGCCACTGCCAAATACAGCAACGGCGGCTCGATCGACGTGCGCGCCGGCGGCATGATCGCCTTCCTCGCTGGTGTCGACTACCGCGTCAATCAAGAGTTCTCGTTCCAGGGCACCGTGGGTTTTCACGTCGACCAGGCCAGTGCCAGGAATGGCGACGTGACCTTCAAGCGTTTTCCGATCGAAGTGCTGGCGTACTTCCACCCGACCGACAAAATGCGTATCGGCGGCGGCGTGCGTTACGTGTCGAGCCCTAAACTGAACGGCGACGGCTTCGGCGCCGGCGTGTATCAGGAGTTCGACAACACCGTGGGCGCGGTGGTCGAAGGCGAGTACTTCTTCAGCCCGAACGTGGGCCTGAAGCTGCGCTACGTGAAAGAAGAGTACGAGTCGAGCTACGTCTACCGCCGTCAAACTTTCGTCGAAAAGACCAAAGGCGACCACGTCGGCATTTTTGGTAATTTTTACTTCTAAAATTCCTGCGGGGCCTATATAATACGGCCTCTTTTCCCTGATAGCTCAGTTGGTAGAGCGACGGACTGTTAATCCGCAGGTCCCTGGTTCGAGTCCAGGTCGGGGAGCCAGAATTTGAAAGGGCCCGCAAGCAATTGCGGGCCCTTTCTCGTTAACCGCGTATTGGCGCGCGCCATGGCGACCAGCTCGGTGCCGTTCAGGCACGCGACGGTGGCCAGATTCGTGCGCAGCTCTGGCATATTCGACCGAGCTGGTGGGGTTCACGCAAGCAGCGCAGATCAACAAGCGCCGTGCCGCTTGCAGAGCAGATCCCGGCTTCTGGTGCGCGATGGGAAGTCGATCGCTCAGCTGCTTGAGCTCCTTGTTCCTGCCCTTGAGTAAAACCACTTCCTGTTTCACCGGCATGCCAAATTTTCAGGAATGGCAAAATCCACGACGTAGTCCAAATCCCTGTCGTCATCGTCGAATGGCGGGTGTCGTAATTCTTCATGGGGATAGCCCGGTTGCCTGCGACTACTTCAGCGAATCCGGGTGACGTCCATACAAAGCAGCGATGGCCGTGTTTTTCACATCGCTATTTACTCAAGCACATTGAGTCAGATGCCTTTCAATACCAGCGCTATACGCGACGATTATTCGCACGTCCACATGTCTGACTGCATCTTGCCGTGCGAAAGTTGCACACGTCACGTCCTGACGCGATATCAACTGGGTAGTACGTAAGCATCCAGCCCACCCATCTATGAATTCCTGAACGTTGCGGCCACACTCCTTTCTTCAATTTCTAGGAGAAATATGGTGGCAAATGTGGAGCAAATTAACGAGTGGCAGGCGCGCGTGGCACG
>NZ_WHJH01000075.1 GCF_011682145.1 Massilia mucilaginosa
ATACTGCTCCATTCGATGTCCCGTTCAATCGGGTAGGGGGGCTATTGCCCGCGACATCGTGATCGTCACTGAGGAGCTCATGTATCGCCGAACCGGCACTGCGGTGGCAGTTTATGAAACATTCAGGTTAGTCCGCGCTCTTGTCGCGCTGCGGCAGGCGCCAGTCCTTGCGCACGAAGTGGCAGGTGTAACCGCCCGGATTACGCTCCAGGTAGTCCTGATGTTCCGGCTCGGCATTCCAGAACGGACCGGCCGGGGCCAGCTCGGTCACCACTTTGCCGGGCCACATGCCGGACGCGTCGACGTCGGCGATGGTGTCGAGCGCGGTCGCCTTTTGCTCCTCGCTGGCATAGTAGATGGCGGAGCGGTAGCTCATGCCGGTATCGTTGCCCTGGCGATTCGGCGTGGATGGATCGTGAATCTGAAAGAAAAATTCCAGCAACTTGCGATAGCTCATCACCTCGGGATCGAAGGTGATCTCGATCGCTTCGGCATGGGTCCCGTGGTTGCGGTAGGTGGCGTTCGGCACGTCGCCGCCCGAGTAACCGACACGTGTTGATTTGACGCCAGGCATCTTGCGGATCAGGTCTTGCATGCCCCAAAAACATCCGCCGGCCAGGATTGCTTGTTCTGTTTTCATGTGTGCGTCCTCGTTAATCAAGTGATTGTTGCAGCCAAGCATGCATTCGAGCGTGCCTGTACTGATCGTAGATGGGACGCCAGCCGGATATTGCAATAGTGGCTGCCATGCTACTGGCACGCCTGCCGGGTTCAATCGTTCTCAAGAAGCTTCAGGGTCCAGAAAAAGCTGCCAGTGTCGAGCAGGTTTGCCACGGTTCTGGTGACGACGTCGCGCGTCAGGCGCTCGACGATGATAGCGTCGGGGCAGGAGAAATGCAGGCCGTGGGCGTTCTCGCCTGTCAGCTTCCATCGTTCCATCAGCGTGATAATGTTGCTCACCGTGAAAAACGAAGCGGAATACCTGCGCCCATCGGCGAAGGTCACAATGACGTCGATATTATCGTCATCGGGAGTGAGCGACTCCTCATGCATGATATGAATAACGAAATCCTGCATGGCGTCTCCCTAAATCGCGCATTATGGCTTAAACAGAAAAGCGGCCACGGCGACGGCTCGGCGCAGGCGACTGAGTTTGATAGAATCGCTTGTCGGATCCTTCATCTTGCCATGCTGCGCCCGCTGCACGCGCAGTCACCATCAATGACGAAAGCGCGCAATGATTTCCACTCAAAAATCGACAGATTCCGCAAGCGGCGGCGCGCAAGCGCTGGGTCCTTTGATTGCCACATATGGCAAAAGCCGCTCGTTTCTTTTGGTCGGCTGGTTCCTGGCGGCGCTGTTCGCCGGGGTCGGCTTGTTCGTGCTGTGGCTGACCACCCGAATCGGCCCCGATTTCCGCTTCAACGGCGATGTGTCGCTCCTGTATATGGTGGGATTCGGCTCGCTGGCGCTCGGCGCCGCGATTGCGTTCCTTTTCTGGCGCCTGGCGGCATCGCAACCGACCTTTCATCTGTTCGATAACGGCATTCGCGCCACCGGTCCCGATGGCGACAATACGACCCTGTACCGCGACCTGGAAGACCTGTACACCTTCTTTTACGGCGGCATTGGCTATCGCGCCTCGCCGGGTGCGCCGTGGACGTTTATCGGCAGCCGCATTCACCGCTTTGCCGAATTGAGCGAACGCCTGAGCAGCCTGCAGATCGCGCAGCGGGGCGAGGCCTTGTACCAGCAGCTGCGCGCCGGCAAAACGGTGACATTCCGGTATTTGGAAGACAGCGTGGCGCAATCGAAAAGCATGGTCGCCACGCGGAATATGAACTTCCCGACCTTCGATATCATCCTGAGCGCGGACCGGTTGCAGATCGGGCAGAAAAGCATCGACATCGCCCGCATCGCCGATATCAAGACCAATTTGTGGACCGAGAAATCGAGCATCATCGATGTCGACGGCAAGTTGTTTCACAAGATTCATCCGAGTTCGATTTTATCGTTCGACCTGCTGCATGCGCTGATCGCGCGCCAGCAGCAATCGATGCGGTAGCACGCACCAGCACGCCGTCCAGGCGATTAACGCGTGCACATGCCTTTACTATCGATCAGTACAGACGGCATCGCGTGTCCCGTTACCGGCTTTCCGATCAGCTGCTGTAACTGAGCATCTTTTTCGCATTGCCGCGCGCCCTTGACCGGCGATATCGCTGGCGCGACGACTGCGGGAGGCGGGTCGCTCGCGGGCGGCGCGCCCATCAGCACCGTCGTGGGCGGCTCGGGATTGACCGTCGCGCTGGCGGCCGTTGAAGGTACGGGCTGGGCGTCGCCGGTGGAACAGCCGGCGGCGGACAAGGCCAGCACCGCGGCGCCGGCAAGGCCTGGCAGCCTGCGCCATGGCTGGCGCGCCGTGGCGCGGACCGGGCCGCCGCTATCGCTGGAGACGACGCTGCCGTCGTGGCGCTTGTCCATCCGCACGCACAGCTCGCCATTGAGGTTTTCCGCGATCAACGCCGCCCCTTCCACGGCAGTCATGGCGGACAGATTGACGACGTTCTTGTTGCACCCCTCGCAGTGACGGACACGGACGTCGCCCGTCATCTCCTCCCACGACGCCGTGCAGGGCACGGGAATGTCGACAAGGTGCAGTGCAATGGGCTGGTGCTGCGGGCGTGCTGGTTTCATGGCGGGATCCGTTTCATTGAATGTACATCGGTATGGAATGAAACGGCCGCGTCATGCAAACGGGGTTAAAACTCCTTTTCGCCAAGCAAAAACTTGTTGCTGATGGCCTTGAAGCTGACATCCGCGCTCAGGCATTTGAAGACCAGCCCTTCGCGCTCGGTGCCCGCCTTGAGCGCGCTCTTGCCTTCGGCGCTGGCCAGCAGCGATGCGACGCTGGCGCCTGCCAGGTTTTGCGTGTCCAGCACGGGGCAATGCACGATGCCGGCGCCGTCGAGGAGGGCCATCCGCTCAGCCGAGGTCAGATAGCGGCCGCGGTCGATATCGTAGACGTCGAATACACGCAGCTGCGGCGCGCCGAGGCCATAAGGATTGCCCTGGACGTTAGGCCCGATCAGCTCACCTTGCACCGCCAGGTTGCGCCCGGTCGCGCGCAGCAAGGCTTCCAGCTTGTTCTCGCGTGCAAGCTTCCAATAGGAATTATTCTCGGTTTCAAGCAGATCCAGATTGCGGCTGCACACGCCGAATTCACCCTGAAAAAGGTAAGCGGTCAGGCTGGAGCCGTCGAGCTTTTCGGTCACTTCCCACTCCAGGCCGGCGTCCACCCACTCTTCGAGCTCGGCCACGAGATTCTGGATGCGCTCCTGATTGGTCTTGCGCACGAACGAAGGAAACGGCCCTTTCACGATCCCCTGGAGATCGGCGGGAATCGGTGGCTCGTACTTTTGAATGCCCAGCATGTCGGTGAGGTCGTCACCCTCGCCTGCGCCTGCCGGCACGGGCAGCAGCAGGCCCTGGCTGATCTGCCCGCGCAATTTGATGGTGCGCAGGCGCGCGCCGGAAACGCCATTGAACTCGCGCTTGTCCTTGCACAGGAAAGGCGCCAGCGCTTCCGGCACCCAGGAATCGACTTCCAGATACAAGGCGTTGCCGCCGATCCGGTAGTCGCCCTTCTTCGATACGACCTTCCAGCCGTCGACCGTCACGCATTCGATCGCATCGGCGCCGGGAATCGGCGCGATATCGAGAACCTTGCGAACGGTGGCCAATTTACGCATGGACTGCTCCTGATTGATTCATTAGATAATTCATATTTGCAAGTATACAACACCACGGATCAGCAGGCGTCGCTCCCGCATTCGGCATAAGCGCGCAAGGTATTGATGCGCGCCTCGGTCATCGACGACTTGCAGGCGCTTTCTTCCACGCCGTAGGAACGGCCGTCGTCGATGGTCCTCGCTTCGTAGTCGCAGCTGGCGCCCCGGAAGATAATCCACGCCTGCTGCGCCATGGCCAGCTTGTCGCGGTCGCGCGCATGCGGCAGGCGCTTTTGCGCACGCGCGTACTGGGTGCGCATCCTGATTTCGCGCGCCGCCAGCTTGACCGACATGCACTCCTCCATCGGGCCGATCCGTCCTTCGCACGTCTTTGCGGCGACGCTGTTCCTGATCTCGGACACGGGTTTGCCCATTTCTTTCGCTACCGCGGCCACCAGCCATTGATTCATCGGCGCTTCCGCGCGGGCCTGCGCGGCACCGAGCAGCGCGATCGACAGCAGCATTGTTTTCATCGCGGATTCGGTTCCTTGCGTATTATCAAAGGAACATTGTAGTGATCCGGCCGATGCCGATTCGGCATCCTGAGCCAAGCCTCATGCCGCGTCCGTAAAAACTCACAGGACGGCGCCAAAGCGTCACTTCGCCGGCCTGGCCGGCGTGCCCGCGTCGCCAGCGCCATCGGCGCCTTGCGCACGCTTGCCTGCCGTTTTATCCTGATCCGGTGCTAGCACCCTGCCAATGAGCACGCCATTTGGCTTGGGCACGCTGGACTGCCCGATGGCCTGGCCTGCCGGCTCCGCCGCCACGTAGGGCTCGCAGCTTGCGGGCGGCGCGCCCATGGTCACCCTCATTTCAGGGAGCTCGACGGCTGCCGGTGCGGGGCGGCGCCACGCCTGGCGCACCATGGCGCGCTGGCTGTCGCCGCAGTCGCCGGTGATCACCGTGCCGTCCTGGCGCTGGTAGAACCTGACGCACAGCTCGCCGCTATGGTTGTCCGCCAGCAGTCGGGCGGCGTCGGCCTCGGGCATGTCCGACAGATTGAAGACGCTCTTGTTGCAATCGTCGCAGTGGCGTACGCGCTGGTCGCCTTTCATCTCGTCCCATGAGGCCGTGCAGGGCGAGGCGATGTCGATGCGCTGCAGCGAGATGGTTTGCTTGTTGGCGTGCTTCATGTGGAAATCCGTTTCGTGAGATGGATGAACCCGGCTGGACAAATTGCCATCGGCTGCATCGTGAAACGGATTGGGCGCACAAACGGGGTTACACGGATGAAAATATCCCGCCGTCCCCGCGCCGGCGGCGGACGAAAAAAAAGCTCCCGTTGGGGAGCTGTTTTTCCTGATACTGGCGGAGAGGGTGGGATTCGAACCCACGGATGGGTCGCCCCATCGCTTGATTTCGAGTCAAGTACATTCGACCACTCTGCCACCTCTCCAGCTTACTTCAAAAAAAATCCCCTGGCAGTAGGGGATTCCTTCTTTATTCATGGCGGAGAGGGTGGGATTCGAACCCACGGATGGGTCGCCCCATCGCTTGATTTCGAGTCAAGTACATTCGACCACTCTGCCACCTCTCCTTTCTCACATTGCTGCGAGAAGGCAAAATTATAGCACTCTGAGGAAAAAAGGGAAGCCCTATTTTCAGGCCTTCAAGGCGCTCAAGCCGCCCATGTAGGGCCGCAGCACTTCCGGAATGACCACGCTGCCGTCCGCCTGCTGGTAGTTTTCCAGCACGGCCACCAGGGTGCGTCCCACGGCCAGGCCCGAACCGTTGAGCGTGTGCAGCAGTTCCGGCTTGCCGGCCGCGTTGCGGAAGCGCGCCTGCATGCGGCGCGCCTGGAACGCTTCGCAGTTCGACAGCGACGAAATTTCGCGGTAGGTGTTCTGGGCCGGCAGCCACACTTCCAGATCGTAGGTCTTGGTCGCGCCGAAACCCATGTCGCCGGTGCACAGCGCCATCACGCGGTACGGCAGGCCCAGGCCTTTGAGAATGGCTTCGGCATGGCCGACCATGTCTTCCAGCACGTCGTACGAGGTATCGGGATGGACGACCTGCACCAATTCAACCTTGTCGAACTGGTGCTGGCGGATCATGCCGCGCGTATCGCGGCCGGCACTGCCCGCTTCCGAGCGGAAGCATGGCGTATGCGCCGTCATCTTGATCGGCAAGGTGTCGATGGCAACGATTTCGTCGCGCACGGTGTTGGTCAGCGAGACTTCCGAGGTCGGGATCAGGTAGAAGGTTTCGCCCTCGCCTTCGGCGCCGCCCTTTTTGACCGAGAACAGGTCGGCTTCGAACTTGGGCAACTGGCCGGTGCCGCGCAGCGAATCGGCGTTGACCATGTACGGGGTATAGCATTCGGTGTAGCCGTGCTCGCCGGTGTGGGTATCGAGCATGTACTGGGCCAGCGCGCGGTGCAGGCGCGCGATGCCGCCCTTCATCACCGAGAAGCGCGAACCGGTCAGTTTCACGGCGGTCACCAGGTCCAGGCCCAGTGCGCTGCCGACGTCGACGTGGTCGCGCACCTCGAAGTCGAAGACCGGCGGCGTGCCGACCTTGCGCACTTCGACGTTGCCGCTTTCATCCGCGCCGACCGGCACGGAGGCGTGCGGCAGGTTCGGCACCGCTTCCATGAACACGGCCAGCTTGGCCTGGACGTCGCCGAGCGCCGTTTCGTTGGCCTTGAGCTCGTCGCCCAGGCCGGCGGCTTCCGCCATCACGGCCGAAGTATCTTCGCCCTTGCCCTTGAGCATGCCGATCTGTTTCGCCAGCGAGTTGCGCTTGCTTTGCAGGTCTTCGGTACGCGTTTGAATCGCCTTGCGTTCGGCTTCGAGGGCGGTGAAGCCGGCCACGTCGAGCGGGAACTTGCGCGTCGCCAGGCGGGCGGCGACGTTGTCGATATCTTTACGGAGAAGTTGAATGTCTATCATTGTCGGAAGTGCCGGTATGTGGAGGACGGAAGGATTCCGTCGCCGGAATCGCTTGCCCTGAGAACCGTGCGTGCGGATGTTCCCGCGCGCGGCTCAAGCAAAATAAAAGCTTCGTGACGAAGCCGGTTTCACAACGCTCAAATCAAGGCCATGCACTTGATGAGGCGGCCAGGCGGCAGGCCCAGGCCTGCACAACGCGCACTGGCCGGTTGTTCAATGAGCAGTTTAACCGATTCCCTGCACAATGGCACCTTGTCGGCCCCGCATCCAGGGCACGCGCACCTGCTTAGAGCCTGTTCTTACTTGCCGGAGACCAGCGCGTTCAGCTTGCGCTGCGACGCCGCCACCTTCTCGTTGCCGGCGTTCAGTTCCTTCATGAGCACATTCATCTCATCGAGCACTTTTTGATCGTCGACCTCGGCAACGGCGCCGTTGAGCCTGATCTTGTCCTTATGCAGATCCAGCAAGGCCGTCAGTTTTTCCGCGCTGTCGATCATGCTTTCCAGCGCCACCAGCATGTCCTTGATGCCATTGCCCGGATCCGAGACCGTACGCGCATAGGCATTATCGTAGACGGTTTTCAGGTCGTCGGGCTGCTTGAGCGCCACGCGCTTGACGCCGGCGGCGGCCTGCTCGGTATCGATCGTGTTACGCATCTGCACGCTGGTCTTGCGTAAGGTAACCATGTTGGCGCGCCACGCCGGCAGGTCGGCCATGGTACGCGGCATGCGCATGCCGGTGATTTCGCGCAAGGGTTGCTGGACTTTGGCGTCGAGCGCCTTGTTGTAATCGGTGATCACGGCAAAATGCTTGGTGTAATCGCCGAAGGCCTTTTCATCTTCCGGGGTCAGCTTGGGCAAGTGCACGCCAGGCTTGTCGACAATGCGCGTTTGCAGGAAGGTGATGAACGCCGCGCGCTCTTTTGGTTCGGAACTGCACCCGGCGATACCGAGGGCCAGCAGGCCGCCCAGCATCCACAACAGCGAACGTTGCGAAAATTTCATGACTGTTTGCATTAATGACTCCTATGATAAGACTTTTATCATAGTGCAAAAGTGCAAATATGGCATCAACAAAGTTGACGCAGCCCGCGTGCTTACTGTTGGGCGGCTTTCTCGGCGGCGCTGAGGCGTTTGGCGCTGACAACAACGACGGTCATATTGCTGTCGGCCAGTGCGGCGGCGCTGGCCGGCGCGGCATGCGCGCGCACCGGTACGTCGGCGGTGGCGTAAGCGGCAAACGTGACCATGACGCTGGCGGCGAGGAATACGGCTTCGAGGTTTTTGCGGACTTTCATGATCTTCTCCAGTGGGTCGGGCGAGTTGGTATGGTGTTACTTTACCCACTCGCCCGCCGCCCTTCCAGCGGCTTGCGATGAAGCGCCGGAAAGCTGGGACAGGACGCGCAAAATCGCGACGACCTGTGTTCGGCATGCAAGAACGCCCGCCGTTGCAGGCCATCCGCGCCGCCGCCCTGCGTTCAGTCGCCGGCGTCGGCGTCCAGTCCGCGCAGCCAGGCCAGTTTTTCGGCGATCTTCGCCTCGATCCCGCGCGGCACCGGCTCGTACCAGCGCGGCTCGACCATGCCGTCGGGCAGATAGGTTTCGCCGGCCGCATACGCATTCGGTTCGTCATGCGCGTAGCGGTACTCGTGGCCGTAGCCGAGCTCCTTCATCAGCTTGGTAGGCGCATTGCGCAGATGAACCGGCACCTCGCGCGACTTGTCCTTTTTGACGAACGCCACCGCCCGGTTGTAGGCGTTGTAGCCGGCGTTGCTCTTGGCCGCGATGGCCAGGTAGATGACCGCCTGCCCGAGCGCCAGTTCGCCCTCCGGCGAGCCCAGCCGTTCGTAGGTGGCGGCGGCATCGTTGGCGATCTGGATCGCGCGCGGGTCGGCAATGCCGATGTCTTCCCACGCCATGCGCACGATGCGGCGCAGCAGGTATTGCGGATCGGCGCCGCCGTCGAGCATGCGGCACAGCCAGTACAGCGCCGCGTCGGGGTGCGAGCCGCGCACCGATTTGTGCAGCGCCGAAATCTGGTCGTAGAAATTGTCGCCGCCCTTGTCGAAGCGGCGCGAATTGAGGGTCAGCGCATTGTCGACGAACTCGCCGGTGATGTGCGTCAGGCCCGAGGTGGCGGCCGAGGTCTTGGTTTGTTCGAGCAGGTTGAGGAAGCGGCGCGCATCGCCATCGGCGTAACCGATCAGGGTGGCGATGGCGACCTCGTCGAACGTCAGGTGGCCCAGTACCTTGTCCTGGGCGCGCTTGAGTAACTGCAGCAGCTCGGCGTCGGTCAGGGCCTTGAGCACGTACACCTGGGCGCGCGAGAGCAGCGCCGAATTGACCTCGAACGAGGGGTTTTCGGTGGTCGCGCCGATCAGGGTCACCAGGCCGGACTCGACGAAAGGCAGCAAGGCGTCCTGCTGCGACTTGTTGAAGCGGTGGATCTCGTCGATGAACAGAATCGTGTGCTTGCCGGTCGCCAGGTGATGCTCGGCCTGCTCGATGGCGGCGCGGATATCTTTCACGCCCGACAGCACGGCCGACAAGGCGATAAATTCGCAGCCGAAGGCGTTGGCCGTCAGGCGCGCCAGGGTGGTCTTGCCGACCCCGGGCGGCCCCCACAGGATCATCGAATGCGGCTTGCCCGACCTGAACACCAGGCGCAGGGGCTTGCCCTCGCCCAGCAAATGGCTCTGGCCGATGACCTCGTCAATCGTTGCCGGACGCAGCGCTTCGGCGAGGGGGGCGGCAGGTTCGGTCTTGAACAAATCGTCCATGCGAAGTCTTCATTAATAGGAAGCGCGTAGTCTAGCGCATGGCGCGAATCGGCGTTCAAGATAAGAACCGCGCGGCGCGCGCCAGTTCCGCAAATTCCTGCCGAATCGACGATTATTTTGGCACGGCCTGCATGCCGGTGGCCTCGATCCGCGCGCCGGTCTTGCCCGCGATGATCGCCAGCGCAAGCGGAAACACCAGCCAGAAGCCGGAATCGGGCATCAGCACCACGCCCAGCACAGCCAGTCCGAACAAACCCCAGCCGAGCGACTTGGGCTGCGCCATGCCGGCCTTTTCGAGCGCATGCACGGGCAGTGCGAGCAGCGCCAGCAAGATGCCGAACAGGAAGAACCAGGCGGTCACACCGGCGCCCATGTCGGTCTTGACGGAATTGAACAAGCCGGCCTTCAACATGGTCAGCATGAAGGGACCGAGCACGATGACGGCAAACAGCGTGTGAAGAAATGCAATTCCAAGCAAGCAACGACTGATCCAGTGTTTCATGACACTCTCCCGAGATTCCCGCCCGGAGTGGGCCGGCAGGCGATCATATATCGGGGAAATCAATATTGCCAGATATGCATGCCTACTTATTTACCTGGCGCCGCCAGCAGCACGCGCCCGTACACCGCGTCGGTCTTCGGTCCCGGCGCGTTGGCGGCGACAAAGCGGCAGCTCTGCACGTACTGCCTGATGTGCTCGGCCAGCTCGTTGTCGGTGATGCGTCCTTCGAGCCGGATGTTGAACGGTTCGCCACGGCCATTGGTCAGGAAGCGCACCAATACCCCATCGCTGGACGTCGGTGTGCGGTCGAGCGGCACGAAGCCGTGGAACGGCGGACTTGCCACGCAGCTGTCGGGACGCAGCTGGGGCCGCGCCGACGGTCCGCCGGCGGTGGCCCAGACGTAGTCGAGCGTGCGCACGGCGCTCTCGCGTGGCTGCGCGGCATCGGTTTTCAGCTTGCAGGCTTGCAAACCGCGCACGGCGGCGGCGTCGAGAATCGGCCAGCCGCTGCCCCTGCGCACCTTGACATCGGCGATGCGCCACTCCTTGATCCGGTAGTCGAGCACGGTCGTGCCCTCCAGGTCGTAGCGCTTGGCCTCGGGCGGCCAGTCGGGCCGGGTGCAGGCCGAGGGCAAACGGGCGGCGTCGGGCGGCGGCGCGCGCGTCTGCGCCAGGGCGGGAGCCATCGTGGTGCCAGTAAACAAAGTCACAGCCAGTGCAGTACCGATTGTTCTTGAATTCAAGTGAGCTCCACGAGGGAAGATGGATCAGTTATTGACCACGTCGGCGCCTTTGGGAATGACGAATTTGAACTGGGTCGCCGTCAAGGGCGGGTTTTTCTCGAACTTCTTGAACGCGAGCACCGAGGTCTGGCCGAAGGCATCGCGCAGCTCCATCGCTTCGGGCGTGCCGTTGCGCAAGCCGATGCTGATCTGCTCGAACTGCGAATCCTTGCCCTTGGGCGCGGCGTTGAGCCACTCCAGGCCGTCGCGCGTGCCGGCTTCGGTCAAGGTAAAGTTCTTTTCCAGGTCGTTGCTGCCGAACAAGATGGCGGCCGGCGAGGAACCGAGCGCGTCGCCCAGTTTTTTGGTGGTGACTTGGTTCAGGTCCTTGTCGTAGATATACAGTTGCTCGCCGTCGGCCTGCAACAGTTGCTCGTAAGGTTTGACGTAAGTCCAGATGAACTTGCCCGGACGGGCGAATACGAAGGTGCCCGACGATGGCGCCGCCACTTTGCCGGAGTCGGCCTTCTTGACCTGGCGCTGGGTGAATTCCCCGCGCGCGGCCTTGGTGCCGGCGACGAAGGATTTGAATTGATCGAGGGCGCTGGCGTGGGCCATGCCGGCGCAGGCCAGGCTCAGGGCCAGGATGGCGCTGGTTTTGTTCAGTAAATATCGCATAATGTCCTTATGTATGGGCCGCGTGGGCAAAGAAGTGGTCGCAAGCCGCTCATCCCTGTAACGGACGAGCGGCCGACCCGGTGCACAGGCGGGGGGGTTATTCCGCGCTCGCCGCCGGCACCAGAATATCGCGGTTGCCATTCGACTGCATCGGCGAGACAACGCCGCTGTTTTCCATCTGCTCCAGCAAGCGTGCCGCACGGTTGTAGCCGATGCGCAAGTGACGCTGCACCAGCGAGATCGAGGCGCGCCGGTTCTTGAGCACCACCTGCACCGCCTGGTCGTACATCGGATCGGCCTCGCCGCCCGCCTCGCCCGACGCGCCGCCTTCCGCGCCGCCCTCGCCTTCGAGCGTGCCGCCTTCGAGAATGCCTTCAATATAGTTCGGCTCGCCCGACAGCTTGAGGTGGGCCACCACCCGGTGCACTTCCTCGTCGGACACAAACGCACCGTGCACCCGCACCGGCAAACCGGTGCCCGGCGGCATGTACAGCATATCGCCCATGCCCAGCAGCGCTTCGGCACCCATCTGGTCGAGAATGGTGCGCGAGTCGATCTTGGACGAAACCTGGAACGCAATCCGGGTCGGAATATTTGCCTTGATCAGGCCGGTAATCACGTCCACCGACGGCCGCTGCGTCGCCAGGATCAGGTGCAAGCCGGCCGCGCGGGCCTTTTGCGCGATACGGGCGATCAATTCCTCGACCTTTTTGCCGACGACCATCATCAGGTCGGCCAACTCATCGATGATGATGACGATGGTCGGCAGTTTTTCCAGCGGTTCCGGCGAATCGGGCGTGATGCTGAACGGATTCGGAATGTGTTCCTCGCGCTTGGCCGCCTCGGCGATCTTGGCGTTGTAGCCGGCAAGGTTGCGCACGCCCAGCTTACTCATGAGCTTGTAGCGGCGCTCCATCTCGTTCACCGCCCAGTTCAGCGCATGGCCGGCCTGGCGCATGTCGGTCACCACGGGCGCGAGCAAGTGCGGAATGCCTTCGTACACCGACATCTCCAGCATCTTCGGATCGATCAGGATCATGCGCACATCGGCCGGGTCGGACTTGTACAGCAGCGACAGAATGGTGGCGTTGATGCCCACCGATTTACCGGAACCGGTGGTACCGGCCACCAGCAAGTGCGGCATCTTGGCCAGGTCGGCAATGACAGCCTTGCCGGCAATATCCTTGCCCAGCGCCACGGTCAGCTGCGAGGCGCTGTCGTTATAGATCTTGGAGCCGACGATTTCGGTCAGGCGCACGATCTGGCGCTTTGGATTAGGCAACTCCAACGCCATGAAATTCTTGCCGGGAATGGTTTCGACCACGCGGATCGAGGTCAGCGACAGCGAGCGGGCCAGGTCGCGCGCCAGGCCGACGATCTGGCTGCCCTTCACGCCCGTGGCCGGTTCGATTTCGTAGCGCGTCACCACCGGACCCGGATACGCCGCCACCACCTTGGCATCGACGCCGAAGTCCGACAGTTTCTTTTCGATCAGGCGGCTGGTGAATTCCAGCGTTTCGACCGACACCGTTTCCTGCACTTCCGGCGCGTCGTCGAGCAGGGACAGCGGCGGCAGCGAGGAGTCGCCCGGCAAGTCGCGGAACAGCGGCGCCTGCCGTTCGGGCTGCTTCTCGATCTTGATGCCGCTGGCGACCGGCCGCGCCGCCTGTTGCGCTTGTTGCGCCTGTTGCTCCACCGGCTTGTCGAGCTGCTTTTCTTTCAGTGCGCGTTCGGACTGGACCACTTCCATCACCTGCGGCTCGATCCTGACCGGCGCCGCCACCACATGCTTGGCGCGCTCGTGCACCACCACTTCATCGCGCTTGACGGCCGCCACTTCGCCCTGCTTGCGGTCTTCGCGGTCCTGGTAGCGCAGGCGGAACCAGTCGATGGCGTTTTCGATCGCGCCGCCGATGCGCTCGGCCACGCCCATCCACGAGACGTGAAAGAACAGGCTGAAACCCAGTCCGAACAGCAACAGCAGCAGCAAAGTGGCGCCGGTGAATCCGAACGCCGAATGGGCCGCATGGCCGATCAGCTGGCCCAGCACCCCGCCCGGCGCGCGCGGCAATTGCACAGCCAGCGACCACATGCGCAAGAATTCCAGCCCCAGGCTGCCGATCAGCAAGACCGCGAAGCCGAGCCAGCGGATGACGGCTTCCTGCTGGTGCTCGGGATCGTCTTCTGTTTCCAGCACGAATTTTTGATTCAGCGAGCGATAGCCCTTCCAGAGGATGCGCAGGAAACAGATGCACCACCACCAGGCCGAGAAGCCGAAAATGAACAGCAGCAGATCGGCCAGGTAGGCGCCCGCGCGCCCGCCCAGGTTGCTCACCTGCGATACCTGCACCTCGTGCGACCAGCCCGGATCGCCCTTGTTATAGGTGAGCAGGATCATGACGAAATACAGGAACACCACGGCCAGCGCGATCCAGCGCGCCTCGGACAGCAGGCGCACCACGCGGTTCGGCAGAGGTTGCCGGGTGACGGGCTTTCGGGTGTAACTGGCGTTGGAAGGTTGGCTTGTCTTTGGCATTCTTGTTACTTACAGTACTGCCGCAATGATGGCGGCAGGTATGACGATGTTGACGATGCGCTCATTCTAAGCCATCCAGAGGGCATCGGGCCCATGATTCATGCTAGGGCGCATCATGGACTATAATCGAGGGTGCGCAATTGAATTCCCGCGCCACTTGATCTGACCGCAATCGACCCCAGTTTCTCTTCATACACATTTCGATTAAAGCCCGCCCCATGACCATGACCAAACACGCCAAAGTTCTGATTCTCGGCTCCGGCCCAGCCGGCTACAGCGCAGCCGTTTACGCCGCGCGCGCCAACCTGCAGCCGATGCTCGTCACCGGTGTGGAGCAAGGCGGCCAGCTGATGACCACCACCGATGTCGAAAACTGGCCCGGCGATCCGATGGGCGTGCAAGGCCCGGACCTCATGCAGCGCCTGCTGCAACACGCCGAGCGCTTTAACACCGAAATCGTGTTCGACCACATTCACACCACAAAGTTGAATGAAAAGCCGATGCGTTTGATCGGCGACAGCCATGAGTACACCTGCGACGCCCTGATCATCGCCACCGGCGCCTCGGCCCAGTACCTGGGCCTGGAGTCCGAAACCGCGTTCATGGGCAAGGGCGTATCGGCCTGCGCCACCTGCGACGGTTTCTTCTACCGCAACCAGGAAGTTGCGGTCGTGGGCGGCGGCAACACCGCGGTCGAAGAAGCGCTGTACCTGTCGAACATCGCCAACAAGGTCACGATCATTCACCGGCGCGACAAGTTCCGCGCCGAACCGATCCTGATCGACCGCCTCAACGCCAAGGCGGCAGAAGGCAAGATCGTGATCAAGTACAACCACACGCTCGAAGAAGTCACCGGCAACGACAGCGGCGTGACCGGCGTGAACATCAAGTCGACCGTCGACGGCGCGATCACGCCCTTGCCGGTGCACGGCCTGTTCGTGGCGATCGGCCACAAGCCGAACACCAGCATCTTCGAAGGCCAGCTCGACATGCACAACGGCTACATCAAGACCCGCACCGGTCTCGAAGGCATGGCCACCGCGACCAACATCCCGGGCGTGTTTGCCGCCGGCGACGTGCAGGATCACATTTATCGCCAGGCGATCACCAGTTCCGGCACCGGTTGCATGGCGGCGCTCGACGCCCAGCGCTACCTGGAAAGCCTGAACGACTAATCAGTAGAGTACAACGATGCCGATGAAAGACTTTTCCGATCTGAAATCCTTGCGCGAACAGCTCAAGGGCCAGGATGAAGCGCGTGCGCGCGAAAAAGCCGAGCGCGAGGAACGGCAGCGGGTGGCTGTGCAAGAGGCCAACCTGTTCAATAGCGCCATCGGCGGCGTCAAGAAGATGCCCGAGTCGAACCGCTTCGTGCCCAACGCCCCGCCCGGCGTGAATGTCAAGATCAAGCCGGCCAAGGTGTTCCGCAGCCAGGCCGAGGACGACGCGGCGGTGCTGCGCGAGTCGCTCTCGGACCAGTTCGAGGTCGATCACCTGCTCGAGGACGACCCCAGCCTGAGTTTTTCGCGCGCCGGGATCGGGCCGGACGTGGTGCGCAAGCTGCGCAAGGGCTACTGGCCGGTGCAGGACGAGCTCGACCTGCACGGCTTGCGCCGCGACGGCGCGCGCGAGGCCATCGGCGACTTCCTGCACAAGGCCGGCAAGCGCAAGCTGCGCTGCGTGTGCGTGATCCACGGCAAGGGCCTCGGCTCGGCCGGCGGCGAACCAGTGCTGCGCTCGATGGTGCACAGCTGGCTCGAACAGAAGGATGAAGTGATTGCCTTCTGCGCCGCCAATGTGGACGGGCGCAGCCACGGCGCCCTGATTGTCCTGCTCAAATCGGCGATCGGCACCTGATTCGATAGCCCGCATGCGTCCGGTATCTTGCCGGGCGCACCTCTTGCACTGTCCATCATGCCGGGCGCATGTTAGGCTAGCAATATTCGCCACAGTACAGTGCACCGCATGACCCTCATTACGCTCATCGAAATCATGGCGATCCTTGTTGGCGCTTTCTCCGGCTTCATCGAAGCGCGGCGCAAGCGCATGGATCTGGTCGGCGTGTTCACCGTGGCCTTCATCACCGCCTTCGGCGGCGGCACCCTGCGCGACATCCTGCTCGACCGGCGCCCGCTGTTCTGGGTTACGCACCAGGAATACGCGATTCTCATCTTCGTGCTCGCGCTCATGGCCGCGCCGCTGATCCGCACCTTGCGCCAGATTGTGTCGGAACGGCTGATCGTGGTGGCCGACGCCGTGGGGCTGGGATTGTTCTCGATTGCCGGTGTGGCCTCGGCGCTGGAAGCGCACATGCCGATTTTCATCGCCTCGATGATGGGCGTGATTACCGGGATCTTCGGCGGCGTGCTGCGCGATATTGTCTGCAACGAGGTGCCGATGGTCTTCCGCGATGGGAAACCTTACGCGATCTGCGCGTTTATCGGCAGCTGGATGTATCTCTTGATGAAAAAGTTCGGGGCCGATCCCGACCTGGCGCTGTGGACGAGCGCCACGACGATCAGCGCGCTGCGGCTGCTGACCTGGAAATTCGACATGCGCATGGGGCGCTCATAAACCTTCCCTTTCAAATATTTCCTAACCGGGATCAGACCTAAATGCCGCTAACTTAAGCTCTTTTTGCCACAAAACTTAGCTCCGTCATTCCCGCGCAGGCGGGAATGACGGAGCTTAAGTTAGCGGCATTAAGGTCTGACCCCGGTGAGGAAACTAATTGCTGAGCAGACTTACACTGCTTCCGGACCCGTTTCGCCGGTGCGGATACGGATCACCTGCTCCACATCCTGCACGAAAATCTTGCCGTCGCCGATCTTGCCGGTACGCGCCGCCTTGATGATGGCGTCCACCACCTGGTCGGCCATGGCGTCGTCCACCACCACTTCAATCTTGACCTTCGGCAGGAAGTCGACCACGTACTCGGCACCACGGTACAGCTCGGTGTGGCCCTTCTGGCGGCCGAAACCCTTCACTTCGGTAACGGTCAGTCCGGTCACATTCACGTCCGCCAGCGCTTCGCGCACTTCGTCCAGCTTGAACGGTTTGATCACACAAGTAATTTGTTTCATGGCTACTCCTAAATAGATGCTCTTCACGCGATGGAATTACTGGGGACCTCGAAAAACCTACTGCGCGGCGCGATTTTCGCCCTGCGATGCTCACCGTACCTTCGTACGGCCGCGCTTCTCTGACGAAACTTGCGCCGCTCGCTACGGTTTTTCGAGGTCCCCACTGTTGCCGCTATTGTAAACGACCGACTGTTCTATTTCCCGACTTCATCCGGAATCCTGGCCAGATCGGCTTGCCACACGACCGCCTCGGCGTCGCTCGGGGCGCGCCAGTCGCCGCGCGGCGAGAGCGATCCGCCATTGCCGACCTTCGGCCCGTTGGGCACGCAGGAGCGCTTGAACTGGCTGATCTTGAAGAAGCGGTACACGAACGTGCCCAGATGCTTTTTGATGTCCGCCAGCGCATACTGGTTGCGGCTGGCGTGCAAGGCGTCCGGCCAGGCGCCCTGCTCGCGGTCCTTCCACGCCGACCACGCCAGGAACGCCACCTTCGACGGCGCAAAGCCATAACGCAGGATGTAATACAGGTTGAAATCCTGCAGCTCGTACGGCCCGATCGAACTTTCCGTGCTTTGCGCCGGCTTGTCCTCGCCCGCTTTTCCCGGCACCAGTTCGGGGCTGATTTCGGTCGCCAGCACCTGCAGCAGCACTTCCGAGCCGCTTGAACCGATCACGCCCGCCTCGGCCACCCAGCGCACCAGGTGGCTGATCAGGGTCTTGGGCACGCTGGCGTTGACGTTGTAATGCGACATATGGTCGCCCACGCCGTACGTACACCAGCCCAGCGCCAGCTCGCTCAGGTCGCCCGTGCCGATCACGATCCCGTTGTGAAAATTCGCCAGCCGGAACAGATGGCTGGTGCGCTCGCCCGCCTGCACGTTTTCGAACGTGATGTCGTAGGTCTCCTGCCCTTCCGCATACGGATGGCCGAGGTCCTTGAGCATCTGGATGCAGCTCGGACGGATATCGATTTCGTGCGCTTCGCAGCCGACCGCCTCCATCAGCGCGCGCGCCTGGCGCAGGGTGCGCTCGCTGGTGGCAAAACCCGGCATCGTGTAAGCGAGGATATTCGTGCGCGGCAGCTTGAGGTGGTCCATCGCCTTGGCGCACACCAGCAGCGCGTGGGTCGAATCGAGTCCGCCCGAGACACCGATGACGACCTTCTTCATGCCGCTCTGCGACAGCCGCTGCACCAGCGCCTGCACCTGGATGTGATACACCTCGGTGCAGCGCTCGTCGCGACGTTGCGGATCCGACGGCACATACGGAAAGCGCTCGACCGCGCGATCAAGCGCCAGCGCCTTGCCGCCGCCCGGCGCGCCCGGCAGCGCAAAGCGCACCACGCGGAACGCCGCCACCTGCTGCGCATGGTGCCGCACCTGCTGCGCGAAGGTGGTCGTGTGCATGCGCTCGCGCGACAGGCGCTCCAGGTCGACGTCCCCGTAAATGATGTGCGAGTCGTCCTGGAAGCGCTCGGCCTCGGCCAGCAGGTCGCCTTTTTCGTAGATCAGGGTCTGGCCATCCCACGCCATGTCGGTCGACGACTCGCCGTTCCCCGCCGAGGTGTACAGATACGCCGCCAGGCAGCGCGCCGACTGCTGCGACACCAGCTGGTGCCGGTAGCCGCTCTTGCCCACCAGGACGTTGGACGCCGACAGGTTGACCAGCACCGTGGCCCCGGCCAGCGCCGCGAACGACGACGGCGGAATCGGCACCCACACATCCTCGCAGATCTCCACATGGAAGCGCAGCAGCGCGATGCCCTCGACCTCGAACAGCAGGCCGGCGCCGAACGGCACGTCCTGTCCCAACAGGCTGACCTGGCTGCATGGCGCGCTGTCGGCGGGGCTGAACTGGCGCGCCTCGTAAAACTCGCCGTAGTTCGGCAGATAGCTTTTCGGGACCACCCCGAGCAGTTTGCCGCCGGCGACCACCACGCCGCAGTTGAACAACTGGTGCCCGACCCGCAGCGGCAGCCCGACCACCAGCGCCAGCGGCAACTGCGCAGTCGCTTCCATCACCGTGCGCAGGCTGGCCTCGCAGGCGTCCAGCAGCGCGGCCTGGTGAAACAGGTCGTCGCAGCTGTAGGCCGACAATCCCAGCTCCGGGAACGCCACCAGCGCCGCGCCCTGCCGCGCCGCCGCTTCGGCCAGCGCGATGGTCTGGGCCGCGTTGAAGACGGGATCGGCGATCTTGCAGCGTGGCGTGGCCAGCGCGACCCGGGCGAAGCCGTGCGAATAGAGGTTGAAGAAGTCGTTCTGCATGCAGTGTCTTTCGTAGGGTGGCGGCGCGCGCGGCAGGGCATCTGAACGCTTTGGGCCTTTTTGCGTAGAATGCAATGGACCGACCCGAACCACAGCCGGCGTCGCCCGCCAAAATAATGGAATAGCCGATTCGACAAGAATGAATTATCGCACGCATATCGTATCCTCTCTTTCCGAGATCGGCCAACCCGCCTGGGACGCCCTGGCGTCATCCCAGCCATCGGCCAATCCCTTCCTCTCGTTCGCCTTTCTCGACGCCCTGCACGAATCGGGCAGCGCCTGCGCGGACACCGGCTGGCAGCCCCAGTTCCTGGTGCTGTACGACGGCGCCGAACTGGTCGCCGCCATGCCGCTGTACGTCAAGATGCACTCGTACGGCGAGTACGTGTTCGACTGGGCCTGGGCCGACGCTTACCAGCGCAACGGCGTCGATTACTATCCGAAGCTGCTGTCGGCGATTCCGTTCACGCCGGTGAGCGGCCCGCGCCTGCTGGCGCGCGACGCCGACGCCCGCGGCGCGCTGCTGGCGGCGCTGGTGTCGACCCAGAAGGCGTCCGACGTCTCCTCGACCCACATCCTGTATCCGCCCGAAGACCAGGTCAGGCAGCTGGAGGCGGCCGGCTTCATGCTGCGCAGCGGCGTGCAGTTCCACTGGCTGAACGCCGGCTACCGCAATTTCGACGAGTTCCTGGCCACGCTGGAGCAAAAGAAGCGCAAGAACATCCGCGCCGAGCGGCGCAAGGTGCGCGAAGCCGGGGTGACGATGCGGCGCGTGCGCGGGGCCGATGCCCTTGATGCCGACTGGCGCCTGTTCAACCGCTGCTACCAGCGCACCTACCAGGCACACCGCTCCTCGCCCTATCTGAACCTGGATTTCTTCCAGCGCATCGGGCGCAGCATGCCGGACAATATTTTGCTGGTGATCGCCGAACGCGAAGGCCGGCCAATCGCCGCCTCGCTCGTCATCCACAGCGCCGACACGCTGTTCGGCCGCTACTGGGGCGAGCTCGAACATGTGCCCTGCCTGCACTTCGAAACGGCCTACTACCAGCCGCTCGAATTCTGCATCGAACAAAACATCGGCGTGTTCGAAGGCGGCGCGCAGGGCGAACACAAGATGGCGCGCGGCTTCCTGCCGACCCGCACCTGGTCCGCGCACTGGCTGGCCCATCCCGCGTTTTCGGATGCGATCGAGCGCTTCCTGGAGCGCGAAAGCGGCGGCATCGACGAGTACATCGATGAACTGAACGACCGCAACCCCTTCAAGGACCCGGCATGATCTCGCACGTATTCATCGGCGTCGGCGACTTTGCGCGCGCCTTCGGCTTCTACGCGGCGCTGATGCCGCACCTCGGCCTGGCGCTCAAGTTCAGCGATCCGGCCAGACCGTGGGCCGGCTGGATGCAACCCGGCCACCCGCGCCCGCTGTTCCTGATCGGCGCCCCGTTGGCCGGCCAGCACGGCGCCGGCAACGGCCAGATGACGGCCCTGCTGGCGCCTTCGCGCGCGGCGGTCGACAGCGCCCACGCCACCGCCCTCGCCCATGGCGCCCTGTGCGAAGGCGCGCCGGGACTGCGCCCGGAATATCACGCCAGCTACTACGGCGCCTATTTCCGCGATCCTGATGGCAACAAGCTATGCGTTTGCTGCCACGATTAAATCAATGTTGCGGTGCCATCGACAAATAGGGGCCATAATCGACCATGTAGCTACTTCGAACACGGAAGGTTCAGCATGGACATCTCCCAGATCACCGCGCCCGCGGCACGCGGCGCCAGCCTTGTCAGCCCCATACAGACAAGCCGTAGCGTCGCCATCGAGCAAGCCCACAACCTGAGCTTTCTCGGCGTCGCGCCCACCACGGTAGACCTGTCGAGCTCGGGACGGTTCCTGTCGCTGGCCTCGCTATTCCAGAAAAAGACGCTGGACTTGCAGACCTCGGTCGCCACCAACGCCGATGCCTCGAAGGCGTTGGCCGACGCGGCCGTAACAGCGGCCGCGATGGCCGGCGCCTTCAACGAATTGCAGACCAGCGCGGTCGACAGCAACGGCCTGCCGACCGACACCCTGGACGGCCAATCGCTGCAATCGCAATTTTTTCAGCAACTTGGCGGCACGCCGGACGATGCCGAAGCCAGCCTGGCCGCCATCGGCCTGACCTTCTCGCCGGCAACAGGCACCGCCGCCGGCGCGCTGACCGTGGACGACACCTTGCTTCAGGACGCATTCCGCCAGGACCCGAGCGCCACGTCGGCACTACTGGCACGCGCCGCCGGCGCCTTCTTGAACGTGGTCGGCACGCAAATCCAGGCACAGGTTGCCAAGCTCTCTTTCCTGGACGACGATAGCGTGTTCGGCACCGCCTTGCCGGTGCCCGCTGCTGATTCCCAGGCAATTGCCGCCGCGCCAAGCTATCCAATTGCGCAGCCGGCCAGCTATACGGACAATATGTTCCTCCAGAACCTGGTGAGCGAGAATTTGCGCACTGAAGATCAGTCGCCTGTTCCCTTGGCCGACCTGATCGGCGGCGAGGATTTCCCCATGCAGGCGATTCCGATTGCCTCGGCGCAAGCAGAGGCGCCGCTTGCGGCTGCGCGCGCCGCAGCGCTGCCGCAAGCGCCAGCCGCACCGGCCATCGCCGCGAGCGCCGCCAATGTGGCCCCGACCGATGCCCGCCAGCCCCTTACGCCAACTGCAACTGCAACGGCAACGCCACCCGCTGCGGCGGCGCCGAGTTCGCAAGACCGGCTCCAGCCGCTCCCCCCAGCTCCCCCCCCGCCAGCGGCCACGGTTTCCGAACCCGGCACCACGGCAAGCAATGCGGTCGGCGTCGCCCAACAGGCACGCGTTCTGGCACAACAGTTGCAGGCGGAACGCGAGGCAGCACGCGCGCTCGACGAGAAAATTGCCGGCGCCAGCGACGCGGTGCGCGCCGCGCTTGCCGACGACATCGCCCAGCGCGACGCCAGCAGGGTCGGCCTGCTCACTGCGGAAAGTGCCCGGGCACAGCGACGCGTGGACCAGCCGCAGCCAGCCCTCAGCGCCCCGCTGGCGCCGGACCAGTTTGCGCGGCCTGCGGACGCCGTGCGCACGGCCTCGACGGCGCAGTCGGCAACGGATAGCCCGGATACGGAGCGACCAATCACACCGCAGCCACCGCTTATGCAGGCGCCAGAGCAGGCGCTGCTGGCCGCGCGCGACCCGGCCATTGCCGCCGCCATCGCGGCCTACCACATCAACACCGGTCCGTTTGCGGCACAAAACGGCAGGCCCGAGATGCAGCCGCCCAAGGCCAAGCCGGTTGCGCCGGTTGCCGCTGTCACCAAGGTGGACGCCGCCGAAGCGCTCGGCACGCCTGGCGACGGATCGGCGCCATTGCGGTAAGACGCCTTGTGCCGCCTTGCCTGTGGCGACAGCGCGCGCTGAACGCCATCGGCACAGGCACAGGCACCATGGTGCCGCGATGCTGCTCGCCTTGAAACTGGCGGCGACTCTTAATGTCCCGGTCGAAACCTTGCTCCAGCGGGAACCGGAAAACCCGTAACACTTGCAGCGCGACATTCCAAACAGCCCGCGAGTTGAGCCAAGTCGGTTTTAACACTGATGCAGGCGGAACTCCGCGGCGCCGTCCCGGACGATGATGGCCCTTCACCTTCATCACCGGGAGATATCATGACGCAAGCTACCGCCAATGCCGAGGAACTGTTTCGCTTCGCCACCACCAGGGCGCCCAACCCGACGCCGGCGCAAGCAGGGCTCCTCGAACTGCCGGACCAATCGAACGTCGCCGCGTGGATCGGCTCGGCCGCCGAACTGGACTTCACCGCTGAGCTGGACATCCTGACCGCGCACTGGAGCGCGCTGGCCAAGCGCACGCCGGAAGCCATCGCGGCCGACCTGGAAGCCGCGCGCCAGGGCCGGCTGACCCTGGCCGCCGAGACCCTGTTTCCGATCGCCCAAAACGTGGTGGGCGACGTCCCCGCCCTGCAAACCGCCTTCTGGCGATACTACCTGCAAGGGATCGCCTCCGGCAAAGCCAGCAGCGCCCAGTTGCAGCGCGCCCAGCAGTTGCTGGGCCAGGTCACCCTGCTGCAAAAAATCCTCGCTGGCGACCAGGCCGCCCTGTCGCCGGAATCGGTGCAGGCCGCGCTCAATCCCGCCATCGCCCTGCCGGCCGCATTCGAAGAACAGATGCGCCTGCGCCGCGAACAGCAAAGCGCCGCGCAAAACGCCGCCGGCAACAACACCGCCGACGAGCAGGACCGGATCCTCGCCGACCTGCTCAAGCAGATCGACACCCTGGTCCAGCTGGAACGGCGCCTCGTCGCCGCACTCGAGCAGATGGCCGGCAGCGGCCCGCACGCGCCCGGCACGCCCGGCACCGGCGGCCCGTCGGAGCTGCAAAAAGTGTTCCGCACCCAGCCCGCGGCCGACATCGACGAGCAGTTCCGCGCCGACAACGCCAATCTGATGCAGGAACTGGCCGACGCCAGCGTCCCCACCACCAGCCAGAGCACCTTCGACCTGCTCGACGAGGTGCGGCGCCGGATTGCCAGCGGCGTCGCGACGGCCGCCGCCGTCCCCGCCGGCGGCCCCGCCTCGGCAGCCGTGCTGAGCGCCATTCCGGAACTCGGCGCGCTGATTCCCGCCGTTCCAGTGTTCAAACCGGGCGCCATCTCGACCATGAAATTCGGCATCCGTCCGGTGGGCGTGGCCGACCTGCGCGTGGTGCGCCAGGTACTGGTGGGCTACGAAAAAGGCGAACTGGCCAATATCCACAACGTCCTGCAAGGTGAAGAACACGAGCATTTCCACTCGCGCCTGAGCCGCGCCGACGAAAGCGAAGGCAACTACAACGACGGCGACGCCGAAGTCTCGCAGGAAGAAACAGGCTTCAACCGCTACGAAATGGGCCAGTCGGCCTTCGAGACGGCGCGCAAGCAGCAGGACCGCAACGCCAGTATCAACCTGACCTCCAACTACGGTACCGTCAACGCCCAGACCTCGACCTTCATGAACAACTCGAACGGCGGCGACCAGTCGCGCGGCGCCGACCTGCGCCAGTCGCGCGAGATCATCGACCGCGCCGTCGCCCTGGTGCGCGAACGGGTCGGACGCCAGCGTTTCCGCACCCGCAGCGCCGAAGTGTACGAAAGCGACGTGGTGCGCCACAGCGCGCCGGCGGCCACCGTCCGCGCCCAGTACCGCTGGGTCGACAAGGTGTATCAGGCGCAGGTGTTCACGGTCGGCGCGCGCGCCATGTACGAAGTGATGGTGCCGGCGCCGGCTGCCATGTTCCGCCACCTGCTGGCCCGGCAGCCCGGCTTCGGCGGGCATGCCGGCCCGGCCCCGATCAAGCCGGTCCTGCGTCCCGCCGAGATCACCGACGCCACCTGGCTGGCGATCGCCGAACGCTTCAGCGTGACCTTGCCGCCGCCACCAACATCGGCCATCACCGAATACGCCAGCCTGACCTATCCGGGCGGCGCCGGAAACACGACCCTGAGCGGCGTGTTCAACTCGCCGCGCGCACTGGAACAGGGCTACGCGGCGGCGGCGGCCGGCGTGTCGATGAGCTGGTACGGGGTCGACAAGCAGTCCGGCATCAGCGCCAGCGTCGGCACCAGGCTGTTTGCGAGCAGCCCGGCCGGCGCCACGCCGATTGCGGCGCAGGCCATCGGCACCAACAGCGGCGCGGTCAGCTACAACGCCAGCGGCTGGGGCCAACTGGACCAGTTCACGGTCAACTTCTACCTGGTCTGGGCCCGCACCAAGGTCGCGGTCGAGAAGTGGCAGCTGGAATGCCACCAGATCATCATGGACCAGTACGAGGCCGACCTGAGCCAGCACCGCGCCCTGCTGGCGGCGCGCGCCGGGGAAGACGGTGCCAACGCGGCGCTGAGCGAAGAACAGATGCGCACCATCGAACGCACCGAACTCAAACGCGCGGTGCTGGAAATCGTCCGCAGCGGCAGTGGACAGGCCGCGCCGGCCTCGCCCATCGTGATCGGCAGCGCACCGGCCATTGCGCCGGAGCGCCTGGAGCAAGCGGCGCGCGAAGTGCGCTTCTTCGAGTACGCCTTCGAATGGGATCAGGTGACCTACACCTTCTTCCCGTACTTCTGGAGCGAGGGCGCGCAGCAGTGGGCCGCTTCGCGCTTCGAGCCGCAGGGCGACAGCGTGTTCACCGCGTTCCTGAACGCCGGGTTCGCGTCGGTGATCCTGCCGGTGCGCCAGGGGTATGAAGATGCGGCCGCGCTGTACCTGCAGACCGGGATCGTCTCGGACATCGCCGTGGTGCCGGCCGACCGCGTGCTGGCCGACCTGAACCGCGAAGTGCGGATGGTGAACCAGAATACGCCGATGGAAGGTTCGCCCGAAGGCGCCGCCTGGACCTATCGCGTGCCGACCATGCTGACGGTGCTCGATGACGGCACCGACATCGCGTTTCCGAAGCTGGCGCAGCCGGCCGATCAGGCCGAGTACATCCTGGTGCCGCCGCTGTTGATCGACGATAGCCCGGAGGCTTGACGCCAGCAGTGCGTTTTGGTAAATGGTAAAACCCGTCGTTTCTGTTAGTGGCAGGAACGGCGGGGATAAGGCAAATTAGTATCAAGTCGCGGTGGCGCAGCCACCGGCTCTGGCCAGTGCGCAGGCCATGGCACCGGCGATTCAATTCCCGCACCTCAAGAAACTCAGGAAAAGACGAGCCCAGAAAGGCCAAAGCCCGCTAGTGCGGGCTCTGTCCTCAATTTACAAGGGCACGACCGTTTTACCGGAAAACCCCTGTCTCTATGAAGCGAAGTATAGCACCGCCATACACGTCATTCAAGGCCACTGATGCTCTCGCACCTTGCCGCACCCCGGCTCGCTACTATACAGAGTTTCTTCAAAACCACGACGGACAAGGATACCCTCGGATGTTACGCCTGGAACCAGGCGATCGGGGCCGGTATGCTCCCTATCCTGGGAGACCTGGAAGTATCATTTCGAAATGCCCTTCATCGAGCCCTGTCGCAACACTATGGCGGTATCGACTCGTATAATTGGATGATGCAACAATCCAATCCGGCACATGCAATCAACCCGGCAGCGCCGGCATTGCTACCGGCGATGCACAAACTACCGTCGAAATCAGTTCAGGATGTCAGTGGTATAGTGGTAAAAATAAAAGGCAAAAAACCCGCCGGTTATGTCGTCACGCCTGATGACGTTGTTGCCGCTCTACCGTTTGGCTTTTGGGAGGTATTGATAGCTGGGCTCGGGCACGCGTCCCACCCGCCAGGAATTCAAGCGATCATCCTGGCAGCTGCATTTCCGCAGGCGCCGGACACGTTAACAGTGCCCTATGGGGATAATGCCTTCAAGACGCGAATGACGAAACTCCTGAAGATGATACGAGACACCCGTAATCGTATAGGGCACCACGATTCCCTCTGGGGTATGCCCGAATTCGACTTACACGGTATTGTCGGGTTCATTCCACGCCGTCCTCGCCACACCGTCGTGAGTCTTCGACTTTTTGCCGATCGCATCCGCTGGTTTGCGGGGTGGATTGATCCTGGCATATCGAGGTACATTCAAAACAGTGATCATTGGTGGTCATTGCAGGCCCTCCTCCATCGCAGGGCGCTGGCCGCCTATCGTCAGCTTGGCGGTAGAGCCGGCAGCTATCGGGCAGTGCTCGATGCCGCCGAATATCCCCGCTATGAGAAGAGCAGTCTGAGGACGCATTCTTGCAAGTTCCGCAGGCCCTTGCTAGCCTTGTTCTACTGAGGCAAGCACGATCTGGCACGAGGTTTCGCGGTTTCCACACGCGCTACGTACTACCCATGGCGGGATTCTGGTAGCTTATTAGATGTTAAGTAGTGCGCACCGTACGCTAGCCGGTGACTATCCGCCAGGTGGCCAACGTCGCGCACTCTGAGTGAATTAACGCTCAGTTTCAGTTAGCTCGGCGCGTATTCAAATGTAGGCTGCCACACCTCGGCTCTAACGTTCCAATCCGACCATCAGGCTTTCGCCCACCGTGCCGCTGTAAAGTAAGCGCGATTTCTACCGCACCTTGACGTTGCCCTAATCGACGGGCAAGCGGCTGTTAAACAGCAGTAAAGTTGAACGGCAACAGATCGGCAATGTCGGCACCGGCCTGGCGCTGCGGCAGTTCTG
>NZ_WHJH01000076.1 GCF_011682145.1 Massilia mucilaginosa
CGGACACAGCGCCACGTACCTGAATCAATTACGTCATTGCGCACACTCATCATGTCTGCAATCGTGAAACGACTTCAACGATGCCCCTGCTGCAATGTGGCTCGATATAACTTATGACACAGTAAGAGTAACAACGGCCTGGAAAGCCGTGCTACAGTCGTTGTGAAATAGATTGTCATGGACAATCCGATCTCGACTCGTGAGTAATGGTGAGTTTCTTATGCGGGATGCATGAAGCCGGCAAATTCTGTCGCCGATTAACGACTGCTGCGGCGGTGTTGTTCCTGTTTCGTTGCGCACAATTGCCTATGCGTGTATGAATGTGTCAGGATGCAACAGACGAGCAGACTGCGATGCCACCAGTTGCACGAGTACCGGTATTAACCCAGGAGCGCCACAGTGTCCGCACGCATCCTCATAATCGAAGACAACCCCACCAATATGGAGTTGATGGTGTATCTGCTGAAGGCATTCGGCTATATCCCATTGACGGCGTACGACGGCGCGAGCGGCGTCGACACCGCCCGCGAGACGCTGCCCGACCTGATCATCTGCGACGTGCACCTGCCCAAGCTGGACGGCTACGGCGTGGTGGCGGCGCTCAAGGGCGACGCCAGCCTGGCCGCGATCCCGGTGCTGGCGGTGACCGCGCTGGCCATGGTGGGCGACCGCGAACGCCTGCTCGACGCCGGGTTCGACGGCTACATCGGCAAGCCGATCGAGCCCGATACCTTCGTGGCCCAGCTGGAGAGCTTCTTGCCGCTGCAGGCGCCGTCCGCGCTGGTGGCCAGCGTCGAGGAAAGCGTGGCCGTGCCGGCCGCCGCGCCGGTGGGCGAGGGCCGCGCCGACAAGCAGGCCACCATCCTGATCGTCGACGACCATGTGCTGAACCGCGAATTCCTGATGACCCTGCTCGGCTACGGCGGCCACCGCCTGATCGAAGCCGCCAACGGCGTCGAGGGCCTGAAGATGGTGCACGCCGAGCGCCCCGACCTGGTCATCTCGGACATTCTCATGCCGAACATGGACGGCTACGAATTCGTCACGCGCCTGCACAGCGATCCGGCCACGGCCGACCTGCCGGTGATCTTCTACACCGCCACCTACCGCGAGCGCGAAGCGAACAAGATGGCGCAGGCCTGCGGGGTGCAGTGGGTGCTGCCCAAACCGTCCGACCCGGATGTCATCCTGCGCACCGTGCACGAGGCGCTCGGGATCACCGACCCGGTCATGCTGCCCTCGTTCACGGCGCCGCCGGCCGAGTCTGGCCGCATGTTCTCGATCGATAACACGGTGGCCGAATACCTGGTCGAAGTCGAGTCGAGCAGCAGCCAGGTATTGTCGCGCATCGCCAGCCACGGCATGCCGGAGCCCTCGTACGACCTGTCGCAGATGACCGACCGGCTCTCGAGTTCCTTGTCGAGCCTGCAGGCGGTGAGCCTGCGCCTGACCGCCCTGATCGAACTCGGTATCGAACTGGGGGCCGAGCGCGATCCGACCGCCTTGCTCGAAATCGGCTGCCGCGTGGCGCAGAACATCTGCGTCTCCAAATATGCCTGCATCGGCGTGCTCGACGAGGGCGCCGATGAACTGAGCTACTTTTCCTCGTGCGGCGAAAACCGCCAGGCCGGCGTGGTGGCCGCCAATCCGCGCGCCGGGGTGCTGGCCAAGGTGCTCGACGAGGAAATTCCGGTGCGCATCGACGGCATCGACGGCGACCCGCGCTCGGTCGGGCTGCCGCAGGGCCATCCGCCCGTGCATTCCTTCCTCGGCGTGCCGATCGCCTCGCGCGAGCGCGTGCACGGCTGGCTGTACCTGGTCGACAAGCTCGGCGCCGACGGCTTTTCGGAAGTCGACGAACGGGTGGCGGTGACGGTCAGCGCGCAGATCGCGGTGGCCTACGAAAACCTGCTGCTGTACGAAGAGATCAAGCGCCACCACGCGCAGCTGACGGCCGACATGACGGCGCGCATTCGCCTCGACGAAGACCTGCGCCGCTTTCGCACGGCGATGGACGCCACCGCCGACGCGATTTTCCTGATCGACCGCTCGGGCATGGCCTTTGTCGATGTCAACGCCACCGCCTGCCGCATGCTCGGGTTCTTCCGCGACGACTTCCTGGCGCTGTCGGCGCCGGCGCGGCCGGGCGAGGACGAGAACGACAAGCTGCGCCTGAAGGACCTGTACGACAAGCTGCTCTCGGGCGACCAGTCGGGCGCCATGGCCGAAATCCTGGTGCAGCGCAAGGACGGATCGACCCTGTCGGTCGAAGTGCAGCGCCGTACCCTGCGCTCCGGCTCGAGCTGGATCCTGGTGGCGGTGGCGCGCGACATCACCGAGCGCAAGGAATCCGAACTGCGCCTGCTCAAGCTGGCCCATTTCGACACCCTGACCGGGCTGCCCAACCGCAGCCAGTTCTATTCGTCGCTCACGCGCGCGCTGGAACAGGCCGCGGAACACCGCTGGGCGGTGGGGGTGCTGTTCCTCGACGTGGACCGCTTCAAGACCGTCAACGACACGCTCGGGCACCCGATCGGCGACGAGCTGCTGCGCCAGTTCGCCAGCCGCCTGGTCGACTGCCTGCGCGTGCGCGACACCATCGGCCGCTTCGGCGGCGACGAATTCGCCGCCATCCTGATGCTGCCGGAAGGCCCGCAGACGGCCATCGCGGTGGTCGACAAGATCCGCGAGAGCCTGCGCCGCCCGTTCGACCTGGAAGGGCACGAAGTGACCGTCACGGCCAGCATCGGCATCACGGTCTATCCGGACGACGGGCTCGATGCCGACACCCTGATCAAGTACGCCGACACCGCCATGTACCGCGCCAAGGAAGCCGGGCGCGATGCCTTCCGCTTTTTCACGGCCGAGATGAACGCCCAGTCGCTGGCCCGGCTGGACCTGGAAAACGCGCTGCGGCGCGCCATCGACAACGAAGAATTCGTGTTGTACTACCAGCCCAAGGTGCACATCGGGTCGGGCCGCATCAGCGGCGCCGAAGCGCTGATCCGCTGGAAGCGGCCGGGCCACGGCATGGTCTCGCCGGGCCTGTTCATCCCGATCCTGGAAGAGACCGGCCTGATCGTGCGGGTCGGCACCTGGGTGCTGAACGAAGCGTGCCGCAAGATCAGCGAATGGGGGAGAAGCAAGATCGGGCCGGTGCACCTGTCGGTGAACGTCTCGGGCATCCAGTTTTTCGTCGGCGGCCTGGAACAGGAAGTGCTCAACGCGATCAAGGTGCACGACATCGCGCCCGAACTGCTCGAACTCGAACTGACCGAAAGTTCGCTGATGTCGAACGCGGAAGACACGATCACCGTGCTGCGCAACCTGAAAGCGCTCGGGATCCAGATTTCGATCGACGATTTCGGCACCGGTTATTCGAGCCTGGCGTACCTGAAGCGCTTCCCGATCGACAAACTGAAGATCGACATCGCGTTCGTGCGCGAAGTGACCAGCAACCCGGACGACGCGGCCATCGTACTGGCCATCATCAACATGGCGCACAGCCTGAAACTGCAGGTGGTCGCCGAAGGGGTGGAAAAGGATGCGCAGCTGGCCTACCTGCGCCGCCACGGCTGCGACGAGATGCAGGGCTACTACTTCAGCCGTCCGCTGCCGGAAGAGGATTTCGAACAGATGCTCGGCGAAGGCAAGTACCTGATGCCGCCGCTCGACGAGTCGCTGCTGAACCAGCAAACCCTGCTCATCGTCGACGACGACGCTTTCATGCTCGACGTGCTGTCGGACTTCCTGGCGCAGGACGGCTACCGCATCCTGACCGCGCAGACGGCGGCCGAAGGCTTCGACATCCTGGCGCGCCACAAGGTGCAGGTGATCCTGTGCGACCAGTGCATGCCGCTCATGAGCGGGACCGAATTCATGGAGCGGGTCAAGAACCTGTGCCCGGATACCTTCCGCATCATGCTGTCGGCCTATTCGGACCTGACGCCGATCATGGCGGCGATCAACCATGGCGCGATCGACCGCTTCTACACCAAGCCGTGGAAGGGCGCGGTCCTGCGCGAGAATATCCGCGAGGGCTTCCGCCTGCACCGCCAGATGCACGGGCGCCAGGCGGCTTAGCCCGAAAATCTCCTTCACCCGGGGCGCATGATACGATTGCGCTTCGTCCAACCGGGTTTTCGCGCAAGAGAGATTGATGCAAACAGATATAGCTGCCGATATCGCCGCCATCGAGGCGATTTCATCTGTTCCAACCATCCTCGACGCGGTGGCCGCGATCACGGGGCTGCGCTTGGTCTGCATCGCGCGCGTGACGCACGACTCGTGGACCGCCTGCGCCGTGCGCGACGAACTCGGATTCGGCCTGAAGGTCGGCGACGGCCTCGATGTGGCCACCACCCTGTGCGAGGAAGTGCGCGACACCAGGCGGCCGGTCATCATCGACAACGTCGGCGAAGATGCGCGCTACCGCGACCACCACACGCCGCGCATTTACGGCTTCCAGAGCTACATTTCGCTGCCGATCCTGCGCCCGGACGGCTCCTATTTCGGCACCCTGTGCGGGCTCGATCCCTTGCCGGCGCACTTGTCGAGCACCGCCACGGTGGCGAGCATGACCCTGTTCGCCCAGCTCATTTCCAAGCACCTCGACACCGAACTGAGACTGACCGAATCGCGGTCGGCGCTGCTGGGCGAGCGCGATACCTCGGAGCTGCGCGAGCAGTTCATCGCCGTGCTCGGGCACGATGTGCGCACGCCGCTGTCGTCGATTATGCTGGGCACCGAACTGCTGCGGCGCGAGCCCCTCTCCGCCCAGGCCGAGAGCGTGCTCGAGCGCATGCGGCGCAGCGCGCTGCGCATCTCGGCGCTGGTCAGCGACGTCATGGATTTCACGCGCGGGCGCATGGGTGGCGGCATCGCGCTCGACTTGCGCAACGACGCCGGCCTGCGCCAGTCACTCGAACAGGTGGTGGCCGAGCTGCAGGGCGCCTATCCGGACCAGCGCATCGGGCTCGACATCGACCTGCCGCACAGCGTGTACTGCGACCCGGCGCGCATCCAGCAATTGCTGTCGAACCTGCTCAAGAACGCGCTGGTGCACGGCGCGCGCAGCGAGCCGGTGCTGGTGAGCGCGCGGGCGCGCGACGGCCAGTTCGAGATCAGCGTGAGCAACGGCGGGCCGGCCATCGCGCCGGCCAGGATCGGGCAGCTGTTCAAGCCGTTCTGGCGGGCCTCCAGCCAGGTCGCCAGCGAGGGCCTGGGACTGGGCCTGTTCATCGTGTCCGAAATCGCCCGTTCGCACGGCGCCACGCTGGAAGTGACGTCCGAGGACGGCGTCACGCGCTTCACGTTCCGCATGCGCGCCGGCGCATCGGTCGAGCGCCGCATGCTGGCGCGCGCATGAGGCGCGCGCGGGCGCTGGCAGCGGCGCTGGCAGTGCTATCGATGCTGGCGGCGGGCGCGCCGGCCGCCGCCGACACCATCATTCCTGTTCAAACGCGCTCGCCCTCCGAGGCCGAGGTGAAGGCCTTCCATGCGTATTACCAGAAGCGCTTTCCCGACAATCACAGTGCGCAGCCGGCGTTCGCCGTCACACGCTCCGACACCGGACAGGCGTGGCAGGTCGCGGCGACGGTCAACATGGCGCCACGGCGCGGATTCAAGCTGCTGTGCCGCATGCAGCGCATCGAGTTCACTTACGCCGCCGCCAGCGGCCAGTGGAGCGCCGCCGGGAACATCCGCCAGTTCGTCTGGCTCGACCGCGCCAGCGGCTGCGCGATCCCGGCCAGGCCGGTGGAACTGTTGCAGCGCATGCCCGACACGGAGTTGACCGGGGTGCTGGCGCAGCAGGCCAAATTGCTGGACAAAGCGCGCTTGCTGCTGGCCGGGAACAGCGGCTGTGCGCGCGATCGTTCGCTGCCGTTCGAGCTGCACGCGATCGATGTCGGCGCCATCGGATCGAGCAGCGAGGAAATGGTGGCGCTGACCTACCGCAGCGGGCGCGATGCCGGCGCCACCATCTGGGCGCGCCGCAGCGGCGCCGACTACGATGCGTGGAACGCGGCCTGCCGCTGAGCTATCGGTGGTTGGGCAATCGAAGACCGGCTCGCAGTTGGCCGGATTTAATCAATACTGGCGGAACATCTCGCCGACAAGTCGACCCGGCGGCCAGTCCTCACATTTACAACAGAAAGCGGCACAATGACCTTCGCCCAAGGAGTATGACGTTCGGCTGGCATTGCAATGCTTGTGCTGTTTTCGCGCGCTGCATATGGGGCGCCATCGGCTGTGCAGGAAGGGTGCGGGAGCGCTTTTGCCAACCTCACGCCGGCGCGTCTTGAGCAGCTTCTTGGTCAGCCGTTGACTGGCCCTTCGCATTGTTACGAAGACAAGCTGGTGGAATGGGGGGAGGACGCTGTCCCTTTGCTGACGCGTCTTTTGCATGACGAACGCTCCTTTCCACGTTGCCTGGCCAGGACCGCGATCGCACGGCGGGAAAAGGCGCCCGGTCGTGGCAGCGGCGGCGAACTGGACACGGATGTCTCTTTAGTCGGCATGGTGTGCTACATGGCCGGCCAAGGCACCCCGGCGGCGCGGGGAGCGGTCAGCCCCAAAGCTGTCGATTTGTTTTGGAAATTCACGCAAGGATATGAGAGCGAACGGGTCGATGCGCTCCCCGTCCTGCTGGCAGAGGAGAACCTGAGCCGGCACGCGGCAACGGTCCTTGCGCCGTTCCTGGCCGCCATGGGCAGGCGGGGCGGTCCCGCGCTGGCGCAGTTGCGGGCGGCTTTGCCGATGCCGCATGTTGGCGCCGAGCTCGTCGACCCGTTTCTCGCGGTACAAGGCAACGAGGTCGGAATTGCCCATCTGTTGACGGTGTATGCGGCCAGCAGCGACCCCGCCATGCACACGGCGATTTACCTTGCGTTGAAAAAGCGCGCGTCGCCGCAGGAACTTGACCGGCAGCTCTTTAATACGGTGAACGTTCAGGCGTTGTTGCCGGCCGCATTGAACCTGAGTCAACGAGGTATCGCCTCGCCGCGTACCATCGACTATTTTGTCGATCGCCTGGACGATCCTGCGACCGCCGCTGCCGCCGCCGACGTCTTCATCGCACTCAACCAGGCCATCCCGAAAGCGCACCGGCGATTGCTCGACATGGCGGCGGGCGGCGCAAACGGCGTGCATCACGCCGCGCTGTCAAAAGCGATTGCCAGGACCGGCGCGATCTCCGACCTCGCGCGTGGCTGGTTCCCGGATGGTGCCAAGCCCGCCCCTGCTTGCACGACGCCCGCGTGTTTTGAAGCGGCATGCAGGTTGGCGAGCATGGTGGCAAGCATCGGGCCATTGCCGCCCTCCGGCTTGCCGACGCTAAAGCTCGCCTATGGCGATGCGTCTCGTGCCGGGGCCACTGACTGCCTGGGCCTGGTGGCAGGCATGATCGCGGACCTCCACAGCCGTCCTGGGCTCGACTTTCTTTACGAACGTTTTTTGGAGAGTGGCAATGCGGAGCACACGTACTTCCTGAGTCAGGTTCTGACCCGCAAGGTCGAGCTGCTGCTGGCGCGCATCGAGGGGGACATCGGTGGCCTGCACGGTGCCACGCTGGCTGCGGTCGAGACCTTGCTGTTCGCGCCCGCCGCGAAGGAGGCGCTGCACAGGCATACCGAGCGCGTCTTGCCGACCTTGCTGACGCTGCCGTTCGCGAGCGATGCCGATGAGCCGGTGCCTGAACCGGTCTCCCGGTACCGGCTGGTCATCGGCAACGGTCCCGGTATCATGATCGGGAACCATCCCGTGACCAGGGGCGGGCTGGCCGTGAATCGCATCGGCCGGCTGGCGCCGATGACGCCGCAGGTGGTGACGACGCTCTTGCGGGTGGCCGCCGGCCCCCATGACGAGGCGGGCTTCCAGGCGGTCACGCTGCTTGCCAGGATTCGCAACCGCGACCGCAGCCTGCGCGCGGCGCGGTTCCAGGAAATCGAAGACCTGCTGGCGGCGACGGCGCCAGGTTTCGCCTCGACGCGCCTGGAAATTCTGCGCAATCAGTACCGTCTTTCGCAGAGCGACTGGGAGCACGGCGACAGGCAATAGCGATTGCAGTTGCAGGCGCCTCGCCAATGTCGATTTTTTGAGAAGATAGATAAGATGAAGAAAATCGGACGCGATGCCCTCGTGATCGACACCAGTCAATGGCTGCCCAGCTATGGCGCCACCACGGTGAACCTGGTCAGCGATGGCGGCAAGCTCTCGGTCATCATCGAGTTCGATGGCGAGGAGCGGCTGGAGCGTAAAAAACTGGTGTTCGGATCGGTGTGTTCGTTCACCGAGTCGTCATTTCCAGGTGTTACGCTGGACCCCTTCGAATACGACCAGCTGCGCACGGTGCACCTCGAAGCGCTGGTCGCGTATCCCGATTCGGAAGCGGCCAAGGAATGGACCGAGCATTTTGCCTGCAGCCGCATTGTGCGGCACTACGCCATCTGTTTTTTGAGCGCGAATACGCATCTCACTGTGTTCGCATCCAATGTTGTGCTAATGGATATGGAGTGACACCGATGACGCCAGACAAACAAGTCAACGTGGGCCAGGTCCGCAGCGTGATGTTCATGAGCGCCGAGGATGCCAGCGAGGTGCCGCCGGACGTTTCCGCGCGTACTTACGTGATCCGCATCCTCGACGGACAGGCGGCCGGGCACCACGTCTATCCGCCGCTGCGCGAGGGGCACGCCTGGGTGCGCGCATACGCCTTCGACGACATCGGGCCGGACGCCGCAGGCGATGCCGGTGCGCTGCCGCCGCATCTTTTTACCGAAGCGATCGCCCAAGCCATCCTGCGCGACCTCGATGCCGTACTGGCGCGGGACGGCATCGACCTGCTGCTGGTGCACTGTTTCGCCGGCGCCAGCCGTTCCCCGGCCGTGGCCGAGGTGCTGGCCCGGCTGCATGGCGTGGCGATTGCCGGCACCTGCTACCCGCGCGATCCGCGCTTCAAGGTCACGCCCAACAAGCATGTGTATGACACAATGCTGCGCGTCGCATCGCGTGGCTGACCCGCGCTTGGTGTCGCATGCGCTTTAGAACGCACTCTCTAGCGTAGCTCACTAGAATGGATCGCAGCGATCCGACCCACATTTCATTCACGGAGTTCCGCAATGACGAAAAAACTCAAGCCGCAGGCCGTCGAAGACGACTCGCAACTGGCCGACGCCGTGCGCGCCTCGGCGCACCAGATCTGGCAGGCCGGCCTTGGCGCGTTCGCCAAGGCGCAGGAAGAGGGCAGCCGGGTGTTCAGCAAACTGGTCCAGGAAGGTAACGATCTGCAGAAGCGCACCCGTTCGATGGCCGAGGACAAGGCCGGCGGCGTGGCCGACAGCGCCGCCGGCGTGGCCGAGCTGGTGGCGCGCCAGGCGTCCGGATCGTGGGACAAGATGGAGCAGGTGTTCGAAGACCGCGTCACGCGCGCCCTGGCGGGCATGGGCGTGCCGACCCAGGAGCAGTTCAAGGCACTGGCCTTGCGCGTCGAGGAACTGAGCAGGCAGGTGGCCGAACTGAGCGGCAAGGGGGCTCCGGCGACAGCGGCGGCCAAGCCTGCCGCAAAGACAGCGTCCAAGGCGCCAGTGCGCACGTTGGCAGCCAAGCCAGAGGCCGAGCCGGCAGCAGCCAAGCGCGCGGCCAAACCGGCAGCCAAGGCGCCTGCCAAGCCGGCAGCGCAGAAAGCCGCCAAGCCAGCCGTCAAGGCAGCTGGGGCGCCACGCAAGCGCGCGGCAGTCAAAACCCCTGCACCGCAGGGCGGCGAGGGCGCCTGACCGGACGCCTGACCGTACGCCGGGGTATCGTCAATGGCCTGTGAATACCCCCATGTTCGGTGTTATGCTTGCATGAGAAAAAACACCGACCGCCCCCGCCATGCTACAGAAAGCTCCCCGCCGCACCCGTGAACGCATCCTCGAATTGTCGTTGCGGCTGTTTAACGAGTTCGGCGAGCCGAATATCACGACCACGGTGATCGCCGAGGAGATGAATATTTCTCCGGGCAATCTCTACTACCATTTCCGCAACAAGGATGACATCGTCAATTCAATCTTCGTGCAGTTCGAAGCCGAGATCGAACGCATCCTGACGGTACCGGACGGGCGCCGCTCGAACATCGAGGACGTGTGGATCTACCTGCACCTGATGTTCGAACTGATCTGGCGCTACCGCTTTTTCTATCGCGACCTGAACGACCTGCTCTCGCGTAACCGCAAGCTCGAACTGCATTTCAAACTGATCCTGGCGCACAAGATCAAGGTGGCCAAGGAGCTGTGCGAAGACCTGCGCAGCGAGAAGTCGCTCGAAGCGTCGGACGCCGACATCAACGCCATGGCCACCAATATGGTGGTGGTGGCCACCTACTGGCTGTCGTACGAATACGTGCTCAATCCGCGCAAGTATTCGGAGCAGCAGGCCATGTCCGATGCCCTGGCGCGCGGCTGCTACCAGGTGCTCTCGCAAATCGGACCTTACCTGCGCGGCGACACGCACCTGCTGTTCCAGAAGCTGTCCGAGGAATACCTCAAAAAACTCAAATAAGAAGCGGTACAAATGAAATCAATCGCAGTCTATTGCGGCGCCTCGTACGGCGCCTCGCCGCTGTACGCGGAAAGCGCGCGCGCCATGGGCCGCGCGCTGGTGGAGCAGGGCATCGGCCTGGTGTACGGCGGCGGCAAGGTGGGCCTGATGGGCGTCATCGCCGACGAGGTGCTGCGCCTCGGCGGCCAAGCGGTCGGCGTGATCCCGCAGGCGCTGGTCGAACGCGAACTGGCGCACCACGGCCTGACCAAGCTGTTCATCGTGCGCGACATGCATGAACGCAAAGCCATGATGGCCGAACTGGCGGACGGCTTCGTCGCCATGCCGGGCGGAATGGGCACGCTCGAAGAGCTGTTCGAGATGCTGACCTGGTCGCAGCTCGGGATCCACCGCAAGCCCATCGGCGTGCTCAATACCGGCGGCTTCTACGACCTGCTGGCCGCGTTTGTCGTGCACCAGCATCGCGAAGCGTTCGTGCGCGAAGACCACGTTGGCCTGATGATGGTCGACGCCGAGCCGGAGGCGCTGCTGGCGCGCCTGCTGGCCCGCTAGGCAAGGCCGGCCGCCCCGTGTCCGGCGCCATCGTGCTGCTGGTGCTGGTGGCCGCGCTGCTGCACGCGAGCTGGAATGCACTGGTCAAGGCCGGCCCCGACAAACTCCTCTCCACCGTGCTGGTGGCCTGCGGCGGCGCTCTGCCGGCCGCGCTGGCTCTGCCGTTCCTGGCGCTGCCGGCGCCGGCCAGCTGGCCGTGGCTGATCGGGTCGGCCTGCTGCCACCTGGCTTACTACCGGCTGCTGGCGGCCGCCTACGCGCATGGCGACATGAGCCACGCCTATCCGCTGATGCGCGGCAGCGCGCCCCTGCTGGTGGCGCTGGTGTCCGCCGCGCTGGTCGGCGAAGTGCTCAGCGTACGGCAGTACGGCGCCATCGCCCTCATTTGCGCCGGCGTGCTGGCGATGGGGCTGTGGCGCGGCCCCGGCAGCTCGCCGCCGTCGCGCCGCGCTACCCTGTTCGCCCTGCTCAACGCCGCCGTGATCGCGTGCTACACGCTGGTCGATGGCATCGGCGCGCGCCTGTCCGGCGCGCCGGTAGCCTACACCCTGTGGCTGTTCGCGCTGTCGGCGCTCGTGCTGCTCGTGTCGATGGTGGGCAAACGGCGCGCCCTGGCCGACTACGGCCGCCAGTACTGGCGGACCGGCCTGCTCGGCGGCCTGGTGTCGATGGCCTCGTACGGGCTGGCCTTGTGGGCCATGACGGCGGCGCCGGTGGCCGTCATCGCCGCGCTGCGCGAAACCTCGATCCTGTTTGCGGCGCTGATCGCCGGCGTGTTCCTGCGCGAGCGGCTCGGCGTGCGGCGCCTGTGCGCGGTGGGACTGATTGCGGGCGGTGCGGTGGCGATGCGCTTTGCGTGATGCGCTCGAGGTGTTTTCGGGCCTCTCGCCACCTTGCATGATAGCGGACAAGGCGCGTCGATGAAATCTATTCGGAAAGCGTGCCGTTTTCGGTTCGTTCAATCGGAGTGTCATGGCGCTGCTTCATAAATCCGCTCACTGTTCCAATGATCGTCGTGGTCAGAACGATACCGAAAAGTATGTCCTTATCCATGCACGCAAATAGCACCGATATGCCGTATCCGCCTGCGATCAAGCTATACGCCATCCACTGAAAGCGGCAATTGTCGTTTCTTGTGGACTCCAGGGCACGCGATCGTATGGCGCGAATGTCTGCCGAGTCAGCCTCGAATACCCTCAGAATGCGCTCGGGAGCATCGCCGATAAATTCGCGGTACTGAGGTAAAATCTCCGGCTGAGGTATCAGGCAATTGATGGTCTGAGATCGCAATACGTGATCCTCCATACGCCGCGCCGGAGGAACCTCTGAGAGGAAGCCAGGACTTCGGTCGACATGGTTGGCAATATGCGAGACAGTCCACGTATTCTGAAAAACTCCCTCCTGACGCGTCGAGGGGCAAGGAAGTTTTGACAGGCGGCGAACGCATCTTCCTATTTATTTTTTTGTTTTTCGACATCTTGGCCCACCTTTTTGATGGCGCCGTCCATCCTGCGCCCAACGCCTGCCCAGTTGTCGCGCATGATCTCTCCAGCCGTTTTATGGACGAGAAATTCGCTGTAGTCGCTGCTCGGACGCAAGGAAAAGACGCCGGGAATTGCTTTAAGTAGTTTCGATAGCATGAAGGACCTCCATTCAGAAGATGAACACCTTGCTCATTTTCTGATTGGACCGGCGCGCATCGTATTTTGTTCAACATATATTCGTCACGCCGCATCGGCCTGCGGCCCGAACAAAGGACGTCCGGCGCTGTCGCAGCCGGCCTGCATGCGCGCCTGTTCTTCCAGCAGCGCGGCGATCTGCGCCGCCGGTACCGGGCGGCTGAACAGGTAGCCCTGCATCTCGTCGCAGTCGTTGTCGCGCAGGAAGGCGCACTGCTGCTCGGTCTCGACGCCTTCGGCGATCACGCGCAGCTTGAGCATGTGTCCGAGCGAGATCACCGCTTTCGCGATGGCCTGGTCGTCGGTGTTGTCGGCCAGTTCGCGCACGAAGGACTTGTCGATCTTGAGGGTGCTGATGGGGAAGGACTTGAGCGCCGACAGGCTCGAATAGCCGGTCCCGAAGTCGTCGATCGACAGCGAAATGCCCATCGCCTTCAACTCGCGCATCTTGCCGATCGACTGCGACAGGTCGCGCATGATCAGGCTCTCGGTCACTTCCAGTTCCAGCGCGCCCGGCGCCAGGGCGCTCTCGCGCAGGGCCGCGGCAACCCGCTCGACCAGGCGCTTTTCTTCGAACTGGCGCGGCGAGACATTGACCGACATCGTCACCGGCGCCAGGCCCGCATCCTGCCACGCCTTGTTCTGGCGGCAGGCCGTGTGCAGCACCCAGTCGCCGATGGCGACAATCAGCCCGCTTTCTTCGGCCAGGCCGATAAAGCGCATCGGCGAGACCACGCCATGCTCGGGATGCTCCCAGCGGATCAGCGCTTCGACTCCGAAAATGAGGCCGCTGCGCAGGTCCACCTTGGGCTGGTACAGCAGGTGGAACTGGCCGTCGTCGAGGGCGCCGCGCAAGCCTTCGAGCAGCACCAGTTTTTCTTCCACGCTGGCGTTCATCTCGCGCGCGTAGAACTGGAAGTTATTGTTGCCCATCTCCTTGGCGCGGTACATGGCGGCGTCGGCGTTCATCATCAGGGTGTTCGGCTCGGCCCCGTCGCGCGGGTACATCACCACGCCCATGCTGCAGCTGACCTGGACTTCCTGGCCGCCCAGGAGGATCGGTTCGGTGACGGCCTGGCGGATCTTTTCCAGCACCGGCGCCACCGCCATCGGATTGTCCGGCTGGTCGGGCAGGATGATGATGAATTCGTCGCCGCCGAAGCGCCCCAGGGTGTCTTCGCGCCGCACGCAGGCCGCCATGCGCGTGCCGACCACCTTGAGCAGTTCGTCGCCGGCGTTGTGACCGAGGCCGTCGTTGACCAGCTTGAAGCCATCGAGGTCGATGAAGGCCACCGCCACGCAGCGCCCGCGCCGCTGCGCCTGGACGATGGCCTGGTCCAGGCGGTCGCGGATCAGGCTGCGGTTGGGCAGCCCGGTCAGCTCGTCGTGGTGCGCCATGTGGCGGATGCGTTCTTCCGCCACCTTGCGCTCGGTGATGTCGCGCACGATCGCCACCACGCCGTCTTCGACCGCCACCACCTGGCGGTGCAGCCAGCAGGTGCGCGCGCCGCTCAATTCGGCCAGCCATTCGGCTTCGTGCACGCCGCCGGCCAGGGTGACCTTGATCAGGTCCTCGAAGATGCCGGTGTCGCGAAAGGCCGGCAGCATGGCCGACAGGCGCATGCCGCGCAGGGCCGGCTTGTCCATGCCGGCCAGTTTTTCGGCGCGCGTGTTGGTCGCTTCGATGACGAAGTCGGCGATTGCGCCGCCATCGTCGAGAATGCGGCGCATGACGAAAAACGCATCCAGGCTCGCTTCCGACGCGGCCGCGTAGGTTTCCTGGGCGCGCCGGATGCGCCGCCGCGTGCGCGTGAGCTGCCACGACCACACGCATACGAGGGTGACGATGACGACCAGCACGGCGCTGCTGCCGCCGGCCACCCACAGGTAGTTGCGGCGCTGCTGCTCGAAGGCGGCCATCGATTCGTGTTCGGACAGGCCGACCAGCGCGGTCAGCGAAAAGCCGTGCAGGCGGCGCACGCTGGTGTAGCGGCGCACGCCGTCCCAGCCGCTGGCCACCACCTGGCCGGCACCGGCCTCGCGCGCGAACTGCGGCGCGCTCTGGCCCCAGGCCACCTTGTCGCCGATGCGCAGGGCGCGAAACACGCCATCGGTGCCGTACAGCCCGAGCGCGCCCGCCTCGCCCAGGCGCGAGCGCTCGTAGCCGCTGGTGAAGTAGGCCGGGTCGACTTCGACGATGACGACGCCGGCGAAGCGGCCGTCCTTGTCGTTCATGCGCCGCGTGAAGTGCAGGTGCCAGTCCTGATTGGCGTCGTCGCGCAAGGTCTGGCTGACGTAGGGCGTGCTGGTGTCGCTGTCGCGGTGAAAACCGAAGTAGCCCTGCTGGGACACGTCGATCTCGCGCGCCGGCGGGTTGCTGGCCACGACCATGCCGTCGCGGTCTGCGATGCTGACCACGAACACCAGGCCCGAAGGCAGCAAGCCTTGCTGGTCCAGGGCGGGCAGGGCGCCGGCCGTGCCTTTCAGTTCGACCGCGTACTTGAGCACTTTCAGGGTCTGGTCGATGCTGCCCAGGTTGCGCTGCATCTGCGCTTCGTAGGTGTCGATCAGTTCCTGGCTCGAATCGCGCGCGGCGTTCTGCGCGGCGCTGCGCTCGATGCCGATGAAATGGTCGGTCGCCATCCAGATCATCACCAGCAGCAGCAGCGCGAACAGCGGCAGCGAGATGTGGGTTTCCTGCCCGAGCCCGAGCAGGCGCGTGAGGCGGGCGCGCGTGCCGTTCATGCTCAGCGCACCATCAGCACGGCCTTGACGCTCGGGTCGAGCGCGGCCTTGTCGATGTAGCCGATCAGGGCCGGATTGTCGGCCACCATGCGCCGCACGGCGGCGCTGTCGCCGGCTTCCTTGGGCGGCTGGCCGCGGCCGGTGAAGATCATCTTGGTCCAGTAAGCCTTGAGCAGGGCCGGTGTCTTGGAGGTCACGCGCGCATAGAATTCGTCGCGCAGGGCGCTGCCGATGCGCTGGTCGAGCGCCACCGCTTCGGCGCCGTCGGGAAAGGTGCCTACCTGGCCGAGGAAGATATCGGCCACCTGGTCGGCGCGCAGGCTGGCGACCGGGCTTTTGGCCGAGACGATGACCACCAGTTCGGCGCCGGCGGCGTGCGGCGACGACGCGGACAATGCCGCCGCCAGGGCGCAGGCGGACAGCAGGCGGCGCAGGGTTCGATTGTTCATGGCGCCGTCCTCAGAACACGAAGTCGAGCACCGCGCTCGCGAGGTTCACGCGCGGGCGCGCGCCGAAGCCCGGCTGCACGTTGAGCAGGGTGCCGCGCGAATGCTCGCCCGGACGCAAGCGGTCGTACTGGAGCTTGAGCGCGACGTTGCGGCGCGCTTCCCAGCGCACGCCGGCGCTGACGGTGTTCTGCACCGGTACGCTCATCAACAGGTAGTTCAGGCCCGCATTGAGCTGGGCGGCCGGCGCGGCCAGCGGCGGCGGCAGGCGGTCGAGCGCCAGCCCGCGGTCGCGCGTGGGGCTTTTTGCGTGCGAGGCGGCGTACGACAGGTATGGCGTGAAGGCGCCGACGCGGTAGCCCGCGCCGGCATAGCCGGTGAGGGTTTTGCCGAGGAAGGAATGGGAATTGAAGCGGCCCACTTCGGCCATCACGAACCAGTTGCCCGGGTCGTAGCCGGCCCCGATGGTCAGGGCGTTGAAGCGCTTGCGCTGCACCCCGTACTGGCGCGCCAGGGCCTGGCCGGGAGGGCCGAACTGATTGAAGCCGTCGAACAGCTGGTCGGCCAGATCGATCGACACTTCGCTGCTGAAGGCACTCACGCGGCTGCTGAAGGCGCCCCGGTCGGCGGTGGTCGACACGCCGGTCAGCTTGCGCGCCTTGACGGTGTAGCCCTGGTACAGATCGAGCCTGGTGCCGCCGACGAAGGCCTGGGTGAGCAGTTTGAGGCCGCCCGCCTTCCAGCGGTAGCTGGCGTCGACGCCGTCGCTGCTGCTGATCGAGAGCGCGCCATACACCTCGCCCGGGGTGCGTGCCCACGGATAGGCGTAGCCGATCTTGCGGTAGTCGGCCGCCAGGAAAATCGGCAGGGCGATGCGGCCGACGCGCAGCGACAGGTCGGGTGTGGCCTGGTATTTGACGTTGGCCCATTCGACGAGCGGGCGGTAGCTGCGGTCGAGCCGCTGTTCGGTGATCACCTGCACCACGCCCGACCACTGCTTGTTGACGGTCACGCCGAGCTGGGCGCCGAGACGGCTGTCCACGTGCGGGCTCCAGGCGTCGCTGTAGCCGGCGCCGCTCGCTTTGAGCACGCTGGAGCCAAAATCGGCCTGGCGGTTGTCGGAGTAGCTCACCGCGGCCGTGCCGAAGCCGCCGAAGGTCCAGGCCAGGCTGTCGGGATCGGCCGCGTGCGCGCCGCCGGCCAGCAGTGCGGCCAGCAGTGCGGCCGGAATGCAGGCGCGGGCGACGACGACGTCGGTGGTGCGTGGGTCAGGCTTGGTCATGAATAGAAGTCCGGTGAAGCATGCCTCGCGCAGGCGCGGCACCGGGGTGGGCGCGCGGGCCGGGGCCGGGTGCGGGGTTCATGCTCGACTTTATAGAGCAGGGTGGCGCTTGTCGAACATTTTCCTCCCGGACGTAATCGTCCTGATAACTTGTGCTGCGGAAATGCAACATTTGGAGAGATTGTCAGAAGCGAGGGGCAGGGCGGCCAGGCGCGCCATACCGAAAAGGTGATCGCAGGGCGCAAAAAAATCATTGGTCGGCGCGCTGTGACAGGCCTACTCTGAGTTGGCAGGAAAACCACAAACGGATCGGAGACCCATGTTAAAACCACTCATCGCGGCCCTGGCCATGTGCGCCAGCCCGGCGTCGGCCATCGAACTGGCCGGCGCCAAGAATGCGCACGACCCCGGCACCGTCACCAGGGACGGCGACACGTACTTCAACTTCACCACGGGCAAAGCGGGCATCTGGCACTCGACCTCAAAGGACCTGATCACCTGGTCGGGACAAAGCAAACCGGTGTTTGCCACCTATCCGGGCTGGATCGCCAACAAGATCCCGGGCTTTGGCGGGGACATGTGGGCGCCCGACGTGATCCACATGAACGGCTACTACTACCTGTACTACTCGGTGTCTTCGTGGGGCTCGACGAATTCGGCGATCGGCGCGGCGCGTTCGGCGTCGCTGAAAAACCCGGCGTGGACCGACCTTGGCATCGTGGTCGAATCGTTCGGCGGCACGGCCGAAATCAATGCGATCGACCCGGCCCTGTTCCGCGACCATGACGGCAAGGTGTACATGTCGTACGGCTCGTTCTTCGGCGGGATCGGGGTGGCGCAGATCGACCAGGCCAGCGGCAAGCTGGCCGGCAGCGTGACCAGGGTGTTGGGCGGCGGGCACCAGGACATCGAGGCGCCGTACATCACGCGTAATGGCGAGTACTACTACCTGTTCGTCAACCGCGGGGCCTGCTGCAGGCTGGCCGACAGCACCTACTACGTGGAGGTGCTGCGCGCGACCAGCGTGACGGGGCCGTATTCGGGCGCGCGCACCATCCTGCCCAACAGCGACGGCAAATACAAGGGGCCGGGCCATGTGGGAGTGCTCAAGCAGGATGGCTGCAATTATGTCTCGACCCATTACTACGACCTGAGCGACAAAGGCAACGCCAAGCTGGACATCCTGAAGATGAGCTACAGCGGCGGCTGGCCGAGCATGACGCGCAATTTTGCCAGCTTTGCCGGCTGCGGCGGCATCAGCGACGGCGCGTATGCGATCAAGTCGCGCGCCAGCGGCAAGGTGCTGACGGTGGCTGGCGGCTCCACGGCCAACGGCGCCATGGTGCAGCAGGCCGCCGACAGCGGCGCGCAGCACCAGTCGTGGTATGTGCTCGGGCAGGGCGATGGCAACTACAGCATCATCAATGCGGGCAGCTTGCGCAGCCTGGATAACTACGGTAACTCGACCACGGCCGGCACGCCCATCGCGCAGTGGGATTACTGGGCCGGCAGCGGGCAGAAATGGCGCTTTGCCAGTCCGGCGGCGCTCTTTCATACGGTGAGCAACCAGTTGAGCGGGATGGCGCTGGACCTGAAGGGCGGCAGCGCGCAGGAGAATGCGGCCGTGATCCAGTCTCCGCTCAATAACGCGTCCAACCAGCAGTGGGCCTTGCAGCGCCGTTAAGGAGCCGCCAACATCACCAGCATCACCAGAGGCGCTCGCCCGAGACATCGAGCTGCGTCAGGTACAGCCTCAGGTCGAATTCGTACTGGTGGTAGTTCGGCTCCATGTAGCAGCACAGCTTGTAGAAAGCCTTGTCGTGCTGTTTTTCCTTGACGTGCGCCAGTTCGTGCACGGCGATCATGCGCAGGAATTCGATCGGCGTGTCCTTGAACACGGTCGCCACGCGGATCTCGTGCTTGGCCTTGAGCTTGTTGCCTTGCACGCGCGAGATGAAGGTGTGCAGGCCGAGCGCGTGCTGGATCACGTGCAGCTTGCTGTCGAAAACGACCTTGTTGATCGGGTCGGCGTTGCGCAAGAATTCGGTCTTGAGGTCTTGCACGTAGTCGTACAGGGCGCGGTCGGTGCGCACCTCGTGGGCGGCGGGATAGCGCTGCTTGAGCACCTCGCCGAGCTTGTTTTGCGCGATCAGCTGGGTCACTTGCGCCTGCGTCTGCTCGGAGTAGGCGCTCAGGTATTTAAGGGGTTGCATAGGGGCACTTTACCACAGCGCCGCTGGCGAGCCCTGGTCGCTTCAAGCCGTATTGCGGGCCGGCGATGATGCGTTTGCCGCCTACTTGTGGCATCATCGCATCATGAAAGCGCTCAAAAGTCCCCTTGCTGTCGAACTGCTTGCCGATCCGGCGGCACGCGACGAGCTGCGCCGCTTCCTCATCGGCAAGCGTCCTGGCTCGCCAGCCGCGCCGCAAAGCGCCGCCAGCGGACCGTTCCAGATCCGTCGCGGCGGCTCCGCCGTCACGGTCAAGGTCGAACTGGTGCCCAAGGCAAAGGCCGCCTGACGGTCTGGATGAACATTGCCCTTCCCGCACTCATTGCCTTCCTGCTGCTCCTGCCCGGCTTCATTTTCAGAACCCGCCTGAAGCGCTCGGAGCGCACTTCCCTCGATTTTTCGCCGTTCGGCCAGGTGGTCGCCGAAGCGGTACTGTGGTCGCTGATGGCGCACCTGGCCTGGCTGGCGCTGTCGGCTGTCGTTTTCGGCCAGCGGTTCGAGCCGCTGGTGCTGATGGAGCTGCTGTCCTCCGCGCCCGCGATACAGGCCGACGCGACGGTCGCCGTGGCGGCCGGTTTCGGCTGGATCGCCGCCTACTTCGTCAGTTTGTTCCTTGCCTCTTTCGTCCTGCCGACGATGGCGCGGCTGATCATTTCGCGCTACCGGCTGGACCGCTCCACGGCCCCGCTCGGCCCCTTTTTCCGCTTCCACGACGCACCGTGGTACTACCTGTTGACCGGTGCCGATTTCAAGGACGAGGACGCGCCCGACTTCATCATCGTGTCCGCCGTGGTTGAAATTGCCAAGGAAGCCGTGCTGTACGTGGGCGTGCTGGACGAATTTTTTGTCGACGCGGAAGGGCAGCTCGACCGCATGGTGTTGCAGGGCGTGTCGCGCCGGCCGATGGTGGCCGACAAGCCCGGTCCCGACGCCGCCGAAGCCAGCGACAGCGAGCGCTTTTACGAGGTCGATGGCGACTCGTTCGTGCTGCGCTACAGCGAAACGATCACACTCAACGTGCAGTACGTCAAGATTACCGAGGAGCAGGGCACGGCCTGACGCCATACCCGCCTGGCGAACGGCACGCAATCGATTTCATTCTGCTCAAAAAAACAACAAATACAAACTTGTCGAATAGGCACGGGGCGAAAAGTTCTGTTAAAATTATGCAACTTTTCCTGAAAGAATTATATGACAGATAACCTTTACGCACCTCCCCAAGCCGACATGAGCAAGACGCCGGTCTCCGCCGGTTCGGACGACAGCTTCTATGTCGTCTCGCAGCGCAAGTTCACGCTGATGTTCATTTTGACCTTCACGATTTACCAGGTTTACTGGTTCTACAAAAACTGGAGCAATTACAAGAAGCAATGCCAGCTGCAAAACTCGGCCGACAGCGATATCTGGCCGGTTCCACGCGCGATCTTCTCGGTCTTCTTCATCCACGCGCTGTTCCGCCGGGTGGACCAGCACGCGGACGCGAAGCAGCGCCCGCTGGCTTGGGATTACAGTACCCATGCAACCACGCTGGTCGTGCTGGTGGTCATCGCCAACCTGTTCAACAGCTTTATCACCGGCATCCTCGGCGTGTTCCTGGGCACCCTGGTCGCGCTGGGCCTGCTGGGCGGTATCGGCTACAGCCTGCGCAGCGCGCAGGCGTTCATCAACAAGGCCTGCGGCGATGCGCAAGGCGCAGCCAATGACAAGCTGACCACCGCCAATTACGTGTGGATGGCGGTCGGCGCCCTCATGTGGGTGCTGGTCATCTTCGGTATGGTGGCAACCCCACCCCCGGTCTAAGGGGGCAGTCGCGGCGGCCCTCGACGCAGGTCGATGGCCGCCGCCATGGTCGATCGGCGCCAGCCGGCGACCCGCATCAGAACAGGCGATTTTCCTTGTTCGCCTCTTCAAAGCTGGCCCGCGTGGCATCCTCGTCGCGCAGGCCGAACGCGTAGTTCGCCTCCAGCCACATCACGTTGATGATGGCGGCCGAGAGGGCAAGGCCGATCCCCAATATCCAGGCAAAATACCACATGGTCTGCTCCTAGTAAGATTCGTGTTCGTTTTCGCGGATATGCGCCGCGGTGACCTTGCCGCGCATGATCGAATAGACCCAGCTGGTGTACATCACCACGATCGGCAGCATCACCACAATCACCCAGAACATCACGCCCAGGCTCTTGTGGCTGGCCACCGCATCCCACGCGGTCAGGCCGCTGCCGGGCGAGAGCGACGACGGCATGATGAACGGGAACATGGCCGTACCGGCCGTCAGCACGATCGCGCCCACCGACACGCCGCTGGCCAGGAACGCGAGCAGGCTGCGGCGCGCCGCGCACAGCAGCACCGCCAGCGCGGCGCCGAGCAGGCCCAGGACCGGGAAGGCGATCGTCAGCGGCCAGCGCGTGTAGTTATCCATCCACGCGCCGACGCCGCGCTCGACCACTTTGGCGGTCGGCATGAAGGCGCTATCGACCGGCGGCATCGAGACGATGCGAAAACCATCGAGCCCCGTGGCGACCCATACCCCGGCCGCGCCGAAGGCGAGCAGGGTCATCGCGCCGGCCGCCATGGCCGCCTTGCGCGCGCGCGCGGCGATGACGTCCTCGGTTTTCTGATACAGGTAGGTGGCGCCGTGCATCGCCAGCATCGACACGCCCAGCACGCCGGCCAGCAGGCCGAAGGGGTTGAACAGGCCGACAAAGCTGCCGGTGTACTCCATGCGCATGGTGTCGTCGTAGTGGAAGGGCACGCCCTGCAGCAGGTTGCCGAAGGCGATGCCGAAGATCAGCGGCGGCACGAAGCCCCCGGTGAACAGGCCCCAGTCCCAGGCATTGCGCCAGCGCGTGTCGGCCAGTTTGCTGCGGTAGTCGAAACCGACCGGCCGGAAAAACAGCGCGAACAGCAGCAGCATCAGCGCCACGTAAAAGCCCGAAAAGGCGGCCGCGTACACCAGCGGCCAGGCCGCGAACATGGCGCCGCCGGCGGCGATGAACCAGGTCTGGTTGCCTTCCCAGGTCGGCCCGATCACGTTGATGATGACGCGCCGTTCCATGTCGTCCTTGCCGAGGAAGGGCAGCCACATGCCGACCCCGAAGTCGAAACCATTGGTCAGCGCGAAGCCGATCAGCAGGATGCCGACAAAGCCCCACCAAATGACCTTGAGCGTATCGTAGTCGAAGATCATGCGGCCTCCTTCTGTTCCCAGTGATATTTACCCGTATGCAGGGCGCTTGGCCCCAGGCGCGTGTACTTGATCATCAGCCCCATCTCGATCACCAGCAGCAGGGTGTAGAAGGCGATGAAGCCGGCCAGGCTGAAATACAGGTTCGATACCTGCAGGGTCGACGCCGACAAATGGGTCGGCAGGATGCCGGCGATGGTCCACGGCTGGCGCCCGTATTCGGCCACCACCCAGCCCAGCTCCGCCGCCACCCATGGCAGCGGGATCGAGCACACGGCCAGCTTCAGGAGCCAGCGCTGCTGCGCCAGGCGCTTGCGGATCAGGAAGTAGAACGAGGCGCTGAAGATGAACAGGAACAGCATGCCCAGTCCGACCATGATGCGGAAAGACCAGAACAGCGGCGCCACTTTCGGCACGGTGTCGCCCACCGCCATCTTGATCTGCGCTTCGGTGGCGTCGATCACGCGCGGGGTGTACTTCTTGAGCAGCAGGCCGTAGCCCAGGTCGTCCTTCAGGCGCAGGAATTCGGCGCGCGCCTCGGGCGACTTGTCGCCGCTTTTCAGGCGCGTGAGCGCCGCATACGACAGCATGCCGTTGCGGATGCGCGTCTCGTGCAGCTTTTTCAGGTCCTTGATGCCGGTCACCTGGGTATCGAGCGAACGGGTGGCGATCACGCCCAGCATATAGGGAATCTTGACGGCGTAATCGGTACGCTCCTCGGCATCGTTGGGCAGGCCGATCAGGGTAATGCCGGCCGGTGCGGGTTCGGTTTCCCATTCGGCTTCGATGGCGGCCAGCTTGACCTTGTTGACTTCACCGGCGGTGTAGCCCGATTCGTCGCCCAGCACGATCACCGACAGGGTCGAGGCCAGGCCGAAACCGGCCGCGATGGCGAACGAACGCAGGGCGAACGGCACGTCGCGCGCCTTGAGCAGGTAAAAGGCCGAAACGCCGAGCACGAACATCGACGCCGTCACATAGCCGGCGGCGACGGTGTGCACGAACTTGACCTGCGCGACCGGGTTGAAGATCACATCCGACATGCTGACCAGTTCCATGCGCATGGTTTCGAAATTGAACTCGGCGCCGACCGGATTGTTCATCCAGCCGTTGGCGATCAGGATCCACAGGGCCGACAGGCTCGATCCCAGGGCCACCAGGAAGGTCACGCCCAGGTGCTGCACTTTCGACAAGCGCGACCAGCCGAAGAAGAACAGGCCGACAAAGGTCGACTCGAGGAAGAAGGCCATCATGCCCTCGATCGCCAGCGGGGTGCCGAAGATATCGCCCACGTAGTGCGAGTAGTAGGCCCAGTTGGTCCCGAACTGGAATTCGAGGGTGATGCCGGTGGTGACGCCCATGGCGAAGTTAATCCCGAACAGCTTGCCCCAGAACTTGGTCATGTCGCGGTAGATTTCGCGTCCGGTCATGACGTAGACCGATTCCATGATCACCAGGATCCAGGACAGGCCGAGGGTGAGAGGGACGAACAGGAAGTGATACATGGCGGTCGCGGCGAACTGCAATCGCGACAGGCTGACAACATCATCGATGGGGGTCATGGCGTGGCCTTGGCAGGAGGAGGAGGTGTCAAGCGGGGCGTTGCGAGCAGGTGCTGTTCGACCTGCGCGGTCGGCATGCGCATTTTTTTAACCTGGGGGGTGGAGAAGAAGGCTTTGTAGAACATGAACAGGATGACGGCCTTCAAAACCAGCACCAGCGTGATCGCCAGTGCGAACGGGAGGCGGTGAAGAAGGGCGCGCATCTTACTCGCCTTCGTCGCTGTGTTTGTTTGCGGTGCTGCCGGTATCCGCCGGCTCCGGGGCGCGTTTCTTGCGGAAGGTGCCGCGCACGGTGTCGCCCACGTTGAGCAGGGTCTTGACGGTGGAGCCCATCTTCATCAACGAGGTCAGTGTTTCGGGCGAGAGGCGCTGGACGTCGTCGAACCAGGAGCTCGATAGTTCGATCAGGTTGTACATCTCGCGCATGCGTTCCTGGGCCACGCGGTCGGCGTCGGTAGCCGGCGTTTCGAGCAGGGCGTCGCGCAGCATCGACAGGGTCGGCTCGACTTCGCGGCGGCGGCGTTCCTCGAGCAGGGCCTTGAAGATGTCCCAGATATCCTTGGGCGGCTCGAAATACTCGCGGCGGTCGCCCGGCTGGTGCAGCAGCTTGACCAGGCGCCAGGATTGCAGCTCCTTGAGCCCCATCGACACATTCGAGCGCGAAAACTGGAGATGTTCAGCGATTTCGTCGGCATTGAGCGGCTTGGCCAGTACGTACAGCAGCGCGTAGATCTGCCCCACGGTCCGGTTGATGCCCCAGCGGCTGCCCATTTCGCCGAAGTGCAGGATAAATTTCTGGGCAAGTGGACTGAGATTGGTCATGTCTATAGGTCTTTGGAAGTATTGAATTTTCAGGAATTACTGAAATTATAGAAGGTTTACGAATTACGTGCAGGGAAGAGCTTGGAATGCTGCTGACGGGGAGTGGGACTGCGGGCTGCGGCCTCGGTATCGGCCGCTGTCGCTGGGTGTCGTCGCTGGGTGTCCGTCGCCGGTGTCTCGCCGGTGTCAGGTCTGACTTTCGGACACGAGCTGGACAGTCAAGCGTGTGCCTGCCGGCTTGGCAGGCACATAATATGACTAGATATAGAGGATGAGGTCGTGTCCGAATGTCAGCGTAGTATTCGGCGGGCCGCCGAAAATCGCGCCGAAGAAACAAATATTGGGTATTTGTGGCAGAGTGGAATGAGGCGCTGCGCAAGACCGATAGAGCAATGGTGCAATTGCCCGAATGTCA
>NZ_WHJH01000077.1 GCF_011682145.1 Massilia mucilaginosa
CTGCTCTGAGGTAGAATTCATGTCGGGCAAGGTGGCGTTTTTGTTGATAGCTGTGTTTCTAGATAACTCACATTTTATCAATCACTTACGGCATTCTTGCCCTTTTTTATGCAAAATTCAGGCTAGTTGATGTCGACGTCTTCGCCGGAAATCTGCACCGGCCCGGTCGCCTCGAACACGAATTGCGCGCCGTTGATCGACACGGTTCCATCGGCCTTCATGACGAGGCTGGCCTTGCCGACGGTGATCGACAATTCATCCCCGGCGCTGATGGCAATCGACTTGCCCACCTTGGTCGTCTGGTTCACGCCGACGACGGTTGCCATCACCATGCCCACGTTCAGGCTGTAGCCCAAGCCGACGTTGTCCAGCCGTCCCAGGCCCACGTTTTGCATGTAGGCCATGCCGATGGTCTCGGTCTTCATCCGCGCTACGTTGACCGACCAGTTCTTGCCGATCCGGTCTTTCCGGTTCTTGCCGACAGTCTTGACGCGGTTGCCGCCGATGCCGATCTGTTCGTTCTTGCCCACGTTTTCCGTGCGGTTGTCGCCGATTCCGATCGTCTCGTCATGGTCGACCCGTTCGGTGCGGTTGTTATGCACCGTGACCGACTCGTTGCGGTCCACCGTTTCACTACGGTCGCGCTTGATGTGACTGGTCTCGTCGCGGTCGATCGTCTTGCGGCGGTCATGGCCAACCCACTTGTCCTCGTCATGCTCGACTTCGGTCAGCTGATCCTTCTCGGCATGGATCCACAGTTGCTCGTGGTCTTTCTTGTCTTCGAAACGGAGCGCGTTGGCGTGATCGTAGCTGCCGTTCGGCGTCGAGCGCGTCAGTACGCCGCTCTGGGTCTTGTTGTCAGGAAGCGTCCACGGCGGCATGGTGCCGGCGTTGGGCACCATGCCGGTGATAATCGGGCGGTCGGGATTGCCATCCAAAAATTGCACGATCACTTCGGTGCCGATGCGCGGGATGAACGTCATGCCAAAATGCGATCCCGCCCACGGGGTGGCGACGCGGATCCACGCCGAGCTCTTCTGGTCGTTCTCGCCGACCCTGTCCCAATGAAACTGCACGCGCACGCGGCCGTATTGATCGGTGTGGATTTCTTCATTGGCGGGACCGACCACGGTCGCGGTCTGGATGCCGTGAATTTTTGTCTCCACACAATACTCGCCGCGCGGCGCCCGCCATGGAATGATTTTGCGGATCGCCGTCAGGCGATTGGCGTAATGCGACGGTGCGCTCTTGTTGACGTGGTAATTGTTGCTCGCGCTATGGTGCAGCTCGATGACCAGGAATTCACGCGCCTGCTCATCGCCGCCACACGGATCGGCATCGAAATGGCCGCTCAGGCGGAACCAGCGGCCCGGCTGCAGGTAGCGGTTGTTGCCACTGCCATCGAACTGCTTGCCGGCTGCTTCCATCGCTTCCATCCGCAGCTGGGCCAGGCTGCGCGCATCGCCGCTCCCCTTGAAGCCGAACGCCCCGGTATATTCGTAGGACTCGATCTTGGGTACATCGCCTTGCTGCTGCACGGTCGGCAAGGCGGTCGTCGCCGGCCGTGGCGCCTTGAAGTCGTACGAGGCAAGTACGAGGCAAGTACGACGGTACTTTGCATGACCGTGCGCGCGGGCGACCATTCGCCGATGCCGTCTTCCTCGACCGCGCCGCCGTGGCGCTGGAACGGCACCTCGGGATGGCCGTCGATCGGTTTCGCGCTGGTCGAATCGTCCGACAGGACCAGCGTGTGTCCTTGTTGCGTGTGTTCGAACCAGTACAGGATGCCGGCATTGACCCAGCGCCGCTCCAGATAGTTGCGGTCGGACTCATCGAACTGGCACGCATCCGTCATGACCGCCGCCGCGCCGCGCACGCGCCACTCCCACTCGGCCAGGGTGCCGTAATCGCCGAAAATGCTGACGGTCTGCTGGTACAGGGTCGTGTTGTGGAACAGGTAATTGTCTTTGCGCATGCCCAGGTAGCTGTACCAGGGTCCCAGCGTCGCTTCATAGAAGGACAAGCCGCCGTCGACGGTCTTGAGGCCGAAGCTGAACACGCGTCCGGTGAAGCAGCGCATGCTGCCGTCGGCCCTGACCAGCTGCACGCACATCATTTTGCCTTGCAGGTCTTTCAGGGCGATGCCGGGATCGTCGGAAAGCAGTTCCACCGTGAACGCGAACGGGCGCGACAGGCACTCCACGGCATCAATGCTGTTGACGAGCAGTGCGCTGCCGGGACTGTCGCCGTTCGGAAACGAGAGTCGCAGGATGCGGTCGTGCTGGCGGTCGTGAAGAAGCCCTTGCAGAGCCTGGAGCGCTTCGCCCATGACGTGTCCTTGTGTCGGTTAACGATCAACTATTTTCGTTGAGGTCGTCATGAGCCGGCATACGCGGGATCAACAGTCAGGAGGTTTGCAGGAGGGGCGCTCGCCTGCGGTAGCTTGATTCAGCTCAACAGCGTCTTCAGCAGCGCCTTTTCGCTATCGGTAAAGTCGGCCACGGTCATCTCTTCATCGAGCAGGATCATGTAGCGCGTTCCGCTGGCCAGCAGGGCGAGCGCCACGTTCTGGCTGCACGGCAGGAACATCGGAGCGTCGCCGTAGCGCAGCACGTTCGCGCCATGCCGTTCGACGCCATCGATCTCGGCCACGAACTTGACGTTGCGATCCTCGTCGCATTGGTAGACACGAACCAGCACCGGCCGCAGCACGACTTCCCGCCCTTGCAGGCGGCCATGGCGGAACGCGTTCCAGGCTTCGCTGTAGACCGCGTACTCGCACAAGGCGCACAGCCCGACCAGCAACAGGAAGGACACAATCCGGTTGCCCAGATGGTCGATGGCGATCGAGGTGGTGATGCGCTCGGGATGCGTGGTGCTGCGCAAGACATCCACATGGGAGCTGTGGCTGAAACCGAAGAACGAGGTATGTTGCTCCACCGTTAAGACGTCCGGACGTGCCGGGTCGGGGCGGTAGGATATTTTTGCATCGCAACTGATGAACACCATCTTCGAGATTTTGCAGGAGCCGGACACATCAGCCTCCGACTCGACCACGACCGAATCGAACCATGCGAGACGTGCGTCCCTGACGATGTCGGGCAGCCAGAACCAGATGAAGAACGCGGCGACAGCCATGACAAACAGGCCTGACACGGCATTCCAGAAGTACTTGCCGCGCACCCCGCTGTAGTTGACCTTCCTGGCCCTGGCTGGAAATGTCTTTAGCAGCAACTGCTGTTTGGCGGCCGGAGACAGTGTTTCGGGAGCGGAAATGGTCATGCAGGAGCCTTTTGCGGAACGGCGACGGGCGGTGCGCACATCGTTAAGCAAAAGATAATAATATTTATTCAACGCAATATAAATACACCGCTGCATTGGCTGCGCCGACACCACTCTGATCCAGGCGCATCACTCCTCGTGCCCGCTATTGCGCACGCGGCCGGCGCCGTGATAACCGCGCTGCCACGCCGCCACCTCGCCTGCGTGCGCGCACAGGAATGCATGCATGCGCGCGAACCGCTTGACGGTCTGGCGCCGGAACACATGGTGCACTACCGGTTCGATCAGCCAGCGCAGCGCGCGCGGACCGGCTTCGATGTTGTAGGTATAGATCAGGAGCGAGCCGCCACCGGCGGCGCTCTCGTGTTTCATCGAGGCGGCCCACTTGGAAAATGGAAAGGACGTGCCGACCATGCGCGCCGCCGCCAGGCGCGGGCGCTGGTAGCTGATGAATTCGGTGCGCATCGACAGCGCGCGCAGCAGGCCGCCGCCGGTGCTGGCACTGACCGCGCCGACAGACGGGCACGGCGCGCCGCCATCGACCTCGGTGTGCGACACCAGGCTGTCCCAGCGCGCCCGCCACTGATGGTAGTGAAAGACGTCGAACACCACCTCGCACGAGGCCGGCATGGGAAACGCCATGCGCTCATGCGCCATGGCGCACCGCCCGCTGCGTTGCCACCTGCGCAAGGGGGCGAGGCCGGTGCCTGGCGCGCGTGTCAACACGATAGGCGCCATGCACGGTTGCCAGGAACGCGTTTTGCGCCACGTCCAACTCATGTTCGCGATGGCGTAGATACAGACGCAAGCAATCAGCAGATTCAATGCGCCAGTAGCGATATCGTTGTTGGTCCGTCGGGCGCGGGATGTCATGCGGGCATTTTATCAGTCTCGCAAGCCGGACTATTCTCTTCCTGCGCCGGAAGAATTTTTGCAGGGCGCAATCACGGAAAGATTCACCTGCACTAACCGGGCCGCTCCCGCACGTTTGGCCGCTATCAATGAGCGAATGCAGACAGCGCCTAGTATCAGCCGGATCACCATGTGCCCGATCGGATTCCCATGAGCCTCGCCGTGTTACGCAGCCGCGCCCTGGCCGGCATGGAAGCGCGCGCCGTCAGCGTCGAAGTGCATCTGGCCAACGGTTTGCCGAAGTTCACTATCGTCGGCCTGCCGGACGCCGAAGTGCGCGAATCGAAAGACCGCGTGCAGGCCGCGCTGCAAAACGCCGGCTTCCAGATCCCCGCGCGCCGCATCACCGTCAACCTGGCGCCGGCCGACCTGCCCAAGGAATCGGGCCGCTTCGACTTGCCGATCGCGATCGGCATCCTGGCCGCCTCGGGCCAGATTTCTTCGCACGGGCTGGAGCGCTACGAGTTCGCCGGCGAGCTGTCGCTGTCGGGCGAACTGCGCCCGATCCGCGGGGCGCTGGCGATCACCTTCGCCATGCAGCGCGAGGCCGGCGCGCATCGCGGCTTCATCCTGCCGCAGGCGAACGCCGATGAAGCGGCGCTGGTGGCCGACGCCGTCATTTATCCGGCCGCCACCCTGCTCCAGGTGTGCGCCCATTTCGGCGCCAGCGACGAGGCCTGCCGCCTAGCCCGCCACCGGCCGCGCGCGCTCACGCGCCTGCCCGACTATCCGGATTTTTGCGATGTCAAAGGCCAGTGCGCGAGCAAGCGCGCGCTGGAAGTGGCGGCGGCGGGCGCGCACAGCGTGCTGATGGTCGGCCCGCCCGGCGCCGGCAAGACCATGCTGGCCTCGCGCTTTCCCGGCCTGCTGCCGGCGATGAGCGACCAGGAAGCGCTGGAATCGGCGGCGGTGCAGTCGCTCACCGGCGGCTTTTCGGGCGATAACTGGAAGGTGCGGCCGTTTCGCAGCCCGCATCACACCACGTCCGGCGTGGCCCTGGTGGGCGGCGGCGCGGTGCCGCGTCCCGGCGAGATCTCGCTCGCGCATTGCGGTGTCTTGTTCCTCGACGAGCTGCCCGAGTTCGACCGGCGCGTGCTGGAAGTGCTGCGCCAGCCGATGGAATCGGGCCGGGTGACGATTTCGCGCGCGGCGCGCCAGTCGGATTTTCCCGCGCGCTTTCAATTGATCGCGGCGATGAACCCCTGCCCTTGCGGCTTTCTGGGCCATCCGTCGGGCAAGTGCGACTGCACCAGTGACGCCGTGCTGCGCTATCAGGGCCGCATTTCCGGGCCGCTGCTCGACCGCATCGATATCCAGATCGAAGTGGCGGCGCTGCGGCCCGACACCCTGCTGGCCGACGCCGACGGCGAACCAAGCAGCGTCATCGCCGCCCGCGTGGCGCTCGCCCACCAGCGCCAGCTGGCGCGCCAGGGCAAGCAGAACCAGGGCTTGATCACGGGGGAAGTGGAACGGCACTGCCGGCCGGACAAGGCTGGCGAGGCGGTGCTGCGCCAGGCCATGCTGCACCTGAACTGGTCGGCGCGCGTGTATCACCGCGTGCTGAAAGTGGCGCGCACCATCGCCGACCTGGCCGATGCGCCCGTCATCCTGGCCGAGCACGTTGCCGAGGCGATCCAGCTGCGGCGCGGGCTGCGCGAGCCGTAAGCCCGTGGCCAGGCTGTGTTGTCATCAAGCTGAACGAGCGCCGGGCCGTCTGGATCAGCGAACAGCGCGGCTCTGCAGCCGGTCCGCAATGCCGCGCAGGATAGGCAAGTAGCGGGCGGCTGAGTAGTCGCGTGGGGCGATGCTGTCGAACCTGGTGAAAAAGTCGATCGCCGCGCGCGTCATTTCGCCCAGATAGTCGCGCTTCCTGATTTTTTTCCTGGCGTAGTCGTGCTCGCCGCAAAACACATGCAGGCGCAGCCATTCCCGGTCCACGTGCTTGACGCTGAAAGTGATGGGCTGATCGGGAAAACCTGTTTCGGTATCCTTGCCATCGAGCAGGTCCGGCAGGCCGTTGACGATCAACGGCCACAGCCAGTTGATATCGTCGCACAGTGATTCGTCCAGGATGATGTTGCCGTCGAGGCTGAGTATCAATGCCCCCGCCACATAGTCGGAATCGGCGACCTTGCCTTGCCAGTCCTCGAGCGGAACAAAACCTCGTCCGTGCTTCAAAACAGTTTTCACACTAAACATGACGCTCCCGGTCATACGTAACGTGCGGACGAAAAAAACAGCCGGAGCGGCCGCCGCCCCACCCCGCAGGGTGGACGGCAGCCGCTCCGGCTGCGGTCCTGCCAGGCAGCGCTTAGAACGTGTAGCGTCCTGCCAGCGTGAAGTAACGGCCAACCGCGCCCGTCTGGTGCAGCGACGGGTTGTAGTTGATACGGCCGTAGGTCTGCACGTCCAGCGGTGCTTTCTTGTTCAGCAGGTTGCTGATCGACGCGGTCAGCTCGAAGTTTTTCGAGACAGCCCATTTGCCGAAGGTGTCGAGCGTGGTGAACGAGTCGATACGGCAGCCCAGCAGCGCGACGTCGTTTTCATCCACGTCCAGGCACTCGCCGCCAACCTGGTTGGTGTTGCTGATGCTGCTGACGTAGTTGACATTGCTGGTCCACTGGAACGGACCATTTTCCCAGCCGAGGGTGAAGCGGACCTTGGTTTTCGGGGTGCCGCCGTTGCCGGACAGGTTGACGTCGCCGTGGGTGCCGGCGAATTCGAGTACTGTGCCGTCGGCATTGGTACGGGTGAATTCCTTCATGTAGGTGACCGTCACGCCGGAGGTCAGCTTGCCGTTGTTGCCCAGGTTCAGACGGCCGCGCAGGTCGAGGTCGACGCCCGAGGTCTTGGTTTTACCAGCGTTCAGGTACGGCGCCTTGACCATCAGGATCTGGCCTGGCAGGTTCGGGAAGTTGCTGGTCGCTTCGCCACGTACGATTTCAGCGTCAGGATAGCCGGCCGGATTGTCGACCACGGCGCCAGGATCGGAACCGTTGATCTCGCCGGTACGCACGATCTGCCACAAGTCCAGCGACAGGTTCACGTTCTTGATCGGCTCAATCACCATGCCCAGGCTGTAGCTCTTGGACTCTTCCGGTTTGATGTTCTTGTTGCCGATGGTGATCGCGCCAACCGATTGGGTCGAGCAGTCGAGGGCCAGCCCGGTGACCGGGCAACGGATCGGATCGTTGGCGATGTTGGTGAAGGCCGCCACCGCGCTGTCGCCGTTTTCGGCGGCGCTCGGTGCGCGGAAGCCTTCGGCATAGGTACCGCGGAATGCCAGGGTCGAACTCGGAGTGAACTTGAAGCCCACTTTCGGCGTCGTCGAACGGCCGTAGTCGGAGTAGTCATCGGAACGCAGCGCGAACTGCAGTTCCACCGATTTCAGGATCGGCACGGCCAGCTCGGTGTACAGCGCGGTCACGTCGCGCGAACCCTTCGATGCCGAATAACCGAGGCCGGGGATATCGTTGGTGTCGGTGAACGGCGTTGCCTGGCTGTCGGTTTTTTCCTTGCGGTACTCGGCGCCGATCGCGATGCCCATCTTACCACCAGGCAATTCCATCAGTTCACGGGACGCCTTGAAGTCGAACGAAGTGCTTTTCGTGACACCCGAGTTGAACAGGGTTGGCGATACCAGCGCCAGCACATCGGCGTTGTTGATGACGCCCTTGCCGATACGGAAGGTACCGTTGTTGAGCGCCGTGCGCAGCGCGCTGGTGCGGTAGTAGCCATTCTGCGTCTTGTCGGTCTTGCTTTCCGCGTACAGCACGCCGGTGTCGTAATCCCAGTCGGCGAAGTTGCCCTTCACGCCGGCGAGAACGCGGGTGACCGTCGATTCCATGTCGGAGGCGCGCGGACGCGATGCGTCGACCCAGCGCGGACGTGCCGCCACGCCGAGGATATTGTCCGGGTGGTTGGCAGGCATCAGCAGCTGGTCGGGACCGGAGTTGGTGTTGTTGACGCGGGCATTGACCAGGTCGAAGCCGGCGCCGGTCAGGCCCGATGGAGTGGTGTAGGTTTTCGCTTCCGACTTGAACACGCCGACTTCGGCGTAGGCGCGGGTGGTTTCGCCGAGCGCCAAGGTGCCGCGGGCGAACACGTTCAGGTTTTTGGTTTCTGGCTGGATGGTCGCGAAATCGACCGGATCCCACAAGCAACCGCCGCCGGTATTGTCGTGCGCGGTGCCGCCGGCCGGGTCGAGATTGATCGGATCGCAGCTGCCCGGCAGGTTGGTGACCTTGCCTGGCACGCCTGCGTTCAGCGGACGCAGGGTGCCGAGGAAACTGCTGCCGCCTGCGTTACCGGCGCTGGTGTGGCCATTGCGCTGGTCGCGGCCGCCCCATGGACGCGCATCGGCCTGGCCCAGCCATTTGTCGCGGCTGTTCTGGTCGATGCGTTTTTGTTGTTTGGCGTCGACCGTCATGAAGACGTTGTATTTGTCGGCCTGCAGGTCGCCGAAGCCGACCGCGCCGGAAATGCTGTTCACGTTGCCGTCGCGCTCGCCGGAGATGCCGGTGCTGGCGGAAATGGTTTTACCCACATAGTTCTGGCGCAAGATCACGTTGACCACGCCGGCGATCGCGTCCGAACCGTAAATGGCCGAGGCGCCGTCTTTCAGGATGTCGATGCGATCGACCGCGTCGAGCGGGATCGAATTCAAGTCGACGAAGCTGCGCTGGCCGTCATCGCCGAAGCCGTACGGGGCGGTGCGGCGGCCGTTGATCAGGACCAGGGTCGAGGAGACGCTCAGGCCGCGCAGGGACACGCCCGATGCGCTGCCGGCGAAGCCGTTGGTGAAGGAACCGCTGATACTGCCGTTGTTGTCGGCGGAAATGCTGCGCACGACTTCGGCGATCGAGGTCTTGCCGGTCTGCTCGATGTCCTTGCGGCTGAGCGTCTGGACCACCGAAATGGTTTCCGCTTCAGCGCGTTTGATGCTCGAACCCGTGATTTCCACTTTTTGAATGCTGTCGCCCGCGGTCTGCGCATTGGCCATCTGCATGCTCAGCGCGATACCACCGCCAATAAACATAATACGAATCGACCGCGATAATCTTGTCTCCACCATCATTGCCAAGCTCCTCATTTTGTAAGTACATGATCGCGTTTCGCTCTCGTGAGGCGAAACGGCCACTGATTAGTTATATTTGTAATCGTCTCTCGGACGTGTTCGCGAGATTTGCCGGAAAATCAAATCTTCGATTACATATATAACCATTACGTACTCTTTTCTGTCAATTATTGATCTTGTACATATATCTAGAAAACAACAATTGATGCCGTAACTCTGTGGATTTTCCCGCCGCTCACACTGCCGGGAAGCGGGGAAATGATAGGTAGTTTGGAACATATGCCAGACGTTACCGCCACATTGCGCATATTTCCTTGGTTTTTATGACCCCATATCGCTTCCGGAAAACTCGCCGGTCAGGGATCGATATTCGACAAAAGCGCGTTCGTTAAGATTCCCTTAATTCGCGCCGATTACAGCACAGGGTGCTCGTCATTCAGTTTGGCGTCTTTGGCACAAGCGTATTTCGGCGCCAGCGCGGGAGCGAGGAACGTATCGATGGCGGAGATTATTCCGTCCTTTATCAGGCTGGAAACGCGGCTCGGATTGTCCGCGTGCGGGATATAGCGTTGCTGGAAAGCCGGTCGCAACGGCTCAGTGGTCGAGTCTGTTGCTTATCGAGCAAGTGGACGGTTTTGCCCGGCGCCCCATGGCGGCCCGGCCTCCGATGGACTAGTATGAAAGGCTCACCTCTTCGCCCCGCCGCCCCATGCGCCTGCTCATCCTTTCTGACCTGCATCACGAACTCTGGCGCGACCAGGCGCCGCGCATCGATCCGGCGCTGTCCCGGCCCGATGCGGTCATCCTGGCCGGCGACATCGATACCGGCGCCAGGGCGCTGCCGTGGGCGGAGCGCAATTTTGCAGGCTTGCCGGTACTGTACGTGCACGGCAACCACGAAGGCTACGGCCACAATCTCGACAGCGTGCAGGCCGAGTTGCGCGTGGCCAGCGCGCACTCCGGCAACGTCCACTTTCTGTCCTGCGACGAAAAGATCATTGGCAATGTGCGCTTCCTGGGCGCCACCCTGTGGACCGATTTCCGCCTGTTCGGCGACGACGACCGTCAGGCCGCCATGCGCGAAGCCGAGGCGGTCATGAACGATTACAAGCGCATCCGCCTGGCCGGGCAGAACTACCGCAAGCTGCGCGCGGCCGATACCGCCATGTTCCACGCGCTCCAGCTCTCCTGGCTGCGCACCCGGCTGGCCACGCCGTTTGCCGGGCCGACGGTGGTCATCACCCACATGGCGCCGTCGCTGCGCTCGGTATCCGAGACCTACCAGTCCTCGCGTTTTTCGGCCGCCTACGCCTCGCGCCTGGATGCGCTGGTCAGCCAGGCCGACCTGTGGGTGCATGGCCACATGCACGATCCGGTCGATTACACGATCGGCAAGTGCCGGGTTGTATCGAATCCGTGCGGCTACAAAACGCGCGCCGGCGGCCCCGAAAACACCCGCTTCGACCCCGCCTTCATCGTCGAACTCGACGGGCGCATCGGCGTTTCCTAGACATAACGCAGCGCTGCGCATGGCATCGTCGAGCACGGACGCCTGACCGCCTTGGGCACCCTCAACCAGATGTGCGCTCGGTCCGAAGACATCTACCGGGAAAAAGTGTTTCTGTATGACGCCGTAGTAGCACAGTATCAAGACAAAAAGCCTCAAGAGGCGAAGTCCTCTGCAAAAAATAGCTCATCTACAGGCCGCAAATTGTCCACAAACGCCCAATCACAGGAACGCGAGATGAACATCGATTTATTGCCAGTACCCGAGCTGGATTGCCCTCAATGCGGAGCTAACAAATGGCGACATTTCGCAATACCTGGTCAAACCGGCTTACAACAGCAATTATTGCGAAGCGACGATAGACTCATGACTGCAAGTTTCGCTGTTTTCGTTGCGGCAATCTTCCTTTTAATTGTTCCCGCTTTGCGGGATCTTGGATTTGTTGCTGTTGGAATACTTTTGTGCCTCGTGCCATCAAGCTTTCTTGTGCTTCGATGGACAGACAACATCAAGTCAACACTTCATTTGTGCGAAACTTGCGGTTTTGTTAGCTCAGAATAACAATTTGATCCGCTACGCCGTCAGCCGCATGCTCAAGCGCATGCGGCGGCGTATCAGCAGAGCGGTACGGGTGTGCGCGGCTGGGCTTCGTTGTCGCAGCAATGACCAGAACATCGCAACTATTTCGAAAAGTAACACCACCACCCCGTTCAGCGACAATATGTATGCGCTGCTGCGCACCAGCAAAGCCCCCTAGTAAAGCCGCATCATCGCGCCCGGGACGCTGCGCATTCCTGCTAACATTGGCGAATGCGAATCTCTTCTTTCAAGCCCCTCATCGTCTCCCTGCTGGCCGGCCTTGCCCTGGCCGCGTGCAGCCCCCAATACAACTGGCGCGACTACAGCAGCCAGGATGCGCCCTTCCGCGTGATGTTCCCCGACAAACCGGCCACCCACGCGCGCGACGTCGACCTGAACGGCATGACGGTCAAGATGACCATGACCGCGGCCCAGGTCGACGGCACCATGTTCGCCGTCGGCAGCGGCGAAGCGCCCGACGCCGACAAGGCCGAAGCGGCGGTGACGGCCATGAAGACGGCGCTGGTGCGCAATATCGGCGCCACCGTCAAGAGCGAAAAGCAGGGCAAGTCCTCGGCCGCCACCGGTAGCGGCACGGCGCGTTCGAGCGCCATCGACATCGATGCGAGCGGCATGCAGAAAGGCGCGCCGATGCGCCTGGTGGGCCATTTCGAATCGCGCAACAAGCGCTTTTACCAGGTCATCGTGATGGGCCCCGAGAAAGCCATGTCGCAGGACCAGGTCGATATGTTCATGTCCTCGTTCAAGCTGCAATGAGCGCGCGATTGAACAGGTGAATACCACCCTGAGCGGTGCGCGCGCGGCGCGCGTATTCCTGTGCTTTGCGCTGGGCTACCTGCTGTCGTACGCGCTGCGGGCGGTCAACGCCGTCATCGCGCCGGCGCTGGTGGCCGAGATGGGCTTGTCGAACGCCGACCTGGGCCTGCTGTCGTCGGCCTATTTCGTCAGCTTCGGCGCCATGCAGCTGCCGCTCGGCGTCTGGCTCGACAAATACGGCGCGCGCCGCACCGAGTCGATCCTGCTGCTGTGCGCCGCCCTGGGCGCGGCCGTGTTTGCGACCAGCAGCTCGCTGGCCGGCCTGTGGCTGGGGCGCGCCCTGATCGGGATCGGCGTGTCGGCCTGCCTGATGGCCGCCTTCAAGGCGTATCGCCAGTGGTTCCCGCCCGAACGCCAAAGCCAGCTGGCCAGCTGGATGCTGGTGGCCGGCACCTCAGGCGCGCTGACGGCCACCGTGCCGGTGACGCTGGCGCTGCCGGCGATCGGCTGGCGCGGCATTTTCTGGGTGGTCGCGGCCCTGCTGCTGGCGGTCGCCGGCGCGATCTTCTTTTCGCTGCGCGGGGTCGAACGCCAGTTTGCCGACGGCGCGCCCAAAGGCGGCGCGGCGCTGGACGACGGCGGCTACCGGCGCATTTTCGGCAGCGCCTATTTCTGGCGCATGGGCGTGCCGGGCCTGCTCAATCACGGCATTTTCTTCGCGTTGCAAACCCTGTGGGCAGGTCCGTGGATGACGACGGTGCTGGGCAAGAGCGCGCAGGAGACCGGGCGCATCCTGTTCGCGTTCAATCTGGTGCTGCTGCTGTCCTACCTGGCGCTGGGCTGGGCCGCACCACGGCTGGTGGCGCGCGGCTGGAACACGCACCGCATCATCGGCATCGGGATCGGCGGCATGGTGGCCGCGCAAACGGCCATGCTGGCCACCAGCGCGCCGATGGCCTGGCTGCTTTGGCTGCTGCTGGCGGCCTGCGTGCCGGTCACCACCCTGGTGCAGTCGCACGTCGCGCTGGCCTTCCCGGCCGCGCTGGCGGGACGCGCCAACTCGGCCTACAACCTGCAACTGTTCATCGGCGCCTTTGCCACGCAGTGGGGCTTCGGGGTGGTGGTCGACCTGTTCAAGGCGCATGGGGCGGGCACTCCCGACGCCTTTCGCGCCACTCTCGCCATCGCGGTGCTGCTGCAGGCCGGCGCGCTGGCGTTCTTCACCTTCAACCGCGCCCAAGCCGAGAAACCAGGCACATGATAGAGCACAGCGGCGACGCCCTGAAGCTGACGGCACTGAGCAAACACTTCGGCCGCCCCGCGGTCGACCGGCTGGACCTGACGGTGCGGCGCGGCGAACTGTATGCCCTGCTCGGCCCCAATGGCGCCGGCAAGACCACCACCCTGCGCATGGTGGCCGGGCTGCTGGCGCCGGACGCCGGCCGCATCGCGGTGTTCGGCGTCGACCTGGAGCGCGACCCGGCCGCGGCCAAGCGCAGCATGGCGTACCTGCCGGACGACCCGATGCTGTACGCCAAACTCAAGCCCACCGAATACCTGGAGTTCGTGGCCGGCCTGTGGGGCATCGAGGCCGATGAAGCCGAACCGCGCGCGCGCCGCCTGCTCGACTGGCTCGACCTGAGCGCGCACGCGCACGAACTGACCGAAGGCTTTTCGCGCGGGATGAAGCAAAAGCTGGCGCTGGCCGGCGCCCTGATCCACGAACCGCGCCTGCTCATTCTGGACGAACCGCTCACCGGGCTCGACGCGGCCGCCGCGCGCCAGGTCAAGGACCTGCTGCTCGAGCACGTGGACGGCGGCGGCACGGTGATCCTCACCACCCATATCCTGGAAGTGGCCGAACGGCTGGCGCAGCGCATCGGCATCATCGAGCACGGGCGCCTGATCGCCCAGGGCACGCTCGACCAGCTGCGTGCCCAGTCCCAGGGCGGCACGCTGGAAGACGTGTTCCTGCACCTGACGGGAAAAGGCTGATGGCGCGCGCCGGCAGCGCCCTGTGGCTGCTGCGGCACGAACTGCGCCTATATATGTTCGAGGTGCTGGGCACGCGCAAGGATGGGACCAGCAAGGGCCTCGACAACAAGGCGATCGCGGTGTGGCTGATCCTCGCCGCGCTGATGCACGGCTTCGCCTTCATGGTGCTCAGTAACGCCAGGATCCCGGCCGGCCCGCCGCCGCACGCGCTGCTGCAAACGGTCAGCGTGCTGATGATCGCGGTGTTTACGATGATGATGTCGAGCGGCCTCAATGCCAGCGTGACGGCGCTGTTCGAACGGCGCGACCTCGACCTGCTGCTGTCGTCGCCGATCCCGTCGAGGAGCGTGTTCAGCGTGCGCCTGGCGGCGATCGCGGCCGGCAGCGCCGCGCTGTACCTGTTTTTCCTGGCGCCGTTCGCGCACGCCGGCATCGTGCTCGGACAATTCCGGTGGCTGGGACTGTATCCGGCCATCGTCGGCCTGACGCTGGTGTCGGCCCCGGCCTCCATGCTGCTCACCCTGGGCCTGGTGCGGTCGATGGGCGTGCGCCGCACGCGCGTGACGGCGCAGCTGCTTGGCGCGCTGTCGGGCGCCGCGCTGTTTTTGCTGGCGCAGGCGTCCAACAGTCCGCTCGGGCCGGCCCTGCAGCGCTTCGCCATGCGCCTGGCGCCGCTGCTCGGCGAGGGCGCGGCGCTGGGCGTCGACAGCCTGGCCTGGCTGCCGGCCAGGGCGGCGCTGGGCATGCCGCTGCCGGCGCTGATGCTGCTCGGCGCGGGCGGCGCCGTGCTGATGCTCACGGCGCGCCTGACGCACGGCTTTTTCGTGCGCAGCGTGCAGCAGGCCGCCAGCGCGGTGCGGGTGGCCAAAGCGCCGGCCGGCGGCTTGCGTTTTCGCTTCGGGCGTGGCCTGGCGCGCACCATCCTCATCAAGGAATGGCGCCTGATCTGGCGCGATCCGCAATTGATCGCACAGGTCGGACTGCAACTGCTGTACCTGCTGCCCTTGCTGGCGCCGCTGCTGCTCGGACGCGCGGTCTCGCTGCCGGCCGTGGCGGCGGCGCTGGCGTTCCTGGGCGGCTCCCTGAGTGCCTCGCTGGCGTGGATCGTGATGGCGGCCGACGACGCGCCCGACCTGCTGCGCGCCGCGCCGTGCAGCCAGGGCGCGATCCGGCGCGCCAAGCTGGCCGCGGTGGTGCTGCCGCCGCTGGCGCTGGCGCTGCTGCCGCTGTGCTGGCTGGCGCTGCGGCAGCCGGTGCCGGCGGCCATCATGCTGCTCGCCTTCGGCCTGTGCGCGCTCAACAGCGCGCAGGTGGTGGCATGGTGCAGCCGGCCGGCGGCGCGTGGCGACTTCAAGCGGCGCGGCAAGTCCAACCTGGCGTGCACCCTCTTCGAACTGCTGAGCGGCGCCGGCTGGGCCGGCATCAGCTTCCTGCTGGTGTATGGCGTGGAGCACGGCTGGAAGCCATCGGTCGTGGCCGGGGCGGTCATGAACGCCCTGCTGCTGATTGCCTTCGCAGCAACGGCACGTTTTTTCCGGGTGCAACCCGTCTGACCGGACGCGCTACGTGACGCGTACCGTCACGACTGAAAACGCCGGTTCGTGTTATCGTTTCACCATGTACGCCTAATTAGAAAGTTCCTATGTTAATTACCTTTACCTCCAAAGCAGCATCAGAAGTTTTGATGTACAAGGAACACGCCAAACGCATCCTCGAGTTGCTCCATAAAGATGTCGACCAGGGCGTCATTACGGCAGCCGAAGCACCGCACGCCTTGCAGGTTCTCGAACAAGAAATCGCCGAGAGCCGCCAGCATGCGGTGTCCGAAGATGTCGAGCGCGATGTCCACGCGCATCACAACGAAGACGGCGACGATGCCAACCACGAAGAAATCCAGGCGGTCAGTTTCTCGACCCGCGCTTATCCGCTGGTGGAAATGCTGCGCGCGGCCAAGGCCGGCGGTCACGACGTGGTCTGGGGCGTTTGATGTCCTCGCTGGTGGCGCAACATAGCCACCAGCTCGTTGCCGCCGACGGCACCCTGCTGCACGTCAGCGACTACCTGCTGCCGGCCTCGCCGCTGCGCGGCAGCGTGGTGATCATGCATGGCCTGGGCGAGCATAGCGGACGCTATCGCCGCCTGGCCGGCTTCTTCAACGATTGCGGCCTGTCGGTGCGCTGCTACGACCACCGCGGCCATGGCCGCTCGCAAGGCAAGCGCGGCGATGTCATCAACGGCGATCCGCTGCTGCAGGATGCCGAAATCGTCATCGACGACTTTGCCGCGCGCTTTCGCCGGCCTCCCTTCTTGTTCGGCCACAGCATGGGCGGCTTGTTTGCTGCGCGCTTCGCCTTGTCCGGCGTGTCGCCCCTGCGCGGACTGATCCTGTCGTCGCCCGCACTGGCGCTGCGCCTGTCGCGCCTGCACATGCTGCTGCTGGGCGCCTTGCACGCGCTGGCGCCATCGCTGGCGGTGCCGAACGGCTTGCCGGCGCGCTGCCTGTCGCACGATCCGGGGGTCGTGGCAGCCTACCAGGCCGATCCGCTGGTGCATGGCAGGATCAGCGCGCGCCTGATGCGCTCGATGTTGCGTTCGATTGATTATTGCCACGCGAACGCCGCCAGGCTGACTGTGCCGGCGCTGCTGCTGGCGGCCGGCGACGACCGGCTGGTCGACCCGGAGGGGGTGCGCCGTTTCGCCGTGCACTTGCCGCCCGGCCTGGCGCAACTGCATGTGTACGACGGCATGTACCACGAAATCTTCAATGAGCTGGACGCGGCCCGCCCGCTGGCGGACCTGCGCGCCTGGCTTGCCGCTCAGGAAGCCTTGTAGAACAGATAGTCGGCTTCGTACTTGACCATCTTTTTCGCACCAAGGTTGTCGGCGCCGCAGGCGTCGGCCGGCGCAATGCCGCCCCTGGTATTCATGCGCTGGATAAAGGTGATGCCGTTCATGGCGCCCGTGCCGGTCGATGGCGCCGCTTGCACCAGTTGCAGCGGAATCGAGGCGGCATTGCCCGATGGACTCACGCCGAGCTGCTTGCCGCCGACCTTGCTGCCATCGTTCGCTTCCCAGGTCGGGCCGGCGTAGTATTTGCCGATCGCGGCCTTGCTGGTCTTGTCGTACAGGACGGCGGTCGGACCGGCGAACACCCATTCGTGGGCGCCGGGCGTGCCGGCCTTGACCTTGCACTCGTAGGCCAGGTCGCCCGCGCCGAGCACGGTCAGGGCCAGCGTGTTGCCAGCGGGGACGGCAATCGGGGCCGGATCGGCGCCAAAGGAGCTGGACGACAACAGGACGGCAATCAGGCCAACAGAAATACGTTTCATCGGGTTCTCCCAGTCATGGTAAGGCCGCGCGGGATGCGCGGCACACAGCCATATACGGTGGGCGGCCCGGAACGGATTCAAGAAAGTTGAATATTTGCATTTCGCCGTGCCGAATGCCGGCGCTCGATCAGCAGGACGTACAACATGCTGACGATCAGGCAAGTCCACCACATCGACCATAGCGTGTGTGTGAGAAAGTGGGCGCCGCGCAATTGCTGCACCCAGCCCAGGGCAAATCCGAGGCCGAGCATGGCGGCGCCCACGCGCAGTGCCGTGCGCGGCTGGTGCGGTAGCCAGAACACGGCCACGGAAACCAGCCACAGCGCGCTCGATGCATGCCCGGCCGGCATGCAATGGCCGGCCGGGGCGTACGGCAAGGCCGACTGGAACAGGCGCACATAGGTTTCGCCGCCGCCGAACAGCGCAAGGTCCCACGGGCAATGCGAGGCGCTCGCATATTTCAGCGCGCCGATCCAGGACGGCACCAGCACGGCCGACAGCGCCACCACGCGCAAGCGCAGCCGGAACGGCGCCGGCCAGGCCGCGCGCGGCCAGCGCAGGTCGAACACGGCGCTCAGCACCACGGCGCACGCCACGGTCAGCAGTACCGCCTTGACCCAGACGTGGCTGACAGTGTCGGCAAACCACGCATGGCGCCACGGAAAGGTGGCGCTGACCGGATCGAACATGGCCTGCGCCAGCATCAGGTCGAGGTCGGTGAAGGCGTTGAGCCACGCGATCGCCAGTGCGCTGCCCGCCAACGCCAGGCCGAGCCGTTTATGTCTCATGCGTGCACGGTCCGACAATGTCGAGGCCGGGGTTGTAGACCGCCGTGCCGATGCGGTGCATGCCCAGCACCGAGTGAAACACATTGTCGTGCGAGAACGATTGCCCGGTGCGGGCCGCCAGGCAGCGCTGGTCGATATGAAAGCGCGAACGGAAGCCCTCCGACAGCCACAGCATGAACGGCACCGCGCGCTGCTCGACCGGCGAAATCACGTAAGGCGCGCCGTGCAGATACATATTGTGTTCGCCGAGCGACTCGCCATGGTCGGAGAAATACAGCATGGCGGTATTGACCTGTTCCTTCGCGCCGCTGGCCTTGAGCAATTCGATGGCCTGGTTGAGAAAGTGGTCGGTGTACAGGATCGCGTTGTCGTAGGCGGCCACGATCGATTCGCGCGAGCACGATTCGAGCTGGTTGGTCCGGCACACCGGGCCGTAACGCTGGAAGGCGGCGGGCGCGCGCTTCCAGTAGGCGGGGCCGTGGCTGCCTTTCTGGTGCAGCACGATGACCAGGTCCTTGCGCGCCTTGCGGATCAGCTCGGGCAAGCCGTCGAGCAGGCGTTCGTCGTAGCACTCGTCGTCGACGCACCATTTGTTGCCGGGATCGGCTTTCGACAGGTCTTCGTACGCGACCCGGTCGCACGCGCCCTTGCAGCCGGAATTGTTGTCGCGCCACAGGACGTTGAGACCGGCATGCGTCAGCACATCGAGCAAGCCCTGCTGCGCATGGGCCTTGTCGTCGGCATAGTGTTCGCGGCCGAGGGCCGAAAACACGCAGGGCACGGACACTGCCGTGGCCGTGCCGCACGATTGCACATCGGTAAAGTTGAGCAAGTCGGGCTGTCGCGCCAATTCCGGATTGGTGACGCGGGCGTAGCCGTTGAGCGAGAAATTGGCTGCGCGCGCGGTTTCGCCGACCACGATCAGGGTCACCGAGCGCCGGCTGTTGCCGCCGGTGCTGGCGCGCATGGTCGCGTCCATGCCCAGCGGCGCGACCACCAGCGCCTGGGCGCGCTGCTGTTTGACGTAGCCGTTGATGGCCTGGATGTAATTCGTCGGCGCCAGCAGGAAACGCAGTTCGCGGTGTTCGCGCAGCGCGGGGGCCAGGCTTTTGAAGAACAACAACAAGAGCATCGCGGCCACCAGCAAGGAGCCGCCGATATTGGCGGCCTGCAGGATGAGGCCGCGCTTGCCCGCGCAAAACAGGATCCGCGTGCGCCAGACCAGCATCGACGGCACGATTCCCAGCAAAGTGATGGTCAGCAGCAGCTTCCAGTTCAGCAATTCGAGGGCTTCATGGACGTCGGTTTCGAGCAAGTTCTGGATCATCGACTTGTCGATCGCGGTGCCGTATTCGTTCATGAAGTAGTACGTGGCCGAGCTGGCCATGAACAGCACGACCAGCGAGGGCTTGATGATGAAACGGAAATTGATGAGGTTCAGGCAGGCATTGAACAAGAGCACCAGCAGGGCGAAACTCCCCAGGTGCAGCGGCAGGTGCGACAAGCCGAGGCCGCCGGTCGCGCTGAAAAACGTGCGCCAGAAATTGGCGTTGTAGGCGGTGAGCAGGAACACCGAGGCGCCCAGGATGAGCAAGGACGCGTGGATGCGCGGCGTGGTAGTCAATGTCAAGGCAATCTCCAGGGTCAGCGATGCCGCCTGGTAAGGCGACACACCGTGGCGAAGATACCGTTCCGAACATCAAGCCGGCGTCAACCGGGCGTTAAGATGTCGTTAACGCAGGATCGAAGCGGATTTCGACGATGCTGCCGCCACCCTCGCGTTCGCTGAACACGAGCGTGGCGCCGAGATACTCGCAGATGCGGCGCACCAGGGCCAGGCCGAGGCCGGCGCCGGCAGACCCTTTCGCTGCCGGCCCGGCACCCGGCTCCGGGTTGAAGGTGGCGCGCACCGCCAAGGGCAGGCCGGGACCGGTATCTTCGACCAGCACCGCATCGGCGCCGAGCCGGACCGACACGGCGCCCTGCGCGGTGTACTGGCAGGCGTTGCGGATCAGGTTGCCGATGGCGGCCACCAGCAGTTCGGGCGGCGCGGCGATGGCGAAGGCGGGGCCGCCGAGGAAGCGCAGCGCGACCGGCTTGCCCGCGAGCAGCGGTTGGGCGCGTTCGGTTTCGGCGCGGGCGACCTGCTCGATGCTGGTGACGGGATGGGCGATGCGGTCGCGCGAACGCGCCAGGGTCAGCAGCACGTTGACGCAGGCGGACGCTTCGTTGGCAGCACGCAGGATGCGTTCGGCCGCGGCGGCGGTGGCCGGATTGGCCTCCTGCTGGGCGAGGATGATTTCGGCGGCGCCGGTGATCACGGTCAGCGGCGTGCGCAATTCGTGGCTGACGTCGCCCGTGAACAGGCGCTCGCGCTCGAGGTAGGTGCGCAGCTCGCTGGTGTGGGCGGCAAAGGCGCGCGCCAGCACGCCGAGTTCGTCGCTGCGTTCGAGCAGCGGCAATTCGGCGGAATTGTCGCGCACGGCGGTGGCCAGGGTCGTAATCGGGGTTACGAAGCGGCGCCCGATGAAGCGGCCCAAAAACAGCGAAAACAGCATGATGCCAATAAAGCCAAGGCCGAACATCGAATAGACGACCAGTTCGATCTTTTCGTAATCGCTTTCGTGATCGACCACGACGTAGTTACCGGTTTCATCTTTTCCGCTCAGCACGTGCAGGCCGACGCCGTCGACGTGCGCTTCGCCAACGCCGTCGGGCAGCGTGCGCAGTGGTTCGGGAATGGCCGCGCCGTGGTGGAAGCTCAGGCCGGCGGGCATGGCGACCGGCAAGCCGGCGGCGTGGCGCGGTACGGCCCAGGCGGCGGCTTCGGCCAGGCGGTTGTCGACCAGGTGGACTTCGATTCCCTCGACCGCCACGATGGCGATGGCCGCCAGGAATACCGAGGAGCCGAGCGCGAACAGCAGGTAGGCGACCGCGATGTGGCGGCGCAGGGAGTCAGGCGGCGTCATCGGTGCTCACCAGTTTGAAGCCGAGTCCGGGGATGGTGCGCAGCATGGGAAAAGGAAACGGTTTGTCGAGGGCCTGGCGCAGGGCGTGGATATGGGTGCGCAGGGCATCGCTGTCGGGCCGGTCGTCGCCCCAGACGGCGTGTTCGATCACGTGGCGCGGCACCACCTTGGGCGCCTCGCGCATCAGGCATTTGAGAATGGTGTAGCCGGTTTTGGTCAGGCCCAGCGGGATGCCGGCCCTGGCCGCTTCGTAGGTGCCCGTGTTAAAGCTCAGCTCGCCGACGCGCAGGATGGCCGCGCCGCCGACGACGCCGTTGGCGCGGCGCAGCAAGGCCTTCAGGCGGATGTCGAGTTCGACCAGGGAGAATGGCTTGACCAGGTAATCGTCGGCGCCGCTGTCGAAGCCGGCGACCTTGTCTTGCAGGGTGTCGCGCGCGGTCAGCATCAGGACCGGGATGTTGCTGTTGAGTTCGCCTCGGAGTTTCTGGCAGATGTCGAGGCCGGTCAGGCCGGGCAGCATGACGTCGAGCACCACCACGTCATAGGTATTCTGCGCGGCCAGCGCCAGGCCGGCATAGCCGTTGGCGGCCGAGTCGAGGATGTAGCCCTTCGGTTCCAGGAAACCGTAGAGGTTGGCCACGATGTCGGGATTGTCTTCGATGATGAGGATGCGCATGGGGCTATTCTAGTGTACTGCGCCTGCCGGGGGGGCGGAAGCGGCGGGCGGCGGGCGTGGGCGAGGCTGCGTCTGTTCCCAACTGCTACAATCACTGCCTTTTTTCGATGTGACAGATTGCAGCAATGACTCAGGATTCTATCAAGCGCGGCGGTTTCAGTTCCAGTTTCGGGGTATTGGCGGCAACGCTCGGCTCGGCGGTTGGCCTTGGCAATATCTGGAAATTCCCCTATCTGACGGGCGCCAACGGCGGTGCCGGCTTTTTGCTGATCTATGTGCTGTGCACCCTGGTGGTCGGTATCCCGGTCATGATCGCGGAAATCACGATGGGGCGCGCGGCCAAGGCCAATCCGATCACTGCGCTGCAGCGACTGAACCCGGGCAAGGCACCGTGGTGGCTGATTGGCGTGGCGGGCATGGCCGCGGCTTTCCTGATCTTGTCGTTCTATTCGGAAGTGGTAGCGTGGGTGTTTGCGTATGTCATCAAGGCCATCGACGGTTCCATTCTCAGCAGCGAGCGGCGCGTGGCGGAAAGCGCCTTCGGGGCGCTGATCGCCGATCCGATTCAATCGCTGTTGTGGCAATGGTTCGTGCTGGCGTTTATCGGCGGCATTTTGCTGCTTGGCGTGACCAAGGGCATTGAAGGACTGACCAAAAAATTGATGCCGGTCCTGTTCGTGCTGCTGCTGTTGCTGTGCGCCGTCAGCCTGTCGCTGGAGAAAGCCGCTGACGGCCTCGCGTTCCTGCTGCGCCCGGATTTCAGCAAGATCAGTGCCGGCGTGGTATTGACGGCAATGGGCCTGGCGTTTTTCAAGCTGTCGCTGGGGATGGGAACGATGATGACCTACGGTTCCTATTTTCGCGACGATCAGAATATTCCGCAAACCGCCTTGCGGGTCATGACCGCCGATCTGTGCGTGTCCATGCTGGCGGGGATCGCGATCTTCCCCGCGGTATTTACCTTCGGATTCGAACCGTCGGCCGGTCCCGCGCTGGTCTTCATGACGATTCCCGCCGTGTTTTCGCAAATTCCGGGGGGCCACCTCTTGATGATCGTTTTCTTTGTGCTGGCGGCGGTAGCGGCGACCGGCGCGATGCTGTCGCTGATGGAGGTGCCGGTGGTGATTTTGCATGAGCGCCTCGGCATGAGCCGTCCGAAAGCGACCTTGATCACGATCGCCTGCCTGATGCTGCTCGGTTCCACGTGCGCGCTGACGAATAGCGTGCTGTCGCACGTCAGGGTGTTCGGCCTGAATCTGTTCGACCTGTTCGATTTCGTGTCGTCGAATATCCTGCTGCCGCTGGGCGGCATTTTGCTCGCGCTGTTTGCCGGCTGGGTATGGGGTACGGATCGATTCAGCGATGCCATATCGAACAAAGGCACGCTGTCCAACGCGGCGACCGCGCGCGTGGTGCTGTTTTTGCTGCGCTACGTGTCGCCCTTGCTGATTTTGCTGGTGATGCTCAAAGGGTTGAAGGTATTTTAAGGGCGCGACAAGCGTGGAGAACATGCTTGTCACGCGCTTTCACGTGGTGGAATGAGCCGCCCCTTGCGATAGGCGCTGCCGAACAGGCGGACCAGGCAGGCGCTCAAGTTGCGCAGGGCGGGATTGCGGGCATGCCTGCCGCTCGGCTGAGGGCCCACGGTGTCGTCGCACAGCTTGCGCGAGAAGCGGGTATTGAATTTTTTTGTCACCGTCGCTGGCCGGAAGCCAGCATCGGTCGAGATGGCGCCGATGCTGAATTTGCTGCGTCCGTGTTTTTTTCCGGAACGATGGATATTGATGTTGACTGCATCGTTGATCAGCAGCGTTGCTGCAAGCAGGTTGTCAAAGACCAGGAGCTCGATGGAGCGGATCGCGCCAGGGGCAAGCAGCGTTAAGAGCCGGCTCAATTGCGTTTCCACGCGCATATCACCACCAAACTCGACGCCGTTAGAGTCGAGTACGCCATTCTCGATATACACCTTAAAATTGAGCTCGATAGCGCTGCTGGCAAAACGGTAAGGCTTTTCGTAAAGTTGATAATCATAGTCACCCACGGGTTCGAAGCCGTGTTCGATCAGGGTAGCGCTGGAAAAGTCCGGGAAGCCGAGCATTTCCGGCCGCGTGATGAGCCCCTCCTCGATATAGATGCGCATGAGTTCTGCAACGGAACAGTGCACAAGCGGGTCGATGGCGGCTGATTTTCTGGGATGCATGTGTCTTTTCCTTCGGGTTCTCTCGCTAGCCGGATTGTCCCATTGCCTGTTTCAAGGCGCGCCAACTGACGAGAAAATCAGCTTCGATGGCGCCGCCAGTGGGAATCGCGTTCAGTGGATCGGCAAAAAACTCTGCAAGGCCACGTTGGATGGCGTCGATCAGTGCCGCCAGCGACACCGGGCCATGTTGGCGCCCATCGTGTGTGACGACAATGCCTTGTTTCGTACTGCGGAAATGGACGCAGAATGCGGAATGGGTGCCTTCCATCTGGAAACTCGTCGCACCGTTCTGCAAACTGACAACGCCGTCCATCAAAACATACAGCGCCATATAGATTATATTAGGCATGTGCGTCCGTTTGCGAGAGGAAATCAGATCCAGGCCGATGTGCATGTCAATCTCGCCTGTGTCGAAATCGGTAGCGAACTCTTCGCTGTCATGGCGGGAAAAGCGGAAGTCGATCAACATGCGGAAATCCATTTACAAAGAAAATTTCCAGATCAATACAAAAATGCGGACGAAAAAAAACCCGCATGGCTTTCGCTCACACGGGTCATTCTCTTATAACTAGCCTGACGATGACCTACTTTCACACTGGTTGCAGCACTATCATCGGCGTAAAATCGTTTCACGGTCCTGTTCGGGATGGGAAGGGGTGGTACCGATTTACTATGGTCATCAGGCATAACTTGGTCAGCTTGGTGCTCCCGACTGGGCAGCACTAGCTTGAATCTGGAAGAAGTATCGTTTTATGTATTACTTGGGTAGTGATCGTGCGTATCGCACAAAACACAACGCGCATTTCTTATCTCTGTACCTGCTAAGGTTATAGGGACAAGCCGTACGGGCAATTAGTATCAGTTAGCTTAATGCATTACTGCACTTCCACACCTGACCTATCAACGTCCTGGTCTCGAACGACCCTTTAAAGAGCTCAAGGCT
>NZ_WHJH01000078.1 GCF_011682145.1 Massilia mucilaginosa
TTGCCAGCGGCGAAAACCGTGGATGACGTCGCGGCGCTGCTGCCGTGGAATATGAAGGATTTGCATACCCCCGATTTAACCAGCGGCGTGACTTCCTGAACAGTCTGGGGTTGATGGATCGCTTACTATCGATCCGCGCCGAGCAGGCCGTCCTGGGCGCGCTACTGGCCGACAACGACGCACTGGACCGTACGCCCGACCTCGATGCAAGCCAGTTTTACCGCAACGACCACCGGCTCATCTTCGAAGAAATCCGTCGTCAGGTTGTAGCCGGCCACCGCGCTGACCCGCTGACGGTCTACGAGAAGCTTGCCGACAAAGTCGACGACTGCCTCCGATACCTCGCAACGCTGCGCCAATCGTCCGTTAGCGCCGCGAACATCGCGCACCACGCGGCAATCGTGACCGACAAGGCATCTAAACGGGCGCTGGTGGCACTTTCAGATGAAATGCGGGAACTCGCCGCATCTCATCAATCCGCAGCCTCCTGCGTCGATCTGATGGCTTCTAGGCTCGAAACGCTGGCGCACCGGAAAACGTCGGGCGAGCCGATGCGCATGGACTCGATGTTGAGCGACTACGCGGACGTGCTCCAGCAGCGCATGGACGGCACCATCAAGCCGATCAGTACCGGCCACCGTGACCTCGACTCGATGCTCGACGGCGGGCTGGAGCGAGGCACGCTGACGGTCATCGCAGCCAGGCCCGGCATGGGCAAGACTGCGGCCGGCCTGGGCATTGCTCGCAATGTGGCCGGGTGGGGCTCGTCGCTCTTTCTGTCGATGGAAATGGCGCGCAACCAAGTCAACGACCGAAACATCGCGGCGATGGGTTGCATTCCGATCAAGTGGCTGCGCAAACCATCCGAGGCCGATTCGCCGGGTAGCCAGAACACATTCCACTGGACCGCCATGACGCATGCGTTTAAGAAATCGCAGGAGTTGAACCTGTTCATCGATGACAAGACCGGATTGAACATGCTCGAGATCCGGGCCAAAGCGCGCGCGGTGAAACGCAAAGCCGGCCTGGACCTGATCGTGGTCGACCAGCTCTCGTTCATCGTCGGCGGGAAGTCGGACAAAAGCTACGAGGCGGTCGGCGAACATACCCGCGCGCTGGTTGCGCTGGCCAAGGAGCTCGATTGTGCGGTGGTGCTGCTCTGCCAACTGAATCGGGAATGCGAGAAGCGGACCAACCGCCGCCCGATCATGGCCGACCTGGCGGTGTCAGGCTCCATCGAGCAGGATGCCGCCAACATCCTGTTCCTGTACCGCGATGAAGTCTATAACCCCGACACTCCGGACAAGGGCCTGTGCGAAGTTCAGTCAGTGAAGCAGCGTCAGGGCGAGCCCGGCACGATCGCGCTCGGGTACATCGGGAATCAGACACGATTCGATGATTTGCCATATCCATGGCGACCACATTCCAGAGAAGAAAAGCCTGCACGGCGTGGCTTCGGCGCGGGCTAAGTTCATCGCACAGCACGCACAACGACAAACACAGAAAATCGGGACATAGCATGAACGATCAGCAATTACACGCGTACTGCCTGGAGTGGGTTTCCTGGTGCTTCACTCGGCGGTTCTGCATCAAACCGGGGACGCAAAGCCAGTTGACCAAGATGCAGCCGAGCCGGTCAGGCGTCGAGGGCAATGCGCGCGACAACAACGAAATTATCCAAAACCGGAGGGCGAAATGAGCCAAGTAAATCAGGTAGCGCAGAAAAATCACGGCGGTGAAAAGCCGGCAGTTTCGCTCAAAGTCATGAAGGAGCGCGGCATGCCGGGCGTGTCGACCGTCAAGAGCTGGGGCGTCGATCCGCGCCTGGTGCAGTTCGAGCCTGGCTTTAACCGCCCGATCAACCGCGAGCACGTCGAGTCGATCAAGGCTTCGCTGCGGGCCGGGTACGAGCTGGACGACATCAAGGTCCGGATCGAGGACGGCGTCATCATCGCGGTCGACGGCCACCACCGGGTCACAGCGGCGGTGGAATGGCTGGCCGAGCCTGGCGTGCGCGAGCCCGAGGGCGGTTTTCAGCTGGGCGCCAAGCAGTTTCGCGGCGGTGATGCAGAGCGCGTCATCCACCTGATCACCAGTTCGCAGGGCCTGGGCCTGACGCCGCTGGAGCGCTCGGCACAGTATCGCAAGCTCGTCGGATGGGGCTGGACGCCGGCCGCGATCGCGGAGGCGGTAGGGCGGTCGGTGCAGAACGTCAGCGATGCCCTGGTGCTTGCCGATGCAAACAGCGACGTAAAGCTGGCCGTCACCGAGAAGCAGATCAGCGCGAGCAACGCGGCGAAGATAGTGCGCCAGAGCGGCGGCCGCGCCGGCGCCGTCATCGCTGGGCACGTCGAGGCCGCACGCCTCCAGGGCAAGGCAAAGGCCACAGCCAAGCAAATAGCCGGGAACACCCCGAAAGACCTGGTCGCAGCGATCCGGCGCGAGATCGATAGCGGCGGGACATTCCGCGCCGAGGAAGTCTGCCCGACGTTTGCGGACTTGATCACCTACCTGCGCGGAACTGCTGCTGGCCGCCCTCACGCTGAACAAGGAACAGAATGATCGAGTACATCAATAAACGAATGATCGAGTGGTCGACTTGGTGCAAGCGCCGTGAGGATGGCGGCATGGGCTACCCGTCAAAGTCTAATTATTGCAGCCTGGTGCAGATCCACGGCGCCGGCGGTGCTGGCCCGATCACCGAGGCTGCGGCCGCGCTGGAGATCGAGAGCATCATCATCGCTATCCGCAAGGCGAACCCGGCACAGTACGAGGTGGCCAAGTGGTTTTACCTGGCCGGCAATTTCACCATCAAGCGCATCGCGCAGGAATTGAAGTGCGGCGAGTCGACCGTCTATAACCGCCTGCATGCGTTGCACTTGACGGTGATGGATGGCCTGCACGATATCGAGATCGAGGCGCAGGACCGCGCCGAAGAGGCCAGGGCGGCGCAACGACTTAATCCGCTTGCCAAATTGGAGGGTTAGGGTTATATTGTGCTACGCTTGCTCATCTGTACGTAGGTGACATTGAAGAAAGCCAGCATCCTCACGGATCGTTGGCTTTTTGCATTTCAGGTCACCGTTAGCATGGCTGAAAGGTCGAAGGCAATGGACTTCTGGTCCTCGAAAAATGGGGAGTCGGCACGTAAATTTGCTGGCTGTTGTCTTATAGGCATCCGTATAGTGCCATAATTCTCGGTACGATCGACCGGTCGTAATGAAAATTATGGGAGGAAATATGCAAATTCGCTATTTGTCTACTGTCGCCTTTATTGTTATGTTAAATGAAAGTGCATGGGCCGTTCCGGTTGTTAAATCAGCACCTGTTCCCGCATCACCTGTCATCGAACGACGGACTCATACCTATTTGACATTTGCGTTTGCTGATGTGAATTTCTATGACGGGTCAAAATTTGGAAATGGTATGGCAAAAATCACGCTTTCATTGGAAAATGAAGGAAGTGATCTTAAATCTGTTTTGTACAATGATACTAGATCGGGTGGCTGGCATACGCAAAATCACATGGAACAGTTCCAGATTACCTTCATTCTTCTTAATGCAGTAGGAGCTGAATTGGGGCGCGTTCAGGAGAATGGCTATATTGGGTGCAGGGAATATCTAGGTAGCGTGAAGCGTAAGACGACTCCTGAGATTGGCAGTGTAATCGCTCAGGTCGCATCGGTGCGAATGGATGTAGGACCGCAAGCAGTAGACGCCTGCTAGTCTTAACAGTGCGTGCTCCCCGGCGAGTGATGTTGATTCCTCGCCGGTTGCAAGTGCTCGGAAAGCCTTGCACATATTTTCCATAGTTTAGCCTGCACGTCGGTCTTCTGCTGGGGGGGCAACTTCCCTCGCAGCTCAACTGATTCATCCTGGCTGATGGTCCTCCATGGCAGAGACCACCAAGCCCGACAAACACCTGGTGCGCGAATACATGGACCGGCGCACGCACGCCGAACATGAGCCGCCGCCAAGCGCCGACGAGATACGCCGCATCTTGGGATGGGAGCTGATCCCGCACAACAACGAACCGGAAGCCGAGCCATAAGCGAGCGCAGAAGAACGCTTGGCTCAAGATCACCATCCAGTTGGCTGTGTGCGAGAGCGACATCGCCGGGAAGGCGCGGCACTCGTAGGCATGGGTGCCATAGGCAAACGCCTATAACAATGGATAAATACCCTTTTTGCATGGCGCGGTCACTCTATACTGTATTTTCATTAATAACAGTGGAGTTACAGATATGTCAGATATTGCCAAAGGAAAAGTTGTTCAGCTGATCAGCGGTGGTCCGCAGATGTCAGTGGTTGATGTTTCGGATTACAACCACAGCGGTAAAGATGATACGGCGAAATGCGTCTGGTTTGACGCTAAAAATGTCAGGTGCGAAGACGTGTTCGATGTAGCTGTACTCAAGCTGTATGAGGCGCCAGCCAGCGACTCGATGCGGGTAACTAGGGCTTGAGGATAAGTAACATGAATAATTTCAGCCGCCTACGGGCGGTTTTTTATTGGGCGGAATCGTTATGAACCATGAGATTTTTAGCATAGGCCAGTTGATTGTATGCTATGCACCGCCGAACCTGCGCTCAGTAATGCCAGGGAATAAGGTAATGCTCCGCTCGGGCGGTCCAGAAATGACCGTGTGCGATACAAACGCCCGAGGCCAAGCAATTTGCCAATGGATGGGTACCGATGGCCTCACTCGCTCAGTATTCGATTTGGAATGCCTCACTTGTTACGGCGCACGCTGAATTCACCATGACCGAGCACACCGTTATCTGCACCCTCACCGTTCACCGCGCATGGTGGCTGGCGCCCTACTTGAATACGCTCGCCTTCGTGTGCGCGCTGACTGGCCTGGAGCCGGATCTGCGCAAGGCGAGCCGCATGATCGAGCGGGGCGTGACGCTCAAGGCCACGCCGGTTCGCTGACCTTTGTGCGCGCCATCGCACTCCAGCGGCGCGACTCGTAATAGCGGGTGCAGTCACCGATGAACCATGGCTACGGACTCCCACCGCAGGGTATCGCGGGTACTCGCGTAGAGCAGGCGGTGACACTTCCTACCAACCAACATGAGGAGAAGTACTGATGTGGAAAAATATGCTGGACCGCCTATTCGGGCGTGAGCAGGTGGCCGCGCCGATCGCACCTGTGCAGTTCAAACTTGCGGCCGGCGATACGGTGGTGCTCAGCTACTCCAAGTTCCTGAGCATGGAGCAGCGCAACCGCCTCAAGGAGATGGCGCTCACGGACCTGCCCGCCGATGTCAAGGTACTGGTGCTTGAAGGTGGCATCGATATGCGCGTGATCAACCGCACCGATTGTGCTAGCGGCATCCTCGCGCAGCTGGAGACCCAGACCAAGATCATGGCGGCCAATGCTGAGAAGGCTGACCGTGATTCGAAGCTGTATCGGGAATCGCTCAAGACCTACGCGACAATCGAAGGAGCAGATCATGAGCAACACTGACCACAACAGGATCACCAGCCTGATCGAGCAGCGCATCCGTGAGGAAGTGCAGCATGAGGGCCGCAAGGCAGTCGATGCATTCGAAGCGGTGATCAAGGCCGAGCTCGCCAAGATTGGCGTCTCGACCTGGGGCACCTGTATGCACCGGCTCGTGCTTGAGGTACGCACGCAGCACCTCGACAGCCTGGTCAGCAAGCGCATCGTTGAGCTGGTCGATAAGCTGGTGCAGGCAGGACAGCCAACCGCCCAAGCTGAGCCCGCAGCACCCACGTTCCAAGTGGGCGATAAGGTGGTGCTGAATTCAGGCGGGCCGGTGATGACGGTAACCAGCCTTGTCGGCTACGACGGAAATCTGGTGTGTGAATGGGCAAATGGCGAAGAGACCGATCATTCGTGCTTTCCCCCAGCGGTACTGGTCCGCGCCGGCACTGTGCATAACCCCATTCGCCCGTGAGGCTGCAAACCCTCAAGCCGCGCCTCAAGGCAGCAAGCCCCGGCCGCACCCTCCCTGTCGCATCCCATCAAGTAGCTCAGCGCCTCCGTGGTAGCGCAGGGGTAGCCGACCGCATCAAGATCAGAGCACGCGACAGTGGCCTGTGCCAGATGTGCAAGAGACCCGGCTACCTGGTCGACCACATCAAGCCGCTGTGTGAAGGCGGATCGGATGACGATACCAACAAGCAACTACTGTGCGCCCCATGCCATGACGCGAAGTCCGCGCAAGAGGCGGCGGCACGGTCAGGATCGTAACACCGAGAAACATTTCACCGGTGCAATGTGTTGCATCTGTGCATGGGTAGGGCGGGTCGAAAGTCTGGGGCGATTTTGGCCGGACACCCCTAGTTACCTCACGCGCAAAACTTGGCCCCTTTTCAAACGGAAATTCAAATGGCAGGCGTAAAAGGTAAGAGCGGCGGCGCCAGAGTAGGGGCTGGCCGCAAGAAGAACCCGGAGAACGAAGGCGATGAGTTCGTTCAATCTACGGAGGGAATGACCCCGGTTGAGGTGCTGGAGTTCTTCATGCATCACGACGCCGTTCCGGTTGCGCTGCGCCTTAAGGCGGCCGGCCTGGCCGCTCCGTTCCGTCATAAAAAATTGGGCGAGGGAGGCAAGCCCAGTGCTGGCGATACGGACAAGCCGGCGCCGTCTGCTAAATATGGAACCCGCACTCGTCCAGGCGAGAACACTCAGCATTAAGGAAAATAGATGACACAGTCCACAGCGTGCCTAGATTGGGAACGCAGGATTGTTGCGCGTGAATCACTGATCTGCTTTCCGCCAGCGTATCCAGATCGGGCCGCCGAGGCATGGGAGATAGTTGGTGGGTTTCGGCTCGTCGACATCGAAGGTCATCCGATGATTCGCGATGTATCGCTGCCCTGGCTGCGCGAGTTCGTCGAGGCGGTTTTTGGGTCCGAAACACCAGAAGGCCGCCGAATTATCAACGAGTTCCTCTTCATGGTCAGCAAGAAGAATGCAAAAAGTACGATCGCTGCGGCGATTATGCTTTGTGCGCTGATCATGAATTGGCGATCCCAGGCCGAATTGTTGATCCTGAGCCCCACGAAAGAAGTCGCGGACAACAGCTACAAGCCCATCGCTACGATGATCCGGGCAGACCCGGAACTTGAAGCGCTGCTTAAGGTGCAAGACCACTTTAGGCTGATCACGCACACGCAGAATGGGGCGACGTTAAAAGTGGTGGCTGCTGATAGTGATGCCGTCTCCGGGAAAAAAGCATCGTTCGTCTTTGTCGACGAGTTGCACGAGTTTGGCAAGCAAGCCCGAGCGTCGAACATGTTGCTGGAGGCGACCGGCGGATTAACCTCGCGGCCTGAAGGCTTCGTGATCTATGCGACCACCCAATCAGCGGAGCCGCCAGCTGGCGTATTCAAAGACAAGCTTGAGTACGCGCGCAAGGTCCGCGACGGCGTCGTTCACGATCATCGCTTTTTGCCGATCATTTATGAATTCCCCAGGGCGATGCTCGAATCCGGCGCCGCGCGGGACCTGAATAACGCATATGTCACGAACCCAAACTGGGGGCGGTCTGTCGATATTGAACGAATCACCCAGCTGCACCGCACAGCCAAAGAAGGGGACGAAGGCAAATTCAAGGAGTTCCTTGCCAAGCACTTAAATATTGAGATTGGTCTTAACCTGCGCTCTGATCGGTGGGCCGGCGCAGACTTCTGGGAAGCAGCTGGCGACCCAACTCTATCCCTGGATGCCCTGCTCGAACGCTCTGAGGTCGTAGTGGTAGGGATCGACGGTGGCGGGCTTGATGACTTGCTTGGCTTGGCGGTTATAGGTCGCGAGCGAGACACGGGACGCTGGCTTCATTGGGGGCATGCATGGGCTCACAAGATTGTGCTGGAGCGCCGAAAGGAGATTGCGCCACGCCTGATGGATTTTCAGAAGGACGGCGACCTCACTATCGTTGACGTCCCAGGCCCCGACATCAGAGGGGTAGCGGACATTATTTGCAGGATCAGGGATGCAGGAATTCTCCCGTCCAAGCATGGCATCGGTGTTGACGGCGCTGGCATTGGCGCAGTGGTCAAGGAGCTGAGCGCAAGGCAATTCTCGATCGAATCAAACGGCGATATTGTCGCCATTAGCCAGGGCTGGCGCCTGAATGGCGCAATAAAAGACACCGAGCGGCTAATAGCCGGCGGCGAGTTCATACATTGCGGGCGGCCGATCATGGCTTGGTCCGTGAGCAATGCTCGCGTTGAGCAGCAACGCAACGCAATCAGCATAAACAAGCAGGTTTCTGGAGCGGCGAAGATCGACCCGTTAATGGCCCTGTTCGACGCAGCGTCATTGATGGCGCTGAACCCCGAAAGCCAAGGAGACATCAGTGATTTTCTCAACGACCCGATTAGCGCATGAGCCTGTTTAATTCCTTCCGTGGGTGGCTGGGCCGAGGCGGCGCCATTGCCGAGACCCAGGGCACGCAGGCCGGCTTGCCTGGTGCCGCGCTGACGCTTGACACGACGAGCATGGGCGTCGACGGCGCGCTGCAAATCAGCACCGTGTGGGCATGCATCGACCGCCGCGCGACGCTGGTGGCCAGCCTGCCGTTCTTCGCGTACGAGCAGGTTGACGGCGAGAAGGTGCTGGCGCGCAAGTCGCGACTGTACGAGCTGCTGCACGAATCGCCCAACAGCCGCATGACGCCGTTCGAATTCTGGCGCGCCATGATGATGAACCACGACTTGCGCGGCAACGCGTACGCCCGTATTGATCGCGACGGCGCCGGCGAGGCGGTTGCACTTTGGCCGATGCCGGCCGACCAGGTCGAATCCGAGGTTCTCCAAAACGGCTCGATGATTTACAAGTACCGGATCGGCAACGATGTTGCCGTGTTCTCCGATCGGAACGTGCTTCACCTCAAGAACCTGGGCAACGGCACTACCGGCCTGTCCAAGCTGGAGTTCATGCGTGCGACGCTTGACGAGGGGGCTAAGTCGCAGGCCGCCGCCAGCAAGCTGTTCGCCAACGGTGGCAAGCCGAGCGGCATCCTCATGATCGACAAGGTGCTGGATAAGGCCCAGCGTGCGGCAGTGAAGAAGAACTTCGAAGATATGGCCGAGGGTGGAATGTCGCGGCTGTTCGTGCTCGAAGCCGGCATGAAGTACGAGCAGCTGAGTTTATCGCCGGTCGACCAACAGCTGCTGGAAACCCGGAAGTTGACGACGGAACTGATTTGCCAGTGGTTCGATGTGCCACCAGTGCTGGTGCACCACTCGAATGTGACCGCCTGGGGCTCGGGAATCGAGCAGCTGATCCAGGGCTTCTACACCACCGCAATGCGACCGACGCTGATCAACATCGAGCAGGCCGTGCGCAAGCGCGTGATGACCCCGCGCCAGCGCGTCACGATGACGGTGGAGTTCAGCCTGGACGCTCTCTTGCGTGGCAATCCAAAGGATCGGGCGGAAATTCTGGCGAAGCTGCTGCAAAACGCCGTCATTTCGATCGCGGAAGCACGCCAGTTGGAAGGCTGGCCGTACAAAGAAGGCACAGACGGGCTGAATATCCAGTCGAACCTGGTGCCGCTTGCCATGCTGGGCCAAGTCAAACCCGCATCCGGCGGCGCCGGCGCAACTATCGCTCAATAGCAGAGGAATCACATGGAACACAAAGCACTTGCCATCGCCAACGCTCAGTTCAAGCTGGAAAGCGACGATGCGACATTCGCCGGCTATGCCTCAACCTTCGGGAACGTAGATTCGTACGGCGACACCATCGTAAAGGGCGCCTACGCCGACACGTTGAAGCTGAACGGGCTGCCGAAAATGTTCTTCAACCACGATTCTAACGCCGTCCCGATCGGCAAATGGGTCGAGGCGAAGGAAGACGACTACGGCCTGCTGCTTCGCGGCGAGTTCACGCCCGGCAATGCGCTGGCCCAAGAGGTCAAAGCGGCCCTGAAACATGGCACCGTGGACTCCATGAGCATCGGTTATGCGCTGAAAAAGGGCGATTACGAGGACACGCCGGCTGGCCGCACCATCAAACGGGTCGCGCGCCTGGCCGAAACGTCGATCGTGACCTTCCCGGCCGACAAATTCGCGCGCGTGGACCTGTCAAGCGTGAAGGCGTTCGCTGACGACTTGGCCCAGGTCGAGACCATCCGAGATTTTGAATATTTCCTGCGGGATGCGGGGAATTTCAGTAAAGGGGCGGCGCAAGCGCTGACCGCCCGCGCCAAGGCGCTGTTTTCCCTGCGGGATGCAGGCGACGACGCCGAGGCGACCAAGAACGAGGCCGAAATCTTGGCCCGCCTTGAGCGCATGACGAAATAACCCGCATCAATTTACCCATGTAAGCCGCCTTGAGCGGCTTTTTTTACGCCCAAAGGAAAAAAATGTCCGATCAGATTATGAAAGCCTTCGACCGTGTCGAAGCAAAAATGGCCGAGATTTCGACTAAAGCCGACGCCGAAATGAAGGAACTTGGCAAAGTATCGAGCGACACCAAGGCTGCGATCGAGTCCGTGGGCATCGAGCAGCGCACGATGGCCGATCGCCTCCTCGTTCTCGAGCAGCAGAAGTCCGCCCAAGCGGACGCGCCACCTGCCGACGAGTCGGTCGGCGCGCAGTTCGTCAAGCATGCCGCGTACGACAACTTCATCAAGCAGGACGGCCGCGTGCGTACCCGCATCGAGGTGAAAAACACCGTCACCAATACGATTGCAGGCACTTTCAGCGAGCGCCGCCCCGGCATCGTTGAAGGCGCATGGCGCGTGTTCACCATCGAAGACCTGCTGGTCAACGTGCCGACCTCGGCCAACGCCATCGACTGGCTGCGCGAGAACGTGTTCACCAACGCCGCGGCTGAAACTGCCGAAGGCGCGCAAAAGCCCGAAAGTTCAATCACCTTTACACCCGGCACCATGCCGGTGTCGACGGTCGCGCACTGGATCAAGATCACCCGCCAGCTCGCGATGGATAACGCTGCCCTGGCCGCGTACATCACCCGCCGCATGGTCTACGGCGTGAATATCCGTGTCGAAAACCAGCTGGTCGGCGGCAATGGCGTCGCTCCGAACATCTCGGGCCTGACCCTGGCCGGCAACTTCACCGCGCACGGCTATACCGCCGCCTCGCTGACTGGCCTAGGCCTGTCGCCAACGAACCGCTTTGACCTGATCGGCAAGATGATCGGTGATTGCGCTACTGCCGACTACCCGGCCGATGTCGTGATCCTGAACACGTCCGACTGGTGGACGATGCGCCTCGCGAAGGACAGTCAAGGCCGCTACCTGCTGGGCGATCCGGGCTCGACCGTCGTGCCGACTCTGTTCGGCCGCCCGGTTGTGGCATCGAACGCCATGGCCGCCGGCATGGTCTGGGTCGGCAGCCTTGCGCAAGCCGCCACCCTGCACACCCGCGAGGGCATCGCGGTCGATCTGTCCGACTCGGACGGCGACAACTTCACCAAGAACTTGATCACCATCCGCGCTGAGCGCCGCCTGGCGCTGACCGTCGAGAAGCCTGCTGCCGCTCGCTACGGCCTGCTGCTGCCGGCATAACCCCAGCGGGGCCAGCTCCGGCCGGCCCCGCCACCAGGAGCACTCCCATGAAATTAGTCGAAATCGAAATCCTCGGCATGGCAATCACGCATGACCACGGCACGCTCGGCCAGGGCGATGTTCTGCGCACCAGCCCCGAGTTTGCGCGCCACCTGGTCGATGACTGCAAGGTGGCCAAGTACTCGAAGGCGAAGGCGCCCGAGCCGGAGCCTGAAACACCAGATGCCGCAGTAGAGCCGGCCACCGAAACCCCAGAAGACGAGCCTGCCCAAGCGCAGAAGCCCGCCAAAAAGCGCTAAAGGACACGTATGGCAAAGACAATCAGCATTTCGGCCGAGGTCGATACGGCGTCCTTAAGTGTCGCTGTGACCGCAGCACCAGGTAGCGCTGGCATTGCCGTTGCCTACGCATTAGCATCGTCCAGCGTTATGATCGCGAATACAAGCCTGGGCGCCACGGTGCAATATAAGGTTGGCTCCGGCGCATGGCTGGAAATTCCGGTCTATTCTGCGGTGCCTGTTGAGGTAAACCTGTCGTACGAGCAGATCATGCTTCGCCGCGCCAGATTTGACGGCGGTGAGTGCAGCGTTCGTATCGATGTCGACAGCGTTCCGCGCATCAGGGCCGGCGGGAGCACGTTGGCAAAGAGGGAGCAGTCAGCGCGCCAACTCCGCATGGCCATCTTCGGCGATTCCCTGTCTGACGGCGGCGCGCCGGGGCGAGCTGCTGGGATTTTAGACGGCCGCCCATGGTACGGCAGCACGACCGTCGTCACCCCGGCCAACTTCGGTGGGCTCACCTGGCTGTACAACGCTATGGTCGATGGGCGCGCGGGCGCGGCTGGCAACGGCATCGGCACCATCGAAACCGACGCACGGTGCTGGATGCGCTGGACCTACCTCGGCGACACACCGGGCCCATGGATCGATGTCAGCACGGGTGGGTTCTTCGTACTGCCGAGCGGGACATTCGTCAATTCCGGCATCTTCGTCAAGATTCGCGGTGCGACCCCTGGGGTCCCGAACGCCTCCAGCCTCGTCAACACCGCTGGCATCCCTTCTATCTCCGACTACAACCTGCTCGGCTACGTCCCTTGGCTGGTCGGGCAGCTGGGCGCCACGTTCACCGACTACCAGACGTTCGCCATCCCCGGAGCCACGTCGGCCGACGCGCTGAAATTTGTGCCCCAAGGGCTCCTTACGCCGCTGGCCGCCGCTTTACTTCTGATCGGCACCAACGATTCGCCCGACACCCCGGCGAAGGCGCAGGCCAGCGCGGCCAACATCATTGCCGCCATCGACTTGATCCGCGTGAAAGTGGAGTACCTTGCCGTGGGCGAGCCGCCGCCGAACATCAACGCCACGCAAACGGTAAACAAGTTCATGGGCGTCGTGGGCGACATTGTGAGCGCGTATTGCGCGTCACTAAAAGGCAACGTTGAATACATCAGTTCCTGGGATCGGATGGTCGCCTCGGGCGCGAGTGTAATTGGGTCCGGTGCCGGCGCGCGGCCAGGCGCCTACTTTGATGACATCCACCTGATGCCGTTCGGCGGTAACGAATTTGCAGCACCCTACGCGGCTGCGTTCCTGCGCCGCTTCTCGCGCGCCCCGTCGCGCCGCCACGCGTTGCGCACCTGGGATTCGACGGCGAGAGCCGGGTCGTTCAACCTGAACCCTACGTTCCGGGGCACTGCGGGGATTTTCGGCGGCGCTACGCCCACAGCGGCAGGCAATGGCGTCACCGGCACGGTGCCAGATGGCTGGACGCTCACGCGCGTAGCTGGCGTCAGCGGCACGGCCACGCAGACCTGCACAACGGCCTTCGAGGCGTCCCCAGACGGCGGACTTTCGCGCTACACGATGGATGTTGCCGGCGCCTCGCAGGGCGACTATCACGAGTTGTCGCAGCAGTTCAACGTGCCGGCCAATATGACGGCGGGGGAGTTCTTCCAATTCCTCACGGAGACACAGACCGTAGCGGCGAACGCTATCGGCCTGGCGATCTGGCAAGCTCAATGCGTCGCCGGGGGCAACATCCAGTCGTCGTATGTGTTCCAGACGGGCCGCGATGTGGCTAACTTCACAGTTGAAGGGCCGATGCTAGAGCTACGCGGTGAACCTCAGAAGATGCTGAGCGGCTTTACCCTGTTCACTATTCGAATCCGGGTCGGCGCACGCACCGGGGGCGGTACCGGCAAGGTTGGATTGAGGGTTGGCAGCATGGACCGTGCGCAATGACCTCGCGCCAAATCACCGCGCCGGTGGCGCTGGCGGTTTCGATGGAAACCGCGAAGCTCCAGCTGCGCGTTACGTCGTCCGATCTGGACGCATCGATCGAGCTGTGGCTCAAGGGCATTACGCGCGAATGCGAGCACCAGATCGGCCGCGCGCTGGTCACGCAGGCCTGGCGCACCACGCTGGCCGCCTTCGACGACGCCATCCAGCTGGAGCGCGCGCCGCTGATCGCCGTGCAGAGCGTCAGCTACTACGACGCGGGCAACGGGCTCCAGGTGCTGGCGCCCGATGCGTACTACGTGGACGCCGTGACCGAGCCGGGCTACATCGTGGCCGCAGCTGGCGCGCCCTGGCCGGCCACCTTCGCGCGCGGCAACGCTGTCACCGTGGAATACACCTGCGGCTACGGCGACACGGACGACAAGGTGCCGGAAAACGTGAAGCTCTACATCTTGGCGCGCCTGTGTGAGCAGTTCGACCCGGCCACGCGCGAGTTCAAGGCCACGTCGCAGTCCATGTACGTGGACCGGCTGCTGGACGCCTGCCGGGTGTATTCGTGAGCGGCTTCGCGCAGACCCTGCGCCACCTCGTGACGATCCAGAAGCCGGGTGGCCGTGATGCGCTCGGCCAGCTGCTGCCGAACGGCTGGACGACGTTCGACACCGCATGGGCCGACATTCTGGTCGTCGGCGGCTTGGAGTCGATCAAGGCCGGCGCCGTCACCGCGCAAAAAAAGGTCTCGATTCGGATGCGGTACCGCACCGACCTGACGGAGGCCATGCGCGTGCTCCATGGCACAACCGTCTACAAAGTGCTCGCGGTGCTGCCGGACGAGCGTAACCATCAACACGTCGACCTTGCATGCGAGACCACGAAATGATCACTATCGATACAGGCGCGTTTGCAGACGCGATCAAAGCGGCCACCGACCAGATCGCCGAGACCGTGAGCGAGTCCAGCCTGCGCGCCGCCGCGTTCGCCGGCGCCGAGATTTTCCGCGACGAGGCAATCCGCAACGCCGCCAAACACCGCAAAACTGGCGTGCTCGAAAAGAACATCATCGTCAAGCGCCTGGAAGAAGAATCGAACGGCGGTGAGCGCCAGGCGTATCTGGTCACCGTCCGCACCGGCAAGTTCGGCGCCGACGGTGACGCGTTCTACTGGCGCTTCGTCGCGGGCGGACACAAATTTGTGCCGCGAAACAAGAAGATAAGTAAGAAGACTGGCAAAAAGATAGGCTGGAAGGCTCACCGTGCTGCTGCGGAACTGGAATACGGCACGGCATCAGCGCCTGCCTACCCTTTTATTCGTCCAGCATTCGACTCAAAAAAGAAGGAGGCAACCGCGGCTGTGAACGCCAAGCTGGCCGAGAAAGCTGGTGGCACATGAGCATGGAACTGATGGTCGCCACCGCGCTCCAAGGCCTAGTCGACGGGCGCGTGTACCCGGACTTTGTCGAATCCGGCGCGCTGGCGCCGTACATCGTATTCCAGGCTGTTGGCGGGAGTCCGATCAATCTTCTCGGCAGCGAAGTGCCGGACAAAGAGCTATCCCGCGTGCAGGTCTCCGTGTGGGCCGCCACGCGCTTGGAAGCCTCCGACCTTGGTAAGCAGGCAGAGAACGCCTTGCGCGTCGTGGCGGGCCTGCAAACCACCGTACTGACGGGCCGCGTTGCGACCTTCGACGAGGACACCGAGCTGCGCGGCACGATGCAGGACTTCGAATTTTTCACCTGACCTGATTCTCTTTTTCATGCCCGTTTCGGGCGAACCACCGACCCGCCCTGCGCGGGTTTTTTACTTCCCGAAAGGAAAACACAATGGCTGTTTCTCTCCCTAACGGTATCGTCTTCGCCCTGGCGACCGCGTACGCCGCAAGTCTCACCGTCACCGCCGCGTCCAACGCGAACGAAGCGGTCCTCACCGTAACGAACACCTTGGCCGCCGGCGACTTCTTCGAATTCACCTCGGGCTGGAGCAAGGCGAACAACCGTGTGTACCGCGCCAAGTCTCCAACGGGCACCACCATCGTGGCCGAAGGCCTGGATACCACGCTGACCGCGCTCTACCCTGCCGGTACCGGCGCGGGCTCGATCCGCAAGATCAACAGCTGGACCCAGATCACTCAGATGATGGGCTGCACCAGTTCCGGCGGCGAGCCGCAGTACCAGACCTATTCCTTCATGGAGCAGGACTTCGACAGCCAGATCCCGACCACCACCTCGGCGCAATCGCTGGCCCTGGAGATTGCCGACGATCCGGCACTGGCTGGCTACCAGGCGCTGCGCACCATCGCGCAAACCCGCAGCACTACCGCCATGCGCGGCACGCTGCCGTCGGGAAGCCTGATCCTCTACAACGGCATCTTCGCGTTCGACGAGACCCCGTCCATGACGAAGGGCAACCTGATGTCGGTCAAGGCCGGCGTCGCGCTGCAGGGCCGCCCCGTTCGCTACGCCTCGTAATTCCCCGTGACCCCCGGCCCGCATCAGCGGGTCTTTCCATGCCGGCGGCTTGATCCCCGCCGGTCTTTTTCCTTAGAAAGCAAAAAATGACCAAGACCACCAACAAGAAATTCTCCCTGAATGTTGCCCCTACCTTCAAAGCACCCGTTCAGATTCAGATCCCAGGCGCCGGCGAGGCCGAGATCGTGTTCACGTTCAAGCACCGCACCAAGAACGAGCTGAAAGAATTCACAGAATCGCTCAAATCCGCAGACGGCGAGGACGGCCCGAACGACACGGACGTGCTGCTCGACATCACCAGCGGCTGGGATCTGGACGAGCCGTTCGACGCTGACTCGCTGAACAAGCTAACCCAGCGCTACATGGGCGCGGCACAGGCTGTCATCGCCGCCTACTTCAACGAGCTGACGGGTGCCCGCGCAAAAAACTGACCGCGCTTGCAGAGGCCATGTACACCAAGGCCCCGACGCCGGAAGAGATTGAGGCAACGGGGCTGGCAGTGGAGGACTTTGTAAGCGAAGCGGTGGAGCCCTGGCCCGACAACCTCGTGCCGCTGCTGCTGTTCCAGTTCCTGCGCACGCAATGGCGCTCCGGCGCTGGCGGCCCAAGCGGCCTCGACTACACGGTGATGCACCGGAAGATGGATCGCATGGGACTGGATCCGGACGAATACGACCAGCTTGAGCACGACATCCAGATCATGGAAATCGCCGCGCTCAACTGCATCTACGCAAAAACCTAACCGCCTCCGGGCGGCATTCTTATTTGGGCAAGCCAATGGCTGAAACTACAAACACCGCAACGATCAAGGTCGTGCTCGACGCCGACGGTGTTGATGCCGGCTTGCGCAAGATCGATCAGGGCGCTGCGCAAACCACGCGCGTTCTCGAAAATCTCGGGAAGAGCAACGGCGTCAACGCCCTGGGCGACGGCGCCGTCGATGCGGCCGGCAAGTTCGCCGGCGGCACGAAGACCATCATCGACGCCATCCAGCGCCGCGCAGTCGCGCTGGAGATGGGCAAGAAGGGCACGGTCGAGTATTACACCGCGCTGGCCAGTTCCAAGGGCATCGACACGGCGGCCCTAAAGCCATACCTCGACCAGCTGGACGCCGTGACGCGCAAGACCGCGCAGGCCGCCGAAGCACAGAAGAAGCTGGACGACGGCGCCGCATTCATCAATGGGCTGCGCGCGCGCACTCAGGAAATCGGCAAGAGCTCCTCCGAACTGGCGGCCATGCGCGCCGCGCAGCTTGGCGTGAGCGAGACCGCGCAGCCGCTGATCGAGCAGCTGCGCGCCGCCGAAGAGGCCGCGTCCGGACTGGGCGGCACGCTCGGCATCGCCGGCACCGCGCTCCAGGCATTCGCCGCGGCTGCCGTCGCCGCTATGTCCATCAGCGCCGTCGCCGCCGGCATCCAGACCGCAATCGACGCGCTGGCCAGCCTGGACGATATGGCCCAGAAATCTGGTTCGTCCGTCGAGAGCCTGTCGCAGCTGCAAAAGGTCGCGCAGATGACCGGGCAGGATTTCGGCGAGGTCAATTCGGCCGTCAACAAGCTCGCCAAAGGCATGGGCGGCCTGGACATCGACTCCAACAAGGTGCTGGGCGCGCTCAAGACGCTGGGCGTTTCCGCCACAGATTCGGCGGGCAAGCTGCGCGCGCCGTCCGAGGTGATGATCGAGGCGGCGAAAAAATTCCAGAACTACGCCGACGGCGCCGGCAAGGCCAAGCTGGCCAACGACCTGTTCAAGGGCAGCGGCGCCGACCTGCTGCCGTACCTGAACGACGTGGCCGAGAGCGTCGACGGCTTCACCGGATCGAGCACCGCCGCCGCCACAAAGGCATCGGAGTTCGGCGACAACATGGGCGCGGTAAGGGTGCATGTCGGCGAGCTGTGGACCGAGATCGCAACGAATCTGCTCCCGAGCATGATCAAGTTTTCCAAATATGTGAAGGACATCACGGAAGGCGACCGCTTCAAGAAATTCATGGTCGATGCGGGTAAAGCGGCAGCGAGCTTTGCCGAGGCAGTGGAAAAGATCGCACCGGTAATCGTTTCGGCCACGAAGATCGTTGCGACATATTTCGGCTTGTTCGTGCTGGCTCCAAATGCCTTCAAGTTGGCAGCTGTGGGCCTGGAAATCTTTTGGCTGGCTGCTCAGCTGGCCGCCGCCAAGGTGGCGACAGCAGGTGGCGTCATGGCCGGCCTGAATACCACACTATGGGGCACCGGCCTCTCTGCGCAGTTCGCCTCCGGCTGGATGGGCAAGCTCAAGATTGCTGGCGGCGTGCTGCTCGCCTTTTTCGCAGGTTGGGAAATTGGCAAACTTCTATACGAGGAATTTGATTGGGCGCGTGTTGGGGGGCTGATGTTCGTCGAAACCGTCCTGATCGGCTTTGAGCAGATCAAGGCCGGGTGCATCATCGCCTTCGACTTGCTGGCGGCTGGCTGGAACGGGGCGCTGGGAACGATGAAGGTGGCTTTCAGCGGCTATTTGACAGGCGTCGCCGAGGGCCTCGCCAAAATCGGGGCAACCGATGTGTCGAAGAACGTGGCCGCCTATGCCGACTCGCTGCTCAAGGCTGGCGCCGTTCAGATCAGCAGTGCGAAAGGAGTGGGCGCGGCCGTAGCCAAAACGGCAGCCGAGTACGAGAAGAACGTCACGGCGATCAAAGCAAACATCAAAGAGCTGACAGCGTACGCGGCGATCAGCGACCGCATCAGCGTAAAGGATGGCGTTGGCGGCCCGCCGAAAGTGGAAAAGCCGGAAGCCCCAAGGTTGAAGGAGGACGACGGCTCGGCTGCGAAGCAAGCGAACGCATATGCCAAGCTTACCGCCTCCATCCAAGAAAAAATTGCAGCAAATGAGCTTGAACTTCTGACCGGTGATGCGGTGTCAGAAAGCCAGAAAATGGAAATCAAGCTGAACTACGAGCTGCGCGAAAAGATCGTCACACTTTCAAAGGAAGAGGAAAAGCTCACCAGAATTCGCCTTGCAGGACTAGCGGTATCTGAGAAGAATTTAAAGCTAAGTGCTGCTGAAAAGGGCGTGGGCGAATACATCAAGCAGAACACGCTCGCGCGCGAGGCATCCGTCGCCGCCCTTGCGTCCGAATATGAGCTGTACGGCAAGGGTTCCGATGCGCGTGACATCGCCGCAGTCGGCCTGCGCAACGAGGCCGAGCTGAAAAAGCGGCTGTTCGAGATGGAGAAGGCGAAACTCCCCGTTTCGCAGCAGCTGATCGACCAGATGCGCGAATCGACGAAGGAGAAGGAGCGCGACGAGAAGGCGACAATGGCGCAGTCGAAGGCCCTCAATTACGCCAGTAAGCTGGCCGACGACAACCGCCGCTACGCTGCCGAATCGATTACCGATGAACGCGAGCGCGCCGCCGCGCTGCTGGAAATCGACGCGGAAATGTGGCGTGAGCGAATCGCGCTCGCCGGCGAAGGCACCGAGGCGCAAAAGCTGCTGCAATCCGAATTCACGACCTGGTACAAAAACCAGTCCGGCAAGGCCGCGATGGACGAATGGCGCAAGTCCGTGCAGCAGTACGATGACATTTTCCGCACTGGCTTTGCCGATATGCTGAACAACGGCCAGAACGGCTGGAAGTCGTTCACGAAATCGCTGGTCACAACGTTCAAGACGTCGGTCGCGGACCAGATCTACAAAATGTTTGCGCAGCCCTTCGTAATGAAGCTGGTCGCAAGTCTGGTCGGTGTAACTGGCGGCGGCGCAGTCTCTGGCGCTGCCCAGGCTGTCGGCATCACAGGTAGCGGCGGCCTCGATCTCAGCTCGATCAGCGGCATCGCATCGGCAGCCAAGGCCGCGTACGGCGCTATCAGCACGGGCTTTTCCGGAATTAGCACTGCGGTGGCTGACGGTGTTCAGACGATTCTCTACGAGACCGGTTTATCGACCAAGATTCTTACTAATGGCGCAGTAGCCAAGGGTGCTGGCGCGGTTGCCGGCTATGCGGCTGGTGCAGCGGTCGGTGTCTATGCCGGGCGCGCGGTATCGAATGGCTATGCAGTAAGCGGCTCTGGTAATGGCATGGTCAATGCCGGCACCATCGCCGGGGCGATCTTTGCAGGTCCTATTGGCGCGGCTATCGGCGGCCTCATCGGCGGCGCCGCGAACAGGCTATTTGGGCGCAAGCCGCGCGAGTACGGCGACTCCACCATAGTCGGGTCGTTCGGCACAGATGGATTCGCAGGCACCACCAATACTCCATGGGTCGAAAAGGGCGGCGTTTTCCGTAGCAGCAAGAGGGATACTGACAAGGTAGCTGTCGACTCGACCTCGGCCGCCGCGTTCACCGCCGGCTATGACGCACTCAAAGCCGCATCGATCGATTTCGCTTCTGTGCTGGGTATCCAGGCTGACGCCATCAAGACGCACGCGCAGTCGATGAGCATCAAACTGACCAAGGACCAGGCCGCGAACGAAAAGCTGATTGCCGATTTCTTCATTGGTGTGGGCGATTCGATTGCGCTGGAGCTGCTACCGACTCTGGGCGATTTCAAAATGGAGAGCGAGAATGCAAGCAGCACGCTCCAGCGCCTTGCTGTCGACTACGCGTTCATCGACGCCGCGCTCCAGGCAATCGGCGATACCTTTGGCGCAGTCGGGGTCGGCTCGATCAAGGCACGCGAGTACCTGCTCGAACTGTCGGGCGGCATGGAAGCGTTTGGCAAGGACGTTGCCTACTTTTCGCAAAACTACCTGACCGAGGCGGAGCGGTTGGCGCCGGTTGCAAAAAGCGTAGAGGCTGCCTTCAAAGAACTGCAGGTTGCTGCCCCCAAGACCCGCGAGGAATTCAAAGCGCTGGTCATGGGCCTGGACCTGACCAGCGCGAACGGTGCGAAAACGTACGCCGGCCTGATGAATATTCAGGAGGCCTTCGCGCAGCTGAATCCGGCGCTTGAGGAAGCGGCGGCAAAGGTTCGTTCCCGTGCTGATATCGAGAAGGAGCGCGCCGGACTTCAAGATCAGTTCGACCAGCTGGCCATGACACCGGAGGCGTACCGCCAGAAGCAGGTAGCCAAGCAGCGTGCTGACGTCGACCCCAGCAATTTGGACTTGTTCGACAACGTGCAGTATGGGGCCGCAGCCGATGCCGCAAACGCCGCGGCGCGGGCGGCGGCAGACAGCCTGGCCGCAACGAACAAGAGCTATCAGGATCAGATCGACGCTTTCGAAAAGGTCGGCAAGAAGGCCGCAGCGGTGCGCGAGCTGGAGATCAAGGGCATGGACGCCACGACCATCGTGTTGTATGACCTGGTCAAGGCGTACGAGGCAAGCGCGGCCTCTGCCGCAGCGGCGGCACAACTGGCATCTGTCAACAAGGGCTACGAGGATCGTATTTTTGAAATCGAAAAGCCCGGCATGGACCCGGAGAAGGTCCGCGAGCGAGAAATCGAGGGGATGGACGCGACCACGGTGAAGCTGTACGACAAGCTCAAGGCGCTGGAAGCGGCGCGGGCTGCACAGGAGGCTCTTGACCGGGCCGAGAAGGAGCGCATTGACGCTGCCCGGCGCGACCAGGAAGAGATGGCGCGCGCGCAGCAGCGCCTGGCAGAGGACGCCGCGCGCGCCGCCGAGCAGATCAAATCAGCCTGGCAGTCGGTCACCGATTCGATCTTCGACGAGGTGGCGCGTATTCGCGGCATCGCCACCGGCAATGGCGCGCAAACGCTCGCCAGCGCGCAGGCGGAGTTCGCAATCAAGAACGCCCAGGCGCAGGCCGGCAACCAGGACGCGGCAAAGCTGCTGCCCTCGATCTCGCAGAAGCTGATCGAGCTGGCCGAGGCCAACGCCACATCGCTGATCGACCTGCAGCGCATTCGCGCGCGCACGGCGGCCAGTCTCGACGCAACCGGCGCCATCCTGGCCGCGCGCTTCGGGCTGACGCTGCCGAGCCTGGCCGTGGGCACCAACTACCTGCCGAGCGATATGGTCATCCAGGCGCACCAGGGCGAGCGTGTGATCCCGGCTGCTGACAACCGGGCGCTGATGCAGATGATCAACCGTCCGGCGCCGGCTGACACGTCGGGCGCGGCGCAGCAGCAGGCGAACGCCGAGATGGTTGGCCTGCGCGCCGAGGTGCGTTCGATCGCTATCAGCAACGCGGCCGTGGCCGGGATGCTCAAACGCGTCATCAAGGACGACAAACTTCAAACGGAGGATGCATGAGCGGTATGAAGGTCATCAAGCCGACCACGATCACGACGGCGATGCTGACCAGCAGCACGGTCGCTGAGCCGGCGGCGGGCGAGGTCGTCTGGAATGCGGCCACAGCCTACGCGGCCGGCGCGGTCGTGATCCGGGCAACGACGCACATGAAGTACGAGCGCGTGATCGCGGGCACCACTGCCATGCTGCCGGAAAGCGATCCTCTCAACTGGATTGAGGCCGGCCCGACGCTACGCTGGGCCATGTTCGACCGCAAGATCGGCACGGCCACCACCGCGCCGACGGCTATCACCGTTGTCACGCGCCCCGGTAGCATCTCCGGCCTGGGCATGCTGGAACTGGTCGGCCGACAAGTGGTCGTGACGGTCAAGGATGCGCCAGGCGGCATTACGGTCTACAGCCGCACGGTGAACCTCGACGGCACCATGATCACCAGCGTCTACGAATGGTTCTTCCTCGACTTCGAACAGCTGTCGGACTTCGTGCTGACCGACCTGCCGCAGCACTTCGCTGCGTGCGAGCTGACGGTAACGATCACGAGCACGACCCCTGTCTCGGTCGGCGTGCTTCAGGTGGGTCAGGCGATGACCGTGGGCCGCGCCGCCATGGGCGCCACGGCCGGCATTATTGACTACAGCAAAAAAGAGAAGGACCGCTTCGGCAATTTCGACGTGGTCGCCGGCGCCTTCAGCAAGCGCGGAAATCTGCAGGTGCTTACCCCGGCCACCGAATTCAACAAGATTTTCCGCTCGCTCGCGGCCCTGCGAGCGACGCCCTGCATTTACATCGGTGCTGATCAAGTTGGCTTTGAACCGCTGATCATCTACGGCTTCTACAAGGAATTATCCATGGTCGTCGCGTACGCCCAGCACCATCTCTGCAACCTCGAAATCGAAGGACTCTCTCAATGACGATCACCGCAATCCCGCCACTCGACCGCACGTCTCCCAGCTTCCGCGCCGAGGTCGACACCATGTTCAGCACGCGCATTCCCACGCTGACCGTCGAGCTAAACGCCTTGGCCAGCGACCTGACGATCAAGCAGGGGCTCGCCAGCGCCGCCGCCACTGCCGCGAACAACGACAAGATCGCCACGGCCGGCATTAAGGACACCGCACAACTGGCGGCCGACGCAGCTGAAAGTTATAGAACCCAGGCGCAGTCATCGGCAGCGGCTGCGGCTGCAAGCGCCCAAACCATCGGCATCACGGCAGCTTTCTCGGATGCGAATCCGGTGGTAAAAGGCAGCGCCGATATTACCAAGCAACTGAAATTCGAGATCGACGGATTTACAGCCGCGACTACGCGCACCGTAACCATTCCTAACAAGAATGGCACCATGGCTATGTTAGAAGACAGCGGCCTTGGGTTTCTTGGCGAAGTGGTATTAGTAACTGCTACTGCAAATATCGATTTTCTGAGTATTTTCAATGGGGGGATTTATGACCGATTTTTGATAACCATTCAAAATGCAAATTCAACCACCAGCGGCTCTGAATTTCTTATTCGCTATGCAATTGCGGGGGTGGTGGACTCGACAGCAAGTTACAACGCCAGCGCCTACGGGTCCGTATTAGGCTCAACAACAACGGCGCTGGCGTTGGGTACGCCATCAGCGGGTAATCCTATGCAATCGGAGTTCACCCTCTACAACAATGACATCGGAAACAGCAAACGTAGCCATGTTTGTTCGCCGTCAGGCAATTTCGGCGAGATCCTACGAGGATTTCACTATAAAGCGACTCCGGTAGCACTGAGCGGATTCAGGATATATGTCGCAAACGGTACTGATCTTATTGCAGGTACTACAGTACGTGTGTACGGATTCAAAAAAGCGTAAAGGATGAATATGAAAGTAGCATACTGGGATGATGAGTAAGCGCGATTTCTACCGCACCTTGACGTTGCCCTAATCGACGGGCAAGCGGCTGTTAAACAGCAGTAAAGTTGAACGGCAACAGATCGGCAATGTCGGCACCGGCCTGGCGCTGCGGCAGTTCT
>NZ_WHJH01000079.1 GCF_011682145.1 Massilia mucilaginosa
AAATGCTGGTGACAACTGCGCTTCGCCCAGCCGCCGCGCCCAGTAGCTGACCTGGCGCTGAGAGACACCGTTCTCAATAGCAAATGCGCGCTGGGACAGGCCGCTTGCCTGCCACCGTGCCACGCGCGCCTGCCACTCGTTAATTTGCTCCACATTTGCCACCATATTTCTCCTCGAAATTGAAGAAAGGAGTGTGGCCGCAGCGTTCAGGAATTCATAGATGGGTGGGCTGGATGCTTACGTTGGCGGTGCATGCAAGCGGGAAAGTAAATGGGCCAGTGTTGTGCCTATTGCCGGCGAGCCTACTGCGGCAAAGCGTCTCGTTTGCGTGTCGCTTCTTGTCTCGTTTTGTCTCGTTTTGTCTCATTTGGACAGCGGCGCGGGCCTTCGTTCAAACGAGACAAAACGAGACAAAACGAGACAAAACGAGACAGCGAAACGAGACAGCGAAACGAGACAGTTTGCCGCAGTGAGCCGTCCGGCAACAGGGACAACTCTCCGCCGTTTGCATAACCATTTGAAACTCACGGCCGCCGTCCCGGCACGCAGATCCTGATCGGTGACACCATGCTGCTTGTCCAGCAGACACGGCAAGCAGCGGGGCCGCAATACTTTTCGGTAGAATCATGTTCGCCTGCGAATACCCGCAGAAATTGCTGATCTTTACCGTATTGACGATCCCATGCCCCTTCCGCTTCGCCGCCGCCCTCTTTCGTCCGCCTGCTCGACCGTTTGCTCCCTGGCCCTGCTCGCCACGCTGGCCCTGCCCGCCCGCGCCGACGTGCCCGCCCCGCGCGACCTGCCCTATCCCGGCACCATCGTGCTCAAGGTCGACGCCACCAACCTGGGGCAGCAGATTTTCCGCATCCGCGCCACCATCCCGGCCGCACCAGGCCCGCTGACCCTGCTCTATCCTCAGTGGGTACCGGGCAACCACGGCCCCAGCGGGCCGCTGAACCAGCTTGCCGGCCTGCGCCTGTCGGCCGGCGGCAAGACCTTGGCGTGGACGCGCGACCCGGTCCACGTGCACGCCTTCCACCTCACCGTGCCCGAGGGCGCCACGGCGGTCGAGGCCGAGTACCAGTTCCTCTCGCCGGTCGAGCCGGCCCAGGGCCGCATCACGATGACCAGCGAGATTCTCGGCGTGCAATGGCAAGCGATGACCCTGTATCCGGCCGGCTACTTCAGCCGCCGCATCCCGGTCCAGGCCTCGCTCAAGCTGCCCGATGGCTGGCAGTACGGCACCGCGCTGGAAACGGCCGGGCGCAACGGCAACGACATCAGCTTCAAGCCGCTCGACCTGGAAACGCTGATCGATTCGCCCGTGTTCGCGGGCCGCCACTTCCGCCGCATCGACCTCGATCCCGGCGCCAAGGTGCCGGTGCACCTGAACATCGTGGCCGACAATCCGGAGAGCCTGGAAGCGAAGCCCGAACAGATCGCCGCGCACCGCGCGCTGGTGCAGCAGGCCGGCAAGCTGTTCGCCTCGCATCACTACAAGCATTACGATTTCCTGTTTGCGCTGTCGGACGAATTCGGCGGCATCGGGCGCGAGCACCACCAGTCGAGCGAGAACGGCGTCAAGCCCGGCTACTTTACCGACTGGGCCAAGACCGAACTCGGGCGCGACCTGCTGCCGCACGAATACACGCACTCGTGGAACGGCAAGTTCCGCCGTCCGGCCGACCAGGATGTGCCGAACTTCAACGTGCCGCTGCAAAACAGCCTGCTGTGGGTGTACGAAGGCCAGACCCAGTACTGGGGCAATGTGCTGGCGGCGCGCTCGGGACTGGTGTCGGCGGGCGGCATCCGCGACGCCATCGCCGCCTACGCCGCGCGCTACGACCATGTGCAGGGCCGCTCGTGGCGCGCCTTGCAGGACACGGTCAACGATCCGATCGTGCAGGCCCGCCGCGCGCTGGGCTGGAGCAACTGGCAGCGCAGCGAAGATTACTACGTCGAAGGCATGCTGATCTGGCTGGACGTCGACACCCGCATCCGCGAACTGTCCGGCGAGAAGCGCTCGCTCGATGATTTCGCGCGCACGTTTTATGGCGTCGACAATGGCAGCATCGGCCCGGCCTACTACCAGTTCGACGACGTGGTGCGCACCCTGGCATCGGTGCAGGCGTTCGACTGGGCGCCTTTCCTGCGCGCCAAGCTGGACGGTAATGGCGCCGGCGCGCCGCTCGACGGCCTGGCGCGCGCCGGCTGGAAGCTGGTCTATACCGACACGCCGACCGACGTCATCAAGGGCCAGGAAGAGCGCAGCAAGATGAGCGACTTCAGCTATTCGCTTGGCTTTTCCGTCAAGAACGACGGCGCCATCGAAGCGATCGCATGGGATGGCATCGGTTTCCGCGCCGGCTTGTCGGGCAACAGCACCATCGTGGCCGTCAACAACCGGACCTACAAGCCCGAGGTGCTGAAAGCGGCCGTGAAGGCGGCGCGCGACGGCAAGGCGCCGATCGAACTGCTGGTGCGCAAAGGCAGCAATTTCCGCACGGTGGCGCTCGATTACCATGGCGGCCTGCGCTATCCGCGCCTGGAACGCATTCCGGGTAGCCAAGACAGGCTCGACGCGATCCTGCAGCCGCGCCGCTGAACATGGTACGCTGAACACGGTGACTTGCCGGCCACGCCCGCCGGGCTGGTCCGGCATGCCGTCATCGCGCCGGCACGGAACGCGGTCCGGACGCAATGGCGCACAACCGGTTCACGCCGATGGTGCTATGCTGCGTTTTATGACTACCGATACCGACATCCAGCTGAGCGGCCCGTTCAAGGCCAGCGACAGCAGCAGCCGTTCCCACGACGTCAAGGCGATCCGCATTTTCGACGAGGGTTACGGGATTATTGACGTGTACGTGGACTTCGCCGCACCGATCGAGGGTGGGCTGTACAAGGACAAAGTCCTCGTCGGCAACATCATCGACCGCCTGCGCGCGCTGGGCTACGTAGGGCCGAACTTTTCGCACAGCGACCCTGGCCTGCAAGACCGCAAACTGATCGTGCTCGAAGCACCCGAGGAATTCAGCGCCTTCGCCAAGCTCAAGGGCTGGAAGAACCTGGCCGAAGAATTCGACGACGAATAAACCGCGTCCTTCCTTTCATGTAGAAACGTTTTACTGCCGCTTGTTAACAGCGGCAGCCTGCCTTCTCGCCTCGTCCCGTCTGGTCTTATCCCGCTTTCTCGTCTCGCCTCCTCAAGCGCTCACATAGCGCGCGCTCCACGCCGCGATCATGCCGGCCACCCACACCGCATCTTCCCTGCGCGTAAGCAAATGATCCGCATCATCGAGCGACACAAAACTTTTCGGATGCTTGGCCGCCTGGAAAATATGCAGCGCATTATCGATCCCCACGGTACGGTCGTGCGGCGAATGCATGACCATCAAGGGGCGTTTGAGACCGGCCGTGCTGAGGTTCAGATTCTGCTCGGCGGCATCGAGCAAGAACTGGCGCTTGATGGTGAACGGCCGCCCGGCCAGCTGCACCTGCGCTTCGCCCTCGGCTTCGATCACGCCGAGCTGCTCCCCGAACAGGTTATTGACATGCGATGGATCGCTCGGTGCGCCCACGGTCACGACCGCGCGCACCTCGGCAATGCTGGCGGCCGCAGCCAGCACGGCGGCGCCACCCAGGCTGTGTCCGATCAGGATCTCGGGCGCCTTGAGTGAGGTGCGCATGAAGGCGGCCGCAGCCACCAGGTCTTGTACATTCGATGAAAAATTGGTGTTCGCAAAATCGCCTTCGCTGGCGCCCAGCCCCGTGAAATCGAAGCGCAGCACGGCGATGCCATCCTCGGTCAGCGCCTGGGCGATGCGGCTGGCGGCGAACACGTCTTTGCCACAGGTAAAGCAATGGGCAAACAAGGCATAGGCGCGCGCCGGGCCGTCGGGCGCATCGAGACGGGCCGCCAGCTTGTGGCCATCGGCGCCGGGAAACTCTTGTTTTTCGCTGTGCATCCCTGCTCCTTATCAATAATGAATCCGAGCATCTTAACCCGGGATGCCGCCGTACCGGGCGCCGTACCGGACGCCGTTGCCGGGCGCCGTTACCGGACGCCGTTACCGGACGCCATCACCGGAGGCCTCAGCCAAACAAGCCGTGCAGGAACCAGCGCGGCGCGCGATCGCCATCGGTGCCGGCGATGCGTTCGCGATAGACCCAGTAATGGGCATGATCCTGTCCCTGTGCGATGAAATAGTCGCGCGTCTGCGACTGGCTCCACCAGCCCGCCTCGATGCGCTCCGGGGTGGACGCCATGCGCAGCGGCGAGCCGTAGAACGGCCGGTGGTCGCGCATCAGCAGCGCCACCGGCTTGGTCAGCAGCCAGGCTGGACGCGGCAGGCTGAGCACGTCCGGCGGCAACTGCATCTGCGCCTGCTGCGCCGCCTGTTGCGCCTTGCCCCGCGCCCGCTGCAGCGGTACCCAGCGGTTGGCCAGCTCGGGCCGGTAATCGGCGCGCGGAGCGGCCTGCAGCACGTTCTCGGGCCCCAGGCGCGCCACCAGCAGTTCGAGCATGCGCCACTGGTCCTGCTCGTTGCCGCCGGGCTCGGGAAACAGCGACTCGCTCGGCATGGCCATGGCCTGCACCTCGGGCGCTTCGAGCACCAGGCCGATCACATGCGCCTCCAGGGTCAGGCTGCCCAGGCGCTCGCGCAGCAGGCGCACCAGATGCTCGTCGCGCCAGGTGGGCTCGGCCAGGATGATGTCGAGCACGGTGGGTGCGCGCGCCACCCGCCCGCGCTCGTGTTCGAGCAGCAGCACGATGCGCCCCACCGCCAGTTGATGCGCGCACAGCCAGCCGGTCATTTGCAGCAGCAGGCTGTGGGCGCCGGCCAGCAGGGCGTCGGCCTGTTCGACCCGGTCGAACAATTCCAGCCGGGCCTGGAAGGTGGTGGGCGCGGCGATCCAGTCGAACAGCTCGGCCGTCATGCCGTAGGCCGCATCGAGCACGGCCAGCAAGTCGCCGCCGCAACGGCGCTGCAAGCCCGGACGCGGCAGGCGCCGCAGCTGGCCCAGCGACAGGCAGCCGATGCCGTCGAGCCAGATGGCAAACGGGCGCGCCGGCAGCGGCAAGGCGGCCGGCAGGCGGTCCAAACGGCGCTTGAGCGAGACCATGCCGAGCGCGTGCCCGGCCCTGCCGCGCGCCAGCAGCCAGGCCCCGCGCGCGGTCGGCGCGCAGCTCAGCTGGACGGTGAACCCGAGCGCGCGCAGGCTGGCGCGAATGCGCCGGCACAGCGCGCGCACCCCGCCGAACAGGCGCAGGCTGGCGCCCACGTCCATCAGCAAGGTCGCTTCTTCGGCCAGGGTGACCTGCGGCGTGTACTGCAGCAGCGCCATGGCCACCGCCTGCAGGGCGGCGGCCTCGCGCGCCGGCTCGCGCTCGTGCAGGCGGGCGGCGGGCAGCAGCATCAGCACGCCGCCGCGGCGCATGCCCACGCGCGCCCCACCCGCCAGCGCCAGCGCCGAGGCGGCCAGCACACGCTCGCGCTCCAGTACGACGCTGGCGGCCTCAGCCGACCAGTGCGGGCTGAACACGTCGAGCGGTAGCCGGGGCAAGTAGAGGCCGATCCAGAGTCGCATGGCGTTGGAGTAAAGAAGGAGTCAGGGGAAGGAACAGGGGCGCGTCGCGCTGCGGCCCCCGGCGTTTGACGAAACCGATGTCGAGCCCGCCGAGAGCCGGACGCAGGCTCAGGCGCAGCGGCGCGGGCGAGGCATCCTGCGCCGCTGCGAGCGGGCGCAGCAGGAAGAACAGGGCTTCGCCGCCCTGGGCCGCCAGATGCAGGCGGCGCAGCGCCTCGGGGCGGGCATGGCTGGCCCAGAACAGCAGCGCGCCGCAACTGCCGCTGCGCAGCACCTGTTCGGCCGCCCACAGGGCATCGGCATTGCGCGTGCTGCGCACCCAGATCAGCTGGGAGGGAGGCAAGCCGAGCGCGGCCAGTGCCAGCGCCTGCGGTGGATGGGGCGGCTGCAGCAGCACGATACGGCGTTCGGCCACCTTGGCCAGGGCTGGACGCAGCAGGCGCAATTCGCCGATGCCGCTCTGCTGCAGCAGCAATTCGACCAGGCAGCCGCTCGGCCAGCCGCCGCCGGGCAGCTGGGGCGACAGGATGGGGTGGCCGCTGTCGACGCAGCGCGTGCCCGCGTGGGCCAGCTGGGAAGCGCGCCACAGGGCGGGATGCAAAGTCTCTGGCGCGGCAAGAAAATCGGGGGAGTTCATGATGGGATCAACAAAGTACTGTATGTTTATACAGTACTCGCTGACTGCCAATTTGGCAAGTCCTATCGTGCGCAGCCTCTCCCCTCCCCCTATGAAAGACTGACATTCCGACGCAAAACTGCAGTAATTTCCTACAACCGGGGTCAGAGCTTTAATCAGAAACATTTTCAGAAACGCACACGGGCGCGGACTTCAACACAGCCTTGCGCATCCGCCCGACAATCGAGCGCGGGCCGCTGACCACGATCGCGCCGCGATGCTGCGCAATCCTGACCGCGCCCTCGTTCCAGCGCAACACGCGCGGCAGTTTTTGAAGATAAACAGCGCTGGCGCCGCTGCGCCGGTCTTGCACAGATCCCAGGCGTGCCAGCGTATCGAGCAGGCTCCGCATGCTTGCCGCACCAGCGGACGCCACGGAAAACCGCACCGGCAGGACCATGCATACCGACACCAGCGAGCCCAGGGACGTGCCGCACAGAAGCGCCGCCAGCGGCGGTGCCCCTTTCTGCCCCATCAAGAGCGCGTGCATCGGCAAGGTGCTCGCCAGCACGATAAGCAACCATGATCCCAGTTGCGACCAGGATTGAAACAGCAGCAGATAACGCCAGAGCGGGTGCGGATAGGTGAGCGCTGAAATGGCGCCATGGGACTGGGGAACGGACATCGAGGTCACTCCTGGCCGATGAGGGCGAGAAGGCTGAAGGCCCTTATCCAACCCATCCTAGCGTCCCAGGCATGCTCAAATATTGAACCAATTCAACATTTTTGCTTTTCCCAACAACCCAGCGTCAACGCCGATGCTTTCCAAAGAAATCGACCAGCATCTTGCTCGCATCCGGCCCCGCCGCCGAGTTGAACGACAGGCGCGCGTCGCCCCCGCTCCAGGCGTGCTGCAACTGGGCGATCCGGGCCACCCGCAGCATCAATTTGCGGCCCCGGTACACATCATGCAGCTGATACGGCAAGCCGCTGCGCCCACCGGCCTTGTGCGCCACCCGCACCGGCGCGGCCGGCGGCAAATCATTGACCAGCATCGCCTGGCGCCGCAAGTGCACCTGGTTGACCGGGCGTACCACGCGGTCGTCGTCGCCCTGGATCAGGATGGTCGGCATCGACGGAAACCCCGGACGCCGCTCGAGCACCTCGGCAATGGCGCTGTCGACCCGCGCGCCGTTACCGTGCTGCATGACCCCAAGCGCCCCGACCGTGCTGTGCCCGGCCCCGTACAGCGGCCCCGAATGCAGGCCCAGCCCGGCGAACAGCTCGGGATGGTTGAGCGCCACGATATTGGCCATGCCCGCCCCCGCCGACATACCGCAGATAAACACCCGCGAGCGGTCGAGGCTGTGGGCGGCCAGCACCTGGCTGATCATACCGACGAGCACCGGCACATCGCCGCCGCCCTGCTGGGTGGCGCGGTCGTACCACTTCCAGCAACGGTGCGGATGGGCGCTCAGGGATTGTTGCGGATACAGCACCGCATAGCCGGCTTTCTGCGCCATCTGGTTCATGCGCGTGCCTTGGGCGAACTGGGTGGCGCTCTGCTCGCAGCCGTGCAGCATGACGATCAGCGGCCAGCCCGAGGGCGGCGCGATGCCATCGGGCAGATACAGCCAGTAACTCATTTGCCGCAACACCTGCCCGGCCTGGCCGGCGTAGCGCGCGGTGAGCCATTTGCCGGGTGCCGGCGCGTCCTTGGCCGATGTCGCCGGCGCGGCGCGCGGCGCCGGCTTGGTTTTGGGCGCGGCTGCGGACGTGATGCGGGGTGTCGGCGCCGGCTTGGGCGCGGCCGCCGGTTTGGGCTTCGGTTTGGCGCGCACCCTGGGGGCCGGCTTGGGCGGCGCAAACAAGGCCGTGAGCAGGCGCGCCGCCGAACGTTGCTGCTTCTTGCCCACGCGCATCAGGCTGCGCAGCAAGGGGGCGCTCGACTTTACCATCGCAAGCGGACCATCACGCGTTGATGCAGGCGCGCCCGCAGAAACGCGGCGAACGAACGGGTGGGAATCGGCTTGCCGAGCGGGCCGGCGTGGGTGCAGCGTGGGTTGACGTCCATGGCGAAGGGCTCCTTTCGGCCAGCATAGCGTGCGCGCGCGGCGCCGCTCCGTGCGTTGCGCCGCTTAGCGGATCGGATGAACAAAAAAGCAACATCGGCCGACGTGGCGCGCGCACCGGCACCATTGAGGCAGATCAAAGAACAGCTTGCGCGAGACCCTAGTCTGTTTGCATAACGGACCGCGAACGGCGAGGTCCGCACACCCAAAAAACCAGGAGAACGACATGAGCTACATGGAGCGCGACAAATATGGGATGTACAAAGACAGCGCCGGCCCCGGCCCGGCCCTGATGGGCGCCGACACCCTGATCGGCGACAACGTGGTCAATTCCCAGGAGGATGACCTGGGCGAGATCAAGGAAATCATGCTCGACATGCGCAGCGGACAAGTGGCCTACGCGGTGCTGGCCTTCGGCGGCATGCTGGGGCTGGGCGAAAAACTGTTTGCGGTGCCGTGGCAGGCGCTGCATCTCGATACCGTCAACAAGCGCTTTGTGCTGAATGTGGAAAAAGAGCGCCTGAAAAACGCGCCCGGCTTCGATCCGGACGCCTGGCCGGACATGAGCGACATCGGCTGGGCCAGGCAGGTGCATGGGTTTTACGGCACCGACGCCAGCGGCATGCGGAGCAGCGGCATGAGTGGCGGCACTACGCTAAGTTAAGCGCCCCCAAACAAGCTCCGTCATTGGCAGAAATGACTTCCCGCGCAGGCGGGAACCCAAGGCATCTGTGCTGAGCGACGGTGCCTTGGATTCCCGCCTTCGCGGGAATGACGGAGCTTTAGCGGCATCAGCGCTGCATCGACTCCCACACCTTCTGCAGGCGCTTGGCCGAGACCGGCATTGGCGTGCGCAATTCCTGCGCATACAGCGACACGCGCAGTTCTTCGAGCATCCAGCGGAACTCCACCATCTTCGGATCGGTGTTCTTCCCCGCCAGGCGGTCGCGTGCGGCGCGCATGAAGTGGCTGGCGGACTGGGTCCACTCGGCCATCAACTTGGCGTCGCGCGCGGGGTCGGCACGCAGCTTTTCCAGCCGCACATTGATCGCCTTCAGATAGCGCGGGAAATGCGCCAGCTGCGCGTAATCGTTGTCGATCAGGAAGCGCTTGTGCACCAGCCCCTGCAACTGCGACTGCATGTCGGCCGCGGCCTGCGCCTGCACGCCTTGCAACTTCTTGGGCAAGCCGTGGAACTCGGTCAGCACCTGCGACACCAGCCGCGCAATCTCGTTCACCAGCAAGGTCAGGCGCGACTTGCCCTCATCCTTGCGCTTGTTGAACGAGGCCGCGTCGGTCGGCAGCGGATCTTGCAGGCAGGCGATATCGATCGCCTTCTGGATGATCTGGTCGCGCAACTCTTCCTGCGAACCCATGGCCATGAACTGCATGCCCATCTGCTGCAAGCCGGGAATGTTCTTTTCGATGAACTTGATCTGTTCCTTGAACTGCAGCGCGAACAGGCGGCGCAGGCCGATGCGGTGGGTGGCCGTGGCCACGGTCGGATCGTCGAACACTTCCAGGTCGCAGTGGGTCTGCTTGTCGACCAGTGCCGGAAAACCGATCAGGGTCAGCTTGCCCTGTACGATCTCCAGCAGTTCCGGCAGTTCGCCGAAAGTCCACGAGGTCAGGCCGGTATGCTGGCTGACCTTGGGCGCGGTCGGCTGCCCGGCCGCAGCCGCCACCGTGGACGACGATGCCGCCGCGGATGATGCCGACGATGCCGAGGTGGTCGCCGTCGCCTGCACCTTGCCCGGCGCCGCCGGGATGGACACTTCCGCCAGCTTCTGGAAGCTCTGGCGCGCCTGCCCGCCGAATTCGGCCTGCAAGGTTGCCAGGTTGCGTCCCATGTCGAGCTGGCGCCCGTGCTCGTCGATCACCTTGAAGTTCATGAAGTGATGCGCCGGCAGCGTTTCGGGCTTGAAGTCGGTGGTCAGCACCATCAGGCTCGTTTGCGTACGGATGTCGGCGATGATCGCGTCGATCAGGTCCCCGCGCCCGAACTTGCCCGCCTCGTGCACGCGCTCGCAAAAACGCGCCGCGAAATCGGGCAGCGGCACGCAATGGCGGCGCAGCTTCTGCGGCAGCGATTTGAGAAGCAGATGCACCTTCTCCTTGAGCATGCCCGGCACCAGCCAGTCGGCGCGTTCGCGCGGCAGCTGGTTCAGCGCAAACAGCGGCACCGCCAGGGTCACGCCATCGCGCAGGCTGCCCGGCTCGAAGTGATACGTCAGCTGCATCTCGATGCCGGTCACCGACATCGCCTTCGGGAACAACTCGGTGGTCACGCCGGCCGCCTCGTGCCGCATCAATTCGTCGCGGTTCAGGAACAGCAGTTTCGGTTCCTTGAAGGTGGCGTCCTTGTGCCACTTCTCGAAACCGGCGCCGTTGACCACGTCCGAAGGAATGAGCTTGTCGTAGAAGGCGGCGATCAAGTGGTCGTCCACCAGCACGTCGAGACGGCGCGACTTGTGCTCGAGATTCTCGATCTCTTTCACCAGCTTGTGGTTATGCGCGAAGAACGGCGCGCGCGTATCGTAGTCGCCCGCCACCAGCGCATCGCGAATGAAAATCTCGCGCGCTTCGGCCGGGTTGAACTGGCCGTAGTTGATGCGGCGCTGGCTGTAGATCACCAGCCCGTGCAGGGTCGCGCGTTCGGACGCGGTGACCTGCGCGGCGCGTTTTTCCCAGCGCGGCTCGCCCCAGGATTTTTTGAGCAGATGGCTGCCCACCCGCTCGATCCACTCCGGTGCGATGTTGGCCACGCAGCGCGCGTACAGGCGCGTGGTCTCCACCAGTTCGGCCGCCATGATCCACTTGCCCGGTTTCTTGATCAAGGAGGAACCCGGCCACACGTGGTACTTGATGCCGCGCGCGCCCAGGTAGCCGGCGCCCGGTTCATCTTCCGACTTGAAGCCGATGTTCCCCAGCAGGCCGGTGAGCAGCGCCGTATGCAGGTTTTCGTAGGTGGCCGCCAGCTCGTTCATGCGCCAGCCCTGCTCCTTGACGATGGTGAGCAGCTGCGAATGCACGTCGCGCCATTCGCGCAGGCGCACCTGCGACAGGAAGTTCGTGCGGCAGGTTTCCATCAGCTGGCGGTTGGTTTTCTTGTGCTCGATGGCCGCTTCGAACCACTTCCAGATCTTGATATAGGTGAGGAATTCGGACTTCTCGTCGGCGAACTTCTTGTGCGCCTCGTCGGCCGCCTGCTGGTGCTCCATCGGGCGGTCGCGCGGGTCCTGCACCGACAATGCCGAGGCGATGATCAGCATCTCGGTCAGGCAGGCGTTTTCCAGCGCGGCCAGGATCATGCGCCCGACGCGCGGGTCGAGCGGCAGCTTGGCCAGCTTGTGGCCCAGCGGGGTCAGGTCGTTCGACTCGTCGACCGCGCCCACTTCCTGCAGCAGCTGGTAGCCGTCGGCGATGGCGCGGCCCTGCGGCGGCTCGATGAACGGGAAGGTCTCCACATCGGTCAGGTGCAGGGACTTCATGCGCAGGATGACCGCCGCCAGCGACGAGCGCAGGATTTCCGGCTCGGTGAACTTGGGGCGCTGCAGGTAATCGTTTTCTTCGTACAGGCGGATGCAGACGCCGTCGGCCACGCGGCCGCAGCGGCCGGCGCGCTGGTTGGCGGCCGACTGCGCGATCGGCTCGACCTGCAACTGCTCGACCTTGTTGCGGAAGCTGTAGCGCTTCACGCGCGCCAGGCCGGCGTCGACCACGTAGCGGATGCCCGGCACCGTCAGCGAGGTTTCCGCCACGTTGGTGGCCAACACGATGCGGCGCGCATTGGTGATCTTGAAGACCTTCTCCTGCTCCTCGACCGACAGGCGGGCGAACAGCGGCAGGATCTCCACATGCGGCGGATGGTGCTTGCGCAGGGCCTCGGCGCAATCGCGGATTTCGCGCTCGCCCGGCAGGAACACCAGCACATCGCCCGACCCGAGGCGGCACAATTCATCGACGCCGTCGACCACCGCGTCCATCAGGTCGCGCTTGTCGCGCGCCGCCTGCGCCTTGGGCATCGGTTTGCCCGCCGCAGGGGGAGGCGTCGCCGTCACCGGATCGCGGTCGACCGGGCGATAGCGCACCTCCACCTTGTACAGGCGGCCCGAGACTTCGATCACGGGCGCGAGCTTGTCGCCGTTGGCGAAGTGGCGCGCAAAGCGGTCGGCGTCGATGGTGGCCGAGGTGATGATCACTTTCAGGTCGGGACGGCGCGGCAGCAGCTGCTTCAGGTAGCCAAGCAAAAAGTCGATGTTCAGGCTGCGCTCGTGCGCTTCATCGATGATGATGGTGTCGTAGTTTTTCAGCAGCGGGTCGGTCTGGGTTTCGGCCAGCAGGATCCCGTCCGTCATCAGCTTGACCGAGGCGCCCGGTTGCAGGGTGTCGGTAAAGCGCACCTTGAAGCCCACGTGCACGCCCAGCGGCGTGCCCAGTTCCTGCGCGATGCGCTTGGCGGTGGACGACGCGGCGATCCGGCGCGGCTGCGTGTGGCCGATCAGGCCTTTCTGGCCGCGTCCCAGTTCCAGGCAAATCTTGGGCAGCTGGGTGGTCTTGCCGGAACCGGTTTCGCCGGAGACGATGATGACCTGGTTTTCCAGCAGCGCTTTGGCGATGTCCTGGCGCCGCCCGGACACCGGCAAATCCTCGGGAAAGGTAATCGGCGGCAGCGGCGTGCGGAACACTTCACGCGGCGCGCGCGCGGGGCGTTCGCCCGGGGCACGAACGCCCGGGGCACGAGCGCCCGGGGCACGAACGCCCGGGGCACGTTCGCCGGCCGCCTGGCCTTCGCGCGGTGGGCGCGGAGCACGCGCCGGACGCTCACCGGCCGGCTGGCCTTCGCGCGGCACACGTTCAGCGGTCGGCTGGCCGTCGCGTGGCGGCCGTGGCGTACGCGCCGGACGTTCACCGGCCGGCTGCCCTTCACGCGGCGCACGCCCGCCGCCCGGCTGGCCTTCGCGGGGCGGACGCGGCGTACGCGCCTGGTCCGGACGCGCGGCGGATTGACCCGCCTCGCTGGCATGACGGGGCGTGGCGACAGGTGGCGACGGCGGTGTGGAAGGCTTGTTACTCTGTTCTGACATTGTTTTTACATGAATTTAGCGCGCAAGTCGCGCAGCGAATTATAATGCGCCAAATGGAAACCCCTAACCAATTCGTCCAATGGCTGCGCTCAGTCGCGCCGTACATCCACGCGTTCCGTGGCAAGACCTTCGTGGTCGCCTTTCCGGGTGAACTCGTCACCGCCGGCGCGCTGCCGGTGCTGGCCCAGGACTTGTCGCTGCTGGTCGCCCTCGATATCCGGGTGGTGATCGTGCACGGCTCGCGTCCCCAGGTCGCCGAGCAGCTCGCGCTGAGGAACGTGGAAGGCCGTTTTCACAACGGCATCCGCATCACCGACACCGCCGCCCTCGAATGCGCGAAAGAAGCGGCCGGCGAACTGCGGCTCGACATCGAAGCCGCCTTCAGCCAGGGTTTGCCCAACACGCCGATGGCGCACGCCGCGATCCGCATCATCTCGGGTAACTTCGTCACTGCGCGCCCGCTCGGCGTGATCGACGGGGTCGACCTCGAACTGACCGGCATGCCGCGCAAGATCGCCGCCGAGACCATCCACGCGATCCTGGCCACCGACAGCCCGGTACTGCTCTCGCCGCTGGGCTTCTCGCCGACCGGCGAAGCGTTCAACCTGACCATGGAAGACGTGGCCGTGTCGGCCGCGATCGCCCTGCACGCCGACAAACTCGTGTTCATCACCGAAACGCCGATGATGCTCGACGAAGGCGGCGCCGAAATCCGCGAACTGTCGTCGCACCAGGCCGAAGCCGTGCTGCAGGCGGGCTTCTTGCCGGCCGACGCCGCGTTCTACCTGCAGCACGCCATCAAGGCCTGCAACAGCGGCGTGCCGCGCGCCCACATCGTGCCGTTCGAAATGGACGGCTCGGCCCTGCTCGAACTGTTCACCCACGATGGCGTGGGCACCATGATCAGCCACGAGAACCTGGAAAGCCTGCGCCGCGCCACCATCGAAGACGTCGGCGGCATCATCAAGCTGATCGAACCGCTGGAAGCCGACGGCACCCTGGTCAAGCGCGGGCGCGAACTGATCGAACGCGAGATCGACCAGTTTTCGGTCATCGAGCACGATGGCGTGATCTTCGGCTGCGCCGCCCTGTACCCGTTCCCGGAATCGAAAATGGGCGAAATGGCCTGCCTGACCGTCAACCCCGAAGTGCAGGCCCAGGGCGACGGCGAGCGCATTCTCAAGCACATGGAAAACCGCGCCCGCGCGGCGGGCCTCAAGCAGCTGTTCGTGCTGACCACGCGCACCTCGCACTGGTTCCAGAAGCGCGGCTTCAAGCCGGCCACGGTAGACGCGCTGCCCAAGGACCGCCAGCATATGTATAACTGGCAGCGCAAATCCCAAGTGCTGATTAAGTCTCTATAATCACGCCTTTCCACTTATCCGCTTGAGGAGTACACATGGCCCGCACCGTCCATTGCGTCAAACTGAACAAGGAAGCCGAAGGACTCGACTTTCCACCTTACCCGGGCGAGCTGGGCAAGAAAATCTGGGAAACGGTCTCGAAAGAAGCCTGGGCCGCCTGGCTCAAGCACCAGACCATGCTGGTCAATGAAAACCGCCTGAACCTGGCCGACCAGCGCGCGCGCAAATACCTGGCCACGCAGATGGAAAAGCACTTCTTCGGCGACGGCGCCGACGCAGCGCAAGGCTACGTTCCACCGGCCGACTAAAACCCAGGCCGGTGTCGGCCGGTGTCTGTCGGCCGGTGCGGCCGGTGTCAGGTCTGACACCGGCGTTTCGACACCGGCGTTTCGACACCGGCGTTTCGACACCGGCGTTTCACCCCACGTTTAAATCGCTCTGCACTGACGCAATTCGCACTTGGCCTGGTAAATCGTGCGGTTGTCGCACACCATGCGGTACACCTCGACCGGACCCGGCGGCGTCATCAGGCCGGCACCCACGCCGCCTGTGCAACCTTGCTTCTTGGCCATGTTTTCCACCGTGACCGACGAAATACCCGGACGGAACGCGACATGCGCGATCGGCTGGCCCTTGGCGTCGAGCGCCGGCGCTTGCACGACGGCCAATTTCACCGGCGCTTGCCGCACCGCGACATTTTTCTTCCCGACCGACGCACAGCCGCCCAGCACCACCGCCACACACGTCACCGCCAAAAGCAATCGCTTCATGTTATCCCCGTCGTTGAACTATTTCTTTAACTGCATGTTGAACTGCATGTTTGATCGATGTCTTGCCGCATCGATGTCGTGTACCGATTAAAACGTCAGCGTCTTCACGCCTTCGCTTGTTCCCAGCAGGCACACATCGGCCCCGCGCTGGGCAAACAGGCCGACAGCGATGACGCCGACGATCTGGTTGATCTGTTGCTCCAGCGCCAGCGGATCGGTGATCGACAGACCGGCCACGTCGATGATCTCGCCGCCGTTATCGGTGATGAACGCTTGCTCGCTGCCCGCTTTGAGGCGCAGGCGCGGCTGGCCGCCCAGGGCCGCCAGGCGCCGCATCACGGCCGCGCGCGCCATCGGCAGCACTTCGACCGGCAGCGCAAAGGCGCCCATGGTCTGCACCAGCTTGGAGCCGTCGGCGATGCAGACGAACTGGCGCGAGACGGAAGCGACGATTTTTTCGCGCGTCAGGGCCGCCCCGCCGCCCTTGATCATGGCGCCGCTGGCGGTGATTTCGTCGGCCCCGTCGATGTAGACGGCAATCTCGGTCACGTCGTTCAGGTCGTACACGGCAATGCCGTGCCCGCGCAAGCGCACCGCAGTCGCTTCGGACGAGGCCACCGTCCCCTTGATGCGGTCTTTGATGGTGGCGAGCTCATCGATAAAGAAATTGGCGGTGGAGCCCGTGCCGACGCCGATGATCTCGCCGTCAACCACGTAGGCAATCGCGGCGCGCGCCACGGCTTGTTTCAATTCGTCTTGAGTCATGTCAAAAAATGGGGAGAAAATGGAAGAATGCCCTTATTTTAACGGATCACACCCCGCCAATACACCTTTACCGCCCCTTTTTGTTGCCATGTCGCATGAACGTAACCCTGTGGATGGCACGCCTGCCCCGTTTTACCTATACGGCGTGGGAAACTATGCGAAAATGCCTCGGTGCATAGATTCTCTGGGAAAGTGACATGAACGAAACGAAAACGGTCCTCGTCATCGATGACAGCCGGGTATCGCGGCTGATGGCGCGCCAATTCATCCTCAGCAAGCAGCCCGGCTGGCAGGTGGAAGAAGCCGGCACCGGCGAAGAAGGGATCGAGAAGGTCAAGAACCTGTCGCCCGTGCTGATCCTGATCGATGTCAACATGCCCGGCATGGGCGGCCTGGCCGCCGCCGAGCATCTGCGCGCGGCTTGCCCGGCCGCCCATATTTCCCTGTGCACCGCCAACGTCCAGAACGCCACCCGCAACCGCGCCAACGAACTGGGCATCGGATTCCTGGAAAAGCCCATCACCGAAGCGCGCATCCACGCCCTGATCGGCGCCCTGGAGTGAACATGTTCAATCTCAGCGAACTGCAGCACGATGCGCTGGTCGAAATCTTCAACATCGGCGTCGGCCACGCGGCCAAGTCGATGAGCGAGATCGTCAATGAAGAAGTGACGATGTCGGTGCCGTCGATCAGCTTCCTGAATCGTGCGGAAGCCGCTGAGATGCTCGGCAACAAGGAAAGTGCCCGTGTGTGCGGCGTCAGCCAGCATTACGAAGGCGCGTTCAAGACCGAAGCGATCCTCATGTTCCCCGAGGACAAGAGCCTCGACATCGTGCGCCTGATGGTGGGCGAGTCGGTGCCGCTCAAGGAATTGACCGAGATGGAGCAGGAAGCGCTGAGCGAAATCGGCAATATCATCCTCAATTCCTGCGTCGGCACCCTGGCCAATATTTTCGCGCAAGAACTGAGCGGTTCCCTGCCCGAGTACCACGTCGGCACCAGCGAAGAGATCCTGAGCGCCACCGGCGGCCAGGGCGACACCGTGGTACTGATGCTGCATATCGACTTCATCCTCGAAAAACACCAGATCCACGGCTATGTGGCCTTCATCCTCGACCTGACCGCGCTGCAGGACCTGCAAGACCAGGTCGACCGCTACCTTGCCAAGATCATGGGTCCGGCCTGACATGGCCAACGCCGCGGCACCCGGCCAGGGCATGCTCGAAAGCGTGCTCGGCGCGATCAATCTCGGTACCATCGTGCTCGACCACGCGCGCCGGGTGGTGGTGTGGAACCGCTGGATGAGCCAGTATTCCGACTTGCCGGCCGATCAGGTCGTGGGGCAGGATTTTTTCGTGCTGTTCCCCGAGCTCAACGGCAAGCGCATCGACAGCGCGGTACGCCAGGCGCTGCGCGACAATTTTCCATCGGTGCTGTCGCAAACCTTGCACAAGGCCCCGTTCGACCTGTTCGTCAACGCCGCCGCCCGCGCCGCGGGCGAGCGCATGCAGCAGGCGGTGGCGGTCACGCCGCTGGAAGTGCCGGGGCTGGCGCGGCATTGCCTGATCCAGATTACCGATGTGAGCGTGGCGGTGCACCGCGAACGCCTGCTGCGCGACCAGGCGCTTGAATTGCGCTCGCAGACCTTTGCGGATGGCTTGACCGGGATTGCCAACCGGCGCCATTTCGATGTGGCGATGGAAAAGGAAATGCGCCGCGCCAAGCGTTCCGGCACGCCGCTGTCGCTGCTGATGATCGATATCGATTCGTTCAAGCCGTACAACGACCATTACGGACACCAGCAGGGGGACGACACCCTGATCAAGGTGGCGCACGCGCTGGCCGCCATGCTGCAGCGGCCGGCCGATCTGATCGCGCGCTATGGCGGGGAAGAGTTCGCCGTGATCCTGCCCGAGATGACGCCCGAGCACAGCCAGGTACTGGCCGAGAAGATGCGCGAGCGCATTGCCGCCCTGGGAATTCCGCATGCCAAGGCCGAGCTGACCGACTATGTGACGGTGAGTATCGGGCTGGCGACGCACGCGCTGGAGCATCCGAGCGATATCGCCGTGTTGCTGGGAGAAGCGGACCGGGCGCTGTATATGGCCAAGGGCGCCGGGCGAAACCGGGTGGTGCGCTTCAGTGCGGCGTAGGCGGTTACGGCTCCGGCGAATAACTGCGCTTCAACACCCGCAACACAAACGTCGACCGGCTATGCCGCAAGCCCGGCAGCTTGTACAGCCTGCGCCGTAAAAACGCTTCATACCCCGCCGTGCCCGCCACCGCCACCTTGATCAGATAATCGTACTCCCCGGTCAGCAGATACGCCTCCAGCACCTCCGGCATGTCGGCCAGTGCCTGCCCGAAGCGCTCGAAGGTATCGTCGTCATGCCGGTCCAGGGTCACCTCGATCATCACCGTATCGGGCACGCCCAGCGCCTGCTGGTTCAACAGCACGGTATATCCCTCGATCACTCCGGCCTCCTCCATCTGGCGCACCCGGTTCCAGCACGGCGAGGCCGACAGTCCGATGCGCTCGGCCAACTGCGTATTCGCGATCCGACCATCGCGGCGCAGCTCGCGCAATATTTTGCGGTCAATCTCGTCAAGTTCGGCAGCATTCATGGCTTTTCGCACCTCAAAGGAAGAAATTGAACGATATCACATCTTCCACAGAAGATTCTTCCACCAGCAAGGAAACCAGCGGCCACGTCGAAAGCCTATTCCGCCTCTCTCCCGCTATCCTTTCAGGCATGAACGATAGCCACCTGCCCCTGCATTTTTCCGTCCCCAAGACGGCCACCCTGGACACCCTCGAAGCCGTGCTCGCCATCGCCCGCCGTGGCGGCCTGCACCTGGCCGCACTCGAACTCGACAGCAGCGCCGCCGACGATGTCGTCTTCCTCAAGCTGCGCGCCATCGACCCCGACCTGCTCGACCTGTTCATGACGCGCCTGCACAACGTGATCGAGATCATCGATATTTTCCCCAGCCAAGAAAAAGTTGCACGTATGCATGTTGCTTAATTAGCATAAATGGCGGACACTACAACGTCGCGCAGCCGCGCCAGCCTTGTCGAAGCCCATGCCCATATTCACCCGGAAACGCGTAGCCATTCTGATCGCCGTGATCGCTGCCGGCGCCGCCGGCGCCGCTTACCTGCAATCGAAAAAACCGCCGGTAATCCCGGAGTCGCGCTACCGCTCGGCGCTGGTCGACACCGGCACCATCACCCAGACCGTCACCGCCACCGGCACCATCAACCCGGTCGCCCTGATCAATGTGGGCTCGCAAGTCTCGGGCACCGTGGTCGAGCTCAAGGCCGACTTCAACGACCACGTGAAGAAGGGCCAGGTGCTGTTGAAGCTCGATCCGACCATCTTCAACGCCCAGATCCGCCAGGTCGAAGCCGGCCTCGCCTCGGCCGAAGCCTCGATGCGCCTGGCGCAAGCGAACTTCGAGCGCAACGAACGGCTGGTGGCGCAGAATTACGTGTCGAGCCTGACGCTCGACCAGTCGCGCCGCGAGCTCGACGTGGCCAAGGCCAACATCAAGCTGTCCCAGGCGCAACTGGCGCGCGCCCAGGCCGACCTGGACAACAGCGTGATCCGCGCGCCCATCGACGGCGTGGTCATCAAGCGCACCATCGACCTGGGCCAGACGGTGGCGGCCTCCTTCACCACGCCGAACCTGTTCCAGATCGCCAAGGATTTGACCAAGATGCAGATCGACACCAGCGTCTCGGAAGCCGACGTTGGCGCGCTGAAAGATGGCCAGCCGGCCCACTTCGTGGTCGACGCCTACCCCGACCGCGAATTCGCGGCCAGCATGCGCCAGTTCCGGCTGGCGGCGAACGTGGTGCAGAACGTGGTCACCTACAACGTCGTGCTCGACGTCGAAAACAAGGAAGAATTGCTCAAACCCGGCATGACGGCGCAGGTGCGGCTGGTGGTCGGCAACCGTCCGAATGTGCTGCGCATTCCCACCGCCGCGCTGCGTTTCCGCCTGAGCGACGAGGAACTGGAAAAGGAACAGAAAAAACAAAAGGCCAGCGGCAAGGCCCCGGCCATTGTTCCAGCGCCGGCCGAGGAGGACGATATCGCCTTCCGCAGCAAGAGCGAAACGGCGCGTATTTTCAAGGTCTACAAGCTCGACGAGACGAACGAAGCCAAACCGGTCGACATCAAGATCGGCCTGTCCAACTTCCGCTACACCGAAGTGCTCGCGGGCGAGCTGAAAAAGGGCGATAAGGTCATTACCCGCGCCAACGCCAGCGCCAAGAGCGAGTTCTGATGCCGGCGCCAGAATCGGCGACGCCGCTGATCGATATCCGCCAGGTCACGAAAAGCTATTTTTCGGGAAACATGGAAACCCAGGTGCTGTTCGGCATCGACTTGCTGGTGCCACGCGGCGACTTTCTGGCCGTGATGGGGCAATCCGGCTCGGGCAAGTCGACCCTGATGAACATCTTCGGCTGCCTGGACCAGGCCACCGGCGGCACCTACCTGCTTAACGGCATCGACACGCTCACCCTGTCGCGTGCCGAACTGGCAACCGTGCGCAACCGGACCATCGGCTTCGTGTTCCAGAGCTTTAACCTGATCAAGCGCATGAGCGTGGCCGAAAACGTCGCCTTGCCGCTGATCTACGCCGGCGTTTCGCGCGCCAAAGCCCATGCCAAGGCCCTGGTCGAGCTGGACCGGGTGGGCCTGGCCGATTACGCTAAACGTACGCCAAATCAATTGTCCGGCGGCCAGCAGCAACGGGTGGCGATCGCGCGCGCACTGGTGGGCGACCCGCCCCTGATTTTGGCGGACGAGCCGACCGGCAACCTCGATACGCAGACCAGCGTCGAGATCATGCGCTCCTTCCAGCAACTCAACAGCGAACGCGGCATCACCATCCTGCTGGTCACGCACGAGCCCGACATCGCCGCCTACAGCAAGCGCCTGATGCGCCTGAAAGACGGACGCGTGCTGTACGACGGCCCCGCCGCCGACGGCTTGCGCGAACTGGCGCTGAGCCACGAGCAGCAGGCGCGGGCGCACGGAGACGCGCCATGAATTTCTTCCAGGTCGTGATCGAAGCGTTCCGCTCGATGAGCGCGAACCGCCTGCGCACCGCGCTGACCATGCTCGGCATCATCATCGGCATCACCTCGGTGGTGCTGCTGCTGGCCCTGGGCGACAGCATGCAGCGCTTCATCGGCAAGGAACTCGAAGCGCTGGGCACCAACATGCTGTTCATTTCGCCGGGCGGCAACCGCGCCGCGGCCCAGCGCATGCGCGCCGGCGCCGCGCCCGCCTTGACCCTGGCCGACGCGGCCGCCCTCAATTCCCTGTCCAGCCTGGCGGGGGCCGCGCCGGCGCTGCAGGGCGGCTTCAAGCTCGCGGTTGGCAACGAAACCTCGTCCAGCAGCGTCAGCGGCGTGACGCCCGCGATGTTCAAGATTCGCAACTGGAAGATGGAACTGGGCAGCGTGTTCAGCGAAGCCGACGTGCGCGCCGCCTCGCGCAGCGTAATCATCGGACACAAGGTGGCCGATCAGTTCTTCTACAAGATGGACCCGTTGGGCAAGTATATCCGCATCGAAAACGTCGCCTTCCAGGTGGTGGGCGTGCTGCATGGCGAAGGCAAGCAGATCGACGGACCGGACTTGTCGGAACTGGTGCTGGTGCCGATCACCGCCGCCCGCGCCCACCTGATCCGCAACCCCTTCCCCGACAATGTGCATTACGTCGTGGCACAGGGCAAATCGGATGGCAACTTGCAGGACGCCATCGAAGACATCAACGAAACCTTGCGCGACCGCCATCACATCAAATTCGAGGAGCCGGACGACTTCCGCATCGACAACCTGGCCTCGTTTGCCGAGACCGCCGGCAAGATCAGCGCCGGCATCGCCGCCCTGCTCGGCCTGATCGGCGCGATTTCGCTGGTGGTGGGCGGGATCGGCATCATGAACATCATGCTGGTGTCGGTGACCGAGCGCACGCGCGAAATCGGCATCCGCATGGCCATCGGCGCCAAGCCGCGCGATGTGCTGCTGCAATTTCTGACCGAGGCGGTGGTGATTTGCCTCGCTGGCGGCGTGGTCGGCATTGCCATTGCCATGGGACTGGCGGCGGCGATCACGGCCAGCGGCAAGTTCGACGTGATGATCAGCCTGTCGGCGGTGATCGTGGCCTGCGGCTTTTCCAGCTTGGTGGGGGTGTTCTTTGGTTTCTACCCGGCACGGCGCGCCTCGCGCCTGTTGCCGGTCGATTGTTTACGTTACGAATAGACTTTGATGAAATTGACATTGCTGATTGGCGTGATGCTGGCGACCGGCGCCGCTGCCGCCCAGGACGCCGAGGCGGTCAAGGCCGAGGCCGTGGCCGTGAAGGAGGTCGACACGGTGCAGGTCAACGCCTTGCGCGATCCGGATTTCAAGACCTACCAGGCGTTCGTTGCCGGGCTCGATGCGTTCGACGCCAGGCACACGCTGGCGCCGGCAGCGGCACTGCGCTTCCTGCTGCGCCCGAGCGCGCCGAACGCCAGCATCGAGGGCGTAACGATCCGCATCGCCGGCAACGAGACCAATATTGCGATACCGCTGGCGGCCGATGGGACGTTCGTAATGCCGCGCAGCCAGGCGGCGCTGGACGAGGAAGCGGAAATCATCCTCAACCGCAAGAAAGGCAGCTTCCGCTGGCGCCCGCACGTGCGCACGCCGGACGTGCCCGCGAACGCGCGCCGGCTGGGCGATCTGCGGCTCGAATGCGAGGTGCGCTGGGCGGTGGACCGCAAGGACCTGTCATTCGTCAAACGCTCGATGATCAGCGTGCTCGGCGGGCCGTGCAAGACGGCGCGCGTGCATGTGATGCAGCTGGCGCCGCGCGCGCTTGCCGGGTATCGGATGGTGGCGGGAGAACGCAGCGAGACTGCGCCGGCCGGCGCGGTGAAGGATGACAGGATGACGTATGTGGTGCCGCTGCATGATGCGAGCTGGCCGGATGATGCGCTGGTAGAGTTTGAGTTCGGCGGGGAGAAGTGATTTCTGGCGCGGCGAGCGGACATGAGCGGTTGAACTACAGAGATACTCCCGCGCCATCAATAACCAGTTGTGCTGCGTTCATTCTTCAAAATCAACATACGCATGCCTGACACCGTCAATGACGATTTCTTCATAAACTTCGCGTGGAGAGCCGGAAATGGTTAAGCTGAATTCAGCCAACACCTTTTCGAATTCCGGTGTCAACAATCGCTCACGAACAGCATGTTTTAGGGGCAGTTCGGAGAAAGGCAGTGGTAGGTGAACAGTCCTGGCCATAACCTTTTCACAAAGAGGGACGACCCATTTCCAAACATTGTTCTCATCTTTATCCGGATCAATATTTTTTCGAATATAGTCCAGTAGCGCTATTGTCTCGCGCTTTAATCGTCTCTCATCGATTTCAGCATATCGATATGTATCACCCAATAGCTTAACCAATCTTCTTTTTGTTAACTTCATGGTAATTTTCCAATCACAATAGGAGCAGTAAAATCGCGGCGGTTTGTGATTAACGTTTGGACACCTCCGCCTGGCTGCCGATATCCATTTTGCACAGTGGGAGCAATTATTGATTCAAACACGGTTACTGGCTTGGTCGCGACAACCTCGACGATATCAAATCGAAGAGTTTGCTGACTTTCTAGCGGAATACCGATGCGGTCAGATATTTGATCATAGCTCATTTTCTTCAAGCTGGATATTTCGTCTTTTGTAGCAAAAAACGCAGAGTACTGCCCCGGCATCTTTCCTTCAGGGACAACTTTATATAGAACATCCCCTGGAACTAAATCGATTGCTTTGGGCAGCGTGGATCCACTTTCAATCAACTCTTCCGCCATACGTGCTGAAGAAGAAAAATCCATCCCTTGAGAAGTATATGCATTAATCAACCTGCGACCTTCAGGCGTCGTAACTATTCAGCCGCTATGCAACTGATGGGATAGGCGCGCCGACAAATGCGCGCTGTAGCACTGCGAGCATGTTGTGGCCCTGTTTTCGCAGGGTATCGAGGCAAGAACGGATGACGCAGAAATG
>NZ_WHJH01000007.1 GCF_011682145.1 Massilia mucilaginosa
CCCACGAAGGTGGCATCGTGTGTCACGCCGTTGGCTTGAGTGCTAAACTTTTTCATGACTTCCCCTTTCGATAGTGGCTGACAGATTCGCCAAATTCGTTTAGACCACGCTGACTTACAAATGTCGCGTCACCGTAGGTCTCGGGACGGGGAAGTCCCTTTCATTCATTCGGACACGGCCTCGGCATTATTGCGGCAGAGCTCGTGTCCGTTTGTCAGACCTGACACCGGGATGACGACACCGGGATGACACCGGGATGCAGACACCGGGATGCACCGGGATAGACAGTCAGACCTGACACCGGGATAGACACCGGGATAGTAGAGTTCGTGTCCCTTTGTCAGACCTGACACCGGGATAGACCTGACACCGGGATGGGATGACACCGCGCAATGGCCGGTTTAGCGCAGGCGGCCCACGTAGCTTTGCACGGACGCGGCGCGCGCGCTCAGGGCTGCCGGCGCCGCCGCAGCGAGGCCGGCGGACGGCGCCTGCACCGGTGCCCCCTGCTGCGCCGGCACGCGCGCCAGCAGCGGTGTTGTCGCCACAGTGACGAACAATCCGCCCGTGCCGAAATAGATCTCCTGCAAGCGTGCACCGATCTGTAGCAGGTCCTCGTTGCCGCTCGCAAGGGCCAGCCCCAGCACATGGCGGCAATAGGCCGGATCGACGCGCATATATTCGATATCGGTCACGCGGCCTTGCCCGCGCCGCAGTATCACGTGCAAACGCGACATTAACGCAAATGCCTGGTTTTCCAGGTGGGCCATGGTGATTTGCTCGTTGGTCGTCATCAATCGACTCCTTTATGTGCGCGGCCAGAATTTTTGCCGGATAAACAACTGCTTTGCATATTGCATGCCGGCCAATGCGGGAAAATACCGTCCGCCTTACCCGAATTGCATCGCTTTCGCACCGCCATGGCGCAGCGCCGGCGATGTGTGGCACCAATACCTCGCATCAGCGTGTATTTACCCGCGCCCGACCCGGTTTCTCGCCAGCGCTGTCAAGCCCGTTTCGCAAGACTATTGCAGAGTCCGCTTGCATCATTGATTAATGTCAAAGATAACGTTTTCAAAGCGCATCTAATAGCTATGTCGCCGCAGTTTGATGCAGCCGTGAATATAGAAAACGAAACAGGAGATCCCATGCATGCCGCAATGAGCTACGCCAGCACCGTGACCGAGCAGCTTCCCACAGCCGTACACCCGATTGCGGGTGTGGCCACCTCGATCACCGCGTTTGTCGGCCGCGCGCTGCGCGGGCCGGTCGATGAACCGGTCAGCATCGCCAGCTTCGCCCAGTTCGAGCGCCTGTTCGGCGGCTTGTGGGAGGGCAGTGCGCTCGGCTTCGCGGTGCGCGATTTCTTCCTGAACGGCGGCGCCAGGGCCGTCATCGTGCGCCTGTACCACGCCCCGGCACCGGCCGACGGCGTGGTGCGCAGCCACGCCATCCTGCGCGCCGGGGGACTGACCCTGCAGGCGCGCGACCCCGGCACCTGGGGCAATGCGCTGCAGGTGCGCGTCGACCACGAACTGCTGTCGGGCGACCCGGACAGCTTCAACCTGTCGGTGCGCGACAGCGTCACCGGCCAGGTGGAGCTGTTTCGCAACGTCTCGCTCGGCGCCAGTCATCCGCGCCGGGTCGACCTGGTCTTGCGCAGCATCTCGCGCCTGGTGAGCATGAGCGGCACGCTGCCTCTTGAGCGCCCCGCCAGCCATCCGCGCGCGCCGGCCGAGGGCGACGCCTGGCAGTGCGGCGCCGCCAGCAACACCGGCGTGATGGATGCCGACCGCGCCGCCGCCGAACTGCCGCTCACGCTGGCGGACTTTATCGGCAACGGCAAGATGGCGCGCAAGGCCGGCCTGTACGCGCTGGACCGCGCCGATTTGTTCAACCTGCTGTGCATTCCTCCCTACCTGGAGAACGGCGGCGACCTGCTCGACGCCGGCGTCCACAGCGCCCTGGTGGCCGAAGCGGGCGCTTACTGCGAACTGCGGCGCGCCATGCTGCTGGTCGACCCGCCGCCGGCCTGGCACAGCGTCGACAACGCCCTCGAAGGCGTGGCCGCACTCGGCACCAGCAGCAGGAATGCGGCGCTGTTCTTCCCGCGCTTGCTGCAGCCGGTCGACCAGCGCGGCGGCCAGCTCACGCGCCTGGCCCCTTGCGGCGCGGTGGCCGGCATCATCGCCCGCACCGACCAGCAGCGCGGCGTCTGGAAAGCGCCGGTCGGCATGGACGCCACCCTGATCGGCGTGCCGGAACTGAGCGTGCCGGTGTCCGACAGCGACAACGGCATGCTCAACCCCCTCGGCATCAACTGCCTGCGCAGCATGCCGTCGGCCGGGCGCATCGTCTGGGGCGCGCGCACCCTGCACAGCGACGACCCCGATGGCGCGCAGGGCAAATGCATCCCGGTGCGGCGCACCGCGCTGTATATCGAAGAGAGCCTGGTGCGCGGCACGCGCTGGGTGCTGTGCGAGCAGAACGACGACCAGCTGTGGGCCCAGGTTCGCCTCAGCATCCACGCCTTCATGGTCGGCCTGTTCCGCCAGGGCGCGTTCCAGGGCAAGGCGCCGCACGAAGCGTTTTTTGTCAGCTGCGGGCCGGAGACGACCACCCAGGACGACGTGGAGCATGGGGTACTCAACATCACCGTCGGTTTCGCGCCGCTCAAGGCCGGCCAGTTCGTGCTGGTGCACGTGCAGCAGGCGGCCGGCCAGGTGCGCAGCCACTGATGCCGGCCGGCGTCGGGGCCAGCCGATCCAGCGGCGCTGGCGAACGGCCAGGCGTCCGACGCCATGGCGGATGCCGGCGCGGTTTTTGGGGCGCATGAGCGTTGGCGCCGGCGTCCCGGGAGACGCCGGCCAGTTTGCCGCCGGCGCTGCCGGCAGCGAGCAGGCTTAGATGGCGGCCAGCGCGGCGCGCAGGTCGTCGCGCAGGTCTTCCACGTGTTCCACCCCGACCGACAGGCGAATCAGCCCATCGCTGATGCCGAGCAGCGCGCGCTGCGCCGGCGGAATGGTCGCATGGGTCATCAGGGCAGGGTGCTCGATCAGGCTTTCGACCCCTCCCAGGCTCTCGGCCAGGGTGAACACCTCGCAGCGCTCCAAAAAGCGGCGCGCGCCGGCCAGGTCGGTATCGAGCTGGATCGAGATGATGCCGCCGAAGCCGTTCATCTGGCGCTTGGCCAGTTCGTGCTGCGGATGCGAAGCCAGGCCAGGATAGAAAACGCGGCCGACCTTCGGTTCGTTTTCCAGCCATGCGGCCAGGTCCAGCGCGCTGGCGCAGTGGCGTTCCAGGCGCAGCGCCAGGGTCTTGATGCCGCGCAGGACCAGGAAGCTGTCAAACGGACCCTGGATCGCGCCCACCGAATTTTGCAGGAAGCCCAACTGCTCGGCCCATGCAGCCTGGTGCTCGCCCGCGCCGACCACCGCAATGCCGCCGATGACGTCCGAATGGCCGTTCATGTATTTGGTGGTCGAGTGCACCACGATGTCCATGCCCAGTTCCAGCGGACGCTGGACGATCGGGCTGGCGAAGGTGTTGTCGCACACCGAGATGATGCCGCGCGCGCGGCAGATGTCGCCGATGGCTTTCAGGTCGGCCAGCTTGAGCATCGGGTTGGTCGGCGTTTCGACCCATACCATGCGCGTTTCGGGACGAATGGCCGCCAGCAGCTTGGCCGGATCGGTCAGGTCGACGTAGGTGAAATCGTGGCCCGCGCTGCGCCGGCGCACGCGCTCGAACAGGCGGTAGGTGCCGCCGTACATGTCGTCGCCGGCGATGATGTGCGAGCCGGCGTCGGCCAGTTCGAGCACGGTCGAAATGGCGGCCAGGCCGGAGGCGAAGGCGAACGCCTGCGCGCCGCCTTCCAGGTCGGCCACGCAGCGTTCCAGCGCCCAGCGGGTCGGATTGTGCGAGCGTCCGTAATCGAGGCCCTTGTGCACGCCCGGGCTTTCCTGCACATAGGTGGAGGTGGCGTAAATCGGCGGCATCACCGCGCCGGTGGACGGATCGGGCGACTGGCCGCCGTGGATCACGCGCGTGGAAAGATGTTTTTTGCTGATCGAGTCGGTCACGGGTTTGTTCACGATAGGGTCCTGCGCAAGTGGTTAAGAAGGTCGAAGCGGGTAATCAGGCCATAAAAATGATCGTCCTCGCTGATGACGGCGGTCAGGCCGCGGTCGAGTATATCGCGCAGCTCGGCCATGCTGGCGGACGGACGCAGTGTTTGCAGTTCCGACGTCATGGTGGTGCCGACCTGGTCGCGAAAGCGCGTGGCGTCGCCCGTCACATGCAGCAGCAGGTCGGATTCGTCCAGGATGCCGGCCAGGCGGCCCTTGTCGATCACCGGCAGCTGCGCCAGGTCGGCGCTGCGCATGCGGTTGAACGCCGTGAGCAGGGTATCGGACGGCGCCACGGTGACCACGTCGCCGTCGTCGAAGCGGCGGCCGATCAGGTCGCGCAGGTCGCCCAGCGCCGGGCGCTGGAGCAAGCCCTGGTCGACCATCCAGCCGTCGCTGTAGACCTTGGTCAGGTAGCGCGTGCCGGTGTCGCACACAAACGTGACCACTTTCTTCGGCGTGGTCTGCGCGCGGCAGTAGCGCAATGCGGCCGCCAGCAGGGTGCCGCTCGACGATCCGGCCAGGATGCCTTCTTCGCGCAGCAGCATGCGCGCGCTGCCGAAGCTGTCTTCATCGCTGACGGTGTAGGCGCTTTTCACGCGCGACAGATCGGCAATCGCGGGAATGAAGTCTTCGCCGATGCCTTCGACCGCCCACGAACCGGCGTCGTCGCGCAGCACGCCGGTGTTGATGTAGTCGGCCAGGATCGAACCTTGCGGATCGGCCAGCACGAATTCGAGCTTCGGTTGCACCGTTTCGAAATAGCGCGACAGGCCGCTCAGGGTGCCGGACGAACCGACGCCGACCACGATGGCGTCGAGGTCATGCCCGGTCTGTTCCCACAGTTCGGGGCCGGTGGTGCTCTGGTGCGCCAGCGGGTTGGCCGGGTTGTTGAACTGGTCGGCGAACCAGGAGCCGGGAATCTCGCGCGCCAGGCGCGCCGCCACATCCTGGTAGTACTCCGGATGGCCTTTGCCGACGTCGGAGCGGGTCAGGTGGATGTCGGCGCCGAGGGCTTTGAGGTGCAGGATTTTTTCGATCGCCATTTTGTCGGGCACGACCAGCACCACGCGGTAGCCTTTCAGGCGCGCGACCAGGGCCAGGCCGAGGCCCGTATTGCCGGCGGTGGCTTCGACCACCACGCCGCCGGGTTTCAGGCTGCCGTCGGCTTCAGCCGCTTCGATCATGGCGCGGCCGATACGGTCCTTGATGGAGCCGCCGGGGTTTTGCGATTCGAGCTTGAGGAACAGGCGGCACGGACCGGTGTCGATGCGGGTCACTTCGATCAGCGGGGTGTTGCCGATCAGGGAAAACAGGGCAGGCTGCGGTGCGGATGACATGAGAACCTCCGAAAGCCGGGTTCGGCGTCCTTGTGGGCGGCCGCTCCGGCGGAAAAAGGGCGGATCATAGGCGTGCGGTGACGGCGATGGAACGAATGATTCTATGCTTTGATATATGAATTCCGATCCGGTTTGCGCAAGTGCGATGCGTTTCCTATAGCTCGTCGTTCCCGCGCAGGCGGGAACCCAATTTTAACTTGCGCCACAAGGTCGTGCGGCTGATCCCCAAATACGCAGCCGCCTCGTCGCGCCGCCCGCCGAAGCGGGCCAGTACTTGCTCCACCGTTTGCTGCACCGTTTGCTCCACCGTTTCGGCCGCCGTCGCCTCCACGGCGAGCGGCGCCCGCACCTCCCGTCCCAGTTCGGGCGCGACCGACAGCACGAACGCCGGCGTCAGCGCCTGCAAGGGCTCGGCCGCCAGAAACAAGGCCACCCGCTCCATCAGATTGCGCAGTTCGCGCACATTGCCCGGCCAGCCGTAGCGTTCCAGCAGCGGCGCGCAGCCCGTCATCTCCGCATGCAGGTTCGGATGCGGCCGCGCGCCCAGCGCCGCCAGCGCATTCTTGAGCGACCACTCGGCCAGCGCCACCACGTCGCCCGCGCGCTCGCGCAGCGGCGGCAACGCCAGGCGCAGCACCGCCAACCGGTAAAACAGATCGGCCCGGAAACGTCCCTCGCGCACGCGCTGCTCCAGGTCGCAGTGGGTGGCGCTGATCACGCGCACATTGATTGCGATCGGGCGCGTGCCGCCGACCCGCACCACCTCGCGCTCTTCCAGCACGCGCAGCAGGCGCGTTTGCAGCGGCAGCGGCATTTCGCCGATCTCGTCGAGAAACAGGGTGCCGCGGTTGGCCGCTTCGAACAGGCCCGCATGGCCGCCCCGGCGCGCGCCGGTGAACGCGCCTTCCTCGTGCCCGAACAGTTCCGATTCGAGCAGCGACTCGGCCACCGCGCCGCAATTGACGGCCACGAACGGCCGGTTTGCGCCCAGGCTGCGCGGGCTTTCGCGGTGAATCGCCTGCGCCACCAGTTCCTTGCCGGTGCCGGTTTCGCCTTCGATCAGCACCGTCGCGGGCGAGCGCGCATACAGCACCACGGCCTGGCGCAAGGTCTCCATGGCTTGCGAGTCGCCGCGCAAGTCGTTCAGGCCATGCCGTGTGCGCATGGTGTCGGCGACCACCGGGCGCCGCCCGCTGTTCGATTCGAGCTGGGTCAGGCGCGCCAGTTCCAGCGCATCGTCGAAGGCCTGGCGGATCGACGCCGCCGAATACACGAACACGCCGGTCAGTCCCGCTTCCTCGGCCAGGTCGGTAATCAGGCCCGCGCCGACGATGGCGTCGATACCGGCCGCTTTGAGGTCGTTGATCTGGGCGCGCGCGTCTTCTTCGGTCACGTAGGTGCGCTGGGCGATGGCAAAACCGAAGGTGCTGGCAAATTCGGCCAGCTCCGGCAGCTGCTGCTGATAGGTGATCACGCCGATGCGCTCGGCCACGCGGCGCGCGCGCGCCAGCGCCTGCATCACATCGAAGCCGCTGGCCTTGGCGATCACCACCGGCACCGACACCCGGCCCTTGAGGTAGGCCGCGTTCGACCCGGCCGCGATCACCACGTCGCAGCGCTCGCTGGCCATGCGCTCGCGAATATGCCGCGCGGCGTCGTCGAAGCCGAGATTGACCGGCTCGATGGACGCCAGGTGGTCGTATTCGAGCGTGATATCGCGGAACAGGTCCGACAGGCGCGAGACGGAAACGGTCCAGATGACCGGCTTGTCGCCGGCCTCGGAAGCGCTACGGGAAGAATAGGGCATGTTTCAATTTTACCCCAGTTGCGTTTCACACGTTTCATCTTGAAACATGCTGAAACACCAGTGCAATGGAACAGCTTGTTTCTAATGTGCGCAAGGCATTGAATACAAAGAGGTTTCGTGCGTCAGGCTGAGTGGCTTGCGCGTGGCACGCCGCTTGCAATGCAAACAGCATTGTCATTCCAACGCAGTACCCGAGGAGAAAACGCAATGAGAGAATCACGAGGCGCGATGTTCCGCCGCGCAGTCCAGGAAGAGTCGCCGTTGCAGGTCGTCGGCACCATCACCGCCTACACCGCGCGCATGGCCGAACAAACCGGTTACAAGGCCGTGTACCTGTCCGGTGGCGGCGTGGCCGCCAACTCGCTCGGCATGCCGGACCTCGGCATCAGCACCATGGACGACGTGATCACCGATGCCCAGCGCATCACCGACACCTGCGGCCTGCCGCTGATGGTCGATATCGACACCGGCTGGGGCGGCGCTTTCAACATCGCGCGCACCATCCGCCACATGATCCGCGCCGACGTGGCAGCGGTGCACATGGAAGACCAGGTGTCGGCCAAGCGCTGCGGCCACCGTCCGGGCAAGGAAATCGTCAGCAAGGAAGAAATGGTCGACCGCATCAAGGCCGCCGTCGACGCCCGCCATGACGAAAGCTTCGTCATCATGGCGCGTACCGATTCGCTGGCGGTCGAAGGCCTGAACGCCGCCATCGACCGCGCCTGCGCCTACGTGGAAGCGGGCGCCGACATGATCTTCCCGGAAGCGATCACCAAGCTGGAGATGTACAGCCAGGTGCGCGAGGCGGTCAAGGTGCCGATTCTGGCCAACCTGACCGAATTCGGCGCGACCCCGCTGTTCACGCTCGACGAACTGCGCGCGCACAAGGTCGACATCGCCCTGTACTGCTGCGGCGCCTACCGCGCCATGAACGCTGCGGCCCTCAATTTCTACAAGACGCTGCGCGCCGAAGGCACCCAGAAAAACGTCGTAGCGACCATGCAAAGCCGCATGGAGCTGTACGACTACCTCGGCTACCACGAGTACGAGCAAAAGCTCGACTCGCTGTTCGCCCAGGGTAAAGAAAAGTAATCACACAAATTTAGAAGAATCGCGGAGCCTCACATGACTGACATCACCACCCCGGCCGAAGCCGTCCCGTTCAAGCCGAAAAAATCGGTCGCCCTGTCCGGCGTTACCGCCGGTAACACCGCACTGTGCTCGGTCGGCAAAACCGGCAACGACCTGCACTACCGCGGCTACGACATCCTCGACGTCGCCGACAGCTGCGAGTTCGAAGAAATCGCCTACCTGCTGGTACACGGCAAACTGCCCAACGACGGCGAACTGCGTGGCTACAAGGCGCACCTGAAATCGATGCGCGGCCTGCCGCAGGCGGTCAAGAACGCACTCGAAGCGCTGCCGGCGTCGAGCCACCCGATGGACGTGATGCGCACCGGCGTGTCCACCCTCGGCTGCGTGCTGCCCGAAAAAGACGACCATAATGTGCCGGGCGCGCGCTCGATTGCCGACCGCCTGATGGCGTCCTTCGGTTCGATGCTGCTGTACTGGTACCACTTCAGCCACAACGGCCGCCGCATCGACACCGAAACCGACGACGACTCGATCGGCGGCCACTTCCTGCACCTGCTGCACGGCTTCAAGCCGCCCGAGGCGTGGGTCAAGGCGATGCACACCTCGCTGATCCTGTACGCGGAACACGAATTCAACGCCTCCACCTTCACCGCGCGCGTGATCGCCGGTACGGGTTCGGACATCCACTCGGCCATCACCGGTGCGATCGGCGCGCTGCGCGGTCCCAAGCACGGCGGCGCCAACGAAGTCGCGCTCGACATCCAGAAGCGCTACGAAAACCCGGACGAAGCCGAAGCCGACATCCGCAACCGCGTCGCCAACAAGGAAGTCGTGATCGGCTTCGGCCACCCGGTGTACACCGTGTCCGACCCGCGCAATAAAGTGATCAAGGAAGTGGCGCGTTCGCTGTCCGAAGGCGCCGGTTCGACCAAGATGTTCGACATCGCCGAGCGCCTGGAAACCGTCATGTGGGAAGTCAAGAAGATGTTCCCGAACCTGGACTGGTTCTCCGCCGTGTCGTACCACATGATGGGTGTGCCGACCGCCATGTTCACGCCGCTGTTCGTGATCTCGCGCACTTCCGGCTGGGCCGCCCACGTGATCGAGCAGCGCATCGACAACAAGATCATCCGCCCGAGCGCCAACTACGTCGGCCCGGACGACCTGACCTTCGTGCCGCTGGCCGATCGCAAGTAAACAGGTAAGTAAGGGATCAAACATGAACACGAACCACCGCAAGAACCTGCCGGGCACCAAACTCGATTACTTCGACGCGCGCGCCGCGGTCGACGCCATCGCGCCTGGCGCCTATGACAAGCTGCCGTACACCTCGCGCGTGCTGGCCGAGAACCTGGTGCGCCGCTGCGACCCCGCGACCTTGAACGCCTCGCTCGGCCAGCTGATCGAGCGCAAGCGCGACCTCGACTTCCCGTGGTTTCCGGCGCGCGTGGTCTGCCACGACATCCTGGGCCAGACCGCGCTGGTCGACCTGGCCGGCCTGCGCGACGCCATCGCCCTGCAAGGGGGCGATCCGGCCCTGGTCAACCCGGTGGTGCCGACCCAGCTCGTGGTCGACCATTCGCTGGCAGTCGAATGCGGTGGTTTCGATCCCGATGCCTTCGACAAGAACCGCGCCATCGAAGACCGGCGCAATGAAGACCGTTTCGACTTCATCAACTGGACCAAGAAGGCCTTCAAGAACGTCGACGTGATCCCGCCGGGGAACGGCATCCTGCACCAGATCAATCTGGAGCGCATGTCGCCGGTGATCCAGGTGCAGGGCGGCGTGGCTTATCCCGACACCCTGGTCGGCACCGACTCGCACACCCCGATGGTCGACGCGCTCGGCGTGATCGCCATCGGCGTGGGCGGCCTGGAAGCCGAAAGCGTGATGCTGGGCCGCGCCTCGTGGATGCGCCTGCCGGACATCATCGGCGTCGAACTGAGCGGCAAACCGCAGCCGGGCATCACCGCCACCGACACGGTGCTGGCGCTGACCGAATTCCTGCGCCAGCAGAAGGTCGTCTCGTCGTATCTGGAGTTTTACGGCGAAGGCGCTGCGCACCTGACCCTGGGCGATCGCGCGACGATTTCCAACATGGCGCCGGAATACGGCTCGACCGCCGCGATGTTCTACATCGACGAGCAGACCATCACCTACCTCAAGCTGACCGGGCGCGACGACGAACTGGTGAAACTGGTCGAGCTGTATGCCAGGCACACCGGCTTGTGGGGGGATACGCTGGGCAACGCCGAGTACGAGCGCGTGCTGCGCTTCGACCTGTCGACCGTGGTGCGCACCATCGCCGGCCCGTCCAATCCGCACAACCGCGTGCCGACCTCGGAACTGGCCGCGCGCGGCATCAGCGGCTTGGTCGAGAACGAGCCTGGGCTGATGCCCGACGGCGCCGTCATCATCGCCGCCATTACCAGCTGCACCAACACCAACAACCCGCGCAACATGATCGCCGCCGGCCTGCTGGCGCGTAACGCCAACAAGCTCGGACTGACGCGCAAGCCCTGGGTCAAGAGCTCGCTGGCGCCGGGCTCCAAGGCCGTCACCCTGTACCTGGACGACGCCGGCCTGATGCCGGAACTCGAAAAGCTTGGCTTCGGCGTCGTCGCTTACGCCTGCACCACCTGCAACGGCATGTCCGGCGCGCTCGATCCGGTGATCCAGCAGGAAGTGGTGGAGCGCGACCTGTACGCGACCGCCGTCCTGTCGGGCAACCGTAACTTCGACGGCCGCATCCACCCGTACGCGAAACAGGCCTTCCTCGCTTCGCCGCCGCTGGTGGTGGCCTATGCGATCGCCGGCACGATCCGCTTCGACATCGAAAAGGACGTGCTGGGCATCGCCGCCGACGGCACAGCGGTCACGCTCAAGGACATCTGGCCGAGCGACGCGGAAATCGACGCACTGGTGGCGTCCAGCGTCAAGCCGGCGCATTTCCACAAGGTCTACATTCCGATGTTCGCCAAACAGGAAGACGACGGCGTCAAGGTCAGTCCGCTGTACGACTGGCGGCCGAATACCACCTACATCCGCCGTCCGCCGTACTGGGAAGGCGCGCTGGCCGGTGCGCGCACCCTGGCCGGCATGCGTCCGCTCGCGGTCCTGGGCGACAACATCACCACCGACCACCTGTCGCCGTCGAACGCGATCATGCTCGATTCCGCCGCCGGCGAATACCTGGCCAAAATGGGCCTGCCGGAAGAAGACTTCAACTCCTACGCCACCCACCGCGGCGATCACCTGACCGCGCAGCGCGCCACCTTCGCCAATCCGACCCTCAAAAACGAGATGGTCAAGGTCGACGGCAAGGTCAAGGCAGGCTCGCTGGCGCGCATCGAACCCGATGGCACGGTCACGCGCATGTGGGAAGCGATCCAGACCTACATGGAGCGCAAGCAGCCTTTGATCATCGTCGCCGGCGCCGACTACGGCCAGGGCTCGTCGCGCGACTGGGCCGCCAAGGGCGTGCGCCTGGCCGGCGTGGAAGCCATCGTGGCCGAAGGCTTCGAGCGCATCCACCGCACCAACCTGGTGGGCATGGGCGTGCTGCCGCTGGAGTTCCTGCCTGGCGAGAACCGCATCACCCTGGCGATCGACGGCAGCGAAACCTTCGATGTGCTGGGCGAGCGCACCCCGCGCGCCACGCTCACCCTGGTGATCACGCACGTTTCCGGCGACGTGGTGGAAGTGCCGGTCATCTGCCGCCTGGATACCGCCGAAGAAGTGGCGATCTACGAAGCCGGCGGCGTGCTGCAGCGCTTCGCCCAGGACTTCCTCGAATCGACGGCAAAGGAGTCATGATGGCGCACCTGCCTCAAATCAGGATTGCCGCCACGTATATGCGCGGCGGCACCAGCAAGGGCGTTTTCTTCCGCCTGCAAGACCTGCCCGAAGCGGCGCAGGTGCCCGGCGCCGCGCGCGACGCGCTGCTGCTGCGCGTGATCGGCAGCCCCGACCCCTACGGCAAGCAGATCGACGGCATGGGCGGCGCCACCTCGAGCACCAGCAAGACGGTGATCCTGTCCAAAAGCGCAAAGCCGGAGCACGATGTCGACTACCTGTTCGGCCAGGTCGCCATCGACAAGGCCTTTGTCGACTGGAGCGGCAACTGCGGCAACCTGTCGGCCGCTGTCGGCTCGTTCGCCATCGGCGCGGGGCTGGTCGACGCCGCCCGCATTCCCCAGGACGGCATGGCGGTGGTGCGCATCTGGCAAGCCAACATCGGCAAGACCATCATCGCGCACGTGCCGGTGACCGGCGGCGCGGTGCAGGAAACGGGCGACTTCGAACTCGATGGCGTGACCTTTCCGGCCGCTGAAGTGCAGCTCGAATTCATGAACCCGGCCGCCGAAGAAGAGGGCGCCGGCGGCGCCATGTTCCCGACCGGGCAGGTGGTCGACGACCTGGACGTGCCGGGACTGGGCATCCTCAAGGCCACCATGATCAACGCCGGCATTCCGACGATTTTCGTCAATGCGCAGGCGATCGGCTATACCGGCACCGAGCTGCAGGAGGCGATCAACGGCGACCCGAAAGCGCTGGCGATGTTCGAGGCGATCCGCGCGCATGGCGCCGTGCGCATGGGTTTGATCAAGCACGTGGACCAAGCGGCCACGCGCCAGCACACGCCCAAGGTGGCCTTCGTGGCGCCGCCGGCCGATTACGTGTCGTCGAGCGGCAAAGCGGTGGCGGCCGGCGACATCGACCTGCTGGTGCGCGCCATGTCGATGGGCAAGCTGCACCACGCGATGATGGGCACCGCCGCCGTCGCCATCGGCACCGCGGCCGCCATTCCCGGCACCCTGGTCAGCCTGGCGGCCGGCGGGGGAGGGCGCAACGCGGTGCGCTTCGGCCATCCGTCCGGCACCCTGCGCGTGGGCGCCGAAGCGACCCAGGTCGGCGGCGACTGGAGCGTCGCCAAGGCCATCATGAGCCGCAGCGCGCGCGTGCTGATGGAAGGGTGGGTGCGCATACCCGGCGACGCCTTCCAGCGGTCTTAACAGCCCTTCCCGAGCGTTTGCGCGGAGCGCCCACCCCGCCCCGTGCGTGGTGGGCGTTTCTGTTTTTTGGGTTTTCCCGGCTTTTCCGGTAATTTACGGCCAATTGTGGTTTATGATCAAGCTCTCCGTTGCCCATCGCAGAGGCGGCGGACTTACGCCGTCGTGGGGACATGGATCGCTTATCAACCAAGCCTGATTTCGTCGCTGAAGCACTCCAGTTAATCGGATCGCCCGCCTGCGCCTGCGACGCGGACGGCATCGTCCATGCCGCCAACGCGGCCTTGTGCGCCCTGCTCGGCGCCACTCCCGCCGGCCAATCCCTGCTCGAGCTGTTCGCGCCCGAAGCGCATCACGATGTCTTTCTGCGCCTCAACGACGGCGACGGCGCCGACCAGTTGTGGGAAAGCGCGCTGCACGCGCACGGCCAGCCGATTGCGGTCCAGGTGCTGGCCAAGCCGCTGCCCGGCGGCGGCGCGACGTTCGTATTTACCGACATCCGCCGCTACGACCGCGACCAGGCCGCGCTGCGCAAGACGGTGATGGAGCAAAAGGCCATCCTCGAAAACGCGGCGGTCGGCATCATCCTCAGCAAAAACCGCGTCATCCACGAATGCAATATCCGCGCCGCCGAGATCTTCGGCTACAGCGCCGAAGAACTGGTGGGCGCTGCCAGCGTCACCGTTTTCCCCAGCCCGCGCAGCTACGAACAAATGAGCAGCGAGGCGGGACCGCGGCTCGCCGCCGGCGGCTCGTACGCGGGCGAGCTGCGCCTGCGCCGCAAGGACGGCGTGCTGCTCTGGTGCCGCCTGTACGGGCGCGCGGTCGATCCGCGCGACGCCTCGCACGGCACCATCTGGATCATCGAAGACATCGACGACCTGCACCAGAACGAAACGCGCCTGCGCCGCGCGCTGCTCGAAATGCAGGCCATCATGGACAACGCCCCGCTGGGGATCGCCTTCCAGCGCGACAACCGCATCCTGCGCTACAACCAGCAGTTCGGGCGCTGCTTCGGTTTTTCCGGCGAGACGGGACTGGGCCATGCGGCCGCCGAACTGTTTGTGTCGAGCGCCGCCTACGACGCCTTGCAGCAGGAGGCGCAGCCGCTGCTGCGCGCCGGGAAGTCCTACCAGAGCGACATCGAGATGCTGCGCCAGGACGGCAGCGCGTTCTGGGCGCACGCCTACATCTACGCCATCAACGCCGGGCGCGGCAAGCAGGACACCATCTGGATCGTGGACGACCGCAGCGCCCAGAAGGCGGCCGAGGAAGCGACCCGCCAGGTGCTGCTGGAGCAGAAGGCGATCCTGGACAACGCCTCGGTCGGCATCCTGTTCAGCCGCAACGGGATCATGTTGTCGTGTAACCCGCGCATGGCCGAGATGTTCGGCTACACGCGTGAAGAAATGACCGGCAGGCCGGCGGCGGACGTGTTCCCGTCGCCCGAAGCGTACGACGAATTCGGACGCGCGGCCGGGCCGCCGCTCGGCAACGGCCTGCCCTTCGAAACCCCCGAATACCAGTTCCGCCAGCGCGACGGCACCCTGTTCTGGTGCCGCGTGCGGGCGCAGACGATCGATGCCGAACGGCGCGAACAAGGCACCATCTGGATCCTGGAAGACGTGACCGAAGCGCGCCAGACCCTGGTCGAGGTGCAGGCCATCATGACCAACGCCTCGGTCAGTATCCTGTTCACCAAGAACCGCATCATCACGCGCTACAACCGCGGCTTTGCCGACATGTTCGGCTACCAGGGCAGTGAAGGACTGGGCCTGCCCGGCCGCGCCCTGTACCCGAGCGACGAGATCTACGCCGCCATCGGCGCGGCCGCCGGCCCGCTGCTCTCGGTCGGCAAACCGTTCCACACCGAAGTCGGGATGGCGCGCAAGGACGGCAGCGTGCTGTGGGCGCAGCTGATCGCCTACGTGGTCAATCCGGCCGACCCGGCGCAGGGCACGATCTGGATCATCGAAGACCGCACCGACGCCAAGCGCGCCGAAGAATCGCTGCGCAACGCGCTGCTGGAAAACCAGGCCATCCTCGACAGCGCGGTGCTCGGCATCGCGGTGGTCGAAAACGGCCTGAACCTGCGCTGCAACGCCAAGATGGAAGAACTGTTCGGCTACGGTGCGGGCGAAGTGGCCGGGCTGTCGGTGCGCGCGCTGTATCCGGACCGCGCCAGCTGGGACCTGGCGCGCGCCGAGACCACGCGCGATTTCCACGCGGGGCGCGTGCACATGGCCGAATACCGGCTGGTGCGCAAGGACGGCAGCACCTTCTGGGCGCGCCTGTCGGGACGCCCGTTCGACCTGGCGCATGCCACCGGGCGCTCGGTGTGGCTGGTCGACGACGTGACCGCGCGGCGCGAGGCCGGCGAAGCGGTGCGGCGCGCGCGCGACGAACTCGAAGTGCGGGTACTGGAACGCACCGCCGAACTGGCTGGCGCCAACGCGCTGCTGCAGGGCGAGATCGTCGAACGGCGCCAGGCCGAAGCGCGCGTGAATCACATGGCCTATCACGACAGCCTGACCGGCCTGCCCAACCGCGCCTTGCTGTCGGACCGGCTGGACCACGCCATGCTCGGCGCCAGGCGTTCCGCCGGCAAGCTGGCCGTGATGTTCATCGACCTTGACCGATTCAAGACCATCAACGACTCGCTCGGGCACCTGATGGGCGACCGCCTGCTCAAGGAAGTGGCGGGGCGCCTGTGCGATGCGGTGCGCGCCAGCGACACCGTGGCGCGTCTCGGAGGCGACGAATTCGTGGTGCTGGTGCCGGGTATCGGCGGGCCCGACGAAAGCAGCCAGGTGGCGCAGAAGATCATCGACGTGCTGGCGCTGCCGTTCCCGGTGGACGGGCGCCTGCTGCACATCACGCCATCGATCGGCATCTGCATGTATCCCGACGACGGCGACGATGTGGCGACCCTGATGCGGCATGCCGACGCGGCCATGTATCACGCCAAGGCGAATGGCCGCAATAACTACCAGTATTTCACCGAGCGCATGAACCTGGCGGCGGCGCGGCATTTCGAGTTGGAGAGCGCGCTGCGCGGCGCGCTGGCGCATGAAGAATTCGAGCTGTTCTACCAGCCGATCATCGACATCGGCACGCGCCGCGTGCACACCATGGAAGTGCTGCTGCGCTGGCGCCGTCCGGGGCACGGGCTGGTGCTGCCGGACCACTTCATCCCCATCATGGAAGAAAACGGATTGATCGTGCCGGTCGGCGAATGGGTGATGCGGCGCGCCTGCGAGCAAAGCATGGCGTGGCGGCGCGAGGGGATGGCGGCGGTGCCGCTGGCGGTCAATTTGTCGCCTCGCCAGTTCATGCACCGGGGGCTGATCGAATCGATCCGGCGCGTGCTCGACGAAACCGGGATCGACCCGGCGCTGATCGAATTCGAAATCACCGAAACGGCGCTGATGCAGCACGGCGAGCAGACCATGGAGATCCTGGGGCAGATCAACGCGATGGGCATCCGCCTGTCGATCGACGATTTCGGCACCGGCTATTCGAGCCTGGCCTACCTGAAGCGCTTTCCGGTCAAGAAGATCAAGATCGACCGCGCCTTCATCAAGGACCTCGAGAGCAGCACCGAAGACCGCGCGATCGTGGCGGCCATCATGGCGCTGTCGAACAGCCTGCAGTTGTCGGTGGTGGCGGAAGGCGTCGAAACCGAAGCCCAGTACGCGCTGCTGAGCGGCCACGGCTGCCAGTACGCGCAGGGCTACCTGTTCGCCCAGCCCCGACCCGCCGGCGAGGCCCGCCAGCACCTCTCCATCACCTAGTTTCCTACCCCTGGTCAGCGCCTTCCCACAACCGGGGTCAGAGCTCTGACTAGAAACTATTTTCCTGCTTCAATGCTGATCGTGGTCATCCGGAACGATGCTGGGCGCGCACGGGCATGCTGTCAGATACGCTGCGTTCGAAACTTGCCGAACGGGATGGAATACGGCATTTGCAGTCAAAAAGTTGCAAGTCAGAGCTCTGACCCCGGTTGGGGGCGGTGGCAACTCTTTGTCAGTCCAGGGTGGCGATGACGGGGGCGTGGTCGGACGGTTGTTCCCACTTGCGCGGAATGCGGTCGATCGCGCATGCGGTGCAGCGCTTTTTCAAGGCCTCCGACAGCAATATGTGGTCGATTCGCAAGCCCTTGTTTTTCTGGTAGCCGAGCTGCCGGTAATCCCACCAGCTGAACGATTTGTCGGCCTGCTCGAACAGGCGGAACGCATCGGTCAATCCCAAGTCGGTCAGCGCGCTCAGGGCCGCCCGCTCTTTGTCGGAGCACAGCACCTGGCCGGCCCATGCAACCGGGTCGTGCACGTCGCGGTCCTCGGGGGCGATGTTGTAATCGCCCAGGATCGCCAGGCCACCTTCGGCATGCGCGCTCACTTCGCCGGCAAGCCACTCCCGCAGCGACCCCAGCCATGCAAGTTTATAGGCATATTTGTCGGTATCGACCGCCTGGCCATTGGGCACATAAGCGCAGATAAAGCGCACCCCGCCAATGGTCGCCGCGAGTATCCGCTGCTGCTCATCGGGAAACAAAGGGTTGTTTCTGATGATGTCAGTAAGTGGTAATTTAGATAATATTGCAACGCCGTTATAGGTTTTCTGCCCGCTGAAGGCAACTTCATAGCCGGCCGCATTAATTTCAGAAATGGGGAACTTATCGTCGGTTAGTTTGGTCTCTTGTAAGCAGAGTACGTCTACCGGATTGGCCTCAAGCCATTGCAGTAAGTGTGCAAGTCGTACTTTGAGGGAATTAACATTCCATGTTGCTATTTTCATAGGGGAGTCCAAGCGCCATTGATGCTAAAAACACGCAGTATCGCGTTAAATGTGCCGTTCGTGCAAGAACATGCTGACAGTTAACAAATTTGCCGGTGTATGCGCTTTGCATACGCTTGTGTTATCAACACTTTTATCGAAAAAATACCGTGGAGATGTTAAACTTTGTTGTCCCCGAGATTTAACCACTCGCAAGATGTAATTAGATGTAACAACAGGCAGACAAAACAACGATTTTGGACTATTGTTACTCATGGGGAATAAAAAATTGCATTCTTATAACGCACGGGGTAATATACTCAAATCCGGTCGGTGGTGGTGAGAACCAACGGTCGGAACCCCTAGCGTGAAGAGTTACACGCCCTTAAAGTTTGTGACGGCTTCATGACACATTCTGCAAGGTGGTACTAGTTAAAACAATTCTGTTTTGATTAGTGTAGAAATGCGAAGACAGCATTTGTAAAGGATTAAAATGCGAAGTGCATTTGAAGCATGGGCGCAGCGCGATGGTCATATCGTTCGACGCCGAGAAGATAAGCCCGATGAATATCTCGTGTTTGAAACACAACGTCGCTGGGTAATCTGGCAAGCGGCGCTAGCGCACGGCAAAACAGCCGCGGCGACAGCGAAGTATTCGGCGCAAAAGGCCGCCTCGAAAGAGTCGGCCGAACCGGTACGCGCAAGCGCACCGGCGTCGGATGAAACCGCAGTGCGTAACCGGGTTCTGAATGAGGTTCTTGATGCTTTTAGCGATCTCGACGATACCGCTGGTATCGAAGGTGTCCTGAAGGTCATCCAGGGCTTGAAGAAGAAGCAGAAAGCTCTGGCCGAAGACAAGACCGAGAGTTGATGCAATACCGGCACTACAAGGGTGGCCTGTACGAATTGGTGTGCGTGGCCACTCTTGAATCGGATTTCTCCGAGATGATCGTGTATCGCGCAGCGGACGGTTCAATATGGACGCGGCCGAAAGACGTGTTTTTTCAACTGGTCGAGGTCGACGGCATTCTGGTGCCGCGCTTTGCACCGGTGTCCTAGTCCTGCCCGGCTACTGCGGCGACTAGCTCCAGCATCACTCTCCCGCACCACTCTCCAGGAATAACATTATGCGAATGATTCGCCTCGCTTTGAGCCTCGCGCTGTCCGCTGCCGCCGTTGGCGCCGCCGCCGAAACGGTGGGCTCGGTCGATACCGCTTTCAAGCTGATCGGCCCCGACCACAAGGTCGTGGTCGAAGTATTCGACGATCCGGTCGTCAGCGGCGTGAGCTGCTATCTGTCGCGCGCCAAGACCGGCGGCATCAAGGGCGCCGTGGGCCTGGCCGAAGACAAGGCCGAATCGTCGGTGGCCTGCCGCCAGGTCGGACCGATCGCCTTCAAGGGCAAGGTGCCGCGGCAGGAAGAAGTATTCAGCGAGCGCGCCTCGATCTTCTTCAAGCACGTGCGCGTGGTGCGCATGGTCGACACCAAGCGCAATGCGCTCGCTTACCTTGTCTATTCGGACCGCCTGATCGACGGCAGCCCGAAAAACAGCGTGACCGCAGTGCCGGTGCCGGCCAACCAGCCGATTCCGCTCAAGTAGGTTTCATCGGGTAGTATTCAGAAATCCTGGGCATCTGCCGTAAACAGGATGAACGACTACCTTGGATGGATGCGATGGCGATTTTCATACGGACCGGCGCGCTGGCGCTGCTGGCCGCCCTGGGCGGCTGCGCGACGATCAGCGAATCGAACCAGCAGACCCTGATGCTGCACACGATCCTGGACAACCGCGAAGTCGGCGGGGCCGGCTGCGTGCTGACCAATGACAAAGGGCGCTGGTTCGTCACGTCCCCTGGGCACGTGACCGTGCAAAAGAGCGCGGGCAATCTGTTCATCGACTGTAAGAAGGATGGCGTCGGTGCGGGGCAGGACCGGGTCGCATCGAGTGCCAACGCCAGCGCCACCGTGGGCAATGCGGTGCTGACCGCGGGGCTGGGATACCTGCTCGACAAGCGCACCGGCTCCGGGTTCGATTACCCGGAAACGCTGACGGTGCTGATGCGCCGCAGCGGCGCGCGCGATTATCGGAACGACCCGCCGGAAGCGGCGGGGACGGCGCTCCACTAACGTCCGATCGCAACAAAAAAGCGGCCCCGCGAGGCCGCTTTTTGTCGTCCTGCGATGCCGCTTACACGCGGTTGATCAGGAACGTCGACAGCAGCGGCACCGGACGGCCGGTCGCGCCCTTCGCGCCACCCGACTTCCAGGCGGTGCCGGCGATGTCCAGATGCGCCCAGGTGTACTTGCGGGTAAAGTTCTCGAGGAAGCAGGCCGCCGTCACGCTGGCGCCGCCCGGAGTGCCGATGTTGGCCAGGTCGGCGAAGTTGGACTTGAGCTGCTCGTTGTAGACTTCTTCGATCGGCAGGCGCCATGCGGTGTCGCTGGCGGCTTTGCCGGCGGCCAGCAGTTCGCCGGCCAGCTTCTCGTGGGCCTCGTCGCTGCGCGTGAACAGGCCCGTGTTGTGATGGCCCAGTGCCACCACGCAGGCGCCGGTCAGGGTGGCGATGTCGATCACCGCGGCCGGATTGAAACGCTCGCAGTAGGTCAGCGCGTCGCACAGCACCAGGCGGCCTTCGGCGTCGGTGTTGAGCACTTCGATGGTCAGGCCGTTCATCGAGGTGACGATGTCGCCCGGCTTGGTGGCGCGGCCCGACGGCATGTTCTCGCACGCGGCGATCACGCCGATCACATTGAGCTTCAGGCCCATTTCGCCAATCGCGCGGAAGGTACCCAGCACCGAGGCGGCGCCGCACATGTCGTACTTCATTTCATCCATGCCGGGACCGGCCTTGATCGAAATGCCGCCCGTGTCGAAGGTGATGCCCTTGCCGACCAGGACCACCGGCGCATCTTTGGCCTTGCCGCCCATGTGTTTCAGGACGATGAACTTGGGCGCTTCTTCGCTGCCGTTGGTGACCGACAGGAAGCTGCCCATCTTGAGCGCCTGGAGCTGTTTGCGGTCCAGGACTTCGACGTCGAACTTGTAGTCCTTGGCCAGCTTGCGCGCGGTGTCGGCCAGGTAGGTCGGGGTGCAGATGTTGGCCGACAGGTTGCCCAGTTCCTTGGTCAGGTCCATGCCGTTGGCGATCGCAATGGCCTGCGCCAGCGCGGTCTTGACTTCGCCCGTGGCATCAAGCGCCAGGGTGATCTTGCGCACGCCCGCCGCGGCAGGGTCCTTCTTGCTTTTCTGGCCGTCGGTGCGGAAAACGCTCTCGTGGGCGGCGCAGACGATGGTGCGCACGGCCCAGGAAACGTCACGCTCTTTCACATCCGTCATGGGTAATGCGATAATGGCGTCCGCGGCGCCGAGCGAGGCGAAAGCCTTGAGCGTCGCGTTCACTGCGGAAGTGAAGCTTTTTTCGCTGACCGTCTCGTCGTTGCCCAGTCCTACCAGCAGCACGCGCGCCGCGCCGGTGCCGGACATGCCGCGCAACAGCAGGGTCGAACCGGCTTTGCCGGTAATGTCGCCGGACTTGAGCGCAGCCGTGATGTCACCACCCTGGTCGAGGGCTTTTGCAGCCTGCGACAGTTTTTTGTTTTCGAATACCGCAACCGCGATGCAACCGGTTTTGGCCGACGTGATGGTGTTCTTTGTGTCGAATGCTTTTATGCTAAAGTCCATTTGAATCTCCGTTTCGTGTTTGTGACGCGCACTGCCTAACCTGTGATTATAACTTTCGAATGATCTTTCAACGCGCCTTGCAACGTGAATTGGCCAGTTCGGCCGGAACGACTTTCACGGTGCTGTTTTCCATCGTCGCCACCTGGACCCTGATCTCCATCCTCGGCAAAGCCGCAGGCGGAAAGGTCGGGTCGAGCGACGTGCTGGCGTTGATCGCCTTCGCAACGCTGAATTATCTGCCAACTATCCTGACTCTCACCAGCTTTATTTCGGTACTGGCGGTCGTCACGCGCAGCTACCGCGACTCCGAGATGGTGGTCTGGTTCGCGTCCGGCCTGTCGCTCACGCGCTGGATCCGGCCCATCCTCACCTTCGGTATTCCGATGATGATCCTGACCGGCACCCTGAGCCTGTTCGTGACCCCGTGGGCCAAGATGAAAAGCACCGAATTCGTGCAGCGCTTCGAAAAACGCGAAGACCTCAAAAAGGTCTCGCCCGGCCAGTTCAAGGAATCGTCGTCGAGCAACCGCGTGTTCTTCGTCGAAGGTGTCACCGGCGAATCGACCGTGGTGCAGAATGTGTTCGTCAACACGGTCGAAAAGAACGTCAACTCCGTCATCGTCGCCAAGGAAGGCGTGATCGAGTCGGACGGCAAGGGCGGCCAGTTCCTGGTGCTCAAGAATGGCCGGCGCTACCAGGGCGTGCCGGGCCAGGCCGATTTTCAATCGATGGAGTTCGGCCGCTACAGCATGCGCGTGGCCAGCAAGAACACGACGATGGATGGCGACATCTCGTCGGACGCCATGTCCACCCAGGAGCTGCTCGCAACCCCGAACCGCTTCACCCAGTCCGAACTGCTGTACCGCATCGCCGCGCCGATTACCTGCCTGCTCCTGATCCTGCTGGCCATTCCGCTCGGTTTTGTCAATCCGCGCGCCGGCAGCGCGGCCAACCTGATCATCGCGCTGCTGATCTTCTTCACCTACATTAACCTGACCAAGCTGGCCGAGGCCAATGTCCGCCAGGGCAAATCGGACTTCCACATGGCCTGGTGGCCGCTGCATCTGTTCGTCGCGGTCCTCATCGTGATCATGTTCGCCTGGCGCCTGAACGTCAACCACCGTTACCACCCGCTGGTGCTGTGGGCGGCGATGAAGCGCGGCCGGCTCGATCATGCCGCCCCGGCGGGAGGCGCCAAATGAAGGTCCTTCAACGCTATTTCGCGATCTCGATCGCGCAGGCCGTCGCCTTCGTGCTGGTCGCCTTCCTGGCGCTGAGCGCTTTCATGGACCTGACCGGCGAACTGCCGTCGGTGGGCAAGGAAGGCTACGCAATCCAGCATGCCTTTTTGTATGTGCTGCTGCGCGTGCCGTTCCACGTGTACGAGGTGATGCCGGTGGCGACCCTGATCGGCACCATCTATACGATGGCGCAGTTCGCGTCGAGCTCCGAGTTCACCATCATGCGGGCGTCGAGCATGTCGACCCAGATGGCGGCGTGGATGCTGTTCAAGATCGGCTTCGTGTTCGTCATCATCACCTTCGTGTTCGGCGAGCTGATTGCGCCGCGCACCGCGCCGCTGGCCGAAAAACTCAAACTGAGCGCGCGCGGCGCCACCGTGTCGCAGGAGTTCCGCTCCGGGATGTGGACCAAGGATATCGTGCGCAGCGAAGGCACCAAGGGCGTCGTTACCGGCTCGCGCTTTTTCAATGTGCGCCAGTTCCGCACCGACGGCCAGATGCTCGATGTGCGGCTGTACGAGTTCGATACCAACTTCCGCATGCGTTCCCTGATCACCGCGGCGCGCGCCGTCTTCACCGGCAACAGCACCTGGCGCCTGGAAGACGTGACCGAGACGCGCTTTACCAACACGCGCGAGCTGCCGCCACCGGGCGGCAAACCGGAAGCCGGCGCCCAAGCGCTGGGCACCTACGGCCAGGAGACCAGCATGGTCGCCACGCGCAAGCTGCCGAGCATGGACCTGGTGTCCGAGATCACGCCAAAAATCATCTCGGTATCGGCGTCCGATCCGGTGCGCATGTCGGCCACCGAACTGGCGATCTACACGCGCCACCTGGCCGAGAACAAGCAGGAGACCGAGCGCTTCAAGATCGCGTTCTGGAAAAAGCTGTTCGACCCGCTGGCCATTTTCGTGCTGATGGCGCTGGCGCTGCCGTTCGCCTATCTGCACACCCGCAGCGGCGGCGTGAGCCTGAAGATCTTCATCGGCATCATGATCGGTGTCGGCTTCATCCTGATCAATAACCTGTTCGCGCACGTCGGGCTGCTCAGTTCCATGCCTGCCGTCCTGACGGCGATCGCCCCGAGTTTGCTATTCCTGCTATTGGCCCTTGCGGCGCTATGGTGGGTGGAAAGACACTGATGACCCGCGCCCTGATCCTGTTTGCCCACGGCGCCCGCGCCGCCACCTGGGCCGCGCCGTTCGAGCGCCTGCGCGAGCTCACGCAGGCGCGCGTGCCCGAGGTGCCGGTCTCGCTGGCGTTCCTGGAATTGATGGAGCCGCGCCTGCCCGAGCGCGTGGCCGAACTGGCCGCGCAGGGCGTGACGGCGCTGACGGTGGTGCCGGTGTTTCTGGGGCAGGGCGGGCACTTGCTGCGCGACCTGCCGCTGATCGTCGAGGAACTGCGGCGCGATCATCCGGGCATGGACATCACCGTCTCCGGCGCGGTCGGGGAAGACGCCAGCGTGCTGGCGGCGATGACCGATTTCTGCGTGGCGCAGCTGTAAAGAATCGTTCCTGGAGCCTGCCGAGACAGTCTCTTAACGCACCCGGCGCGTGGTCTCGCGCACCACCAGTTCGAGCGGCGGGATCTGCGCCATCACCGGTTCGCCGTTGATCAGTGCCAGCAGCGCATTGGTGGCGATGCGGCCCATGTCGTACAAGGGCTGGCGAATGGTCGTCAGCGGCGGCGTGGTGTACGACGAACCCGGCAAGTCATCGAAGCCGACCAGGGAGATATCGTCCGGCACCCGGATGCCCTTGCGGTACAGGCACAAGCGCACCCCATACGCGCTCAGGTCATTGGCCGCGAACACCGCCGTGAACTGCTGGTTGGTCTCGAACAGGTGGTTCACCGCCAGCAGGCCGCCGGATTCGTGGAAGTCGCCGCCCACCACCAGCTTGTCGTCGTATTCAAGATCGGATTCGGCCAGCGCGCGCTTGTAGCCGACCAGGCGCTCGTCGGCGTCGCGGTGATGCGATGGGCCGGTGACGAAAGCGATGCGGCGGTGTCCCAGTTCGACCAGGTGGCGCACCGCCATGAAGGCGCCGTTTTCATTATCGAGCTTGAACCCGAGCGCGCTTTTGGTGTGCATGTCGCGGCCGGTGGAGACGATCGGGCGCTGGCTGGCGAACTGCAAAATGGTATCGTCGGGCAGATGGCCGGACAGGACGATGATGCCGTCGACCTTGCGTGCCAGCAGAAGGCGGATGCGCTCCGTTTCCTCGACCGCGTTCCAGTGGCCGCTCACGATCACCGATGCGTAGCCGGTGCCCTTCAAGCCATCGTCGACACCGCGCAGGGTCTCGTCGAAAAACGGGCTCGAAATATCCTGCACCACGATCCCGATGGTCATCGAGCGCCCCTTCTTGAGGCCTTGCGCCATCTGGTTCGGCGCGAAGTGCATCTTCTCGATCGCGGCCATGACGGCGGCGCGCTTGTCGTCGGACACTTTGGCGGTACCGTTCAGGATGCGCGATACGGTGCTGGGCGAGACGCCGGCGTGACGCGCGACGTCGATCAGGGTGGAGGGCGGGGCAGCGTTGTCGTGGTCGGTCAAGGGATGGGTCCTGGTAGGGGGCGGAACGGCTGTCACCGCGAGATTACCATAACTGGAACGACCCACGAAATAAACAGCCGGCCAGAGTGTACACAGGTCCAGCCACTTTGAAAACGTTTTCAATGGCCATTCGGCGCGATAACGCTACGCAAGCCGGTTCGGTCGCGCACGATGCCTGTACCGGTAGCTTGCCCGCAACTGATGCCCGTGGGAAAATTACACGTATTTACTCCTTTGAAGCCTTATTATTGCGAGGTCAATTTATAATGCGGATTGGCATTTTTTTCCGTGGCCTTGATTCAGATTTACCTTCCCCATGAAAAAATATATCTTCGGCTTTTCCCTGTTGCTTTTCTTTTTCGGCGCGTCGACATTGCTGGACGACCTGGACAAACGCAAAGCCGAACGCCGTTACCGGGAGCAGGGCGAAGTGGCGCGGGTCATGGCGTTCAAGAATATGGAAGAACGTTCGGAGGGAAGCGAAGGACATACCGGCAAGTCGGCAAGCAAAGGCTTCGCCGTCGCCGATATCGAGTTCCGCACCCAGGGCGGCACGCGGGTGGCGGTGGCGCAGTGGCCGATCAGCAAAGAACTGCTGGAACAGATAGGCAACGGCGAGCGCATCGAGATCGAATATCTGCGCGACGACCCGCATACCATCAGGCTGCCGGGAAAGCCGTATAGAGGCTTTGGCTGGATGGGGTATATCGTGTATATCGCGCTCACGCTAAGCGGGGCGTGGCTGTTTTTCGGCCTGTTCAGAAGCAGGGCGCATCGCTGATCGCTGCCCAGGCCAGCGCGCCACTGGTGCGCTGGCCTGCAAACATGCGGTTCGGCCTGGCGCGCCGCCTAGCGCGTCCCGCCCACGAAGCGCTTGAACAGGGTCGGGCGCGACGGGCGCGGCAGCGCCTGGTCGACCACTGCCGCCCACTGCTCAGACAATTGCTGGCAGGTGGCGCGCAGCACGGGATTGAGGTCGCCGTGACTGGCCAGCGCTTTCAGATGGCGCTCGATCACCGACGCCAGCTTCAGGCACGGTCCGGCCTGCGCGGCATTGGCGCTGTAGTGGGACATCAGGTGCAGCGCGGCTGAGACCAGCAGTTCGGGCTGGGGCGGCGCGCCGGCCGGTGCGGTAACTGCGGGTCCTGCCATATCGATAGCGATAGCCATTGCGTTGCTCCTGTCAAAAAGGGGGGACTGGCTCGCGGGTGCAACGCTGGCTGGCTGGGGGGTGGTAGTTCAGGCGGTCAGGATCAGCTTGTTAAGCCGGGTGATCCGCAATTCGTAGATTTTGCCGTCATGTTCAATCTGGATTGACTTGCCCTGGCGCAGCAGTTCCTGGCTGTTAACGCGCAGCGGAAGCGCAGGTGCGACAGGCGCCGGGATCGCGCGCACGGGTTGTTGGGTGGTATTCATCGCTGCCTTTCAGTGAATGAGAACAATTCTCATTTAGATTATGGCCGATGTGTCTTCCGATTGCAAGCGATATGAGCCTATCTCAGTCGATCGGGGACGTTGGGGCGATGCAACGCATTCCTCGCTTGCCAGGCGCGCCAGCAGCGACTTTGAGCTACCGAGAGAGGCGATACGCTTCCAGACTTTGTCTTAATAGCATGGGTGTCATGCCGGTCCAACGTTTAAATGACCTTCGGAAATTGTTAGCGTCATGAAATCCGAGATGGCGCGCCACCGCATCGTTGTCGTGGCGTCCGCCATGGAACAGGTGCAGGGCGACGTGGGCGCGCACCTGGTCGAGTTCGGCCTGGAAGTGGCTGCCGTGACGCGCCAGGTGGCGTTTCAGGGTGGCCGGACTGACGCCGAACTGGACCGCGCACTGTTCCAGGGTCGGTGCGTTGCGGATGTGCTCCAGCAGATAATCGTAGAGGGCGCACAGCAGGCTGCGCTCTCTGGCGCCGGCGTGCGCCGCGTCGACAGTGCGCAGCGCCACCGCCGCCGCCATCGCATTGGCGCGCGGCCAGGGGCGGTCCAGCCAGGCCGCGTCGATCAGCATGGCGTCGAGATGACAGTGAAAACGCAGCTGCTCGCCCAGGTGCACCTCGTGCTGCTCGGTGTAGCGCGGCGGGGTGCGGTTGAAGCAGTAGCGCCACGGCAGGCGCTCGCCGCCCAGCCAGCGGCACATGGCGGTCATGGCGGTCATGTGCATCTCCACCAGGAAGCCGCGCTGCTGGCCGGCGCCGAAACTGTCGGTCCAGTACAGCACGGCGAGATCGCCATCTTCGCGAAAGCGCGGCGCCAGCAAAGGGCACAGCTGCATCTGGAAGCGCACCAGCAGGGCGATCGCCTCGCGCAGGCTGTGGGCCTGCATCAGCGCGTGGCTCAGCGCGCCGAAGTGCCCGGGCAGCATTTGCTGGCCCAGCATGAAACTGGTCTCCGGGCTTTTCAGTCCGGCCGCCACATTCGCCAGCAGTTGCAGATATTCGGTGGGGCTGATGGCTTGCTGCGCATCGGGCGCCTGCAGGTCGCCGATGCCGGTGCCGGCCAGGATCGCGCGCGGGGCCAGCTCGCGCGAACGCGCGTAGTCGAGCACCAGCGCCGGCTGGTGCTGCGCCACGATGCAGGCGTCGCCCGCTTGCAGAAGGCGGCTCAAAAGCGGCTCACGCGGGCGCGGCGAAGCTGCTCGCATCCTCCGGCGCCGGCGCCGGCTGCGGCATGCGCCGTTCCAGCGCGCGGTTGATTTCCTTGAGCAGCTGGCGCGGCTCGATATCCACATGGCGCACCGCGTAGCGCACCGTCACCTGCAGCGCCTCGCCGCTGCCGTGGGTGTGATGGCGCAAGGTGGCCACGGCGCGCCGCAACTGCTCGGCCAGCGCGCGTGCGGTGTCGCCATCGGTGGCTGGCAGCAGGATCGCGAAGCGGTCGCCCGCATAGCGGCACAGCAGGTCGGTGCGGCGCAGGTTGAGCAGCAGGGTATGGGTCACCGCCTGTAGCAGGCGGTCGCCTTCGCGCTGGCCGTGGGCGCGGTTAATCAGGTGGAAGCTGTCGATATCGACCATCAGCAGGGAGCAATCGGGCCCGGTGCCGCGTTCGTGCTCGATGCGCAGCTGCGCGCGCAGGTAGTCGGCGTCGCCCACTTGCGTGAGCGGATCGAAGGAGCGATGGTCGCGGAACAGGCGCTCGCGTTTGTGCAAGTGCTCGTTGAGCATGAATTGTTCGCGCCGCCAGTCGAGCAGGCCGCAGGTGAGGGCGGCCATGCCGGCCAGGGTCAGGCCGCTCTCGATCACATGGTTCCACAGCTGGCCTTTGGGGACGCTGAAAAATTCGTCGAGGCAGTCGGCGCAGGCGCCCAGCATCAGGCCGGCCAGGCCGGCGGCCAGCAGCGCCGTCACGCGGCCCGGGGGGCGGGAGCTCAACACCAGCACGAACCACACGCCGGCCATGAGGGCGATGCTCGCCTCACTGGCGATATCGATCCACTTCCATTCGGCTGGCGGCTTGGGCACGCCGGCGAGCGCATACAGGAAAAAGCAGGCGAGAAGGGCCAGCAAGGCCAGGACGAGCGGAGTGCGGTGTGAATGGAGCATGGGCGAAAGGCCAAAGCCTTGCATGAGGGTGATACGTTCCGATACTAGCCCGCGCGCGTGACAGGACGATGACAGGCGGGGTGCAAACAGCGCAGCGGCGCCAGTCCGATCGGCTCACCCCGCGTCCACCCCGGTGTCAGGTCTGACATTCGGACACGGCCCCGGCTGTAGATAGCCCCCCACCGGGTGTCAGGTCTGACATTCGGACACGACCCCGGCTGCAGGGAACTGCGCGATTGTCATCTGCAGATGAACTCGTGTCTGAATGTCAGACCTGACACCGGGGTGACATGACACCGGGGTGACACCGACACCGGGGTGACACCGGGGTGGCGGATCAGCTCGTGTCCGAATGTCAGACCTGACACCGGGGGGAATGTCAGACCTGACACCGGGGGAGACACCGGGGGAGACACCGGGGGAGGACAGACACCGGGGGAGGACACCGGGGGAGGACACCGGGGGAGGACACCGGGGGAGGGGGCATTTCAGCTCACCGGCTGGCGTAAAAGGCCGTATCGACCGTGGCGGCGGCCTGCGTGTCACGAGATGGACATATTCGCTCTCTAGACTTCGCCCTGTTTTTCACCCATCCAACGGCGAACCTATGAACAGCGACAAACAACAACAGCGTCAGTGCGCGGCAGCGGGCGGCTTTCCGCGCCTGTCCCTCATTGCTTTCGGAATCCTGCAACTGTGCACCGGCATCGCGCACGCGGCCGACAGCGCCGCCGGCAGCAGCGAAGCAACCGCGATCCCTTCCGATATCGTGGTCATCGCCGGCCAGCGTTCGAGCATGAAGCGCGCACTGGCGGCCCAGCAGAAGGCCGATAACATCGTCAGCATCATCAGCAGCGACGATATCGGCGGCCTGCCGGACAAGAACGCCGCCGAGGCGCTGGCCCGCCTGCCAGGCGTGGCGGTGCAGCGCGACCAGGGCGAAGGCCGCTATATCGTGGTGCGCGGCATCGGCCCCGATTACAACGCCGTCACCATCAACGGCGCGTCGGTGCCGTCGCCGGAAGCGGGCCGCCGCGCGGTCGCTCTCGACGTGCTGCCGGCCGGCCTGATTCGCTCGCTGGAAGTGTCCAAGACCCTCATGCCCGATCAGGATGCGAACTCGCTCGGCGGCTCGGTCGACGTCAAGTCGCTGTCGGCCTTCGACTTGCCCGGCACCGCGCTGTCGCTCCAGGCGGGAGCGAGCCGCGACCAGAATACCGGCAAGACCAGCCCGAACGCCGGCGCCTTGTGGGCCGAGCGCTTTTTGGACGGCAAACTGGGCGTGGCGGCCGGCATCAGCGGCGAGCGCCGCAAGTTCGGTTCCGATAACGTGGAAACCGGCGGCGCCTGGAGCGAGGGCAAGCTGTCCGGCCTCGAGATGCGCAATTACCTGCCCGAGCGCGAACGCCGCGCGCTGGCGCTCAACCTCGATTACCGCCCGCAGTCGGGCCAGTCGCTCTATCTGCGCACGTTCGTGAGCGAATTTTCGGACGATGAAGTGCGCGACCGTCTGTCGATCAGCAACGTCAAGGGCGATGAAGCGGCGCCCGATACGCCATTTACCGCCCGCGCCGAACGGCGCCTGCGCCAGCGCAAGTACACCCAGCGCATCACGTCGGCCGTGACCGGCGGCGAGGCCCGCTTCGGCGACTGGAAACTGGCCGCGTCGGGCGGCGCCAGCCGCGCCACCGAAGACACGCCCGAGAGCATCAACGACGGGCGCTTCCGCGCTTCGTCCAACGTGGCCGGCCTGCGCTTCTCCGGCACCGGCGTGCCGCGCCTGACCGGCCCTGCCAGCCTGTCCGATGCGGCCAGCTACAAGCTGCAGGGGATCACCCTGCAGGCGCGCGACAGCGCCGACGCCGAGCGCCACGTCAAGGTCGACCTGGGCCGCAGCCTGGCGCTGGGCGACGCTGCTGCCGACGTCACGGCGGACATCAAGGGCGGCGTCAAGATCAGCCGCCGCACCAAGGAAAACGACACCGAACAATGGGGCTACACCAGCAGCAAAGCCACCAGCGGCAATTACTGGGGCGCGGGCAGCGTGTCGATGAGCGGCTTCACCCAGGGTACGCTCGATTACCCGTTCGCCAACCTGGGGCCGGGCCTGAATGCTGGCGCCATCCGCGCGCGGGTGGCGCGACTCGATCGCGCTGGCGCCAGGCTCACCGAGGAATCGAACCTGGATGACTTCAGCATGGACGAGGACATCAACAGCGCCTATCTGCAGGCCGGCGCCGACATCGGCCGCTGGCGCCTGCTGGCCGGCATGCGCCACGAACGCACCAGTTTCGCCGCGCGCGGCCAGCAGGTGTCGGAAGACGGCCTGGCGCCGCTCGCCCGCAGCAAGTCGTATTCGAACTGGCTGCCGAACCTGCAGGCGCGCTTCGATATCGACAAAGATACCAGCGTGCGCGCCGCGTGGACGAATGCCGTGGTGCGGGCCAACTTCAGCCAGCTGGCGCCGGGCGTGAGCCTGGCCAGCAATACCGAAGCGGTGATCGGCAACCCGGACCTGAAACCGCTGGAAGCGTCGAACCTGGACCTGGGCATCGAGCGCATGCTCGGCGCGGACGGCGCCGTGTCGGCCTACCTGTACTCGAAGGATATCAAGAACTTCACCTACACCACCGATCTGGCGGGCAGCGGGGCGTGGGCCGGCTACACCACCGCCACCAGCTACGCCAATGGCGACAAGGCGCGCGTGCACGGGCTGGAGCTGTCGTATTCGCAGTCGCTGCGCATGCTGCCGGCGCCATGGAACGGCTTGATCGTCGGCGCCAACGCCAGCTTCAATGACGCCAGGGCGACCATCGGCCGCTTCGACAAGGCCAGCGGCGGCCAGTTGACGCGCCGGATCCGCCTGCCGGGGCAGTCGAAGCAGATCGTCAACCTGATGCTCGGCTACGAAAACGGGCCGCTCAGCACTCGCCTGGCGCTCAATCACAAGTCCTCGTACCTGCTCGAAGTGGCCGACGACATGCTCGACGCCTCGCAAGACCGCTACGTCGACGCCCAGCGCCAGGTCGATTTTTCGCTCGGCTACCAGATCAACAAGCGTGTGCAGCTGGTCTTCGAGGGCATCAACCTGAATAATGAAACCTATTACGTGTACCAGGGCAGCAAGCCGTATAACGTCCAGTACGAGCAGTACGGCCGTACCTTCAAATTGAGCCTGAAAGCGAACTTTTTCTGATATGACCATGCAAAAACACCTTACCCGCGCAGCCGCTTTGCTGTGCATCCTGGCCGGCACCGCAGTGCATTCAGCCCACGCCGCCGACCGCATCGCCCTCGATGGCGGCGGCTGGCTCTCGCTCGACAGGCAGGCCTTGCAGCTGACCGACGCCGCCGGCAAGGAGCTGGCGCGCCTGCCGATGCGCGCCAGGCAGCTCGACGTGCGCACCACCAAGGGCAGCGGCATCGCCGTGGTGCTCGATGCCGATACCCAGCACGCGCTGCCGATCCGTGTCGACGTACGGCGCGGCGAGCTGGCGCGCATGGCGCCTTTGCCGCAGCAGCCGTTCGGCCTGGAGGGCCTGTGCCTGTTTCGCGACCAGCAGGGACTGGACTTCCTGTTCGTCGCCGCCAAGGATGGCCAGGCGGAGCAGTGGCTGATGCACGGCGCCACGCCGCAGCTGGTGCGCAAACTGAGCATGCCGCTCGACGCCGGCCAATGCAAGGTGGACGACGCGCGCCACACGCTGTATGCGAACGAGGAGGGCGTCGGCACCTGGGCGTATGAGGCAAACAGCGAGGCGGCGCCGGCGCGGCGCCTGCTCAAGGCCGGTGCGCGCCTGCCGGCGGGTCCGGTGGCTTCGCCTGCGGCGGTGGTCGAGCCGCGCGCGCAGACCATGCCGGTGGCGCGCCTGGGCGACGTGGCGGACGATCCGGCGATCTGGGTGCATCCGCAGGACGCCACCCGCTCGCGCGTGCTGGGCACGAACAAGAAGCAGGGCCTGATGGTGTACGACCTGCAGGGCAGGCAGCAGCAGTTCCTGGACGTGGGCCGCCTGAATAACGTGGACCTGCGCCAGGGCGTGAACATGGATGGCAAGGCGGTCGATCTGGCGGTGGCCAGCCAGCGCGACGACAACAGCGTGGTGCTGTTCGGCTTCGACGCGGACGGCAAGGTGGCCGAGCTGACGCGCTTTGCGACCGGTTTCCCGGAGGTGTATGGCATTTGCCTGTTCCAGCCGCGCAGTGGTGGGCTGGAGGTGATCGTCAACGACAAGGGCGGGGCGTTCCGCCAGTTCCGCATCGCGCGCAGCGGCGAGGCGTGGAGCAGCAAGCTGGCACGCGAGTTCAAGGTCGACAGCCAGCCGGAAGGCTGCGTTGCCGACGACCGCAACGAGCGTTTGTTCATCGGTGAGGAAAAGCGCGGCGTGTGGACCCTGGCGGCGCGCGGCGATCAGCCGGCGACGCGCAAGATGGTGCTTGGCGTGGGCCGCGATTTGCACGCGGATGTGGAGGGGATGGCGATTTACGAAGCCGCGAAGGGCGCGTACCTGATCGTGTCGAGCCAAGGGGACAGCAGTTATGTGGTGCTCGATGCGGTCGCCCCGTACAAGGTGCGCGGGCGCTTCAAGGTGGGGTTCAACCTGGCCGAGGGGATCGATGGGACGTCCGACACCGATGGACTCGATGTGACGTCGAAGAACCTGGGCGGGCCGTATGCGCAGGGCATGCTGGTGATTCAGGATGGGTACAAACGCATGCCGGATGGGCCGCAGAACTTCAAGTATGTGAGTTGGGAGGATGTTGCGAAGGCATTGAAACTGTGAATGCTGGCGGTGGTGGCTGCGCGAACGATGGAGAGAGGGAATATGCGCTTGGTTTGTTCTGGATCAGTTACCAGCGTGTGCAGGGTTTGACTGGGCTGGCGTTTGCGCTCAAAATTTCTTGACTCTCTTTCTCTCTCCGGTACCCACCATGCTCAGCACATTCCTGAAGCTGCTGCTCCGCGAAGTTTCCCTGATCGCCCGGAACGGCCGCAATTCGCTCATCGCACTGGGCAACGAACGCCGCGCCGCCATGCGCCTCGACCGCCTGGCCGACCGCCTCGCGCGAATGGGATACAAGATCGACATGCTGCGCAAGCGCATGGAAGCGGGCCTCGACGAAGCGCTCGATGCCGACGCCAGCCTGCGCGAAGCGCTCAAGGCATTGAAGGAAGATATCCGCACGGTGCGCAGCCAGCTGTATTCGCTGACCGGCCCAGACAGCTCGCCGCGTTTGCAGCGCGCTTTCAACCGCCTGTCGGCCATCGCCGAAAAAACCTATGCCGCAGCCGACAAGCTGCAATGGGAAATCGACGCGCTGGAACCGCAGGCAGGGCCGCAACAGGCCCCCGCATGCAAGCGCTCAAGCGCTTAACTGCGCCCCGTCCAGGCGATCGCCGTCCTGCACGGTATCGATCGGCTGGCTGTCGCGCAGCGCCATGGCGTCGCCCAGCATCACCAGCACCGGGCCGTGCGCCGGCCCAAGACCGTGCGCCAGGGTGGCCAGGGTCAGGCGCATGATGCGCTGCTCCGGGCGGCTGCAATTTTCAATCACCACCACCGGCGTATCCGGCCTGCGGCCCTGGTCCAGCAGGCGCTGAGCGGTCACGATCGCTTCGCGCCCGCCCATGTACTGCACCAAGGTGTCGGTATCGGGAATGGCGGTCTGGTCTTCCAGTTCGGGCGCGGTGCTGGACGTGAAAAACGCCACGCTGCGCGCCACGCCGCGCTTGGTCAGCGGCTGTTTGCTTGCCGCCGCCGCCGCCACCGCAGTGGTAATGCCCGGCACGACCTCAACCTCGATGCCGGCTTCTTCCAGCGCGCGCAATTCTTCATCGGCGCGCCCGAACAGCATCGGGTCGCCGCCTTTCAGGCGCACCACCAGCGCGTATTTTTGCGCGCTGTCGACCAGCTGCTTGTTGATGAAGGCCTGCGCCGTGGACAACTGCCCGCAGCGCTTGCCTACGGCGATCTTCAGCGCCTGCGGACACAGTGCCAGCATCTCGTCGGTCACCAGGGCATCATGCAGCACCACGTCGGCCCGCTCCAGCAGGCGCGCGCCGCGCAGGGTGATGAGGTCCTGGGCGCCGGGGCCGGCGCCGATCAGATAGACTTTTCCGAGTGCTGACATAAAGCGTTCCTTTTGCTGGCTTCCAGAGCTGGCGCTGACTATTTACGCGTCCAGTCGGATCATACCAGCGGCAACCGTCTGGTGAGTAACTTCATCGATCAAAATGAAGGCGCCCGTTGCGCGGATGTCGGCGTAGGCGTCGGCCGCCAGCGGCTGCTGCACGGTCAGGCCGATGCGCGCGATGTCGTTCAGCTTCAACCCGTCGGCCGCGTGGCGCTCTTGCGTATTGATGTCGAGCAGGGTGTCGACGCCGGTGATCTTGGCCGAGGTCTGCTTGGTGCCATGCTTGATCCAGTATTTGCGGCGCATGTCGAGCGGCTCGTCCGACATCCAGCACACGTCCGCCTTGAGCGTCTTGAGCAGGGTCGCGGGCTGGTCGGCGCCGGCCAGCAGGTCGCCGCGCGAGATGTCCAGGTATTCATTGAGCAGCAGGGTGATCGACTGGCCCACCACTGCCGACTGGTGCGAGCCTTCCAGGGTCAGGATGTCCTTGACGGTGGCGCTCTGGCCCGAAGGCTGGACCACCAGCTTGTCGCCCACCTTGACCATGCCCGCTTCGATGCGGCCCATGTAGCCGCGGAAGTCGTTCGCTTCGTGGCCGTTGTGGCGCGCCACCAGCTGCACCGGGAAGCGGAATGGGGCCGCGTGCGATTCGTCGTAGACCGAGAGCGACTCGAGCAGCGAGATCAGGGTCGGACCCTGGTACCATTTCATTTTTTCGCTCGGCTCGACCACGTTGTCGCCGGTCAGGGCGGACAGCGGAATCGGCGTGATGTCTGTCAAGCCCAGGGTCGCGGCAAACTCCTTGTAGGCCTTGACGATGCGGTCGTACACGGCCTGGTCGTAGTTCACCAGGTCCATCTTGTTGACGGCGACGACCACGTGCTCGATCTGCAGCAGGTGGGCGATGGTCGAATGGCGCTTGGTCTGGATCAGCAGATCCACGCCGCCGTCTTCACGCAGCTTGACCTTGGAGACGTCGATCAAAATGATCACCGCGTCGGCGGTCGAGGCGCCGGTGACCATGTTGCGGGTGTACTGCTCGTGGCCCGGCGTGTCGGCGATGATGAACTTGCGCTTGGGCGTGGCGAAGTAGCGGTAGGCCACGTCGATGGTGATGCCCTGTTCGCGTTCCGCTTCCAGGCCGTCGGTCAGCAAGGACAGGTCGACCGCGTCGCCCACGGTGCGCTTGTGCTTCGAGCGCGACATCGCGTCGAGCTGGTCGGCGAAGATGCCCTTGCTGTCGAACAGCAGGCGCCCGATCAGGGTGCTTTTGCCGTCGTCGACGGAACCGGCGGTGATGAAACGCAGCAGGCCGCGTTCGGTCGGGGTGTGGTTATGATTGTCGATACGGGCGTTCATCAGAAGTATCCTGCTTTCTTGCGTTTTTCCATCGAGGCTTCGGAGGTCTGGTCGTCCATCCGGGTGGCACCGCGTTCGGTGATCTGGGTGATGGCGGTTTCGGCGATGATCGCTTCGACCGTCGATGCGCTTGAGCTAACAGGGCAGGTGCACGAAATGTCGCCCACGGTGCGGAAGCGCACCACTTGCGTTTCGACGGTTTCGCCATCGCGCGCCGGGGTCAGGTCGGTCAGCGGCACCAGCAGGCCGTTGCGCGCAATGACCTGGCGCTCGTGCGCGAAGTAGATCGGCGGCAAGGCCAGTTTTTCGCGCTGGATGTAGAGCCACACATCGAGTTCGGTCCAGTTCGAAATCGGGAACACGCGCATGTTTTCGCCCGGGTGTACGCGGGTGTTATACAGGTCCCACAGTTCCGGGCGCTGGCCCTTGGGGTCCCACTGGCCGAATTCGTCCCGGAAGGAGAAGATGCGTTCCTTGGCACGGGCTTTTTCTTCGTCACGCCGCGCGCCGCCGATGCAGGCGTCGAATTTGTGTTCGGCGATCGTCTCGAGCAAGGTCACCGCTTGCGCCGCGTTGCGCGAGTCGGTCTGCGGGTTACGCAGGCGCACGGTGCCGCGCTTGATCGAGTCTTCGACGCTGCCGACGATCAGGCGCTCGCCCAGTTCCGCCACGCGGGCGTCGCGGAAGGTGATCACTTCGGCGAAATTGTGGCCGGTGTCGATGTGCACCAGCGGGAACGGGAATTTACCCGGACGGAAGGCTTTTTCGGCAAGGCGCAGCAGCACGACCGAGTCCTTCCCGCCCGAGAACAGCAGGGCGGGGTTGGCGCATTCGGCGGCGACTTCGCGCAGGATGTGGATCGCTTCCGATTCGAGCGCATCGAGGTGGCGCGCATTGACGTCGGTCAGTACGCGCGGGGTGTCGGTCAGTGTAGTCATGGTGGCTAGGGCCTTTGTTTTTTTGTTGTGGCGTGCGAGCGTGAGCGTCACGCAGCCACGGATTTAATGCGAATCAGTTTTCCATCGACCATGTGCAGGCCGCATTCCTTGGAATCCGGGTTTTCCCACCACCAGCGGCCGGCGCGCACGTCTTCGCCCGGTTGCACCGCGCGCGTGCAGGGTGCGCAGCCGATCGAGGGGAAGCCCTGGTCGTGCAGCGCGTTGTACGGCACATTGTTATCGCGGATGTAGTTCCAGACATCGGTCTCGGACCAGTCCGCCAGCGGATTGAACTTGGCCATGCCGTGCGCGGCGTCGTCTTCCTGGATGTCGAGCTGGGCGCGCGTGCTCGATTGCGAGCGGCGCTGGCCGGTCACCCAGGCCTTGTTGCCGGCCAGGGCGCGGCCGAGCGGCTCGACCTTGCGGATGCGGCAGCACTCGCGGCGCATGTCCACGCTCTCGTAAAAGGCGTTCAGGCCGTGCTGCGACACATACGCGTCCACCGCGTCCGGCTGCGGTTTGAACAGCGCGATGTCGTAGCCATACGTGGCCTTGACCTGGTCCAGCACCGCCAGCGTTTCCGTATGCAGGCGGCCGGTTTCGAGCGAGAAGATCCCGATCGGCAGGTTCGCCTTGAGGATCAAGTCGGTCAGTACCATGTCTTCGGCGGCCAGGCTGGAGGCAAACACCGCCGGCGAATATTCGGCGGCGATGCGGGCCAGGGTGGCGCGGGTGCTGGCGACGAGGGCGGTGATGTCGGTCATGATGGGCCTCAGATGCCGTAGCCGACGTCGCTGCTGTCGATGCGCACGTCGCGTTCGTGACGGCGGAACAGCGGCGCCTTGACGTCGACCGAGGCCTGGTACACCTCGGAGAAGTCGGTCAAGCCCTTGAGCGCGTCGTGGATATTGCGGTCCGGGCGCGTGGCATAGGCGTCGAAGCCGCAGCGCTGCATCTGGAACAGCTGGTCGCGCAGCACGTCGCCGATGGCGCGCAGTTCGCCTTGATAGTCCATGCGCATGCGCAGGTTGAAGGCGGTCGAGTAGCCGCGCCCATCGGTGAACTTGGGGAAGTCGATGGCGACGACCGCGAATTTGTCCAGATCGCCCTTGAGCGATTCGGCGCGTTCGTCGGGTGCGAGCCAGACACCGATCTCGGTGCGCGATGCCAGCGCATCGCGCTGCGCCTGCCATACCGTCAGCGGCACGATGACTTTGCCTTCGGGGACCACCACCGCGTCCGGCGCGTCGGCGGCGACGCCGGCATCAAGGTCAGCGCTTGCTAAGCGCAGCACGCTCCAGTCATCGGCGACGACTGCGCGGTGTTTGATGATTTCTTTGTGCGACTCAAGCATAGTGGTCTTCTCCAACCAGTTCGCCCGCCTTGATCGGCGTGGCATACACATGTTCCTTGAACGGGGCGACACCCAGGCGCTGGGCGGTGTCGACAAAGCGTTCGTCTTCGTGGCGTTCGCGCACGTACACCTGCAGCAGGCGGTCGATCACTTCGGGCATTTGCAGCGCCGAGAAGGAAGGCCCGATGATCTTGCCGATGGCCGCGTTGTTACCCTGCGCGCCGCCGATCGAGACCTGGTACCACTCGCTGCCATCCTTGTCGACGCCCAGCACGCCGATCGAGCCGACGTGGTGGTGGCCGCAGGCGTTGATGCAGCCCGAGATATTGAGTTCAATCTCGCCGATGTCGTGCTGGTAGTCGATGTTATCGAAGCGTTCCGCAATCGCGGCGGCGATCGGGATCGACTTTGCGTTGGCCAGCGAGCAGAAGTCGCCGCCCGGGCAGCAGATGATGTCGGTCAGCAGACCGATGTTCGGCGTCGCCAGGCCGTGCGCCTTGGCTTCCTGCCACAGCGCGAACAGGGCCGACTGTTTTACGTCGGCCAGCACCAGGTTCTGCTCGTGCGTCACGCGCAGTTCGCCGAAGCTGTAGCGGTCGGCCAGGTCGGCCACGAAGTCGATCTGCGTCGCGGTGGCGTCGCCCGGCGGCACGCCGGTTTTCTTCAGCGACAGCAGCACGATGGCGTAGCCGGGCACCTTGTGCGGCTTGACGTTGCGGGTCAGCCAGTTGCCGAAGGCCTTGTTGTCGGCGTGGTCCGCACGGACGTCGATGTTTGGCAGCGTTTCGTAGGCGGCCGGCGTGAAGTAGGCCGCCACGCGCGCCATTTCTTCGTCGGTCAGGGTCGATGCGCTGTCTTTCAGGTCGATCCATTCTGCTTCGACCTGGCGCGTGAATTCTTCGGCGCCCATGGCCTTGAGCAGGATCTTGATGCGCGCCTTGTACTTGTTGTCGCGCCGGCCGTAGCTGTTATAGACGCGCATGACCGCTTCGATGTAGGTCAGCATGTAACGCCACGGCAGGAACTCGCGCACCACGCTGCCCAGGATCGGCGTGCGGCCCATGCCGCCGCCGACCATGACCTTGAAGCCGATCTCGCCTTCGTCGTTGCGCACCACGGTCAGGCCGATGTCGTGCACCGCAATCGCGGCGCGGTCTTCCACGGCGCCGTTGATCGCCACCTTGAACTTGCGCGGCAGGGCGGCAAACTCCGGATGGAAGGTACTCCACTGGCGCAGCACTTCGGCGTACGGGCGCGGGTCGATGATTTCGTCCGCCGCCACGCCGGCGTATTCGTCGGAGGTGATGTTGCGGATGCAGTTACCCGAGGTCTGGATGGCATGCATCTCGACCGAGGCCAGGTCGGTCAGGATGTCCGGCGTCTGTTCCAGCTCGATCCAGTTGAACTGGATGTTCTGGCGCGTCGTGAAGTGGCCGTAGCCGCGGTCGTACTTGCGGGCGATATGGCCGAACATGCGCATCTGGGCTGAGGAGAGCAGGCCGTACGGCACGGCGATGCGCAGCATGTAGGCGTGGCGCTGCATGTAGAGGCCATTTTGCAGGCGCAGCGGCACGAATTCGGCTTCGGTCAGCTCATCGCTGAGACGGCGCTCCACCTGGCTGCGGTATTGCGCGATGCGTTCCCTGACGATGAGGTGGTCGTATTGGTCGTAACGGTACATATGTCATCCTGAATATTTGTGTGCCGATCGGGCTTCTTGCGGGGCAAGATCGTGAGACTGTCCCCAAACTAGCCTCAATAGTAATAAACTCGTCCTTTATTCCAAAGGACTAAGAATTTATTTGCTTATATGCGTATCCGGCATAAGCATTCTTATAAAATGCTGGTAGATATTTATTTTGAGTATCTTTCCGGCCTGCGAGAACAAAAAAGCAATGAACCTCCATCAATTACGCTTCGTACGCGAAGCCGTGCGGCAGAATTACAACCTGACCGACGCGGCCAAGGCCTTGTTTACATCCCAGCCCGGGGTGTCGAAAGCGATTATCGAGCTTGAAGAAGAGCTCGGTGTTGACATTTTCACGCGCCACGGCAAGCGCATCCGCGGTTTGACCGAACCCGGCCGCCTGGTGCTGGAGTCCGTCGAACTGATCATGCAGGAGATCGACAGCCTGAAACGCATCGGCAAGGAGTACGCGGCCCAGGACAGCGGCAGCTTCACCATTGCCACCACGCACACTCAGGCCCGCTACACCTTGCCGAAAGTGGTGCAGGCCTTCATGCTCAAGTACCCGAAGGTACGCTTGTCGCTGCTGCAAGGCAACCCGCGCCAGATTGCCGAGATGGTCCAGCGCGACCAGGCCGACCTGGCCATCGCCACCGAATCGATCGCGGGCATTGACGGATTGATCACCTTGCCTTGTTATCAATGGGAACACATGGTGGTGGTGCCGCCCGACCATCCTTTGCTCAAATCCAAGGCCGTCTCGCTGGAAGAGATCGCCACCTACCCGCTGATCACCTACGACGGCGCGTTTGCCGGACGCAGCAAGATCGACCACGCTTTCGGCCTGCGCGGACTGAAACCGGACGTGCTGCTCGAAGCCATCGACGCCGATGTCATCAAAACCTATGTGGAACTTGGCATGGGTATTGGTATCATAGCGGGCATGGCCTTCGACGCCGAGCGTGACAAGAACCTGCGCGCCATTCCGGTGGGGCACTTGTTCGGGATGAACATCTCGCGCGTGGCCGTCAAGCAGGGCGCCTATCTGCGCAGCTACATCTATACCTTCATCGAATTGCTGGCGCCGACCCTCAACCGCAAGCTGGTCGAGTCGGCCATGAGTGGCACCAAAGAAACTTACGAGCTGTAAAAGCTTTCACACCAAGAAAAATATGATCACCGAACAATCTGCACAGTTTTACGCCAAGAGCGCGTCCAACCACGACCGCATCTACGACCGGCCGGAACGCAAGGACGACCTGGCCGCCATGCGCGGCCACGTGGCCGAGACCCTGCGCGGCCACACCGTGCTCGAACTCGCCTGCGGCACCGGTTACTGGACCGCCGTCATCGCCGGCACGGCCGACAAGGTGGTCGCCACCGATATCAATCCTGAAATGATCGCGCTGGGCAAGTTGCGCGCGCTTCCAGGCGACAAAGTGGAATTCAAGGTGGCGGACGCCTGGAACCTGCCGGACGATATCGGCGGCTACACGGCCGTGTTCATCGGCTTCTGGTGGTCGCACGTCAAGCGCGAAGAGCAGGAACGTTTCCTGGCGCACTTGCGCGCCAAGGTCGGGGACGACATGTTCATCGTCCTGCTCGACGACGCCTACGTGGAAGGCAGCAGCGAAACCGTGGCGCGCACCGATATGGAAGGCAATACCTACCAGATCCGCATCGCGCCCGATGGCGAGCGCTACGAGATTCCCAAGACCTATCCATCCGACAGCGCGCTGCGCAAGAAGCTGGCCTCGTCGGTGCGCGAGATCAAGATCGTGCGCCTGGAGTACTTCTGGCTGCTGACCTGCCGCCTCAAGTAAGGGGGAAGTAAGGTCAATCACCCGGGCGCGCTCGACGCGCCCAATCTGGCGCTGGACGCGATCAGCAGCATCGCGCAGCCGAGCCCGGCAAACGCCATATGCAGGCTGGTGGCGTGCGCCACGAAGCCGATCGCCGCCGGCCCCGCCAGGATGCCCGGCAACGACGAGGCCAGTACCGTGCAGAAAAACCCTCCAGTGGCGCACAGGCCGCCCAGCAACAGCACTTTTTGACCGCCCAGTTTGCTCACCACCCGGTCGCCGCTCAGGCGCCCGAGGGTCATGGCAATCGCAAACGCCGCGTAGCCAAGCCCGCCCTGGCGGGCGTCGGCGCCACCTTCGAGCGCGCGTCCTTCGGTCAGCAGCAGGGCGCTCCAGTCGAGAATGGCGCCTTCGGCCAGAAAGCACAGGAAGCACAGGCCGCCGATGAGGATCACGGCGCCGTGCGGCACCACGCACAGCGGCGCATCGCGCACCTGGGCATCGGGTTCGCGCAGCAGGCCGGACGAGGCGCCGGCCAGGACGGCGCCGACCAGCAAGGCCAGCACGATGGTGGACGCGGTCGGGTTCAAACCCAGCCACAGCAGCAGCACCATGGTGCCCGCACCCGGGAAGCCGCCCACGCTGAACAGACCGTGAAAGCCGGACATCAAGGAGCCGCCGCAGTTCTTCTGCACCGCCACCGCCTGGATGTTCATCGCCACATCGAGCGTGCCGATGGCCGCGCCGAAGGCAAACAGCACGCAGCCGAGCAGCACCGGGCTGGGCGCGAAAGCCAGGCCGGGCAGGACCAGGCAGACAATCAGGCCCGAGCACAGCACCACCGGACGCACGCCGAAACGCGCCGTCATGAAACTGGTCGACGGCATCGCCAGCAGCGATCCGGAGCCCAGGCCGACATGGCCAGGCCGGCGGCAAGAAATGCAAGGCGGGTGGAAAGGCGTTGCCGCGCTCCGGTCTCAGGCATGGTTTCTTTCGGAAAAGGGGAATGGTCAGGGTTTGGCGGCGCGCAGCACGCGCACGCCGCGCGCCGCGAAGGCATCGAACTGGCGCGCGTCGATGTCATGCTCGGCAATCAGCTTGGTCAGGCTGGCCGCCGGCAGCACCGCGTACGGGGCGGCGGTGCCGACCTTGTCGCTGGTGGTGGCGACCAGCACCGACCTGCTCAGGGCCGCAACGCGGCGCTTGAATTCGGCTTCCTCGAAATGAATGGCGCTCACGCCGGCCTGGGCATCGACGCCGCAGGCGCCCAGGATGTACAGGTCGCAGCTGATCGGTTCCAGCTCGCGCAGGGCGGTCGCGCCGATGCTGGCGCCCGTCTCGGCGTGGATGCGTCCGCCGATGACGATCAGTTCGATCAGCGGCTTGTCGACCAGCGCGGCGGCAATCGCCGGGGCATTGGTGATGACCGTCAGACGCGCCTCGCCCAGCGCCTGCGCGATCGCCAGGTTGGTCGAGCCGGCATCGATGAAGACCACGCTGCCGGGCGCGACGCACGGCGCGGCGGCGGCGGCCAGGCGCGCTTTGCGGTCGGCCTGGGCACTGCGGCGCTGGGCCGGGGTGCCGCCGGGCGCCGCCGGCAGCGGCATGCGCAAGGCGCCGCCGTAGACTTTCTGGCACAGGCCGGCGGCGGCGAGGTCGCGCAAATCGCGCCGGATGGTGTCTTCGGACACCTGCAGCCATTGCGCCAGGTCGGGCGCCAGCACCCGGCCATCGGTTTGCAGGCGTTGCAGGATGAGGGCGTGGCGTTCCTGCAAGAGGAGGGGTTCGGTCGGCATCGGGACATTCAAACAAGCATCAATGCGCAGAAATATACATGAATGCGCACAAACGTGCAATCAGGCATAAAAAAACCCCGCAGGCTGGCGGGCAGCGTGCGGGGTTTTTTGCTTCAGCTAAACGCGCCAGGGCGCGTCAGTGAATTTAGAACGAGTGACGAACGCCGACCGAGAAAGCGCTAGGATCGGAACCGGACTGGCCTTTCGTTGCATCTGGAGTAACTTGAGCGCCAGCGGAGAAGATGCCGAAGGCTGCTTTGTTGTTGTTACGGATCGATGCGTACGAGGTGTACACATTGGTGCGCTTCGACAGAGCGTACGAGTAAGCCAGCGAGAAGCCGTTGCCCTTGGCGCCGCCTTCGAGTTTGCTTTGCTGCAGGTTACCGTAGATCTTGTTGGCGCCGAAGGTGTACGACACGCCGGCATTGGCCTGCTCATACTTGTTGTTGTTACCGGTTGGGTTGGCAACCATGTAGTTAGCACGCACTTCGACTGCGCCAGCGGTGAAGCCTGCGCCGACGATCATTTCCTTGTCGTCGCCCGAAGCCAGACGCTCGATCTGGTGGTAACCGGCACCGACGTAGATGTTGTTGGCTTTGTATTCAAGAGCCAGACCCATCAGATCCAGCGAAGGACCGACCAGGGTTTCGCCCAGGCCATAGCCGGCGCTGACGATCACGCCGCCCATCGAGTTCGATTTGTAGTTGACCGAGTTGCTGATGCGACGGGTCAGACGGTTTGCGCCGAAGGAATTCAAGTTGGTGCCGTAGAAACCCTGGCCGTTGATATCGCTTGCGTTAGCGACGTCAGCGATCGGGGTGTACTCGCGACCGATCATGACGGTGCCGAAGCCACCTTTCAGACCAACCACCGAGCGGCGGCCGAACAGGCTCGAATCGCCCATGCCGGTGTCGAGTGCGACGCCAGCTTCCAGATTGAACACAGCGCTCAGGCCATTGCCCAGATCTTCAACGCCACGGAAACCTACACGGCTGGTCGACTGGTTGCCCGAGTTGACGACCGTACGGCTCCCGCCTTTGGCGCCCGTGTCTTCTTTCGCCAGCGCCGCATCAGCCACACCGTAGATCGTGACGCTCGATTGAGCGGAAGCGCACAGAGGAATCGCAGCGGCCAGGACAGCGGCCATCAGTTTGCATTGCATATAAATCTCCAAAAAGTTGCACAGATAAGGGTCGATTAACCAGGGATGCTCTTAATCGGACGTAATTATAGCTTCCACGTATGTCAAATCCATGACAAAGTGAACTGTGGCGAGAATGAGACAGTCTGGTTTTGCCCTGCAATAGGGCGTCAATACCCCCTAATTGCACGCTTCGGGTGCGCTAAACTTTAGCCGTAGGGAATGGTGCAGCGCCGCATAACGCCCGCCGTTGCAGGCGTTATGGGAAATCCCGGGTGACGTGCGGCGGCAGCGGACGCGCCCGTTCCGGTGCGCCCGCGGCGCGCTCGCCGGGGGCCTCGTCGGGCGTACTGTCGGGTACGGGTAACACAATATCGATGCGGGTTCCGGGCGGATCGTCGCCGCTGACGGTGATTTCGCCCTTCATTGCCCACACCCGTTCGCGCATGCCGATCAGGCCGAGCGACTGGGCTTTTTCCATGTCGGCCGCCTGGATGCCGCGCCCGTCGTCGCGGATCGAGACCAGCAACTGGCCGTCGATGCGGTAGACATACATGGTCACGTTGCTGGCCCCGGCGTGGCGTGCGATGTTGGTCAGCGCTTCCTGGACGATGCGGAAAATCGCGGTGCTGGCGGCGTCGTCGAGGCGCAGCTCGGCTTCGTCGGCGAACAGCGAGCAGGCGATGCCGTGGCGCTCGACGAATTCGTCGCGCAAGCCCTGCAGCGCGAAATACAGGCCGCCTTCGTCGAGCGCGCGCGGGCGCAGGTTGGTGGCGATGCGGCGCAGCGAGGTGATTGCGGTGAGCAGGTTTTCTTCCATGCCGTTCATCAGGCGCTGGCCGTTGCTGCTGGCGTCGGGCTCCTTTTGCAGCAGGTTCAGGTCCATCCGCAGCGAGGCCAGCAACTGGCCGAGGTCGTCGTGCAGCTCGCGCGCGATGTGGGCGCGCTCTTCCTCGCGCACGGTTTGCAGGGCCGAGGAGAGCTGGCGCAGCTGCGCATGCGAGCGCGACAGCTTTTCCTGCACCTGCTGGCGCTCGGTCACGTCGCGCAGGATGATGGTGTAGATGGTGCGGTCGGCCTCGATCATGCTGGAAATGGAGCCTTCGAGCGGGAAGGTTTCGCCGCTGGCGCGTACGCCCGTGACGGCGTAATCGGTGGCGCGGCGTCCGGCGCGGCCGGCCACGTCGCCGAAATAGGCGGGCGCGGCGTCGCCGGTGACGGTCGGCAGCGGCGCGATGAACTGCTGCAGGGGGCTGCCCTGCATGCGCTCGACCGTGGTCGAGAACATCGCCGCGGCCGAGGGGTTGGCCAGCACGATGGTCTGCGTGTCATCGGTGGAGATGATCGCTTCGCTCGCGTTCTGGATGATCTCGCGGCTGTGGCTGCGCGCAAAGCGCGGCCAGCGGTTATGCGCGAACAAGCGCGCGAGGGAGTGACCGCCCAGCAAACCGAGCACGAACATGATCGCACCCCAGCTCAGGAAGCGGGAAGAACGCTGTTGTGCCATGCGCGCCTGCCGTCGAAAGCCCGCGGGACGCGGACCGTGGGCTGATTATAAAAGCACGCTTGCCGCACGCCTTGAGGCGCGACAAACAGGAAGACGAAGGCGCTGTGATGCGCGGCGCCGGCGGCGGCGGGGTACCAGGTGTCATGTCGTGTCGTGTCGCAAGGTGGTGCATGGGACGGAAGGCATGCGCCGCGAACAGGCGCGGCGGCGGTTTACATTTGCTTGAACAGGTGCAGGAAGCTGCGGCTCACTTCGAGCTTGTCGCTCTTGCCCTTGATAAGCACCAGGTGGCGCCCGCGGATGTCGCGCGTGACCCCTTCGATGGCGTTGACGTTGACCAGGGTGGCGCGGTGAATCTGCCAGAACAGGGCCGGATCGAGTTCTTCGGCCAGGTCGCGCACCGGTTTGCGGATCAGCGCCTCGAAGCGCTCGGTCTGCACGCAGGTGTATTTTTCGTCGGAGCGGAAAAACAGGATCTCCTCGACCGGAATCATGCGCAAGTCCTGGCCGATGCTGGCCTGGATCCATTGCAGGTAGGTCGGCTTGGGCGCCGCCATTTTTTCGGCCAGCTGCGAGAGCATGGCGGTGACGCTGTCGTTGACCGCTTCCTTCGGCTTGGCCAGGCGCGACTTGAGGCGGTCGACCGTCACCTGCAGGCGCTCGGCCTCGGGCGGCTTGAGCACGTAGTCGACCGCGCCGCGCTCGAACGCTTCGACTGCGTACTGGTCGTAGGCGGTGACGAACACGATATTGCTGCCGGCGCCGATCGCGCGCGCCGCTTCCATGCCGGTCTTGCCCGGCATGCGGATGTCGAGGAAGGTCAGGTCCGGCTTGAGCTGGCTGACCAGCTCGATCGCTTCTTCGCCGTTTTTCGCCTCGCCGACGATTTCCAGTTCGGGCCAAGCCTGGTTCAGGCGCAGGCGCAGCTGGTCGCGCATCAGTCTTTCGTCGTCGGCAATAATAGCGGTAGGCATGGTGCGTTTCTGGTGAAGGACAAGAGTGCCAATTATTCAATGAAACCGGGCTTTAATCAATCAATTCCTTGGCCCGTTTTCAACGGCTGCGCTCGCTTGTGCATTACTTCGATACCTGATAAGGCACTTCGATGGTGGCGATCACGCCGCTCGGCGTGTTGGCCGCGATGTGCAGCTGGCCGGCGTCGCCGTGCAGGAGCTTGAGGCGTTCGCGAATCGTCATCAGCCCCAGCCCGGTGCCATCGCTGGGGAACACGCCGAAGCCGACCCCGTTATCGCTGACGATCACGCGCAGCTTGTTGTGCGCCACCTCGGCCACGATGGCGAGGGAGCCGCCTTCGGGCTTGCATTCGAGGCCGTGCTTGATGGCGTTCTCGACCATCGACTGCAGCATCATCGGCGGAAACGCCGCGCTGCGCAGGCCGTCCGGAATGCGCAGGTCGACCTGCAGGCGCTCCTCCATCCGCATCTTCAGCAGGCTCAGGTAGGCCTTGACCATGTCCGCCTCGCGTCCGAGGTTGGTGACCACGGCGTTGTCGCGCATCTGCGGCAGCACCGCCCGCAGGTACTGGATCAGGCTGCGCTGCATGGCCGAGGCGCGCGGCGGGTCGGTCTCGATCAGGTATTCCACCGAGGCCAGGGTATTGAACAGGAAGTGCGGCTCGACCTGGGCCTGCATCATCTGCATGCGCGCTTCCGACAGCTGGCGCTGCATCGATTCGCGCTCGGCGGCGGCATTCGCGGTCTGGGTTTCGGCTTCGGCGCGCTTCTTGCCGCCGACCAGCGCCTTGGTGGCGAACAGGGCCAGCACCAGCAGGGAGACGAAACTCTTGAACCAGGTCGAGGCCTGGCCGTGATACACCTTCACTTTTTCTTCGGCGGCATTTTCGACAGCCGCTTCGATCGCGCTCGACAAACCCTCGACGATCTGTGGCGGCAGCGCGACGCGCACTTCGCCGTCGCCCGACCCGGGTACGACAACTGGCGGGTGCGTTTCCGGCACGATGACCCGGGCCGGTTTGGCGGGCTTGCCGGTATGGACGCCGGCCTCGGGCGGTTGCGGCGCATCGGGAACGTCCGGCGTTTCCGCTGTCTCCGCTGTCTCCGCTGCTTCCGGGACCTCGGGTGTTTCGGGTGCTTCCGGCTGCTCGGGTACTTCGGCCGGCTCGGGCGGCGCCCTGCGCTTAAGCGGCGGACTGTAGCTGATGCCGCTGTCGTCGAAGATGATATTGCCTTCGCGCTTGTCGCGTTTGCGTTCCGGCCGCACCTCGATCACGTCGCCGCCCGAAAACAGCTCGTTCTGCAAGATCGAGGCGGCGATCAGGGCCAGTGCCGCGAACAGGAAAAACTTCCACCACGATAGCTGGGTCACCCAGGTGGCGGTGGCGTCGAAGGCGCGCTGCAGCCACGCCAGGACGGTCGCGATGGCTTGCTCGGGAGGGCGGCGTGCTTCCATGGTGAATATGTTCCGTTAAATGGATGAAAACTGCGATGGATAAAACTGCGTGACATTGCGTGAGATTGTCGTAGCGGCGAGTGTACCCGCTGCGCGCCTCCCGGCGCCCGAAAAAACGCTTGCGGCCGCTAATACTGATGAGATGTTGCCACTGTAGGACGCGCGCCGGCGCCGTGCGCGGCCTTTGCGACAGGCTGCACGATTGGGGGAACAGGGTGCGCGAACAAAGCGTACGGCATCGGAGCGCGCGCAGCGGCCGGTTGCGCGGTATGATGAAGGATCGAACCGGCCGCGGCCGGCCCGCTGTTCCACCTGCCAAAGGGAATGTCCTATGTCTGCCGATGTGAAAAAATACCGTTTGATCACGCGTAGCGATTTCGATGGCCTGGTCTGCGCCGTCCTGCTCAAACACCTGGACCTGATCGACGATATCCTGTTTGTCCACCCCAAGGACATGCAGGACGGCAAAATCGTGGTCAGCGACGGCGATATCACCACCAACCTGCCGTACGTGGCCGGGGTGCACATGGCATTCGACCACCATTTATCGGAGACGATCCGCAACAGCGGCGAGCGCGCCAACCACATCATCCATCCCGAAGCGCCCTCGGCCGCGCGGGTGGTGTACGACTACTACGGCGGCGCCTCGGCCTTCCCGGCCGCCTGGTACGACATGATGGCCGCGGTCGACAAGGGCGACGCGGCGCGCTTCAACCAGCAGGAAGTGCTCGATCCGCACGGCTGGGACCTGCTCAACTTCCTGATGGATGCGCGTACCGGGCTGGGGCGCTTCCGCGACTTCCGCATCTCGAACTACGCGCTGATGATGGACCTGATCGAGTATTGTAAAAATCACACGATCGACGATATCATGGCGCTGCCCGACGTCAAGGAGCGCATGGATCTGTACTTCGAGCACAACGACAAATGCAAGGAACAGATCAAGCGCTGCGCCAGCGTGCACCGCAACCTGGTCGTGCTCGACCTGCGCGCGGAAGAAACCATTTACGCCGGCAACCGCTTCATCATCTACGCCATGTTCCCGGAAACGAATATCTCGATCCACGTACTGTGGGGCCTGAAAAACCAGAACACCGTGTTCGCCACCGGCAAGTCGATCCTGAACCGGACCTCGCGCACCAATATCGGCGCCCTGATGCTCGAATACGGCGGCGGCGGGCACGAAAACGCCGGCACCTGCCAGGTCTCGAACGAACTGGCCGAGGAAGTGCTGGGCGCGCTGATCCAGCGCATCACCAGCGAAGGCTGAGCGCAGGTCCGGTGCATGAAGCGGGCGGGAAGCGGGCGGGCGCCGGCTGGCTCAGGCCGCCGGCGCCGCCACCAGCATATCGTGCAGGGCATGCTCGGCCAGCGGGGCGCTGAAATACGTTCCCTGCAGCTCGTCGCACAGGTTGGCCCTTAAAAACTCCATCTGCACCCGTGTTTCCACCCCCTTGGCGATGACCCGCGCGCCGAGGTCGTGGCCGACATCGATCAGCGCCTTGGCCACCGCGCCGCTGCGCGCGTCGGCCGTGATCTGGTGCACCGCCATCTTGGCCAGCTTGACGTGCGTGAGCGGCAGCTTTTGCAAGAAATTCAGGTTCGAGGAGCTGTCGCCAAAGGCGTCGAGCGAGCGCAGCACGCCCAGGTCGCGCAACTGCGACACCACTTCCACGCTCAGATGCGGATTGATGTTCAGGCTCTCTTCGCGCAATTCGAGTTCCAGCTGCGAAGGCGCTATCTTGTGGGCCGCCAGGATGGCGGCGATGTGTTCGGCATAGTGAGGCTGGGAGAATTCGCGGCCCGAGGCATTGACCGCCACCGGCAGCGGCGCAAACCCGGCGCTGCCCATGCGCTGCATGAAAAGGCAGGCTTCTTCGAGCACATAGTCGCCAATGGCGACGATCATGCCGGTTTCTTCGGCTTCGGGCAGGAATGAGGCGGGCGCCAGCACCCCCAGTTCCGGATGGCGCCAGCGCAACAGCGCTTCCAGTCCCTGGATGCGGCCGCTGCGCAGGCAGATCTGGGGCTGGTACAGCAGGAACAGTTCGTGGCGTTCGAGCGCGCCGCGCATGCCGTCTTCGAGCTTTTGCTTGGCCTGGGTGGTCGACTTCATGTCGGACGAAAAGAAATGCACCTCGCCCGTATTGGCCGCCTTGGCGTGGTACATCGCCACGTCGGCCGCCCGCACCAGGTCGAGCGCGCCTGTGCCGTCATGAGGATAGACGCTCACGCCGATGCTGCCGCCGACCGCGATGTCGGTCGAATCGAAGCTGACCGGCTGCGACAAGCTCACGCGCAGGCGCTCGATCATGCGCAGGGTGTAGCGCAGCGACGGCTGGTTGACTAGCACCAGCACGAACTCGTCGCCCGACAGGCGCGCCACCGTATCGCTCTCGCGCACCGACGATTGCAGGCGCCGCGCCACCATCTTGAGCACCTGGTCGCCCGCCTCGTGGCCATAGCCATCGTTGATCTGCTTGAACCCGTTCAGGTCGATCAGCACGGTGGCCACCAGCGACTTGTTACGCTGGGCCATGTGCAGCGCCTGTTCCAGCCGGTCCCACAGCAGGGTGCGGTTGGCCAGCCCGGTCAGCGCATCGTGGTTGACCTCGTGTTCAAGATGGGCGGTACGCTGCTTGACGGCGGTGACGTCGTTGATGACGCCGATGAAATGGGTGACTTTGCCGGTGCCGTCGCTGACCGGGGTGATGGTCAGGTCGTTCCAGAAAATCTCGCCATTGCGGCGCCGGTTGCGGAACACCACGTTCACTTCGCGCCGCTCGCGCACGGCCGCGCGTAACTGGTCGCGATCGTCCTCGTCCATGCCGGGTATGCCCATGAAGCGCGCATCGCGCCCGATCACTTCTTCCGAACTGTAGCCGGTGATGCGCTCGAAGGCCGGGTTGGCGTACTCGATCGGATTGTCGCGGCCGGCGCAGCGCGAAATCACCAGGCCGCTGCTGGTGGCGTGCAGGGCGCGTTCGCGCAGGCGCAGCCGGTCTTCCTGGGCGCGCCGTTCGGAAATATCGAGCCCCATGCCGCACAGGTAATAGCGGCCGCGGCAGCTGATGCGCGCGCCGCACAGCAGGTAGGGCGTGGCGTGGCCGTGCTTGTCGAGATAATTCGCCTCGACCATGGCCTGGGCGCCGTGATCGAAGACGTTGCGGATGCTGGCGGCGATCACGCGCTTTTCGGCCAGGTGATACATGTCGAGCGCGTTGGCGCAGCGCACTTCATCGGGGGCCATGCCGGTGACCTGTTCCAGCGTTGTGTTCCACAGCGCAAAGCTGCCATCCTCGCGCAGCACGTAGAAGGTGCCGGGCAGCACATCGATGATGCTCGAGAGCGGCATGCGCCCGACCGCCTCGGAATCGGACTCGTCGCTGGCGCCGTCGAGCATGGCGATCAGATGGCTGAGCGCGCCGTCGTGGCCGAACTGCGGCAGCAGGGTGAGGAAAATGGTGTGGGTGCTGCCGTCGGGGCGCACGAATTCGAGCTCGGCGGCATCGCAATCGCTGGGAATACCGGCCCAGCGCTGGCGCCAGGTTCCGCGGCCCTGTTCGCTGAGCAGCGCCGTCAGGGGCTGGCGCAGCGCATCGGCGGCGGCGATGCCGAGCACTTTTTCGCACGCGCTGTTCCAGGTAATGATCTGGCCGCTTGCATCGATCAGCAAGGCCGCAGAACGGGCTTTCTCGCGGGCAGGCATGCACCTCTCCAATCGTCACGATGAAGGTTGGACAGGCAAAAGAGCGGGAGGTTCGGCGCCGCCAGCACCGTGGCGAAAGAAATTGAGGCGGGGTACCGGCGGGCAAGCAGCCCGCCGGGAAGTGCGCAAGCGCCTTATGCCAGCGCGATTTCCTGGCGTACCGGCAAGGCGATCTGGTTATCGACGCTGAACTGGTAGTCCTGGAACACATGCTCGGCCGACAGCATCTGGTAATTGCCGTCGGCCAGCTTGTGGGTTGTATCCTTGAGGCGATAGGTGTAATGGCCGCAAGTCCAGCAATTGAAATTGCGCATGTGCGTGCACAGGCAGGTCTTGTCCATCACCACCACGGTCTTGCTGTCCGGATTGGCCAGCACTTCGCGGTTGTACGAATTGATGTAAGAACAGTTCCCGGTCGCATCGAGCAGATAGCCATACGATTCGCAGCCCGGGCGGATGCCGGCGCCGATCGCCGGCGTGCTCTTGAGCATGCGCATCGGATAGCCGGTCGGCGAGATGCCGTTGACGATGATGTCGTCTTCGGTGGCGCGCACGTACTCCTGCTTGACCTTGTCCGGCAGGCCGCACTCGTGGGTGATGGTGAAGCGGGTCGCCACCTGAACGCCGGCGGCGCCTTTTTCCAGGAAGCCGGCCGCGTCGGTGCCGGTGAACACGCCGCCGGCCGCGATCAATGGAATCTCAAGCTTTTCTGCGCGCATGTACGCATGGATTTCATCCATGATGGTGTGCAGGTCGTACTCGGCCCAGTCCATGCCGAAGCCCAGGTGGCCGCCGGCCAGCGGGCCTTCGACGATGATGAAGTCCGGCAGGCGGTCCAGCTTGGCCACCTTGCGCAGGAAAATCTGCAGCGCGCGCACGGACGAGACGATGATGCCCAGCTTGGCGTCGCGGAAACGCGGATGGTCGGCGATCAGCGCGAACGAGCCCAGGTGCAGGCCGGCCGACATGGTGATGCCGTCGATGCCGGCGTCGAGCGCGGCCGTCAAACGCGTGCGCAAGGTTTCGCGCGGCGAATTCATGGTCAGCTTTTCCATGCAGTTCACGAAAATGAGGCCATCGCCGCGTTTCGCTTCCATGGTCGCGCCGACGTGGCGGCGGGTGGCATCGGCCAGGCGCGCCAGGTCGAACTGCACCACCGCCTTGTCCATATTGTTGATATTGAACTTATAGGTCTTGGTTTTGTCTTTGACATAGCTGGTGTCGAACTTGCGGTCCGAAACATCCTCAACCATGGCATCGGAAATATGCCCGATCCCGCCCAGGCGCGCCGCTTCGAGTGCCAGTTCGGAGGTCGAAATATCGACGCCCATGCCACCGATCATGATGGGCACATATTCCTTGTTGCCCAGACGCAGGCGGAAATCATCAACACGTTTCATTGCTATCCTTAGACTGCCAAGTTTACTGGTGCGCTGGCGCGGCCTGCGGGCCGCTTGCGCACCTACAATTCTACCCCAAGCGACCCTGGGTGTTCTGCGTTCCAGCGAGCAAAGCCGGGACAATACTCCACGGTATGTCCGCGCTTCCAGGGCGGCGCGCTGCGGCGCCACCGGCCGGCATCTCGCCCACTCCCGCCCGACCTCGCCGATTGAACGACGAAGCCGAACGATCGGCGCGCCGTGCTGCTTAATCGCGGAAGTTATTGAATTCCAGCGGCATGTCGGGCACATCCTTGCGCAGCATCGCCATGGCGGCCTGCAAGTCGTCGCGCTTGGCGCCGGTGACGCGCACCGATTCGCCCTGGATGCTGGCCTGGACCTTCATCTTGCTATCCTTGATCACCTTGACGATTTTCTTGGCATCGTCGGTTTCGATGCCGTTTTTCACCTTGATCACCTGTTTGACCTTGTCGCCGCCGATTTTCTCGATCTTGCCCTCATCGAGGAAACGCACATCGACCTTGCGCTTGGCCAGCTTATTGGTCAGCACATCGCGCACTTGCGAGAGCTGGAAATCGGAATCGGCGAACGCGGTCAGTTCGGTATCCTTCTGTTCGACCTTGGCCGAGCTGCCTTTGAAATCGAAACGGGTGGTGATTTCCTTGTTCGACTGCTCGACGGCGTTTTTCACTTCAATCATGTCTGCTTCGGAGACGACATCAAACGACGGCATAATGGGATCCTTTTTACTTGCAAAATGTAGAATGCCGATATTTTAACGGACAACGGGGGCGGCGCCCCTGAACTGCACCGGTTTTTTCCCCTAAATGCCTCCACAACGCTCATTCATGCCAACAGACCTCGTCATTTCGCCCGACTTTTCCCTCCGCAGCGTCAATACATTCGGCATCGACGCCCGCGCGCGCGCCTACCTCAGGGTGACCCAGGCCGGGCAACTGGCGCAGGTGATGGCCGATCCGGCGCTGGCGGCCATGCCGCGCCTGCTGCTCGGCGGCGGCAGCAACACCGTGCTCACGGGCGACTTCGAGGGACTGGTGCTGCACATGGCCATCGAAGGACGCGCGCTGGTGGGCGAAGCAGTGACAGCGGACAGCGGCAGTGTGCTGGTGCGCGCCGGCGCCGGCGAAACCTGGCATGACTTCGTGCAATGGACGCTCGCGCAGGGGCTGGGCGGGCTGGAAAACATGGCCCTCATTCCCGGCACGGTGGGCGCCTCCCCGATCCAGAATATCGGCGCCTACGGGGCAGAAGTCAAGGACCTGTTCCATGCGCTGACGGTATTCGACATCGCCGCCGGAACGCTGCGCACGATGGACGCGGCGGCCTGCCGCTTCGGCTACCGCGACAGCGTGTTCAAGCATGCCGACGGGGCGGGGCTGGTGATCGTCGACGTCACCTTCGCGCTGCCGCGCGCGTGGGTGCCCAACCTCAAGTACGCCGAGCTGGCGCAGGAACTGGCGGCAGGCGGGCTGGGGGCGCCGACGGCGCAGCAGATCAGCGACGCGGTGGTGGCGATCCGGCGCCGCAAATTGCCCGATCCGGCGCAGATCGGCAACGCCGGCAGCTTCTTCAAAAATCCCGTGGTCGGTAGCGAACAATGTACCGCCTTGCTGGCCGCGCACCCGGCGCTGGTGCATCACAAACAGGCCGACGGCAGCGAAAAGCTCGCGGCCGGCTGGCTGATCGACCAGTGCGGCTGGAAAGGGCGCAGCCTGGGCGCGGCCGGCGTCTATGAAAAGCAGGCGCTGGTGCTGGTCAACCGTGGCGGTGCCAGCGGCGCCGAGGTGCTGGCGCTGGCGCGCGCCATCCAGGCCGACGTGCTGGCCCGTTTCGGGGTCGCCCTCGAAACCGAGCCCGTCTTCGTCTAAGCGAGCCAGGCCATGCGCGCCAGGCCTGCGCCTGGCGCTCCCCGGGGCGACCCTGTCCGGGTGACCCTGTCCGGGCGACCCTGTCCGGGCGACCCTGTCCGGGCGACCCCTTCCACGTCGACAATGTTCAGAAAACATTATCTTTTTTGTCAATTCTGCTAAATAATGAAAGTGCGAGTGAAGCGCTTCCAATTCCGGTTTCCGCGATTGCCGGCGCCTTCTCGCCAAGGGTAGCCCGCAACCGTGCGACAGCACTGGCGGGTCCCGGCCATTCAATCAGGAGACAAACAAGATGCGAGACAAATTACGTACCTCGATCCGGACGGTGCTGGCAGCGGCCGCCTGTGGCGCCATGCTGGCCGCCTGCGATAGCGACAGCGACCCGGCCAAACCGGATATCCCCACGCCGCCGCCCGTCGCCGTCGACAAGGTAGCGCAGTACAGCGACTTCCCCAACGTGCCCAGCGATATCAAGAAGGATCCGGCGATGGAGTCCTCCATCGCCGCGATCGTGGCCGGGATGAGCGTGGCCGAGAAAGTCGGACAGATGACGCAGCCCGAAATCAAGAGCATCACCCCGGACCAGGTGCGCCAGTACTATATCGGTTCGGTGCTGAACGGCGGTGGCTCTTTTCCGGGTAACAACAAGCTGGCGGCGCCGGCGGACTGGCTCAAGCTGGCCGACGCCTACTGGAAAGCGTCCATGGCCACCGATGCCAAGGTTAAAATCCCGGTGATCTGGGGTACCGACGCGGTGCACGGCCACAATAATGTGTACGGCGCCACCATGTTCCCGCATAACATCGGCCTGGGCGCCGCCAACGATCCGGCCATGATGCGCCGCATCGGCGCGGCCGTGGCCGCCCAGGTATCGTCGACCGGGATCGACTGGACCTTCGCCCCGACCCTGGCGGTGGTGCGTGATGACCGCTGGGGCCGCACCTATGAAGGTTATTCCGAAGATCCCTTGATCGTCACCAGGTACGCGCGTGAAATGGTCAAGGGCTTGCAGAACGATTTTGCCGGCGGCGGCAACGTCATCGCCACGGCCAAGCACTTCATCGGCGACGGCGGCACCGATCTGGGCCGGGATCAGGGCGTCAACATGTCCAGCCGCAACGACATGATCAACATTCACGGCCAGGGGTACTACCACGCCCTTGGCGCCGGCGCCCAGACCGTGATGGCCTCGTTCAACAGCTGGGACAATGAGAGCCTGACTATCAAGGTCGGCAAGATGCACGGCAGCAAAGAGATGCTGACCGATGTGCTCAAGACCAAAATGGGCTTCGACGGCTTCGTCATCGGCGACTGGAACGGCCACGCCCAGGTGCCTGGCTGCAGCGACGGCAGTTGCGCGCAGGCGATCAAGGCCGGGGTCGACATGATCATGGTCCCGGACAAGTGGAAAGAGTTTATCGAAAACACCATCGCCTCGGTCAACAATGGCGACATTCCGCTGGCGCGCATCGATGATGCCGTCACCCGCATCCTGCGCGTGAAATTCCGGGCCGGTATCATGACGGCCAAGGCGCCGCTCGAACGCCCCTTCACCGATGCCAGCCGCCTGCAGCATCGCGCCCTGGCGCGCGAAGCGGTGCAAAAGTCGCTGGTACTGCTGAAAAACGACAACAAGGTATTGCCGCTCAAGCGCGGCGACAAGATCCTGGTGGTCGGCAAAAGCGCCGACAGTCTGTCCAACCAAACCGGCGGCTGGTCGCTCACCTGGCAGGGCACGACCAACACCAATGCCGACTTCCCGAACGCCGACAGCATCCTGGCCGCGATCAAATCGGTGGCCGGCGACGCCAACGTGGTGTACCGCCAGAACGCCGCCGACGTCAAGGTGGCCGACTTCAAGGCGGTCATCGCCGTCATCGGCGAAACCCCGTATGCCGAAGGCGTGGGCGATATCGGCCGCAGCGGCACGCTGGAGCATGCGCGCCGCTATCCGGAAGACCTGGCCGTGCTCGATGCCGTCACTGGCAAGGGCGTGCCGGTGGTCACCGTGCTAGTCACCGGCCGTCCGGTCTGGGTCAACAAGGAACTGAACCGCTCAAGCGCGTTCGTGGTGGCCTGGCTGCCCGGCACCGAAGGCAAGGGCGTCACCGATGTCCTGTTCCGCAAGGACAATGGCGACGTCAATCTGGACCTGCACGGCAAGCTGTCGTTCTCCTGGCCCAAAACGGCGTGCCAGATGGCCAACAAGGGCGACGCCAACTACGCTCCGCTGTTTGCCTATGGTTTCGGGATGCGCTACGCGGACGACAGCAAACTGGGCAAACTCGACGAAACGGCGCCGACCCTCGGCTGCGCCCAGGCCGCCGGTAACGGCAGCCAGGCCAGTAGCGACCTGGAGGTGTTCCGCTCGGCCGACCAGGCGCCCTACACGGCCCGCATCGGCGACCCGAGCGCCTGGTCGCTGGCGCTGGGCGCCGACCTGAACGCGGTCACGACCTTGCCCAACGTCAAAGCCGAGACCACCCAGATCAATGTCCAGCAGGACGGCAAGAAAATCAGCTGGAGCGGCGCCGGCCAGTTCTATTCGCAAGCGGCTGCCACGGCCGACCGCGAAGCCTACCTCAACGCCGACGCGGCCCTGGTGTTCGACACCATCGTGCACAAGGCCCCGGCCGGGGCGGTGAAAATGCGGGTGGACTGCAAGCACCCTTGCGCGGGAGAAGTGGACGCCACCAGTTTGTTCAAGGGGCTGCCGCTGGAGACCAGGCGTAGCGTGAAAGTGCCGCTGTCCTGCTTTGCCGCCAAGGGCGCCGACTTCACCCTGATCGATACGCCGTTCCTGGTCTATACCGAGAAAGCGTTGGTCGCCTCGTTCGCCAATATCCGCTGGGTGCCGGGCGCTGGCAAGGATGCCGATGCCGCCACCTGTGCCAGCCTGGTGCCGGAACCGGTGGTGTTCGCGCCGCCGCTGGCGGGACCAAGCTACGGCGTGTTCGATGCGGGCGCGCTGACGGGCGACCTGGCGCTGACCACGTACTCGTCCAATGGCAGCCACGTCAAGGCCAGCATCAAGCCTGGCGATGGACTGGACATGAGCTTCGCCGCCGACGGGGGCGACGGCCTGGTGATGATCACCGGCACGCCGGTCAATCTGAGCAACTTCGCCGGCGGCACCTTGCAGTTCGAAATCAATGTCGGCAGCTATGGCGCCAATACGGGCGGCCTGGCGGTCAAGATGGAAAGCCCTGGCACCAATTGCAAGTCGGGCGATTATGTCTTCGGCCGTCCGGCGCCGGGTGGCTGGACGCCGGTCTCGGTCAAGGTCGGTACGCTGATTGCGGCGGCCGATCCCTGTTTTGACCTGCGCAACATCGGCATGCCGTTCGGCACCTTGCCAAAGTGGGGCGACCAGCAGGGGGTGCAGTACAAACTGCGGCAGATCCGCTTCGTGCGGTAAGCAGTTGTCGCGCTAAAGGACGGACGCCGGGCGGCGTCCGTTCAAGCGGGTCAGCCGAAGTGGCAGACGTAGTCGAGTGTTTCGGTGGTGTCGATCTGGAACGAGGTGTTGGCGCCGACGCTGAAACGCTCGCCCGCGCCGTAGTCTTGCCAGGCGTCGCTGCCGGCCAGCTTGACCCGGCATTTGCCGGCCACGACTTCCATCACTTCCGGCGCCGCCGTGTTGAAGGTCAGCTGCGAGGGGAAGATCACGCCGACGGTTTTCTTGCTGCCATCGGCCAGCAACAGCGTGTGCGAGACGCATTTGCCGTCGAAGTAGATATTGGACTTTTTACTGACGGCGACATTGTGAATTATGCTCATGAATTTCCTTGTTCAGGTGGGAGGGATGTCGGTGTCGGCCACGCACACGCGGTTGCGCCCGGCGGTCTTGGCGGCGTACAGGGCCTTGTCGGCGCGCGCGGTCAGCTGGTCGGCGCTGTCGCCGCGCGAGGGCACCACGCTGGCCACGCCGATCGACATGGTGACGATGCCGCCCGCCGCCTGCGGATTGTCCAGCGCCAGCTTTTCGAGGTGGCTGCGCACGGCGTCCGCCACCACCTGCGCACCGGCCAGGCTGGTCTCGGGCAGGATGATGGCGAATTCTTCGCCGCCGTAGCGCGCCGCCAGGTCGGCCGGACGCTTGAGGTTTTCGGTCAGCACGGCCGCCGCCTTTTTCAGGCACAGGTCGCCCGCCAGGTGGCCGAAGCTGTCGTTGTAGGCCTTGAAGCAATCGATATCGCACATCAGCAGCGAGAGCGGCTTCTGTTCGCGCTGGCCTCGCTGCCATTCGAGCTTGATGACGTCGTCGAAGCGGCGCCGGTTGGCGATCCCGGTCAGGCCGTCGAGCGCGGCGAGCTTTTGCAGTTCGATGTTCGCTTCGGCCAGTTTTTGCTGGCTCTCGCGCAGGAAGCGAAACGCTTCGTCGCGCTGCAGCCGGCTGATGTGCGCCGCCGAGTGGTAGCGCACCCGCGCCAGCAGTTCCAGCCGGTCCGGCAGCTTGACCATGTAGTCGTTGGCGCCCACCGCAAAGCTGTGCGCCTTGAGCTTGGGGTCTTCCTTGGCCGAGAGCACGATCACCGGCACGTGGCGCAGGCTCTCGCGCTCGCGGTACTGCGCGATCAGCCCGAAGCCGTCGATGCCGGGCATGACCAGGTCTTGCAGAATCAGGCTCGGCTGCAATTGTTCGGCCGTCTCGAGCGCCAGCGACGAGTCCAGCACGTAGTGGTATTCAATGTCGGCTTGATCGGCCAGCATGCGCCGCACCGCCTCGACAATGATCGCCTGGTCGTCCACGATCAGGACCCGCACCTTGAAAACGGCCGGTTCCGGCATGTAGGTTTTGTAAACTTCAGACATCGGTCATATGCTTTTCGGTAGTGAGCCGGCGCCAAGGTGGGTACTCAATTCCCGGCCGGTTTCGACCCAATTCTACTGCGCAATGCCCGACCGATGTTTTCCAAGGATAAAATTTGCTGCGCGGCATCGATTTCAGCGGCGGCGCGCGGCATGCCGTACACGGCGCTGCTGGCCTGGTCCTGGGCGATGGTGGACTTGCCGGCCTGGCGCATGGCGAGCAGGCCGGCGGCGCCGTCGCGCCCCATGCCGGTCAGCAGCACGCCGGTGGCCTCGCCTTCCCAGTGCCGCGCCACGCAGTGGAAAAACACGTCGACCGAGGGCCGGTAGGCGTACTCGCGCGGCACTTCGTCGTAGTGCAGGCGGTGGCGCGCGCTCATGACCAGGTGGTCGTTGGTGCGGGCGATCTGCACGCAGCCCGCTTCGAGCGGGTCGCCGTCTTCGACCACGCGCACCGGCATCAGGAGCTGCTCGCCGAGCCACTTGGAAAAGTGGGCGGCGAAGTTTTCGTCGATGTGCTGGACCACCACGATGGCGGTGCCGGGGGCCGGGTTCCAGCCGGCCAGGATCTTGGCCACGGCGATTGGGCCGCCGGTCGACGATCCGATCGCCAGCAGGTGCTTGATTTTTCCATCGAGCCGCTCGGGCGCTTGCGCCGACTGGGTCTCGGCGCCGCTCACGCGAATCAGTTTGCCGATGGTTTTGATCTTGTGCAGCAGCGCCGCGTCGCCGCCGCCGCCGCGCGCCAGCAGCGGCGTGGCGGTGACGTCGAGCGCGCCGGCGCCGAGCGCGCGGAACACCTGGCTCACATTGTCCTGCGGCTGGCCGGTGACCACCAGGATCGCGCAGGGCGTGCGTTCCATGATCTGGCGGGTCGCTTCGACTCCGTCCAGTACCGGCATGTTCAGGTCCATCAGGACCAGGTCGGGCAGGTTGTCGGCGCACATGCGCACCGCTTCCAGGCCGGTGCGCGCGATCCACGCCACCTGGTGTTCGCTGGTGCTGGCCACCACCCGGCGCAGCGCTTCGGCCGCCATGGCGACGTCGTTGGCAATCCCGATCTTCATAGGCCGGCGTCTCCGATCAGGTCGAACACGGCGTCGAGCAGGGTCTCGTCGTGGAAGCTGCCCTTGGTCAGGTAGTAGTCGGCGCCGGCGCTCATGCCGCGCGCGCGGTCTTCGGGACGGTCCTTGTAGGAGACGATCATCACGGGCAGTTTGTACAAGTGGATATCCTTCTTGACCAGGCCAACGAGTTCGATGCCGTCCATGCGCGGCATGTCGACGTCGGTGATTAACAGGTCGTAGTCGCCGCTGCGCACCACGTTCCAGCCGTCGATGCCGTCAATCGCAATATCGACCTGGTAGCCGCGCCCCTGCAGCAGCTTGCGTTCCATCTCGCGCACGGTGAGCGAGTCGTCCACCACCAGGATGCGCTTGACCTTGCGTTTTTCCGGGCCGCCGCGCGCGCCCAGCTGGTGCAGGCCGCCTTCGTGCAGCAGTTTGTCGATCGACAGCAGCAGGTCTGGCACGTCGAGGATCAGGACCGGGACGCCGTCGTCGAGCAGGGCGCCGGCGCTGATGTCGCGCATCTTGCCGAAGATCGGATCGAGCGCCTGCACCGCCAGGCTTTGTTCGCCGCGAATCGCATCGACAACCAGCGCGTAGCGGCGCTGGGCCGCGCCGATCACCACCACCGGCAGTTCGGCCGCGCCGGCCCCGATCTGGCCCAGTTCGAGCACCTGGGCCGCCGACACCAGGCCAAGGTGCTCGCCGCCGAAGTCGAAGAACTGCTTGTTTTCGAGCGTGTGGATCTCGCTTTGCGGCACCTTGAGCACCCGTTCGACCTTGACGATCGGGATGGCGTAGGCTTCGCCCTGCACCTCGACCACCAGCGCGCGCACGATCGATTGCGTGAGCGGCAGGGTGATAAAGGTGCGAAAGCCGGCGCCCGGCACCGACTCGATGCGCACCGTGCCGTTCTGTTCGCGGATGGTCTGGTGCACGATGTCCAGGCCCACGCCGCGCCCGGAGATGGCGCTGGTGGTTTCCTTCAGGCTGAAGGCGGGCAGGAACAGGAATTCGATCAGTTCGGGCTGCGACATGGCGGCAGCCATGGCGGCGCTGGCCATCTTGCGCTCGATTACCTGGCGCCGGATGCGTTCGATGTCCACCCCGCGCCCGTCGTCCGAAATTTCGATACTGAGCATGCCGGCGCGGTGGCGCGCTTCCAGCACGATGGTCCCAAACGCGGGTTTGCCGGCGGCGATGCGCTCGGACTGGCTTTCCATGCCGTGGTCGACGGCGTTGCGCAGCATGTGGTTGAGCGGACTTTCGATGCGCGCCAGGATGTCGCGGTCGACCAGCGTGTCTTCGCCTTCGATGAGCAGCTGGGCTTCCTTGCCCAGGCTGCGCGCCAGGTCGCGCACCATGCGGGGAAAGGCTTGCACGCCGTCGCGGAAAGGGCGCATGCGCAAGGTCAGCACTTCGTCCACCAGGTTTTTCGATACCCCCAGCAGGCGCCGCTCGTAGCTTTCGATGTCGGCCATGTGTTCGAGCATGAACTGCTTGAGCGGATGGGCCTTTTGCCCGGTCAGGGCCGATTGTTCGATCAGGGCCGGGTCGCCGCCGCGTACCACCGCGTCGTGCAGTTGTTCGAGTGCCTGGAACAGGGTCGCCTGGTTGCGCTTGAAGCGCTGGAGCGATGCGATGAACGGGTGCATCTGGTGCGCGTTGATGCGCGATTCGCTGGCCAGGGCCAGCAGGCGGTCGAAGTTCTGGGCCACCTTGGGCGCGCTCTGAGCCCGCTGCGGGGCCGCTTCTTCGGGTGCCGGCGGCGGCGCGGCCGCTACCACGGCGGCCACGGCAAGCGGCGCCACCGGGGCCGGCGGCGGCATCTCCAGCAGCGGCGCCGACTGGATCTGTGCAATGCCGGCGATGCTGTTCATGGTGCCGGTGATGCGCGCGCCATGCTGCTCCAGCCAGGCCGGCAGGCCGGCTTCGTCCAGGGTCGAGAATTGCAGGATCAGGTCGACCCCGGCCAGCAGCACGTCGATGCGCGCGGGCGTGAGCTGCAACTGGCCGTGCTGGGCGGCGATGAAGGCGTCTTCCATGCCGTGCGCCAGCTGTACCACCACGTCCAGGCCGACGATGGCGGCCGCGCCCTTGATCGAGTGGGCGGCGCGCATCATCGCATCAAGGGTGGAGGCGTCGCCGCCGCCGCGCTCCATGGAGAGCAAGCCGTCGGTGAGGATCTGGGTCTGGCCGTCCGCCTCCATGCGGAACAGGTCCAGCATCGAGAATTGACTGAGGTCGCCGCTGCCGCTGCTCATCGCAATAACCTGGTCAGCTGGTGGCCGATCAGCGGCGCGTCGAGCACGCCGATGCGCATCTCGCCGTGGGTCAGCACGCCCGTGATGAAGCGCTGCAAGCCCTTGTTGAGCGTGGCCGCCGGCGCGCCCACGCTGGTCGCGCCGTAGCGCAGGATGCCGTGCAGGTCGGCCACCGGCAGGGCGAAGCACTGTTCTTCCCAATTGATGACGAGCAGGCGCGCGAACACATGGCGCCCGCCCTGTTGCGGGGCGTCGTTTTCGTCGATGCCGAGCAGGGTGGCCAGGGCGATGCAGGGCGCCAGGGTGCCGCCGACGTTGACGATGCCGGTCAGGCCGCCGCCGCTGCGGTGCGGCAGCGAATGGCTGGCCGCCAGCGGCGCGACCGAGGCCACGATGCGGGTCGGCAGCATCAGCCATTCGCGCCCGAGGCGGAACACCAGGCCCGAGCTGTCGTGCTGCGCGCGCGCGGCCTGCGGCTGGCGCAGCAGCGCGGCCCAGTCCTCGCGGTAGGCGGCGTCCACCGGGCGCTGCATGCTGCGTTTGGCCGCGCCGGCGTACACCTCGCAGTTGCGGCAGTGGACGTGCTGTTCGAGCTTGGGACAGCTCATGTCGCCGGCCACGCCGATCCGGTTCCAGCAATCCTGGTCGTCGAGCGCGTGCAGGGTGTCCGGGACGCTGCTCATCGGGCATCCTTGCGCGCCGCGCTGTCGCGCTCGTTACCGTTGGCGCGCTGGTAGATGCGCGCGGCGCGCTGCTTGAAGGCGGCCGCCTGGACCCGGTCGCCGCTTTGCTCGGCCAGCAGGGCCAGGTGGCACAGCGCCTCGTAGTGATCGGGTTTGAGGTAGACGCAGCGGCGCCAGTAGTCGCCGGCGGCGTCCATTTTCTGTTCGCATTCGCTGACCATGCCGAGGATGAAATAGGCGTCGGCCGAATCGGGATCGTGCTCCAGCAGCTCGCGGCAGGCCGCGGCGGCGCCCTGCAAGTCGCCCAGGTCGGACTGGCGGCGCGCGCGCGCGAGCAGGTCGGCCGCTGCGGTCTTGAGCGCGGCCGGCGCCGTGGCGCGCAGCGGGCGCGCGACTGGCCCCGCGCTCAGCGCCGGCGTATGGACCACCGGCCGCGCCGGCGGCGGCGGGCGCGCGTGCTGGCGCGCCGGCAGGCGGGGCGGCCAGGACGCACCGGCGCCGGCTTTTTCGAGCGCGAACGCACCCGGCGCGCGCAGCGCGGCAAAGCCGTTGCGGCAGAACGCCGGTACTTCGGCGTAGCCGGCGAACAGGATGCCGTCGTCGGCCAGCAGGCGCGACAGGCTGGCGATGGCCGCCGCCACGGTGGGGTCGTCGAAGTAGATCAGCAGGTTGCGGCAAAAAATGACGTCGTAGTAGCCCGGCCGGCTGGAAAAGGCCGGATCGAGCAGGTTGGCCTGGTTGAACGTCACCTGGCCGCGGATCTCGTCGCAGATCTGGTATTCGGCGCCGACCGCCGTAAAAAAGCGCTCGCGAAAATCGAGATGGCGCCCGCGAAAGGCATTGCGGGTATAGAGGCCGGCGCGCGCGCGCGCCAGCGCCACCTGCGACAGGTCGACCGCGTCGATCGCGACGTCGGCGCCGCCCACGCCGGCGCTGCGCAGCGACATGGCCATCGAATACGGCTCTTCGCCGCCGGCGCACGGCACCGACAGGATGCGCACCGGGCGCGCGCCGCCCGCTTCCAGGCGCCGCGCGATGAAAGCGGTGGCCGCCACGAAGGCTTCGGCATCGCGGAACATCCACGATTCCGGCACCACCACCAGTTCGGTCAGCGCCGTCATTTCCTGCGCGCTGGTGGCCAGCAGGCGCTGGTAGGCAAGGGCGTCGGCCAGCGCGAGCGCCTGCATGCGCCGTTCGACGGCGCGCTCCACGATGGCCTCGGTCAGGTTCAGGCCCGTCACTTGCTGGAGCCGGTCGCGTGCACTCATGGCGCCGCTCCCGCGCCCTGGAACAGCAGCGCGCGCACGTCCGGCGCGAGCAGTTGATCGAGGCTGACCAGTTGCAGCATGCCGGCCGCGCTGGCCGAGACCCGGCCCAGGAAAGGCGCGCCGGCCACGCCCGGTTCGAGCAGGGCCTCGCCATCGACGCTGTCGACGCCGACCACGTGTTCGGCCAGCAGGCCGAGCGGGCGCGTGGCGCCGTCGCCCAGCGCTTGATCGAGCCGATAGTCGACCAGGATGATGCGCGAGTCGTACCAGAGCTGGGCGGGCGGCACCCCGGCCAGGCTGGAGAGGTCGATCACCGGCACCGGTTCGCCGTGCAGGTCGAGCAGGCCGGCCACCCAGGCCGGCGCGCGCGGAATGGCTTTCAGGGCGGCGGCCGGCACCACCCGCGCCACCGCCCACAGGGGCAGGGCGTAGCGGTCGGCGCCGATGTGAAAGACCATCACTTTCATCGACGCGCTCCTCAGGCGTTGACCGAGAAGGTGGCCACCGACGATTGCAGGTCGCTGGCGGCGTACTGCAACTGGTGCACCGCTTCGCTGGTGGCCTTGAGCGATTCGACCGTCTGCTGGGTGGCGTCGTTCAACTGCATCATGGTGTCGGAAATCTGCGAAGCGCCCACCGCCTGCGACTGCATCCCCTGCAGCACCAGGTCGAACTGGGGCGCGAGTTTTTGCACCTGGTCCATCACGGTCGAGAGCTGTTCGCCCACCTGGCGCACTTCGCCCACGCTGCGCCGGATCTCTTCGGAGAATTTGTCCATGCCCATCACGCTGGCCGATACCGCCGACTGCATCTCCTTGAGCATTTGCTCGATGTCCCAGGTCGAGACCGAGGTCTGGTCGGCCAGGCGCCGGATTTCGGTGGCCACCACCGAGAAACCGCGCCCGGCGTCGCCGGCTTTTTCGGCTTCGATCGCGGCGTTGAGCGAGAGGATGTTGGTCTGGTCGGCCACCTTGGTGATGGTGATCAGCACACTGTTGATGTTGCTCGCTTTTTCGGACAGCGCGGCCAGCTTGGCGTTGATGGAGTCGGTGGCCGAGACCATGTGCTGCATGGTGCTGTCCATGCGCTTGAGGTTTTGCTGGGCGTCGGCGGTGGCGCTGGTGGTGTAGTCGGCCACCGCGGTGGCGTCTTCCATGGTTTTCAGCAGCTGGGTGGTGTTGGCCGAGATTTCCTTGGTGGTCGAGAGGATTTCGATGCTGGTCTGGGCCTGTTCGATGCCGGTCGCTTCCTGCTGCTTGGCCGAGGCGGCGATTTCGGTGGCCGAGGTGGTGACCTGGATGCCGGCCTTTTGCACGTTGTTGAGCAAAATGCGCAGGTTGCCGACCATGGTTTTCAGGCCGTCGCCCATGCGGCCGATGGCGTCGGTCCCGGTAATCGTCACGGTGCCGGTCAGGTCGCCGATGGCGGCCTTGGAGACCACGTCGAGCAGGGCGTCGACATTGGCGCGCAGGGTATTGGTGGCGGCCGCCTGGTCGGCCTGGCTGTCCTGGATCGATTGGGCCATGCGGTTGAATTCTTCGGTGACCTTGCCCAGCTCGTCGCCCGACACCACCGCCGCGCGCGCCGACTGCTGGCCGGCGGCGATCTTGCCGACCGCTTCGGTCAGGTTGTTGAGGGGAGTGAGCAGGGCGCGCGCCAGCATCCAGGCCACGATCGAGGCCAGCGCCACGCAGATCACGCCGCCCACGCTCAGCAGCAGCGACATGGTCTGCTGCAGTTGGGCCGATGCGGCCGAGCGCCCCGCCAGCAGGGCGCTTTCGTCCTCGCCCATCTGGTCGATCAGGGCGCGCACCTGGCTGACGCTCTGGAAGCCGCTCGCCAGTTCGGGCGAACCGACGATGTGCGCGGTGACTTCGTCACTGGCCTTGCCCAGGGCGCGGCGGCGCTCGATCAGCGGGTGGATGACCGTCTTGAGCCAGGTGGAGGTCAGCTCGTCGAGCTTCTTGACGCGCGCATTCTGGGTCGGATTGTCGGCGGTGAGCTCGATTGCGCGGCGGATGTTTTCGCCTAAAAACTTTTCTTCGTTGATGTCGGGAGTCAGGAAGCGCTCGTCGCCGGTGAGCAGGAAGCCGCGTGTTTCAGCCTGGATTTCCAGCACATTCGTCGCAATTTTGTTGGTTTCAAGCAGGACCTCAAGCGTGTGGCGATCCCAGCGGCTTGCTTCGGACACCTTGGAGAAATTGTTGTAGGCCAGGATCAGCAGGAACAGGATGATGGCGACAATGGCGCCGAAGCCGAGAAACAGCTTGTTCTTGATGCTCAGGTCTGTAAACATGGGGGGGCTCTCCGGGTACGATGTTGTTCTCTATAAATGTAACATCGTTGAAGCACGGCACGGTACATTTTCGTCTCTAACAAACCGTCAGCCCCAAAAAAAACGTCGCCCCTGCCATTGGCAGAAACGACGGATCAACCGCATTGGTCTTGCCAGGGACTTACTGGCCGCGCTTCTCGCGCGCCACGGCCGCAATGCGCATGCGCAGCGCATTGAGCTTGATGAAACCGCCGGCGTCGGCCTGGTTGTAGGCGCCGCCATCTTCGTCGAAGGTCGCGATGTTCATGTCGAACAGCGAATCGGTCTTCGAATCGCGCGAGACCACGATCACATTGCCCTTGTACAGCTTCATGCGTACCCAGCCGTTGACGGTTTGCTGGGTGTGGTCGATCAGGGTTTGCAGCGCGACGCGCTCCGGCGCCCACCAGTAGCCGTTGTAGATCATCGACGCGTAGCGCGGCATCAGGTCATCCTTGAGGTGGGCCACTTCGCGGTCCAGGGTGATCGATTCGATGGCGCGGTGGCCGCGCAGCATGATGGTGCCGCCCGGGGTTTCGTAGCAGCCGCGCGACTTCATGCCGACGTAGCGGTTTTCGACCAGGTCAAGGCGGCCGATGCCGTGCTTGCCGCCCAGGCGGTTCAGTTCCGTCAATACAGCTGCCGGCGACATGCGCACGCCGTTGATGGCCACGATGTCGCCCTTTTCGTATTCGAGGTCGAGGTACTCGGCCTGGTCCGGTGCCGCTTCCGGGCTGACGGTCCAGCGCCACATCGATTCTTCGGCTTCGGCGCTCGGGTTTTCCAGATGGCGGCCTTCGAAGGAGATGTGCAGCAGGTTGGCGTCCATCGAGTAGGGCGCGCCGCCGTTCTTGTGCTTCATGTCGACGGCGATGCCGGCGTCTTCCGCGTATTTGAGCAGTTTTTCACGCGACAGCAGGTCCCATTCGCGCCACGGGGCGATGATCTTGACGTCGGGTTTGAGCGCATACGCGCCCAGTTCGAAACGCACCTGGTCGTTGCCCTTGCCGGTGGCGCCATGCGAAATCGCGTCGGCGCCGGTGGCGCGCGTGATTTCGATCAGGCGCTTGGCGATCAGGGGACGGGCGATCGAGGTGCCGAGCAGGTATTCGCCTTCGTACACGGTGTTCGCGCGGAACATCGGGAACACGAAGTCGCGCACGAATTCTTCGCGCACGTCGTCGATGTAGATGTTCTCGGGCTTGATGCCGAACTTGATGGCTTTGGCGCGCGCCGGTTCCAGCTCTTCGCCCTGGCCCAGGTCGGCGGTGAAGGTGACGATTTCGCACTTGTAGTTATCCTGCAGCCATTTCAGGATGACCGAGGTGTCCAGGCCGCCCGAATAGGCGAGGACTACTTTTTTAATGTCGCTCATGGAGATTCCAATCTTGGGTTGACGATGTGGTGTTGTTATTCCGCGCTGCCCGGGATTGCGCCGAGCAGCAGGTATTCGATCAGCGCCTTCTGCACGTGCAGGCGGTTTTCGGCCTCGTCCCAGACCACCGACTGCGGTCCGTCGATGACCTCGGCCGCGACTTCCTCGCCGCGGTGGGCCGGCAGGCAGTGCATGAAGAGCGCGTCGGGCGCGGCGCGCGCCATCTTGGCGCCATCGACGATGTAGCCGTCGAAAGCGGCCAGGCGGGCCGCGTTTTCCTTCTCGTAGCCCATGCTGGTCCACACATCGGTGTTGACCAGGTGGGCACCCTGGCACGCGTCCGACGGGTTGTCGAAGACGGTGAAGCGGGTGGTCGACACCAGCGCATGGTCGATGTCGTAGCCTTTGGGCGTGGCGACGTTCAGGTGGAAGCCGAACACGTCGGCCGCCTGCAGCCAGGAGTACAGCATGTTGTTGGCGTCGCCCACCCAGGTGACGATCTTGCCGGCGATCGAGCCGCGGTGTTCGACGAAGGTGAAGATATCGGCCAGCACCTGGCACGGGTGGTGTTCGTTGGTCAGGCCGTTAATCACCGGCACGCGCGAGTTGGCGGCGAAGCGCTCGATGATGTCCTGGCCGAAGGTGCGCACCATGATGATGTCGCACATGCGGCTCATGACCTGGCCGGCGTCTTCGACCGGTTCGCCGCGTCCGAGCTGGCTGTCGCGCGTGTTCAGGTAGATCGCGGCGCCGCCCAGCTGGTGCATGCCGGCTTCGAACGAGAGGCGGGTGCGGGTCGAGTTCTTCTCGAACACCATGACCAGGGTGCGGTCGATCAGGGGGTGGTAGACCTCGTAGTTCTTGAACTTGCGCTTGATGATCTTGGCGCGTTCGATCACGTACTCGAATTCGGCCAGCGTGAAGTCGGAAAACTGGAGGAAATGCTTGATCGGTTTATTTGTAGGCATAGACACAACGATTGAATGCGTGAGCCGCAGGCGGCCGGGCCCTGGCGTAGGGTTGCGGATCAATTATAAGGGTTTTGAAAATTTGCCGGGGGCAACCGCATACTATACCGCATGGCGCCGCCAGCCATCCGGCGGGTCCACAGGGTGGCCGGCACCGGTCAGTCCGCAAAATAGCGTTTTGCCTTGCTTGAGAATCCGAATGCGTAGATCCACCAGCCCATCAGCGCTGGCGCGACGATCGTGCCGCCGGTGGCAGTGGCGAGCCGCTCGGCATCGTTGGCGTAGTGCGCCGTATCCGGGATGAAAAACAGGGCGGCGGTCAGCGCCGTCATGCCGAGCACGGCAAGCCAGCGAGCCCATTGCCGCCGGCGCAGAATGCCAAACAGTGCGCCCAGCCCGGCTGCAAGCAGGGCCAGGCGCCATCCGACGTCGGGCAGGAAGCTGACAGGCAGTCCAGCCCCGTAAGAGAATACAAACCAGATGATCGCCGCGGTGTTCACCGCAAACAAGAGCGCCAGCGCGCCCAAGACCAGCAGTAGCAGCCATATGGACAGTGGACGCTTGCCTGGCGCGGGGCGGAGGTCGGGCGCCAGGCTGGACGGGGATTGGTATGGATTATGCATCCGCTACTATAAGGTCAATCAATCTCGGTAGCAACAACTGCCTTGGCGCTGGATTCAGCCCGCAAAATAGCGGCGTGCCTTGGCCGATAAGCCGAAGCGGTAGGCCCACAAGGCCATCAGCAATGGCGCCAGGATCATGCGGCCAAAGGCGCCGCCGCTGCGCTGGGCTTCATTGTCGTACCGCGCCGTATCGGGCATGAGCAAGACCATGAGCGTGAGTCCGGCGATGACGAGCAGGCCGAGCCAGCGCCCCCAGCGCCGCCGTTGCGCGACGCCGATCAGCGCGCCCACGAAAAACGCCACCATGGCCAGGCGAATGGCGACGTCGACCATGAAGCGGACGTTCATCCAGCCCGGAAGCGCGATCAGCATCCAGATGGAACTGATCGCGCCGAAGGCGATCAAGAGCGCGATCACGGCCAGGACCAGCAGAAGCAGCCATACCGACAGCGGCCGCTTGCCCGGGGGCTGGGCGGGCTCCATCGCGGAGCCCGCCGGGGATTGATACGGATTGTGCATCCAGCAACTATAGTTTCAATCAATCCCAGAAGCAACACTTCCTTTGTAAAACCCCGGCGCCGCCGCATCACGGCCCAGGTTCCGTCAATAGATCGCCGGCCCGTCCGAAGCCGGATGCGCCGGCGCCGTCAGCGGCAGGTCGAGCACGAAGCTGGTGCCGTCCTGCGCGCTGCTGAGCACCGTGATCTGTCCGCCCAGCAGCGATGTGACGATGTTGTAGCTGATCGACAGTCCCAGCCCGCTGCCGCCTTGTCCCAGCTTGGTGGTGAAAAACGGATCGAAGATGCGCCCCAGATGTTCGGCCGGGATGCCGCCGCCGTTGTCGTGGAACTCGACCAGCACCCGTCCTTCGGCCGGCATGGCGGCGGACAGGCGCATGATGCCTTGATGGCCCGGCGCGAAGGCGTGCAGCAGCGCGTTGTTGATGAAATTGGTGACCACCTGGCCGAACGGGCCGGGGTAACTGTCCATCCCGATCGCGTCCGACACGTCCATCGCGATGCTGTGGTTGGCCGCGCGGATGCGGTTCATCATGGTGGCGATGATTTCGTGGCACACCTGCTGCAAGTTGAAGAAGCGGCGCTGTTCGGTGGTGCGGTCGACCGCCACCTGCTTGAAGCTGTTGACCAGGTCGGCCGCGCTGATCAGGCCGCGCAGCACCAGCGCCGAGGCCTTTTGCGAGTCGGTGATGAAGGCGGCCAGCTCCGAGCGGCGCAGGCCCGGGCCATTGAGCAGCGCTTCGATTTCGGCGGTCTTTTCCTGCATGGTGCTGGCGATCAGCAGGCTGTTGCCGATCGGGGTATTGAGTTCGTGCGCCACGCCGGCCATCAGCGAGCCGAGCGCGGCCAGCTTTTCCTGCGACACCAGCTGGGTCTGCGCATCCTGCAACTGGCGGTAGGCCTCGGCGTTATCGAGCGCAATCGCCCCGTAGGCGCACAGGGTGCGGAAAATCATGCGCTCGTTCTCGCCGTAGGCGTGCGACTGCGGCGCCTGCACCGTCATCACGCCGATGGCGCGCTCGCCGACGGTCAGCGGCACGAACAGCGCGCTCATATTGACCATCGTGCCCGGCACCACCTTGCGGTGCTCGGCGTCGGGCCAGTGCTCGATGTAGATTTCGCGCCGCTCGTCGAGGCAGCGCACCGAATAGGCTTCGCGCTTGGCCAGGGGAATGGCGTGGTTCGGCAGCTCGCGGCCCAGCTCCACCCCGAACGCGCGATTGAGCACCGCGCCGGCGGCGTCGATCAGGTAGATGGCGAAGGTGCTGGCCGTGAGCAGGCCGTGGATGTGGCGGTCGAGCGCCTGGAACACGGCGGCCGCGTCCAGGTGGGCGGTGATCTCCTGGCCGATGGCCGACAGGCGCTCCAGGGTGGCGCTGGTGCGCTGCAAGACTTCGGCGCGGCGCGCCTCCGATTCGGCCAGCTCGCGGTGGTGATAGCCCTCGCTGCGCGCATGTTCGGTCTGGTGATGCACCTGCATGGCGATGGCGCGGTTGGTCGCTTCCTGGCTGTGGGTTTTCTCGCGCGAGCCCGACGCCGCCAGCGCCACCTCGTAGGCGCGCGCGTAGTCGCCGGTGGCCGCGTATTCGCGCGCCATGGCGTCGTACAGGTCGCCCGGCACGGTGTAGCCTTCGATGGTCGATGCCACCGACAGCGCCTGCTGAAGGTAGTGCAGCACCGGATTCGGTTCGACCATGCCCGCCGGCGCCGGCAGCGCGTGCTGGGCGTGGATCAGGGCCATCACGCGCAAGGCGGCGATCTGGTTGTAGGCGTAGCCGGGGGCGGCGGCCATGGCGGCGGCGTCGGCGGCCACTGCGATGGCATCAAGCGCGCGGCCCATGTGCGAGAGCGCATGCGCCTGGCCGCGCCGCGCGATGCTGCGAAAGTCGGACTGGTCGAGCGCTTCGGCGCGCGCCGCCAGGCGGGTGAAGGCGTCGAGCGCGCCGTCGTAGTCGCCCTGGTCGAGCGACAGGTCGCCCAGGTATTGCAGGGCGATGGCGTAGCTGCGCGCGTTTTCCAGCGGTTTCAGGATCACCAGCGCTTCCTGCAGCATGTCGTGGGCGGCGTCGAGCTGGCCGAGGCGGCGCAGGGTGTCGGCGCTGTGCATCAGGCAGGCGCCGACGCTGCGCGGCCAGCCGGTGGGGCGCGCCAGTTCGAGCGCGCACTGGACCCATTCGAGCGCCGAATGGTGGTCGTTAAGGATGGTGAAGTCCTCGCCGATGTTGGTCGCGGCGGTGATGGCGGCGCGCACCTGGCCGGTGTCGAGCGCCGATTCGTAGCAGCGCATGTAGTGGCCGGCGGCGGCGCCGAAGTCGGCCGCCTGGCTGGCGGCCAGGCCATGGAAGTCGTTGACCCAGGTGGCCAGGGACGGGTGCAGGCGCGCGCTGTCGGCGTCGAAGCGCTGGCCCCAGCGGGCGATGGCGGCGCCGGGGTCGCGCAGCACGGCCCAGCGCGCGATGGCCGCTTCGGCCAGGTCGCAGCGCAAGGCGTCGCCGCCGGCGCGGGCGCTGGCGGCGGCGGCGGCGAAGGCGGCGTCGCTGGCGTCATGGTCGCCGCGGTCGACCGCGATCCAGGCCAGCAGCCAGTGGGTGTCGGCGCAGCCGGCATGGTCGTTCAGGAGCGTGAAGCGGGACAGCAGTTCCTGCGCGTGGGCGCAAGCCAGGTCGAGCGCGCCGTCGAGCCATTCGCATTCGGCGTGCAGCAGGTGCATGCGCGCTTCGAGGCTGGCGCAGTCGCTCGGGGGCAGGTCGGACAGGGGGAGCTGGGAGAGTGCTTCGCCGGCCAGCATGAGGGCGCGCGCCGGGTCGCGCTGGCGCAGGTGCCAGGCCAGCGGCAGCAGCACCGGCAGGCGCTCCATGCCGCGCAGCGAGGGCAGCGCAGACTCCCATTGTGCGACGTTGACATCGACGGTGAACATCTCCATTGCCGGGACCCCTTTACGATGGTGTTGCCATTGTATGCCGAAAAGGGGGCGACGGAGCTAATGCTTGCGTCGACGCTAAACGGTGCGCAGCCTGCCTGTCGTTCCTGCTTGTGCGGGAAGGCAGTTGTGTCAATGGCAGCGACGCTGAGCATACTGGTTCGGTGCTGGACGCGATCAACGTGACTCGCCCCGGATGAGGACTTCCTCGCACATGTCCGACCAGCCTGCGTGCCGCGACACCACCGCCTCCGGCGTCTGTCAACAACGTCGCTGGCAACGCGGCCGCTTGTTGCGCCGCGCAGATGCGCGCAGTGCTTGGGGTTGTTGAAAATCGTTAAGTACACGGCGGAGCCTTGTCCCTATTGCCGGGCGGCTCACTGCGGCAAACTGTCTCATTTCACTGTCTTGTTCTGTCTCGTTCTGTCTCGTTTTGTCTCGTTTGAACCAAGGCCCAGCGCGGTTGTCCAAACGAGACAAAACGAGACAAAAGGAGACGGAAACGGACCCTCAAACGAGACAACTTGCCGCAGTGTGTCCGCCGGCAACAGGGACAACACTGGCGCATCTGGTTTCCTACCTGCATGCACGCGGCGACGATATGCCGGTCGATGAGGCCCTGGGCATGGCCATCGACGCCTGGCTGGCCGCCGACCAGCTTCGTTTGGCAGGCGGCGCAGTCAACGGTTATCAATGGAAATGCCTTTTCTTGCCGGACGGTAGCCATGTTCGCATGAGATGCAAGGGACTGACCGAATACGCCGTCGTGACGGGCGACAGGCTCTTGTACCAGGGACGTAGCGTATCGCCACGCGGCATGACGCTCGCCATTGCGGGCGAGGGACGCAACGCGTGAAGTGCGCTGATGGTGCGCCGACCGGGCGATGCAAACTGGCAGTACGCATCGGTTTTGCGCGCACGCATCGAACGCAGCGCGCGCCAGGCGCCGCCACCGACACAAGCGCAATTGCAAGCGCAGCCGCAGCCGCAGGCGATCACCCACGCCGACAGCCTGGTGACCGCCGCACGTTGCATGTCGGATGCCTTGCGCAGCGCGATGGCGGTGGTGGACCACATGAACGCGCAGGCAGCGCGGCAGCAGGACGAGCGGCGTCGCGGGAGATGTCGCCGCGAGTCCGACAGGCACCCTGACGATGTCGCTTTCGAGTGACGACCTCGCCCCGCCACCGCCCCCCCGCCACCGCCAAGCTGCAGCCGGCATGCGCCCGCACCATGATGACATGGTCGAGCGCTGATCCGTCGGACACACCCTGGCGGAAACCGGGTTGAGGTAGTGGCGAGAACGGGGCGCTGGCCGATCAGTACAAGGTCTGCGCCGACTCGTGCAGCAGCTGTCCGTACAGCGTGTGGCGGAATTTGGCGATTTTGCCTTCGGCTACGGCTGTGAGGATCGCGCACTGCGGTTCGATCAGATGGCGGCAGTTGTAGAACTTGCACCCGCCCAGATACGGCCCGAATTCCACGAACGCGCGTTCCAGCATCCCTTCGCTCAGGTGATACAGCCCGAACTCCTGGAAACCCGGCGAATCGATGATCGAGGCATGCTCGCCCAGCGAATACAGGCGCGTGAAGGTGGTGGTGTGCTTGCCGGTGTCGAGCGCCGCCGAGATTTCGCGCACGGCGATGTCGGCGTCCGGCACCAGCAGGTTGATCAGCGACGACTTGCCCATGCCCGACTGGCCGATGAAAATCGACGACTCCCCCTCCAGCAGCGGCATCAGGGTGGCCACCGCGTGCTCGGGATTGGCGCGCGCCGATACTTCATGCAGCCGATAGCCGAGCGAGGTGTACATCAGCAGGCGCTCGCGCGCCTTGGGCAGCAGGTCGGCCACGTCGGTCTTGTTGAGGATCAGGTGCGCCTCGATGCCGGCCGCTTCGGCCGCCACCAGCGAGCGCGAAATCAGGTCGTCGGCAAAGCCGGGCTCGGTCGCCACCACGATGAACAGGCGGCTCAGGTTGGCCGCCAGCAGCTTCGATTTGTACTGGTCCGAACGGTACAGCAGGGTCTTGCGCTCGGTGATCGATTCGATCACGGCCTGGTCTTCCGAGGTCATCTTGAGGTTGACCACGTCGCCCACGGCGATGTTGGTCTTCTTGCCGCGCGTGACGCATTGCAGCTTGCGTCCGGCCACGTCGGCCAGGTAGTGGCGTCCGTGGGCGGCGATGATGATGCCGGTCAGGCCGGCCGGCGCCGGTGCCGGTGCCGGAGCGATCTTGCCGCTCATGCGCCGCCCCGCTGGTCGTACAGCGCATTGGCCCTGGCCGCGCAGATGAAGTCGTTGTCAGACAGCGCGCCGCCGGCCGAATGGGTGTTGTAGCGCACTGCGCACTCCTTGTAGGTGACCGTCAGTTCCGGATGGTGGTCCTGATGGTGGCTGATCCAGGCCAGCGCGTTAACGAAGGCCATGGTGTCGTAGTAATTCTTGAATGGGAAGCTGCGCTGCAGCTTGCCGTCGGCGACGCTCCAGCCGGGTACCTGCGGCAGCAGGGCGGCGATGGCGCCGGCGTCGAGGGCGGCGGCTTGGGCGCGGCAGGTTTGCGCGAGCAGGGTCATCGGATTGCCAGGTTGAGTTGATGGATGCGGATGCTGGCCGGCGGGTGCGAGTCGTAAAAGGTCGAGTGCAGCCGGTCCGGCGTGAGCGTGGAAGCGTTTTCTTCGTACATCTTGACCAGCGCCGAGATCAGGTCGCGCGCGTCGGTATGGGTGGCGGCAAAGGCGTCGGCTTCGAATTCGTGCTTGCGCGAGCTGATCGAGGTCAGCGGCGAGAGTACGAAGGTGAACACCGGCAGCGCCAGCATGAACAGCAGCAGGGCCACGGCGTCGCTCGGCACGCCCGGCAGCGGATCGAAACCGAGGCCGCTGTAGAACCAGGTCTGGTTTTTCAGGTAGCCGAGCAGGGCTAAAAAGGCCAGCGACACGACCGAGCCAATGACCATGCGCTTGAGGTTGTGGCGCAGCTTGAAGTGGCCCAGCTCGTGCGCCAGCACCGCTTCGATCTCGGGGCCGGTCAGGCTGGCGACCAGGGTGTCGAAAAACACCACGCGCTTGTTGGCGCCGAAGCCGTAGAAGAAGGCGTTGCTGTGGCCGTTGCGCTTGGAACCGTCCATCACGAACAGGCCCTTGGCGGCAAAGTTGACGCGCGCCATCAAGCCTTCGATGCGCTGGCGCAAGCTCTCATCTGTCAATGGAACGAATTTGTTGAATAGCGGCATGATCAGGGTCGGAGCGATGACCATCATGATCAGCTGGAAGGCGATCCAGACCAGCCAGGTGTACAGCCACCAGAGGTCGCCGCTTTTCTCCATCAGCTGCAAGACCACCCAGATCAGCGGCAGGCCGAGCACCAGGCCGAGCCCGCTGCTTTTGAGGGCGTCGGCGATCCACAGGCCCAGGCTCATCTTGTTGAAGCCGAAACGGTGTTCGAGCACGAACTGGCGGTAGTAGTCGAACGGCATGTCGAGCACGCCGCTGACGGCGGCGAAGGCGAGCAACAGGGCAATCTGGAAGCCGATACCGGCGCCGGTGTGCGGCAGCAGGGCGATGGCCAGCCATTGCAGGCCGCCGAGCAGGGTGAATCCGATCAGCACGGCGCTGCTGAAGACCAGGCTGATCAGGCCGAAATGGATCTTGGCGGCGGTGTAGTCGGCCGCCTTCTGGTGCGCTGCAAGGGGGATTTTTTCGGCAAAATCGGCCGGCACCGCGCCGCGGTGGGCCAGCACGTGGCGCAATTGGCGGGTGGACAGCCAAAAGCGCAGCAACAGGCTCAAAATGAAGAAAGAAACGAACAATATCGAAAACGCGAGTGAAGACATTCTGTGCCTGTGAGAAAATGCAGGATTGTTTAGGCCAAGAGAGAATTATGTCACATGCCACTGATTTAGCAGCACCGGCCGCGTTAGCGCGCCCAAATGAGTTCAACCTGGTTTGGGTGGACATGGAAATGACCGGCCTGGAGCCCGATACCGACCGCATCATCGAAATCGCGGTCGTAGTCACCGACATGCACCTGAACATCCTGGGCGAAGGCCCGGTGTTCGCCATCCATCAGTCGGACGAAACGCTCGACAAGATGGATGCGTGGAACAAGGGCACCCATGGCCGTTCCGGGCTGATCGAGCGGGTCAAGGCATCGACCGTCACCGAAGCCGAAGCGGAAACGGCGCTGATCGCCTGGCTGAAGAACTACGTTCCCGCCGGTAAGTCGCCGATGTGCGGCAATACCATTTGCCAGGACCGCCGCTTCATGGTGCGCGGCATGCCGAAGCTGCAAGATTTCTTCCACTACCGCAACTTGGATGTGTCGACCCTGAAAGAGCTGTGCAAGCGCTGGAAGCCGGAAATCGTCAGCGGTTTCAAGAAGCACCAGAAGCACACGGCGCTGGCCGACATCATCGAATCGATCGAAGAGCTGCGCTACTACCGCGAGCATTTCATCAAGCTGTAATCTGCGTTGCCCTCAGTCCCGGCCGTCCTGGCCGGGGCATGCTTTCCCTTCCTGCTGTCTCTTCCTGCGGTCTCTTCCTGTTGTATCGCCGCCGCCGCGCCGCTGGCGGGCCCAGGTACATTTAGACCGGGCGTGGCTTTTTCCTCTAGAATGATCTTTACGCAACAGCGATGGGATCTTGCGACATGAAAACTGTGACGATGCGGTCCGGAAGCGTCATCCCCGCGCTCGGACAAGGCACCTGGAACATGGGGGAAGACCCGGCGCGGCGCCAGGCCGAGATCGGCGCGCTGCAGCTGGGCCTGGATCTGGGGATGGGCTTGATCGACACCGCCGAGATGTATGGCGAGGGCGGGGCCGAGCAGGTGGTCGGCGCGGCGATTGCCGGACGGCGCGAGCAGGCGTTTATCGTCAGCAAGGTCTATCCGCACAATGCCGACCGGCGCGGGGTGCGGGCGGCGTGCGAGCGCAGCCTGCAGCGGCTCGCGACCGACCGCATCGACCTGTACCTGCTGCACTGGCGCGGGGCGGTGCCGCTGTCGGAGACGCTCGACGCCTTCGACTCCCTCAAAAAAGACGGCAAGATCCTCGATTTTGGCGTGAGCAATTTCGACCTGGGCGACATGCTCGAGGCCGAGGCCTTGCCGGGCGGGCGCGCGATCGCGCTCAACCAGGTGCTGTTCAATCTGGTCAAGCGCGGGATCGAATGGGATTTGCTGCCGTGGTCGCGCAAGCAGGACATGCCGCTGATGGCGTATTCGCCGCTGGAGTCGGCCGGCCGCGAGCGTGCGTTGTTGTTGACCAATCCGGCCCTGATGGCGGTGGCGCAGCGGCATGGCTGCACGGCGGCGCAGATTGCGCTGGCGTGGCTGCTGCGGCAGGACGGGGTGGTGGCCATTCCCAAGGCGGCCGATCCGGCGCATGTGCGCGAGAACCGGGCGGCGGCCGACGTGGTGCTCAGTGCGTTCGATCTGGAGGATCTGGATCGGGCGTTTCCGCCGCCGGCCAAGCGGCAGGCGCTGGCGATGCGCTAGCTTGCAGCGCGCATTGCCCAGTACGGCAAGACCCTACCCAAGGAGAACGACATGGTCACGATCGTGCGTGTTGTTGGTGAGCGCGGCAAGGAAGTCGGCTCGATCCTGTGGCGCTGCGTCTACAGCTTCAGCCTCACCTTGCTGTGCTCCGCCGGCCTGGCCTTGATCCCCCAGGGCGCCGAGTCGCTGCGCCTGGTCAGCCATCCCGGCTGGACCTTCCCCATATTCATCTTCGCCGTCGCCAGCTGGTCCACCGCCGCCTGGTACAGCGCGCGCCTGACCCTCGGCCGGGTGTTCGACGGCACCTCGCTGCTGGACCGCAGCGACACGCCCTTCGTCAACAGCATCCGCATGTGGCTGCCGCGTTTTCTCGGCATCGTGCCGGCCAGCGTGCTGTCGATCCAGTTCCAGCGCATGGGCCAGCCGGTGCTGGCGCTGGCCTGCTTCATGACCGCCTTCGCCATGGGTGTGTTCGTGGTCAAGCGGCGCGCCTGGTTCGCCTCGCGCTTTCGCGGCGTCGAGGGGCAGGCCAGCACCATCCGTTTCGAATCGCTGCAACAGCGCACCGTGCTGACCGTCTCGATCGCCATCGTGCTGACCTTCCTGCTGCTGCTTGCGGTCTGGATCTGGCCGGTCGAAGTGACGCGCCTGGTCAGCGCCCCGGCGCTGCTGTGCTTCGCCTTTGCCAGCTGGATCCTGTTCGGCGACCTGGTGCTGACCTATTACTTCAAGCAGGCCAGATTGCCGTCGATGGCGGCGCTGCCGCTGCTGCTGTTCATCGTGTTCAGCCTGTGGAACGACAACCACCAGGTCAAGCTGCTGCCCACGAGCCCGGGCGATCCGCCCGTGATCCGGCGCCCCATCGACGCGCATCTCGACGCCTGGCTGCAAACGCGGGTCGACAGCGGGGCGCTGGTGCCGGGGCGGCCGTTCCCGCTGTTCGTGGTGGCGGCCGAAGGCGGCGGCATCCGCGCCGCCTACTGGGCCGGCATGGTGCTGGCCAAGCTGCAGGACGACAGCGAGGCGCGCTTCGGACGCCATCTGTTCGCGCTGAGCGGCGTCTCCGGCGGCAGCCTGGGCAGCAGCGCCTTCGCCGGCCTGGTGGCCGACGCCGGCGCCGGCGGCCTGGCCAGCGCCCCCTGCGCGCGCAGCGCGCGCGACGGCGCCTACCAGGCCTGCATGCGCAAGGTCTTGCAGCGCGACTTCCTGTCGCCGGTGCTCGGCTATGCGCTGTACCCGGACATGCTGCAGCGCTTCCTGCCGTTCGCGATCCCGGCGGCCGACCGCGCGCGCGCGATGGAAACGGCCTGGGCGCAGGGCTGGGAAAGCGCCACCGGCAACACCCGCTTCGCGCGCCGCTTCGACCAGCTATGGGCCGCCGACCCGGCCATGAACGTGCCCTCGCTGCTGCTCAACGCCACCCTGGTCGACGGCGGCAACCGCATCATCGCCAGCGACCTGATGATCGACGGGCGCTTTCCCGACGCCTACGACGCGCTCGACCCGCTGCTCGACCTGCGCCAGATGAGCCTGGCCACGGCGGTGCACAACAGCGCGCGTTTCAGCTACATCAGCCCGGCGGGCACGGTGTCGGCCTGCCGCCAGGGCCAGGCGCTGGCGGCCTGCGCGCCGGGACGCGAGCGGCGGCCGTGGGGAAGGGTGATCGACGGCGGCTATTTCGAGAACTCCGGGGTCGAATCGGTGCGCGACCTGCTGTTCGCGATGCGTCCCAAGCTGGCGCAGTGGCGCGAACGCGGTTACGACATCGACCCGGCCGTCATCGTCATCAGCAATTCGCCGGACGCGATCGCGCCGTCCGGCAAGCAGGATCCGGCCAACGCGCGCATGGACACGACCTTCCTGTCGGAACTGCTGGCCCCGCCGCTGGGGCTGTTCAACACCCGCGCCGCGCGCGCCACCTTTGCCGTGACGGCCGAGCTGCGCGACATGGCCGTGATCCTGCCCGCCGGGCCGGAACGTTTTTTCTGGTTCGGCATGCATTCTGCCAACGACACGCCGCTGGGCTGGGCGCTGGCGAGCGCCACCTTCGACGGCATCGATGCACTGCTGGGGCCGCCGCATGAAGGCAAGCTGCCGTTCAAGACGGTGCTGGCGCGCTTGCCGCCGCCCTGAACTGTGCCGCAAGAAAGAATTGTCCGCTTACGTGGGGTGGCGAACGGAACGGTTGGCGGGGAAGGGTTATTGTTGTGTCTCAGACAAACAGGAGGCTCTATGACCAAGCACACCAACGATCCAGCCGAGCAGCAACAGCGCGAAGACCAGCAGGTTCAGCAGGACGCTAGCAAGAACCGCCAGCGTGCCGAGGCTGAAGAAGTCGCCGGCAAGCACAAGAACGATGGCGTCAAGGACCACCAGGGCGCCGACAAAGGCCCGCGCGGCCAGTAAATCGCCCGCGTAGCAAGGTGATCGGCCCGGTTTGCGTTCCTTGGCGGGAGCGCAAGCCGGGCCGATCCGCGTTGCTGGCAGTGCGATCAAGGCGGTGCCACGGGCATCCAGGCGCCGCTACCCTGGGCACCCGACAGCGCGTTAAACGCCGGCACCAGCAGCGGCGGGACCCCGATGGCCGGGGGAAGCGCCATCAGGACCAGGGCCAGCAAGGTCAAGCCGGCGAGGGCGCGCGACAAAGACAGAAAACTGCTCCTCGTGATGCCCGGCCGCAGCACCGACAGCGCCGGTTTTGCCGGATGATAGTGAACCGGTACCTGCTTGCCCACGCACAGCAGGTCGTCGTACGCGTGCGCAAACCCTGGCGAGCCGTACAGTTTTTCCAGGCCAAAGGCGATCCGCGCGCCGCCGTACGCGCTGGCGCCGACCGAGAACGCGTACGCCACATCCGGGCAATAGCCTCTCGGCCCATCCTCATCGCGCCGCTCCAGGATGCTGGCGCGGGTGATGCGGGCCAGCGCCGTCGGCCAGCGCGTGCTGCGCCACGCAGTGAGCACAATCCCCAGCCCGCGCAGCGACAGCAACAAGTTTGCCCCCATTCCCAGCAGTACGACGCCGTACACCGCTTCTTTCCACATGGGCTTCCTTGTTGACCGCAACGCTCGTTCATTAATGTGCATCAGGAAACAACGCAATCTTATCCCTCATTGTTTGAACCATCAAGACAGCGTGGCCGATCGGCCGCAAACGCACCATTTCCGCCCGTCAACCGCACGAAAATAGTGCACCTCTGCACCTTTCTGGCTCATCTGTGATGTAATTGCAGCTTCGCCGCTCTTGTTCACCGCTCATGTCCGACCCGCGCGCCGCCTGGCTCACCGCTTTGTTACCCCCGCCCAACAGTGCCGGTCGCCTTGAACAATGGCGCGCCAGCGTTGCCGCCTTCCTGGCGCTGATTCTCACCGGCGCCCTGTGCACCTGGACCGGCGGCGCCTCCGGCTTGTGGCTGATCGCGCCGATGGGCGCCTCCGCCGTCCTGCTGTTCTGCCTGCCCGCAAGTCCCCTGGCACAGCCGTGGGCCGTGATCGGCGGCAACGTCGTCTCGGCCTTGGTGGGCGTGGCCTGCGTCAAGTCGGGCCTCGCGCCCCAGATCGCCGCGCCGCTGGCCGGCGGGCTGGCGATTGCCGCCATGTTCGCGCTGCGCTGCCTGCATCCGCCGGGCGGGGCGGTGGCGCTGACGGCCGTGCTGGCCGGTCCCGCCGTGCACGCGCTGGGGTTTGGCTTTGCCTTGATGCCGGTGGCGCTCAACTGCGTGCTGATGGTGGGCGGCGCGCTGCTCGTCAACAACCTGAGCGGTCGGCGCTATCCGCACCGCCAGCAATCGGCCATGCAGAACGTGCACGACACGGCCGACACGGTGCCCACCGCGCGCCTGGGTTTCCGCAGCGCCGACCTGGACGCCGTGCTGGCGCGCTACGACCAGGTGCTCGACGTCAGCCGCGACGACTTGGAGGGCATCATCCTGGCCACCGAAACGGCGGCGTACGGACGCCGCTTCGGCGTGATCCGCTGCGGGCAGATCATGTCGACCGACGTGGTGACGCTCGAATTCGGGACCGCGCTGGCCGACGCCTGGGGGCTGATGCGGCATCACCAGGTGCACGCGCTGCCGGTGCTGAACCGGGCGCGGCGGGTGATCGGGATTGTGACGCAGACCGATTTCCTGCGTCACAGCGACCTGGACGTGTACAGCGGACTGGGACAACGCCTGCGCGCGCTGCTGCGGCGCAGCGGGCTCACGCATACGGACAAACCGGAAGTGGTGGGGCAGATCATGACGGCCAGGGTGGCCACGGCGCATGTGCATACGCCGATCGTGGAACTGGTGCCGATCATGGCCAACGCCGGCCTGCACCACATTCCCGTGATCGACGCCGAAGACCGGTTTGCCGGCATCGTCACCCAGTCCGACCTGGTGGCGGCGCTGTATCAGGGCCGGCTGGCGGAACTGGGCGAACTGGCGCCGGCGGCGTAGGAGCGGGTAAGGAGCAGGCGAATACGACGCTGTTTACTCGGCGACCGGATCGGCGCCGCAGCACTTCTTGTACTTCTTGCCGCTGCCGCAAGGGCACTCGTCGTTACGGCCGACTTTCGGCTCCTCGCGCTTCAAGGTGGTCACCGGCGCCTTGCGCAGCGGCACCCAGAAACGGTGGATCGCCGGCAGGTTGGCCTGGATATCCAGGGCCAGCTTGTGGCCTTTCATCGGCGTATCGACTTCCTTCAGCTCTTCTTCCTCGATCTCGTCGGCGCCGAGCAGGTAGATCGGGCGCATGAGCGGCTCCAGGTCCGATTCCCAGATCGGATCCCACGAACCCGGGCGCAGTTCCATGCCTTCCCAGAAACCCCAGCACCAGGCTTCGCCGTCGAGCAGCATCGTGCCTTCGTGCTCGGCTTCGCAGAACAGCGGCTCGAATTCCTTCGGCGCGACTTCGAACGTCACCAGCACTTCGTTCATGAAACGCATGATCAGCTCGATGATGCGCTCTTCTTCCTTGGCGTTCTTGAATTTGGGGACGCTCTTTTCATCCTCGCCCCACACCTTCGGCAGCCATTCGGCCGGCATGATGGTTTCCGGGCCCATCGCCACGGCGGTCAGGTAACCGTGCAGGGTGTCCATGGTCATGGCGTCTTCCGCACTGCGGTCGGACAGGAGGAACTGGTCGAGTTCGTCGAATTCTTTTTCTGAGAGGGGCTGGTCGAGTTGCATGGCGTGCTCTTGTATTGATCGTTGAAGCCGCTAGTTTAACGCGTTCGCGCATCGGGACGTACTGTTAAATGCGGCGCGCCGTACAATAGCGGCCATGACGACGCCATTTCCCGCCCCCGACACCCCCGCCACCCACCCGTTCTCGCGCCTAGGCCCGGAATGCGTGCTCGACGCCTTGGAGAGCGTCGGCCTGCGCGCCGACGGCCGCCTGCTGGCCCTGAACAGCTACGAAAACCGCGTCTACCAGGTCGGCATGGAAGACGAGGCGCCGGTGGTCGCCAAGTTCTACCGCCCCGAGCGCTGGAGCGACGCCGCCATCCTGGAAGAGCACGCGTTTGTGGAAGAATTGATGGAGCGCGAAATTCCGGTCGTGCCCGCGCTCACGCTGGGCGGGCGCACCCTGCACAGCTTCGGCGGCTTCAGCTTTGCCGTGTTCCCGCGCCGGGGCGGGCGCGCGCCCGAGCTCGACGACCCGGCGGTGCTGGAGTGGACCGGGCGCTTCATCGGCCGCATCCACGCGGTCGGCGCCCTGAAAAGCTACAGCGAACGGCCGGCATTGACGCTTGACACCTTCGGACGCGAACCGCGCGACTACCTGCTGGCCAACGACTTCATCCCGCCCGAACTGCTGGCCGCCTGGACCAGCGTGGTCGACCAGGCTTTGGAGGGCGTGCGCCACTGCTACGCGCGGGCGGGCGACTCAGCCGGGGCCCAGCTGCGCCTGCACGGCGACTGCCACGTCGGCAACGTGCTGTGGACCCCGGACGGCCCGCACTTCGTCGACTTCGACGACAGCCGCACCGGACCGGCCATCCAGGACCTGTGGATGCTGCTCTCGGGCGAGCGGCGCGACATGGTGCGCCAGATGAGCGACATTCTGGCCGGCTACGAAGACTTTGCCGATTTCGACGAGCGCCAGCTCAACCTGATCGAAGCGCTGCGCACCCTGCGCCTGATCCATTACTCGGCCTGGCTGGCGCGGCGCTGGAACGATCCGGCGTTTCCGGTCGCGTTCCCGTGGTTTAATACGCAACGTTACTGGCAAGACCGCATCCTCGAACTGCGCGAACAGATCGCGCTGATGGATGAACCGGCGCTGTGGTAACGCTCCTGTTGAGCAAAGCGCCGAATTGACCGGCTTTTCCGCGTCTGATCCGTGCGCCGGGGCGGGCGCACCTGACAGATAATCAAGGTCAGGCCTTCCCATGCCGGGACGGTAGCCCAAGCGAGAACAAGATGGAAACCACACCAGCCCCGCACGACGACGCCAACCTGACCATCGCGCTGCCGCCCGACGGCGCCGCGGCCCAGGCTGGTGCTGTGCCCCCGGCCGCTGTGTCCCCGAGTGCCGAAGCCGCTCCCGACCGCGCCCAGTCCGAAATGCGCGCCATCCACGAAGCCATCGCCCGGGTCGAAGCCGAAGCCAAGGCCTCCTGCGCCGCCGAAAGCCGCGCCCACGCCGAAGCGCGCGCCCGCGGCCTGGCCGAAGAACGCGCCGCCAGCGACGCCGCCGCCGCCGCCGCCGCCCTGCAAAACGCCCAGGCATCCGAAGAAGCCATCGAAGCGAACCGCGACCGCCTCGAAACCCTGCGCGCCGCCGCCCAGGCCAGCCTGGAACGCCTCGACGCGGTGCGTCAAGAGACCGCCGAACTGCGCGCCCGGGTCGAAGCCGACACCCAGATCAAACTGGCCGCCGAAACGCGCCTCAAGGCCGACGAAGAAGCGCGCCGCCGCACCGCCGAACAAATCGCCGCCGAAGCGGCGCTGGCCGAACAAGCCGCGCGCGCCACCGAAGCGCTGCTGGCCCAGACCGAGCAGGCGCGCCTGCAAGCGGTCGAACGGGTCGCCGCCGTCCACGCCGCCCAGGAAGAAGTGCTGCACATCGCCAACGCCGACGCCCGCATGACCACCCTGGCGCGCGAACGCGAGCGCCAGGCCAAGGGTGCGCGCCAGACCGCCGAACTGCTGGCCGAAGCCGAATCCGAAGCGCTGGAACTGACCGTCCAGCGCGAAAAAGCCGACCAGATCGCGCTGGCCTCGGCCTTTGCCCGCGCCGTGGCCGAAGCGCGCGCGCTGGAAGAAGCGCGCGCGCTGGCGCACATCGAACAGGAACGCGAAGCGATTGCGATTGCCCAGGCCGAGTCCGAGCGCGTGGCGGCCCAGTCGATCCACCTGCGCCTGCAATCGGAAAAAGAACTGCGCGACGCCGCCGTGCACCGTGAGCGGCTGGAAAAAATGGCCGCCGCCGGCGCTTGCGCCCGCCGCGACGCCGAAGCGCGCATCCTGAGCGCCACCGAAGAACGCATCGAGGTCGACAAGCGCCTGCGCGAAGTGGCCCTGGCGCGCGCCAAGGCCGAAGCCGACGCCAGCGCGCTGGTGCAAGCGAAGGTCGACGCCGAAACCCTGGCCACGGCGCAGGCGAACGAACGCGCCCTGGCCGACCAGGCCGCGACCGCCGCAGCCCTGATGGAGGCCGACGAACAGCAACGCGCGCGCGCCCTGGCCGAAGAACGCGCCAGCCTGGCCCAGGCAACTGCGGATTTCGCCGCCGCCCGGAACGCATCCGAACAAGCCGCCGTGGCCGCGATCGCCGAACAGGTCGAACTGCAGCGCCGCGCCAGTTCACTGGCTTGCGCCAAGGCTGCGCAAGCGGGGGCGCTGGCGCAAGCCGAACAAGCCCACGCCGACGCCGCGCAGGCCGCGCTGGTCAGCCTGCAAGAACGGCTGGAGGCCGAAACCCGCGCCGCCGGCGTGGCCCAGGCGCGCGCCGACGCCGAGCAGATGGAGGCCGTGCTGCTGCGCCAGAAGGCCGATGCCGAACAGCGCCTGGCCGAAGCGAAGCAAATCGAAGTCGACGCGCTGCGCGTGCTGGCCGAACAAACCGCCATCGACAGCGCGCAGGCCGAAGCCGCCGCCGACGCCATCGCCGCCCAGGCCCGCGTGGCGCTCGAACTGGCGCAAGCCCAGAGCGCGCGTGCCGAAGCAGAACAGCAGGCGCTGGCCATGGCCGAACAGGCGCTGGCGCTGGCCGCCGACGCCCTGGCCCACGACACTGCCCGCGCCGACAGCGAGCGCCGCGCGCTGGCGCTGGCCGAACAGCAGGCCGCCGAACAGCGTCAACTGGCCGAACTGGCAGCGGGCACCGAGCAAGCCCGCCGGCGCGAAGCGGAAGCCACGCGCCACCTGGTGCAGCAAGCCGAAATCGAAAGCGTGCAGGCGCAAGCCGCCGCCGACGCCATCGCCGCCCAGGCGCGCGCCGCGATCGACCTGGCCCAGACCCAGAGCGCGCGCGCCATCGCCGAACAGCAAAAACTGGCGCTGGCCGAGCAGGCCGTGCTTGATGAACGCGCCCGCGCCGAGAGCGAATCGGCCGCCCTGGCGCTGGCCGAACAGATGGCCGCCGGCCAGCGCCAGATGGCTGTTGCCGCCGCCTACGCCGAGCAGGCCAAGCGGGTCGAAGCCGACGCCACGCGCGAACTGGTGCAGCAGGCCGAGATCGACAGCGTGCAGGCGCAAAGCGCCGCCGACGCCGCCGCCGCGCAAGCGCGCGCCGCCACCGAACTGGCCGAAGCGCAGCGCGAGCGGGTCCGCTCCGAACAGCAAAAACTGGCGCTGGCCGAAGAAACGCTGGCGCAGGAACGCGCGCTGGCCGACAGCGAACGGGCCGCCGTCATGCTGGCCGAACAGACCCTGGCCGCCAAGCGCCAATTGGCGCTGGCCGCCAGCGGCGCCGAGCAAGCCCGCCGCACCGAAGCCGAGGCTGCGCGCGTGCTGGCGCAACAGGCCCAGGTCGAAACCGAGCAGGCCACGCGCGCCGCCGATGCGCTTGCCGCGCAAGCGCGCGTGGCCACCGAGCGCGCCCAGGTCCAGCAAGTGCGGGCCGAGGCCGAACAGCAAAAACTCAAGCTGGCCCAGGAAGCGCTGGTGCTCGAACGCGACAGCGCCGAGGCCGAGCGGGCCAGTGTCCAGACCGAGCGCGCCTCGCTGGCGCTGATCGAACAAAAACTCGCGACCCAGCGCCAGCAACTGGCGGCCGACCAGCGCGCCGAGCAAGCGATTGCGGCGCGGCTGGCATCCGAGCAGGCGGCCAGCCTGTCGGCGCGCACGCGGGCCGAAGCCGAGCACGAAGCGGCCAGCATGGCGCGCCAGTTCCAGGTCGCGCAAGAAATCGCCGCCCTGGCCGCGCAAGACAAGCGCGACGCCCAGCGTGTGCTGCTCGAGAGCGCCCAGGCGCAAGCCGACATGCAGCGCAAGAGCGCCCTGACCACCAAAGAAATGGCCGACGCCCGGCGCGAACTGGTCGCTCTCGAAGCGCGCAGGCTGGAGGCCGACACGCGCACCCTGATGGTCACGCGGCACGCGATCGACGACGAAAAACGCGAGAGCGCCACTGGCGCGGCGCAGCGTTCCACCTCCGCCACCATGACGCACCAGGTGCTCGGACGCCTGACCGCGCCGAACAAGGGCTGAGGCGTTTTCATGGCGCTTGCAGGAAAACGGGTGTGCCTGACGGCTTGCACCTGGTTAAGGTAAGATCGGCGGCATGACGATACCCAAGCTGCTGCTGTCCACCTTGTTAGCGATCCCGGCGCGATTGCAGGCAGCCGAACTGGCGGTACTGGTCGACACCAGTACCGAGATGCCGATGGCCCGCTTCGAGCGCGGCCGGCTGGCCGAAGGCATCCACAAAGATATCGGGCAAGCGCTGGCTGGCGCCATGGGACGTACCGCCGTGTTCGTTGCGCTGCCGCGCAAGCGCATCGTGCGCGCACTGGAAGACGGCAGCGCGGACGTGCTGTGCAGCTACGTTCCCGAATGGCTGGGCGGCTCATTTCGCTGGAGCCAGGCGTTCATTCCCATCACCGAAGTGTTGATCACTGCGCGCAGTGCGACGCGGCCGCGCGTGGTGGCCGACGTGGCCGGGCAGCCGATCGGCACCGTGCTCGGCTACTCCCATCCCGAGCTCGACGACATGCTGGGCAAGGGATTCATCCGCGACGACAGCGCCAGTTCGCTGCTCAACCTGCGCAAGCTGGGGGTGGGGCGGGTGCGGCACGTGGTGACCGCCAAATTTTTCCTCGACTACCGTCAAAAGCTGGGCGACCCGGTGCTGGCGCTGCACCCGCCGCTGTCGGTCAAGCACTACATGGGCCAGTGCGCGGTTTCGCCCAAGGGCAAGGTCAAGCTGGCCGACGTCGACAAAGCCATCGGCCGCCTGATCGCCAGCAACGCCATCCCCGCCATCCTCGCCCGCTACCAATAGCCGCTCCCCTCCAACCGGGGTCAGAGCTCTGATTAGCAATTTTTGTTCGTTTCTTTTCCTTTTTCAACCGGGGTCAGAGCTCTGACTCGAAACATTGTTAAGCGGACTCAAGCACGTAGCGCCGGCATTTAGACCCTGTTGCCCTCCGTTTGACCACGAACCCGCCGTTTGTGCGCTGTTCGATTTTTTGGATTTTGCAAAATTTCGAGTCAGAGCTCTGACCCCGGTTGGGAAACGAACAAAAGTTGCTAGTCAGAGCTCTGACCCCGGTTGTAGGGGTTTTGAACGTCTGGCGGTGGGAGTTTTGTGGGTGTTGGGCATTTGCAATACAATCGATGGACTTCTTTCAACAGGTGTGTCTTTCGTGACTTCCACTCCCATTAAAATCGCCGCTGCGCTTGCCATCGCGGGCGCGGCCGGGGCGGCCTTGCTGTTTGCCGGGCGTAAGCCGGTACCGGTGACGCCACCGCCGCCGCCCGTTAATAGCGCCGCCGTCGCCGCGCCACGTCTCGATACGGCGCCGTTGACCGCGGGCATGCAGGCTTTGCTGGCCAATTACCGCAAGATCATCGTGCTGCTCGCCGACGAGAAATCCATGCCCGCCAACGAGCGTGAACAGGCGCAGCGCGTCGGGCAGAATCTGTTTCACGAGAACCAGTCCCGCGCGGAATCCCTCGAACGCGAGCTGGCCGCGCTGCTCGCGTCGAACCAGCCGAACCGCTTCGATGCCGTCGCCGATCTGCTCAGCTTTATCGAGTCCGACAAGTCCCTGTTCGATGCCGACCGCCTGGTGTTCCGCGAGCTGCTGCAAGGCTTGCTGGCCGAGGTGGCGAAAGATTCGAGCTTGCCAGCGATTAAGATCCACAAGCGCCTGTCGGAGGATCTCGATGCCCTGGCCGAGATCGAACGCAATTATGAGAAGGAAATCCGCCAGGTCTTCGGCCGCTACGAGTCGCGCGCGATCGAGCTCAAACGCGAGCGCTGGGACAGCTACCTGGCCCACCTCAAGACCCTGTACACGCGCGAGGCCATCCTCAAGGAGCAGGGCGTGGTGATGCCGTATCCGGCCTCGGCCTTGCCGCCCGGGCCCAAGGCCGTGGCCAAGGCCGAGGCCGATCCCAACGAGATCTTCGGCAATTCCCTGCCCAAAAAAACCGTGGTGCTGACCTTCGATGACGGCCCGCACAAGCGCTACAGCGAAGAAATCGCGGCCATCCTCAAGCAGTACGGCGTGCCGGCGGTGTTTTTCAGCGTCGGCCGCAACCTCGGCAGCGTGGACGCCGCCGGCAAGCCCACCTTGTCCGATGGCGCCGCGATCAGCCGCAAGCTCAAGGCGGGCGGCTACACCCTGGCCAACCACAGCTACACCCACGCGCAGCTGTCGAAGGAAACCGGCGCCAAGCTCAAGGCCGAAATCCTCAACACCGACGTGCTGCTCAAGGCCATCGACGCCGGCCGTTCGCCGCTGTTCCGCTTTCCCTACGGCGCGCGCAACAGCGAGGGCATGCATGCGCTCGAAGGCGCGCATCTGCGCTCGGTGATGTGGAATATCGATTCGCTCGACTGGGCCGATCCGGTCCCGGCTTCGATCGCCGAGCGCGTCCTGCGCACGGTCGACAAGGAGGGCCGCGGCATCATCCTGTTCCACGACATCCACGCGCGCACGGTCAAGGCGCTGCCCGCCGTGCTGGACCGCCTGATCGCCGAGGGTTACCAGTTCGCCGGCTGGGACGGGACCAATTTCACCAGCGCCAACACCGCCGCCGCGCCCGCCGACAAGGTGGCGGTGAGCACCGGCTACGCCAATTCCTGGGCCATCGTGATCGGCATCGACAGCTATCCGAAGTGGCCCAAGCTGCAGTACGCGGTGCGCGATGCCCAGGGCGTGCGCGAAGTGTTGATCGGCAAGTTCGGCTTTGCGGCCGAGCGCGTGGTCTCGCTCAACAATGCCGAGGCCACCCGTGCCGGCATCCTCGGCGCCTTCCACGACCGCCTGGCGCATGGCGGGGTGCAGAAGAACGACCGGATTTTCGTGTTTTTCGCCGGCCACGGGGCCACCCGCCAGCTCAGTTCGGGCCGCGATCTCGGCTACATCGTGCCCTACGATTCCGACCCGGCCCAGTTCGCCACCGATGCGATTCCGATGAGCGAGATCCAGAATATCGCCGAAAGCCTGACCGCCAAGCATGCGCTGTTCGTGATGGATGCCTGCTACAGCGGGCTGGGCCTGACGCGCGGCGGCGGCGCCGGTGCCTTTTTGCGCGACAACGCGCGCCGCATCGGACGCCAGATGCTGACCGCCGGCGGGGCCGACCAGCTGGTCTCGGACGGCGGGCCGAACGGCCATTCGGTGTTCACCTGGACTTTGCTGCAGGGACTGGCGGGGAAGGGCGACCTGAACGGCGACGGCCTGATCACGGCCACCGAGCTGGCGGCCTACGTGGCGCCGGCGGTGGCGGGCGTGTCGAACCAGACCCCGGCCTTCGGCAGCCTGCCGGGTTCGGAAGGGGGCGACTTCGTGTTCGAGCTGCCGGTCGAGGCGGAATTCCTGAATCCGCAAACGGCGCAGTTGTCGACCGAGGCGATCGCGCTCAACGCCAAGCTCGACGCGGTACGGCCGGACGCGCCCAAGATGGACGACAAGCCGGGCGTGACGCCGCCGGCGGCGCCGGTCGCGGTCAAGGATTTGCAGGGCAAGGAGCAGAAGCTGGTCACGCCGCTGGCGGTGCCGTCGTCGGCGCGCCAATTGGCCCAGCGTGCCAACGACCGCGGCTTGCAGCTGTTCAAGGAGAAGCAGTACGCGGCGGCCGAAGCCGAGTTCACCGAGGCGCTGAAACTGCGCGCCGACTTTGCGCTGGCGGCCAATAACCTGGGTTTCGTGTACTACAAGCAGGGCAAATTCGCCGAGGCGGCGCGCTGGTTCGACAATACCGTGAAGATGGACCCGTCGCGCGCGGTGGCCTACCGCAACCTGGGCGATGCGCATGCCCAGGCGGGCGACGCGGCCAAGGCCAAGGCCGCGTACCAGACCTTCATGGAACTGGCGCCGGCCAGCGCGGGCGCGGCGTATGTGAAGCAGCAGCTGGAGAAGCTGTAGATCGTCATCGACGCCGGGTGTCAGGCTGCGCGTTGCCCAGCCGTTCTGTCACAAGGTCAAAGGGATACTGCGTAGATCAGTTCTTGGCGCCGCCGCTTGCGCCATGGGCGCAAGCGGCGGCGCTAACGTCAAGCCACTCCCAGCGCCTCCTGCTGCTTCTTGTACCGTAGCGACGACCACAGCGACACCAGAATGAACGCCACGCCCGACAGCCCCGTAAACCACTCTGGAATGTGATAGCGCACGCTGGCGAACATGATCAGCGCCAGGATGCCGATCGCGTAATGCGCGCCGTGTTCCAGGTACACGAACTCCTGCAAGGTGCCCTTGTCGACCAGATACACCGTCATCGAGCGCACGAACATGGCGCCGATGGCCAGGCCCAGCATGATGATCACCACGTCGCTGGTAATGGCGAACGCACCGATCACGCCGTCGAAACTGAACGACGCATCGAGCACTTCCAGATACAAAAATCCGCCGATACTGCCGCGCGAGACCATCTGCCCCAGGGTCGGGTCGGCTTCTTCTTCCTCCAGCAGGGTACTGATCCAGTTCACCCCCACGTAAATGACCACGCCCAGCACGCCGGCCATGAGCACGGAGAGCTTGCGCGCTTCCGGCACCAGGTACATGGCCATGAACGCCGCGCACAGGGTCAGCATGACCGACAGGCTCTCGCTGCCGTATTTACCCACCTTCTCTTCGAGTACGCCGAGCCAGTGAAGTTCCTTCTCTTCGTCGAACAGGAAGTTGAGGAACACCAGCAGCAGGAAGGCGCCGCCGAACGCGGCCACTTCGGCGTGGTTCTCGGTCAGGTGGCGCGAGTATTCGTCGGGCGTGTTGATCGCCATGGTCCACACGTCAAGCAGGCCGAGCCCGGTGGCGACCGAGACGATGACCAGCGGGAACACCAGGCGCATGCCGAACACGGCCACCAGGATGCCGACCGTCAGGAACAGCTTGCGCCAGAAGTCGTTCCAGTGGCGCAGCACCGAGGCGTTGACCACCGCATTGTCGAACGAGAGCGAGACTTCCAGCACGCCCAGCACGGCCGATATCCACAGTGCATTGAGCAGGCCCGGAATGCCGCCGCGGGTGTAGCCCCACCAGGCGGCGACGCACATGAGAATGAAGGTGACGAGGAAGGAGAGTCTGAAATGGCGCATGCGGAAATTCCCTGGGAAAACTTCGAGTCGAATGGCGGGCGCCGGCGGTGCGGCGGTCTGATGTCATTCTAATAGGTTTTCCCGCCCGATGAGCGCTCCGAATGCGTGCGTGCATGCGCCGTTCAGTCGCTGTTGCCGTCCAGGCTGGCCTTGCGGTAGGCGCTCGGCGGCACGCCCACGCGTTCGCGAAAGGCGGTGGCGAAGTTGTCGGCATTGTTGAAGCCGACCATCAGGGCGATGCCCTGCACGTCGATATCGGTGTCGCGCAGCAGGCGCGGCGGCCACGGAGCCGGCCCGGTGCGCGCCGGCACTTGCAGCGTGACCATGCCGGACGTGGTGTTCGCCGGGGTCAGCCCGATTGCGCCGGCCGACGCCTACGCCAGCGCCAGCGGCAACGTCAAATGCACCTGGAACCTGCTCACGCCGACGCCGCCCTATATCGTTTCGGATTACAAACAGCACGAGCGCTGGATTGCCGCACAGTCTCACAAGTTTCTTTTTTTGCATCTCTAATGAATGATCGAGAGCTTTTTTAGATCGCCGTGGCCCGGGCGCGATCTGCGATAATTGTCAATTGCGCAGCAAGGCTGCGCTTAATCGACAACAAGGACTCTGCATGGACATCAGCTACCTCATCACGCCCGTATTGACCTGGCTGGTGGTGGGCCCGATCAAATTCTTGATCAATAGTGCGCGCCAGCGGCGCTGGGCTTTCAATCTGGTCGGGAATGGGGGGTTTCCCAGTAACCATAGTTCGGTGGTGACCAGCATGGCTACCCTGATCGCCCTGCGCGAGGGCATGGATAGTCCGGCGTTCGGGGTGGCGGTGACCCTGGCGTTCATTGTGATGATCGATGCCAACAGCCTGCGCCAGCACGTGGGGCGCCAGGCGGCGGCAATCAACCGGCTGGCCGGCAGCGCCGCCGATCACACCCATCTGCGCGAACGCATGGGGCATACCCTGGTCGAGATCAGCGGTGGGATTTGCACCGGCATCGGGATGGGGTTTGCGGTGTTTCATTTGTTTGAGCGCTTCTAAGTCCTGCTTGGCCGTTCATGCCGTCGCCCCGCCGGGAGCCGCCCTGACAGGGGGCGACGCAGCATGGGGAACCGGTAAAGCGCGTCCCATTCTTGCCGTTTACCACGGCAACTTTGCAGTTCAGTCCCGCAATTTCGCACTTCAGCCCTCGAATCCGTCAGGTTAATAGATCGCTAATTGACGTCCATAGTCGTCTCAAGGATACTTTGCGGCTGGTTGTTTTCATTCTGAATACAGACGTCTGACCGATTTGATCCCGGAGAATCCCATGCTGCGCAAAACACTGCTCGTCCTCGCCATCGCCACGGCGCTTTCCGCCTGCGGCAAAGGCGAGAAAGACCCCGCCAAGGACGGCAAGGACGCCAAGCCCGTTCAGCTGCTGGTCGCTCCGGAAGACTTGCTCACCATCGCCTCGAACGCACTCGCCTCCGGCCCGGTCGTGACCGGCTCGGTCCAGCCCGAACGCAAGGCCGACCTGCGCGCCGAAGTCTCGGCCGTGGTGCTGCAGGTACTCAAGGAAAACGGCGACCTGGTGCAGCGCGGCGATATTCTCGTCAAGCTCGATGAAACCGCCATCCGCGACAGCCTCAGCTCGGCCGAGCAGTCGGCCCGCGCCGCATCGCAGGCGCTCGACCAGGCCGAACGCCAGCTCGAACGCATGAAAACCCTGCGCGCCTCGGGCATGACCTCGGCCCAGGCCATGGATGACGCCGAAGTGCGGCGCAATACGGCCCTGAGCGAAGTCTCGGCCGCCAAGTCGCGCGCCGCGCTGGCGCGCCAGCAACTGGCCCGCACCGTGGTGCGCGCGCCGTTCGACGGCGTGGTCAGCGAGCGCAAGGTCTCGGCCGGCGACACCGCCTCGATCGGCAAGGAATTGCTGAAAGTGATAGATCCGTCCAGCATGCGCTTCGAAGGGCGCGTCTCGGCCGACCGCATCAGCGCGGTCAAGGTCGGCCAGCCGGTCAGCTTTCGCATCAACGGTTACGCCGGCGAAGAGTTTCGCGGCGTGGTCAAGCGGGTCGACCCGGCCGCCAACGAAGTCACGCGCCAGGTCGAGGTGCTGGTCGCCTTCGCGCCCGGCTCGGCGGTGCCGAAAGTGTCCGGCCTGTACGGGGAAGGGCGCATCGAGGCCGAAACCAAGGCCGCGCTGATGCTGCCCGAAGGCGCGCTGGTCAAGGCCGGCGACAAGGCCTATGCCTGGCGCCTGAAGGACAAGACATTGCACAAGGTCGACCTGGCGATCGGACCGCGCGACACGCGCACCGGCAACTATGAAGTCAGGCAGGGGCTGGCCAGCGGCGACATCGTCATGCGCAACCCAAGCTCGACCTTCAAGGAAGGCCAGACCGTCCAGCTCGCGCCCGGCAAGGTGGCCGCCGCCGCACCAGCCGTGCAGGGGAAATAAGCCATGTTCCTTTCCGATTTCAGCATCAAGCGGCCGATCGCGACGATCGTCCTGATCCTGGCCCTGATGTGCATGGGCCTGATCGCCCTGACCAAACTGCGCGTCAACCAGAATCCGGACGTGGAAGTGCCGGTGTTGCAGATCAATATTCCGTATCCGGGCGCCTCGCCCGACACGGTCGAGCGCGAGGTGATCAACCGCATCGAAAAGTCGCTGCTCAGCATTTCCGGGGTGACCGATGTGCATGCCAATGCGGTCGAGGGCAATGCCCAGTTCTGGCTGGAGTTTAACTTCGACAAGAACCTGATCGAAGCGTCCGACGAGGTGCGCAATGCCATCGCCACGGTGCGCTACAAGCTGCCGACCGAGATGCGCGAACCGATCCTGCAGCGGCTCGACCCGGCCACCCAGCCGATCCTGAACCTGGCGCTCTCGTCCACCAGCCAGACCCACGCGGAAATCTCGCGCCTGGCCGAGGATGTGCTGGCCGACCGCTTCCGCGGCATCGACGGCGTGGCCACGGTCAACGTCAACGGTGCGCTGCGGCGCGAACTGTCGGTCCTGCTGCGCGCCGAAAAGCTGCGTGAATACAATGTGGCCGTGTCCGATGTGGTCAATGCCTTGCGCACGCAAAACACCAACGCGCCGGTGGGCAAGATTCGCGGCGAATACGACGAGAAAAGCATCCGCCTGGTGGGCCGCATCGAGTCGCCCGAGGAATTCCAGCAGATCGTGGTCAAGCGCCGCGGCGAAGAAGTCGTGCGCCTGGCCCAGGTGGCCGAAATCCGCGACGGCTTTGCCGAGGTCAACAATCTGAGCATCCGCAGCGGCAAGCCGAACGTCGGCATCACCCTGACCCGCTCGCGCGACGCCAGTACCGTCAGCGTGGCGCAAAAGGCCAAGCTGCTGATCAAGGAACTGGAAAAGGAACTGCCGAAAGGCACCGTGCTGGAAATCACGCGCGATGGCGGCGACGAAGCCCAGCGCAGCCTGAACAATGTGATCGAGTCGCTCGTGTTCGGCGCCGTGCTGACCATTTTCGTGGTCTACGCCTTCCTCAACTCGTGGCGCTCGACCCTGATCACGGCCTTGTCCTTGCCGACCTCGGTGATCGCGTCCTTCATCGCGGTCTGGCTGTGCGGCTTCACGCTCAACTTCATGACCCTGCTCGGCTTGTCGCTGGCGATCGGCGTGCTGATCGACGATGCGATCGTGGTGCGCGAAAACATCGTGCGCCACATGCAGCGCGGTTCCGACCGCCGCAAGGCCGCGTTGGAGGGCACCGCCGAGATCGGCATGGCGGTGGCCTCGACCACCTTCTCGATCATCGCCGTGTTTATTCCGGTGGCCTTCATGCCGGGCGTCTCCGGCGAATGGTTCCGTCCGTTCGCGCTGACGGTGACCTGCTCGGTGCTGGTCAGCCTGGTCATTTCCTTCACGCTCGACCCGATGCTGTCGGCTTACTGGGGCGACCCGCCGGACCACCACACGGCGCCGAAAAAGGGCATCTCCAAGGTGCTGCATCACTTTAACGAGTGGTTCGACCGCCAGGCCGACGGCTATGGCCATGTGATCGCCTGGGCCTTGCATCACCGCATCTGGATGACCCTGATCGCCGTGGCGACCTTCGCCGGCGCGCTGTACCTGCAGGGTGCCAAGGGCGGCACCAGCTTCCTGCCGGCGGCCGACTATGGCCAGTTGCTGATCGATGTGCGCACGCCGGCCTCGTCGAGCGTGGAATACTCGCGCGCCAAGCTGGAAAAGGCGGCCGAACTGGCGCGCTCGATCAAGGAAACCAAGGATACCAACGCTTTCATCAACACCGGCGGCGGCAAGGTGTATGTCGATATCGGCAAGCGCGCCACCCGTTCGCGCAGCGCCAAGGAGATCGCGGTCGAGCTGCGCGCCAAGATCAGCCAGCTGGTCGGCGCCGAGTACGTGGTGCTGGACGACATGAACAACGGCGCCAACAAGCCGATCCAGATCCGGTTCACCGGACCGGACTCGCGCAAGCTGCTCGACATCGCCAACGCCTACATGGAGAAACTGCGCAGCGTGCCGGGCGCGATCGACGTCGGCTTGTCCGAACAGGACCCGAAAAACGAATTGCAGATCGAACTCAATCGCGGCCTGGCCAATTCGATGGGCATTTCGGTCAACGACGCGGCCCAATCCTTGCGGGTGGCCTTTGCCGGGGTCGAAGTGGGCGACTGGGTCGACCCGACCGGCGAAACGCGCGACGTGGCGGTGCGCCTGCATCCGGACGACCGGGTCAGCGCCGACAACATCGAACGCCTGCCGATCGCCGTGACCGGCACCAACCAGATGGTGCCGCTCGACCAGATCGCCACCATTACCATGGGTAAAGGGCCATCCGGCATCTCGCACAAGAACGGCAAGCGCACCATTTCGGTCTCGGCCAATGCGCAGGGCCGCTCGAACGGCGAAGTCTCGGGCGACGCCATGAAGCTGGCCGATACCTTCGACTACCCGCCCGGCTACGGCCGCGAGCTGGGCGGCGCCGGCCAGGACCAGAACGAGCTGTTTACCGAAATGGGCATTGCGCTGGTATCGGGCATCGGGCTGATGTATCTGATCCTGGTGATGCAGTTCGGTTCCTTTACCGCGCCGCTGGCGGTGATGCTGTCCCTGCCGCTGTCCCTGATCGGCGTGGTGGTGGCGCTCTTGATCACCGACAACACGCTCAACCTGATGAGCTTCATCGGCATCATCATGCTGATGGGCCTGGTGGCGAAGAATGCCATCCTGCTGCTCGACGCGGCCCGTGCGCGCGAGCGTGAAGGCCACAGCCGCGAGGATTCGCTGATGGAAGCGGGGCGCGCGCGCCTGCGTCCGATCCTGATGACCACCTTCGCGCTAATCGCCGGCATGTTCCCGGTGGCGCTGGGGCTGGGCGAGGGCGGCGAGTTCTACCGTCCGCTGGCGATCGCGATCATCGGCGGCACCATCACCTCGACCATCCTGACCCTGCTGGTGGTGCCGACCTTCTACGACAGCATCGAAATCAAGACCGACAGCATGGGCGTCAAGTTCCGCCGCCGGTCGGAGCGTTTCGGCCCGTTCCTGGCGTTCCTGATGACCTTCGCCGAAGTGATCTTGTTCCTCACCTTCATCCGCTTCATCTACCGCGCGCTGATGTGGCTGGTGCGCCTGGTGACGGGACGGCGCACCGTGGTGGCGCCGCGCGTGGTGTCGCTCGACAAGGGGGCGTAAGCAAGAGGGTAGGCAGTTAAGCGAAGGCGCATCGCTCACGATGCGCCTTCGTGACGCACTTTCGTGACGCACCTTCGTGATGCACATTTGTAACGCACATTCGGGATCGCCTCCCGTGCGTTGCAATCGAACCGAATCGGATCCATACTGTGTCGCTGATATCTCGACAAGATGACTCCCCATGACCCTAGACATCAAAGGCGGCCTCAAGAATACTTCCGTCAGCCATAAGCGCTACGTGGTGTTCGAGGAGCTGTTGTCGAACGCAATCGACTCGTATCTGATACGGCGCAGCGCGGACCCCCAGGCGCCGCCGCTGCGGATCGAGATTGGCGTCGAGTTCGTGAACGGTTCGCTGTTTCCCGATGCGGATGAGCAGATCGTGGTCTGGTGCAAGGATAACGGGGCAGGTTTCGGCGACGCGCAAGTCAAAGCCTTCGTAACAAAAGATACGACCTACAAAGACTATCTGCTGATCCAGGGCATCGGCAAATGCAAGGGCGCGGGCCGGATCCAGTTTTTCCACTACTTCTCGCAGCTCGATATCGACAGTGTGTTCGACGCCGGGGGCAGCCGCTGCCGACGCACGCTCAGGGCACATGCCGAGACGCGTGAAATCACGGAAAGCGATTTTGTCACGCAAGCCGGCTCGGGCGACATCAACACCTGCGTCACGCTCAAAGGAATGGCGAAACGGACATTCGCCGGACTGTTCGATCCGGCGACTTTGCGCGTCGATTTTTCCGCGCGCACTCTGCATGATGTCTTGAACACGTCGTTCATGCAGCGGTTCATTGTTTTGAAAAAAATCATTGGCAATTTCACGGTAGCGATTGCCGAAGTTGCCGGCGCCAACCGCGTTGAAGAGCTGATCACGTCAGAGCACCTGCCCACCGCAGTGCAGGTGCTGCCGATCCGCTTGAGCTGCGACCACCGCAGCAATATCGAGGCTTGCGAGCTGCGATTAACGCGCTATTCGCTGGACCAGGCCAGTAGTCCCTCGCTTGAACACGAGGTCGCTCTTTGTGCCAACTCCGCCATTGCCATCTCGCTGACGAAACGGTTTTTGAAGTCATCGGCAGACCGGCGCAGGCCGATTGACGGCAAGATCGAACTCCTGCTAGTCGAGGGCGATTTGCTCGATCAAAAAGTGAACGTGCAACGCGACGGCTTCGACCTGCCCAGCGAATGCAGCCATGCCAGGGAATTCGATGAAGAATTTTCGCTGCAGGACATCATCGAGTCGCTTGAAGATACGGTCTACGCGATACTGACCCCACCCGGTTACGATCGCGAGGCGCTGATCAGGTCGACGCAAGAGAAGTTCGGTATTTCCAGGGCCATGCTGGAGAAAGCCAACATCAAAATCCACTACGGCGATACCGAAGAAAATATCGCCAGACGAACGCTGCGCAGGTTCCAGGACGAGATCGTGCAAGACACGTCGAAGCTTGTCGACATGAAGCAGGAACTGCTCAAGCTGGACCCGCGCAGCAGCGACTTTCGCAATGTGCTCGCCGATCTGTCATGGCGCTACACCAGCAGCCTCCAGAAAATGGACATGGCGAACCTGTCGCAACTGGTGGTGCGCCGCACCGCCATGCTCGATGTCTTGCAGCGCGCCACGGAACTCATGCTGGACTGCCAGCAGGACGCGCCCGGAAAACGGCGCGATCACGAAAAGATCATCCACAATATCTTTTTCCCGACAGGGAAGGACAGCAACGATACGGTCGATCATGATATCTGGATTCTCAACGAGGAATATCACTACTACGATCATATTGCATCGGACAAAGCGCTATCGTCAATTTCCTGGGATAACCAAAAACTGTTCGAAGCGGATATCGACGAGAGTCTTGAAAGACTGTTCCGCATCAATAATGAAGTGCATCATCTGAAACGTCCCGATATCGCCATTTTCAACAAGGAAGGCGCCGCGATCATCATCGAATTCAAGGCGCCCGGGGTTCAACTGCAGGAACACATCAACGATCTTGCGCAATATGCGCGCCTGCTGGCAGCAAAGTCCGACGGGCGGATAAAGCGCTTTTATGGCTATCTGGTCGGCGACAGCATGGACGAAAGCCGCATGCCGCCCGGATGGACGAAGTTTCCGGCTAGCGATGGCTATTTTTTAACGGCGCGCCTGGACGATCCGAAGACCGGCCGCCAGTACGGCGAACTTTACTCGGAGATGCTTTTTTACCAGCACTTCGTCACGCGCGCGCACAACCGGCTTGAGGTGTACAAGCGCAGGCTGAACGTGCGCTTCTGATGCTTTGCCGCCATGCCGGGCATGCGTGCGCGCGGATGGCGCGTGTCAGTATCGCTCCTGGCGCCGGCACCGTACAATGCTTGGTCGATGAAACCGACTCCAGGGAGAATTGACTCTGACGCAACTTGATATCGAAGCCTTTGCAAAGACAAGCGACCGTGACGCCGTGTTGGCACTGCTCGCCACCGTGATCGGGCCACTGGAAAGGGATGATGATCTTCCAGAGGACTATGATCTGCGGATCTATAAATCGGGCGGGATGATTGTCGTGCTTCAAGCGATGGAGGATGGCTTAATCAGCGTATGGGTACGTGGCGCCAGCCCCTGGCCATCTTCTCCTGCTCTTGGCAGATACTTGGCCGCACAACTCCACTGCCTTGTCCTGTGCGACCCGGAGGCGGAGTATCCCGAGATCTCGCAGTACGCCGACGTGTTTCTCCAGATCGAAGGCGATGCCGAAAGCCTTATTCCCTTGGAGTGAGTCCGATACGCCGTTCAATCTGCGCAATGTCTCCTGTTCTTCGTCGCCAGGACGACAGCGCGAGTTCGTCTGATACCGGTGTGCTCGCTTGGCGGGCGCGATTTTTCAGCATAGCGACGCCGCCGCTTTTGCGCCTGGCAGAAACGGCGGCATGCTGGTTCGTGGACGCCGTCAGTGCTTAGCGCTTGTCCTTATCTGCCGGCGGAGTTGTATCGGTGGTGCTGCTGCCAGACGTGCCGCTGGTACCGGTACCGGTGCCAGAAGTGCCGCTCGTGCCCGATGTTCCCGACGTTCCGGTGCCGCTCGTGCCCGACGTGCCGGTGCCGGTATCGCCCGTGGTGCCGCTGGTGCCCGTGTCGCCGGTACCCGTTCCGCTGGTGCCGGTTCCTGTGCCGCTGGTCCCCGTGCCACTGGTGCCGGTGTCGCCGGTCCCGGTCGTGCCGCCGGTGCCGCTGGTGCCCGAGGTGGTGCCCGGCGTGGTGGTGGTGGTGGTGTCGCCCGTCCCTGTGGCAGGGGTGTCGTTGCGTTTGCAGGCCACGAGCATCGACGCCAGCAGCGCCGCGCTAAAGATGATTTTTGGTGCGGTTGTGAATGGTTTCATTGTTTACTCCTCGGTCACGACAATTGAGTACCGCCGCCTGTCCATCGAGCTTGCCGCAGGCAACGGCGCCAGGTCGATCCTGCCGGACATGCAACACTGCCCGGCGAGGACCATCAGGGAACCGGCGTCGTGGTTAACGCGGTCCCGTTATCTGATGCGCGAATTCGACTGTGAAAATTAGACTTTCAACATCTGCGCCAGTTCATCTTTATTTGCGTTTATGACGTAGATTGAGCTCCATGTCCGCGCAATTTGATACGGATCAAACTTTGCGACCGGCCGCGCCCATTCCCTCAGGTCGAGGAACGCGCGGCGTGCGCCATCAGGGCCGGAATTTCGGCTGGAATCTCGCGTGCCAGGTAGCCCAGCACGCCGAAGCGCAGGGCCAGCTGTTCGCCGGCCTGCGCGTGCAGGGCCACGCCCCAGCAGGTGGCCTGGGCCAGGGTGGCGCCGCGCGCCGCCAGCCCGGCGATGATGCCGGCCAGGGTGTCGCCCGAGCCCGAAATGGCCAGGCCCACGTTGCCGCCTTCATGCTGCCAGGGGCCGCCGTCGGGCGCGCCGATCACGGTGCGCGCGCCTTTCAGCGCCACCACCGCGTTCCAGGCCTGCGCCGCGGCGCGCGCCGCGCCGTCGGGGTCGGCCAGGATGTCTTCTTTCGCGCGCCCGGAGAGGTGCGCCATCTCGCCCGCGTGCGGGGTCAGGATCACGGTCTGGTCGAAGCGGAACGGCGCCGCGTCGCCGTGGTCGAGGTCGGGATTGGTCACGATGCCCATGGCGTTGGCGTCCAGCACCACGCTGGTGCCCGCCAGGCGCGGCAGCAGGGCGCGCACCAGCGCCGCCGTGGCCGCTTCATCCTGCATGCCGGGGCCGATCAGTACCGCGTCGATCTTGTCGGCCAGCGGGTCGAGCGTGGCCAGCGCATCGCGCTCGAAGCCGCCTTCAGCCGTTTCGCGCAGCCCGATCACGCGCGCTTCCGGCATGGCCAGCGCCACCAGTTGCGCCACGCTGGCGCCGGTGGCGATGGTCAGCTTGCCGGCGCCGGCGCGCAGGGCGGCGGTGGCCGCCAGGATCACGGCGCCCGGCATCTCGCACGAGCCGCCCAGGATCAGCACGTGGCCGCGCCGCTCCTTGTCGCCTTCGGCCGGCGGCATCGGCAGCGGCCAGGCGCGCAGGGCCGCGCTGTCGATGGTGATCATGTGGGTGCTGGCGAGCGGCATGTCCATGGGACCGGCGCGCCTACGCTTTCGGAGCAGCGGGCACATCTTTTTGAACCGTGACCGGCGTGCCTGCCGCTTCCAGGGGAGCGACAAAGTTGGTCAGTTGCAAGCCGAGCTTGCCGTGCTTGCCGTCGTGCGGATTGAAACTGTAGGACGTCACCGAGCAGTTCGGCACGTCGGCGGCCCGGTCGAAGGCCAGGATCGCCGCTTCGTCGAGCCGTTCGAACAGGTAGCGGAAGCAGTTGACCGTGACCTGGTGGCCGACGATCAGCACCCGTTCCTTGCAGAATTCGCGGGTGATGGTGTCGATGATGCTGCGCAGGCGCAAAATCACGTCGCACCAGCTTTCGCCGCCGGGCGGGCGGAAGTAGAACTTGCCCACGTGCTGGCGCTGTTCGTGCAGTTCGGGATATCGATGCTCGATGCCGAGCACGGTCAGGCGGTCGAGGATGCCGAATTCCTTTTCGCGCAGGCGCTCGTCCACCTGGACCGCCATCAGGCTGTCGGGGCCGAGCTGTCGCATGATGATGCGGGCGGTCTCGGCCGCGCGTACGTAGGGCGAGTGCAGCACCACGTTGGGGCGCTCGTTGGCGGGCATGGCAGCGAACCAGGCTCCCAGCGCGCGCGCCTGTTCGGCGCCGAGCGGGGACAGCGGCACGTCGACATCGCGCTCGGCGATGTCGATATGCAGGCCGGCCGCCGCTTCCGCCGCGTCGCGCGCCACGTTGCCGGCGCTTTGTCCGTGCCTGACCAGCCAGATCTGTTGCGGCCACTTTTGTTCCATCGATTCGCCTGCCCTTGTAATGTTGACACGGCGTCATCATAGACGGATTCGACCGCAGTTCAGCGCACGATACAAGCAGTGGTGGCGTCTTGCTTACGCTGCTTTCTCATCGGCATCGAGATTCACGGCGGCGTCGCTGTTGAAGACCGCCATGTCGGTCTGGCCGAGCACGCGGCTGGTCACGGTGCCGGCCGTGATCGAGCCGCTCACGTTGAGCGCGGTGCGGCCCATGTCGATCAGGGGTTCGATCGAAATGAGCAGGCCCGCCAGCGCCACCGGCAAGTCCATCGCCGAGAGCACGATCAGCGCCGCGAAGGTGGCGCCGCCGCCGACCCCGGCCACCCCGACCGAGCCGACCGTGATGATCGCGATCAGCGGCACGATGAAGCTCCAGCTCATCGGGTCGATGCCGACGGTCGGCGCGATCATCACCGCCAGCATGGCCGGATAGATGCCGGCGCAGCCGTTCTGGCCGATGGTCGAGCCGAACGAGGCGGCGAAGTTGGCGATGCCTTCCGGCGTGCCGAGGCGGCCGGTCTGGGTCTGCACCGACATCGGAATCGAGCCGGCGCTGGTGCGCGAGGTGAAGGCAAAGGCCAGCACCGGGAAAATCTTTTTCACGTAGCGCACGGCGTTCAGGCCGGATGCGCCGATCAAGAGCAGATGCACGCAGAACATCAGCAGCAGGGCGCTGTAGGAGGCGGTGACAAATCCGAGCAGCTTGACGATGCTCTCCATGTTCGAGCCGGCCACCACCTGGGTCATCAGCGCGAACACGCCGAACGGGGTCAGGCGCAGCACCAGCGTCACCATGCGCATGATGATCGCGTGCGCCACCTTGATGAAGCGCTCGAAGGCGTCGAAGATCTCCGGCTGCTTGGCCGCGATGCCGGTCGCCGAGATGCCGACGAAAATCGAAAACAGCACCACCGCGATGGTCGAGGTCTTGCGCGCGCCCGTCATGTCGAGGAAGGGGTTGGCCGGAATGAAGCTGATGATCATGCTCGGCAGCGAAATCGCCTGCGCCGTGTTCAGGTGCCCTTTCAGATAGTCGCCGCGCGCCACTTCGGCGGCGCTGGCGGTCAGCCCCACGGCGGACAGGCCGAACAGCTCGGCCATCAGGATGCCGATGCCGGCCGCGACCATGGTGGTGGCCATCAGGATGCCGATGGTCAGCGCGCTGATCTTGCCCAGCGAGGAGGCGTCGCGCAGCTTGAGGATGGCGGCGATGATCGACACCATAATCAGCGGCATCACGATCATCTGCAACAGCTTGACGTAACCGGTGCCGACGATGTCGAGGTAGGCATTGGTCTCGGTGATGGTGGGGGAGGGCGCGCCGTAGATCAGCTGGAACGCCGCGCCCAGCAGCACGCCCAGGCCCAGGCCGGTAAACACGCGCTTGGTGAACGACGCATGCGCCTGCTGCATCTTGTAGAGGAGAAAGCACACGCCGAGGGCGACGGCCAGGTTCAGGATCACGGGGAAATTCAGGGTCATGCGGGCCTCTTGAGTGGGCGCTGCGCGCGGATAGCGCTGTGCGGCGGCAATGTAACGGATCATTCTAACCATAAACCTGCTGCGCTGCACACAGGCTCGTCCGTGAGCGGGCGTATAAAAACGATCATATTGTTGACAGCGCGGGGGATGTTTGCAACACTCGCCGCCTTGCTTTGATTCCCGCCAAGCCCGCCAACAGAGTGCGGGCCCAAGCTGGCATCTTGTCCCACCTGGAGAAACCATGCGCGCCCCGTCCAAATTTTTGAGTCTGCTTCCCCTGGCTTGCCTGGCGCTGGCGGCCCGGGCCCAGACCACGGTCGAGGCGTTCACGCCCACCGGCACGGTCAAGGAGATACGCCAGGTGACGGCGCGCTTTTCGGCCCCGATGGTGGCCTTCGGCGACGCCCGCCTGGCCGAGCCGTTCAGCATCGATTGCGCCGAAGCGGGCAGCGGGCGCTGGCTCGACGCCCGCATCTGGAGCTTCGATTTCGCGCGCGACCTGCCGCCCGGCGTGCGCTGCAGCTTCACCCTCAAGCCCGAGCTGCGCGACCTGGCCGCCCAGCCGCTGGCCGGCACGGCGCGCTTCGCCTTCGATACGGGCGGCCCGGGCGTGCGCGAGAGCGCGCCGTACAAGGGCGACACGGTCGACGAGCAGCAGGTGTTCATCCTCGGGCTGGACGCCCCGGCGCGTCCGGCCAGCATCGCCGCCAAGGCCTGGTGCACGGTGGAAGGCATCAACGAACGCATCGGCGTGCGCGTGCTGGCCGGGGCCGAACGCGAGCAGGTGCTGGCCGCGCGCAAGGGCTTCGTCGAGCGCTACCTCAAGGACTACGTCAGGCGCGGCGGCGCCCAGCCCAGGGGCAAGGACGACTTGCCGCTGGCGCTGGTGCAGTGCAAGCGCATGCTGCCGCCCGGCGCCGCCGTGTCGCTGGTGTGGGGCGCCGGCATCGAAGGCCCGGGGGGCGTGGCCTCCGCCGCCGACCAGTCGCTGGCGTTCGTTACCAGGGCCGATTTCAGCGCCCGCTTCAGCTGCGACTTCCTGACCGCGGGCGGTCCCTGCGTGCCGCTGCTGCCGCTGCGCCTGTCCTTCAACGAGCCGGTGACGCGCGCCGAGGCCGAAAAAATCACCCTCACCGACGCCGCCGGCAAGCGCTATGCGCCTTACTGGGACAGCAACAGCGCGCGCGCCGCCCCGGTGAACAATCTGTCCTTCCACGGTCCCTTCCCCGAAAAGAGCATCCTCACGCTGGCGCTGCCGCCCGGGCTGAAGAACGACGATGGCCGCGCGCTGGTCAACCAGCACGAGTTCCCGATGACGATCAGGATGGATGTGCTGCCGCCGCTGATCAAGTTCCCGGCCAAATTCGGCATCATCGAAGCGCGCACCGAGCGCCTGCTGCCGGTCACGGTGCGCAATGTGGAAACCAGGCTGTCGGGCAAGCTGCGCGGGGCCGGCGCCATGCTGCGCGTGGCGGTCCAGGGCGAGCGCCAGGATCTTGACGTCATGGCCTGGCTCAAGCGCCTGGGCAACGGCTACAACGACAACCACACCAAGTCCGTGTTCGCCGGCCTGAAAAGCGGCAAGCCGGAAGCGTTTACGCTGCCCGCGCCGGCCTCCGGCCGTCCGTTCGAAGTGATCGGCGTTCCGCTGCCCAAGGCCGGCTTCTACGTGGTCGAATTCGACAGCCCCAAACTGGGCGTGGCCCTGTTCGACAAAAAGGAAAGGGCCTACGTCAGCGCCGGCGCCCTGGTGACCAACATGGCGGCCCACTTCAAGCACGGCGCCGATTCCTCGCTGGTGTGGGTCACCTCGCTCGACAAGGGCCGTCCGGTGCCGAAGGCGGCGGTGGCGGTGCGCGACTGCGCCGGCAAGCTGCTGTGGCAGGGCGTGACGGACGGCGCCGGCGTGGCCCGCATCGACCAGCCGCTGGCGCGCGGCGACTGCCGCGAGGGGCCCGGCAGCATGTTCGTCAGCGCCCGCAGCGGCGGCGACTACACCTTCACCTTGTCGGACTGGGACAACGGCATCGAATCGTGGCGCTTCAACCTGCCGTTCATCCCGGACGCGAGCACCAGCATCGTCGCCACCGTGTTCGACCGCACCTTGCTGCGCGTCGGCGAAACGGCGCACATGAAGCACTTCCTGCGCCGCAGCGGCAGCCGCGGCATCGAGTTCGACAGCGCCAGCGTCGAGGCCAGGGCCACCAGCATGACCATCACGCACCAGGGCAGCGCCACCGCGTACGAACTGCCGCTGCGCTGGAACGCCAGCGGCACGGCCGCCAACGAGTGGGTCATTCCGCAAGGCGCCAAGCTCGGTGTCTACACCGTCAGGATCGGGGCCCAGGAAGCCGGCAGCTTCCGCGTCGAGCAGTTCCGCGTGCCGACCATGAAGGCGCTGCTGAACGGCCCGTCCGCGCCGCTGGTCGGCGCCAGCGCGTTCGACCTGGACCTGCAGGTCGGCTACCTGGCCGGCGGCGTGGCCGCCAGGGCGCCGGTCAAGCTGCGCACCCTGACCGAAGAAAAACTGCTGTCCTTCCCCGGTTACGAGCACTACGCCCTGGGCGCGGGCGATGTGCGCGAAGGCGTGCAGAAGGAAGCGCCCTTCGACCACGACGACGACAGCGACAGCGACGGCGCCGCCCCCGCCGCCACCGACGTGCGCACCCGCGCGCTGGTGCTCGACAAGGCCGGCGGCGCGCGCGTGCGCATCGACGATCTGCCGCTAGGGGACGTCGCGCGCAACCTGGTGGCCGAGCTGTCGTACCAGGACGCCAACGGCGAAACCCTGTCCACCTCGACCCGCATCGCCCTGTGGCCCGCGGCGTACGTGGTCGGCATCAAGGCCGAGGACTCGGTCTCCGCCCGCGACAAGAGCAGCTTCGAGGTGGTGGTGCTGGGCGTCGGCGGCAAGCCGGCGGCGGACGTGGCGGTCGATGTCGACCTGTTCAAGCGCACCAGCTACACCCACCGGCGGCGCCTGATCGGCGGCTTTTACGCCTACGAAAACAGCAGCGAGATCACGCGCGTGGGGCCGGCCTGCCAGGGCCGCACCGACGCCAAGGGCTTGCTGCGCTGCGAACTGGGCACCCAGGCGAACGGCAACCTGATCCTGCGCGCGCGCGCGCGCGATGCCGGGCAGCGCGTGGCCGTCACCCAGCGCGACATGTGGGTGGCCGGCGCCGCCGAGATGTGGTTCCAGACCGGCGACAACGACCGCATCGACCTGCTGCCCTCGGACAAGCGCTACGAGCCGGGCCAGGACGCCACCTTCCAGGTGCGCAGCCCGTTCCGCGACGCCAGCGCGCTGATCACGGTCGAACGCGAAGGCATCCTCGAGACCTACGTGCGCACGCTTGACGGCAAGGAGCCGACCTTCACCATCCCCATGCTGGGCAAATACGCGCCCAACGCCTATGTGTCGGCGCTGGTGGTGCGCGGGCGCGTGGCCGGGGTGCAGCCGACCGCCATGGTCGACCTGGGCAAACCTTCCTACAAACTGGGCATCGCGCCGGTGCAGGTGGGCTGGAGCGCGCACGAACTGAAGGTCAGGGTCGGCACCGACAAACAGGATTACAAGGTGCGCGAGAACGCCAGCGTGACCGTGAAAGTCACGCGCGCCGACGGCTCGCCCGCGCCGCTTGGGACCGAAGTGGCGCTGGCGGCGGTCGATGCGGGCCTGCTGGAACTGATGCCGAACCGTAGCTGGCGCCTGCTCAACGCCATGATGCAGGAACGCGCGCTGCAAGTGCAAACGGCGACCGCGCAGATGCAGGTGATCGGCAAGCGCCACTTCGGGCGCAAGGCCGCGCCGCACGGTGGCGGCGGCGGCCAGGGCAGCCGCGAACTGTTCGACACGCTGCTGTACTGGAATCCGCGCATCGTGCTCGACGCCAAAGGCGAAGCGCGCGTGCCGGTCGCGCTCAACGACACCCTGACCTCGTTCCGCATCGTGGCCGTGGCCAGCGGCGGCAGCGCCATGTTCGGCACCGGCGAGACCGAGATCCGCAGCAGCCAGGACCTGATCGTGCTGCCGGGCCTGCCCGCGCTGGTGCGCGAAGGCGACCGCCTGCGCGCCGGCTTCACCTTGCGCAACACCACCGATGCCGCACTGACGGTCGATCTTGGCGCCAGTGTGGCGGCCGACGGCGGCGCCGCCAAGGTGCTGGCGCGCCAGGGCCTGACCCTGGCGCCCGGCGCGGCCCAGGAAGCCGGCTGGGACTACCAGGTGCCGGCCGGCGCAAGCGCGCTGGCGTGGACCATCGACGCCCGCGGCGGCGGCGCCACCGACAAGCTGCGCATCGGCCAGAAGGTGCTGCCGGCGGTCCCGGTGCGCACGTTTCAGTCGACCCTGGTGCGCATCGAGCAGCCGCAGACGATCAAAGTGCAGGCCCCGGCCGGCGCCCTGGCGGGGCAGGGCGGGGTGCGCGCCACGTTTGTCGCCAGTCTTGGCGCCAGCCTGCCGGGCGTGCGCGATTACATGACGGCCTACAAGTACGGCGGCGTCGAGCAGGAGGCCTCGCGCGCCGTGGCCCTGCGCGACGCGGCCCTGTGGAACAAGCTGGCGGCCTCCCTGCCGGCGCAGGTCGACGCCGATGGCCTGGTCAAGTACTACCCGACCCAGCTCCAGGGCAGCGACAGCCTGACCGCCTATCTGCTGTCGGTCAGCGCCGAAGCCGGCCTGCCGCTCGCGCCCGCGCTCAAGGAGCGCATGGAGCAGGGCCTGCGCCAGTTCGTCGAAGGCAAAGTCACGCGTCCGGCGCGCGTGGCCCGGGTCGACACGGCCGTGCGCAAGATCGCCGCGCTGGAAGCGCTGTCGCGCACGCGCCCGGTGGCGCCGGAGCTGCTCGAATCGTTCACGATCGAGCCGAACCTGTGGCCCACATCGGCGGTCATCGACTGGTACCTGATCCTCCAGCGCAGCGCCGCGCTGGCGCAGCGCGACGCCCAACTAGCGCAAGTGCGGCAGGTGCTGCGCGCGCGCCTGAACCTGCAGGGCGCGGGCCTGGCCTTTTCGACAGAAGCCAACGACAACTGGTGGTGGCTCATGGCTTCGCCCGACAGTAACGCCAACCGCCTGCTGCTGGCCGTGATCGACGATGCGTCCTGGCAGGCCGACATGGGGCGCCTGGCGCGCGGCACCCTGGCACGCCAGCAAAAAGGGCGCTGGGGCTCGACCCTGGCCAACGCCTGGGGCGTGCTGGCGCTGGACAAATTCTCGCGCAAGTTCGAGCGCGAGGCGGTCACCGGCAGCAGCAGCGCGGGCCTGGGCAACACGGTCAAGGAGGCGAACTGGAATGCGCGCGGCGTCTCCGTGGTCAACCATCCGTGGGGCGCCGGCCAGCAAGAGCTGGTCCTGTCGCACAACGGCAGCGGCAAGCCGTGGGCCATCGTGCAAAGCCTGGCGGCGGTCGAACTCAAGGCGCCGCTGGCGAACGGCTACAAGATCGTCAAGACCATCACGCCGCTCGAACAGAAGGTCAAGGGCGCCTGGTCGCGCGGCGATACCTACCGCGTGCGGCTCGACCTGGAAGCGCAAACCGACATGAGCTGGGTCGCGCTGGACGACCCGATTCCGGCCAGCGCCACGCTGCTCGGCAACGGCCTGGGGCGCGACGCCATCACCGTGCCCGGCGCCGAACGCCAGGCCGGCGGCCTGCAACCGGTGTACGAGGAACGCAGCTTCGAAGCCTTCCGTGCCTACTACGACTTCGTCCCGAAGGGCAAATGGAGCATCGACTACACCGTGCGCCTGAATAACCAGGGCCGCTTCAACCTGCCGCCGACCCGCGTCGAAGCGCTGTACAGTCCCGAGCTGTCGGGCGAACTGCCGAATGCGGCGCTGGAAGTGGGGCGCTGATGCGAGGCCTTGCCGCGCTGCTGGCCGTCGCTGTCGCCACCAGCGCCGCCGCCGTCCCCACGCCCGAGCAGGTCAGGGCGGCCTACCGCGCGTCGGACGCGCAGCTGCTCGACCGCCACGGCGTGCCGATCGATTCGCTGCGTATCGACATGGCGGTGCGGCGCTCCCAATGGGTGGGACTGGCCGACATTTCGCCGGCCATGCGCCTGGCGCTGGTGCACGCCGAAGACCGGCGCTTCATGCAGCACGACGGCGTGGATGTGGGCGCGCTCGGCAAGGCCGCCTGGGACAACCTGCTGCGCACCCGCGCGCGCGGCGCCTCGACCATCACCATGCAGCTGGCGGCGCTGGTCGACGAGCGCCTGCGCGCCGGCGCCGGTGGGCGCAGCTGGGGCCAGAAATGGGACCAGGCCAGCGCCGCGCGCGAACTCGAAACCGGCTGGAGCAAGGCCCAGATCATGGAAGCCTACCTCAACCTGGTGCCGTTTCGCGGCGAACTGCAAGGCATCGGCGCGGCCGCGCAGGGCCTGTTCGGCAAGGCGCCATCGGGATTGAACCAGGCCGAATCGGCGATCCTGGCCAGCCTGCTGCGCGCCCCCTCGGCGGCGCCGCGCGTGGTGGCGCAGCGCGCCTGCGCGCTGGCCAGGGAGATCAACCCGGCGGCCAAATGCGCCGGCATCGAATGGGACGTGGCGGCCGCATTCAGCCGTCCGTCCGCCAGCGCCGTGCAGACGCAGGCGCCGCAGGTGGCGCAGCGTTTGCTCAAAGGCGCGGCGCGCCAGGTGCGCAGCACGCTCGACGCCGGCATCCAGCGCGATGCCGCCGACACCTTGCGCGCCCACCTGGCCGCCCTGCGCGAGCGCAATGTCACGCAAGGCGCGCTGGTGGCGATCGATAACGAGAGCGGCGAGATCGTGGCCTACGTCGCCAACGGCGGCGCCAGCGAGGTCGATGGCGTGCTGGCGCTGCGCCAGGCCGGCTCCACCCTGAAACCGTTTCTGTACCAGCTGGCGATGGAGCGCGGCTGGATCACGGCGGCCTCGCCGCAGGACGATTCGCCGCTGGAAATCGCCACTGCCGCCGGTCCCTACGTGCCGCAGAACTACGACCGCCAGTTCAAGGGCTGGGTCAGCACCCGCACCAGCCTGGCCAGTTCGCTCAACGTGCCGGCCGTGCGCATGCTGCAGTTGACCGGCCTCGAACGCTTCCATGCGCGCCTGCGCGCGCTCGGCATGGCCAGCCTCTCGGAGCCGGCCGAATTTTACGGCTACTCGCTGGCGCTCGGCTCGGGCGACGTTTCGCTGCTGGAGCTGGCCAACGCCTACCGCACGCTCGCCAACGGCGGCCTGCATGGCGGCGTCACCTTGCAGCCGCGCACGGCGCAGGCCAAGACCCGCGTGCTCGATGCGAAGAGCGCCTTCATCGTCGGCGATATCTTGTCGGACCGGGCGGCGCGCAGCCTCACCTTCGGGCTGCGCAACGAACTGGCGACCGCATTCTGGAGCGCGGTCAAGACCGGCACCAGCAAGGACATGCGCGACAACTGGTGCGTCGGCTACTCCGAAAAATACACGGTGGCGGTCTGGGTCGGCAATTTCGACGGCAGTCCGATGTGGGATGTGTCGGGCGTGACGGGCGCCGCGCCCGTGTGGCGCGACGTGATGGAGCGCCTGCACCGCGCGCTGCCCAGCCGCGCCCCGGCCGTGCCGCCCGGGCTGGTGCAGCAAACGGTGAGCTACCAGCCGGCCCTGGAAGCGCCGCGCCGCGAATGGTTCGTGCGCGGCACCGAGAGCGCGCAGGTGACCCTGGCGGGCGCGGAGAAGCGCCGCGCGGCCATCCTGTATCCGGGCCAGGCCGGCGTGATCGCACTCGACCCGGATATTCCGGCCGGCCGCGAACGGGTGGTATTCCGCGCGCAGGGGGCGCAGGGCCTTGCGTGGCGCCTCGATGGGGTGGCGCTGGGCGCCGGCTCGGCCAGCCACGCCTGGCAGCCGGTCGCCGGCGAGCACGAACTGGCGCTGGTCGACGCCGACGACAAGGTGGTCGCGGCGACCCGCTTCAGCGTGCGCGGCGCGGCCGCTGCCATCCCGGCCGCGTCGGCGCAATGACCCGGCATGGCGGCAGCGGGCAGGATGGCGCCGTGGCGCGCACGGGCGGCCGCATCGGCCGCCTGCGTTACCTCGTGTACACCATGCTGCCGGGCGTGCTGCTGTTCCTGCTGATGGTGTTTCTGACGGGCCGGCACAGTCCCTTCGGCCTGATCGTGCACATTCTTTTGATGGAGACGCTGCCGCTCGTTGTCGCGCTCTGCTTCACCGCGATCGCGACGCTGATGACGGCCAGGCGCCTGCGCGATATCGGCGTGTCGCCGTGGTGCTCGCTGCTGATGCTGGTGCCGGCAGTCAATGGGCTGCTGGCTTGCTATTTGCTGTGCAAGAAGGGCGACCCCGCGCCCAACCGCTACGGACCAGCGCCACCCGGCAACACGATGGCGCTGGCCGCAGGTGCGTGGTGCCTGGCGCCCCTGGCCGGCGTTCCGCTGGTACTGCGCTCGCTCGGGGGATGACGGCGGCGGCTGTTGTTAATGCTCCAAAACAAGTATTCGGCCGGGTTTAGTTTGATATAATTGCAATTCTTAAACCTCGGCAACAAAAGTTCCTGCAGCACCGACGCGGGCACGAGCCAGCCGCACCGCACATGCCCATGACTACCCCAGCCAACCACGCCGCAGCGACCCTGCGCGACGCCATCCGCGAAGCCGCCGATGGCCTGATCAACCGCGACCATCTGGCCGAACTGATGATCCTCGGCGCCGTGGCGCAGGAACACCTGCTGGTCATCGGCCCGCCCGGCACCGCCAAGAGCGCCGTGGTGCGGCGCGTGGCGCAAAGCCTGGGCGGGCGCTATTTCGAGTACCTGCTGGGGCGCTTCACCGAGCCGTCCGAACTGTTCGGCGCGGTCAACCTGGGCAAGCTGCGCGAAGGGCTGGTCGAGACCGACGTCGGCGGCATGCTGCCGGAAGCCGACATCGCCTTTCTCGATGAAGTCTTCCTCGGCTCGACCGCGATCCTCAACACGCTGCTGGGCATCCTCAACGAGCGCCAGTTCCGCCGCGGCCACACGCATATCGCCTGCCCGCTGCGGCTGTGCGTGGCCGCGTCCAACGCGCTGCCCGACGACGACAGCCTGGCCGCTTTCGCCGACCGCTTTCTGCTGCACGTTTTCGTCGAGGCGGTGCCGGACGCGCGTCTGGAAGACCTGCTGGCCGGCGGCTGGGCGGTTGGCCAGCGCGCCATCACGCCGCGCGCCGACATGGCCACGCTCGACGCCCTGCACCGCGCGGTGCCGCTGGTGGACATGCAGGCCGTGCGCGCCGACCTGGCGCAGGCGGTGCGCAAATTGCGCGGCGCCCAGATCGTCCTGTCGGACCGGCGCATCGTCAAGGCCCAGCAACTGATCGCGGCGGCCGCCGTGCTGGCCGGGCGCACGGTCGCCACCCGCGCCGACCTGTGGCCGCTGGTGTACGTGGTGCCCAGCGCCGCCGGCCAGCAAAGCGCGCGCGAAACCCTGCGCGAGCTGTTGGCCGAAGCGCGCCATCCGCTCCTGCACGCGGTGGTGGAGACGGCCGTGCAGCAGCCGCTGGCGCGCATCGCGCGCCTGGCCGAAAGCGCCGACCAGCTGCTCGGCGCCGTTCGCGGCGAGGCCTTCCGAGGGGCCGCCTTTCGTGGCCCGGCGGAAGCGCTGCTGCGCGAAATCGACGCCAACTTCGGCAAGGATAGCCTGCCGCCGGAACTGTCGGCGCGCCGCGCGCAGCTGGTGGTGGCCGTGCAGGGCGCGTAATGAGCCCGCTGGGATGGATGGCGCGCCCCGCCGGCAGCGCGCCGGAAGCGCGCGGCCAGGTGTCGCAGGGCGGCGCGCTGCGCCAGGTACTGGCGCGCCTGGCGCGCTGCGACGACGAGGCGCTTGCCGCACTGACGGCGGTGGCCACGCGCGACATGCTGGTGCTGCTCGGGCGCGGCGCCGCGCTGCCGTGGGTCGACGGTGCGCGCTACTGCGCCGCGGACCCGCTCCAGCGCATGCTGTGGCTGCCCACCGACACGGCCCCGCAAGCGCCGCTCGACCTGGTGCTGGCCAACCTGGCCGGGCGTGGCGCGCACCTGCCCTTTTTGCTGTGGGACGCGCCCGAACAAGTGCTGCCTCTGGGCCAGCCGCTTGCGCTGGACCGGGCCAGGCTGGCCTGGCTGGCGCGCGAACTCGCGGCATGACGACCTTGCTTCCGGACCGCTGGGATCCCTGGCTGGACAGCCTGCCGCCGGGGCTGGCCGATCCGCTGCGCGCGATGATGGCGCAGCTGCAACCGCTGCTCGGCCTGCTGGCGCCGCTGGCGCCGGATGCCTGTCCGCGCATGCGCTGCGTGGCCATGTTCGACGCCGGTCCGGGCCAGCCGGACGCCGCGCGCGTGCTGCACATGGCGCTGTTCATCCTGCTGGCGCGGCGCGCGCGGGCGGCCCGGATGCACTTGCGCTGGGGCGTGCTGCAAGCGCCGGGCCGGTCGCGCTTCAGCGCCGACGAGCATGCGCTGGGCGCGCTGCTGACGGTGCGCGCGCCGCTGCCGGCCGGCCAGGCCGACCTCGATGGCTGGAACACGGACCAGGCCTCGCACGATGCGCCCGACGATTTCTGGCAGATCGGCGGCGCCGGCACGGCCGCGCTGGCGCGCATGACGGCGCGGGTGACCGTGGCCGTGGCGCCCGATGGCGCGTCGCTGCAGGTGACGCTGGCGCGGCAGGGCGGCGTGCACGCGCTGCGCCTGGCGCTGCCGCAGGCCGGCATCGTGCAACGCCTGGTGCGCCATCCGGTCGCGGCGCTGGCTGAAAACGGCCGTTTGCGCACCGGCTTGCGCGACGCGCCCACGCCCGAGCACGCGCCGCACTTCGGCTTGTCGGACACGAAAGTGCTGGCCTCCCGCTTCGATGGCGGCACGCTGGAGTTTTCCCTGCATCACGCGTTCGAGCCGCACGCCGGCATGCCGGTAAGGCGGCGCCTGCCGAAACGCGGCAGGCTGGCCGGCCAGCTGCTGTTCGGCGGCCGCGCCGGCCTGGGCCAGGTCGCGCTCAGTGGCGAGAGCATGATCTTCAACGGCTTTACCGGCGAGTTCACGAATAGCCGGCGCTGCCCGCTTCCTCCCCCCGCGCAGTTCCAGGCCCCCGGGCGTGGCGGCCGCCCGCTGCCGACCTTCTACCAGTTTCATGACCGGATGCAGTACGTCTTCATGCTCGATGGCGCCGGCCGCCTGCTTGAATGGTCCGCCGAGCGCGGCCAGCCCGAGATCGGCTTTCGGGTGGTGGCCAGCGGCGGCGCCAGCGTGGCCCAGGGTACCCAGGTGCTCGGCTACGCCAGCGTTGCCGGCGGCAAGACGACCATCCACGCCATCTCGCAACATGGAGACGCTGCGACGATCTGTTTTCCGTTTGCCGCCAGGCGCGTGCTGTTCGGCGAATTCATCGGCATGCCCAGCCTGGCGCGGCTCGCCGTGCAGGTCGGCGCGACGCAATGGCTGCTCGCGGCCGGCGCCGACATGCAGACGGTCGAGGTCGATGAGGGCGCCACAGTCATCGCACTGGTACGGGCATCGGCCAGCCATATGAACAAGCAGCCGGCGCTGCTGGTATTGAGCGCCGACCGCCAGAGCGCCAGCCTGTGCACGGCCACGCTGCGCCAGGTGGTGCTGGTCACCGGGCTGCCCATGGTGCATCTGGTGACCGACCAGCGCGCGCAGCTGCTGTGCTGGATGCTGGCCGGTACCCACGAGCTGTGCGTGCGCGCGCTGCATGGCGGTGGCTTGCTGCTGCACGTGATTCCCGACCAGGCCGCGCTGCCGGACGCGCGTCCCGCATGAAGCTGCCCGCGCAACTGGCGCCGTGGAGCGCCTGGCTGGCGCTGCTGCCGGATCACCTGGCCGCGCCGCTGGGCGAGATGCTGCTGCGCCTGCAGCCGCTGGTGGGGCGCATGGCGGGCCTGGCGCCCGGCCCGGACCGCACGCCGGTGGGGGTGGGCGGCATTTCCCGGCGCGGCCCCTACCATCGCCTGCTCCTGAGCGAGTGGGCGGTGCTGGACGCGGCGCCCGATGAATTCCTGCGCCGCGCCGCCGCCGGCGAACTGCTGTTCGGCGCGCCCGAGCCGCAAGTGCAGCGCCGCGCGCGCACCTGCGTGGCGCTGTTCGACGCCGGTCCGGCGCAACTGGGCGAGCCGCGCCTGGTGCACCTGGCGCTGTTCATCCTGCTGGCGCGCCGCGCGCATGACGAAGGCGCCAGCTTCGGCTGGGGCATCTTGCAAACGCCCGGCCCGCTGCATGCCGACTGCGGCCAGCAGGCGCTGTTCCGCTTGATGAGCGCGCGCACGCTGCTGCGCGCGGGCGCCGCCGCGCGCGACGGCTGGAACGGCCTGCTGGCCGGCATCGCGCCGCACGCCGAGCTCTGGCAGGTGGGCGCGCCCGAGGCCGTGGCGCTGCGGCGCGAAAGCGCGCGCGCCACGATCGGGCAGGCGCTGTCCGAGGATGGCCTGCAGGTCGGCATCACGCAGCAGGGCAGGGCGCGCCACATGCTGCTGGACCTGCCCGCGCCGGCCAGCGCGGTGCGCCTGTTGCGCTTTCCGGGCGGCGAGCCGGCCAAGCCGGCGCGCAACCGCATGGGCGGGCGCGATACGCCCTCGCTCAAGCATGCGCCGCGCTTTACCATTTACCAGGATCACGTGGTGACAGGGCGGCCCGATGGCGGGACGCTGAGTTTTTCTTACCTGGACGCGCACGCCGCCATTGCGCCGGCGCCGCGGCGCCAGCGCGCGCCGAAACGCGGCAGCGTGCTGGGCATCTGGCCGCTGAGCCACGGGGTGGCGGACGTGGCCGCGTGCGGCGAGACCCTGATCTTCCGCCATTTCGGCGGTGCGTTCGAACGCTGCGAATGCGCGCGCCCGCCGGCGCAGCAGTTCGCGGCGGCGCGCGGGCCGGGGCGCTGGCTGCCGACCTTCTTCCTGCACAAGGCCAGCTTCGACCAGGTCTTGATGATCGATAGCGCCGCGCGCCTGGTCGGCTGGAGCGCCAGGCGTGGCGCTACTGGCGCGACCAGCTTCGCACTGGTGGCCGGCGGCGTCGTCGGCGCGGTCCAGTGCCAGAACCGGCTGCTCTACGCCAGCGTGGCGGACGGCCACACCAGACTGTATCGTTACGAGTCCGCCGCGCCGGCGCCGGTCGACGACCTGGTGTTCGAGTGGCCGGTCTTGCGCGTGCTGTACGGCGAAGTGAGCAGCCTCGCTCCCGAGCACATGCTGGGCCTGCAAGTGAGCGGCACCGAATGGCTGCTGGTGCATGGCCGCGCCTCGCGCACCCTGGCGATCGGCGACGGCGCCACGGTGATCGGGGTGGCCCGCCTGGCGTCCGACAGTCCCGAGCTGGCGCTGCTGGTGATCAATCCCGACCGCTGCACGGTGGAGCTGCGCGGCGCGACGCAGCGGCGCACGATCCTGCATGCCCATTTTCCGATCGCGCACCTGACGCTGGACCCATCGAGCCAGATCATCAGCTGGCTGCTGAGCGGGAGTCACGAACTGTTCGTGCGCCGGCTGCACAGCGAGCTGGCGCTGCTGCACTACACGCCGCCGCTGCAAGTGTACCCATGAGCGCGCGCGTGCATGTCATTCCCGATAGAGGTCCGTATGGATATTGAGATTCGCCAACCGCTGTTCAGCGGCCACCTTGACGTGCGCGCGCTGTGGTTCGACTTGCCCCTGCTGGGCGAGGCCGAGGCGCGCCGCCGCGTGCTGGGGCACTGGCAGGCCGGGTCGCAGCTGTTCCAGGCCGGCGGCGGCTATCTGCTGGCCTGGCCGGCGCCGCGCTGGCGGCATGTGGAGTCGCTCGACGCGCTGGCATTGTGCCAGGTCGGCGACGTGCTCAGCAGCGCGCCGCTGACGGCGGCCGAACTGGGCGCGCTCCCGGCCGGCGCTTACTGGCTGGTGCGGGGCGGCGTGGCGCAAGCGGCGGTGCCGCAGGCGCGCGTCGATCCGGCGCCGTGGCTGGCGCTGGACGCGATCGCGCTGCGCCAGCCTTTGGCGCCGCCGCGTCCACCGGCCGAGACGGCCGTGCAGGTCCCGATGGCGCTGCATGAAGTACTGGGCGAGGCCATGCCGGTGCGCAGTGCCGACAGTATCGTGTTCGAGCAGAAGGCGAGCGAGCGCATTCGGCGCGACCCGCAGGCCAAAGACACGCCGCAGCCGTCCGGCGCGGGCGCCGCCGAGCTGGCCGCCGGCGCGGCGCTCGGCTTGCTGGGCCTGCTGGCGCGCGGCCTCGGCGCCGGCCGCGCGGCGGGTCCGGCGCAGGGCGCGGGCGCAGGGCAGGGCCGCAGGGTGGGCGCGGGACATGTGCCAACGTACGCTACGGGCAAGCGTAGCGCGAAGGCCGCGGGCAAGGACGCGCAGGAGAGTGCGGGGCAGGACGACGGCGCCGGGCCAGGCCGGCGCGCCGGGCCGGGGCCGTTGGCACGCCGCCTGTCGGCCTTGATGGCGCGCCTGGCATCGCTGACCCGGGTGTCGACAGTGCTGGGCTGGCGCCAGGCCACCTACCTGCAGCATTTGTTCGACCTGTTCGACAAGGGCGACCTGGCCGAAGCGCTGCGCCGCGCGGTGCCGATCGATGCGATCGGCGGCGCGGCGGCGCCGCAGGCGCTGGGCAGGCCGCGGCCGCGCACCAGCCTGACCGTGCGCGGCCCGAGTCCGTCGGCGCCGTCGATCGGCCTGGCGGACGACCTGGTCGCGCGGTTGCGCGAAAAATACCGGCGCAGCTTCGAGCAGCTCGAGCGCGAAGGGCGCATCGACGAAGCGGTGTACGTGCTGGCCGAACTGCTGCAATGTCCGCTGGAGGCGGTCACCTATCTCGAAAAGAAGGAGCGCTATCTCCAGGCGGCGCAACTGGCCGGCACCGTGGAACTGGCGCCGGCGGTGGCGGTGCGGCTGTGGCTCCTGGCCGGCGAGATCGAGCGCGCGGTGCGCGTCGCGCGCCTGCACAACGATTTCGACGCCGGCGTGCGCCTGCTCGAAAGCGGCGACAGCGAGCACGCGGCGCCGCTGCGGCGCGCCTGGGCCGAGTACCTGGCCGCGCGCGGCGACCTGATGGCGGCGATCGATGTCATCTGGCCCTTGCCCGAGCATCATGCGCTGGCGCTGGGCTGGCTGGTGCAGGCCGAGCGCGGCGGCGGCACCCTGGGCCTGCAGGCGCTGGCGCGCAAGCTGGCGCTGATGCCGGGCACCCTGCGCTCGAGCGCGGCGGCGATCGAGGCGCTGCTGGCGGCGCCGGGCGAGGAAGGCGTGCAGCGGCGCGCGCGCATGGCGACGGCGCTGGTGGCCGCCTTGCCGGCCTCGGACGCCACGCGCCGGGTGGCGGGCGCGCTGCTGCGCCTTGTACTGCCGGAACGGATGGAAGGCTTGAGCCGGCTCGACAAGACGGTGCTGGTGCAGCTGGCCGACCTGGCCGCCAGCGACGCGCTGCGCGCCGACCTGCCGCTGTTGTCGACCAGGGACGATCACCCGGCGCCGGGCCTGCCGCTCGGCGGGCGCAGCGAGCCGCTGGCGCTGCGCCTGGAAGAACGCGGCCTGATGCCGATCCACGACGCGCGCGCGCTGCCGGACGGCGACTATCTGCTGGCGCTGGGCGAGAGCGGGGTGGTGCGGATCGGGCGCGACGGCGTCCAGCTGGCCCATTATCCGGTGCCGGCCGCGCACCTGGTGATCTCGCACAACGGCACACGCGCGCTGGCGCTGATGGGGCGCGAGCGCACATACCGGGTCAGCCGCCTGGACCTGATCGGCGCCAGCGTGTCGGACTGGCTCACGCTGGAACTGAAGCACTGGTCGCCCGATTACGATGGCGTGTCGTGGAACGTGGCCATGGAGCGGCGCCTGGCGGTGCTCGACACGGGCGCGCCGCGGCAAAGCATCGTGTGGCAGGTGGCGGACTTGCCGGGCCCGGTGGTCAGCTATGCCGACCGGGCCGGCGCGCTGACCATGCTGTTGCAGGTCGACGACGGCATCGAGCAGTGGTCGTACGAGCAGCCGGGCCGCCACCTGCGCCAGCGCGACTGGTGGAGCGACATCGCCTGGTACGAGGGCATGTCGATCCTGCCGGGGCCCGCGGGCGAGGCGCCGTATCTGGCGACCGCCGACTGGATGAACGAGCAATTGCTGGTGGTCCAGCATGGCAAGCCGACGCCGGTGACGGTGGCGCTGGGGTCGAACACGCCGCGCACCGTGCTCATCGACGGCAAGTGGCTGGTGCTGATCGCGGCGGTGGAACAGGCGGTCTGCTGCCAGATCGTCACCCTGGCCGATGGCAAGCTGCGCGCGCGCGTCGAATTCGCGCAGGACGATGAGGCGCGCTTCAGTTTCCACGACGGACGCCTGCTGGTGTTCGACCGGGCCGGGCGCCTGGTCGACATCGATTGCGCCTCCGGGCTGGCGCACAGCCTGTGCCTGAGCTGAGCGGGGGCGGCGGCATGGAAGAGACGGACAATCCCTACGCGGCCCCGGCGCCGGGCGCGTTCTACACGCCCTCGGTGTTCGGCCTGCACGGGCGCATCGGGCGCGGGCGTTACCTGATGTATTCGCTCTTCCCCACCTGCGCCACGCTGCTGCTGCTGGCGCCGACGTTCATGGTTTACTGGATTTTCCTGATGGCTGTCGTGATCGGGCTCGCGCTGCTGGCCTTGCTGTCGCATTTGCTCATCGTCGCCGCGCGCCGCCTCGACGACCTGGACCGTCCGCGCCGGTGGAGCCTGCTGCTCGTGGTGCCGGGATTGAACCTGCTGTTGGTGTTGTATCTGCTGGGCGCCCCCGGCGATCCCGGGGCGAACGCGCACGGCCCGGCGCCCACCTCGGGCGTGGCGGCCTTGACCCGGGGGGCGTGGCTGGCCTGTGCGCTGCCGCCGTGTATTCTGCTGGCCCTGTACCTGCTCGCCGCTCTCACACTGCCGGTATGATATGGCAAGCGTTTCAGCTTGAAACGACGCCAGCGCCAACGCTGGGCCACTAACGGGAGCGAGACCATTGGATAATCCGTACGCAGCGCCGGCATCGACGACACCGGTGCCGGATCCGCGCGCCAGCTACACGCCGACGCCGTTCAGCCTGGACGGGCGGATCGGGCGCTTGCGTTACCTGGTGTATGGTTTTTTGCCGGCGCTCGTCTTGCTGATCGTGCTGGCGTTTCTGATCGGCCAGTTCGGCCTGGGCCAGCGGCGCGGGCTGGTGCAGCTGCTTGCACTGGGGACAGCGCTGGCCGCGCTGGCGATCGCGCTGGCGATGACGCGGCGCCGCCTGCACGATCTGGCACGGCCGGGATGGTGGGCGCTACTCATGCTGGCGCCGCCGCTCAATCTGCTGCTGATCGGCTATCTGCTGTACCGGGCCGGCGACGGCGGCGGCAACCGCTACGGACCGCCGCCGTCCGGGAACACGACCCTGGTGGCGGCGGGGATGTGGGGCATACTGATGCTGGGGGTGACGCTGATTGCGGCGCAGTTCGAGATCGGATGAGGCAGGCCGAGGGGTGGCGCGATGCCGCACCCGGCCGCCTACAGCTGGCCGCTTTCCTTGATGTCGAGGTAGCGGTTCACCAGCGCGGCGCTGAGCTGGTCGGGGGTGATGTCGATCAGGCGCTCGGCGCGGATGCCGAGGCGCCGGATGGCGTCGCGCCGCTGCTGCAGGTAGTGCACCGTGGCGCTGTAGCGCAGGGCGCTGGCGAAGGTGTCGACCTGTTTCGCGCGGGTGCCGTCCATGACTTTTTCGCGCAGGCTGGCGCAGATCACCAGGTGCTTGCTCGACATCAGCTCGCAGGCCGAGCGCAGCGCCGTGTCGTCTTCGTCGCGCAGGTTGGTGATGATGACGACAAAGGCGCGCTTGCTCAGGCGATTGAGCAGGTTGCTGGCCGCTTGCAGGTAGTCGGGCGCCATCTCGGCCGGCTGCACGTCGTACACCCCGGCCAGCAGGCGATCGAGCCCGTTGCGGCCCTTGCTCGGGGCCAGCCAGCGCGTCTCTTCGCCGCCGAAGGTCATCAGGCCGACCGCGTCGCCCTGTTTTTGCGCCAGGAAGCCGAGCGTGAGCACGGCGTTCAGTGCGTGGTCGAAGTGGGTGGTGACGTCGTCGCGCGCCAGCATGCGGCGCCCGGTGTCGAGCAGGAACACGACTTGCTGGTCGCGTTCTTCCTGGTATTCGCGGGTGATCGGCTTCTGGCGCCGCGCGGTCGCCTTCCAGTCGATCGAGCGCATGCTGTCGCCGTCGCGGTATTCGCGCAGCTGGCGGAAGTCGGTGCCTTCGCCGCGGCGGCGCTTGCGGATCGCGCCGGCCGCCGGCGCGCGCCGGTCGGTCGCCGAGAGGGTGTGCCCGAGCAGCTTGGAAAAGTCGGGGAAGACCTTGATGTGCGATTGCTCGCCCAGGCGGTGCAAGCGCTGCCACAGGCGCAGCGGCGAGCGCACGCGCAGGTGGGCCGCGCCAAAACCGGCCGGGCCGCGCTGGTCGGGGCACAGGGTATAGGTGACGGCGGCGTAGGCGCCGGGCGCGATCGCGCTGGTGTGCGGCAGGCCCTGCATGCCCCAGCCGGCCGGATAGTCGTCGTACAGGTCGAGCGCGAGCGCGCGCGTGCCTTCGTTATGGAGCTTGAGCGTGACCTTGTTCCAGGTCCCGACCGGCCACACGCCGGCCAGCTCGCGCTCGATGCGTACGTGCGGCGTGGTGCGCGAGATCCAGGCGTCGGCGCAGGCGGCCACCAGCGCGGCCAGCCCGGCGCCCTGCCACAGCGGCACCAGCGCCGGCACATGGCTGGCGGCCGCGCCCAGCAGCGCCCAGCCGCCGGCCAGGGCCAGCAGGGTGCGCGACGGCATCAAGGCGTCAGCCACGCGGAGCGGCGATTTCTTCGATCAGGCCAAGCAGCAGGTCGTCGCTGGAGAGGCCATCGAGTTCGCTTTCCGGGGATACCGCGATGCGGTGGCGCAGCACGGGCAGGGCGGCCGACTTGATGTCGTCGGGCGTGACGTAATCGCGTCCGCAGGTCAAGGCCATGGCGCGCGCCATGCGCACCAGCGCAATGGACCCGCGCGGACCGGCGCCGATGGCGATCCCGGGCCAGTCGCGCGTGGCGCGCACCAGCCGCACGGCGTAGGCGGAAACCGCATCGTCGACGCGGATCTTGGCCACCAGCTGCTGCAGCACGACGATGGTTTCGGGCTTGACCAGGGTGGCCACCTGGTTCACATCCAGGCCGTCGCCGACGCGGTCGCGCGTGACCATGCGAAGCATCTGTTCTTCTTCCTCGACGCTCGGGTAGTCGATCCGCACCTTGATCAGGAAGCGGTCCAGCTGCGCTTCCGGCAGCGGGTAGGTGCCTTCGTTTTCCAGGGGATTTTGGGTGGCCAGCACCATGAACGGCGGCGGCAGCTGGTGCGATTCGCCTTCGATCGTCACCTGGCGCTCCTGCATCACTTCGAGCAGCGAGGACTGGGTCTTGGCCGGGGCGCGGTTGATTTCGTCGGCCAGCAGCAGGTGCGAGAACACCGGGCCCTTGCGCACGCTGAAGGACTGGGTCTTCATGTCGTAGACGGCGTGGCCCATGACGTCGGCCGGCATCAGGTCGGGGGTGAACTGGATGCGCGAAAAGTCGCCCGAGAAGGTCTTGGCCAGGGCCTTGACCAGCAAGGTCTTGCCGAGGCCCGGCACGCCTTCGATCAGCACATGGCCGCCGGCCAGGCAGCAGGCCAGCACCTGGTCGACGACGGCCTGCTGGCCGATCACGGCGCTGCGGATTTCCTCGCGCATGCGCTGGACGATGCCGATCGCCTGGGTCAGACGGTCGGCCGGAATGGCGCTGGCGGCGCTGCTGGCGATGCTATCGTTCATAGTGATTTCTCAGTGTTTGTAGGGTGCGGATCTGGCGTGTGAATCGGGTGACGTGGCTGGCGGCATCCTGCTGCAGGGCTTCGCTGACGTCGGCTTCAGGGATGGCGCAGGTGCGCGCCAGGGTGGCGAACAGCTCGCCCTCGGGCATGCGGAACAGGGCCGGGACGCGGCGCCGGATCAGGGCCAGGGTGTCGTCGCGCGCCGCTTCGAGCAGCATCTGGCGCCCGCCGTCGGCTTTCCACAGCCAGGCGCCGGAGGCGTCGATATGTTCGAGCAGCGAGCGCCGTTCGGCCTTGGGCGCCGGCAGGATCGGGCCGAAGCGGCGCACCGCGCTCCAGAACAGCAGCGCCAGGCAAACCGCCAGGCTGACCAGGGCCAGCTGGTAATGGCGCCACAGCGCCTTGTACCACGGCAGCACGTTGAGGCGCTTGACGATGGTGACGTGCTTGCCCGGCGTGAGTTCGGTCAGCGCCAGCAGCAGCTGGGCGTGGTCGCGCTCCGGCAGCTTGCTGTTGGTGAAGAAGCCGTTCGCGACCAGCACGATGCGGCCCTTGCCTTCGCCGTACACGCGCACGGCGCCGCCATCGTCGTCGCTCCACAGGGGGGCGGCAGCGCCGACCAGGCTGACCATTTCGGTGGTCCCGGCGTCGAGTTCGAGCGCGTACTGCTTGCCGGGCAGGGTCAGATGGCTGAGCGCCTGTTCGCGCGCCAGCCTGGCCTTGGCCATCGCTTCCGGCTTGTTCTTGTCCTTCTCGTCCGGCTCGGTGCGGCACTTGCAGGCCAGCGCATCGGGGCGCGCGCGCACGCCGAGGTGGTCGGTGAGCGGGTCGATGTCGTGGTCGGCTTCGTCATCAGTCGTTTCTTCGGCGGTCTTTTCCTCGTCCGCCGCGTCAGCCGCCGGCGCTTCATCGGTGGTGCTGGCGTCTTCGCCGGCCGCCGCTTGCGGTTCCGCTTCTTCTTCGGTCGCTTCTTCGGTCGCTTCTTCCGACTCTTCTCCCGCCTCGTGTTCCGCTTGCTCTTCGTCGCTGTAGGCGATCAGCGCTTCTTCGGCCGGCTTGATCCAGCGCGGTTCGGCGATCAGCGTGTTGCCGCGCCGCACCCACTCGAGCAATTCGCGGGCCTGGTCGGGCGTGGCCGTGCCGGAAGCGCCGCTGACGATCATGGTGCCGCCAGCGGTCTGGGGCACCACCAGTTCGCCCAGCGAGCCGGCGCCGGTAACGCTGCGGCCGTTCTGGCGCAACAGGCGCGTGGCGGCCAGCATCGGGTCGGCCGCGGCCGCAGCCGACTCGTGCTCCACCGAGGTCCAGCGCAGTTCCATGTTTTCGTGCCACCACCAATAGCCGAAGGCGCCGAGGATGAGCAGGACGAAGGCGATCAGGATGCCTTTTGCGCTGTCGCTCATGGCGTCACCTCGCGTACCGCGCCGAACTGGGCGTCCCATGCGGCGCAGCAGGCCAGCAGGACGTCGTCGCCCGGCCAGCGCGCGGCGTAGGCGCCGTTCAGCCAGAGCGTGGTGGCGCTGTCGGCCACGTCGAGCCGTGCGCGCGCCAGCCGCCCGCGCTGCTCGGCCTGGCGCGCCAGGCGCAGGCAGTCGCCTTCGGTATTGCCCTGGCGCAGGGCCAGCGCATCCTCGGTCACCAGGCGCGACAGGGTGGCGCGGTACAGCAGCGCCAGCGCGGCGCGCTGCTCGCCCCTGGCCCAGAAGGCGCGCACTTCGTCGGTGACGTTGGGCGGCAGCGATTCGGCGCGGATGTTCAGGCCGCCGATTTCGGTGGCCACGCGCACCTTGGCGGCGCGTTCGAACGCCGGCAGATGGTGGCGGTAGCGGTACAGCAGCCAGCCCACCAGGCCGATGGCCAGCGCGATGACCACCATTTTGAAGATGTCGGCGGCAAAGTTAAAGTTGACCGACGGGAAATTGAAGTCCTCGTCCTTGTCATCTTTCTTTTTCTCCGGCTCCTTGCTCTTTTCCTTCATGCGCCAGATTTCGGTGCAAGCGTAGCCGCGCAGGTCGTCCGTGGCGTACAGCTGGTCGATCTGCTTGCGCACGCCCGCTTGTTCCGGTGCCAGCAGCGGACCGCGTTCGGGCCGGCGCGGGCCGTCCTTGGGCGGTTCGCACTTGGCGGGGCCGGCAACTGCTGCGGCGGGCGCGGTGGCGGCGGCCGGGGCGGCGAGGGCCGGCAGCGGCAGGCTGGCGGCCGACAGCAGCACGCCGGCGCCGGCCAGCGCCAGCAGGGCCGACAGGACCGGCGCGGCGCGCGTGCGCGCGGCCGGACGCTTCATCTGGCGCAGCTTGATTTCGATATCCCACGCTTCCATGCTGGCGCGCCGGTTCAGGTACAGGGTGAAGCAGCAGGCGGTGTAGACCGGCGCCATGATGGCGGTGGCCATGCCGAAGGCGCCCAGGGTCATCAAGGCCACCGCCATGGTCTGCGGGGCGGCGCCGTCGGCGGTGACGTACAGGATGAACGGGTTGGTGGTTTTGCCGTCGCTGATGAAAATCCCGATGAAGCCGAGCACGCCGAGTTGCAGCACCATTTCGAGGTGGGAGCAGACAATGCCGAACCAGGCGGCCGAGGAGGCGGTGCCGTTGTTGCCGAGCGTGGCGCGGCGCAGGTTGGCGACGCGTCCGCGCGCGCCTTCGAGCATCCAGACCGGATGCGACAGGCCGCGTCCGGGGCTGAACGGACGGCCCCAGGTAAGCAGGCGAAAGGCGCCGCCGCCGATCTGGCGCGGCCAGGCGCGCACCGCTTCCTGCCAGGTGACGGTGGTGCCGAACACCTGGCGCGAGAGCACGTACAGCGGCGCGCGTTCGAGCAGGGGCTTGAACCACCACGCCAGCAAGATCCAGGCCCAGCCCAGGTCGGGCAGCCAGACGGTGAGCGCGGCGCACAGCGCCAGCAGCGGCAGCCACAGGACCAGGAAGGACATGTAGGCGGCGCTGGCGTGCGAATGCAGCAGGGAAAAGCCCAGGTCGAGCGCCTGGGCATTCGTGCGCGGGCGCAGTTCGATCTGCAGTTTATCGATTTGCATGGCGGCCTCTTATTGCTTGCCGCGGCCGGCGAACAGGAAAAATCCGATCACCAGCACCCAGCAGGTGCCGCCGACGGCGTATTTGACATTGATCGGTACCACGCTCGAGGCCGACCAGAAGGCTTCGATGAAGGCGGCCAGGAAGGTCATCAGGCTGCCGCCGACGATCACCGGGAACATGGTTTGGCTGGTTTCGTACAGGGCGTGGGCGCGCGTGCGGCGGCCCGGATGGATCAGCGCCAGCCCGAGGCGGATGCCCGACATGCCGCACAGCAGCAGCCCGGTGACTTCGACGCTGGCGTGGGTGATCACGAACGACCAGAACTGGTGCGCGGTGGCCGGGTCGCGGCTCAGCCAGGCGGCGATCACGCCCAGGTGCATACCGTTGAAAGCGACGCTGACGAGGGCTGGAATGCCGCCGAAGATGCCGCCGGCGAAGGTGCGAAAGCCGATCGAGACATTGTTCCAGATGTAGTGGCCGAACATCATCACATCGCCCTCGCTGCCGCCGCGTCCGACGCTGGTGCGGCCCGGCTGGTACATCTCGCGATAGTCGGCCAGCTGGCTGGCCGAGGCGAAGCTGTAGGCCCACTGCGGCTTGAACCAGACCAGCAGGCCGACGCCGAGCGCGACCCCGAAAAAGGCCAGGCAGGTCAGCAGCAGCAAGCGCCATTCGGCGCGCACGCGGCACGGGAAATCGACCAGCATCCAGCGCACCAGCGTGTTGGGGCGCTCGATCGCGGTGCCGTACAGGCGCCGGTGGCAGGCGCCGACCAGTTTTTGCAGATAATCGGTGAGGGCCGGCGAATAGCCGCGCTGGCTCGACAGCGCCAGGCACTGGCACAGGCGGCGGTACAGGGCCGGCAGCGCGCGCTGGTCGGTACCGGCGCCCTCGAGCAGGGCGCTGATTTCGGTCCAGAGGGCGGCGTGGTCGGCTTCGAACTGTTGCTGTTTCATTTGTTAAAGCCTGCCACGTAGCCGCGCATGCGTTCGACCGAATCGGCGCCCTGGGCGCCGGTCAGCGGTTCGGCGATGGTGCCCAGCTCGGCCATGCGGTCGAGCGGCAGGCGGTTTTCGCGTTCGAACAGGTCGACCAGGGTGCGCTGCTGGTCCGGGCTGAGCGGGAAGGGCAGCGGCAGCGGTTCGGCCGACGGCGGGGTCGGGCGCGGCATGGGTTTTTCGACATAGATGACCTGGGTGCCGGCCACGATGTCGCCCAGGCGGCGAAAGCGCGCATCGAACAGCATGCACACCAGGCCGGTGGCGTACAGGAACGGCAGGAAGTCGGCCACCAGCAGCAGGTTGCGCAGGGTCGATTCGCGCCAGCCGACCGGCAAGCCGTCGCTGCGCACCACTTCCAGGCCGAGCGCGCGCTTGCCCAGCGTGCGGCCATTGAAATACACTTCGCTGATGATCGGATAGCCCCAGTAGGAGACGAACAGGATGACCAGGAACAGGCCGCTGCCGAATTTGCCGCTGGGCGTGATCAGCTGGGCCAGCCCGCAAAACAGCAGCCAGACCACGACATCGATCAGCCAGGCGGCCGCGCGCAGGAAGGGGCCGGCGGGCGTCAGTTGCAGGCTCACGCCTTCGGGCGTGGTCAGGGACAGGCGGCCGTCTAGCAAGCGTATGCCTCTTTGCGCTGCGCGAATGCGACTGAAGTGATGACCGCCATGCTTATACCGTGTTAAATTTACTGTAGGATGTATTTATTGTAACCAAGAAACGATGTAAGCATGGCAAAAATGTGAAAATCACAGCGCATTTGTTGGGAATGGACCACTTTTGCTGTCATGTTGCGGGCTTTTTCGTGACATCGGTGCAAGGCGTGCCGGTGACCGACGCTGCGAGTATACTGCGCCCGCGCGGGTCGCGTCACAGATTATCGGGTGGACTTTTTGAATAGAAAACTGATTATTGGCGTGTGTATTGCCGCCGCCGCGGCCTCGGTGGCGCAAGTGCCGGACAAGCATGCGGCATCGCCGTCCGCTACGCTGGCGTTTCCGCGCCATTTGCTGGCCGATGCCGGCAGTTGTCCGCTGCCGGCGTGGCCGCGCGACGCGCTGCTGTACGATTTGCAGGGCAGCAGCACGGTGTCGTTCGCGATCGGGGCCGACGGTGCGGTCGAGCGTGCGCGCTTGCTGCGCAGCAGCGGCTGGAGCGTGCTCGACGACGCGGCCCTGCGCGGCATTGGCGCCTGCCGTTTCAAGGCCGGACTGGACGCGGCCGAACGCGCCGGGCCGTATCCGATGCAGTTCGCCTGGAAGCTCGACGGCGCGGCCGGCGTGGCGCCGCGGCTGCTCGTCGGCAGCTGCCGGCCCTCGGCGCATTTTGCGCGCTTTGTCCCGGACGCGCTGGCGTCCGGCATGGCGTCCGCTACGGCGTCCAATGCGGCGCCGGGCAGCGCCAGTGGCGTGCTGGTACGCTTCTTGGTGGGCGAGGGCGGCGTGCCCGGGCGCGTGGTGGCTGAAGCCGAGGGACAGCCGCCGGCGCTGGTGGCGGAGGCGCTCGACTTCGTCCGCTCGTGCCGCTTCGATGACGACGACACTCCCGGCGAGCGCAGCGCCAGCATGACCGGCCGCGTCGTCGAGAGCTGAATTGGACATCGCGCGCCTTGAAAACAAACTGATCGTCATCAGCGAGCCGGCCGGCGTGGCCGCCTACGACTTCGACATCGGCCTGCACGTCGCCTGCACCCATCCGTACCGGATCGACGGAGAAGAAAGCTGCGTGCTGCGGATCGGCCCGATTGCCGATTACGCGGCCGAGTTCGACGACAAACTGGCCATGGGGCTACGGCTGGTCAATTCGCCGCAGGAGCACGTGCGCGCCAGCGAACTGGAAGCCTGGTACCCGCTGCTCGGCGCGCTCACCCCGCGCACCGAGGTGTTCGACAGCCTGCCATCGGCCGACGCGATCGAAGCCGGGTTCGCGTGGCCGGTGTTCATGAAAGGCTCGCGCCAGACCAGCAAGCACAATCCCGAGCTGTCGGTGATCCGCAGCCGCGCGCACTACGCGGTGGCGGCGCAGCTGTACCGCGCCGATCCGATCCTGCACTGGCAAAAGCCGGTGATCCGCGAATTCGTGGCGCTCGAAGCGGTGCCTGGGCAGGTGGCCGGAAAGGTCCGGCCCTCGGTCGAATACCGCTCGTTCTGGTGGCACGGACACTGCGTGGGCTGGGGGCGCTACTGGAACCAGGTGGCGCCGTACGCCTGCGCCGACGAGCATGCCGGGCGCGCTCTCGCCGCGCAAGCCGCCGCGCTGGTGGCGGTGCCGTTCCTGGTGGTCGACGTGGCCAGGACGGCCGACGGGCGCTGGATCGTCATCGAATGCAACGACGCCCAGGAATCCGGCTACGCCGGCATCGCCCCGCAACTGCTGTGGCGCGCACTGCTGGCGCGCATCGACGCCTGATTCTTCCTTCGGCGCCGGCTTTCGTTTCCCAACCGGGGTCAGAGCTCTGACTTGAAATTTTGCAAAATCTAAAAACCTTCAAGATCGCGCATGGCCGTCGTATTTCGCCAAACTACTCCAATCGGCATGTAAAACAGCCGGTTTGTTGATCGGGCTGCTTAACAATGTTTCGAGTCAGAGCTCTGACCCCGCTTCGGTTTGTTGATCGGGCTGCTTAACAATGTTTCGAGTCAGAGCTCTGACCCCGCTTCAGAGCTCTGACCCCGCTTCAATGTTTCGAGTCAGAGCTCTGACCCCGCTTCCCGCTTCAAAAAAGAAAAGGGACGAAGCGAAACGAAAAGGCGCTGAGGGCGCTTATCTCCAGGTGGCGCGGTAGGCTGCGAAGCGGCTGGCGGAGGCGGGGCTGTTGAGCGGCTCGATGACGTCGTCGCTGCAGTCGCCATCGGCCACGCAGAATACGACCGACACCGCGTCGCGCTCGGCGCCGCTGCCGAACACGCCGTCGTCGGCCAGCTGGCGCAGCGCCTCGGCGCAGGCGCCGAAGACCCAGGCGCGCAGGGCGTCGATGTCGACCTCGTTGGGTAGGTCGCGGTGGTAGGGCAGGATCATGCGGTAGGCAATGTCCAGGTAGGCGCCTTCTTCGAAGAACGACCATTCCTGCGGCGCCCAGCGCATGTCGTCGCCGCCGCCGTCTTCGGCCAGCGCCTCTTCGCTGTTGGCGACCGGGACGATGGTCATGGCGCTTTCGTCGCTCATCAGGGCGAAGCCGTTCATGGCCTGGTCCGGATGGGCCGCGCGCATGGCGTTGAAGGCCTTGCGGGCGCCGTCGCGGATTTCGGCCGCCAGCAGGGCGGCGTCAAGCCGGTTCAGGTCGATCTCGAGCTGGCGCGAGAGCGTGAAGCCGGCGGCCACGGCCTCGCCGCACAAGGCGTCGTAGCGCGCCTGAGCGGCGGCCGGGCTGGCCAGTTCGTCGAGGCCGTCCGTGCCCCAGGTTTCGGCCATGCCGGTGGCGTGCCAGACGGCGTTGCCAAGCAGGCGGACTTCGAAGAACTGGCGCGGTTTGGCGCCGATGTGTTTGTGGAAAAGCGACCAGTTGGTTGTCATTGTTGCGTGTCTGATTTGATAGTGGAGAATGTGGGGGAAGCGTCAGCTTTCCATCTGGACCGAGGTGACGGTGCCGTCGAGGTCGGCGTACACCACGATGATCTGGTCGCTCGCCATGCCGGCCAGCCGGTAGTCGAGCACCATGTAGGTGTCGTCGCTTTCCCAGTAAAAGCCGATGCGTTTGAGGCGCAGCGCGGCCAGTAGCTGGTCCACGCCGATCGCGTGCTTCACGCCGCTGCCGAAGCAGGCGGCCAGTTCGCCGGTGGAGCATTCGTCCAGATGGTACTCAAGAAAACGGAAGCTGCGTGCCCGTTCGCCGCTGGCGAAGTCGGCGCGGATGCTTGCGCGGGCGCCGGCGTCGAGCGCGGCGACGTCCGCCAGCATGGGCGCCGCTTGCGCCGCCACGCCGCCGATGGCGTGGCCGTCCCGGGCGTGGAAGTCGATGCGCAATCTGCCCAGCGGCGAGTCGGCCTCGTGCCACCAGTCCGGGGCCCCGGCATCCGGAAAGCCGGCCTGGCCGAGCAGGGGAAGCGAGATCGTGGTCATGGATTTCCTGATAAATAGCGCCGTGGCGCGGGCAAGCCTGTTTCGGCAAGAAGTATGCAGGCCGCGCCCGCTTCTGTCACGCCCAATCTGGGATGCCGGCCTGTCCCGCCTGCTCGCGGGCCAGGTCGATGAAAGCGCGCAGCTTGGGCTGATGCTGGGTCCGCACCGGAAAGTAGAGGAACAGCCCGCTGGTGGTTGGCACGAATGGCGCCAGCACCCGTTCGAGCCGGCCGGCCTCGATATCGGCAGCCGCTTCCATGTCGGGCAAGTACGCCAGGCCCATGCCGGCCAGCGCAAACTGGCGGATCAGGGTGGTGTCGTTGACGATCACGCCGCCGCGCGTGTCGACGTGGAAGGCCTGGCCGTCGCGCACGAAGCCCCAGCGATGCAGCGCGCCGGAATCGGGGAAGCGGTAGCGCAAGCTGTGGTGCGCCGTGAGCGCTTCGGGTGTGTCCGGACGGCCGCAGCGCGCCAGGTAGGCGGGCGCGGCCAGCACCGACCAGCGCAGGTCGGCGCTGAGGCGGACAGCGACCATGTCCTGGTCCACCGACTGGCCGAGCCGGATGCCGGCATCGAATCCGGCCGCGACCAGGTCGACCGTGCCATCGTCGAGCGCGATATCGAGCGTGACGTCCGGGCAGCGCTGGCGGAACCGTTCGGCCAGCGGGGCAATGCTCAAGGCGCCCAGCGCGCGCGGCATGGTCAGGCGCAAGGTGCCGCTGGGCCGGCCGTTGGAGGCGTGCAAGGTGGCGAAGGCATCGTCGATCTGGCCGACCGCGCCGCGCAGCATGCCCGCGAGCGCGGCGCCGGCTTCGGTCAGGGCCACGCTGCGGGTGGTGCGCCGCAGCAGGACGGCGCCGTGGCGCGCTTCGAGCAGCTTGACCGCCTTGCTGACGGCGGTGGTGGTCACCCCGAGGCGGGCGGCGGCGGCCGTGAAGCTGTTCAGGTCGGCAACGGCAAGAAAGGCGCGCAAGCCGTCGAAGGAAGAGTCTGTCATTGTGATTGTGAACTGGAAGTGCAAAGGCTATGAAGCATTATGCTCTTTTTATTGATGATCGCGCCAGCTACGATGGAAGCTCTTTCGACACATCAAGGGGAAACACCATGACACTTCAGCTTGCCACTCCGATTGCTACCTACTTTGCGGCTGCGAATGCCGCCGATTCAGACCAGCTTGCCTTGTGTTTCGCGCCTGAGGCCAGCGTGCGCGACGAGGGACACACCATCCATGGGCGCGCGGCGATCGCCGCCTGGGCCAGCGCCTCGCAGCGCCGCTACGGGGCCGTGGCCACCCCGCGCACGGTGCGCGACGACGGCGCGGACGTGGTCGTCACCGCCGATGTGAGCGGGAACTTCCCGGGCAGCCCGCTGCCGCTGCATTATCATTTCACGCTCGGCGAGTCCGGCATCGCGGCCCTGGCGATCACGCCGTGAGCGATGCCTGCGCCGGGCCGGATGTTGCATTAATCTTAACATGGCCTATGATGGCGCTTCTTCAACACGAGTGAAAGCGGCGCCATGTCCATCCCGGTCGACAGCAGGTATTTGCAGGTCTTGTTCGAGGGGCATGGGATGTCGAGCGAGGTGCTTGACGGCTGGGTGCTGCCGGAAGGGCGGCGCCCGGCCATCCGTGCCGAGTGGTACCCGAACCGCAACGGGTTTTCGGGCGTGTTCAATGTGCGTGTCCTGATGCCCGATGGCCAGGAGTTCCAGGAGGCCTGCTCCGGCATGGGAACCGGCGACGACGGCATCGACGATGGCTTCGTCAAGTTTACGGAAAACGCCTTCCATGTGCTGCTGGCCGCGCTGTGGGGGCGCGACCAGGAGGAGCAGGTATGCACCGAGGTGCTCGCTACGCGCGACGGCGCCTGCACGGCGTATCTTGGCCCCTTCCTGGCACGCGGCACGGCGCACTTTCCGCCGGAGCTGCCGGAGCGCATCGAGGAGTGCATCAGGCAAGCGAGCTTGCCGGCCGAGATCCACTGGTTGCGTTTTTTCTTTGGCAACGACGACGGCACATTCACCTTCGAGGCGCTCAACAACGGCGAGCCGTGGGACGACGGCCTGCGTGCGCTGGAAGGCTGCGCCTGGACGCCGTCCGAGCACTACTACACGGTGCGCACCTTCATGGTGCTGCGCCGCGTCGCGCCGGGGTAGGCGCAGGCCAGCCCAGTGTCCCGAGTCAGAAATTCGTTGAATAAATATGGCGATAATCGCGCCGATACCGCGTCACAAATGCTCGCCAGGCATTTGCCTGTCTGCGCTTTGTTCCTTGTCTCGGTGCGATTTCGCCATGTTTAATCATCAACGAATTTCCAACTCGGGACACTAGCCCAGCGCTTCCAGCGCGGCCTGGTCGACCTCTTCGGCGCGTTCCGCTGCGTTCGGGTAGGCGGCGAGGCGGCGCAGGTCGGCGGCCAGCGCAGCGCGCAGGGCCGGCGAGCGCATGAGCACCTGGCGGATGAGGTTGGTTTTCCAGATGCCGTCATCGCCATCGAACACTTGCCTGATGGCGGGCGCGAGCGGCGCGCCGATGCTCGCCAGGAACGGCGCGAGTGGCTTGGCCACCGGCCAGTTCGTATCCCGCATCCACTCCAGCAGGGCGGGCAGCACGGGGAGCACGGCGGGCCAGCCGGCTGCGATGGCCGCCTGCACGGCGTCGAGGTCGTGCTTATCGTCGGGAATCAAGGGCGAGGTCGGGAGCATGGGGTATGGGCTGGACGCCGTTGCCGGCAACAGCGGCAACGGTAACATGAGCGAGCGCTGACGGTCAGCGCGCGCCGGTGCCGCCGGTCAGGGCGGCCGGCAGGTTGTCCACGTTGTCGAGCTTGTACGGGAACAGGGGGGTGTCGCCAAATACTTTGGCGCCGCTATCTTTGTCCGGATCGGTGGCCGACTTGCCGGTGTAGCGGTTGGAGGCGATGTTGGCGTCGATGAAGGCGTCGTTGTTGCTGGTCCAATGCGGCTTGGCGGTGTTGGCGAAGAAGTTGCCTTCGATTTTGACCTGGGCCCCGGCGCCGGCGCCGATGGCGAAGTAGGGCACGTCCAGCCAGTAGTTATTGAACAGGTGGGTGCGCGAGGCGGCGCCGTCGAGCTTCGGATTGCGGCCGGAGGTCTTGTTCCAGAAGTTGTGGTGCAGGGTCACCTGCGAGTTGCTGAAGGCGTTGGTGTAGTGGTGCTGGTTGCCGCATACGGCCGGGTTGGTGCCGTCGAACCGGTTCCAGCTCAGGGTCACGTTCTTGCTGTCCTGGATGTCGATGTGGCCGTCGCTGATCAGGTTGAAGCGCACATGGTCGACCCAGACGTGGCTCGACTTGCTGATGGTGATGCCGTCGCCGCCTTCGACCAGGCCGGGGTTGATGTTTTCGATGGCCAGGTTGCGGATGATGACGTTCTTGGCGCCGGAGAGATTGAGGCTGGCGCCGATGATGCGCGCATCCTTGTTCAGGCCGACCAGGGTTTTGTTGGAGCCGACCCGGATCGCGGTTTCATCGCGCGCACGCATGAAGCGCGTTTCGCTGGTCGAGCCGAGTTCCTTGCAGCTCTGGGCGCCGACCGGGATCCGGTAGGTGCTCTTGCCCGGGTCCTGGTAGGTCGGGCAGGCCACCGCGCAGGTGCTTTCGGAACGCATGGCGGTGCGGCAATCGATGGTGGTGCCGGCGGGAATCTGGATCACGGCGGCGGCGCTCGATTGCAGGGCGCCGCTCAGGGCGCTGCACGAGGTCACCGTCACTGGCGCGCTGTTGCCGCCGCCGGTGGTGCTGCTCAAGCCGTCGGCGCCGGGCTGGGCCGCGAAGCCGTCGGGAGCGGCTTGCGCCGTCGCGCCGCAGGAACCATTGGTGGGGTTGAAGAACCAGCGTTGCAGGCCGCTGCCGGTATCGGTGGCCTGGTAGGCGCGCGTGCCGCTGTTGTTGTCGGCCACGGTGAGCGACTTGCTGGAGTGGCGGGCGACGACGTTGTAGCCGCCGCCGCTCGATTTCTTGAGCAGCCATTGCTGGTTCTGGGCGCCGCTGGCGTTCCACTGGATGATGCGGGCGCCGTCGCTGGCCGACAGGTTCAGCACGTCGAGCAGCAGGCCGCTGTGTTTTGCCTGCATGGTCCAGTAACCGTTGCCGGCGTCGCGCAGCGTGAATTGCTGGTGGGCGCTGGCGCCGTAGCCCCACTGCTGGACTTCGGCCGCACCCTGGGTCGAAGCGGCCACCACGTCGAGCGCTTTGCCGGAGGCGGCGTTGACGATGCTGTACACCCCGCCATTGACCACGGCGGCGTTGCAATTGGCGGCGCTGGCCGGGTTGGCCAGCAGGCACAGGGGAATGGCGAGCGAGGCGGCCAGGGAGGTCAGACGGCGCGCGGGAAGCAGGCGCGCGGTAAGCAGTTGCGGCGCGTCTGGAACAGGAAAATCGGTCATGGGGGCAGAACTCCGGGATGAGTTGTCAATCGGGCTACGCAAGGGGTTCGCTTGTGTTGGCGAAATGAAAAGAAAACGATGCTATCAGCAAAGTTATGCATATAAATATATGCATTTTCTCGTCAGCCATGCCGTATTCGTATGCCTGCGTTGGCGCGCCTCCCGGATCACGCGCTGCAGGGCAGGGCGCGGTCGAGCTCCTCATGCTTGCCGCGCCGGAGCAATTCCCGGATCTGCGCCGCCGGCAGCGGTTTGCCGTAGTGATAGCCCTGCGCCTTGTCGCAGCCGTTGGCGCGTAAAAATTCCCCTTGTTCCTGCGTTTCGATGCCTTCTGCCACGGTTTCCATTTTCAGGCTCCGGGCAAGGGCGATGATGGCGCGGGTGATGGCCGCGTCTTCGGTGCTGTGCGGCAGGTCCTGCACGAAGCTGCGGTCGATCTTCAGCGCACTGACCGGGAAGGTCTTGAGGTAGCTCATCGACGAGTAGCCGGTGCCGAAGTCGTCGATCGCCAGCGCGATGCCGGCGCGCTTGAGCGTGTGCAGCTTGTCGATCACGCTGGCCGAGGCGTCCATCAGCATGCTTTCGGTCAATTCCAGTTCCAGCCAGCGGGTGTCGATGCCGCTGTCGTCGACGATGGCCAGCACCGAGGCGACCAGCCCGTCTTCGCTCAGCTGGCGCCCGGACAGGTTGATCGACATGCGGATGGCGTGGCCGTCGTCATGCCAGGCGCGCAGCTCGTGGCAGGCTTCGCGCAGCACCCATTCGCCGATCGCCACGATCATGCCGGTTTCTTCGGCCACGGGAATGAAGTCGGCCGGGCTGATCATGCCAAGGTCGGGATGGATCCAGCGGATCAGCGCTTCGGCGCCGCAGATGGCGCCGCTGCGCAGGTCGATCTGCGGCTGGTAGTACAGCACGAATTCCTTGCGTTCGAGCGCGCGGCGCAGGTTGTTGTCGAGCGTGAAGCGCTTGCGCGCGTCTTCTTGCATGCTGTGGGTGAACAGCCGGCAGGCGTTCTTGCCGCTGTTCTTGGCGTAGTACATGGCGCTGTCGGCGTATTTGAGCAGCTCGTGCATGTTGGCCGCGTGGTCCGGATAGACGCTGATGCCGATGCTGGCGCTGATGTGGATCTCGTGGCCGGAGATGGCAATCGGCTGGGCAATCTTGAGCAGGCATTTTTCGGCCACCATGGCGGCATCCTCGATCTGGTGCACGTTTTCGAGGATGATGGCGAACTCGTCGCCGCCGATGCGGGCGATGGCGTCGCCGGCGCGCAAGGTGTCGGTGAGGCTGCGCGAGACCAGGCGCAGCAGGTCGTCGCCGATATCGTGCCCGAGCGTGTCGTTGACGGCCTTGAAGTTGTCGAGGTCGATGAACATGACCACGGCGCGCTCATGGCACTGCGCGGCGCGCGCGATGACCGCTTCGAGCCGGTCGTTGAAGAAGTGGCGGTTGTGCAGCTGGGTCACATTGTCGAAGTGGGCCAGGCGGTCGAGCTTGACCTCGACCCGCTTGCGCTCGCTGATTTCGGCCTCCAGTTCGCTTTCGCGCTTCTGGATGCGGTCGAGCATGGTGTTGAACGCGGTCGACAGCATGCCGATATCGGCCAGCGAACTGACCTCGGCGCGGATCGCGTAGTCGCCCAGGCGCGAAATCTGCGCGCTGGTGTCGGACAGCGCGCGCAGGGGATCCGTGATGAAGCGCTGCAGGCGCGACAGTACCAGGTGGGCGATGGCGAGCACGGCGAGCATGACGGGAATGGTGAGCGCCAGGTACAGCGCGAGCTGGTGGTAGACGCTGTCGAGCGAGCTTTGCACGATGAGCGTGCCGAGCCGCTGGTGCTGGACGATCAATGGCGCGGCCACGGTGACGTGGCGCCAGGACAGGGTGGAGTCGCTGGCGCTGGCGCTGGCCCGGCGCGGCGCGAGCGGCAGTGCCTGCCCCGCGCCGGCGTCGCGCAGGTAGCTGGCGAAGCGGCCGCTGGCGTTGTCGTAGACCACGGCCGACTGCACATCCGGCACCACGCGCAGGGCGGCCAGGATTTCGTTGGCGGCGAGCTGGTCGCCGAACAGCATGGCGGCCGACATGTTTTCGCTGCCCATGGCCGCTTGCGCCTGGGTCTGGCGTACCAGGGCCGAGGTGAAGAAATAGCTCTGGATTCCGAGCAGGAACAGGGTCGAGAGCAGGATCACGGTGCCGCTGGTGACCAGATTGGCCCATTTGAGCTTGGTGCTCAGGGTTTGTTTCCTGCGGTTGCGCTGCCATGGGCGTTTCATGATGGGTCCGTTTGGTGGGTTCAGTACACGGCGCGCGCGAGGCGCAGCACTTTGGAGCTGAGCGTGATATTCGCGGCGCGCGCCGCCTCGGCGTTGAATTCGAAGGCGATGCGCTTGTCCTCGACGCCCAGTTCGACCATGATCCCCTGGCGCGCCGCGCCCTTCGCGTCCGACACGGTCAGCACGCCTTCCTGCCGGGCCGACTGCGCCAGCAGGGCCACGCTGTCGCTTTCGGAGGCGCTCACGAAGACGATCTGGCATTGCTTGAGCGCGTCCCCGCCCGAGCGCGGGTAGGCGATCGTCATTTTCGCTTCGCCCAGTGGTTTGCCCTCCAGGCTGGCGAGCAGCTTGCCGAAGGGATCGCGCCCGAGCACGCACAGCCTGACCAGGGGCGCGTCCGGATTCGGGAAGGTGCTGAACAGGGCGATGTTGTAGATGAATGCCGCTTTCGCGGCATATTCCGCGGCGGCCTGGGCTTGCGCCTGGGCGGGCGCGGGCAGCAGCAGGGCCAGCGCCAGGGCGCAGAAGCGCCGCCGGCGGGCGGCGCGCACGGGAGCGCAAGCGGGAGCGGGCACGGCAACGGGAGCGGCGCTGGGCTTGGGTCTGTGGCGCATCATCGGAAGGTGTAGCTCGCCTGGATGCGCCAGCTGCGTCCATCCTGGGCGATGGCGTTCAGGTAGCGCGCCGGCGAGCCGCTGTCGTAGTGCTCTTCGCTGGCCGAATCGGCGTAGTGCTTGCCGAGCAGGTTGTAGATGCTGGCGGACAGTTCGACGTGTTTGCCCAGCGCGCCGCTGAGCACGGTCAGGTTGACCAGGCCGAAGCCGCCCACCTGGCCGCCGGCCGTGGTGCGGCGGCGGCTGGTGAACTGGCATTCGAGCGCGGCGCGCAGGGTATCGCCCCAGAGTGGCTTGGCGTAGTTCAGCTTGAACAACTGGCGCGGCGAGTTGCTCAGCCATTCACCGCTGGTGCCGTTGTGCGCGTATTGCAGGCTGATGCTGGTCTTGAGCGAACTGCCGTCGTTGCGCAGCCATTCGGCCTCGAACTCGGCGCCTTTGGAGCGCGCCGAATCGATATTCGAATGAAACAGCCGGCTGTCGAGCGGGTCGGTGGTGAGGGCGACCAGATCGGTGAGGCGGTACTGGAACAGCGAGGCGGTTGCCCTGAAATTTTCGGACGGAAAATATTCGCCGATCAGTTCATAGGTCTGGATGCGCTCCGGTTTGAGTCCGGGATTGAGCTTGTAGCCGGTGCTGGTGGCGTAGTGGCGCTCGTAGGAGTTGGGCGAGCGGAACGCGGTGCCGTACAGGGCTTTGAGCGTGCTGTGCGCGGCCGCTTTATAGATCAGCGCGAGGCGCGGATTGCTGTTGCCGCCGCCTTCGTCGTCGTGGTCGTGGCGCAGGCCGGCGTTGAGGATGAGCCGTTCGCCCAGCCGGAACTCGTCCTGCACGTAAAGCCCGGCGCGTTTCTTGGGGCGCTCGCTGAGCAGATACGATGCGTAGGGGGCCAGGTCGTAGTTGATCATCGTGCGCTTGTGGTCGCTGGCGTACTCGGCGCCGGCGATGATCTTGTGATTGCGAAATGCCGTGCTCAGCAGGCGCAATTCGGTGGACACGGTGCGGCTTTCGGCGGCGTCGATATTCACCGTTGCGCTGTCGGCGACGTAGATGTAGGTGCCCTGGTAGCGGTAGTTGCGCAGATTGACGCCGGCGTGCACTTCCAGGGTCGGGCTCAGCGCCGCCTGCCAGGCCGCGCTGGCGGACACGTACTCGTCGCTGGTCTGGCTGCGCGGATCGTTGAACTGCTGGCCGTAGGATGCGGTCGGGATGCCCTTGGTGCGCCGTCCGGCATAGGCGCTGGCCGAGAAGCCGCCCCAGCTCAGCCTGGCAAAGGCGCGCTTGTAGAGGTCATGGTCGAGCTGGCGCGCCACGCCGAAGTTGGGGGCGCCATCGTCGTATTCGGGAAAGTACTGGTCGCCGCCCTTGCGTTCGAGCCAGGACGCGCCCAGCAGCAGGTCGAGCCCATTGGTGTAGCCGAAGCCGGTGGCGATGCGGGCCTTGCGCGTGGCGGCGCTGGCGGCGCTGGCGGCCAGGGTGGTGCCCTGGAGCGCGGCGCCGGTCTTGGTGATGACGTTGACGACGCCGAAAAATGCGCTGCTGCCGTACATGGCCGAGCCCGGTCCGGGCACGAATTCGACCCGCTCGACCAGGCTGACATCGATCGGGAATTCGGTGCCGACGGCGCCCTGGTCGTACACCATGTCGTTGAGGCGGCGGCCGTCGACCAGGATCAGCAGGCGGGTGTTGAAGTCGCCCGGGCGGCCGGAGCCGCGCGTGCCGACGTAGCTGTAGTTGCGGTCGTCCGTCACGTAGACCCCGCGCACGCTGCGCAGGATGTCGGCCAGCGAGCGGTAGCCGAAGCGGCGGATGTCGTCGGCGGTGATCACCGACACCGACGAGGGCGCTTCGCTGATTTTCTGGGCGAACTTGGAGGCGGTGATGATTTCCAGGTTGAGCAATTGTTCGATCGGCAAGGCGTTCAGGTCTTGCTGGTAGTCGGGCTCGGCCACGGCGGGCGAGGCCAGGCTGGCCAGCGCGGCGGCGAGCGCGACGGCGCGCAGGGGAGGGTTCGGTGTCGGAGTCATGTCCAGGTCCTGCGCTGTGGCCGCCAAGCGATGCCGGGGCGGAAGGCCCGCGTGCTTGGTGCGGGAATGTTTCCAGTGGTCAACTTAGTAGTCCAGTGTAAGATTGTCCGACACGCAGCTTGTTGATTAAGGTTAAGCATGGGACTGCGGGGTGGGATTGCCGCAACAGCGCTGGCGGGCCGGTACATTGCCGGTTTGGTATCGTGATCGGATACGCTTCGTCGTGCCGGAAGCGTCTTTGGGGTTGATGGGCTAGCAAGGCGATGAGTGGAAGCGATTTGCTTGATAATCAGCAATGAGGTCATCGCTGTTGCGGCCTCTTGCGCGTAGCGCCAGCGCGACAGACGACCGGTCACATGCCATCCGGGAACCTGAGATGCATATTCAGCGACATGGATGTTCGGTACTTTACTTCCCTGCGCCGCAGCGCGTGCCGCGTCGGGAGAAGACAACTTGGGGAATGTAGTGGAGGGTTTAATCTACGGCGCATGCCTGCTGATATTGATGTGCTTCGGCATGCTGTACGCCCTGTTCAAGGGCGGGAAAAGCTGGTGGAGCAGGATCAATACGGTCGGGATCGTGGTGTTGATCGATCTGGCAGTGATCGGGGTCGTCATCCTGCTCGATATGTTCATGCCGATGCGGATCAAGGACCTTCTCAATACGCCGATTCCCTGGCTGATGGGGGCGATTCCGGGTTGGTACTACGCGTATCGGGCCAGCCTGGACAAGGTCGCCGTGGCACGGTGAGCGGGAGGTCGCCGCATGGATCGTCGGGTCCGGCAAATGGCGCACGCATGCGGGAGGTATCCGACGCGGCGTGGCAGGGCGGCGTCGGAGCAGTTATCGGGGAAGGCCGGCAGCGTGGGCGGTCCGGCAATGATGGCGGCGGCGCCGGGAAGCGCCGGCCGGCGTCAACAGGTGACGAGCCCGGATGCTCTGGGTTATATCAGCGGTGCCAGATGTGGCGCAAGAATGTCTTCGAGCGTTAACGGTGCGAGGCTGTTTTCTCCTTCGCACAATTCAAACAGATAGTTGTTGGCATCGCGATTGCGGAATTCCTGGTCGAAAAGCAGCACGCCGTAATGGCCGTTGCGGTCGTAGAAGAAATGGTCCGCCGAGTTTTGGTCGACCTCGCAGTGGCCGAAGCAGACAAAGTCGGCATTCATGCGCGCGATGTCATCGTCCGGAAAATCCTCGCTGTCGCGGTAGTCTTCCCAGCACCATTTGGCGTCGAGGACGTCGACCAGGCCACCGAAAGGATGGGGGAAGCCGGGGCGCGAGCTGAACGTGAGGGCAAAGCCATCGATGTTGATGTCGATGGAAAATCCACCGAGCGTAAGCAGAATGTGCTTGAGATCGGGCGGGACGGGAAAGCCGGTTTTCTGCTCGATGGCGGCGATGGATTGCGCCGTTTCGCAGGGCGAGAAATCGTGGCGCGAGCGTGGCGCACCGGGTGCCGCGGCCCGTTCTTTCAGGGCGTGCAGCGCGGTCAGGATGGTGGGAAGGGATGGTGTCATGCAGAGCCTGATGGTGAGGTGTGGAGGGCTGGCTGGGGCGGCGCGTTTCGTGCTGAGACAGGGCAGGTCTGAGCACGGCTTGTCGAGATCATCGCCGCTTTCACGCGCACTGACAAGTAGCCGCACGGCCGCTTGGAATGCCGGTACCGGTGGACATCAATGTTATCTATATGTGGGACAGGGAGCAGCTGCTGCTGTATTGGGAAGACTATTTCTTGAACGCCGTGCTCGCAACCCCATGCCGCGCCGATCAGTCATCAAGGAGTATGATCGTGTGAATGCAAAAAAAGGTTTCGCGCCGAAGCGGGAAACCCTGTTCTGTACTGCTGTATTCGTGGTAGGCCGTGCGGGATTCGAACCTGCGACCAACGGATTAAAAGTCCGCTGCTCTACCAGCTGAGCTAACGACCCGAAGAAGCAAGATTATAGGGGGCATCCACGCTTCTGTCAAATGCCCCAGCACACATTTTTTACCGTGGTGTGACGCTCAGCTTACTTCAGCACCGCCAGCCGGTCCTTGGCCGCCTGCGCCGCGCTCGACTCCGGATACTTGGCGACCAGGTCCTTGAGCGCCTTCCTGGCGTTCTTGGTGTCCTTCAACTCGGTGTAGCTGCTGGCGATGTTGAGCATCGCGTCCGGCGCCTTGGCGCTGTCGCGGTACTGGCTCACCACCAGTTCCTGGGCCGAGATGGCGTTCTTGTAGTCGCGCAGCGCGTAGTAGGCGTTGCCCAGCCAGTACTGCGCGTTGGCGGCGTAGCCCGAGGCCGGATAGCGGCGCACGAAGTCGCCCAGCGCCGAGGCCGCGCTCTTGTAGTCGCCGCCCTTGAACAGGGCCATGGCCGCGTCGTAGGTGCGCTGCTCGTTCGGATCGACCGCAGCCTCGCGTCCGTCGATGGTCACCTGGCGCGGCTCGAGCTTGCGCAGGCGCTCGTCGAGGTCGGTGTAAAAATCTTTCTGGCGCTTCTGGGCATTGGCCAGTTCGTTGGTCAGCACTTCCACCTGGCCGCGCAATTTGGCGATCTCGGACAGGGTCTGCTCCTGCTGGTTCACCATGTCGAGCGCGCTGCTGCGGTCGGACTTGCTGTCGATGCGGGCATTGAGCTCGCGCGCGATGGTGTCGACCTTGGCGCGCAATTCGAGGATGGCCTTGCGTGCTTCATCATCGTCGAGCAGGCCGGCGTGGCTCTGCAGCGGCACCCAGGCGGCCAGCGCCAGGCAGGCGGCGGCAATGCGGGACTTGGACAGTGTGATCATGATCGTGACTCTTTCAAAACCGTTGAAACTACAGCACCGTGGCACAAGGTCAGCGGGGCGGGCACAGTTCGCACTGCGCGCCGCCCCGATGGTCCGGATGCCGCTTACGGCAAGCGATTAATAGACGATGTCGGCACGACGGTTTTCGGTCCATGCCGCTTCGCCACCACCGGTCGCTTTAGGCTTTTCTTCGCCCAGCGAGACGGCTTCCATCTGCGACTCCGCTACGCCCAGCGACGCCATCGATTTACGAACGGCTTCAGCACGTTTCTGGCCCAGTGCCAGGTTGTACTCGGTGCCGCCGCGTTCATCGGTATTGCCCTGGATGATGATCTTGCGGGTCTTGTTCTTGGTCAGGTAGCCGGCGTGGTTCTCGACGACCGGTTTGCCATCTTCGCGCACGACGTAGCTGTCGAGGTCGAAGTAGATGCTGCGGTTAGCCAGCACGCCTTTTGGATCGTTGACCGGATCGATGACCGATTCGGTCGTTTGGGTGGTGACTTCGCGCGTGTCGTCTTTCACGACGGTCTTGCCGGCAACCGGCTTTTCGGTCACTTGTACCGGCGTGTCTTTGACCGGGGTGTTGCAAGCGGACAGCAGGGCGGCGCTGGTGACGATGAATGCGAGGGTTTTAAAATTGCGCATGGGTGTTTTCTCCTGGACGGTGTTAAAAATAACGTGAACGATGTTGTTACTGCGATTACTTCATGAAGGGACCCCAGTTGGGCTCCCTGATGTTTCCTGCCTGGGTTGTTAAGCGCTGCTTGACCCTTCCATCGACCGACACCACAGCCAGCGAAGTACGACCGCCGCCTTTGGTTGCGTACATGATGTATTTGCCGTTTGGCGAAAAACTCGGTTCGGTGGCCGCATCGGCCAGGCGCAGTTCCTGGCCGCTGGCCAGGTCCATCGCATAGAGGGAATAGCCACCGTCACGCTGGGATACCCAGGCCAGGGTTTTGCCGTCCGAGGAGACGCGCGGGCTGATATTGTAACTGCCATTGAAGGTCACGCGTTGCGCGTTGCCGCCGGCCGCTGGCATTTTGTAGATTTGCGGACCGCCGCTGCGGTCGCTGGTGAAATAGATGGTCTGGCCGTCGGCCGAGAATTGCGGCTCGGTGTCGATGCCGTTACTGTTCGACACGCGGCGCAGGCCGCTGCCGTCGATGCCCACCACATACACCTGGGTGTGGCCGTCTTTCGACAATGCCATCGTCAGGCGCGTGCCGTCGGGCGACCAGGACGGTGCCGAGTTGCTGCCTTTTTCATTGACCACGATCTTGCGCGCGCCCGTGACCAGGTCTTGCACATAGATGATCGGCTTGCGCTTTTCGAACGAGACGTAAGCGACCTTGCCGCCGTCGGGCGACCATGACGGCGAAATGATCGGTTCGTTCGAGCGCACCGCGACCTGCACGCCTTCGCCATCGGCGTCGGCGATTTCGAGGCGGTAGTCGCGCGCGCCGCGGTTTTCATTCACGTAGGCGACGCGGGTGGAAAAGGCGCCGCGGCTGCCGGTCAGTTTTTCGTAGATGTCGTCGGCGATCTTGTGGGCCGACAGGCGCGTGTATTTCGGCTGCGCGGACTGGGTCATGCCCGACAACTGGCTGGTCTTGATGGTGTCGTGCAGCTTGTAGCGCACTTCAAAGCGGCCATCGGCCAGTTTCTGCACGCTGCCGACCACCAGCGCATCGGCGCCGCGCGACTTCCAGCTGCCGTAGTCGATGGAGGACGTGTCCGACAGGGTGCCGGCGTCGATGATCTTGAAAACGCCGCTGCGTTCGAGGTCGGCCCGGATAATGGCCGACACCTGGGCCGGCGCCACGCCTTCGTCGGCGAAGGCGGCAATGGCGATCGGGATCTGGTTATTGCCGTAACCGGCGATTTCAATCTTCAGCTGGGCCTGGGCGCTGGCGCCGGTGAGCAAGCTTGCGCTGAGTATCAGATAGTGTAGTTTCTTCATGGTTCCATTCGGTGAAAAATCGTGGCGCGTGAAGGTGGATCAGTTCATTTCTTTCAGGGCGAAGCCAATTTCGAGAGAGCGTTCTACCGTACCATCTTTTTTCTTTGGCAGTGGTGACGATTTGATAATGCTTTTTTCCACAGCATCATCGAAAGCGGCGACACCGCTGCTCTTGACCAGTTTGACCGAGATGATCTCGCCGGTCGGCAATTGTTCGATCCGGAACACCGCCCTCGGATTGCCGGAATAGGCTTCGCTGTTCACATAGCCACCCTTGGCGTTCTTGATCTTGGCGGTGATGCTGGCAATGTAGCCGGTATCGCTGCGCGGCGCGCTCGATTTCTCGGCCTCGCCGGCGCCGCCGGCAGCCCCGGTGATTCGGCGCATTTCATCGGCCCGCATTTTATCGAGTTTTTTCTGCTCCTCGGCGGCCTTTTTATCCTTGGCGGCTTTTTCCTGGGCCAGTTTCTCGGCCTTGTCGTCGGCTTGCTTTTCAGCCTGCTTCTCGGCCAGCTGCTTTTGCTGGTCCTGCTTCTGCTGTTCCAGCTTTTTCTGGTCGAGTTTCTTCTGCTCGTCGAGTTTCCTCAGTTCGAGCAGTCTCTTTTCTTCAGCCAGTTCCTTGCGCGCTTTTTCAAGCGCCTGTTTTTCCTCAAGCAAGCGCTCCTGCTTGCGCTTTTCTTCCTTGAGCTTCTTTTCGCGTTCGAGCGCGATGTCCGGCCTGGCGACCGGCGGCTTTTCCACCGGCGGCGGTTCGACCGGCTTCGGAATGACTTTTTCGACCAGCTTCGGCGGCGGCGGTGGCGGCTGGCGCACCGGCGGCGGCGCTTCGCGCGGCTCGGGCGGGGCGGCGGCCGACTCGGTTTTCATGTCCCAGATTTCCGCTTCGGTTTCGGTCGGCACCGTGTTCTGCCAGCTGATGCCGGCCCACAGGAACAGCAGCAGACCGGCGTGCACGGCCAGCGCCAGCGCGACCGACGGGACGCGGCTCGGCTCGGGCGGCACGGTGTAGGGGCCGCTAGGCGCGGCGGCGGGAGTCAGGGGCGCCATCGTCTTCACTTGGTGGCAAGGCCGACCCGGTTGATACCCATCTTTTTCGCTTCCGAGATGAGCTGGATCACGTCGTCGTACTTGCTCTCGCGGTCGCCGGCGATCATCACCGGGTACGCCGGATGCTCGGCGTGCAAGGCGCGCAGGCGGCGCATCACGGCGGCGCGGTCCGCCAATTGCTCGGCCGCGGCACTGTTCTTGCCGTTGATGCCGATGCTCAAGCTGGCGTCAGGTTTCAGCACGATCTGGATATAGTCGTCCGGCGGCAGCGCGGATTTCTCCGCGCTCGGCAGGTTGATCACGCTCGGGCTGTTGGCTGGCGGCACGACCATGAAAATGATCAGCAACACCAGCATCACGTCGATGTAGGGGACGACGTTGATTTCGGACTTGAACTTGCGTTTGCGTCCGCCGCGCAGGCTGCTGGAAAACGATGCCATGAGTGCCTCCGATCAGCGCGACTGGCGCTGCAAGATGTTCGAGAATTCTTCGACGAAGCTCTCGAAGCGGATGGCCAGGCGGTCGATGTCGTGCGTGAAGCGGTTGTAGGCGACCACGGCCGGAATGGCCGCGAACAGGCCGATGGCGGTCGCGATCAGCGCTTCGGCAATCCCGGGCGCGACGGCGGCCAGGGTCGCCTGCTGCACGTTGGCCAGACCGCGGAAGGCGTTCATGATGCCCCATACGGTACCCAAGAGGCCGATGTAGGGCGAGACCGAACCGACCGAGGCCAGGAAGTTCAGGTGCGAGTCGAGCGCGTCGAGTTCGCGCTGGAAGGCGGCGCGCATGGCGCGGCGGGCGCCATCGAGCACGGCGCCGGTGTCGAGCGGATCGCGCTGCGGCGAGGCTTGCTTGCCCTTGATGAATTCGCCCATGCCGGCTTCGAAGATGCGCGCCAGCGCGCCGCTCTGTTCGCGCGTGGTGCTGGCGTTCTGGTGCAGGGTGTGCAGGTTGCCGCCGGCCCAGAAGCTGCGTTCGAACTGTTCGGTCTGCTGGCGGGCGGCGCGCACCGCGAAGGCTTTGCGGAAGATATAGGTCCAGCTCATGATGGACAGGCCCAGCAACAGTGCCATGATCAATTGCACGATCAGGTGCGCGTTACCGATCAGGGCGATAAAGGAAAGGTCTTGGGCTGCATTCATTGGCGTTGGAATTTTCTAGGTGTGAAGTGTCAGGCGGCACGCATTTTAGCAGCGGTGGCGTCGGGCAGGGCGCGTGGACGCAGGGTGACTGCGTCCACGCAGCCCACTTTGACCGTCGCGCTGGCCAGCAAAACATCGCCGTGCCAGGCTTGCTGGAGGAACTGGACCGATGCGCGCCCCAGTTTTTCTATACTCAATGTCAAGTTTAATGCATCATCGAGCCGCGCTGGCGCGTGATAGTCGATGCTGGCGTTCTTGACGACGAAGATCGCGCCGTGTTCGTCGCGCAGCGCCTGTTGGCCAACGTTGGCCGCACGCAGCCATTCGGTGCGCGCGCGTTCGAAGAATTTGAGGTAATTCGCGTAAAAAACGATGCCGCCGGCATCGGTGTCTTCGTAATAGACCCGAACCGGCCAACTGAATACAGAGGGCATTTCATTTGCCATAAGTGAATATCGGAAACATTTTACGCGGTTTTTTGCTGTAAATGTACGCAAGCGTACATAAAGATCGGTGCCCGGCGGCCCGGATGGCGCACAAGTAGACGTGAGCCATGCCGAAGTGCCAAGTTCTGTAACAATCGCTTACATGGGCAAGTAGTCTTGTTACGCGGCCGCCGGCGCCGCTGTCAGTTGCGCTTGATCGCGAACGGCCCGAAGCCCTGGCAGGTCGGCATCATCTCGATCATGTTGATGTTGATATGCGGCGGCAAGGTCGCGATCCAGAACGCGGTGGCGGCGATATCCTTGGCCGTGAGCGGGTCGGTACCTTCGTACACCTTGGCCGCTTTGTCGTCGTCGCCCTTGAAGCGCACGTTCGAAAACTCGGTCCCGCCGCACAATCCCGGTGCCAGGTTGGTCGCGCGCACGCCGGTGCCCACCAGGTCGGCGCGCAGGTTCAGGGTGAACTGGTCCACGAACGCCTTGGTCGCGCCGTACACATTGCCGCCCGGGTAAGCATAGTTGCCGGCCACCGATCCCAGATTGATGATCAAGCCGCTGCCGCGTTCGACCATGGCCGGCAGCAGCGCCCGCGTCATGGTCACCAGGCCGGTGCAGTTGGTGGCGATCATGGTTTCCCAGTCGGCCAGCGGGGCTTCGTGGGCCGGCGCCGTGCCCAGCGCCAGACCGGCATTGTTGATCAGCACATCGACCTGGCGCCATGATTGCGGCAGCATCGACAAGGCTTCGTTGATGGATTCCTTGCAGGTGACATCCATGACGAGCGGCAAAGCCAGGTCGCCCAGTTCGGCCGCGAGGGCTTCCAGGCGGTCCTTGCGGCGCCCGCTGATGACGACCTGATGGCCGTTGTTGACGAAGGTACGCGCCATTTCGGCGCCGAAGCCGGCCGAGGCGCCGGTGATGAAAACGATCATAGTGGTGTCCTGGAGAAGTGCAAAGCTGTGCCGGATTGTAGCCCAAGTGACCAGATTGACCGCCACCTGCCATTTAGGCAATCCCATTCCTTGCCCTATTCAAGGACTTAACTTACAATTTGGGCTCCATTACGTCTCACGTAACTGGCGAAAAGTCGCGGCGCATAGCTGCCTGGCGGCGAAAGGTGGGCATCCACCGGGGAACGTGAGATTTCATCAGCCGTTCGCCTGGGCAGCCACCGATGGAAGCGCACGATGAGGCTGCCTGTTCCATTTCCAACGGCTCCCCTCATTCGATCCTTGCATATCAGGTGCCTCGCACTCTTATCGATTGGAGTTTTTTCATGTTTTCAAAAGAACACACGCTCGCCCATGTTGACCCGGAATTGTGGGGCGCGATCCAGAAGGAAAACGCACGCCAGCAAGATCACATCGAGCTGATCGCGTCCGAGAACTACACCTCGCCAGCGGTCATGCAAGCCCAGGGCTCGCAGCTGACCAATAAATATGCCGAAGGCTATCCAGGCAAGCGCTACTACGGCGGCTGCGAATTCGTCGACGTCGCGGAACAACTGGCGATCGACCGTGTCAAACAGCTGTTCGGCGCCGAAGCGGCCAATGTGCAGCCCAATTCCGGCTCCCAGGCCAACCAGGGCGTGTTCTTCGCCATGCTCAAGCCGGGCGATACCATCATGGGCATGTCGCTGGCCGAAGGCGGCCACCTGACCCACGGCATGGCGCTGAACATGTCGGGCAAGTGGTTCAATGTGGTGTCGTACGGCCTGACCGAACAAGAAGACATCGACTACGAGGCCATGGAGCGTCTTGCGCATGAGCACAAGCCAAAAATGATCATCGCCGGTGCATCGGCGTTTTCGCTGAAAATCGACTTCGAGCGTTTCGCCAAGGTCGCCAAGGCAGTGGGCGCTTACTTCATGGTCGACATGGCGCACTACGCCGGCCTGATCGCAGCGGGCGTATATCCCAACCCGGTGCCGCACGCCGACTTCGTCACCTCGACCACGCACAAATCGCTGCGCGGTCCGCGCGGCGGCATCATCCTGATGAAAGCCGAGCACGAAAAAGCCATCAATTCGGCCATCTTCCCTGGCATCCAGGGCGGCCCGCTGATGCACGTGATCGCCGGTAAGGCAGTTGCCTTCAAGGAAGCGCTGGAGCCATCGTTCACCGAGTACCAGAAGCAGGTCGTGAAAAACGCCGACGCACTGGCCAAGGCGCTGATCGCGCGCGGCCTGCGCATCGTGTCCGGCCGCACCGAGTCGCACGTCATGCTGGTCGACCTGCGCGCCAAGAACCTGACCGGGAAAGAAGCCGAAGCCTTGCTGGGCGCCGCCCACATGACCTGCAACAAGAACGGCATCCCGAACGACCCGCAAAAACCGTTCGTGACTTCCGGCATCCGCCTCGGCAGCCCGGCCTTCACCACGCGCGGCTTCAAGGAAGACGATGCGACCACGGTCGGCAACCTGATCGCGGACATCCTCGACAACCCGAACGACGCCGCTGTCGTGGAGCGCGTCAAGGCCGAAGTCAAGAAGCTGACCGACAAGTATCCGGTCTACGCGGCTTGATCTAAGCTCACTCACAGCAGCGGCCGGCGCCCCATGAAATGTCCTTTCTGTCAGCATGAAGATACGCAGGTCCTCGATACGCGCGTATCCGAGGAGGGCGATTCAATCCGGCGCCGGCGCCGCTGCGCCAAGTGCGACAAGCGCTTCACCACCTATGAACGGATCGAATTGTCGATGCCGATCATGGTCAAGAAAAACGGCAGCCGCACCGAGTACGCCTCGGTCAAGCTGCGCGGCAGCCTGATGCTGGCGCTGCGCAAGCGGCCCGTGTCGGCCGAGGCCATCGACCAGGCCGTCGCGTCGATCGAGGAAAAACTGCTCACCAGCGGACAGCGCGAGGTCGATACCGGCCACGTGGGCGAGCTGGTCATGCAGGAACTGAAACGCCTCGACAAGATTGCCTACATCCGCTTCGCATCGGTCTACAAAAACTTCGAGGACCTGGCCGAGTTCCAGGAAGCGATTGCCGAAGTAGGCCACGAACGCAAACCGCGTAAATAGTTCAGCTCACACCTTTGAGGCAGGCCATGCATGCCTGTCCGCAGCGCTGTTAACGTAACTCCCAAGCGATCCGGATCACCAGTTCACCGACCTTGCAGCCCTTGCTGACAGGCTGCGGCGGTATGACGGGGCGCGTCGTTCAACGCGTCGTCTAACGCGTCGTCTAACGTTGCGGGGGAGTCATGCGGTCAAAGCGGAACCATGTCGCCGGCGGATTCACGCTCATCGAAGTGCTGGTCGCGGTGCTGCTGCTGGTCGTCGGCATCCTCGGCGCGCTGGGCACCCAGGTCGCGGCGCTGCGCACCCGCCAGGAATCGAGCCTGATGTCGCGCGGGGTGCATCTGGCCAGCAGCCTGGCCGAACGCATGCGCGCCAATGCCGCGCAAATGCAGTTAAGCGACGCCATCAATCCCTATTTGCAACTGCGCTACCAGGCGGGCGAAGGTGCGCCGCCGCCCGCGCCCGTCCAATGCTACGGCGCGGGCCGCTGCGACAGTGCGCAACTGGCCCGTTTCGATATCGCCGACACGGTGGCCGCGCTGCACGCCGGCTTTCCGGGCGGGCGCATCGCGGTCTGCCGCGACGCCGCCGTGTGGGACGATGCGAGCCGGGCGCTGGCGTGGGAATGCGCGGGCGCGGCCGGGGCGCCGGTGGTCATCAAGCTCGGCTGGCAGGGGCGGCGCGCGCAACGCGCCGGGTCCGGCCCCGCCGCGCCGTCCGCGCCGGCGGTGGCGGTGATGCTCGGGACGGGGACGCCATGAGGGCGCGCAGCGGCTCGCGCAGGTGGCGCCAGACCGGCCTGGGTCTGGTCGAACTGCTGGTCGCGCTGGTGCTCGGCCTGCTGGTGAGCCTGGCGGCGGCAGCGCTGCTGGTGTCCGCCCAGTCCGGCTACGCCGCGCAGCACCAGCTGGCGCAGACCGACGACGCCGGCCGCTTCGCGCTCGAGACCATCGAACGGGCGGTGCGCCAGAGCGCCTGGGTCGACCTCGAGCGCGAGGACGCGCCGCCGGCGCCGGCCGCGACGGCCGCCCGCATCGGCGGGCTGGACGACCATGTGCTGGCGCGCAGCGGGCCGGGCATCGACAATGCGCGGCCGGGCGGCGTCAACGGCAGCGATGTGCTGGTGCTGCGCTTCGATGGTGCGGGAGCCGGACCGGACGGCGACGGCAGCGTGCTCAGCTGCGCCGGGTTCGCGCTTGGCACCGGCCATGAGGGCTGGAGCATTTTCTATGTCGCTGCCGGCGCCGCCGGCGACGCCGAACTGCGCTGCAAATACCATGGCCAGAAGAACTGGCGCAGCGATGCCGTGGTGGGCGGGGTCGATACCTTCCAGGTGCTGTACGGGCTCGATACCGACGAGCCCGGCGACGGCTTGCCCAACCAGTACCTCGGCGCCGGCGCCGTCAACGCGCTCGACGCCGCCTTGATGCTCGATGGTGCGACCCCAAGCGAGCGCGAGCGCGACCTGCGCCGCAAGACCCACTGGAAGCGCGTCGCCAGCGTCAGGGTGGCGCTGTTGCTGCATGGCGCGCGCGGCGGCGCCGGCGGGCGCGAGCCGATTGCCTACGAGCTGTTCGGCCCCGGCTACAGCGGCGCCGGCGACCCCGGCACGCGGATCGACGAAGCACTCCTGGCGCCGGCGCAGCGCTGGCGCGAGCGGCGCATGTTCGCCACCACCATCGTGATGCGCAACGCGGCCATGTGAATCCCATGCAAACACTTCCATGCCAACGTGAGCGCCAGGAGGGCGCCGTGCTGCTGACGGCGCTGTTCGTGCTGCTGGCGCTGATGATCCTCGGCGTGTCCGCCGCCCGCAGCGCACTGAGCAGCGAAAAATCGGCGCGCCACGAGCGCGACCGGCAGATCGCCTTTGCCGCGGCCGAGGCGGCGCTGGCCGATGCCGAACACGATATCGAGGGCGGCAGCGATCCCTCGTCCGAGCGCGCCGCACTGTTTGCACGTGGCAATGCGCTCGGCTTCGTGGATGGCTGCGGCGCCGGGCGCGACATCAATGCCGGCTTGTGCCTGCACGTGGCCGGCCAGCCGGCGTGGCAGAGTGTCGATCTGTCGGGCAATGACGGGCCGCAGGCGGCCGGCGTGGCGTACGGCCGCTTCACCGGTGCGCAGCTGCCGGCGGGCAAGGGCACACTGCCGCTGCGCGCGCCGCGCTACCTGATCGAACTGTTGCCGCACACCCAGGCCGGCGCCGATGCCGCCCGTCCGCCCGGCAACTTTTACCGCATCACCGCGATCGGATTCGGCTCGCTCGATGCGACCCGGGTAGTGCTGCAAGCGTTTTACCTCAAGGCGGCGCCGGAGGAGGGGGCATGAACGCCACCATTGAGCGCTGGCTGGCGTCGCTGCCCGCTTCACTGTTCGCTGCGCTGCTCATCTGCTGGGCCTGCGTGGCCGGCGCCGCGCCGCCGCTGTTGCAGGTGCCCGACGGCGTGCTCGGCGCACCCGGCCAGATTCCGCCCAACCTGCTGATCAATCTGTCGCTCAGCTTCGCCGACGCCGGCGCCGCCTATCGCGACACGTATGCGGGGGCGACCGATTATCCCGGCTACTTCAACCCGCGCCTGTGCTACCGGTATCCGATGAAGGCGCATGCGCGCTCGGTAAGCGAGCCCGACTTGGACGAACGCCTCGGGCATTTTGCACCGGTCGGCCCGGTGGGGACGGACCTTGGCTGCGGCGGCGCTGCGTTCAGCGGCAATCTGCTGAACTGGGCCACGGCCGCGACCCTGGACCTGGTGCGCCTCGGCCTGACCGGCGGCGACCGCGTGCTCGACGACCCGGGCATCACCGTGCTACAGCGCGCCTGGCTGCCCGATGGCGCGGCGCACGTCGATTTTTACGCGAACGCCCTGCATTTCCCGCGCAAGATGCTGCCCGCCGTCCAGAGCGCGGTGCTGACTCCGTTCGGCAAGATCGACCTGGTTATCGTGTCGTGCCGCAACCGCGTGCTGTTCAGCGATACCCAGAAAGGCAAAAGTTGCGACGCTCCGCGCTACGGCAAGAGTGGGACCCGGCTGGCGTCCGATAAATTTCATGGCGAATTTCTCGCACGGGTGCGCGTTTGCACGCCCGAGGACAGCGCCAGCCGCCCAGCCCTGTGCCGCCCGTACGGCGGCGCGTTCAAACCGGAAGGCGCGCTGCAGCGGCATGCGGCAAGCGGACGTATCGGCGTGATGGCCTATGCTGCTGGCGAGCGCGAGCAGGGCGGCGCGCCCGATGGCGGCGTCCTGCGCGCGCCGCTCAAGTTCATTGGCGACCAGGCCATCGCGCCCCCGCGCTACGAGGCGCAGCCCAACCAGCGCGCCGAATGGAGCGCCAAGACCGGCGTGTTCGTCCCCAATCCCGACCGTGGCAGCGGCGCGGCCAGCGGCAGCATTGCCGCCATCAATCTGGCGGGCCGGAGCAAGCCGGCCAGCGCCGGCAGCTACGCCGCCAGCGACCCCGGCGCGGAACTGTTTTACGAAGCGCTGCGTTATGTACAGGGCCGCGAAGCGAGCGCGCCAGCGGGCGGCGTCGCGCCGGATGGCTTGCCGGTGTGGTCGAGCCGCGCCGATCCGGTGACCGCCGCCTGCCAGCGCAACGTGATTGCCACCATCGGCCACCCGGCCTTTATCGACGACCGCCACGTGCCGGGCAACACCCAGGCCGGGCGCAAGGACGCCGCGCGCGCCGCCGATGGCTTCGCCCCGGTCCGTTTCGACGTCATGCAGGCAACGCGCCGCGTCGGCGAGATGGAAGCCGACCGCGGCGGCGCCTACGGCAATAGCGCCCCGCGGGCCGAATTGAGCGAGCTCGACAAACGCAGCGACGGGCCGAACGGCGCCGGCAGCCTGTACCTGGCCGGCGCGGCCTGGTGGGCGCACACCAACCCGATCCGGCGCGACAAGCCGGTCACCATCACCAGCATGGCGCTCGAGCTGGGCGTACCGGAACGCGAGCGCACCAGCGCGCTGTACCTGGCCGCCAAGTACGGTGCCTTCGACGACCGCAACGGCGACGCCAATCCCTTCATCACCAGCGGCGAGCGGCGCGACGATACCGAGTGGCGCGCTGCCGGCGGCAGTCCGGCCGGCTTCTTTGGCGCCAGGGATGCGTTTGCGATCGGGCCCGCCATCGACGCCCTGTTCGCCGCTGCGGGTTCCAGCGGCGGCGACACGCCCGGTGCGCTGGTGGCCAGCCCCGTCAGCAAGGGGCGCGGCTTCGTGCTCCAGGCCAGCGGCGACCTGTCCAGGGCCAGCGGCAGCTTGCGGCGGCGCGCGCTGACCGTGGGCAAGGACGGCGCACCGTCCATCTCGGACAAGGTGGAATGGGATGCCGCCGAACTCCTCACCGGCAACGATGGCGTGCGGCCAGCGCTGCCGCCCCGCATGGCGCCGGCGGCGCGCAAGATCTTCACGCTGGCCTACCAGCCCGACAAAACGGTGACGGTCCCGTTCGACTGGGCCAGCCTGCCAAAGGAATCGCGCGCCTTGCTGGACGTTGCCGTTGCCGGCGGCGCGCCGGACGGACTGGGCGAAGCGCGCACGGCCTTCCTGCGTGGCGGGCGCGACAGGGAGGAAGGCCAGCCGGGCGGCGTCTTGCGGCGCCGCGCCAGCGTGCTCGGCGACGTGGTTCACAGCGTGCCCCTGCTGGTCGGGCCGCCGCCGCCGTCGCGCGGCGACCTGGCCTATCTCGACTTCCACAAGCGCCAGCGCGAGCGGCCTGGCGTGGCCTATGTCGGGGCCAACGACGGCATGCTGCACGCTTTCGACGCCGCCAGCGGCGCCGAACTGTTTGCCTATGTGCCGCACGCCTTGACGCCGGTGCTGGCGCGGCTGGCCGACCCCGGCTACCGCCACCGGCCGTATGTCGACGCCAGCGCCGGCAGCGGCGAAGCGCTGGTCGACGGGCGCTGGCGCACCATTCTCGCCTCCGGCATGGGCATGGGTGCGCGCGGCGTGTTCGCGCTCGACATCTCCGATCCGGCCGCTTTTCATACCGGTCTTGGCGCGCTGTGGGAATTCACCGGCCGCGACGACCCGGCCATGGGACATGTCGCCGCGCCGCCGCTGGTCGTCAGGTTCCGGATTGCCGTCAAGGATGGGGTGCCGCAGTACCGCGACTTTGTCGTCGTCGCCAGCGGCATCAACAACGGCGCCGGGGATGGCAGCGGCGCGCTGTTCCTGCTCGCGCTCGACAAGCCGGCCTCGGAGCGCTGGCAGCGCGGCGTCAATTACTACCGCTTCCTCACGCCGGTGGCCGATCCGTCGCAGCCCAACGCGCTCTCGCCTCCGGCGCTGGCGCTGGCGGGCGACGCCAGCGTGCGCCATGCCTACGCCGGCGACTTGCAGGGCCGGCTGTGGCGCTTCGATTTCAGCGGATCGGCGCCGTGGAGCTCGGCGGTGTCGCCCCTGTTCGACGCGCGCGACGCCGGCGGCAGGCCCCAGCCCATCGCGCACGCGCCCCGGATCGTGTTCGCGCCCGGCGGCGGCTACCTCGTGCTGTTTGGCACCGGCAAGTTCATCGAACTGGCCGACACGCAGCGCGGCAGCTTTCTGCCGCAATCGTTTTACGCCGTCCACGATGCCCTGGACAAGCAGCCGCCGATCTCGCGCGCCCGGCTCGTGCCGCGCATCCTGAGCGGCACGGCGCGCTACGCAGTGGCGGGCGCATCCGCCGAGCTGGATGGACTGGACGGGGAAAACGCGCCGAAAGGCTGGTTCTTCGATTTTCCCCATACCGCCGTCGACGGCGAGCGCGTCGCAGGCAGCCCGCTGTCCCGGGCCGGAACCCTGATCGTCGACACCTTGCTCCCTGGCGCCGACCCATGCAGTGCGCCGGCGTCGCGCAGCTATGTGCTCGACGCGCTGAGCGGCCTGGCCATCGGCGCCGATGGCCGCGTGCGTTCCGGCGAGAGCACGGGCGAGCGCTACTCCGCGCTGGCCGGCGTGCCGCCGCTGCTGATCGAGACCGCCGCCAGCACCGGCGCGCGCGGCGCCACCGGCCGCGCCGAGGCGGCGCACACCTACGCCATCGTGCGCCCGCAGGAGGGCGGCAAGGCGGCGCCGGCCCAGCAGGTAAGCATCCGTTACCCGTCGCGCCGCCTCGGCTGGCGCGAGGTGCACAACTGGCAAGACCTGCACGATGCGGCAAAGGAAAAATAGTCACCCAGCGAAAGGAAACGGCAATGAAAACCAGTCGAGGCTTTACCCTGATCGAAACCATGATCGTGATGACCATCATCGCGCTGCTTGCCGCGCTCGCCTATCCCGGATACCAGGGCTTCGTGGTCAAGGCGCGCCGCGCCGAAGCCCAGGCGGTGCTGCTCGATCTGATGCAAAAGCAGGAGCGCTACTACACGCAGCACAACCGCTACCTTGCTTTCGCGGCCGGCCAGAGCGGTCCGGATCAGGACCATTTCAAATGGTGGTCCGGCAGCAGCGCGCAATCGAGCGCCTACGAACTGCGCGGCAAACCCTGCGCCGGCCAGGAGATCGCGCGCTGCATCGTCATCGAAGCCATTCCCGGCACCGACCGGGTTGACGCCACCTTCCGCGATGGCGAATGCCAGACCCTGACGCTCAACAGCGCCGGTGAACACAGCGCCAGCGGCAGCGCCGCCGGTTGCTGGCCATGACGCGCGCAGCACCGCCGCCGGCGAACGCGTTTTCGCTGGTCGAGCTGATGGCGGTCCTGCTCATCGCCGCCATTGCGCTGGCCGTCGCCGTGCCGGACCTGCGCGCCATGATCCGCCTGTACCAGCTCAACGCCGCCGTGAACGACTTGTCCGGCGCCATCGGCCTGACGCGCGCGCAAGCGATGGCACGCGGCCAGCGCGTCGTTCTCGCACCGCTTGAACCCGCCGGTACCGACTGGAGCCTGGGCTGGGTAGCGTTTGTCGACCACGACGGCGACCGCCGCCCCGGGGCGTCCGACGAGCTGATCGCCACGCACGGCCCGGTCGGCAAGGGCATCGTCGTCAGCGCCGTGTTTTCCAGCCAGAAGCTGCCCGATTACCTGGCCTACAACAGCGCCGGACGCAGCTGTACTGCGACCAGCAGCGCGGCGGCGCGCTGGGGCACGCTGTCGCTGTTCCAGGGCGAGCAGACGCGCCGCATCAAGATCAACATGCTCGGCCGCGCCCGCGTGTGCGATCCGGCGCGCGACGGCGCAAACTGTGAAGGGGAAGAGGAGGAGTCTTAGCGGTGACAGTGAAAACCGGCGCGGCGATGGCATTGTCACCGGCATCGCGATTGCTCCGACACGGCGTGGCGTTTGCCTCGTTACCTGGGCAGCGCTTGCTCCGTCACCGGTGCGGCGTCTGCCACGTCGCCGGCGCGGGCAAAGGCGCGCCGCGGCGAACGGCGAAAAAGCGGCCATCGCACCCGCCCCGGCGGGAACGGCTGTCTTGGCGTAAAATCGCGGTCAGCCATTTACGCTGGGACACTTGTGCAATTACTTACTGATTCAGCAGCCATGAGCCTGGCCCTCGACTGGGCCGCCAAAGGGCTGTACACCACCTCGCCGAACCCGCGTGTCGGCTGCGTGATCGTGCGCGACGGCGTGGTCATCGGCGCCGGTCACACGCAACCGGCCGGACAGGCCCACGCCGAAGTCCAGGCCCTGCGCGACGCCGAGGCCCGCGGTAACGACGTACGCGGCGCCACCGCCTATGTCACCCTGGAACCGTGCAACCATTTCGGACGCACGCCACCGTGTTCGGATGCTCTGGTGCGCGCCGGCCTGGGCCGCGTCGTCGCCGCCATGGTCGACCCCAATCCGCTGGTCGCCGGGCAAGGGCTGGCCAAGCTGGCGGCGGCCGGCATCGCCGTCAGTTCCGGACTGCACGAAGCCGAGGCGCGCGAACTGAACATCGGCTTTCTGTCGCGCATGCAGCGCGGCTTGCCATGGGTCCGCCTCAAGACCGCCGCCAGCCTCGACGGCATGACGGCCCTGCACAATGGCGCCAGCCAGTGGATCACCGGTCCGCAAGCGCGTGCCGATGGCCATGCCTGGCGCGCGCGCGCCTGCGCCATTCTCACCGGCATCGGCACGGTCAAGGCCGACGACCCGCAACTGAACGTGCGCGCCGTGGAAACCACGCGCCAGCCGCGCCGCATCATTGTCGACAGCAAGCTCGAGATCGATCCCGCCGCCCGCGTTCTCGCCGGTGCGCCGAGCTGGATCGTGGCCGCCGTGCCCGATCCCGCCAAGGAAGCCGAGCTGCGCGCCGCCGGCCACGACGTCATCCTGCTGCCCAACGAGAGCGGCAAGGTCGACCTGCCCGCCCTGATGCGCGAGCTGGGCCGGCGCGACATTAACGAACTGCACGTCGAAGCCGGCGCCAAGCTCAACGGATCGATGATCCGCGAAGGCTGCGTCGACGAACTGCTGGTCTACCTTGCGCCGAGCCTGCTGGGCGAAGCCCAGGGCATGTTCGCGCTGCCCGCCTTGACCAGCCTCGACCAGCAAAAGCGCCTGCGTTTTCACGATATTGCCCCGCTGGGCGAGGATCTGCGCATCCTCGCCCGCTTTACCCATACCAAGGAATAGACCAGCATGTTTACAGGAATCGTCGCCGCCGTCGGCAAGATCAGCTCCGTCCAACCACTCGAAGGCGGCCTCGACGCAGGCGTGCGCCTCGACATCGACGCCGGCGGCCTGCCGCTGGCCGACGTCGCCCTGGGCGACTCGATCGCCATCAACGGCGCCTGCATGACCGTGGTCGCCAAGACCGACAGCGCCTTCAGTGTCGACGTCTCGCGCGAAAGCCTCAACTGCACGGTCGGTCTCGACGCCCCGGGCGAAGTCAACCTTGAAAAAGCGCTGACCCTGGCCGAACGCCTGGGCGGGCACCTGGTGTCCGGCCACGTCGACGGGCTGGGGCTGGTGCACCGCTTCGAAGCCGTGGGCGAATCGTGGGAGCTGGTCATCGACGCCCCGCACGACCTGGCCAAGTTCCTCGCCTTCAAGGGCTCGGTCGTCATCAACGGCGTCTCGCTGACCGTGAACCGGGTGCAAGACCTGGACGCCGCCTCGGGCAAGCTGTGCCGTTTCTCGATCAACCTGATTCCGCACACGATCTCGGTCACCACGCTCAAGCACTTGCGCGCCGGCAGCAAGGTCAATCTGGAAATCGACCTGATCGCCCGCTACGTCGAGCGCATGCTCTCGGTCGGCAAGGCCTGACCGGCATCCCCGGCGGTGCACCCGTGTTGCGCCGCCAGTCTTACTAGAACCGAACGGAAGCGCATGACGATTACCCTGCAAGCTGTCACCGAACACAATTTCCACGCCATCATCGAGCTGCCCCTGCTGCCCGAGCAGCAGGACTACCTGGCCAGCAATGCCTATTCCATCGCCCAGGCCAGTTTCTACCCTGACAGCTTCTTCACACGCGCCATCTATCTGGGCGACACGCCGGTCGGCTTCATGTTGTATGCGTCGAATGACGACGATGGCAAGCCGGATGAGTACAGTATCTTCCGCTTCATGATTGCCAGCGGCGAGCAGGGCAAAGGCTACGGGCGGCGCGCCATCGAATTGTTGCTCGATGAAATCCGCAACCGTCCGGGCGCTGCCGCGATTCACATCTGCTACGTGCCCGGCAACCCGATCGCAAAAACGTTTTACGGCAGCCTGGGCTTCGTCGAAACCGGCCTGGATGAGGATGGCGAGATGGTTGCGCAAATCCGCCTGGACGGGGCCGGACAGGAGCCAGGAACTGCCCACGCTTGACCGGCAGTCCCTCAGCGCGGCCGGAAACTTTGCCGGTACTGCTGGGGACTGGTCCCGACCTGTTTGCTGAAACATGCGCGCAAGGCGGCGCTGGTACCGAATCCAGTCGCGTTGGCAACCTGCTCGATTGACAGCGCGCTCGTCTCCAGCAGGGACTGGGCGCGCCGCACCCGCGCGCCAAGCAGCCATTGCAGGGGCGAGGTGCCGGTCTGCTCCAGAAAGCGCCGGCTGAGCGTACGTTTGCTCAGCGCGGCATGCGCGGCGATGGCCTCCAGCGTCAATCCGCGATGCAATTGCGACTCCATCCATTTCAGCACCGGCTGCAGCGCCAGCGACGACGACGGCTCCGGATGCACGATGAACTGCGACTGCCCGCCGCCACGTTCGAGCGGCATCACCGCTGCGCGCGCGGAATCGGCAGCGACCGCGGCCCCGTAGTCGCGCCGCACCAGATGCAGGCACAGGTCGAGTCCGGCCGCAGCCCCGGCCGAGGTCAGTACCTTGCCGTTGTCGACGAACAGCACGTTCGGATCCACGCTCACCGCCGGAAAGCGCCGCGCCAGTTCGCTTGCCGCCAGCCAGTGCGTTGTGGCGCGCTGGCCGTCCAGCAAGCCGCTCGCCGCCAGCAGAAAGGCGCCGGTGCAAATCGACGCGATCCTCGCCCCGCTTGCGGCGGCATTCCTGATGGTCGCCAGCACCGCTTCCGAGGCCGGCGCGTCGATATCGTCGATGCCCGGAACGATCACGGTATGCGCCCCGGCCGCGTGGCCCAGATGAAAGCGTGTGTGCAGGTCGAACAGCCTGGCCGCGACCGAGGGCGCTTCGCCGCACACAAGCACCTCGTACGCTACAGGCAAGCCCGGCACATGAACGCGGTCGAAAATGTCACACGCTGTGGCCAGGTCGAATGGGATGACGCCATGCGGCGCCAGAATGACAATTTTATGCATGGCGCAATTCTAGCGGTCGTATGCAAACGTGTCAGTCCTGGCAACGGGTTTGGCTCAATCCTTGCGCAATATGGCAATCCGGCCAATGTTCAGCCGGCCACCGCGTCCCCATAATCCTGCTTCAACCCAAAGGGGGACCATGGACTCACGACTGAAGCAATTGGAACGCATACGCCACGCGGCCCTATGGGGAGGGGCGACCTTGGTGCTACTGCTCGGCATCGCGGTACCGCTCAAGCATCTTGCCGGCCAATCCGGCCTGGTGACGCTGATGGGGCCGCTGCACGGCATGGCATTTCTCTATTATCTCTCGACCGTCACCAGCAACGTCACGGCCGACGACTGGACCCGCACCGAAGTCGCGCAACTGATCGGCTGCGCCATGCTGCCGCTCGGCGCCTGGTTCAGCATCGGCCTGGTCAAGCGCAAGGCCGCCGCGCTGGCCGGGCCGGCCGCATGATCTACCTGCTCCTGAAAGCGCTGTATATCGTCGCCGTGATGACGTGGATCGGCGGCGTGCTGATGCAGGCATTCTTGTTGCGCACCGTCGTCCGCCAGCGCTTGCCGCTGTTGCCGGACGAGCGCAGCGTGATCGGCGCCGCGGTGCGTTGGGACCGGCGCCTGATCGCTCCGGCGATGCTGCTGGCGTGGGCTTGCGGACTCGGGCTGGCCAGCCAGGGACACTGGTCGATGATGCCCTGGCTGAATCTGAAGCTGGCGCTGGTGCTTGCCTTGTCGGCCGTACACGACATTCAGTCAGGCAGCCTGCGGCGCATGCTCGACAATCCGGCCCGCCCTCCGGCCGCCTGGCTGCGCCACGCAAGCGCCGTGGTGCTGTGCGGCGTGAGCGCGATTGTTTTTCTGGTCGTGCTAAAACCGGGCTGAGGGTGACGAGTGGCGCGGCGGCAGCATGGACGTCGCCGGTGCTCTGTACTGGCCTGATACAAAAAGGGCGCGGCAAGCCTTGGTAGCGCACTGCGCAATCGTATATATTGAAGCCGCTGAAAGCGTCGTCCCAGGCTTCCTGGCCGATCATTGCCTGTCTCTTGCAAGAGCCGGCAGAAATCTCACCTACCTCCACTCACTATGTCACAACTCCACACAGTCCTGTTCTCGGTCATGATGGCCGGCGCGATTGCCCCCGCATTGGCTGCCGAGCCGGCGGCCCTGCGCGACTACCGCGCCCTGGCGATCACGCCCGACGGCAAGCGCATCGCCGCCCTCGAATCGCTCGACCCGGGCGCTCTGCCGGTGCGCCCGCACGCGGTCGTGGTCGTGCGCGACGCCGCCAGCGGCGCCATCGTCGCCCAGTACGACCCGTGCGCCACCTGCATCTACGACCATCCCGCCTGGTCGCCCGACCGGCAATCGCTGGTGTTCATCAGCGCCGACGCCAAGGCCGGTACCGCCACCGTCTACATCGCCGGTGCGGCGGGCGCCGCTCCGGTGGCCGTCGTCAAGGGCGTGGCCAGCACCGCGCGCTGGTCGCCCGAAGGCAAGCGCATTTCGCTGCTCGCCACGCCGGGCGCCAAAAAGCTCGCCGGCGCTGTCGAAGCCGGGGCACGCCAGGTCGGCGAAATCGGCGTGCAGGAAGACGCCCAGCGCCTTGCCCTGGTCCCCGCCAACGGCGGCGAACTGACCATGGTGTCGCCACCTGACAGCTATATTTACGAATACGACTGGACCCCGGACGGCAAAGGCTTCGCCGTCACCAGCGCCAAGGGCAATGGCGACAACAACTGGTGGGTCGCCACGCTCGGCCACGTCGACATCGCCAGCGGCGCGCTGCGTGTGCTGGCCGCTCCCAAGATGCAGATGAATATTCCGCGCGTCTCGCCCGACGGGCGCAGCGTCGCCTTCATCGCGGGGCTCATGAGCGACTTCGGCTCGGTCGGCGGCGATGTGTTTACCGTGCCGCTGGCCGGCGGCGAACCGCACAACGTCACTCCGCGCTTTGCCGGCTCCTTCAACGCGCTGGCCTGGCAGGGCAAGCACTTGATCGCCTCGGCGCTGGTCGGCAGCGAGCACGCGGTGCTCGCCATCGATCCGGTCAAGCGCGGCACGCGCACGCTCTGGTCGGGCGCCGTCGGCGCCACCGGTTCGCGCCAGGGCCGCTTCGTCTTCAGCGCCGACGGCGCCGTTGCCGCTTCCGTCCACGAAGACTTCGCGCGCGCACCGCGCATCGTCGCCGGACGCCTGCCGCAACTGGCCGCCATCACGCGCGACAACGACGGCTTTGCGCCGCAGGTACGCGCCAGCAGCGTCGAATGGACCAACGACGGCTTCAGGATGCAGGGCTGGCTGCTCGCACCGCTGGCGATCGAAGCGGGCAAAAAATATCCGATGGTGGTGCAGGTGCACGGTGGGCCGGCATCGGCCGCTTCGCCGCGCTTCGTCTCCAACGGCGAACAGGCCAACCCGCTGCTGCGCGACCTCGCGCGCAAAGGGTATTACGTTTTCTTGCCCAACCCGCGCGGCAGCTTCGGCCAGGGCATTGCCTTCAGCAGCGCCAACAAGCGCGATTTCGGGGGCGGCGACTGGCGCGATATTTTGGCCGGCATCGACGCCGCCGCCAAAACCGCGCCAGTGGACACGGGCCGTCTCGGCTTGATGGGACACTCCTACGGCGGCTTCATGACCATGTGGGGCGTCACCCACAGCGACCGCTTCAAGGCCGCGGTGGCCGGCGCCGGGATCGCCAACTGGATCAGCTACTACGGCCAGAACGGCATCGATCAGTGGATGATTCCCTTCTTCGGCGCCTCGGCCTACGACGACCCGGCGGTGTACCGGGCGGCCTCGCCGATCGAGTCGATCAAGGCCGCAAAGACGCCGACCTTGCTGTACGTGGGCGAGCGCGATGTGGAAACGCCGGCGGTGCAATCGATGGAGTTCTGGCACGGCCTGCGCGCCATGGGCACGCCGACCGCGCTGGTGATCTACGATGGCGAAGGCCACGCGATCCGCAAGCCCGAGCACCAGCGCGACCAGCGTGCGCGCACGGTGGCGTGGTTCGAGCGCTATCTCAAGTAGGGAAGGGTGAGCGTGCCGGATTCCGTGCGGCGCCCGGCACGCTCGCCAGATTGCAAGCGTGATTGAGCGGTGGGGTCAGATGTTGTCGGGATGATCAATGCGCTTCCAGTTCAGTCCATCGAACACAGCCAGCCAGCGCTTTGCAACCACTAACATTTGCCCAGCGCAGGAATCCAGCGCCCTGCATTTGAAGCTTCCCTCGCCGGTGTCCACATATCGCAATCCGTCTTTTTCCAGACGGTATAGACCTTTCAGACCACCTACATAAAGATGGTCGTCAAACCATGTTGCCGCGTAAAAATCGTCATGCACGCCAGTAGCCAGAGCATGGAAATTGTTACCTTTGCCTTGGACTAACACGCCCCTGTTGCCTGCCGCATAAACAAAGCCATCTTCGGCACAGTGAACGCAATTCAAGTCTACATTCGTCGGTTTTTCTATTTGAAACCATATCTGTCCATCAAAATGAAAAATTAAGCCTTCGCGGCCAACGCAGTAAATGTCGTCCTCAGAAAAACCGTTGATTGCGGTCAAGTCGCGCTGGGTGGGAGCGGCTGCTTGTAGCGCATCCGGGACGGTCATGCCTCGTTGCAGAAAATCCCCAAAGGTCAACGCCTTCAATCCCTTGTCGAAGGGCTCCCACTTTCCGTCGACGCGGCGCATCACTCTGCCACCGTACCCACACAGATAAAGATTTCCTCCGACTTGCGAGATATCTGTCAAAGAAGCGATGCCGTGTCCATGCTCTCCACCTGGCAAATCTTCGTCGATCACATCTTTCTTCCTGCCCGGAATGTAAAACCCAACGACCCCACTTCCCTCTTCCAGAGTGACATAAGCGCGGTCTTCTTTTGATACCGTGTTTGCCAAGACGCAGACTGCACTTACCTGCCAGTTTCTGTCCTGATAAAACCACCTCCCGGATTCGAACCACATAATTCGACCGTGATCGTACTCATCCAACGGTTGGATGTCCAATCGGGTTGAAAAGAAAAAGTAGTCTTTTTCAATAATGCAGCCATCTAGGAATTCTAATGATGCAGCGCTTTTTGCCAAAATATACTCCTAGTTAGACGGTTTCATTTTGCTGGCGCGTGATAGTGCTTCCCCAAATTTTTGCATTGTTAATCCACTTTTACCGCGTGGGTCAGCTCTAAGTAGTAAATCTTCATCTAATCCGAGAGCTTCATGTCGCGTTCGTAGCGTAGTCCTGATTTTTTGCATGTTGCAACCTGTAACGATCGATGCTGCATCCGATCCGACCGCTTCAAGATTTTCCAGCGTGGATGTCCATTGTGGATCGGCATTTTGGCCGACGATTTCTTCGTTGTAATCGTAGATTTTGTGTATGGCAGCATGCTGTTCTTCCGAAACGCAAATACACTGACCTTTATCGTCGTCCATCTTTTTCGCATAATAATACCCGCCGCCCCGGCTTGACAGATATTTATCCAGAAGCTGATCGATTACAGTTCCATAAGATATGATCCCGGTTCTCTGTCTCCGGGTTCCAGGGGAACGCCAGCAGCGGTCCGGAACGATGTGATGCGAACGTCCGCCCGGACACTCTTTATCCCTGTCCTTATACGAATAGATCTTGCACTTGTCGTCTTCCTCATCGTTCTTATTGTCCTTGAACCGGTTGGCGAGGATATTCAACAAACCCATCAGCGCCGCATAATGTTCCGCAGGACCCAGCAACACCGGTCCCGGTGGCGCCGCCCCCGGACTGGCTGGCTGTGGCAACTCGTCTATCGGAAAGCCGCCCGGCGGCCGTGGCGCCGGTAATCTCGGCGGTCCTTTTCTCACCAGCACGCCGGCTCCCGCCTGCTGCCCGACAGCCCCACGAACCAGGATAGACATGTTCGCCGCTCTTAAGTTTTATGGTTATGGCTCATGAGGTCAAGGTGTCGCGGCACGTTGTACCCTTCGACGAACACGTTCGGCGACCACGACAGAAAGTAGGCCTTGCCCTTGATGGCGCCGCTCTTGATCCCCTTCCTGAACGCCTCGGTGGCAGGCTCGTTGCCGGTACTGGTCGCAATCCGGCTCTTGTCGCGCAGCGCGACCGGTTCGCCGTACATGAAGACACTGGTCGAGCCGTTTTCCAGATCGCTGATCTTTGCCGTGTTGGGGTAGGGGACGGGGACGCCGATCCTGGCCGGTCCGGGCGGGCTGCCGCAGACGTCGGGGAAGGCCGCGGTGCTCATCCCCGCCTTGGAGGCCTTGCCCGCGATGGACATGCTATTGGCGTAAATTCGGAACATGGCCATCCTGGATTCCTCCGTTATGATCAGGCTGAAAACTCTCCAAAACTAAGCAGGGCGGCACTGCGTTCGCCTTCATCGCTCGCCATCAGGCACAGCATGTTGAACGACGGTGCATAGCCCTTGTGCGCGGCGGCGTAAGCCCACGCGAGCGCCAGCAACCCGGCCGCCGCTCCGGTCTCGCCGAGGCTATCGGCCAGCATCCATAACGGCGTGCCGCAGACATTCGTGCGCGCCGCCGCCAGCGCGAGTTCCTTGGCGTAGAAGTCTTCGCTGGACTGGCCGCTGATGCGCAAGCCGACCGCGCCCGAATCTGGCGGCAATCCACCCAGCGAAGTCCTGATCGCGTCGCTCATGGCGAGCGCCCTGTTCGGTGCCGCACCCCCGATAATGGCCAATTCGTGCGCGATCCCCAGGCCCGTGCAAAACAAGGTTGCGCCCGACGCGGACGAAGACGCCCGCTGCCTGTTGCTCCATCGTGGCGCAAGCTGCGATACCTGATCGGGCCGCGCCACCAGCACCGCGCACGCTGCCTCCCCCGGAATGAACCCGTGCGTATTGACCGACGAGAGCACCCGTCCGGCGCCATGCATCGCCAGCAAAGTACCCGCACCGACATAGGAGTCGACGGCGGCAATCAGCACGAACGGATGCGCCCCGGCCAGCGCGAACGCGTCGTTGAGGGCGATCGCGGCGCCGGCCTGGCCGTACGCATACACCCGCGACTGCGGCGAGAAGTGACGACCGAGCGCTTCCTCCAGGGCCGGACGCAAACCGGCATCGAGCGCAGCGACGCGTCCCGGCCGCGTCACTTCGGCGACGCATAGAAGCAGCGGGATATCGCGCGTATCCGGATGCGCCAGACCGTCGAGGCATTCACCGATCGCACGCGCCAGCATGGCGGCATGCTTGTCGATGGCCGGCCCCCGGTCGGCTTCCTGCCCCAGCGTGACCAGTCCCGCCGTCATCGGCTCGCCACGGGGATCGATGAATGTCAGGTCGTGAAAGTTATTGAGCCTCGTGCGTAGTGCCGCGAAGGTGGACGGCGCGTTCAGTCCCACGCAGGTCACCGCACCGGTGCGCAGCAGGGCAAGCGGTGCGGTCATGGCGCGCCCCCGGCGCTGTCGCGCCGCCGGGATGGAAATTCACCGGCCAACACCTCCAGAGCAATGGTAACGACGTGGCCTTGTGGACGCTCGCCGATCTCGATGCCGCTGAACCGCAGGATATCGTTGTCCAGCTGTCTGACCACCCGCCACACGACCGTGAAGCGCTGCCTGTCCGGCTCGAAAACGAGTGTGTCCGCACGCGCGTCCACGTGTTCCTGGCTTCCCACGCGCGGTGTCAGCGTCACGCACATGGCCAGGTCGGGAAGCGTGAATGCGAGCCGGCCCGATGGCGTCAACGCCGGATGCGTCAGGTTCACCAGGATCACGGCTTCACCGCCGCCAAGCTGCGCTAAGCGTTGATCTTCCGGCGCGCTCTGAAAATAGCGCGCGTCGAAATCAGGCGGCAAAAATGGAAAAACCTGTTCCAGCCAGTTCGCGTCGTACGTGCCTGCGTACTTGACGCGTGGCTCCCAATGGCGGCCCAGCGGGCCAAAACTCAGTGGCGCATACGTTCCCCTTGGGCTGGTCACCGGGTCGGACGGCGATTCGGTCCGCGCCACCGGCAAGCCGTGCGCAAATGTGCGCTGCGGGTGATAGCCGCAGCCAACCGGGTTGCGAACATAGACCAGGCGATCGGCGTCCTCCTCCGGGCCGGCCTCCATTCCGCCGTACGCAATGTCGTAGCTGATGGACTGCCTGATAAACGGTTCCGGCTTGCCGATGCCGACCAGCGCGCCGAACAGGTGGGCGCGCCACTGGCGTTTGCCGAGCACATTGAATGCCTTGGACATGCTCCCGACCCGCAGCCCTACCGGCACCACGTCCGCCGCAACACCGCGTGGAGCGTAAGCACTGCCCAGCAGAAGAACATCGACCATCGGCTTGGCCAGGCAGTAATCGCACTCGTATTCCGGCGCGCTCGAACCGGGTTCGCCGGTGGCCGTGTCGGCCAGGGTGATCGGTACCTGTTCATCCATCGGCTCCGGCAGCTCGCCAGCGCAAGGCAAGCGAAACGTGGCCTTGACCACCACCACCACCAGGCACTCGCTTCCCGCCTTGTCGTGCATCGTTGTGTAGCCCGCGGCGAACCTGGTGTGATTGGTGAGGTTCATGCCATCCCCGGTCAGTTCAATGAAACGGAAGCGCCCTTGACCCTGTTCTGACCCGCTGCGCGAGAAAGGATATGCTTACCCCTGATTTCAATATTGCCTTGCGCGTCAAGCGTGATCGAGGCCGCACCGCACATGAGCGTCATCCGGCGATGCGCGACCAGCACGATTTCTCCGTCATCGGCCGATACCTGCAATGGTGCTCCCGACAAGGCGGCCGGCGTCCCGCCACCGGCGCGATCCTCCTTCGCCCGGGGCGCCCGGACAATACCCATCACGACGGGGGACCCGAGGTCGGCGCCTTCGAACTGCAAGGCGATGCGTGCGCCGATATGCTCCTGCCGAAGCTCGACCAGGGACAGCGCGGCAATGGCGGGTCTGCCGCCGGCTTGTACCAGGGGAGCGCCGTCGGCATCGAAACCCGCCAGCGTGCCAATGACGATGCCAGGTTCGTTACATGCGTCCCGGCGCTTCGCGGCCGGCGCGCCCGGGTGGGCAAGTGCGCGGTGAAGCGTCGCCAGCCCGCGATGCGCCTGTTCGCCGGTCGATAAAATATGCGTAATCCACGAATCGGATACAGGCCTGCCCAGCAGATACCGCACACCGCTCGGGTAAAACTGCGCATTGGCGTCCACCAGGCTGTCAACCGGGCGCGATCCGGCAGGGGGTACGCCGGTGTACTGTCCGCGCCCGCCCGAGGTTCTGCGCGCACCATCTTGTTGGCATCCAGATCGAGGCCGGTAATCAGGCGCATCGCCTCGCCAGCCAGTCTGGCCTCGGCGCTGTCGTCGAGCTGCGCAATCAGCCAGGGGATATCGGCCGGGTCGCCGTTCCATCCGGCCGCTTGAATCGTCAGCGCGCGCTGTTCGGCGCATTGCTTCCATCGCGCCATGTGTTCTTGTAATTGGCTGCCCGACAGTGCAAGGCAAAGCAGCTTTACGGCCTCCGAAGCATGCGCGCCTTGCGACGCCGCACAGGACTGCAAGGACGGAATCGACCCATCGCGCTCACCGAGCAGCAATGCGCATCGGGCCGCACTGAAAAACGCTGGGTCCTCGGGCGTGGCTGTGCCGAGAAAGCTCGCTACGCCAGGTAAGAGGCCGGCTCTCCCGCAGTGTGCGATCGCATCGAATTCGGCGGCGCCCGGTGAGGCGGTGCCGGCCAGCAGCGCATCGTCCGCGATTGCGGCATGAAGGTGACAATGGGCGAGGGCGGCATGGCGCAAGACGCCATTTCCGGAGCTGATTTTTTCAGCAATCAGGCTGGCGGCAGCGGCCGAGTCGAACCATGCCAGGGCGCCGTGAACGGCATCGGAAAATCCGGGCTTGCCGGCCAGGCTGGCGATGGCATCATCCATCGCCTCGCGATCGTCGTCGAGGAAGGCGATGGACAACAAGACAAACGCGTCGGCGCCGACATCGAAGCATCGGCGCGCGGCGGCCTTGTCGTACGCCGCTTTGGCCAGCGCCATGCCGGCATCGCCGGCTTCATAGAGGCCATCCAGATGGGCATCGATTACGCCATCGATATCGACGAGTTGATCGAAACGCAGCCGGACATCGGCCGACTCACGGCGTCGTCGCCACCATGTTGTGGCCACATCGGTAACGTGTTGCGCGACGATCGCAGGATTGGTCACATTGGCACCGTGAAAGCATATCGTAATATAAACTTTTCACAGCGCACCGCTACTAACAGTAATACTGGGCAAAGCCGGTGTCAGGTCTGACATTAAGCCGGTGTCAAGCCGGTGTCAGGTCTGACATTCGGACACGACCTCTGCTGTAAGTGCCGCTGCCGCACATTTAAGGCCGGGCTCGTGTCCGAATGTCAGACCTGACACCGGGTTTGACAGCGAGTTAAGGCCGAGTTCGTGTCCGAATGTCAGACCTGACACCGGGGTGACACCGGGGTGACACCGGGGTGGGGTATATTTTTTTTCCGGGTACAGCACTACCTGCACATAATTGTTCATGTCGAAGTAGCGCTGCGCGGCCTGTTTCAGTTGCTCCGGGGTGATGGCGGCCACTTTTTTCGGATACGCCAGGATCTCGGCCGGATCGCTTCCTTGCAGCTGCGCCGCTTGCAGGCGGTTGAGCCAGTAGCCGTTCTCGCGCAGCGACTTCTGGTGGTTCTGCAGCCAGTTTTGCTTGACCTTGTTCAGGTCCGCCAGGTCCGGCCCTTGTTCCTTCATGCGCGCAATCTCGGCCATCGTGGCGGCGATCACCTTGTCCACGTTCTCCGGACCGGTCGGCAGCGATGCCGACACCACGTAATTCTCGTACGGGTATTTGCTCAAGCTGCCGTTCATGCCGCCGCCGTAGATCAGCGCGAGCTTCTCGCGCAGGATGTCGGTGATGCGGATGTTGATCACTTCCAGCATCGCCTGGAAGCGCATCGCTTCGTCGTCCGAATAGGGCGCTTCGCCGCTGAAGTTGAGCGAGACGCTGCTTTTCGCTTCGGTCCCGCTGCGCACTTCCTTCTTCACCACGCCGCGCACCGGACGCACCCCCGCATCCTTGTAGCCCACCTCGATCTCGCCCACCGGCAGCGCCCCCAGATATGTCGCCAGCAGCGGCTTGACCTTGGCCATGTCAAAACTGCCGACCAAAATGAAGGTCATGTCCTTCGCGCTGAAAAAGCGCGCGCGGTACACCGCCAGCGCGCGCTCCAGATCGAACTTGTCGAAGTCGCTCGGACGCGCCGTGCGCGCCACGCGCGGGTGGTCCTGGTACATGGTGCTCACCAGGGTGTCGCGAAACACCGATTCCGGCTGCGCCATCGCGTTGCGCGCCGCTTCGATCTGCTTGCCCATGAAGGATTTGTACAGGTCCGCGTCGCGCCGCACGCCCGTCATGCGCAGGTACACCAGCTGCAGCATGGTCTCGATGTCGTCGTTGGCGGCGCTGCCGGTGATGCCGTCGATATGGTTGCCAAGCGAGAGGCTGACCGTGGCCGCTTTCCCCGCCAGGATCTTTTGCAGGTCGAGCGGGGAGTAGTCTTTCAGTCCCATCGTGCCCACCACCGCATTCGCGTAGCGCGCGTTGATGATGTCGGCGTCGCCGAACAGGGTCTGGCCGCCGAAGCGCGCGGCGCTCATCATCACCTGGTCGTTGCGGAAGTCGGTCGGCTTGAGGATCACTTTGACCCCGTTCGAGAGCGTCAAACGGGTCAGGCCCAGCGCCTTGTCTTCGCTCTGCGCGACGATGGCCCCGCCCGCCGGCGGCTTGTCCATCAGTTCCGTGGCCAGCGTCTTTTGCTCCTGCGCGTGCACCGTCACTTTTTCGGCCGCCGCCACCGCCGCCAGCAGCCCGGCGCTGGTCGGCGCCGGGCTGTCTGCCTTGGCGCTGCCCATGTAGACGACCAGCTTGGCGGAGGCGCCGGGAATGGTGGCGCGCGCGTAGCGGTTCATGTCGTCGAGGGTAATCGCCGGCAGCAGCTCGCGCACATAGGCGAATTCGTTGACGATGCCGGGAATGCTTTCCTGTTCGAGGAAGTTGCGCACGTATTCGCCGACATAACTGCCCGAGTCGGTCTTGTCACGCTCGTTATAGGCCAGTTCATACTGGCGCATCATGTTCTTGCGCGCCCGCTCGAATTCCTGGGCGCTGAAACCGAACTGGCGGGTGCGCGCGTTTTCCTGCACCAGCGCGTCGATGGCCGGCGTGGCGCCGCCCTTGCCCAGCGCCGCCGAGGCGTTGAACGAGGTGTAGCGCGGCGTGAGTTTGCCGACCGAGCTGGCGCCGGCCATGAACGGCGGATTGGCTTGCTGCGCCAGTTCCTGCATGCGCTGCCCCAGCATGCCGGCAAACAGCGCTTCGACCAGCTTTTCGCGGTAGGCGCCGAAGGTGCCCTTGTCGATCGCTTCCTTCACCGGATAGCGGATCAGCAGCGCATTCGACGACGCTTCCTTGTCGGTCACCACCAGCGCTTCGGTATGGGCGCGCGTGGGAATGGCGGCGTAGGTGCGCGCGCGTGGCCGCGCCGGGTTCTTCAACTGTCCGAAGTGCTGTTTGACGAGGCGCTCGGCGTCGACCGGGTCGATGTCGCCCACCACCACCACCGCCATCAGGTCGGGCCGGTACCAGTCTTTGTAGAAGCGCCGGATCGCTTCGTGCTTGAAACCCTTGATCACGTGTTCCTGCCCGATCGGCATGCGCTGCGCGTAGCGCGAGCCGTTGTACAGCTTGGGCATGATCACCTTGTTCATGCGGTCGGCCGCGCCTTTGCCAAGCCGCAGTTCTTCCAGGATGATGGCGCGTTCCTTGTCGATGTCGGCCGCGTTCATGGTCAGCCCGCCCGCCCAGTCCTGCAGCACCAGGAAGCCCTTGTCGATGTTGTCCCGGTTGTCGGTGGGGATCGGCAGGATGTAGACCGTCTCGTCGAAGCTGGTGTAGGCATTCAGGTCGGCCCCGAACTTCACGCCGATCGATTGCAGGTACGATATCAGTTCGTGCTTCTTGAAGTTGGTCGAGCCGTTGAAGGCCATGTGCTCGGTGAAGTGGGCCAGGCCTTGCTGGTCGTCGTCTTCCAGGATCGAGCCGGCTTTCACGACCAGGCGCAGTTCGAGCTTTTTCTCGGGCTTGCCGTTTTTCTGGATGTAGTACGTCAGACCGTTGGCCAGCTTGCCCACCTTGACCTGCGGGCCTGCCGGTATCGCGTCGTCCAGCTTGATGGCTGCCTGGGCGCTCAGTGCGAACGCCATCAGTAGGGTGGCCGCACAAGCGGATCGAACGGAATACTTGCTCATTAGCGTCTCTGGAATGTTTTTAGTAGAGCGCGGATTTTACTCCTTTGGTGACGCCGGTAGGGACGCCGGTAGGGACGCCAGTAGGGACGCCGGTAGGGACGCCGGTAGGGACGCCGGTAGGGCCACCGGCAGCGAAGGGGGGCGCGTATCGGCCGGCGGCGGTAGCGCCAGGCGCGCATCGGACGCCATCAGCGTCGCCATGGCGTCGGCCGCCAGCGGACGGCTGAACAGGTAGCCCTGCACTTCGTCGCAGCCGATGCGCTGCAAAAAGGCCAGCTGTTCCTGCGTCTCCACGCCCTCGGCCACCACCGACAGCGACAGCCCGTGCGCCAGCGCGATGGTGGCCTGGGCGATGGCGGCGCTGCGCGGGTCGGTGATGATATTGCGCACGAAACTCTGGTCGATCTTGAGTTTGTCGAGCATGAAGCGCGACAGGTAGCCGAGCGACGAGTAACCGGTGCCGAAGTCGTCGAGCGAGATCGACACGCCCATGCCGGTCAGTTCGGCCAGCTGCACTTCGGCCGCTTCGCTGTCGCGCATCATGACGCTTTCGGTCAGTTCGATTTCGAGGTACTGCGGCGCCAGGCCGGACTCGCGCAGCGCCTCGCGCACCACGGCCGGCACCGTGCCGGCCGTGAACTGGTGCGCCGACACATTCACCGCCACGCGCAGCGGCGCCAGCCCCGCGTCCTGCCAGGCCTTGTTTTGCAGGCAGGCCTGGCGGATCACCCAGTTCCCGATCGGCAGGATCAGGCCCGTGTCCTCGGCCAGCGCGATGAAGTCGCCCGGGCCGACCTGGCCCAGTTCCGGACTGCTCCAGCGCAGCAGCGCTTCCATGCTGCAGATGCGGCCATCGCCCAGCGAGACCTGCGGCTGGTAGTGCAGCGACAGTTCGTTGCGCTCGATGGCGCGGCGCAGGTGCGTTTCCAGCGCCATCCAGCGCAGCGCGTGCGCGTTCATCTCGCCCTTGAAGAAGCGGAAGCCGTTGCGCCCCGCATCCTTCATGTGCGACAGCGCCACGTCGGCCGCCTTGAGCAGTTCGCTCGGATTGGCGCCGTCGCGCGGATAAATGCTGATGCCGACGCTGGTGGTGACGATCAGTTCGTGGCCGTCGGCATGGAACGGCTGCGCAATTTCGTCGATCAGGCGCCGCACCGCGACGATGATGGCGTCCGAGTCCAGGCATTCGGTCAGGAGCAGCACGAATTCGTCGCTGCCCAGGTGCGCCAGCGAGTCGGCCGGGCCGGCCAGCAGGCCCGCGCGGCGCGCCACTTCGCGCAGCAGGGCGTCGCCGGCTTCGTGCCCCAGGCTGTCGTTGATGCGTTGCAGGCGGTCGATGTTAAACAGCAGCAGGGCGATCTGGCGGTCGCCGTGGCGCGCCGAGGCGATCGCCTGCTGCATCCGTTCGGTCAGCACCGAGCGGTTCGGCAGCAGGGTCAGTGGATCGTGGTTGCTCAGGAAGTCGACCTGGTGGTGCGCCGCCTTCAGCGCGCTGATGTCGCTCGATACCGAGACGTAGGCATCGATCTCGCCGCCGGCGCCGCGCACCGCGTTGATGCTGATCCGCTCCGGGTACACCTGGCCGTTCTTGCGGCGGTTCCAGATCTCGCCGCGCCACTGGCCGGTGGTCAGCAGGCTGGCCCAGATCGCGCGGTAGAAGGCGCTGTCGTGCCGCCCGGAGCGCAGCAGGCGCGGATTGCGCCCCAACACGCTCGCTTCGCTGTAGCCGGTAATGTGTTCGAAGGCCGGGTTGACGGCGATGATGTCGGCGTTCGCGTCCGTCATCATGATGCTTTCCTGCGTGCTCTCGAGGATGCGGGCCGACAGGCGCAGGCGCTGTTCGCTGTCGCGCAGGGCGCGGTCGGCCTGCTGGCGCGCGGCCGCTTCCAGCTGCAATTGGGCGGCGTGGCGCTGTACCACTTCGTACAGGCACAGGTTTTCGTAGGCCACCGCCAGCTGCGCGCCGAGCGTGACGCCGATGCGTTCGTCTTCGTGGCTGAACGGTTCCGCCCCGCTCGCGCGCGTGCAGTACATCCAGCCATACAGCTGGTTGCGGTCGCGGATGGCCAGGCCCAGAAAGGCGCCCACCGCCGGATGGCCGTCCGGCAGGGCGGCCTGGCCCTGCACGCGCAGCGCCAGCGGCTGGTCGAGCAGGGCGCCGGGCAGGCGCTCGCGCTCGAGCGCAGCGTCGCACAGCACGTCGCGCGCGACCCCTTGCACGCCCAGGTGGCGCACGCGCTGTTCGCCGCTGTCGAGCAGGCACACGGCCACGCACTCGGCGTCCAGGATCGCGCCGGCCGCCTGCAGGAACACGCCGAGCATGGTGTCGGGATTGCGCTCGCCGGCCAGGCGCAGGCCCATTTCTTCCAGGGCGCCCAGGCGCGCGGCCAGGCTGCGCAGGCCGCTCATGCGTTCCCCCAGCAGGGTGGCCAGGTCGGATCCCAGGGTCGGATTGGCGACTTCGTGGCGCTCGAGCAGGGCGCCGAGCGCCTGGCGCGCCGATACCAGGGCGTCGTCGACGCTGCTGCCCAGGTCCAGGTCCATGTTCGGCGCCGGCGCGCTGGGCGCGGGTGCGCCGCCGCGCTCGGCCGCCTGGTGCGCCAGTCCCAGTTCGCCGTGCACCGCGGCCAGGATGTCGTCCGGGTCGGCCGGCTTGGCCAGCACCCGCGACACGCCGCAGCTGCGCGCCAGCGCCGTCGTTTCGCTGACCGCGTAGATGGCCGAGTAAAAAATCACGCGGGTGGCGGCCAGTTCCGGGTCGGCGCGCAGCTGCTGCACGAATTCGTAGCCGTCCATGGCCGGCATCAGGATGTCGGTGATGATCAGGTCCGGACGCTCGGCGCGCACCTGCGCCAGCGCGTGGGCGCCATCGTAGGCTTCGAGCAGGCGGTGGCCGGTGTGGCCGAGCAGGGCGCTCAGGTAGCGCCGGTTCGACGGCCGGTCGTCGACAATCAGGATCGTGGACATACGCCATGCTCCGGTTGCCAGGATCGTGCGCGGGGGTGGTCGTGAAAGCGTGCTGGCATTAGTGGCTCCGGGCCACGCTCCGGCAGGCAAAAGACGGAAGGCGAGGCCTGCAGTGATGATAATGCAGGTCGGCGCGCGCTCCCGAAATTTGTTTCGGCTCGTTTTGAAAAGCGTAACATTCCCTTATCATTTCAAGCATATTGTTGTCCCAGTGCAACGAATTAGCTTGCCGACAAGTGCCGGCGGCGTGGGCGGCGAATATCTTCCCAAGCTTAGCTCAGTTGAAGTCGGGTAAATCCTTTAAAATAGCGGATTACGCTCCAGCAGCTTTCCGTATCCGAGGATCATGTCATGTCAATCTCCAGTACCCCCGAAATCGTCGAAGAATTGCGCGCAGGGCGCATGGTCATCCTGGTCGATGAAGAAGACCGCGAAAATGAGGGGGACCTGGTGCTGGCGGCTGATTTCGTGACGCCCGAAGCCATCAATTTCATGGTCAAGCACGCGCGCGGCCTGGTCTGCCTGACCCTGACCGAAGAACGCTGCAAGCAGCTCAACCTGTCGATGATGACGTCGAGCAACGGCACCTTTTACGGCACCAACTTCACGGTCTCGATCGAAGCGGCCGAAGGCGTGACCACCGGCATTTCGGCAGCCGACCGCGCCAAGACCATCCAGGTGGCGGTGGCCAAGAACGCCAGCCCGGCCGATATTGTGCAGCCAGGCCACATTTTCCCGCTCAAGGCCCAGCGCGGCGGCGTGCTGATGCGCGCCGGCCACACCGAAGCCGGCTGCGACCTGACCGAGATGGCCGGCCTGACGCCGGCCTCGGTCATCTGCGAAATCCTCAAGGACGACGGCACCATGGCGCGCCTGCCGGACTTGCTCGAATTTGCCAGGGAACACAATCTGAAAATCGGCACCATCGCCGACCTGATCCACTATCGCGGGCAGAACGAATGCCTGGTCGAGCGCATCGCCGAGCGCGCCATGCAGACCGCCTACGGCGAATTCCGCCTGATCGCCTTCCGCGACAAGCCGAGCGGCTCGGCCCACCTGGCCATGGTGCATGGCGACCTGGCGCCGAACCTGGACGCGCTGGTGCGCGTGCACCAGCCGGTCTCCATCCTCGACCTGCTCGACAGCGAAGCGACCACCCACTCGTGGACCATGGCCTCGTCGATGCAGGCGATCAAGCAATCCGACCGTGGCGTCATGGTGCTGCTCAACTGCGGCGAGACGGCCGACCAGCTGTTTGCCCAGTTCGCCGCCCTCGACGCCAACAGCAAGCCGACCGGGCGCGCCGCCAGCATGGACTTGCGCACCTATGGCATCGGCGCCCAGATCCTCAAGGACTTGGGCGTAGGCAAGATGGAATTGCTGGCCAGCCCGCGCAAAATGCCATCGATGACCGGTTTCGACCTGGAAGTGACCGGCTATCGCGCCAAGCCGGACAGTGCGTCGCAGAGCGCGTCGCCAAGCGCGTCGCCAAGCGAGCCGTCCGCCAAGGCAGCCGCCTGAAGCGGTACACTCCATACTCAATCACATACATATATATAGAAGGGGTCTGCCATGACCGTAGGAACTTATGAAAGCAATCTGACCGGTGCAGGCCTGCGCGTTGGGATCGTCCAGGCGCGTTTTAACGCCGATGTGGGCCACGGCCTGCTGTCGGCTTGCCTGGCTGAACTCAAGCACCTGGGCGTGGCCGACGAAGACGTGCTGCACGTCACCGTGCCGGGCGCGCTCGAAATCCCGCTGGCGCTGCAAAAAATGGCCGAGACCCAGCAGTTCGACGCGCTGGTCGCGCTCGGCGCCGTCATTCGCGGCGAAACCTACCACTTCGAGCTGGTCTCGAACGAATCGGGCGCCGGCATCACCCGCATCGGCCTCGACTACGGCATCGCCATCGCCAATGCCGTGCTCACCACCGAGAACGACGAGCAGGCTGAAGTGCGCATGGCGGAAAAAGGGGCGGAAGCTGCGCGCTGCGCCGTCGAAATGGCCAATCTGCTGATCGCGCTCGAAGAGCTGCAAGCCGACGAAGACTGATTTGGGGCCGTCAGCAATATATCGTCAAGAACACATCGTCAAGAACACGTCGTTAAGAATAAACGGTAAGAAGAAGGTAAGAACATGACAGAGAAAACTTTGCACGCCAATCCCAGCAAGAACCGCACGCCGCGTCACCGGGCGCGCGAGTTCGCCTTGCAGGGACTGTACCAGTGGCTGCTGAACAATGAAGACGCCACCACGGTCGTGAACAACATCCGCGCCGCGCACGGCTTCGAAAAAGCCGACGCCGACCACTTTGCGGTGCTGTTGTATGGCGCGATCAAGGATTCGGTGGCCTTGCGCGAAGCGTTTGCGCCGCTGATCGACCGCGGCGTGGCCGAGCTGTCCCCGATCGAGCACGCGGTGCTGCTGATCGGCGCGTTCGAGCTGAAAAACAACCTGGATATTCCGTATCGCGTTGTCATCAACGAAGCGGTCGAGCTGACCAAGTCGTTCGGCGGTATCGACGGCCACAAGTACGTCAATGGCGTACTCGACAAGCTGGCCCCGAAACTGCGCGCCGACGAAGTCGCGGGCGACACCCGCCGCTAGGAGTCTGCGCGGCAGAAGGAGTCGAGGCGAAACGGGTGGGAAAAGAACCCAATTCACACCCACTTTTGAGGTCTGTAGCCGTAGGTAGGTGCGCGACGGCGCACCTACGACCGAGAAATGGGTGGGGAGTGGGACTTTTCTCCACCCGTTTCGGCCGACGAGCTTCTGCCGCGCAGACTCCTAGGGGGTCAGACCCCGGTTTTTCTCTTAGGGGTCTGACCCCGGTGCTAGCTCCGCCGCAAGCGTTCCGCCCACAAAAAAGCCCGATGCAAGCATCGGGCTTTTTCATATCCACTATATATATAGTGTGCGGCAATCACAGGCCGGCGATCTGCTCCTGCGATGCCTTCTCGACCATGACCGGTTTCGGCGCGGCCGGCGCGGTAAACGTCGGCACTTTCTTGCCGCTCGCTACCAGCTTGAGCTTCTGATACTCGTTCATCACGCGCGAACCATAGCCCTGGTCGGTTTCGAAGGCGGCGGCGCCCACATACGTCTTCAGGCCGGCTTCGACCGAACCGCCGCGTTTCACGTATTCCTTGAGAATCAGCGAACCGACGCGGATATTGGCCACCGGATTGAGCGCAGCCCGGGTTCCGCCCATATCCTGGAACTTTTCGTGGTGAATCTTCGACATCACTTGCATCAGCCCCTGCGCGCCCACCGGGCTCTCCGCGAAAGGATTGAGGCCCGATTCGATCGCCATGACCGCCAGGATCAGCAGCGGGTCGAGCTTGATTTCGCGCGCCGTCGAATAGGCGGTCGAGACCAGCATATCGGCAGCGTCGCCGGCAACGCGGTAGCGCTTGGACAGCCAGGTGGTCACAAATTCCTGCTGCTTGCGGTTGGCCTTGAGGGCCTTGTCGTCGAGCGCCAGGATGGGCGGCTGGTTGTCGACCAGCACCGCCGGAGCGGGGGCGGTCATCAGGGCCGACAGCGCGGGCGCCTGCACGGGCGCGCGCGCAACGGCGGGCGCCGGCTTGACTGGCTGGGCCAGCAACTGCGAGGCTTCATGCGCCAGTTCGGGGCGCAGGTAGAGCAAGGCCATCATGGCCAGTGCGGAAACACCAAAGAACGTCAGTGTGTGTTGCATCGTGGTCAGGAGAGCACGCGCCGTTTTGCTCACGGAAGACCACGTGACTGGCTGGCTGGCCATTGTTTGGGCGAGCTTTGCTGTCGCCCCGTTGAAACGATGTATCATCGAATTCCCCTTTGTCGCGGAAAAAGCCGTCCCTGTACCGCGCGTTGGCGCAGCGGGCCGACAAATGCCGTGCATCAGAAATATCGTCCATCGCCGCCGCTCGGGCACGCGATTAACGCCGTCATTGCTTGCTTCAGCTGGTCGTTCCCTGTGGTATTGGACCAGTGGCTAAACAACTTTTTCGGGGGAGAAGGCAGACGCCTATTGAAAACACTCCTTAAAATGTCATTGGGGCCCCGACCCCGTGAAGTTATGAGACAGGCTAGAATCGTATCCGTGGACAGCGCCTGCTCATCAAGTAGGGCGAATTGTAGAAGCGGGTATATACTAAGTCAATACTAACACAAACATTCTATATTACTTTTAGATCTAGCTTTTTGTGCTGCATTGCAGCAAAGCCCTATGAAATCAACAACTTGCCATGGCGAATTCAACAACCATGCTCACATGAAAAAAAGAATTAAAACCAGATGAATTATGTAGACTTGCGCGATTTCATGACGAAAATGCAAGAAATGGGCGAATTGAAGCGCATTTCCGTGCCTGTTTCGCCCTATTTGGAGATGACGGAGGTGTGCGACCGCGCTTTGCGGGCCGCCGGACCGGCCATTTTGTTCGAAAAACCGACCGGTCATACGATTCCGGTGCTCGGCAATCTGTTCGGCACGCCGCGCCGGGTCGCGCTCGGCATGGGCGCCGACGATGTGAGCGAGCTGCGCAAGATTGGCCATGTCCTGGCGCGCCTCAAGGAGCCGGAACCGCCCAAGGGCTTCAAGGACCTGATGGGCCTCGGTTCCCTGGTCAAGGCCGTGTGGGACATGTCGCCCAAGGAAGTGCGCGGGGCCGCCTGCCACGATATCGTCTGGGAAGGCGCCGATGTCGACCTGGCGCGCCTGCCGATCCAGCATTGCTGGCCGGGCGACATCGCCCCCCTGATTACCTGGGGGCTGGTCATCACCAAAGGCCCTAACAAGAAGCGCCAGAATCTGGGCATCTACCGCCAGCAGGTGATCGGTCCGAACAAGGTCATCATGCGCTGGCTGGCGCACCGCGGCGGCGCGCTCGACTTCCGCGAGCATGGCATTGCCACCAAGGGGCAGCCGTATCCGGTGGCCGTGGCCCTCGGCGCCGACCCGGCCACCATCCTCGGGGCGGTCACGCCGGTGCCGGACAGCCTGTCCGAATACCAGTTCGCCGGATTGCTGCGCGGCAGCCGCACGGTGTTGACCAAGGCCATCGGCAGCGAGCTGCGCGTGCCGGCCTCGGCCGAGATCGTGCTGGAAGGACATATTTACGCCGATCCGACCCATCCGACCGGCTACGAGCATGCGCTGGAAGGGCCGTTCGGCGACCACACTGGTTACTATAATGAGCAGGACAGTTTTCCGGTGTTCACCATCGACCGCATCACCATGCGGCGCGATCCCGTGTATCACTCTACGTATACAGGCAAGCCGCCCGACGAGCCGGCCGTGCTCGGCGTGGCGCTCAACGAAGTCTTCATTCCGCTGCTGCAAAAGCAGTTCAGCGAAATCACCGACTTCTACCTGCCGCCCGAAGGATGCAGCTACCGCATGGCCGTGGTGCAGATGAAAAAGCAGTACGCCGGCCACGCCAAGCGCGTCATGTTCGGGGTGTGGAGCTTCCTGCGCCAGTTCATGTATACCAAGTTCATCGTGGTAGTCGACGAAGACGTCAATATCCGCGACTGGAAAGAGGTGATCTGGGCCATCACCACGCGCGTCGATCCGATGCGCGACACCTTGATGGTCGACAGCACGCCGATCGATTACCTCGACTTTGCCTCGCCGGTCAGCGGGCTGGGCAGCAAGATGGGCATCGACGCCACCAACAAGTGGCCGGGCGAGACCAACCGCGAGTGGGGCACCACGATCAGCATGACGCCGGAAGTGAAGGCGAGGGTGGACCGGATCTGGGGCGAGCTGGGCCTGTAGCCATCGCCGGTGGCGGCGATCTGGCGCGCGTGGAGGATGCACCTGGCCCAGTCGGGCAAGGGCGGCGACATGTTTCATGGCATGTTCGAGTGGATCATTTGTTGGTATAGTTGTATTCTTGCGGTTTCGTCCAGCGCGATCATGCTGGCGTCGCACCGCCGTACCGAAAGAGCGCCAACGCATTAGCCTTCACTAACCAGGACGAGCCCGCCCATGTTTGAAGCCGCCCGCCTCACCGACCCCATCGCCCACAGCAGTGCCCTGGCGGGTTTTCTCGTCGGCGCCCTGATCGGCATCGCCCTGATCGCCGCCGTCGCGTTCGCCACCTTCACTTGCGGCTTCGGCGTCGCGCTCATTGCCGGCCTGGTCGCCGGCGTGGGCGCCACGGCCATACTCGGCATCGGCGAGGCGATCGGAAAGTCGATCATGTCGCCCGCCGGCACCATCACCAGCGGCTCGCCCAATGTCTTCACCAACAAGCTGGCGGCCGCTTTCGCCAAGACCAGCACGGTCGTGTGCGACAAGCACAGCCCGGTGCCGTTGGTGGCGGAGGGCTCGACCAATGTTTTCATCAACGGCTTCGCGGCGGCGCGCAAGGACGACCACACCACCTGCGGCGCCGTGATCGACGGCGGCTCGTCGAACGTGTTCATCGGCGGCGGCACCAAGGCTTATCTGCCGGTCGCCGACGAAGTGCCGCCATGGCTGCGCACCACGGTCGACTGGGCGTTCGCGCTGGCCGGACTGGCGGGCGGCCTGGCCGGCCTGGTCAAGGCGGCCGGGGGCTTGTCGCGCGCGGTGCTGCCGTGCGCGGCCAAATTCATCGGCGGCTTCGTGGCCGGGGAAGCCATCGGCCGTTACGTGGCCACCCCGATCGTCTCGCGCGTGCTGGGCGGCCTGATGGGCAATCCGGTCGAGGTGGCGACCGGGCGCAAGGTGCTGCTGGCCCAGCACGAAATCGACGCCGTGGTCCAGAGCCCCATCCCGCTGGTCTGTTCGCGCTTCTACGCCAGCGACCTCGCTGTCGACTCAAGCCTCGGCAAGGGCTGGGTGTTGCCATGGGACTTGCGCCTGCAGCAGCGCGACGGCATGATCTGGTATACCGACGGCCAGGGCCGCGAGACCGGCTTCCCTCTGGTCCAGCCCGGTCACTGCGCTTACAGCGAAGCGGAGCAGTGCTACCTGGCCTGCAGCGCCGCCGGACAATACATTTTGTACGACCTGAACGAGGTGTATCACGACTTCGGCCAGCTCGACCCCGGCGGCGCCGTGGCCTGGGTGCGGCGCAGGGAAGACCGCACCGGCCAGTGGCACAGTTACCTGCGCGACGAGGCCGGCCGCGTGAGCACGATTCGCACCAGCGGCGGCCAGCAGCTGGAGCTGCGCTACGCCGATGCCCCGGTGCGCCTGCGCGCGATCGATTGCACCGGCGGCGGCACCCCCGGCACCCTGGTCGGCTATGGCTACGATGGCGCCGGCCAGCTGGTGTCCGTCACCGACGCCAACGGCGCCGTGGCGCGCCGCTTCAGCTACCTCGACGGGCGCATGGCCAGCCACACCAACGCGCTCGGCCTGACCTGTACTTACGAATGGGCCGAGATCGGCGGTGCCGCGCGCGTGGTCGCATGCGGCACCAGCGAGGGCGAACGCACCAGCTTTCGCTACGACCCCCAGGCGCGCCAGACCTGGGCGCAGGACGAGCAGGGACGCACTGCCCATTGGCAGTACGACGCCCATTTCCAGATCACCGCCTGCACCGATTTCGATGGCGCCAGCTATCGCGCCGCCTTCAATGACGCCGGCATGCCGCAACGGGTCTGGCTGCCGGGTGGGCGTGAAGTGGCGTTCGAGTACGACCTTGCCGCGCGCATCATCGCCGAGACCGATCCGCTGGGGCGCGTCACCCGCACCACCTACGACGGCAACAGCCTGCGCATCAGCGAACTGACCCTGCCCGACGGCGCCCGCTGGCGCGCCGAGTACGACTACCTGGGGCGCCTGCTGGCGACTGTCGATCCGCTGGGCCGCGAGGAACGCAACGAATACCCGCAGGGCCTCAGCCCCTTCCCCCTCGCGCGCATCGATGCGGCCGGCGGGCGCCAGCAGATGGCATGGAACCCGCGCGGCCTGATGACGTCCTACACCGACTGCTCGGGCAAGGTCACGCGCTACCAGTACAACGCCGACGGCCAGCTGGCCAGCCTGACGGATGCCCTCGGCCAGGCCACGCATTACCGCTACCTGCGCACCGGCGAGCCGACCCAGGTGCTGCTGGCCGACGGCAGTGCCGAAGAATTCAGCTACGACGCGGCCGGCCTGCTGATCGAGCAGCGCGGCCCCGGCCGGCAGCCGCGCCGCTGGGTGCGCAACGCGCGCGGCCAGGTGCTCGATGTGATCGAGCAGGCGCAGCATCAACTGCGCTACCGCTACGATGTGCGCGGGCGCGTGGTGGAGTTGGCGCGCGGCGAGCTTGCGCGCTACCGCTTCGAATACGATGCCGGCGACCGCCTGGTGCGCGAAGTGCGCCCGGATGGCGCCGAGCGGCGCATGCGTTACGACCCGGCCGGCGAACTGCGCGAGATCGAAAAAATCGGCGCCGTCCATGGCCGGGCCGCGCCCCGCACCGTCGTCTACGAACGCGACAAGGCAGGGCGCGTGCTGGCCCAGGCCACCGCAACGGCGACCACCCGCTACACCTGGGACGATGGCGACCGCCTGCTCGCAGCGGCCTGCGAGCCGGGCGAGGAAGGCCTGGCGCTGGGCGTGAGCGCGGGCGCGGTACGCTTCGACTACGACGCGGCGGGCCGCATGGTGGCTGAACATGGCGCCGAGGGCACGCTCGGCTATGGGCTCGATCCTCTCGACAACCTGGCGTCGCTGGCGCTGCCGCACGGCCAGCGCATCGACATGCTCTCCTACGGTTCCGGCCATGTGCACCAGATCCGCTGCGCCGGCCAGGTGATCTGCGACGTCGAGCGCGACGACCTGCATCGCGAAGTGGAGCGCACCCAGGGCGCGCTGACGCAGCGCATCGCGTACGACATCCTGGGCCGGCGCGCGTCGCAGACGGCCGGCAGCGCGCCGGAACTGGCAGCGGGGCAGGCTCGCCTGTGGCGCAACTATCGCTATGGCCCTTCCGGCGACCTGGCCGAGCAGCGCGACAGCGTGCGCGGCGCGATCGATTTTCAGTACGACCCGCTCGGCCGCTTGCAGCGCCAGACCCGCCGCGCCGACCAGCGGCAGGAACGCTTCGTGTGGGATGCCGCCGGCAATCTGTTGCAGGATGCGGGAGCGAACAGCCGCGGCCAGGTCGAGGGCAACCGGCTCAAGGTCTGGCAGGACCTGCGCTTCGAGTACGACACCTGGGGCAATATGGTCACCAAGCGCAAAGGCGCGCACCAGGTCCAGCGCTTCAGTTTCGACGCCGAAGACCGGCTGCTGAGCGTGGTGACGGAAAACCCGGGCGGCGTATCGGAAATGCGCTTCGCGTACGATCCGCTGGGCCGCCGCATCGCCACCACGGACACGCATACCGACGCCGGCGGACGCGCGCGCACGCGCATCAAGCGCTTTGTCTGGCAGGGGCTGCGCATGGTGCAGGAGCGCCGCGACAACGCCGTCAGCAGTTATGTGTTCAGTCCCGACGCCGCGTACACGCCGCTGGCGCGGGTCGACGCGCTGATCGCCGCCGCCGCGACGGCCGCCGCCATCGCCGGCGCGCAAAATTCGGCGCGCGTGTATCACTTCCATACCGACCTGATTGGCGCGCCGCTCGAAATGACCGATGACGCGGGCGAGCTGGCCTGGGCCGCAAGCTACCAGGCCTGGGGCAAGGTCGGCCACGACGACGATGTGGCGCTTGCGGGCGCCATCGAGCAGCCCTTGCGCTACCCGGGCCAGTATGCCGATGAGGGCACCGGGCTGCATTACAACACCTTCCGCTTTTACGACCCCGACATCGGGCGCTTCATCAGCCCGGACCCGATCGGACTGGCCGGCGGCGACAATCTGTATGCGTACGCGCCCAATCCTTCCGGCTGGATGGACCCCCTGGGGCTGATGCCATGGGTCGATCCGGTCAGGGTCGGGCACCACCTGGTTCCGCAAAGCCTGGCCCGCTCGACCGGTACCAGCCTGGTGGCGACCCTGTTCGGCAGTAACACAAGGACGCCGACCTTTTTCTTCGCGAAACCCTATGTGTCGGGCGCCCATGAAGCCATTCACGCGGCCCAGAAACCGTTCGTCGGGGCCCTGACCGGATCGTGGAGCGGCAAGCCGATGGACCTGGTGCGGGCCGCCGGCAAGGGGCTCGACGCGGTGTCGCATATCCGCGGCGACCTGAAAATACCGGCAACCGGCGAGGTCATTGCCCGCAATGTCACGCCGCGCCAGGCGTTCTCGGCGCTGTTGACGTGGGGCAGGCAACAGGCGATGCCGCCGCCGTCGGGCGGCTGTTGAGATGAATGGACGGACCCACTATGATTCTGGAGGTATGAACGTGCAACAATTCGAGGTGATCGTCGACTTTGGCGGCATCGTCATGTTCGACGACAAGAGCTTGCAGGCGTATTTCGGCCAGATCGCCGAAGGCGACAATCTTTACACGCGCCTGACCACCAGCGACGATGGCGACAAGGTGGTGGAGCAGGGCATCGTGGTGCCGATCATCGGCGTCAACGACAGTTTCTACCGGGTCGTGGTGCGCATGGCTGGCGAAGCGTCCGTCGTTCCTGATGAGCTGATCATTGTAAGAAACGCGTCGTTCCCGCTGCGTGTGACGGGCCGGCTCATCATTGCAGACCTGGCCGTGTTTCTGGAGTGGTATCCCGAGCAAGGGTGGCAGCGGGTCGATGTTGCGCCGGGATGCTACGCGGTGGCGGTCAACGGCTTTCGCAAGGTGGACAATAATGTGGTGGTCGACTTCGGTTTTGAAATCGTCCTCACCCCCGCCGCCACGCTCCCTGCCATGAGCGCTTCGCTGCAGCAAGACATGCAGGTGCTCGAACTGCCAGCGTAGGGGCGTGCAAGCTGTTTCCCACAAATCCTTCCGGTCGGTTATAATTGTCGCTGGCGGGCCCCTGCGCATTGTGGCATGGCTAACCTGGTCAGGTCGGGAACGAAGCAGCCACGGCCGTTAACCATAAGTGCCGCAGATCAGGCTCGCCTCTTTCGATCTTCCAGTCCGTCCCACCTCGTTCGCACCTCCCAAATTTCCTTTGTAAAACAGCGCTTGCACAAGCGACGGTTTCGCATTCTCGCGCACTCTTGCTACAATTGCCTTTTCGGGCAGCGGGAAGCCCCCGCGTTCGCTATCTACGGTAAAATTCAGCATGTCCTATCAAGTCCTCGCCCGCAAATACCGTCCCAAGAATTTCGACACGCTCGTCGGCCAGGAGCATGTGGTGCGCGCCCTCACGCACGCGCTGCAAAGCGGCCGCCTGCACCATGCCTACCTGTTCACCGGCACGCGCGGTGTCGGCAAGACGACCTTGTCGCGCATCCTGGCCAAGTCGCTCAACTGCATCGGCCCCGACGGCAACGGCGGCATCACCGCCAACCCGTGCGGCGTGTGCGAAGCGTGCACCGCGATCGACGCCGGCCGCTTCGTCGACTATATCGAGATGGACGCCGCATCGAATCGCGGCGTCGACGAAATGGCCCAGCTGCTGGAGCAGGCCGTGTACGCCCCATCGAACGCGCGCTTCAAGGTCTACATGATCGACGAGGTGCACATGCTGACCAACCACGCCTTCAACTCCATGCTGAAGACGCTGGAAGAGCCGCCCGAGCACGTCAAGTTCATCCTGGCGACCACCGATCCGCAAAAAATTCCCGTCACCGTGCTCTCGCGCTGCCTGCAGTTCAATCTCAAGCAGATGCCGCCGGGGCATATCATCAGCCACCTCGATAACATCCTCGGCCAGGAAGGCATCAGCTTCGAGCAGCCCGCATTGCGCCTGCTGGCCCAGGGCGCGCACGGCTCGATGCGCGACGCGCTGTCCCTGACCGACCAGGCCATCGCCTACGCGGCCGGCGAAGTCACGCTCGACGCGGTGCAGGGCATGCTCGGCGCACTCGACCAGACTTACCTGGTGCGCCTGCTCGACGCGCTGCTTGCGCAAGACGGCGCCGACCTGATGGCGGTGGCCGACGAAATGGCCAGCCGCAGCCTGTCGTACAACGGCGCGCTGCAGGACCTCGGCACCTTGCTGCACCGGATCGCGCTGGCGCAAAGCGTGCCGGCCGCCGTGCCGGAAGACCTGCCCGAACTGGCCGACATCCTGCGCCTTGCGCAAGCCTTCGACGCCCAGGAAGTGCAGCTGTATTACCAGATCGCCGTTCACGGCCGCAACGAGATTGGCCTCGCGCCCGACGAATACGCGGGCTTCACCATGACCTTGCTGCGCATGCTCGCTTTCCGCCCCGGTAACGGTGGCGGCGAAGGGGCGCCGCCAAGCGGTTCGTCCGCCGCCCGTTCGCCCGCGCCGGCACGCGCAGCCGCCGCCGCCGCGGCCGCGGCACCGGCGCGCGCCGGTATGGCCGCTGCGGCGGCCGTCGCCAGCCATGCCGTCGTGAGCGCGCCACCGCCGCCACCGCGCATGCCGCCCGCGCCCGTGCAACAAGCCGCGCCGCCAGCGCCCGCGCCTGTGCAGCAAGCGGCGCCGCCGGCCAGCGTGCCGGCCATGAACTCGGCGCGCGCCGCCATCAATGCCGCCCTCGAAGCGGCACGTTCGGCCAGCCGTGGACAGAACTCGTCGCCGCGCCGTCCGACCGCGATGTCGAACCAGGCCGCCGCCAGCGCCGCCGCCGCCGCGCCGCCGGCCCCCGCAGCGGAGCCCGAGCCCCCGGCCGCAGCCAAGCCGCCGCCGCCATGGGAGCAGGGCGAGTCCCAGGCCGCCGCCCCGGCAGCGCTGGCCATGCCGGCGCCGCCGATGCCCGAAGCGCACTATCCCGACACGCACGATGACGGCGAACCGCCATCGTGGGTCACCGAATTTTCCGACGACACCGCCGTCGCGCAAGAGGCCCCGCCCGCCGCCGCCGCGCGCGCACCGGCGCGGCCGCGCCACGCCTACGTCATCACCCCGGTGCCCGCCATCGACTGGGACGGCAACTGGCCCGCGCTGGCCGCCGGCCTGGTGCTGCGCGGCGTGTCGCAGCAACTGGCGCTGCAAACGGAACTGGTGTCGTGCGTGGTCGACGGTAACGTCACCACCTTCAGCCTGCGCGTGCCGATCGACACCCTGCGCGCCAGCGGCAATACCGAAAAACTGTGCACGGCGCTGCAGGAGCGCTTCAGCGGCACCAAGATCCACCTCGAGATCGACATCGGCCCGGTGTGGTATACCGCCAGCGCCGAAGCGATCGCCTACCGCGAAGAGTGCCAGCGCGTGGCCGAGGAAACCGTGGCCAACGATCCTTTCGTCAAGGACGTGATGCGCGACCTCGGCGCGTTCATCGTGCCCGGCTCGGTGCGTCCCGCCCCAAGCGCGCCGGCATGAACCGGCCACCCTATTAATCTCATTCCTTACTCTCATTTCTAAAAAATCCGGAGAATCACCATGATGAAGAACCAACTCGCAGGCTTGATGAAACAGGCGCAAGCCATGCAGGACAACATGAAGAAGGCGCAGGAACAGCTGGCGAGCGTCGAAGTCGAAGGCCAGTCCGGCGCCGGCCTCGTGAAGATCGTCATGACCTGCAAGAACGACGTCAAGCGCGTCACCATCGACCCGTCGTTGCTGGCCGACGACAAGGACATGCTGGAAGACCTGGTCGCCGCCGCCTTCAACGACGCCGTGCGCAAGGCAGAAGCGACTTCCGCCGAAAAAATGAGTGGCCTGGGTGCCGGCATGCAGCTGCCGCCCGGCTTCAAGATGCCTTTCTAAGAACGCAGCAAGAGCCCATGTCCAAATCGCTCGACTTCCTGACCGAAGCGCTGCGCCGATTGCCCGGCGTCGGCCCGAAGTCGGCGCAACGCATGGCCTTCCACCTGCTGCAGCACGACCGCGAGGGCGCAGCCATGCTCTCGCGCGCGCTGTACCAGGCAGTCGACGCGGTGCATCACTGCGCGCTGTGTAACACCTTCTCCGAAACCGAGGTCTGCGACCTGTGTCTCGACGACCAGCGCGACACCAGCATGCTGTGCGTGGTCGAGACCCCGGCCGACCAGATGATGATCGAGCAGACCCTGACCTACAAGGGCCTGTACTTCATCCTCATGGGCCGCCTGTCGCCGCTCGACGGCATCGGCCCCAAGGACATCCATCTCGAAAAACTGCTGGCGCGCGCCGCCGACGGCGTGGTCGTCGAAGTGGTCCTGGCGACCAACTTCACCAACGAAGGCGAAGCCACCGCCCACTACATCAGCGAGATGCTCAAGGCGCGCGGCCTCAAGGTCAGCCGCCTGGCGCGCGGGGTACCGGTCGGCGGCGAGCTCGAATACGTCGACCCGGGCACCATCGCGCGCGCGATGCTGGACCGGCGCAGCACCTGATGACGGCGGCGGCGCTCAAGCCCGGCGCGCTGGCCGGCATCAAGGTGCTCGAACTGGGCACCCTGATCGCCGGCCCGTTCTGCGCGCGCATGCTGGCCGAATTCGGCGCCGACGTGATCAAGGTCGAAGCGCCCGACGGCGGCGACCCGATCCGCCAGTGGCGCATCCTCAAGGACGGTACCTCGCTGTGGTGGTCGGTCCAGTCGCGCAACAAGAAAAGCATCACCCTCAACATGAAAGATGAACGCGGGCGCGCCATCGCCCGCCAGCTGGCGCTGGAAGCGGACATCATCATCGAAAACTACCGCCCCGGCGTGCTCGAAAAATGGGGCATCGGGTATGAAGCGATCAAGGCCCTCAATCCGGCCGCGATCATGGTGCGCCTGTCCGGCTTCGGCCAGACCGGGCCGATGAAAGACCAGCCGGGTTTCGGCGCCATCGGCGAATCGATGGGCGGGCTGCGCTACGTGTCGGGCCACGCCGACCGCCCGCCGGTGCGGGTGGGCGTGTCGATCGGCGACTCGGTGGCCGCTTTGCACGGCGTGATCGGCGCCATGATGGCGCTGCGCCACCGCGACGCCACCGGCGGGCGCGTTTCCGGCGAAGGGCAGATGGTCGACGTGGCCCTGTACGAAGCCGTGTTCAACCTGATGGAGTCGCTGGTGCCCGAGTTCGACCACGCCGGCGTGGTGCGCGAGCGCACCGGCGGCGCACTGCCGGGCATCGTGCCGTCGAATACCTACACCACCGGCGACGGCGAGAACATCGTCATCGCCGGCAATGGCGACGCCATTTTCAAGCGCCTGATGCTGGCCATGGGCCGCATCGACATGGCGGGCGACGCGCAACTGGCGCGCAACGATGGCCGCGTGCCGCGCAGCGCCGAGATCGACGACGCCATCGCCGCCTGGTGCGCCACCCACACCATCGACAGCGCGCTGGCGACCCTGAAGGCGGCCGATGTCCCGGCCGGCAAAATCTACTCGGTGCGCGACATGATGAGCGACCCGCAATTTCTCGCGCGCGAGATGTTCGAGCAGCACCACTTCAGCGACGGCACGCCGGTCAAGCTGCCCGCCATCACGCCCAAGCTGTCGGCCACGCCGGGCCGGACGCGCTGGCTCGGGCCGGCGCTGGGCCAGCACACCGATGAAGTTCTCGCCGGCCTCGGCTACGATGCCGAGGAGATCGCGGCCTTGAGGCAGGCTCAAGTGCTGTAAGGGCGCGTCCGCAAGCGCGTCCCCAACTGGCGCGCCGTCCGTTTGCGCGCGCTCAAACTTCCTAAGTTATCCGCTGCTAAGGTGGGCTCTCTCAACTGGGCCCACCAGCATGCACCTCGTCGACATCACCATGTTTTATGCCGCGGAAGGCGGCGGTGTGAGCACCTATCTCAACGCCAAGGCCGCCTGGCTGGCGCAGCGCAGCCGCGTCCGCCACACCATCCTCAGCACCAACGTCGACAACCGCGACGGCACGCCCGCATTGCTGCGCTTGCCCGCCGTGACCGTTCCGGGCATGCACGGCTACCGCGTGCCGCTCACGGTCGGCGCCCCCGCGCGCCTGATGCGCGGCCTGCGGCCCGACCTGATCGAAGCGGGCGACGCCTTCCACGCCGCCTGGGCGGCCTTGCGCGTGCGGCGCCAGCTGGGCGTGCCGGCGGTGGCTTTCTATCACTCCGACCTGGCGCGCCTGGTGCACGAACGCTTCGGCCGCACCGCGCGCCGTGCCGCCGGCGCCTACCTGGCGCACCTGTACCGCCAGTTCGACCTGGTGCTCGCGCCAAGCCGGCTGATGGTGCACCAGCTGGCCGCCATCGGCGTGCGGGGCGCGCTGCACCAGCCGCTCGGGATCGACATCCGCACCTTCTCGCCGCAGCGCCGCGGCGAGTCGCTGCGCCAGGAGCTGGGACTGGCGCCCGACACCCGCCTGCTGGTCTACGCCGGCCGCTTCACCGCCGAGAAAAAGCTGGCGCTGCTGATCGACGCCGTGCGCAAACTCGGGCGGCCGTATCACCTGCTGCTGATCGGCGGCGGCGGCGAGCTGCCGCGCTGCGCACACACCAGCGTGATTGGCTTCCAGCGCGACCAGTGCGTGCTGGCGCGCCTGCTGGCCAGTTGCGATGTGCTGGTCCATCCCGGCGACTGCGAAACCTTCGGCCTGATCGTGCCCGAGGCGATGGCGTGCGGCTTGCCGGTGGTGGGCACGCGCGGCGGCAGCGTGGCCGAACTGATCGACGACGGCACCGGCATCCTGGTGCCGCCGAACAGTGTCGATGGCCTGGCGGCCGGCATCGAAGCGATTTACGGCAGGGACCTGGCCGGCATGGCGCGCGCGGCCTCGCGCAAGGCGCGCGAGCAGTACGACTGGAACCGCATCATGCCGCAGCTGATGAACCGCTACGCCGGCTTGCTGGCATCGCGTGCGCGCGCCGACCTGGAGGCCGAGCGTGTCTGCGCCACCGAATGAACGTCGCCGCGCGTGGACTGGCCCGCAGACTGTGTGCGAGGCCGCATCGCCGGAGGAGCGGCCCGCGCTGTGCGTCGTCATCCACGACGTGGCGCCGGCCACCTGGCCCGACTGCCTGCGCCTGTTGCAGGCCGTGCGCGAGGTGGCGGATATTCCCTTGACGTGGCTGGTGGTGCCGCGCTGGCACGGCAGCGCGGCGCGTTCGCCGGCGCTCGAGGCGGCGCTCGGCCACTTGCTCGCCGATCGGCACGAAATGGCCCTGCATGGCTACACCCATCTCGACACCGCCGCGCGGGCAAACGGCTGGCGCAGCCGCTTCCTGCGCGGGGTGTACACCGAGGGCGAGGGCGAGTTCGCCGCGCTCGATGTGGCCGAGGCGCGGCGCCGCATCGCGCGCGGGCTGGCCTGGTTCGACCAACGCCGCTGGCCCGTGAGCGGCTTCGTCGCGCCCGCGTGGCTGCTTGGCGATGGCGCCTGGGAGGCGGTGCGCGGTCATCCGTTTGTTTACACGACGACGTGGCGTCATTTTCATTGCTTGATGCCGACGGAGGCGCAGTCCGAGCCAGCGGAACCTGGCCCGCATCAAGCCGTGCAGCGGCAACGCCGGCTTCCCCCGCTTTCTTTGAACCCGTTGTTCCCGCGCTGGCGGGAACCCAAGTTCGCCGCGCCGGCACCGCAGCGTTCCGAGGCTTTGCACTCCCCCTCCCTTGTGTACGCCGCGCGCAACCGCACCGGCCGCATCGTCTCCCCACCCGCCGCGCGGATGCTCGCCACGCTCCTGCGCGACGCCCCGCTGGTGCGCCTGGCCCTGCACCCGCGCGACGCGCATCATCCGGCGCTGCTGCGCCACGCGCAAAAACTCATCGAACATCTGCTGCAATCGCGCGTCGCCCTGACCAAGGCCGGCTTCGCCAGTCAATGGCTTGGCGCTACCAGTACGGCCCCCAATACCCGCCCAGCGACCAGTGCGAGCGCCCCAGCGCCCCGTAGTAGTGCGGATAGCCATAGCGCAGCAGATCGTCGCGCGCGCTAAGCTGGAGCACGCAATTGCGCCAGGTATCCGAGTTGGCCGGATAGCCGAGCTTCGAGCACGCCGGCCCGTACACCACCATCGTCCGCTCCATCTCCGCCTGCGCCGCGGCGGCCCTTTGCTGTGGCGTGGTGCAGCCTGCGAGCAGCAGCACGCCAATACACGCTGTCGTCAACCTATGCATCGAACTCTCCTTTATGCGCGCCCACTTTGCGCGCGGCCGCGTAGCTCCTTGATCTAGTGTCCCGAGTCGGAAATTCGTTGAATAAACATGGCGATAATCGCGCCGATACCGCGTCACAAATGCTCGCCAGGCATTTGCCTGTCTGCGCTTTGCTCCTTGTCTCGGTGCGATTTCGCCATGTTTAATCGTCAACGAATTTCCAACTCGGGACACTAGCCTTACTGTGTCATAAAAGCATTGTAACTATTAGCCCTTGTGTATACTGAAACCTTCCATGACGATGGGGGTGAAGATGGACAATTTGGCAGATCTGGACGAGTATCTCGAACACCTTTGCACTGCACTGGGCCATGCCGACCGAAGGGTCA
>NZ_WHJH01000080.1 GCF_011682145.1 Massilia mucilaginosa
CGGTGATCATGTTCTTGATGTAATCGGCGTGGCCTGGGCAGTCAACGTGAGCGTAGTGGCGGTTAGCCGTTTCGTACTCGACGTGCGCGGTGTTGATGGTGATGCCGCGTGCTTTTTCTTCCGGTGCTGCATCGATCTGGTCGTATGCTTTTGCTTCGCCGCCGAATTTCTTCGACAGAACGGTTGCGATCGCTGCCGTCAGGGTGGTCTTGCCGTGATCAACGTGTCCGATGGTACCGACGTTGACGTGCGGCTTGGTCCGTTCGAATTTACCTTTTGCCATTTTAGACTCCTAACGATTTTTGAGTGTGACCAGGCACGCGCCTGACTAACTATTGAATACTGCGAATGTTGCGAATGCCGTGAAGCACTGAATTCTGGTGCCCTTTACGTGGATTGAACACGTGGCCTCTCCCTTACCAAGGGAGTGCTCTACCACTGAGCTAAAAGGGCGATTATGGCATTACGATTTTGCGATCTTGCTGCCACCGATCGCGCATTGCATGAAGCACTGGAGCGGGTGAAGGGAATCGAACCCTCGTCGTAAGCTTGGAAGGCTTCTGCTCTACCATTGAGCTACACCCGCGAGTTACTACTTCACCGACTACAACATCTTCTGCAACAACTTGGTGGAGGGGGCTGGATTCGAACCAGCGTACTCATAGAGAACAGATTTACAGTCTGTCGCCTTTAACCACTCGGCCACCCCTCCGCGAGGAACCGCAGAGTATGAAGCAAGATCAACATGCTGTCAATGTTATTTGCAGGGTGCTTTCTGCTGTCTCACTGACTGTCTTGCTTCGGGGCGTGATTGTAACGGGAAGATATTGGGATGTGCAAGGGTTTGGCGAAAAAAGGTGAAATCTTTTTTGGAGGGGGTGTCGGGGCATTGGCCGGCCCTTGCCTTTAGGTGGTCGCCATGGCCGTTGCCATAGCCGTTTCCCCGGCGAAGGCGGGGGAGACGGATTTACGGTTCGCGGCCGGAGACACCTGCCGACCGCAGCTATGGAAGCTATGGCATCTTCGGCACTAAGGCGCCAGCGCCAGCAGCACCTGCCCTTTCAGGGCCTTGATCAGCGACGTCTCATCCGGCGGCACACCCTCCGGCGCCGTCACCGCGCGGTCGGCGTAGAACAGGCCCACCTGCACCTTGCTCACCACCAGCGGCAGCACGATGAAGCTCCTGGCGTCCGGCAGCAGGGTACGGTGCCAGGCCGGCAGCAAATCGCGGATCTTGGGGCTGGCGGTGTCCGCGATCATCAGGTCGGCATCGTTTTCCATGGCCAGATGGAACAAATCGCGCGCCGTGCCCATCGGAAAGGCAAACCCCGCCTGCAAGCGCGCATGATCCTCCCCGAACGCCACCCGCGCCCGGTACTGCCCGCTGCGCGCGTCTTTCAGGCACACCGTGGCGAAACGGAAACCCATGCTCTTGTACAAGGTCTCCAGCACCGCCAGGATCACATCGTTGACCTTGGCGTCGCCCGCGGCGCGCAGTTGCGTCACATCCTGCACCCCGGCCAGCAGCAACTCGCGCGCGTTGTGCGGCTTGCCGCTCGGATGGGCCTTGCCCTCCCCGCTCTCGCCCGCGTCCATGGTCGCCAGCAGCAGCACATTCGGCAAGCCGCCGCTGTCCGCCGTTTCCTCGTCGCGCGGCTGGGCCTCCATGTTCATGCTGCGCAGCAGCGCCGTCATCTCGCTCTGCACCGTCTCGAACAATTCCTTCATCTGGTCGGCGCTCAGGTTCAGCGCCACGCCATAGCGCAGCTGCAAGGCCTGGAACTCCTTGCTCTCGGCCGGACTGGCCGAGCGCCCCAGCAGGCGCGAGACTTCCATCGAGAACGACGCCACCTGGCGCATCCACTCGCCGCGGTTGACCGCCACCTTCTGCGCCCCCGCCTGCAGCGGACTGAGCGAGCGAACGATGACGTCCGGAATCTTCCACTCCGCCATCACCGCCTGCGACAGCGCGTCGTAGCTCGATCCCAGGATCATCTGCGAGGCCTGGCCCACGCTGTGGGTGCCGCCCTTGACCAGCGCGTTGATCTCGCGATAGCGGTCGTGCTCGTGCGAGGCCACCAGCAGCGGTCCCAGATTCTTGAACAAGGCCCCGATCGAGGCTTCCTCGGCACCCTGGTAAAAGCTGTGGCGCGCCATTTCGCGCCCCACCAGGCTGGCGCACAGGGCCGCTTCGAGCTCGATGCGCACGCTGGTGGCGTGCGCGCTGTTCGACAGGGCGTCCACCAGCAGCATCGCCAGCGCTGTGGTGCGCACATTATCGAAGCCGAGCAGCGAGATGGCGCGCGAGATCGTGGTGACGGTGGTGCCGGATTTGGTGCGGTAGGTCGGCGTGTTGGACAGACGCAGGATGCGCTGGGTCAGGGCCACGTCCGACAGCACGTAATAGGCCAGGTCGTGCGTGCCCTCGTCCTCGGACGAGGCCATCTCGACCACGCGCGCCACCGAGGCGCCCAGCGCGAACATGTCTTCGTCGCCACAGACCTTGTGGATCAGGGAGGCGCGTACGCGGCGCGTGTCGCCGTCGGCGTACGCGGGCAAAACCGGAGGAGGGGAAACGCTGGGCATGGGCAATCGAAGGAGGTGGCAATCAGGCGGGCGCGCCGGCCTTCTTGCGCGCCCCCTTGTCGTATTTGGTCAGGATCTGCTGATGCAGGCCGGCCAGGGCCGGCAATTTGGGGTTGACCGGATCGAGCCGGCGCACATTGTCGATCAGCGCCAGCGCTTGCTGCGCCAGCAGTTCGTCCCAGCCGACGTTTTCCAGGCACTTGAGCACGGCGACGGCGGCGTTGAACGCCACTTGCGGGTTGTCCGGCAGCTTGCCCACGGCCTCCAGCATGAGCTCGACCGAGCCGCGGTAATCGCCCTCATTGGCCTTGGCCGCGCCGGCCGCCACCAGGTCGACCACGGCCTGGCGGCTGTCGTGCGCCACCGCCAGGGCCAGGTCGGTGCGCCCGGCCTGCTCGAACACCGCCATCGCCTTGGCCATGACGGCGCCGTTGGCGGCGTTGCGCATCACATCGCTCATGACCTCGGCCGCGCCCGCTTCCATATTGTTTTGCAAACAGTTGCGCGCCAGCTCCATCTTGACCTCGGGCGAGAGCCCGCTGGTCAGGCGGCAGGCCGTCAGCGCGGCGCTGAGCGACTCTTCCAGCCGCACATCGTTGCCGGTGTACTCATGCACCATGGCCGAGGAAATGGCGCTGCATACGGCCGTGTTCTTTTGCCCGCCCATCGACTTGTCGAGATCGCGGATCACGGCCGCCGCCTGCACCGGGTCGCCCTTCTTCACCAGGGTCTGCACCAGCTTGACGTGGTCTTCCGGATCGCGGAAGGTCGAATACTTGGCCTTGCTCACCACTTGCTTGAGCACTTTCTCGGCGGTCTCGGTGTCGCCCGTTTCCAGCGCCACCTCGCCCAGCTTGCGCAGACGGCGCACCGCATGCGGCGACACCGCCACCGCGTCGGAGAGGACCGCCTGCGACTTGTCCAGCTCGCCGATGGCCGCGTGGGTGCGCGCCAGCCAGTCGTAGGCGTCGACGAATTTCTTGTTGCTCTCGACCAGGGAAGTGAGGATCTCCCTGGCCTCGTCGAAGCGCTCGCGCAGGAACAGGGTCCTGGCCAGGCCCAGCCGGGCCCAGGCGATCGCCTTGGCGTCGAACAGTTGCTGATAGATCGGCTCGGCCAGCTCCGGCTCGCCCAGGAACATGTGCAGCTCGGCGCGCAGGCGCAGGAAATCGACCGCGTAGCGCGGATGCAGCCGCATGCCGTCGATGCAGGCGTCGATGGCGTCGCGCTGGTTGCCCGAATCCATGAGTTGATATACCGGCATGAACACATTGCGCTTGTCGAGCGCGCGCCCGATGCGCTCCAACAACAGGTCGGCCGTGAACGGTTTCAGGATGTAGTCGGTGGGCGCCAGTTCGGCCGCGCTGACCACCTTGCTGTAATTGCCTTCGGCGGTGACCATGATGAACATGGTCGTCATGGTCATCAGCTTATGGTGGCGCAAGTCTTCCAGCAATTGCTGGCCATCCTGGCCGCCGTCCAGGTCGTATTCGCAGAGCACCACGTCGAACGATTTCAGGCCCAGGTGCTTGATGGCGGCGTTGGAACTGGCGGCATGGTCGATCTTGGTCAGGCCGCACAGGGTCAGCATGTTGTGGATGCTGGCGCGCATCCCCGCATGCGGCTCGACAATCAACGCGGTCAGTCCCTCGAGTTCGTTCATCTCTTGTTTTTCCGATCAGCTTGTGGCGGCCCATGGGTCCGCTAAGTAAGAGCCTATCTCAGTAGATCGGAGTCGCTGCTGGCGCGCCTGGCAAGCGAGTGCCGCGTTACTCGTCGTTGCATGGCTAGCCATGCGGCCTCCTCGCGCCTTGCCCTCGCTCGCCAAGCAGCGCCATCAGCTTCCCCCGATCTATTGAGATAGGCTCTGAGTCGGCACGCTGGTTTGAGTATATTACGGCAGGGGAACGAAATAGTTGAATTCCCCCGTGCGGAACGACGAAGCCGATGCAGGAATGCCACACCGGCCCCGCTGCGCGGTCGGATCAATCGTCCTCGGCGTCGACCAGCATCGGCGGGCTGCTCTCGATGATCTCGAGCAGCGCGGCCACCACCTCGGGATCGAACTGGGTCCCGCTGCGCTCGGCGATGTAGCTGACCACGTCCGGATACGGCCACGGCTCCTTGTACGGGCGCCGGTGCAGCAGCGCGTCGAACACGTCGACCACGGCCACGATGCGCGCGGCCAGCGGGATGGCGCGCCCGGCCAGGCCCTCGGGATAGCCGCCGCCGTCGAAATGCTCGTGGTGGGCGCCGGCGATCTGGGCGCCGTAGGTCAGGTAGCTCACGCCATCGACCATGCTGGCGGCGCGCTCCAGGATCGCACGGCCGATCTGGGCATGGGTCTGCATCACGCGCCGTTCCTCGGGCGTGTGCGCGGCCGGTTTGAGCAGCACCTGGTCGGGCGTGGACACCTTGCCCACGTCATGCAGGATGCTGGCCAGGCCGATCATTTCCAGCAATTGCGGGGTCAGGCCCGGATCGTCCACGGCGCGCTGCTTCATGCGCTGCGCGATGCGCGACGACAAGTCCTGCACCCGCCGCACGTGGCCGCCGGTGCCGTGGTCGCGGAACTCGGCCAGGTCGGCCAGGGCCACCACGGTCGCTTCCTGGGCGCGGCGCAATTGGCCGAACATGTACAGGTTGTCGAAGGCGGCCGCGATGCGCTCGCAAAACACTTCCAGCAAATCGCGCTGGATCGGCGCCAGCGGCCACGGCGGCGTGACCGAAATGCACAGCTGGCGCTCTTCCTGGGTGTGGATGTAGAGCACGTTGACTGGGTGCTCGAACTGGCTCTGCTTTTCGCGGAAGGCCTTGGCGATGGCCGGCATGAGAGGATGGTCGGGCGGCAGCGCCTCGCTGTCGGCCAGCGCCGTGTAGTGGCCGGTGGCGGCCACCACGGTCGGCCCGCCGGTAACGGCCGACATCACGCACAGCACGCCGTCGGCACCGACGTCGAGGATCGCGCTGACCTGGTTCAGCACGCCCGAGGCGAATTCGCGCAGGGAATGGATCTGGTACAGATTGGTGGCGCCGGCCAGGATCTTGCCCAGGCCGATGCGGCTGCGTTCGAGCATCATCAGGCTCTCGTAGGCGCGCAGGGCCGAAATGACGGTGGTAAACAGCTTCTGCGTGGTCAGCTCGGTCTTGGCCTTGTAGTCGTTGATATCGTATTCGATGATCACGCGCTGCTCGGGCGCCTGCCCCGGCTGGCCGGTGCGCAGGACCACGCGCACGATCTGGTTGTTCAATTCTTCGCGGATGCGGCGCGCCAGGATCAGGCCGGCGTCATCGGTTTCCATGACCACGTCGAGCAGCACCAGGGCGATGTCGGGCGTGTCGCGCAGGATGCGGAAGCCCTCGGCCCCGCTGTAGGCGGAAAACAGTTCGAGCTCGCGCCCCTTGAACGCCACATTGCGCAGCGCCAGCCGGGTGACCGCGTGCACATCGACATCATCGTCGACGATCAGCACGCGCCACAGGCGCTGGTCGATCGGGGCGGTGCCGGCGGCGCCGCCGGACTCGTCGTCCTCGTCGAGCAGCCAGTTATCGTCCGAGGCGTCCGAGACGTCCGATGCATCTGAGGGGTCGGTCATACAGGCTCCAGACAAGCTTCCTAAGGGGCCCCGTGCGCGGGGCGTCGTGCGCGATGCGAAACAACACAGCTAGTTTTTGCCCGACCTTAACTATCAGTAAACAGTGCGACTGTGACATCTGCACTATCGGTTTTTTACCAATCAAATTATAAACAATGTTTTGTCCAAGTCGAGCACGACAGCACTCATATTTTGCGAGCTGGCAACAGCACCGCTCGTCATTTGGCGCCGCATCTGCTACTCTTGGAAAGCACAGGCGTCCGCCGTGGCGCCGCTTTGACAAGGACAACTTATGCAAGTTCCTTCTTCGACTGTAGCCGGTGGCGGGCCATCCGGCAAGGACATCGCGGGCCACGAGTTCCTGGCGTTCACGCTGGGCTCGGAAGAATACGGGATCGATATCCTCAAGGTACAGGAAATCCGTGGCTATGAGGCGGTGACGCGGATCGCCAACGCGCCGGAATTCATCAAGGGCGTGATCAACCTGCGCGGGATCATCATTCCCGTGGTCGACATGCGCATCAAGTTTAACTTGGGCACGCCGGTGTACGACCAGTTCACCGTGGTCATCATCCTCAATATCGCCGGGCGCGTGATGGGCATGGTGGTCGACAGCGTCAGCGACGTGACCACCCTCACCCCCGAGCAAGTCAAGCCGGCGCCGGAAATGGGCACCGCGTTCGGGTCGGACTATTTGATCGGACTGGGGACCATCGACCAGCGCATGCTGATTCTGGTCGATATCGACAAGCTGATGTCCTCGGCGGACATGGGGCTGATCGAGTCGCTGGCGACCTGAGCGCGCAGTCCCGGGCACGCTCAGCCGAAAAAGAATTCCATGAAGCCCGCTTCGGCATCGGGACCGAGCACGCGGCGGGCGATGGCGCGCATCTCGTCGAGAAAACCGGGCAGCGGGTTGTCATCGTCGTCGTACACCTCATAGTCATACGTGTCGGCTTCAACCAGCATCGCCTCGGCCATGGCCTGGAAAAGGCGGCCAGGTCGCCGGCGATTTTGCAGTGGTACGAACCGATGGCGCCATACACCGCGCCGCCGGCGGTACTCTGGTCGACCGCGAGCGCATCGCCATGGCGGTTGGCGATCACGACCCAATGCTTGTTCCAGTGCGGGCTTTCAGTCAGCGGGCCACCTTTGTCGCGGATCCAGCGCCATCCGTGCTGGATGGTTTCAAGCTCATCGAGCATCCCCAGCTGCAAGAGAAGCGCCCCTCCTACAATCGGGTCGTCGCTCAGCAGCATCCGGGCGTAGTAATCCTTCAGGATCGGGCCGAGCGGAATCGGTTCGGCAAACGGCTGGGGCGGTCGATGCTGAACAGTTCCATCATTTTCCGCGCCCGCTGCGAAGGCGCTGGCAAAGTTTTTTAATGCGGTATCGAGTTCCATGTACATGTCCCATCTAAGTGTCGCGGCTGGACACAAGCCGCACATCCTACCCTGCCTGCCCGGCGGCGGCTGCGATGGCGAACGTGATACGATTTCTTTTCAGCCATTTTTTCAAAAGACACCATGAAATTTCCAGTGCGCGCCCTTTGCGTGGGCCTCCTCAGCGCCATCGCCACGATCAATCCGGCAACGGCGGCAGATGACTGCAAGGACCCGATGACGCAGTACGACATGAACAGGTGTTCCGCCAAAGATGCCGGACGCGAAGATGCTCTCCTGAACAAGAACTACAAGGAGCTGACGGGTAAGGTGGACGCGAAGGAAAAAGCCCGGATCAAAACTGTGCAACTGGCCTGGATCAAATTTCGCGATCTGCAATGCAATTACGAGGCGGACAGATATGAAGGCGGCAGCATGCAGCCGCTGGTTCACTCATCGTGTGTGTACGCTCTGACCAAGCAGCGCAATAAAGACCTGGTCGAAATGATCAAGGAAGTATCACACTAACGGCGGCGCGGCACTGCCTGGCGCGCTGTGTTGTGGCGCTTGGGAGGTCTTGATGACGGAAGGCAGGCGTGGCAGAACTCCGAGCCTGCATGCCAGCCACATCGCGGATTTGACCAGTAACGCAGATTATCGTGAATTCGCCTTTCGCTCATCTGCAAAAACTCTCGTCACCAACTGATTCTTCAGGATTTTCTCCCGAGCCGCGCCCTCGGACATCCATCATTCCGGTTGCCGGGATCGTTAAATGGTCGCCAGCGCAAGCCGGCTATGCCCAATTCTTGGCAATCAACCAAGCCGCAGGACTTGGCGCAACGCCAGCAGCGCGACGTCGTCAGGGGCGCCGATAAACGGCGCCACAGGCAGGTGGCAACGCGGCTGCCTGCAAATCTTCTCCGGACTGTCATCGATGATGGTCATGCGCTCAAGCGTGTAGCCGAACTTCCGCGCCTTGCGCAAATCCTTGATGTACACATAGCTGTTGCTGCGCGCATCGACTCGCTGCACGCAGCGTTCCACCGACCAGGCGAAGCGGAGCGGCACGCCGGCGAACAAGCGTTCGACCACCGCCGCCACATAGGCCGCGCTCGACGACGACCACACCGCCAGGTCGAAGCGCGTAGCGGCCAATGCGATCAGCTCGCGTGCGAACGGGCGCTGGTAGACCAGATACGGCGCCACGTCGAAGTCGCAGGGATGGGCAAGCGCAAACTCGCTGGCGTGCACCAGCGTTTCGTCGAGGTCGAATATCAGCAGGCGGCGCGGTTCAGCTTGCATGCGGATCGAAATAGGCCGCCCAGGTGATGGCGGACGGCTGCATCTTCGCGGCAGCGCCGAACAGCGCCAGCGTCTGCCTGCGGGTGCCGGTATGGAATACCGCCACGGCGAGGTTGAAGGTGGTGTGGCGGTCCAGCGAGCCCTGCGCCAGCGCTTCGCGCAGCACCGCTTCGGCCTGTTGATACAGGGCGCGGTCGCACAGCAAGGCGCCGAGGCAGGTCAGCACCTGCGGATCGTGCGGATGGCTGGCACGCGCGCGCTCCAGCAACGCCTGGGCGGCGTCCATGTTGCGGTCCCAATGCGCCAGGCGCTGCCAGGCCTGGTCGACCAGATGGCGCGCTTCGGTGATCTGTTTCATGGCCATGCGCTGTGAGGGTGAGGCTTGTTTTGCGTGGAACGAGAACCTGGCTGCACTGTCATGGAGTGGCGCGTCAGAGCACCCGCGCCAGGTTCTCCAGCTCGGCCGCGCGTGCCGCGCGCGCGCTCATCGCACACTCCTCGGCCAACAGGACCGCCGCCGTGCCGCCGTCGGGATCGTGATAAAACAGGCAGTTCGTCTCGGAGTATTTCAGCCACAGCCGCTGGGCTTCCTGAAGCTGCTTCTTGCGCTCTCCCTGCAGGCGCGCCATCAGCGCCCGATACGCGACATTGAGGCGCTTGTCCTGTATGTCGTATTCCACAGCGATGCATTCCATGATAGCGGGGTTGCTGAGCGCCTTGGCGAGACAGCGCTGGTACGGCTTGCTGCGCGTGCCATCCTGTGCGGCGGCTGCGGGCATGGCGCCGGCGGCCAGCGCCAGCAAAACAATCGTTCGTACTACCTTCATGGGAACATCCAGGCTAGTCCGGGCGCGCCCGGGATGAAAAAATCCGGCTTAACCCGGCTCCAGAGCACGCGGCGCCGCCGCCTGCTTGCTGCGCCCCACGCATTCGGCCTGGCTGCCGCCCACGTCCACATTCTGGTAGCGCACCTCGTACTTGCCCGCCGCCAGGCGGTCGACCAGGAAGGTGTCGCGCGCGAGCACGTACACATGGCGCACGTTCGAACGCCGGTCCAGGTCGAAAATCTTGACCAGCACCGGCGAGCCATTGCGCGTGTTGTCGATGCTGATCTGGGTTTCCGGCCCCTGGTTGCCAATCGGAAAACCATCCACATAGCCCGACTGCACCGGCCACGGCTCGCCGTTGGGCGCGATCAGCGAATGCAGTTCGGTCTCGCAGTCGGCCACCCGCGCCGGCACCACCAGTTCGGTCACGCCGAGCGCGCGCACATCGGGCGGACGGGCGCCGGCGTCGGCCACGTGCGGCTTGGCCACGGCCCAGCTGTCGGCGCGCGCGTCGGGCGGCGCTTCGACGCGCGCCGGGGCCGAGGCGCTGCGCTGGGTGCTCAGGGCCGACGCCAGCGCCACCGGCACCACCCGGTCCTGGCTCAGGAAAAACGCGCCGGCCGCGCAACCGAGCCCGAAACACAGCATCAGCCCGAACCACCAGCGCGGGTCGCGCACGGCCCGGTACGGCTTGAGGACCTCGACCGGCGCCCCATCCCACCCGGCCACCGGCTCGCCACGCGACTTGTCGCGCCCGTCCTCGCGGGTGCTTTCGAGCCATTCGATTTCCCATTCCTCGGCCGCGATCCACTCGTCGTGTTCCTTGCGCCGCACCGGGTCCGACAAGGTGCCGTAGGCGCTGTTGAGGATCGCCATGATGCGCGCGGCCTTGTCGTCGCCGGGATTCTTGTCGGGATGGTACTTCTGGCTCAAGGCCTTGTAGGCGGCACGAATGACTTCCTGCGGCGCCAGGCGCGCGACCTTCAGGTTGTCATAATGTGTGTGGATCTTGGCCATTGTCGTCAGGTAGGGGAAGCGCGCGGTCGTCCATGATAGCCGATGTCGTCACGCCGGCAAGCCCGCCGGCGTAACAGGAAGTGCGTATTGTAGCCGCACCGCAAGTTGCCAGATATTCTACAGTCGATGGCTGCGGTCGGCCCGCGCCAGCCCGTCCGGCAGGGCCACGCCGCCGCCGACCACCAGCACCTTGAACAATTCGCCCATTTCGGACGGCGACACCAGCTTTTGCAGCGCGCCGGACTGCGGCAGGTAGCGCAGCAGGTCGGACGGGTCGTGCCGCTCCAGCAGCAGCTCGCCGATGCCGGCGCCGAGCAAAAAGGAAGCCTGGTTCATGTAGGCCAGCACATCGAGCCCGGCATCCTGGGCGGCCAGCGCCATGGCGGTAAAGTCGACGTGGGCGGTGATGTCCTGCAAACCGGGCAGGTAGAACGGCTCCGGATGGGCATGGTGGCGGTAGTGGCACATCAGGGTGCCGCCCATGCGCTGGTCCAGATAGTATTCGTGCGCCGGAAACCCGTAGTCGAGCAGGATGGCGGCGCCCTTGCCGCCGCCGAACATGCGCGCCAGCGAGCCCATGAAGCCGCAGGCGATCGGATGCACTTCGGTCAGGTAGCCATCCGGCAGCTGGCCGGCGTCCGGAATCTGGCGCGCGATGTGGGCCGCCAGCCCGGCATCGGGTACGTGCGCCAGCCAGGCGAACTCGCCGTTTTCCACCGTCACCATCATCTCGCGCCAGCCGCCGGCATCCTTGCGCACCAGCGCCACCGGCATGGCGTCGAGCACCTCGTTGGCCAGCACCACGCCGTCGAACCTGCCTGGGAAATCATCGAGCCAGCGCACCTGCGGGAAGTCCTTGAGCGCTTCCTGCTGGCGCGCGCGCAGTTCGCCCGACAGTTCCATGATCGCGTAGCTGTCCACCTGCACGCCGTCGGCCGCCAGCGCGGTGAGCACGTCGTGCGCCAGCTTGCCGGTGCCGGCGCCGAATTCCAGGATCGCCGGCGCGCTCTGCGCCATGAGAGGCGCGACCACCCGCGCCAGCGCGGCCCCGAACAGCGGACTGATTTCGGGCGCGGTGACAAAATCGCCGGCCGCACCGAGCTTGGACGCACCGCCCGTGTAGTAGCCCAGGCCAGGCGCGTACAGGGCCATCTCCATGAAGCGGGTGAAGGAAATCGCACCGTCGTGCTGCGCGATCTCGGCGGCGATCAGGTTTTGCAGGGCGTGGGACGCGGCCAGCGCGTCGCTATCGGGGACAGGTAAGGTCATGCGGGCATTGTAGCGACAACGGTCGCGATGAACAATTATGTCAGTCGGCGTCCACCGAGGTCGAGCCGTTGGGCAGCACCAGCGTGGCGCAAAAGCCGCCGCCCTCGGCGTTCTGCAGCAGCAGCTGGCCGCCATGGGCCTGGGCGATGCCGCGCGCGATGCCCAGGCCCAGCCCCATGCCGCTGCTGTTCTGCTTGCGCCCGTGTTCGAGCCGCACGTACGGTTCGAACAACTGGGCCAGCGCGTCTTCCGGCACGCCCGGGCCATGGTCGCGCACCGCGATGCGGATGCTCGAACCGACCGCGCGCACCGCGATCTGGGCCCGTTCGCCGTAGTGCAGCGCGTTTTCGAGCAGGTTGCCGATGGCGCGCTTGAGCGCGAGCGGCTTGGCCGTCACCGACAGCCCGACCGGGTCGAACGAGACTTCGTGCCCGGCCAGCTGGGCGCCGCGCACCATGCGCGCCAAAAAGCTGTCGAGCCGGATTTCGGTCGGGGTTTCGTGGATGTCGCTGTCTTTCACGCACTGCAGCGCGCCCTTGACCATCATTTCGAGTTCGTCGATATCTTCGTGGAACTCGGCGCGCAGGGTGTCGTCGTCGAGCAGTTCGGCGCGCAGTTTCAGGCGCATGATGGGCGTGCGCAGGTCATGCGAGATGGACACGAACAGGCGCTCGCGGTCGTCGATATAGCGCCCGATGCGCTCGCGCATGGCCCCGAAGGCGCGCGCGGTGTTGACGAATTCGCGGCTGCCGGTTTCCGGCAGGGCCGGCATGCGCTCGCCGTTGCCAAACGCAGTCGCCGCCTCCGACAAGGCCGCGAGCGGGCGCGTGGTCCAGCGCACCACGGGAATCGACAGCATCACCACCGCCAGCAGCGAGAGCGCATGCAGCAGCAAATGGTCGCGTGTAAACAGCTTGCCGCTGTCGAGAAAATACGGACTTGGCATCAGCGTGGCCAGGTACAGCCAGTGGCCCGGTTCCATTTCGACCTGCATCAGCAGCACCGGGGCCGGCTTGGCCAGCATGATCTGGCGCACCCGGTTTTCGGGCAGGGCCGACAGGCGCGTGCCGTCGTCGCCCACCACCAGCTGTTCGGGCCAGACAAACGCCACGCGCACATTGGCGTGATTGGGCAGGTCGGCGTGCAGGGTCGATTGCACGTTGGCGATGGCGATGTCGGCCAGCGGCTGCGGTCCGATGCTTTCGGCCGCCACCGGCTTGCGGTTCAGGTTCACAAAAAAACGGGTGCCGCCCATTTCGCCGAACTGCTGGATGATCAATGGCCGGTAGTTCGGCGGCAGGCTGACGAAAAAGCGCACCGCGCTGGCGGCGCTGTGGCCGAGCTGCTGGGCGGCGTTGGCCACTTCGACCTGCGACTCGGCGCGGCGCTGGCTGGCCCAGATGTAGTTGCCGGCCAGCTGGGTCAGCATGACGCCGGCCACCATCAGCAGAGTCAGCCGTCCGAGCAAGGATTGCGGCAGGCAGCGCGCCCAGCCGCTGGGGCGCTTATTCATGGCTGCTCGAGACGCTGGCGGCGAACACGTAGCCGGCCCCGCGCACGGTCTTGATCAGCCAGGGTTGCTTGCCGCAATCGTTGAAGCGCAGGCGCAGGCGGCTGATCTGGACATCCAGGAAGCGGTCGAACGGCCCGGCATCGCGCCCGCGCGTGGCTTCGCACAGCACGCTGCGGTCAAGGATTTCGCCGGCGTGGTCGATGAAATACTTGAGCAACTGAAAATCGAGCCCCGACAGCGGCACCAGGGTGCCGTTGTGGTCGACCGCGCTGCGCTCGACGACGTCGATGGTAAAGCCGCCGAAACGGTGATAGCGCGGCGGCGCCGCCGCTTCCATGCCGGTGCGGCGGTGGATCGCCTTGATGCGCGCCAGCAATTCGCGCGGGCTGTGCGGCTTGGAAATATAGTCGTCGGCCCCGAGTTCCAGGCCGACCACGCGGTCGGCTTCGTCGGAACTGGCGGTGAGCATGATGATCGGCACGTTCGAGCGGCGCCGTACCGCCTGGCACAGGGCGAAGCCGTCGGTGTCGGGCAGCATGACGTCGAGAATCACCAGCGACAGGGTGTCCACGCTGCGGTTGAATTCGGTGAAGAAGGACGCGCCGTTGTGGGCCAGGGTGACCGAATACTGGTTCTTTTCCAGGTAGGTTTTGAGCAGCGTCCTGATCTTCTGGTCATCGTCCACGATAAGGATGTTTCGCATGGTGTAAGTCGGTTACCTGTCTTGCGGGCGGCGGCCGATCACGCCTAAACGGCGCTGGGTGTCGGCAACGGCGACCCTTTCGTTAAGAAAAAAGCGGTGCAGCTCGGCCACCATGGCGTCGCGTGCGGTTTCGTCGGTGGCCATGCGGTGCGCCATGCTCGGCGCGTGGACCGCCGCCGAGCTGGCGAACAGGGTCCATGATGCGCGAGCGCAGCCATCCATGGCGCCCAGGTCGGGAGCGCGCAGCACCGGCACCGAGCCCTTGACACGGCTGTAATCGCGCTGCACAGCCGGTTGCATGACCATCGCCGCCAGGGTTTCCTGGGCGCCACGCCGGGCCGGGTGCGCGGCCAGCATGCTCAGCGTGTCGACGGTGTACAGGTGAAAGGCGGCGGTGCCCGGCACGGCGCCGCAGCCGAAATCGCGCTCGCTGTTCAAGCCCAGCGCGTTCAGTTCGCCCTTGGCCCAGTCGCCCATGACCAGCATGGCGGCGCTGCCGTCAGCGAGCTTGCGCGCTTCTTCAGCCCAGGTCAACTCGCGCACGGGCGAACCCATCCATCTTTTAAGGGCGCGCAGGCGGGCCAGCGCCCGGCCCAGGCGCGGATCGGTGAACGCGGCCGGCTCGCGCTGCTGGAACAACTGGCGGAAATACACCGCTCCGCCCTCGGCCAGCACCAGCGTTTCGAACAGGGTGGCGACCTGCCACGGTTCGCTGCTTTGCGCCAGCGGCGTCACGCCGGCGCGCTGCAACACCTCGGCGGCCCGTTCGAACTCGGGCCAGGTGACGGGTGCGGCCAGGCCGTGGCGGGCGAACAGGGCGCGGTTGTGGAACAGGATATTGATACGGTGGATGCCGAGCGGGGCCGCCACCACATGCTGGCCCGGCCGGATCAGGGCCGCAACACCGGGCAACAATTGGCGGTCCCAGTCGCCGCGCGCGGCCACCTGGTCCAGGTCGGCCAGCAAACCGAGACGGGCCCAGTCGCGGATCACGATCCCGTTGAGCTGGGCCACTTCGGGCGCATCCTTGGCCAGCACCCGGCTGCGCAAGACGATCCCGGCGCCGATGCCCGAGCCGCCCGGCACCATCGTGTCGCGCCACTGCACGTGCTGCTGACCGAGGCGCTCGGCCAGCAGGTCGACCGCGCGCCGCTCGCTGGCGGACTGCCACCAGTGCAGCACTTGCAGCGAATCAGCTGGCGTGGCGGCCGTGGGAGCGGTTTTGGGCGCGGCCGCCGCCAGCAAGGGCACGGCCAGCGCGAACAGCGCCATCAGGCGCTTGCGGCGTCCGTCCTTGCGGGCGCTGGTCTGCTGGGGCACGTTGTCCGTTGTCGCTTGCGCCTCTATCACGCTCTCCTGTTTGCGGGACAGTGTATAACGAAAATTCCACACGTAAAATGTAATTTCACTACAGCACTATGCAAAGTTACTTTGCGATTTGTTTCGTTTTGTTGCAGGGCGGGTCGCCCGCTTCGATCCCGCGATCGCACTGATCCGCACAGTGAAAACACGCGCTGCGCGGCTGCCGGCGATTGTAAAGTTATGTTGCAAGCTCAGCCGGCAAAAATAAAGTTTTATCATATAAATCAGTGACTTGTAATATTACTCATATCCATATGCGACAAGTGGCCTAAGCGGAGGACACGATGCTACTGTCGCCAACGTTGTCGATGGAACACGCTGAAAGTGGCAATGATCGCGACATAACAGTGCCACAAGCGTGCTGACCAAAGTAGCGCCACCTCGCCACGCTACTTTACATACTAATAAGGAGACTAAATGAAACGTATTACCAAAAGTACATTAGCCAGCGCATTGCTGCTCGCCTTCGCCAGCAGCGGTGCCATTGCGGGCGACCATGAGACCGAGGGATTCCATGGTTACCTGCGCGCAGGCGTCGGCTCGGCCACCAACGGCGGCTCGCAAAGCTGCTACGGCCTGGGCGGCATCAGCATGTCTTATCGCCTCGGCAACGAATGCGACAGCTTCACCGAATTCGGCTACACCCACGCGCTGGCCAAGGCCAGCAACGGCGCTACCTTCGTCGGCACCTTCTGGGTCGACGCTTACAAGAACAGCTCGGACTTCGGCGACGCCAAACTGGCCGTCTCGAAAGCCTACGTGGAAGCGAAAAACCTGCCGTTCATGAACGGCGGCATTATCTGGGCCGGTAAGCGTCACTACTACCGTCCGGATATCCACATGCTCGATATGCAGTACATCAACATGAACGGCACCGGCGGCGGCGTCGACGGCTACCCTATGGGCCCGGGCAAGATCAGCTACGCCGTGTTCAAGGACAACGACGACAACGTCTACGCCACCGATCCGCTGACCGGCGTGCGCACCCTGCGCAGCACCAGTTCGGCGCTGCGCCAGAACATCGTCTACGAAGGTTTGCCGGTCAACCAGGACGGCACCCTCGACATCGCGGTCAGCCTGATCCACGCCCAGGGCGACGACAACATCGCCCAGAAGACCCATAACGGCTACCAGGTGTCGCTGTTCCACCGCCAGGCCAAGCTCTTTGGCGGCGGCAACACCTTCGGCGTGCAGTACGGCGTCGGCCCGGGCACCGGCATCGGCGGCCCTTGCTGCGCCCGTATGGGTCCTTCCGGCAGCACCCTGCTCGACTCGGACGTGACGCGCGTGCGCGTGTTCAACGATATCGTGGTGCAGCCGACCCGCGATTTCAGCATGGAATTCGTGGCCCTGTACCAGCGCGACAAATCGCCCCTGACCGGTAGCAACACCTGGACCACCGTCGGTGCGCGCCCTGTGTACGCCCTGGCCGAAAACTTCAAGATGCAAGCCGAGCTGGGCGTGACGCGCCTGAAAAGCGATATGAACCCGTCGGCCCAGCGCCTGACCAAGCTGACCATCGCCCCGACCATCACCCTGGGCCGCGATTACTACGCGCGTCCCGAGCTGCGCGCCTTTGTCAGCTATGGCAAATGGAACGACGCCGCCACCGGCGCCGTGAACGCCTTTAACAATGGCGGCCCGGTGTATGGCGACAGGACCAGCGGCACCTCGTACGGCATCCACCTGGAAGCCTGGTGGTAACACCAGCAATCATGTAGTCACCGTGCGCGGCTGACGCCGCGCACCGCTATCGTTACAGTCACACTCGCAGTCAAACCAAAAAATCGTTGGAGACGAACCAGATGAAAATCAAGCAAATCAAATTCTTCCTGGCCGCGGCCGGCCTGGTCACCCTCGCTGGCGTCGCGCAAGCGGCACCGCAAGTCGAAGTGCTGCACTACTGGACCTCCGGTGGCGAAGCCAAATCGATCGCCGAACTGAAGAAAATGATGGAAGCCAAGGGCGTCGTCTGGAAAGACTTCGCTGTCGCTGGCGGCGCTGGCGAAAACGCCACCACCGCACTGAAAGCGCGCGTCATCGCCAACAGCCCGCCGACCGCCGCCCAGATCAAGGGCCCGGCGATCCAGGAATGGGGCAATGAAGGCGTGCTGGCCAATATCGACAGCGCCGCCAGCGCCGGCAAATGGGACAGCCTGCTGCCACCGGTCATCTCCAACGTGATGAAATACAAAGGCCACTACGTCGCCGCGCCGGTCAACGTGCACCGCGTCAACTGGCTGTGGATCAACCCGGCGGTACTGGCCAAGGCCGGCGCCAAGACCCCGACCAACTTCGACGAATTCTTCGCCGCGGCCGACAAGATCAAGAAAGCCGGCCTGGTGGCGATCGCCCACGGCGGCCAGCCATGGCAGGACACGACCATCTTTGAAACGGTGGTGCTGGGCGTCGGCGGCGCCGACTTCTACAACAAGTCGCTGGTCAAGCTCGACCAGGCCAGCCTGACCGGCCCGACCATGATCAAGTCCTTCGAAACCCTGGCCAGGATCAAGACCTACATCGACAAGGATGCGGCCGGCCGCGACTGGAACCTGGCCACCGCCATGGTCATCAACGGCAAGGCCGGCATGCAGTTCATGGGCGACTGGGCCAAAGGCGAATTCACCGCCGCCGGCAAGGTAGCGGGCAAGGACTTCCTGTGCGTGGCCGCACCGGGCACCGAGAAATCGTTCACCTTCAACATCGATTCGCTGGCCATGTTCACGGTCAAGAATCCGGAAGAGCAGAAAGCCCAGCTGACCCTGGCGTCGGCCGTGATGAGCCCGGAATTCCAGGAAGTGTTCAACCTGAACAAGGGTTCGATCCCGGCGCGCGCCAACATTGCCCGCACCAAGTTCGACAGCTGCGCCACCAAGTCGATGGATGACATGGCCACCAGCAACAAGGGCAACGCCCTGCTGCCAAGCCTGGCCCACGGCATGGCGCTCGACTCGGCCAAGGCCGGCGCGATCCAGGACGTGGTCGCCAAGTTCATGAACTCGGCCATGACCCCGCAGGCAGCGGTGCAGGCACTGGCCAAAGCAGCAAAGACCCAATAAGCCTTTCGTCGTACCCGCGCGCGGCTCACGGCCGCGCGCTCCTGCCAGGCTGGCACTCGATGGCGCCGGCCTGCATCCGCCTTTTGGAGATCTATTCATGTCCGCTTCCTCCCTGACTTCCAGTCCGGGGCCGCAGGCGCGCACGCGCGCCCCCGCGGTTCCCTCGCGCTGGGCCGCCCGCATCGACGCCTGGATGGCGCGCCTGATGCTCGCGCCCACCATCCTGATGTCGCTGGTATTCGTGTACGGCTTCATCGTGCTCACCGCCTTCCTGTCGCTGACCGAATCGCGCATGATGCCGCGCTTCGAGTACGCCGGCTTCGGCCAGTACACCGCCCTGTTCGGGCTGGACCGCTGGTGGACGGCGGCGGCCAACCTGGGCATCTTCGGCGGCCTGTTCATCCTGTTATGCCTGGCGATCGGCCTGACCATCGCCATCTTGCTCGACCAGCGCATCCGCGCCGAAGGCGCCCTGCGCGCCATCTACCTGTATCCGATGGCGCTCTCGTTCATCGTCACCGGCGCGGCCTGGAAATGGATTCTCAATCCCGGCCTCGGGCTGGAAAAAATGCTGCACGACTGGGGTTTCGTCAACGCCCGCCTGGACTGGCTGGTCGACTCCGAAATGTCGATCTACACGGTGGTCATCGCCGGGGTGTGGCAGTCGTCGGGTTTTGTCATGGCGCTGTTCCTGGCCGGCCTGCGCGGCGTCGACGACGCCATCATCAAGGCCGCCATGGTCGATGGCGCCAGCCTGCCGACGATCTACCTGCGCATCGTCATTCCGGCGCTGCGCCCGGTGTTCTTCAGCGTGCTGCTGGTGCTCTCGCACATCGCCATCAAGAGTTTTGACCTGGTCATGGCGCTGACCGCGGGCGGACCGGGCACCTCGTCCGACGTGCCGGCCATTTTCATGTACCAGTTCTCGTTCACGCGCGGCCAGCTGGGCCTGGGCGCGGCGTCGGCCATGATGATGCTGGCCACCGTGCTGGCGGTACTGGTGCCGCTCATGTACCTCGAAACCAAAGGAGCCCGCCATGGTCGCTGAACAAAGCCGCCTCACCCCCGGGCGCATTTTCATCTACGCGCTGCTCACGCTGGTGGCGCTGTACTACCTGGCGCCCCTGTACGTGATGCTGACCACGTCCTTCAAGTCGCTCGAACAGATCCGCACCGGCACCATCCTCGACTTGCCGATGGCCCCGACCACCGAAGCCTGGGGCCGCGCCTGGAGCGGCGCCTGCACCGGCGTGCGCTGCGAAGGCCTGGCGCCCTACTTCTGGAACTCGGTCAGCATGACCATTCCGGCAGTGCTCATTTCGAGCCTGATTGGATCGATCAACGGCTACGTGCTGGCGCACTGGCGCTTCCGCGGTTCGAACGTGGTGTTCACCGCCCTCATGGTCGGCTGCTTCATCCCGTTCCAGGTGGTGATTTTGCCGATGGCGCGCCTGCTCGGCATGTTCGGGCTAGCCAATACCACCACCGGCCTGATCATCGTGCACATCATCTACGGGGTGGCGTTTACCACGCTGTTCTTCCGTAACTACTACGTCACCGTGCCGGAAGAACTGGTGAACGCGGCGCGCATCGACGGCGCCGGCTTCTTTACCATCTACCGCCGCGTGATCTTCCCGCTCTCGCTGCCGATCTTCATGGTTTGCTTCATCTGGCAGTTCACCCAGATCTGGAACGACTTCCTGTTCGGCGTGGTGTTCGGCGGCGCCGATGCGCAGCCGGTCACGGTGGCGCTGAATAACCTGGTCAACACCTCGACCGGGGTGACCGAATACAACGTCAACATGGCCGCGGCCATCATCGCCGCTTTGCCGACCCTGGGGCTGTACCTGGTGGCCGGTAAATACTTCGTGCGCGGGCTGACCGCCGGCGCGGTCAAGGGCTGATTTCAACTCATTCAAGGCAGGAGAAACACAACGATGGCCAGTTTATCGATCCGCAATGTGCGCAAGGTGTACCCGAACGGCGCTGAAATTTTAAAAGGCATCAACCTCGAAATCGAGGATGGCCAGTTCCTGATCCTGGTCGGCGGCTCCGGCTGCGGCAAGTCGACCTTGCTCAACATGATCGCCGGCCTGGAGACGGTTTCGGAAGGCGAAATCCTGATCGGCGACCGCGTGGTCAACGACGTGCCGCCCAAATCGCGCGACATCGCCATGGTGTTCCAGTCGTACGCGCTGTACCCGACCATGACGGTGCGCGAGAACATCTCGTTCGGCCTGGGCATCCGCAAGGTGCCCAAGGCGGAACAGGAAAAGATCGTGGCGCGGGTGGCCGAGACCTTGCAGATGACCCACCTGCTCGACCGCAAACCCGCCCTGCTGTCGGGCGGTCAGCGTCAGCGCGTGGCCATGGGCCGCGCCATTGCGCGCGACCCGTCGCTGTTCCTGTTCGACGAACCGCTCTCGAACCTGGACGCCAAGCTGCGCGTGGAAATGCGCGCCGAGATCAAACTGATGCACCAGCGCCTCGGCACGACCATCGTCTACGTGACCCACGACCAGATCGAAGCGATGACCCTGGGCGACAAGATCGCCGTCATGCGCGACGGCGTGGTGCAGCAGTACGGCACCCCGCAAGAAATCTACGACCGCCCCGACAACCTGTACGTGGCCGGCTTCATCGGCTCGCCGTCGATGAACTTCTTGAAGGGCAAACTGGTGCAGCACGGCGGCGGCACCGCGTTTACGCTCGACGTGGACGGCGACATCGCCCTGCTGCCGCTGCCGGCCGGCGGCAAGGAATACGGCGCCCTGCACGGGCGCGAAGTCATCCTCGGCATTCGTCCGGAGCACGTCACCGACGCCCTGAGCGCGCGCCAGTCGGGCGCCCACGACGGCTACGAGCCGACCGAAGTGACCTGCCTGGTCGAGATGACCGAGCCGACCGGCCCCGATACCCTGGTATTTACCTGGGTCGGCGGCGTGCGCGCCACCTGCCGCACGCACCCGCGCGCGCACGCCATGCCGGGTGAGCGCATCAACCTGGCCTTCGACCTGTCGAAGGCGATCCTGTTCGATCCGGTGACGGAACAACGGATGGGTGCATAAAGGCTTCCTTTTAGGAGGCTTGAGCGAACTTTAGGCGATAATAGCGACTCGCGCCGGCACGGCGCCCGATCCGCCTGTATTTCTGCCTATTTTTCTGCTCATTTATGCAACAAGCCGTCCCCACTGAACGTCCCCCGGTCGCCCTCGTGACCGGCGCCGGACGCCGCATCGGCCGCGCCATCGCGCTCGGCCTGGCGCGCGCCGGCTGGGACGTGGCGCTGCACTACCGTTCGTCCGAAGCCGACGCGCGCGAGGTGGCCGAGGCGATTCAAGCGCTCGGCCGCCGCGCCGCCCTGCTGCAATGCGACCTGGCCGACGAAGCCGGCGTGCGCGCTCTGGTGGGCCGCGCGGCGCAGGAGCTGGGCGCGGTCGGCTGCGTGGTCAACAACGCTTCCCAGTTCGACTTCGACAGCGCGGCCGACTTTTCGCCGGCGCTGCTGGCCCAGCACATGCAGGCCAACGTGGCCGCGCCGATCCTGCTGGCCCAGGCCCTGCACGCGGCCACGCCAAGCGGTGAACAGGCGGTGGTGATCAATCTGCTCGACCAGAAGCTGTACAACCTCAATCCCGACTTTTTGTCGTACACCCTGTCCAAGGCCGCCCTGCACACCGCCACCAGCATGCTCGCGCAAGCGCTCGCGCCCACGGTGCGCGTGGTCGGCGTGGCACCCGGGATCACCATGCTCTCGGGCGACCAGACCGAGGCCGGCTTCGAACAAGCGCACCAGGCGACGCCGCTCGGGCAATCGAGCACGCCGGACGACATTGTGGCCGCGGTGTGCTACCTGGCCGGCGCGCGCGCGATTACCGGCACCACGCTGGTGGTCGACGGCGGCCAGCACCTGGTGCCGCTGGCGCGCGACGTGATGTTCCTTACCAAATAAAACAACCTGAAAGACTCCCTATGCTGTCCGCCCTGTCCCACCCCAAGCTGAGCGCCTGCCGCCGCCTGTTCCTGCGCAATTACGAAGTGATGATCAACATCGGCGTGCACGACTTCGAGAAGAAGGGCGAGCAGCGCGTCCTGATCAACGTCGATTTGTACATTCCACTGGCGCTGTCCACGCCCAAGGATGACCAACTGGGCGAAGTGGTCGACTACGACTTCATGCGCGAGACCATCGCGCGCCGCATGGCGCAGGGCCACGTGCATCTGCAAGAGACCCTGTGCGACGACGTGGTGCGCGCCATGCTGGCGCACCCGAACGTGCACGCGGTGTGCGTGTCGACCATGAAGCCGGATGTGTATCCGGACTGCGAAGGCGTCGGCGTGGAAGTATTCCAGATCAAGGAAGCAGCATGAGCGAAGCGGACGTGATCGAGCGCAGCGACGACAAGGTCGCCCACGAAAACCACAAGCTGCACAAGCGCCTGTGCCGCCTGGTCGGCCAGGCCATCGGCGACTTCAATATGATCGAAGACGGCGACAAGGTGATGGTGTGCCTGTCGGGCGGCAAGGACAGCTACGCGCTGCTGGATATTTTGCTGACCCTGCGCGAACGCGCGCCGATCCACTTCGAGATCATCGCCGTCAACCTGGACCAGAAGCAGCCGAACTTCCCGGCCGATATCCTGCCGGCCTATCTGACCAAGCTGGGCGTGCCCTTCCACATCGAGAACCAGGACACCTACAGCATCGTCAAGCGCCTGATCCCCGAAGGGAAGACCACCTGCTCGCTGTGCTCGCGGCTGCGGCGCGGGATCTTGTACCGGGTGGCCGATGAACTCGGGTGCAACAAGATCGCGCTGGGCCACCACCGCGACGACATCCTCGAGACCTTCTTCCTGAATATGTTCTTCGGCGGGAAGCTCAAGGGCATGCCGGCCAAGCTGGTGTCCGACGACGGCAAGCACATGGTGATCCGCCCGATGGCGTACGTGAAGGAAGCCGATTCGGAGCGCTACGCCGAGGTCAAGCAGTTCCCGATCATCCCGTGCGACCTGTGCGGCTCGCAGGAGAATTTGCAGCGCAAGCAGATCAAGAACCTGATGCGCGAATGGGAGAAAAAATACCCGGGCCGGGTCGAGAGCATTTTCTCGTCGCTGTCCACGGTCGTGCCCTCGCACCTGATGGACCAGGATTTGTTCGGGTTCAAGGACATCAAGGCCGATGGCGTGGCCAGCCCGCTGGGCGATATCGCGTTTGACGAGGAACCCTGTTCGACCCCGGTAATGGGGACGATTCCGCTGCAGCCGATGTAAGGCTCGCGGTTTCCGCCGAAAAGCCCGCTGATGCGGGCTTTTTTACGTCGGCGCTTGTCGAGGGTATGATCTATTCACTGAGCACCGGTGAGATGGCTAAAAATGAACATATTGAGTAAGCGGTCTATTTACCCCACCTTCCATTGCTAATTTTCGGCATCCAGAATCGGTACTCCATCAACTCAGGAGTCACGAACATGCAAGAGCCAACGAAGCACGAACTCTGGCCGGCGCGCCTGC
>NZ_WHJH01000081.1 GCF_011682145.1 Massilia mucilaginosa
GATAACCGTTTGTAGTACCGCAGGCCGACCTTCCGTCTTGCCAGGCAAACTCAAGAACATCCTCGAAAAATCAATTGAAAAACACCTTGAATTTGTTGGGAAGCCCTTGTAGTCAGACCTGACACCGAGGGAGAGAGAGGGATAGTGCCGGGGCCGTGTCTGAATGTCAGACCTGACACCGGCGGGGATACAGCCGGGGCCGTGTCCGAATGTCAGACCTGACACCGGGGGAGACACCGGGGGAATCAGGTCAGGCGTGGCCGCTGACCTGACACCGGGGGAGACACCGGGGGAATCAGGTCAGGCGTGGCCGCTGACCTGACACCGGGGGAGACACCGGGGGAATCAGGTCAGGCGTGGCCGCTAGCCTTCTTGCCTTTGAACAGGCGCTTGGCGCCCAGCACTACGCCCAGTACCAGGGCGCCGGCGATCACGCCGATGATGGCGTCGATCAGGGTCGGCACAATCGCTTTGAGTACCGGTCCGATGCCGCCCACCGCGCCAGTCGCCGCCGAGGCATCTTCCACGAAATGATGCAGTACGGGGAAGCCGTGTTCCAGAATGCCGCCGCCGACCATGAACATGGCTGCCGTGCCGACCACCGACAGGGTCTTCATCAGCTTGGGCGCCGCCGCCAGCAGCAGGCGTCCGAAAGCGCGCGCGGCGCCGCTGGCGCGTTCGCTCAGGTACAGCCCGGCATCGTCGAGCTTGACGATCCCGGCCACCAGCCCGTACACGCCAACCGTCATCACGATCGCAATCGTCGTCAACACCGCCACCTGCCGCCCGAAATCGACGCCTTCCACCGTGCCCAGCGATATGACGATGATTTCCGCCGATAAAATGAAGTCGGTGCGCACCGCGCCTTTGATCTTTTCTTTTTCGAGCGCGACCAGGTCGACCGATTCGTCCGCCAGCGCCTTGACCAGCTGCTCATGGTGCTGAGCATCTTCTTCCGGACTGTGCAGGTATTTGTGGGCGATCTTTTCGAAGCCCTCGAAGCACAGATACGCTCCGCCGATCATCAACAGCGGCGTAATTGCCTGCGGTAAAAAGGCGCTGATCGCCAGCGCCGCCGGGACCAGGATCGCCTTGTTGAGGAACGAGCCCTTGGCCACCGCCCACACCACCGGCAGTTCGCGGTCCGCTTTCACGCCCGTCACCTGCTGGGCGTTGAGCGCCAGGTCGTCGCCGAGCACGCCGGCGGTCTTCTTGGCCGCCACTTTGCTCATCACGGCGACATCGTCGAGGATGGTCGCGATATCGTCGATTAATGCCAGTAAACTGCTTGCAGCCATCTGTCCTGCTCCCATATTTGGTCGAAAGGATGCATCTTAACCCGAGTCCGTCCAGCCCGGCATTTTGCGTTTCACCCCCCAAAATCTGCAACTCGTCGCTTTCCGCACCTTGTCGCGATGGCATGTACGTATAGTGAAATCAGTGCCAAGCCCGGCCATTGACCACCCAGCCCGGGCCTGTCCTGATCGATACCCAAGCGACGCAAGCCAACCAGACGATGTAAAGCGAGGCCACCATGAAATCCGAGTACGATTTTTCCACCGCAGCCCCCAGCGCCGGCCGCCCGGTCAAGCGCAAGACGCGCATCACCATCTACCTCGACGACGAGGTGTTGCAGCAGTTCCGCTCGCTCTCCGAACAGAGCGGCAAGGGCTACCAGACCCTGATCAACGCGGCCCTGCGCATGCGCCTGCCGCAGGCGCGACCCGAGACCGCACTGGCCGAGTAAGCCGCGCGCGAAGCAGCCCGATATCGTCGTGATCCAGTCACAGCGGGGCTTACTTTTGTGCGTACACTTTAGAATTTATTACACTAGGCAATAATTATGCTAATCTTCCCGCTCTTTTAACACGGGAGGATTCTTTATGAAAAAAGGCGAACTGATTGCGGAATTTGCGAAGCGTACAGAAATGTCCGGCGCAGCTGCCAACAGCGCGGTAAACACGATCATCGAGATCATTACCGAGCGTCTGAAAAAAGGCGACACGGTAGGGATCACCGGTTTCGGTACGTTCTCCGTTGCCAAGCGCGCTGCGCGCAAGGGCCGCAATCCATCGACTGGCGAAGCGATCAAGATCGCTGCGTCGAAGTCGCCTAAGTTTTCGGCTGGCGCGACCCTGAAGGCTGCGGTCAACCCGAAGAAGAAGTAAGCGAAGCAGCAAGGCTCTGCGCGCGGCCTGAAGCGGCGACGTCGGTCCCGGACCGGCTTCGCCGCTTCAGCTGCCGCGTGTTTTTAGCATCGCCTTGGCGCGCCGCCCTCGCGACCCGCCTGTGTTCTACCTTGCAGTACCAGCCCTGCCCTCCATCCCGATCACCCTCTTCCCTGACTTCCCATGCCGCTTGCCAACTGGATCGCCTTCGTCATCGCCGGCTCGCTGATCGCCATCTCGCCCGGTTCCGGCGCGGTGCTGTCGATGTCGCACGGCCTGGCCTACGGCTTCAGGAAAGCCAGCGCCACCGTGGCCGGCCTGCAATGCGGGCTGCTGCTGGTGTTCGCCATCGCGGGCGCCGGCGTCGGCTCGCTGCTGCTGGCCTCGGAACTGGCATTTAACATCGTCAAGACGCTCGGCGCGCTGTATCTGATCTGGCTCGGCGTGCAGCAATGGCGCGCCCCGGTCAAGGCCGACGCCGGCCGCGCCGACGCGCCCGCGGTCGATCACCCAGGCTGGCAAAAGCGCGTCCTGACCGGTTTCCTGACCAACGCGACCAACCCGAAAGGGATCATTTTCATGGTCGCGGTGCTGCCGACCTTTATCTCGCATTCCCTGCCGCTGCTGCCGCAGCTGGCGATTCTGGGCGCCACCATGGTGACCATCGATACCATCGTCATGCACGGCTACGCCTTCTTGGCCTCGTCCATGCAGCACTATTTCCGCGATGCCGGCGCGCTGCGCAAGCAAAACCGTTTCTTCGGCGCCGTGCTGGCCTGCATCGGCGGCGCGCTGTTTTTTGTGAAGCGCGGCGGCAACCCGGCCTGAGTTGCTCCGAAGGTAACACTAGCGCACAATGTGCAACTGTTTGTAACCCCTGTCCTCCGCTGGCGCGCTCGCGCGTTACACGTGGACGACGTCCCTTGTGCGCCCCTGGAGCCTGTATGACTATTCCTTTCCGTAAAACCGTGATGTTGTTGGCGTTTTCCGCCCTGTCGGCGCTGGCGCTGGCCGAGACGCCGGCGCGCGTGGGCCGCATTGCCCTGGCCCAGGGACCGGTGAACATCAGCACCGAGGTCGGCGAGGAGGCCACGGCGGCGCTGGTCAACTGGCCGGTGACGACCAGCAACCAGATCGTCACGCAGCGCAACGGCCGCACCGAAATCCGGATCGGCTCGACTTCGGTGCGGCTCGACGGCGACTCGTCGCTCGACGTCATCGAACTCGACGACGACAAGCTGCGCCTGCACCTGCATTACGGCAGCCTGAGCTTGCGGGTGCGCAACGCCGACGTGCTGCGCGGGCTCGAAATTTCCACCCCGCAGGGCCTGGTACGCATGAAGGATGTGGGCCGTCTGCGCATCGACGCCGAAAGGGTGCGCGACACCACCAATGTGTCGGTGTTCGAGGGCACGGCCCAGGTCGACGGCGGCGGTTCCAGCCTGGCGCTGCGCGCCGGCAAGCGCATCGATGTGCACAATGACGATGTGCGCACGGCGCTGGCGGTACGCGACAGTTTCGACGACTGGTCGCTGCAGCGCGACGCGCGCGACGAACGCACCACCTCGGACCGCTACGTCACGACCGAGATGACCGGCTACGAAGAACTCGACCAGCATGGCGTCTGGCGCGAGGACAGCGACTACGGTCCCCTGTGGACCCCGCGCACCGTGGCGGCCGACTGGGTGCCGTACCGCGACGGCCGCTGGACCTATCTGGCCCCGTGGGGCTGGACCTGGGTCGACAACGCCCCGTGGGGCTACGCGCCCTCGCACTACGGGCGCTGGGTGATGGTCAGGCAGCGCTGGTCGTGGGCGCCGGGGCGCAATATCGGCCGTCCGGTGTGGGCGCCGGCGCTGGTCGGCTGGGTCGGCGGGAATAACTGGAATCTCAGCTTCAACGACAACGGCGCGCGCCGCAACGCGCCGGCGCAGGGCTGGTATCCGCTCAATCCGGGCGAGTCCTACGTGCCCGGCTACCACCTGCGGCCCGAGCACCTGCGCCACCACAACCGCCACGCGCGTCCCGACTATCGTCCGGGCCGGCATGACGGCCTGACCGTGGTCGGCCTGAACCAGTTCGTCGGACGCAACCAGATTGTGGTGCCGCGCGCGCCGCGCCCGGTGCTCACGCCGCTGTCGACCCAGAACATCCCGTTCGGCGCGCCGCCGCGTCCGCAGGGCAACTGGCCGAATCGCTTCGACCGCGACGGCGATGGCCGGCCCGACCGCAACGCCATTGGCCGCGTGATCACGACGCCGTCCAGCGACGCCCAGCCGTTCAGCCGGCGCGACGGCCGGCCGTCCGATAACGAGCGCTTCGTGCGCACGCCGCCGCAAGTGCTCACGACCAATGAACCGCAGCGCAGCCTGGCCGAGAAGGACAGGCGCCAGCGCGAAGCCGAGATCGAGCGGCGCGAGCGCGACCAGGCCAACGAACGCCGCCTGCGCGAGCTGGAAGCGGACAACCGCCGCACCGCGGATGGCCAGCAACGCCTGCGCGAAGCCGAGGTGGCCGAGCGCCGGCGCGATGCCGACGCCGACCGCCAGCGCGGCGCCCAGGCCGACCGCCTGCGCGCGATCGAGAACGAGCGGCGCCAGCGCGAGGGCGAAGCGCAGTTGCAGAGCCAGCGCGACGCCCTTAACCGCGAGCAGGCCGAACGCCAGCAGCGCGAGAACAACAACCGCCAGCTCGCCGAGCGGCTGCAGCGCGACGCCGACCAGGATCGCCTGCGCCAGGTCGAACGCCAGCAGCAGGCCGACCAGGACCGCTTGCGCCAGGTCGAGCGCCAGCAGCACGAGCGCCAGCAGCGCGACGCCGACAGCGCGCGCCGCCAGCAGGCCGAGCGTCAGCAGCAGGATGCCGAGAATGCGCGCCGTCAACAAGCTGAACGCCAGCAGGCCGAGCGCCAGCAGCGCGACGCCCAGCAGCGTGAAGCACAGCAACGCGATGCCCAGCAGCGTGAAGCACAGCAACGCGATGCCCAGCGCGAGGCGGCGCAGGCCCAGGCACGCCAGGCTCAGCAAGCTCAGCAGGCCCAGCAAGCTCAGCAAGCTCAGCAAGCTCAGCAGGCCCAGCAAGCCCAGGCCCAGCAAGCCCAGGCCCAGCATCAGCAACAGCAGAAACAGGCCGAAGAGGCCGACAAGCGCGAACGCGCGCGCGAGCAACGCCAGGACCGCCGCGACAACGTGCAGCAACAGATTCGCTGAGCGGCGGGCTCGCCCTACCAGTCTCACCTGTTCCTCCCAAGGGAATAGTTCAAGGCCAGCCTAGCGCTGGCCTTTTTTTGGCTACAATGTCGCACAGCGCGTTCCCATACGGGGGGCGCCTGTGCCGACATTTTTAGAACTGGATTGTGTATGGAACCGACTGAATCCCTCATCGAATACCCGAGCGACTTCCCGATCAAGGTGATGGGCGCCACGCATGACGATTTCGCGGCGACCATCGTCGACGTGGTGCTCGAATTCGACCCCACCTTTCACATCGGCCGCATGGAAGTGCGCCCTTCGCCGAAAGGCAACTACACCGGACTGACCGTCACCGTGCGCGCCACCAGCCGCGTCCAGCTCGATGACCTGTACCGCGCGCTGCACGCTCACCCGATGGTCAAGATCGTGATGTGATTGTCGCGGCGCGTCGCCCGGGCGCGCCGTTCCGCCATCGACAGCTGTGGCATCGAACTTGTATAGCCGCTGAAAAAACCATGATATAGTTTTAATATTGTTTTTCTTAAAACTGACGTTCTTTCCCGGAAAGAAATATCATGTTGATAGTAAATAACGGCCTCATCACGAATGCCCGTATCGACGTCAATATCTATCCCAGGCTTGAGCATGGGCCTATGAAGGACGTCAGCGGCATCATCCTGCACCAGACCAGCAGCGACTCGATCATCACGACCATGGCGGGCTATACGTTCAAACCTGCGGGAAACGGCGCCCACTTCCTGATTAACCCGGCAGGCCAGATTTACCAGACCGCCCGCATCAACCAGGTTTGCTACCACGTGGGACGTATCAAAGCCTATTGCAAGCAGGTGCACATGTGTACGCCGAGGGACGAGGAGGTCCTGGCCGGGATAGAGAAGGCGTACGCGAATAACGACGCGGAACGCTTCAAGCAGGTTGACGCATGGGAGCGGAACAAACCGGCCGCGTTGCGCTACCCCACCAATGACGACTCGATCGGCATCGAAGTTGTCGGCGCCCCGAAGAATGGCCAGTATGTCAGTCCGTCGAATGCGCAAAACGCATCCTCGCGCTGGCTGGTCAGCGAGTTGCTCATGACATTGAAACTCGACCGCAAGCGCATCTTCGCGCATGGCCATATGGATCCGCGCAAGTACGCGACCGAAGGTGGCTTGATTGCCTACTAAGTCCTCGGGTGTTCTTGAAAGAACACTCAAAATCGTTGGCCTGATTGTCGCCGTCCTGATCCTGGCGTTCGGGATGCTGCGCCTCTGGTGGTATTGGCCGGTCTCGGTCGAGGCGAAAAACATCATCAAGGTGATCGATAAGGACATTCCCCAGGACATGGTGTCGTCCTGTGCGGCGTTTGCCATGACCCCGGACCAGTTTCGGGCATACTGGAAAGACGCCAGGCCAATACTGGCATCCGAATTCCATGCGTATTATTTCGGTGCCTGCCATCTCAAGGCGACGGAAAATGATCGGGAATACCTGGTCGGAATCGGCGACGCGGGTATTGTGAACAAAGGCGAGACGTCCTATTACTATGTCAAAAAAGGCGCAAAGTCGGACTTTGAAGACATGAAGTAATCGCCCCCGACGGCGCTATGGCGGCGTGCCCAGCGCGTAACCCTGCACCAGCACCGCCAGCGAGGCCGCCACGTAGCCGGGCAATTCGCCCGAGACCATGCCTGCCGCAAACGCGCGCGCCGTCTGCAGCGCGCCCGGCAGCAGCAGGTCGTTATCCTGCCGGCGCGCCAGCGCTTCCCACAGCGCGGCGGCGGGCGCGCCGAGGGGGACCACATATTCCGCCCGAATCGGCGGCAATGGCCGTGCGCTCATGCGTGCAGCCCGGTGGATAACTGGGTGGATAACTCTGTGGGCAAGGGTGTGGGCAAGCGGGTGGATAAGGGCATGGATAAGGCTGTGGGTAAGCGGGTGGATAACGCTGTGGACAAGGCCGTTTGCGCTGGCGCCGCCACGGTATCGTCGTCGAACAGCAGGCGGTGAATGCGCTGGGCGGCGGCCTGGAACGCCTCGCCGCCGGTGCTGCTCAGGCCGAACTGGTGACTGTTCAGTTCAGCGCGCACGCGGCCCGGATGGGGCGACAGCAGCACGATGCGGTTGCCGACCACCAGTGCTTCCTCGATTGAATGGGTGACGAACAGCATCGTGAAGCGGTTTTCCTCCCACAAAGTTTGCAGTTCCTCCTGCATGCTGCGGCGCGTGAGCGCGTCGAGCGCGGCGAAGGGCTCCGTCCATCAGCAGGATGGCCGGCTGCATCGCCAGCGCGCGCGCAATCGCCACCCGCGCCTTCATGCCGCCGGACAAGGTGTGCGGAAAGGCATCGGCGAACGGCGCCAGCCCGACCTTGCCGATCCAGTGCAGCGCGCGCGCCTGCGCCTCGGCCCTGGCCATGCCGCCCGCCAGCAGCGGAAACATCATATTGCCCTTGACCGTCTTCCACGGCGGCAACTGGTCGAATTCCTGGAATACCACGATGCGGTCCGGGCCGGGACGCACGATAGTCCGGCCGTCCAGGGTCAGGCTGCCGGCGCGCGGGGTGATGAAGCCGGCGATGGCTTTGAGCAAAGTCGACTTGCCGCAGCCGGACGGTCCCGGCAGCACCAGGCGGTCGCCCCGGACTACCTCGAAACTCACATTCTCAAGGGCGCGCACGCTGGCGGCGCCGCTGCGGTAGTCGAGCGTGACGCCCTCGGCGCGCAGCAGCGCCTCACTGGGGCCGATGGGGAAGCGGTGCGCGTCCACGTCAGCTCCCCGAGGCCAAGGCCGGGCTCTGGAAAAAGTAGTCGCGCCAGCTGGTCGGCTGCTTTTTCAGCGCACCGGCCTGGAACAGGAATGGCGCGAGGCCGAAGGTGTTTTGCGGCGCCACCTGGAACTGCACTTTCGGGTTCTTGATGACTTTCAGCAGCAGGGCGCGCTCGATGCTGCTCTTGTTCACGCGCAGATACGCATCGGCCGCCGCCTCCGGGCTGGCGCTGATGAACTGTGCGGCCTCGGCCAGCGCATCGACAAAGGCGCGGTAGGTCTTCGGATTGTCCTTCAAGTATTTTTCGGTGGCGTACAAGACCGTCGAGGAACCGGGCCCGCCCTGCACCTCGTAAGAATCGAGCACGATATGCGCCTTTGGATTGGCCGCCAGTTCCTGCTCCTGGTAGGGCGGCGTGGCGAAATGGGCGTTGATCTCGGTCTGGCCGGCAATGATCGTGGCGGCCGCGTCCGGATGCGGCAGCGCCTGGGTCAGGCGGTGGAGCCTCTTGAACTCGGCCGTGCCCCAGCGCTTGGCCGCCGCCATTTGCAAAATCCGCGCCTGCACCGACACCGTCACCGCCGGCAGCGCGATGCGGTCCTTGTCGCTGAAGTCGGCGATGGTCTTGACGTTCGGATTGGTGCTGATCAGGTAATACGGAAAGTTGCCGAGCGACGCCACGCCCTTGACGTTCTGCTTGCCGGCGCTGGCGATGTCGATCGAGCCCGACAGCAGCGCATCGTTGATGGCGGCCCCGCCCGACAGCTTGACCCAGTCGACATCGATCTCCACGCCCTGCTTGCGGCCGTGCTTTTCGATCAGTTTCTGGTCCTGCGCCACGTTCAGCAGCAGGTACACGATGCCGAACTGCTCGGCGATGCGGATGCGTCCTTCGGCCTGCGCCGGATTGGACACCAGCGCTGCGGTACAGCTGATGGCGAGCGCCCATTTCGACTATGCTAATGCGGCTGGCGGCACGTGCATCGCGCGCCGGCCGCCAGGGTCTTGCCTTATTGCCCGGGGCCTGGGCCGGGGTCGCGCATCGACAAGACGATGTTGGCGCCGGCCACCAGCAGGTCCTTGATGGCGTTCGCGCTGCGCGTGCCGGAATACGAGAACCTGAACGAGGTGCCGCCTGCCCGCGACGACGCAATCCGGAATCGGACGCCGGCCAGCACGAAGAAGCCAAAAGCGGCGGTCAGCGCGGTGCCGACCGACAGGGTGCCGCTCAGGTAGGTGTCGGTCGCGACAGCGTCCTCGCGCGCCTCGCTCTTGTCCCATACCACGCCGGTCACGCTCTCCTTTTCCGTGTCGCCAGCGGCTGACTCGCCGAGCTGCTCATCCTCGTCCTGTGTACATGCGAGCAAGCCGGCCGGCGCCGCGCAGGCACCCGAATCACGCACCATGCCGAGCAGGGAGCGATGCGCATCGGTCAACTGGACATGGCTTTGCACCAGCCCATCGAGACGGGTTTGCGCCGGCCCATCGAGCGCTGGCGTGATCGGAGGCCGGCCTGGGGTAACGGTCCATTTGCCCGCGGGCCCGAGCGTCACGGTTGCCTCGAAATTGTCGAAATCCTTCAAGGTGACCTCCGCGGCCTTCGAGGAAATCGTCGTAAACGAGGCCAGTTTCGAGCTTGAGTATTCACCGGTGGCGATAAAGAAGCTCAATTTCGGGACGATATCCTTGGTATCGTCCGGATCGGGCGACCAGCTCATGCCAATAAAGCCGGCATCCGTGAGAATGCCGAACGACATGCTGCTGTACCAGGAGTTCAGTTCGTTCTGGACTTTATTGAACGCGTTGGATTTATAGAGGATCGACTCAACCTCGCCCTGCTCCCGGGCCGCCATGTGGTTCATATTGGGGCCTTGCTTGGGTGGGGCGTCGAAATACTCCGCCGTCCAGGTGTCCCTCAAGGCGACCTTGCTGGAAATAGTCGATTCGATGGCAACATCCAGGCCCACCGGCTTATTGCTGGACCCTGCTCCCAGCACGTATTGCACTGGAATGGTGAACGAGTTCAACCCCCGATGCTTTGGTTCGACGGCCAGACTGACCGTCGAATTGGCAAACACCTTGGGGTCGTCGCGCAGGCTTTCCGGCTTCGCAAAAAAGCACCAGAACTGCTTTTTGGAGGCACCGTTGTTGACCAGGTAGATCTTGTATTCGTTCATGATTTTCTCGATAGGTTATGAAGCTGGTTGGGAAGCGCGATCAATCCCGGGGCCGCATCCCGCGAACCGGTGCGCATGTCAACTATAGAAATCTTGGCGAAAAAATCCTATTACAGGCCATTACATCCGATTACACGCGATGGCGGGCAACGCGCGGCGCGCTTGCCCGGCGTGGCGGCCGGCCTGGTGCGGCCTGCGAGAGCCGGCGGCTACTCGCTTATAATGGCGGAGCCTCTTTAGCTTCGAATCGACGACCCCATGCCCCCCATCCGCCCTGCGCAGGCGATCATCCGCGACCTCGGCCGTGCCGACTACGAGCCGGTGTTTGCCGCCATGCGCGCCTTTACCGACGCGCGCGAGCCCGATACCACCGACGAACTGTGGATCGTCGAGCATCCCCCCGTGTTTACGCTGGGCCTGGGCGCCGACCGCGCCCACCTGCTGGCCGGCACAAGCACGCCCGCCCACGGCATCCCCGTGGTCCAGACCGACCGCGGCGGCGAAGTCACCTTCCACGGCCCCGGCCAGGTGGTGATTTACCTGCTGATGGACCTGCGCCGCAACAAGCCGGGCGGCAAGTTATACGCACGGCAATTCGTCGAAAAAATCGAGCAGGCGATCATCAATGTGCTGGAGGCGTATAATCTTGCTGGCGAGCGCATCGCGGGCGCGCCCGGCATCTATATCGCCGGCGGGCCGCGCAAAGGCGCCAAGATCGCCGCGCTCGGCCTCAAGGTGCGCGGCAACGGCTGCACCTACCATGGCGTGTCGCTCAATGTGGCGATGGACCTGGCGCCGTTTTCCTGGATCAACCCGTGCGGTTACGCGGGCCTGGAAACGGTCGACATGCGCAGCATGGGCGCCGCGGCCGCGCTGGCCGACGTGCAGCAAGCCCTGGCGCATGAACTGGTGCGCCAGCTTGGCGCAGCGCAGGACGCATCGCAAGACGCATCGCATTCCGCATCGAACAACACCACAGAGCCCCCCGGGCAAGCAGCCAAATGACTTCTGACACCGACACCAGCATCGCCCCAGTCTACAACGCCAGCGACAAGCAAAAAGGCGCCAGCAAGACCTCGCGCATTCCGATCAAGATCATCCCGATCGGACAAGTCGAGCGCCTGAAAAAGCCGGACTGGATCCGCGTCAAGGCCGCATCGGCGTCGTCGCGTTTCTACGAAATCAAGGACATCCTGCGCGCCAACAACCTGGTCACCGTGTGCGAAGAAGCGAGCTGCCCGAACATCGGCGAATGCTTCGGCAAGGGCACGGCCACCTTCATGATCATGGGCGACAAGTGCACCCGCCGCTGCCCGTTCTGCGATGTCGGCCACGGCCGTCCCGATCCGCTCGACGTCAACGAGCCGCACAACCTGTCCAAGACCATCGCCGAGCTGCGCCTGTCGTACGTGGTGATCACCTCGGTCGACCGCGACGATCTGCGCGACGGCGGCGCCGGCCACTTTGTCGAGTGCATCAAGCAGACGCGCGCGCTGTCGCCGAACACCCGCATCGAAGTGCTGGTGCCCGACTTCCGCGGCCGCCTGGCCAAGGCCCTGGCGATCTTCGCCGACGGCTTGCCGGACGTGATGAACCACAATCTGGAAACCGTGCCGCGCCTGTACAAGGAAGCCCGTCCGGGTTCCGACTACACCCACTCGCTGGAATTGCTGCGCGACTTCAAGGCGCTGTATCCGAACGCGGTCACCAAGTCCGGCATCATGGTCGGCCTGGGCGAAACCGACGAAGAAATCCTGCAAGTGATGCGCGACCTGCGCAGCCACAATGTCGACATGCTGACCATCGGCCAGTACCTGTCGCCGTCGGGCGACCATTTGCCGGTGCGCCGCTATGTGCATCCCGACGTGTTCAAGATGTTCGAGGAAGAAGCCTACAAGATGGGCTTCGTGCACGCGGCTGTCGGCGCCATGGTGCGCAGCTCGTACCATGCGGACGAGCAGGCGCATAACGCCGGCGTGGCCATCAGCGCGTAAGTTGTGCCGGTGGTGACCGTGGTGCTGCTTCCGGGAATGGACGGAAGCGGTGACCTGTTCGCCGGTTTCATTGCCGCGCTCGGGCCGGGGGTCGACCCCATCGTCGTCTCCTACCCTTGCGCGCCGGCGCTCGCTTATGCCGGGCTGACCGACCATGCGCGCGCGCAGTTGCCGCGTGATCGTCCGTTCGTGCTGATCGGCGAGTCGTTCTCCGGGCCGGTGGCCATTGCGCTGGCTGCTTCAAAGCCGCCCGGACTGATCGGCCTGGTGCTGTGCTGTACCTTTGCGCGCAATCCGCGTTCGCTGCTGGCGCCGTTGAAGCCCTTTGTCAATGTGTTGCCGATGTGGCCCTGCCTCACTCCCCTGATCGCGCCTTTCCTGCTCGGCTTCGGTGCGCCGGCGGCGTTGCGGCAAGCCCTGCGCCGCGCGCTCGACAAGGCGCCGCCCGCGCGCCTGCGCCTGCGCTTAAAGGCAGTGATGGCGGTCGACTACACTGAGCGCGCGCAGGCCATCACCGTGCCCGTGCTGTACCTGCAAGCGTCGCGCGACTCGATCGTGCCGGCGTCCGCCTCGCGGCTGCTCGCTTCGCTGTGCCGCGACTGGCGCCTGGTGACGCTGCCGGGACCGCATCTGTTGTTGCAAAAGTCTCCTATTCACTCGGCAAATGTCGTCCGTGACTTCGTGGCCGACGTCAGGTCGAAATAAGACATTGCCTTGGCAGTCTACTATTACTGCTTGACCGTTTTAACCTAGTTATTGTATGGACGTATTTTCACTTTGCGGCATCACACCCTCACAAGCACTAACAAGGGTTCGAACGAGTACATCGCTGGTCTTCGTCCAGAGGCTTCACTAACTGTAGTAAGCAATTGTTTATCGCTGAGTGTGCGCAGGAATCTAAGTGCTGTTGAGGCGGGAATACCCGATTGTGTAGTAAATTTATTGCTCTTAAATATTGGGTTAGTGAAAATAAAATCAAGCGCACTAACACTCCATCTAGATCCCAATATCTCAATAAAGCGGATCTTCATATCCTCGTAGAGCGTGCGAATGTTTTCTGCCACTTCCAGGTTTCGGATTGCTTGGGCTTTGACGGCGTGAAGGAAGAAAACACACCAGCTTGTCCAATCGTCGGTTTCCGAAACGTGTCGCATCGTATCGATGTATTCGTCTTTATGTTCTTCGAAATATCCGCTGATGTAGAAGTGGGGTTGCGAGATGGTTGCTGATGACCATAGAAGCAATGTAATTAACATCCGTCCGATGCGACCGTTTCCATCTTTGAATGGGTGAAGGGCTTCAAATTCCACATGGGAAAGCGCAGCCTTGATCAATGGCGTATCGCTACTCTCATTTAGATACTTGAACAAAGCATCCATGCCATCGTGAAGCTGCTCAGGGCGAATCGGAACAAACAAAATCTTTTTATAGCGATCCGCAAGATAGTTCTGCTCAGTCTTGAAGCGTCCGGGGTCTTTCTTAGCTCCTCGGCCGACCGACAGAAGTTTTTCGTGAGCGGCTCTGATGAGATATGGGGACAAAGGCTGGCCGTGCTCCATCTGCTCCTGAGCAGTCGTCAAGGCCCTTTGATATAGCCACGTTTCGATCACTTCTGATCTTGCGCGGCTTAAATCTTCCTGCCCCTCAGCATGATCCGCTTCGTATTGAAGAATTTCATCCAAGGTACTTACCGTACCTTCCATTCGTGATGATATAACAGCCTCTTGACTGCGCATTGGCGCCAACAGGATCTCGCTGTTGTGCATTGCCTTCAGCATTTGGTCATATCGAGCAAGGGCTGAAGTAGCTTCTACCAACGGGTTCACAACCTTTGCATAATCAAGGCTAACAGGTGGGAATTTGCCGTAGTGATACTCGACAGCCCCTTCAAGATTGAATCCTACCTGGTATGGAGTCATTTTGATCGTCAAACGAAATAGTTTATAGAGAACAACGGACTTTGTTGGTCATATTGTACATTTTTTTGCTGACAACGAGCGCGATGCTTGATGTTTACTGGCGTGGTAACGGTATGCAACGACACTCTTGACTTTGTAAGTCACATAGCAAAGTTCATGACGGTCAAGTTCCTTAGACTCTCACTGGTGACGGTCTACACGCCTTGTCAGTCATCTTAGACCTATTTTGACGCTCAATCCTCTTTGAGCGCCACTTTCACGACTCTATCAGCGTTGTCTCTCAAATTAGCGTCTCAATGATGATCAAGGCCCAGTTTTCATACTTGTAACAACCAACCTCGTTGTGTCAAATAGCTTTATTGAGAAAAATGGCGCTACTTCAGAAGCATCAATTTGCGACTGAAAGTGCGCATGTGCGTAACCTTTGCTGAGATACAAAGCAAGGTCGGCACCTTGTCAACTGCTACCTGTGCCCTCCTCAATGCCACCCCAGCTCGGCGGATAAGTTAAGCGCGGCCCATGTAGATGCTTACAAGACGCAGACCCATGCAATCGAGCACTTGCGGGCCAACTAGCGAACTAATCGGCTGCTCCGGTTGCCGCTCATCGTGGATTAATCATGCTGCAGCTGACAAGCTTCCCCGGTCGCACGGTCACATGGTCATGCTCTTGAACAATCGGACAGGGGCGGCATCTGGCGTCGCGCGGATGAATACGCGAGCATCGATTTCGATTTCGATGCGGGTGGGGAGTTTACCTGTTCCGCAGAAAATGCTCTGGAGGTTGCATCCCCTCGATGACTTTCCGGAAGACGGCAAAATCAGCGTCACCACCTGGTGGGAAGAGACGGTAGGACAATGGGCATGCATGAGCTTGTACCTGCCTGCCTGCATACGATTTCGAACGCGTGAAAAAGGCCGGAAGCAGCGGCTGCTTGTGCAGCAGCACCTGCGCCCCGTGATCCACCCGGGGCGCTCTGGCGTTGTTAACGCACCTGCGTGTAATTGACCGGCACCCACTGATACGACTTGCCTGCGCTGCGCAGGTGCCCAATGCCCGGGAACTGCAGGTGCGACGCACCCACCAGGGTGCCATCCTTCGCGGCCGCGCTGAACGCTTTCAGGCGCTGTGCCAGTGCCGCCTTCTCATCCGAATCGAACGCGATCGTCACCGTCGGCTCGTCGAACTGCACCGCGCCCACGTGGATCAAGTCGCCCGCCAGCAGCAGCTTCTTGCCGCCGCTTTCGACCAGATAGCTGGTATGCCCGGCCGTATGGCCATAGGTGGCGGTCGACTTCACGCCCGGCACCAGCTGCGTGTCCCCTTCGAACGGCTGGAAGCGCTTGGCGTCGATATAGGGCTTGAGCGAGGCCATCGCACCCTGGAAGAAGCCTTTGGCGTCCGCGGGAGCCTTCTCCATGTTGGCCTGGCTCAGCCAGAAATCCGCATCGCGCTTGTCGGCCCGCACCACCGCATTGGCGAAGGCCGCCGCGCCGTCTTTCGCGATGCCGCCCACATGGTCGGGATGCAGGTGGGTGATGTAGATTTCATCGACCTGCTCCGGCTGGTAGCCGGACGCTTTCAGGTTCGCCACCAGCTTGCCCAGGTTCGGTCCGAACAGGCCGCCCGCGCCGCTGTCGACCAGCACCAGCTTGCTGCCGGTATTGATCAGGTACGCGTTGAACGAGGTTTCCAGCGGGCTGGCCAGGAAGGACTTGGCCAGTGCCTTGTCGACTTTCGCCGGGGCGGTCTTGAGCAATTTGTTGACCGGCAGTTCGGTGGTGCCGTCCGACAGCGCGGTCACTTCGAATTCGCCCAGCATCATGCGGAAGTAGCCGGGGGCCGACACCTTGGCCATCGGCGCGGCGGCGTGGACGGCGCTGGCGGTGAAGGCGGCGACGCCAAGGGCGGCCGCCAGGATCAGGGTGCGCGGGGTGCGGAAGAAATGGGTCATGGCGTCTTTCGTTCAGGGTGATGGGAAAATGCTAAGTGGTGGCAGCAGCAGTATGCGGTGTTGCGCCGCGCGGAACAATATGGCAATGTGCAAACTATCTTTGCGCTATGTGCAAACCTTCCAGGCGCAAACCTCACCGGAGCCGTTTCCATGTTCGATGCCCTGCATTGTTTTCTCGCCGTCGTCGACAGCGGCAACCTGTCGCGCGCCGCCAAGACCTTGCAGCTGGCGGTGTCGTCGGTGTCGCGCCGGATCGACTGGCTCGAAGCCGAGGTCGGCGCCAGGCTGTTCGTGCGCGGTTCGCGCGTGGTGCTGCTGACCGATGCCGGCGAGCGCTTCGTGCCGCGCGCGCGTCACCTGGTGGCCGAGCTGGCCGAGGCCAAGGCGGCCGTCACCGCGGTCGATCCGGAACCGCGCGGCGTGCTCACGGTCACCGCGCCGCGCGCCTTCGGGCGGCGCCATATCGCCCCGCTGCTGGGCACCTTCCTGCACCGCTATCCCTTATTGGAACTGGAGCTGCAGCTCAACGACGACGTGGTCGACCTGTCGGCCCAGCGGGTCGATGTGGCGATCCGCCTCGGCCCCCTGCCCGACAGCGACCTGCTGGCCACCTGGCTGGCGCCGCGCCGCCGCATCGCCTGCGCCAGCCCGGCCTACCTGGAACGGCACGGCACCCCGGCCACGCCGCTCGACTTGCTCGATCATAATTGCATGAGCTACGTCAGCCGCAGCGCGCTGGCGTGCTGGTGGACCTTCGAGGGCGTCAACCGCAACAAACCCTTGCAGGTGAGCGGCGCCCTGCGCAGCGACGATGTCGATTTCATGCTGGACGCGGCCATCGGCGGCGCCGGCGTGGCGCACCTGCCGAGCTGGCTCGCGAGCGAGGCGCTGGTCGCCGGGCAACTGGTGCCGCTGTTCGGACCGGCCAGCCAGGGTGCGTCGGTGGTCGACGACGGCATCCACGCGGTGCGTCTGCCGGGGCGTTCGCATCCGGTCAAGGCGCAGCTGTTCATCGCTTGCCTGCGCGACCATGTGGGCACGCCGCCGTATTGGGAAAGCGCGCTTGTGGCGCATGAAAGCGCAGGGGGATGAGCGGCCCGGGCAAGCGACGCGCTGGCGCGCTGCCGGGCTCTGGAAACGCCTGCGAACGCAGGCGCCGTTAGTGCATGTGACTGGAAGGCGAAGCGCTTACTTGGAGATAGCTTGACGGAACTTTTCGTCATCCAGCAGGTTGCTGACCAGCTTGCGGTACTGCAGTTCGTACTCGCGCGCCGCCGCCGGGATCGCCGTTGCGCCCACGAACGACGAATCCCAGGTCGACTCGACCTTCAATTCGCGCTCGTAACGCACCTGCGCAGCGCGGGTGACGACAAAGCGCGCCGCCAGCACGCCCTTGCCGGTGCCGATCGACGCATCGACCTCGGTCTGGGTCAGGGTGCCGGTGATCACGGTCGCTGCGTTGGCGTCGAGCAGGCCGGCCGACAGCAGTTCCACTTTGAGCGTCTCGCCCAGGTACTGCGCGAACGAGCCGCCTGGGGCGACGACACCGCTGGCGCGGATGCTATGGCTCTTGTCGAGGCTGGCGTTCTTGCTGGCGTCCAGGCTGAAGCTGCCGACGGCAACTTTGTCGAATGCCGGATTGCGCAGCTTGACGGTATTGTCCATCGACGGCGCCGGGGCCGACATGGTCATCGGCGCGCAGCCGACCAGTTGTACGGCCAGAACGCCGGCGGCGACGAGGGAAGAGAGGCGAAAAATCGAGGTCATGAATATTCCTTGCTGATGGTGGATTAAGGGTTGAATGCAGGGTCGAACGACAGGTCGCGCAGGGCGTTGCTGAGCACTTCGCGGGTCATGGTTTTGACGGCCAGTTCGTGCTCCATCGGCTTGCCGGCGGTCGGCGGCGGGCTGGCGTTGCCAAGGGTTACGTGGATGGCGTGGCGGGCGACCTTGACGATCGGCTTGGCCTGGCCCGCGGGCAGATACGATACGGTGCAGACGTAGCCGTCGGTGACCGCGGTCCCGGCCAGGCCGAAGGTCATGCCGGTCAGGAATGCCTTGCCGGTCGGGTCGTCGCCGACTTTCACGTTGTTGAGCGAGACCATCAGGATGCCGGCCGGCGCAGCGCTGCCCTCGGGCGCGAACAGGCCGCTTTCCTTGATCTGGGTGGTGACGGTCTCTTTCAGGAAATTGGTCGGGCCGGCCGCGGGCGCGCCATGGGTGAGGAACTCGAAGGTCAGTTGCACGGGTTTTGGATCGGCTACTTTTTTCATGTCCGATACCGGCACTTGCTTGGTGGCGGTGTCCAGGTACATCGGGCTGACGCAGCCGGTCAGCAGGGCCGAGCCGGCCAGCAGGCAGGCGGCGAACAGCGAGCGCACACTGCCTGCGCGAGGGGTAACAGGGTAAGTCATCATGGGTTTCCGCTTTAATGTAGGCAATTAATATTTCTAACTAGAAATCAGAGAGAGAGCGTACGCGATGATTGCCCAAGTTGCAATTTTTTGAAAGCCTCTGCGCTATCATGTTGTAAATATGAAACCCGCGAGCGTTTGTGGGGCCGTTGTAACCCCTTTTTGCTCCCGCTTCCGTTTCAAGTACTACCGATCTTCCCTGTTCCTGTCCGAAAGGTTCCTATGCGCTATCCCCTCCTCGCCGCCCTCGCCTTCTTCAGTGAGGCCGGCCTGGCCGGCACCACTGCCCCGGTCACGGCCGTCACCCTGTATCCCGGCAGCGCCACCGTGGTGCGCACCGCCCAGGTCGCCGCCGGGGCCACCGAGCTCGTCATCGACGGCCTGCCGGCCAATTTCAAGCTGGAAAGCGTGCGGGTGCAGGCCACCCCCGGCATCCGCGTGGCCGACGTGGTCTCGCGCGACAGCGCCGGCAGCGAAGCGGTCAACCCGGCCGAAGCTCGGCTGACGGGCGAGATCGAGCGCCTCAAGGACCAGAAGGCGATGCTCGACGCCGAGGCCAAGTCGGCCGCCATCGTCAAGGGCTATCTGGAGCGCTACAACGGCGGCGCGGCCGACGCTGGCAAGGCGCAGGGGCCGGACAATGCCAGGGCCCTGGCCGGCGTGATCGACACCCTCGGGCGCGGCGCCAGCGAGGCGCTGCTCAAGATCGAAAAGCTGGCCGTGCAGCAGCGCGCGCTCAACAAGAAAATCGCCGCGCTCGAGAGCGACCTGGCCGGCCTCAGCTCGGATGACAAGGAGGTGCGCAGCATGGTGGTGCGCCTGGCGGCGGCCAAGGCCGGCACCCTGACCATCAGCTACCAGCGCGACAATGCCGGCTGGACGCCGGGCTACCGCGCCAGCCTCGACTCGGCCGCATCAAAAGTCGACCTGGAGCGCCTCGCCACGATTTCGCAAACCACCGGCGAAGACTGGAGCAACGTCAAGCTGACGCTCTCGACCAGCCAGCCGCGCCTGTCGCCGAGCGGGCGCGAACCGCAGCCGTGGCTGCTGGCTTACCGCCCGCCGCAGCCGCCCAGGCCAGCCTCGGCGCCGGTGGCGGCGGCGCCCATGGACATGCTCAGGAACGGGTACCAGAAAGTCGAGATCACCGGCAGCTCGATCAAGCGCGCCAACGAGGTCGATATCGCCGAATTGCAGGGCGTCTTTGCCACCGAATTCGAGGTGCCGGGCCGGGTCAACCTGGCCTCGGACGGGCGCGCCACCTCGGTCACCCTGTCGACCCTGGCGCTGCCGGTCACCCAGCACCTGCGCGTGACGCCGCGCCTGGAAAAATTTGCCATCGTCATGGCCGAAGCGGCCCGTCCCGAAGGCGTGTGGCCGTCCGGTAACATGCAACTGTTCCGCGACGGCGGCTACATCGGCGCTACCAAGTGGAACCTGCAAGAGGGCGAGAAGGCCCTGTTCTCGTTCGGGCGCGACGATCGGGTCTTGGTCTCGCTCGATCCGGTGGCCGGCAAGACCGGCAGCAAGGGCCTCTTCGGGGGACGCGCGAGCAGTGTGCGCGCCGACGTGTTCACCCTGGTCAACCGCCACAAGACGCCGGTCGAGCTGCTGGTGTTCGATTCCTCCCCGGTCAGCACCTCCGAGGAGGTCAAGGTCGAGGCGTTGTTCGATCCGGCACCGTTCACCGATACCTGGGAGCAGCGCCGTGGTGTCGTGGCCTGGAAAAAGACCCTGGCCGCCGGAGCCAGCGCAAAATTCCAGGTCGAGTACAGGATCGACTATCCGAAGGAAGGCTCGGTCAGCGGCTTGCGCTGACGGCGGGCCTGGCGGCCGCTGTTTTTGCGCCCGCCTTGTCGGCCGGATTCCAGCGGTAATGCCCGGTCAGCGGATAGGCGAACAGCATGTCTTCGATCTGGGTGCCGCGCCCGATGTTGTGGATCACCAGCGGCACCCCGGCCGCGCTGCGCTGGCCGGAGACGATGCCGATGTGCGGCAGGTTACCCGGCAGCATCCAGGTCACCACATCGCCCGCCTGGTAGGCGGCGCCCTCGCGCGCCGGCGTCATCGACTTGCCGTGGCGTGTGAAAAAGGTGGCCAGGTTGGGTACGCGCCGGTGGTCGATATTCGGATCGGGGCGCTTGAGCTGCCACAGTTTCGGATACGCGCTCCAGGCCGTCTTCATGTCGCGATGCACCAGTTCCTGCAAGTCGGCGCCGACCTTGCGGTAAGCGCGCACCACCACGTCGGTGCACACGCCGCGCTCGGCCGGCACGTCGCCGCCCGGAAACGCCAGGCGCTCGTAGCGCGGGTCGTATTTGGTGGTCACGCCGATCTGGGAGCGCGCGGCGTCGACCAGGCGCGCCGGCGCGGCGTCCTGGGCCAGCGCGCCGGCGGCGGGCAGCAATGCCGTCAAGCACAGCAGTGTTAAAGCGAGTTTTTTCACGATCTGACCTCTGGTAACCGGGCTGGGAATAAAAACGTACAATCGTGCTTATTTTTCACACACGAACGGGCACACCATGACCACGCAACAGCAGTTTACCCCTGAATCGATGAACAGTTTCGGCGCCGCCACGCTGCCCGGCTACCTGGGCGTGGAAATCACCAAAGTGGCCGACGGCGAAGTGGCCGCGCGCCTGGAGGTCAAGCCGCACTTGCTCGCGCCCAACGGCTTCCTGCACGCCGGCACCGTCATCACCCTGGCCGACACCGCCGCCGGCTACGCCTGCGTGGCCAACCTGCCGCAAGGGGCGAACAGCTTCACCACCATCGAAATCAAGTCGAACCACCTGGGCACCGCGCGCGACGGCGCGATCGCCTGCGTGGCCAAGGCCGCCCACCTCGGCAAAACCACCCAGGTGTGGGACGTGGTGGTGACCAATGAAGCGAACGGCAAGACCATCGCCCTGTTCCGCTGCACCCAGATGATTTTGTACCCGAAGTAAGCGCCGGGGAGCGTGGCGCAGCGGGTCTTTTTACATTTCACATACAACAACTTCCGTTTGACAATCGTAGGGAAAAGCGCATCATGGCCTGACGCCGTAGCGCTGCCTCAACCCGTCGCGGCGCCACTCCACCAGCCAGAGAACGCCGGATGCCCATCGACTTCGATCAGCTCATACTTACCGAAGCCCCTGGCGGGGTGATCGTCACCACGCCCGGCCACACCGTATTGCGCTGGACCAACGGCGCCGAGCGCATCTTCGGCTACACCAGCGAGGAAGCGCTCGGGCACGACCTGCGCGAGCTGATCGCCCTGCCCGGCCAGCGCGATCTCGACGACACCGACGCGCGCCGCGTGCACGAGCGCGGCATCTCCGATCATGAAGGCCTGCGCCGGCGCAAGGACGGCGCGCTGATCTACGTCGACGCCTCCAGCAAGGCGATCTACGGCGACGATGGCAAGATCGCCTACATCGTCTCGACCGTAAGCGCGATTTCTACCGCACCTTGACGTTGCCCTAATCGACGGGCAAGCGGCTGTTAAACAGCAGTAAAGTTGAACGGCAACAGATCGGCAATGTCGGCACCGGCCTGGCGCTGCGGCAGTTCT
>NZ_WHJH01000082.1 GCF_011682145.1 Massilia mucilaginosa
CGAAAACCGTGGATGACGTCGCGGCGCTGCTGCCGTGGAATATGAAGGATTTGCATACCCCCGATTTAACCAGCGGCGTGACTTCCTGAACAGCCTGGGGTTGATGGATCGCTTACGAATTGCCCTCCGTCAGCGCAGACCCGCCAGCACGGCTCACCAATTCCACTGCTGTCGTAAAAAATGACAACCGGGCTCTCCAACTCGGTATGCCAACCGATCACGATTTGCTCCGGCGGCGGTAGCTGGCCAGGCAAGGCGGGCACCCAACATTGGGTTTCACCAGCGCTGCGCGGTTGCGCTTTAAGCGCATTACTAATCGACAAGTCCAGTTCCTGCATTGTCTCGGCCTCGACGGCCAGATGCGTGATGAGGTCGCCCATTCGCGCCAAATGACTCGAAGCCGCCTGCCCCTCTTCATTGAGGCCGGCTAACATCATCACGTGGCCGAGCGCGGCCAGGCCGTGCATCAATGTTTCGTTGGCGTTCCTAGCGTGCCGCGCTACCAGCTCTGCTGTCGCACAATCTGCATCAGGAAAAGGCTGATATGCCGAAAAGTCGGCCGGCAGACGACGAAGCAAATGTGCGAGCTGATACGGGGCCCGATCGACACTTCCGAGGCCTGGGTTATCTGCAAGGTTCATTTTGCACCCCCAGCACGCGAGTCGGCCGTACGCTTGCTTATGCGTCGCTCAGCTTTATTCCCCCACTCCGTGGCAACCAAAATCGCAAGCCGCATCAAATTTCCTGTATCAAGCATATCCAAGACGGGAGGTGAGTTGCCCGGGCAACTTGGGTCGATCAAGTCTCGATCCAAATTACTCATTTCGATCAATTGCAGGCAAGTTGTGATACCTCGAAATGCGTCCAGGGCATCCGCGTCATTATCAGCGTCGGCATTCCACGCAAGGCTTGCGGGCAACCACAAAAACGGTTTGTGCAACGAATCGGGTCTTGGGTGCGGGGCTGCAACGGGTTCGGCACAGCTTCGGAGCGGGACGGCATTGCTTGCCCCCTCTATAATTTCGCTGAGCGCCATTCGCCAAGGATGATCTTCCCCGAAATGACTTGCTGCCATCTGTGATTGCAGCATATGCAATCTGGCGGTGGTGGACAGGGGCGATTGACATTTTTCGTTGTCTACTTTAATGTTCGATATGTTCATGTGTTTCTCCAAGATGCACTGATCCAACGGGCCCAAAATGCTGATTACATTTAAGGCCCAACTTGCCTAGCTCCACTAGGCGGTGTACTTTCAAGGGCCGACCTCCACAGTTGGCCCTTGTCACATCTGGCTTTCATTTCTTCGATTACACTCCTTTCATCTGTTGACGCGGCCTTACGTTTAGGTCCGCGACTGCTGCGTTGCGGCGGCTGGCTGAGCACTGCGTGCCCGAATCTCTGCTAAGCAATGGACCAGCTCGCTGTTCAAGGACCGCCCGTTTTTCGTCGCTTCTGCGCTAAACCACTCTCGTAGCTCAGACGGCATACGCAATGGATACCCTGCTGGCTGACTGACCATTTTTCATCCCTCATGGAAATTGATTACACTCAATATAGAATCTAATAGACTCAGAGTCAAGAAGACTCTTTGATGGAACTGACGCTGTGGAGGACAATCGCGCACATGCCTGCACCGAGCCAAACAACCCCGTTCCCCCTTCGTATGGCGCCCGCGCTGCGCGAACGCCTCGAAGCTCATGCAAAGAAAAATGGCCGTAGCGTTAATTCCGAAATAGTCGCCATGGTGGCGGCGGCACTGGAACCGCAAATTGACCTCGCATCCATCCCCACCGAACAGCTACTGTCGACTGTCGTCAAGCGCCTCGATGGCACGCTTCAATTGGTAGTGTCGGGTGACGCGGCCAAGAGAGCAGGAATCGCCCCCAAGAAAAAATAGCCGCACGGCTACTTCTCCAGGTCCGCGACGCCCGGCAAAATCGCGCCCCCAAACAGAAACATGAACTCCGTGCCTCGCAGTTGCTTGAAGCCCAGCTTGGCATAGTGGCGCCGCAGTTTTGCCATCGCGCGCGCCTGATTCCCTTTGAAGTTCGAAAGGTCAAGGCGGGCGCGCCAGGCAGCATCGTTGCCAATGAAAGCCTCATTCTGTAGGGGGAATGGCTTTATTGCGACTATCTCAGCGCCTGGCCGGAATCGCTCGATTATGCGTCGCATGGCCACAAGGCCGAGATTGTGGGCTCTGAATTTTGGAAGAATTTCGAGTCTGTCGATTATCAGAACATTTCCCCAATAGGGCTCATCGTCGAGCAGTCCCGTAAGCGCGCCCGCGAACTGGCTCCCGTCACCTCCATAGATCGAGTAGAAATACTCCAGGGTCGTTGCGTTGGCATCGAATAAGTCGATGGTCGAGATGCGTGCCATCTCCGCAGCCAGCACATCGACATAGATCGCTTTGAACCTACCCGCCACCACCCGGCGACAAACCTCATTAATGCCAATGACGCGGCCAGCGATTTCATAGATGTAGTCTCCGGGCTCCCCTTGCTCCAGAGCGTATGTCGCCTTGTCGACGTCCAATATCATGTAGTAAGGCCCGATAAACATTCCGCACTGTACTGCCGCAAAAAGACCCCTGCCTCATGCCCCATCAAACTTGTTCCATACACAATTTATGGACGGAGTCTTAACGAGATAAATTTACGATTTATCAACACTTATAAGCGCCCTGGGCACGCTTGCCGCCTGCGTCACTGGCGGCATCTGGAAAATCGTTGCCGTGATCCTGCTGGCCGCCCTGCTGGTTGAGGGCGCGTGGGCCGGCGGCGGCTGGTTCCTGGCGGCGCGCGACCGTGACGCCGCCCAGATGGAACTAGTCGACGAGCGGGCCAAGAGCGCCGCCTATGCCGCTGCGGTGGGGCGTCAGAACGAGGCTGTTGCCGCTCTGGCCGACGCCAAGCGCGAGGCGGACGTGCGCGGGGCAGGCCGCCGCTATGATGGTGGCGGGTCGCAAAGGGGGGGGGCTCAACGGCAAACAGGATGACCTGCCCCAACACATCCGGTCAGCCATCTACTCGCACGGCGCACGGCGCACGTCGAAGACAACCGCCCGATGCTCAGGACCAGCGCCCCAGTCCCTTGAAAAATTCGTAGCTAAACCGACTACTGAGGCCGGCGAGCATCTACGATCTTCATCAAATGGCTGGCCATTACGATCATCTCGCTTGCATCGACAACATGGAGCTGAACCTTACGATGGCTGTGCGGGTTCTTGTATGAGCCGAGTGCACCTGCCATCATGTTAAGCAGGGCAACACGCTCGCCAGAAGGGGCAGATTTGTCAGTTAAAGGCCCCCTTTCACCAAAGGCCTTTTGAGCAAGCGGAACACCTATGTCATCAGCGGAAAAACTACCCGCCGCGCGAATGGCGACTTCGAGCTCACGAAAAGCCTGGAACACAGCCGTGTCGTACTCGCCTCGCATAAACGCTGACCAGCAACATTTTAAGGTGTCCGGATGCAGCATGCCTCGAGGAAGTAGCACTGAGCTGGCATAGGCCTGCACGCCAGCCCGGTTTTTCATCTGCGCGCCCCTTCGGGTCACGAAATGCCAGCCCGAAGTGTCACCAGGCGTAGGAGCGATTAATCCTTCGCGGACGAGCCAGTTCCAACCCTCAGCCATCGCATATTGCACTTCTTTCCGTCTATTGTCCGGATAGGCGCCAAGTGTCTGAGGATGGGTAAATGACGTCGGGTGCAAAGGATTGCCAATGCCGTCATCCGGGGTGATCGATCCGATTAGCTCTAGCGCAAGCCCGGCAAGCTCCTCAGGCTCTAGCGCCAAAATAGCATCTGCGTCAGGAACGAGGGTGTGTAGAGTTGGCATATTCAATTGCCCTTAATTTCAGCCACTAGCGGGCCTTCAGTATGTAACGTTAAGCACTGCTCAAATTCTTTCATAGAGCTCTTTTAATGGGCGCCCATCGTAGCATGCACAGTTGTGAAAAGGGCTCTGAAAAATCGACGAACTCGCGTGCATGCGCAAAACCAGGCCGAAATACGCCACGCTCACCTTGGCGCCAGATGCCAGCAACGGCGAGAAGGTAATGGCCCTGGCGCCGGGACGAACCGCAGCGATGCTATGACGTTTGGCTTTCCAACCACGCAACCACCTCGCGCGCCTTGTAGAGCGCTTGGCCACGTGCGGCGCCGGGCAGGCGCATAGCCTTCGGGAAGCTCGGCTGCACGACCACCTCGCGGCGGATCGTGTTGGCCGACCGCTTCATGTACCGGGCGATGTGCTCGACGTCCCACGCGTCGATCTGGATCGGCAGCGGCGCCGGCTGGTTGATGAGCCACATCAAAAGCCGCTCGATATTTTCTTCAACGGTGCTGGTCATCATGGGTCTCCTTGTGGTAGCGCGCCCTTGGCGCTCTGACGCGTGCGGGGCGCCGGCGCGCAGAATTGTTGTCCCATCCTAAGCTGATTGCGTTTCTGGTGCTACGGGAACATGTTCAAAAACGACCGTATATGAACATGCACGCGGATCAACACAAAAATATGACCATAAAATAGCTATCACTATTTTGAACATGTTCATATATAGTTTGGACGTTATTGAACACATCTCCCTACTCAACTTTCACGAGAGAAACAAATGGCAACTTTCGCTTACAGCCGCGTCAGCACCAGGGACCAGACCACCGCGAATCAGCGCATGGAAATCGAGGGAGCGGGCTACAAGGTCGACTATTGGTTTAGTGATGAAGGCGTGAGCGGCAAGGTCTCGGCGTCCCAGCGCCCGCAGTTCAAAGCGCTGTTGGGCCAAATACGGGATGGAGAAACCCTCGTGGTGTCAAAGCTCGACCGGCTGGGGCGTGACGCTCAAGACGTTGGTGCCACGATCAAGGCACTAGCGGCCCGCAAAATCGAAGTGATCGTTTTGCAGCTTGGCAAACTTGACCTGACATCGCCGGCCGGCAAGTTGATGTTGACGATGCTCGCGGCGGTCGCTGAGATGGAACGGGACTTGCTGGTTGAGCGCACGCAATCCGGCCTTGCCCGGGCAAAGGCCGAGGGCGCCACACTTGGCCGCCCAGCCAGCACAACCGACGCGCAGCGCGCCCAAATGATCAGCCAGCATCGGGAGCACGCTGCATCCATCAGCGCCCTGGCCCGACAGTACGATGTCTCGCGCGCGACAGTGATGCGGATCGTGAAACCGTAGAATTTCACCGTTTTCCTAGGTTATTTAAACCTGCCTCGAAGCCATTATCAACGTAGTTGCGCCGCCAGCCCTACCAAGCATCGGAAACAATCTTTTCGCCCATTCCCGACCTTTGTTTTAGGCACGTAGATGCCCTGCCCGAACGATGGAAAGGCCACCCGGAGGTGGCCTATAATGGGAAAACTACACAGGGGGAAGCATGCATTACGATCCGATTCAGCTCGGCGCAGCACTGGCCTTCATCATCAACGCTTGGCTAGAAAGTAGGCGCACCAAATAGCCGACGCTGCCGCTCCTCCTCGCTCTCGATACCCATCAGCGCCGCCGGCGACATCATCAGCCCGCGCGCGCGCAACTGCGCTGGCGCCTTTGCCGGCCCGGCGAGATTCAGCGGTACATTCATCGAACGCTTTGCTTGCATGCTCAGGGCAATGTTTTCCAATGGGTCGGCAAGCATCGCTTTGCCCATTGGGAGCCTTGAAAGAAACGGCAGATTGGCAATGCGGTCAAGCATCATGGCGCCCCCGGCGGCGGCCGTGTTCGCATTGTTCACAGCACTGCCAACTGGCTGAACCTGCTCGTAGCTGGCGACTCGCCCAATTGCTTTCATCTGCGCGATTTGGTCGGCCGGGAAGAAAAGCTTCAACTTCCGGTCGCCAATTTGGGCAAGCGCCTTGTTGTAGGCCGATTGGCTGAAATTACCCGCCTCGTCAGCCGCGCCGTTCAGCGCCTTTGTCTTGAGGAACGATGTGATCTGCTCGCGTACGGCATCCATCGCTTCCGGGCTCTTCTTGATCGAGTTCCGCATCATGTTCACGTCCATCACATTGGCGTTTCCGCCACTCCCGACGATGAATTTTTGCACGAACTGGTCCGGCTCGATGCCCTCGCGCACGGCTTGCATGGCAGGCGTCTTCTCCACAATTTCCATCCACTTGCGGTTGAGCGAGCGCGCGCGCCCGAATGCGCTCATGGCCTCCTGGCCGATCTGCTGGCCAGGCAGCAGTGGCGTGTCGTCCAGGGCTGTACGGACCATGCCCAACGCCTTTTGCTCGGCCTTATCCAACGTTGAGCGTTGCAGTTCGCCGATGCGGGTTTTGAACTGCTCCGCAACGTCGACCGTCAGGGGCATTTCGCCCTTGGCGGCCTTGTTGAGCAGGCTCCGGACATCGCTCGGGAGCTTTCCCCCAAGCATGGCATCGTCCAACAAGTTGTTGGCTCGCTGTGTGAACGCGGACGGATCAAGTGCGGCACTTCTGCCATCCGTGGCGCGCGCGGCGCTGTACCGCTGGTCAATCAAGGCTTTGGCACGGGCGTTGCGCGCGCTCAGGGCATCCATTACCTTACTGCCGCCGGCGTATGCATCGTCCACAGTTCCGGCGCCTAATCCGTTGAGCCCAGTTGTCAGCTGCCGATTATTGGCCTCCTCCGTCAGACTCAGTTGCTGGGCGGCGGGCTCCTTGCTGTTTGCCCCGACCTTTGCCAAGTTCTTTTGACGTGTAAATGTGCCAGGATCGCGCAACAACCCAGCAGCCGTCGGCGTGGTGCCAGTCAGGCGGTAGTCGGCCAGGCGACGCACCGCATCAGGTGACAGGTCCGGGCTGATCTTGTACGCCTTGGCCACGTCCTGGCGAATGCTTTGCGCCACTTGCGCCGGCAGGTCGCCCAGCTTGATCCCGTTTTGCTCAAGCGCGCTGTTGATCGTGATGTCGATTTGTGCCTGCTGCTGTTGCGGCGATACCGGCGGGCCAGCAGGGCGCAAGCGGTTGCCAATGCCTGCGGCCGCACGCTGGACGCCGCCCATGGCAAATGGCGTCGCCACCCCGGCAGCCAAGGACGCCAGCAACTGCGACCCCTCATTGCCGCCAGTCTCACGCGTGTAGCCGCCAGCGGCACCGGCAGCGCCCCCGGAGGCAAGCTGCTTGAGCGGGGCCGCCGCCATGGTACGCGCCACCGCCTGCGTGGTGCCGTTGGTCATTGTGGCCGCCTTGCCGGCTGCGCCGATAATGCCAGCGGAACCAGCGACTAAACGCGTGGCGTCGCCAACAACCCGCTCTTGTGCGGTAGCAGGGCTGGGCAGGCCGATGATGTTGGCCAGCGCGCCGCCCGTGTCTGCACGCGGCTTATTCCCCAGGATCGGGGCCGCAAGCGTGCGAACCGGGTTTCCGACGAAGGCGTCGAACGTGCCGCCTGCGCCCTCAATACCGTAGCGCGCAGCCAGGCCCACTTGACGCGGCACGCTCGCCACAAAGTCGTTGAGCTGCCCGCCAAAGCCCTTCGACTTTGCCGCTGCGGGCGCTGGGTAAGAAAGCGCATTCTTCTTGATCGCGGCGACAATTTCCGCGTCACTCATTCCGTCCGGGAACTCTACTCGGCCCTGATTTGGCACTTCAATAATTTGGCCCATTATTCAATTTTCCCGGTTTTAGGGTTGTATTTGCGGACAGGCTGCGCCGATGGCGCCGCTGGCCCGCTCTCGGCCTCGGACTTGTAATCAAAACGCGCCTTTGCGTCCTTGCGCCCCGTAGACAGTTCGTACTGGCGTTCGAGCCCGCTCTTTTGTGCGGCCATCAGGTGCAGGTACGTGTCGACCACGCCATTGAGCTGCTTGGTCGTCTTGGCGTTGTCGAGCAGGTGCGCAAGCTCCTGGCGCTCCTCCACGCCACCGCCGCCGGCAACGATGGATTTCAGCACCTCTTTTGCCACGATGCCTTTGGCGGCGTCGAAGTTGGTCGGCGCGGCGCTGCCGGTCTGCTGCGCGATGATGTTGCTGTACTTGTTGACCAGCGGCGTGTTGCCGTTGCCCAGCTCCGTGATCAGGTTTTTCAGTTGCCCCAAGTGGTCCGACGCCACAGCGAACGAGCGGATTGAATCGCCCTGCTTGCCGGTGGTGAAGTCGCGCATTGCCCGCTTCTTGCCGTCGTACTCGGTGGCGTCAAAGTCCGGGTACTTTTGCGCCACGCGCTCCATCATGTTGAGCATCTTCGGGTTGCGCAGCGCGTAGCCTGACGGCGGCGCCATTTTGCCGGTGCCGATGGCGTCGATCATCGCATCAGATGCGTCCGGGCCAGTGCCTTCGACTTGCTGCTTGTCGAATGCCATGCGCGCGTTGAACTGGCCGGCCGACTGCGCGCGGCTGGCGGCGGCACGACGGTCGTCGGCCTTGGAATTTGCCGACTGGTTGACCGTGTACTCTTGACCATTGCTGACGGCGTTCTTGTCAACGAAACGCTTGTGGTCGCCCAGGTCCACCTCGGTCATGTTCGGCGCCAGGCCAAATTCACTTACCTTTTGCTGACCGTCCTTGAAAGTGATGACGCTGATCGGGCGGCCATTTTGCGTCCCAGCTTCGATCTTGCTCACCTCAGGACTGAGTTTAGCGACGTGCTCCCACGCTTTGTTGGCCCCGTCGATGTCGCCTTCCTCCGTGCGCACTTGTGCCACGCGGGTCAGATAAGCGACCGCGCTTTGCTTTTCGCTTCCAGGGGCCTGCATGGCCGGCTGCGGCTGCGCTGGAGGCGCACCGGCGCCGTTGCTCGCCTGAAATTGTCGCATCCAGTCCGGGCCGCCGGTCTTTGGCGACATTGGCCCAGCGCCTGGTGCGGCACTGGCAAAGCCGTAATCAGCGGGCGCCTGCTGTGCTGGCTGCGCCGGCGCGCCTTCAGTCAAACGTGTGCGAATGCGGTCTTCACGATCAAGCAGCTTTTGCTTCATCTGCATATCGCCCTGCATCTGCTGTAATTGCAGCGCGCGGCGCTCGGCTTCCTGTGCCTCCTGTTCCTCCTGGAGCTTGCGCGCGCGCATGGAATTGTTGATCTGCATATAGCTATTGATGCCCGTGCCGAATGCCTGAGCAGCGCTGTATGGTCGGCTAGTATCGCCGGAGCGCTCCATAATTTGAGCGGCCGCACCGAGCAACCCGGTCGTCTGGGGGTCATTGAACATATCGAGGAGTCCCATGATTAGCCCTTCGTGAAGTCGACAATGCCGGGCAATTCTACGTCGATAGACTCTATCGCATCGCGCACGGTCGTAGTCTTTCTCACAACATCCTCTAACGGCTCACCCTCCAGAATAGCGTCGAGTTTTTCGCCTAGCATTACGCCGATTTGATGCAGCGCCACGTAGGCATCTGCCCGCTTAATTTCAGCTTCGGATGCGGGCCGAATCTCGACCGTCTCGCCGGACTCAATCGTAGCAATCAGGTCAAGCAAATTCACCCACTTGTTTTGTGGCGAGGCGAACATTGCACCTACCGCAGTTTGCGCGCGGGAGCTATTTTCATCAGGGAAATACACAACTTTCATTTCGGTCATCCTTTCGTTTGCAAGCCTCTATTACAGCTCTATTTACTGCCAAAAAATTGACGTTTTTGCGTGGGTTGGAGATGCGACACAAGGGCAGTAGAAATATCGCGGTTCGCTTGCGATTCGCTCACCTGAAATTGCGCTATGAGCCGGTCCCGAACAACAGCGCGCTGTTCTCTCAGCCGCAGTAAATTCCGTGCAAAGTCCACGCGTTGCTCTTGCTTTAGGCAGCTAATGTTGTGCATCGCCCCCACACTGACGATCATCTTTCGGAACGCCACCTTTGCGGCGGCATCAACATCGCAATCTTCTAGTTTTGCAATCAGGTCCAGTAACGCGTCCGCCCTCATGCGTGCCTCGCGCGTGCGGGCGCGTACTGGTCGCTTAATGTGGCCGCCGCCTCGCGTACGCGCGCGAAGTCGGCGGAAACCCCGTCACGCGTGCGCGCGTATTGGTCCGGCGGTGAGGTGAAAGGCGCGGGGCACGTGGTCGAACGGCTAGCGAAAGCGCCATGGAAGCCATTACAGCCCGATGGTGGCACTTTCGCCTGCTTAGACGAGCCCGTACACCAAGCTGCACCCAGCGGAGCCGCAGGGGCCGTTTTGATCGATTTTGGATTAGGGGTGGTCATGCGCGCCCCTGTGCCGCAATGTTGTAGCGGGTTGGGTGCTGATCTGCCGATTCCAGGTACTGCTGCGAGGCGATATCGAACCAGAAGCCTAGCCGCCCCTCCCACTCGCCGTTACGCTGTTTTTCGCAGGACACATAGCAATTGGGGTTCCCCTTCTTCTCGGCCTCCGCCTTTTTATCGCGCCACACGATGAACACGTTGTCCACCTGGTCGGTGATCGCGCCGGCGCCCTTGATATCGAATTTGCCGGGGGCTTTCAACTCGCTTTCCCCCTTGCGCATGTGGTGCACCAGGTGGATGTGCACGCTATGAGCTTGGGCGAACGCGCACAGCTCGTTGACGAAATCCTTCTGCGCGTTGTAGTCGTCCTCGCCCTTGACGCACTTCATCAAGCTGTCGATGACGAACTGCGTGATGCCGAATTTCTCGACCGAGTAACGCATGACCGCGATGAGCTTGCGCCACTCGACCGCACCAACGTGGTCATACATCCAAAGCCGGCCGTCTGTCCAGCGCGACAGGCTGGTTAGGAATGGAATCGACGGCTCGCGGCCGGCGTAGGCCTGGCGACTCATGCGGTGCATTTGCTTGACCGGCTTCATCTCAAAGCTCGCGACCATGACTCGCTCATTCTGGTAGCACAGATCGAGCTCGACCTGAGAGAGAAACATGCTCTTGCCGTGCCCGTTGATCCCGGCGTAGATCGATACCTCGCCAGGGCGAAACTTGATCCTGTCGCGTGATTTCTCCCACAGCATTGTTGGGATAGGGGTGGCGTCGGGCGCTGCATAGAAGGCGTCGATTGTGTCTTGCAGCCAGTCCGATGCGGGGCGCACGTTGTGCTGCTCCGGCTCGTTCATGTAGGCGCTGAAATCGATGTTGTCAGGGATTAATTGCATACGGCATTCCTCCGGGTGCGCGGGCGTAAGTGCGCCCAGCGATAAAGTCCATGTTTTGAAAGTCCAGCCAGGGCAAGAAGTCGAGTTCGTAGGTCCAGCGCGCGACCGGCTGCGCGATGTCCTCGGCTGCGGGGATCAGGAACACCCCGGCGCCCCACTTCTCCACCGCGTTCCACACGTTCAGGTGCTCAGGTCGATGCAGCGCGATGGCTTTGACGGTCGTGGCCCAATCCATCCGGGCGCCGACGTACACGCACACGTCAAGGCCACGAGCCCATCGCCAGTCGCAGACCTGGCCTGCACTCGCATGGACCGTGTGGTTGCCGGCGGCCATGGGGCCAACAAGCGAAACCAGAATCATTTCCTCGGGCTTCATGCCACGCAACCGCGCGTCAACGATAGGCTGGGCGTTAGCGGCGATCATTCCCAATCCTTCACGCAGGTAGCGTCAGCCAACTGGCCGGCGTAGCCAGCGAACTTGGTGGCGTTGAACAGCGTCTCGGGGCGAAGGTACTTTTGCATGGTCGGGTCCGTGGCCCACTCGGTGACTTTCGCGTCAACCACGGCGCAGCACTGGGCGACGGTGGCGCCTTCTTTCAAGCGCGCGCCAATCAGGTCCAGGCTTGCCCTCACCGGCGAGTAATTACGGCCGGCCCGCTCGTTGAGGTGGGAAAGGATCGCCAAACAGTCCGGGCTACCGGACAATGCTTTACTTCCTTTAGACTCCTTTAGACTCCGTACCCGAGGACTCGGCGAGGCCTCCCCTACTTCTCGGGGAGCGCTCGCCGAATTTACGTCCGGCGAGGGGGCATGCACTGCTGGCGCTGACTCTCCTACCGGCGCTCCTGGCTGGGGATGGCGATAGGTCGGCTTGTCGATTTTCTGATGCCGGGCCCATCCGGTGACTTGCCAATAATCCTTGCCGGCGACCTGATACGAATGCAGCAGTTCTGCCGCTTCCAGTTCATCGACCATGGCTTGGATATCTTCGTCACTGATCACGTCCGATGGGAACACTTCCATCTTCAACCGCTTCACGGATGCGGGGTGTATGCCGTGGTCGTCTGAAAACGACCAGATGCCAATGAATAGGAGGCGAGCGGTCGGCGAGCACTCGGCGATTTGTTCGGAGGTCCAAAACTCCGGCTTGACGGTACGAATACGGGCCATGGCTATACACCGCATGCGCGAGCGATTGCGCGCATGGCCTGCTCATACTCTGCCGACGTGGCGCCAGGGTGCCGGCTCGCCCACATGGATTTTTCAACTTCGTAACGGGCGTAGCTTGCGCAGAAACGGCGGGAGCGGGCGGCGGCGCGCGCACCGGCGTACACCGCACGGTTGACGTTGGGAGGGCGGCGGCTCACGTTGCCACCCCGCTGACCGCCTCGGCAATGAGGTGATACCGGGCGCATTTGCTATGCCGAACGCCTTGATTGTCGAACAGCGGCAGCAATTCGGTTGTGATCGTGTGGCCGTGCTCGCGCTTGAGCTGAAAAATCCGGGCCGCCGGCATAAGGATGGAGTGGTCGCGCAGCTCCATTGTCGTCTTGGGGCCCTGGCGAAGGAGCACCATGACTTTCGCCAACTGCACCGCCGTCGCCGTCGACCTGCTCGCCAAGACAGCAGCATCGGTGTTAGACTCGGCTTGCTCATTTTGATATGTCGCCTCGTGCCCGCCAGCAAGATCGACAAGTGCGGCCCCCTCTGCGGGGCCGTGCTGCTTTTGGGATTTAGGCATTGTCGCCTCCGTTCAGAAGGCGTTTGATTTCTGCGACTGGCCAGGCGAGTCGGCCGTTAATACGAACAGGGCGGAGCGGGCCGTTTTCGAGACAGGCCCATTTGCGGAGAGTTTGCGGAGCGCGGTTAAGCGCTTTTGCTGCTTCAGCCGTAGTGGCTGCGTGCGGGAGGTCTGAGAGATTCATTCGTTTCACCTTGTTGATTAGTTGGTGAAACGAATGATCAAAGCGGTACCGTCCTCCTCCGCAACCCTACCCCTAAGACTATTTCGGGGGAGGAGGGTCCGCCACATCTTGGGGTAGGGTTGGTCCGCACTGCCTCTTTACTTTAGCTCGCCTCCACTACGCAATCTGTACCAAGCCTTGTCAAAAACAGTTGCTCGATTCTTGAACAGATCATGGTCTTTCAGAGCGGTGCGAACTGCTGCCTTGATCCCAGGTTTGCCGGACTCATTTGGTGGCAAGCTATCCGGCGTGTATTCATTCTGCTTAAGCCATTCGAGAATCTTCGCTTCCTGCGCCCGTAACGCGGGAAGTGGTTTCGGCGGTTTATCAGCGTACCCGGCTGATAAATGGACTGGGCTTTCAGCACATTCAACTCCGCAACTCAGCCCACTATCGCCGTCGGCCACTGACAGAGCGCGTGTTCGGAGCGCCAGCAGGAGTCCCTCGTGTGCGCGCATATCACGTGCCTTTGCCCAAGAAAACCAGTTCTCTGGCGTGTCCGACGTGATACCAAGTGCGGTCGCAAGACGCAGAGCGCGCATTGCCGCTAATTCCTCGGCGCTGGTGTCGTGATCATTCGGTTTCGGTTGAGCGCCGTCGAATACGTCCGGATCGAGCCCGTTGAGTAGCCTGGAAGCTTCCTTTGCTGTCCACGTGGGCATCTGATCGACCCAATATGCCCAATCAATTAACGCTCCATTGTTGATGTATTCGGCAAAATCAGCATAAAGCTCAGCGCCCGCAAGCTTCCTGGCATCCTCGACGGATAAGACGCCACCCGTTGGTTCAGGGGAGAGAGGGGGCACCGATGGCTCTGGGCGGCATGCTTTGCGTGCGTCATGGACCTTAAGAAATGCCACTGATGTTGCATTCACACACTCATCCAATCCCAAGGGAATGGAAAAGGATTTTTCTTTAGCCCAGTCGACTAACTCGGCTGCTAAGAAATATACTTGAGTCGCGGTTATGCGCACTGGCTTGAGGCGATGCACAATACAGGCCGATTTGATGCCTTCAAGAATAAGGAGCGAGCGCGCAGACATCTTCGCGTTCGGGTCTGGATTGGGTTCCTCGCCAGTCAATATAAATGACGCGTCTATGCTGTCCCACGCTTCCTGCGCGCCCCAGCGGGTTACGTCTAACGACGCTTTTACCATTTGCGCACCCCTTCAGGTGTCAGCCCTCATATGTTGGGGCACCAGTCAGGCCGGTGAAGGAGTCCGGCTTTTCGTCCGCTAAAACTAGACTGGCGCTTTAAACTGGTAGTGCAGCTAAACTGCAGCGACAGCCCGTAAGCCTGGGACAACAGGAATGAACACGATTTCCGCCTGCTCAAGCATCCAAGCTTCGATTTTTGTGTGCCACATGCGCAGCAGGTCTAGGGGGCGTCGAATATAGTTCTGCTCGCGGACGCCTTGGGGCGCATGACCTTGAATCTGCGCAGCGATACCTGCCGGCGTTTCGACCCACTCTGACAGCGTGGCGAAGCTGCGGCGCAGACCGTGCAATGTGAGCGGCGGAAGGCCCGCAACTGCGAGCGCTTGGTTGTGCGCGATACGCGGCTCGGCAAGCCGTCCTGATTCCGCAGCAGGGCTACTGAACACCCATTCATTGCGGCGGGGAAGCGCGTTTAGCAGTTTGGAAACGTACGGTGTCAACGGTACCATACGGAACTCTTCGACCTTATCGCCCAGCTTCATGCTGTTCCAGCGGAAATCGACATCGACCCAGCGCAGGCCAGCCAACTCCTCACGGCGGGCACCGACCAGTAGAAGTACCTGTAGGTAGGCCGAAATGACGGGGTTACCGATTCTCTGGACGGCTTCAAACCATGCTGCAAGCTGTTCCCGCTGAAGCAGATCGTGCTTGAGCTTAGGCTTTCCCAACGATTCTCGGGCTTTGGTACTAGTTGCCGCGTTGAAAGTAACCACCGCCGAGTAGACGGGATGAGCCGTGCACCAGTTGAGGCAGGCTTTAAGCAGCCGGATCGCCAAACGCGCGCTGGACGGGCGTATTGCGGCTTCGGATTTCGCCCATGCTTCAACCCGCTCCATATTAAGGTCCACCAACCGCAGCGACGCCATGCTTGCAAGCGGACCGGGTTGCGTCAGCTTCGGGCTACGTTTCCGGACCTCCCCGCCAGATTGAATGATCTTCCGGTGCGCGGCAATATGATGCTCCGACCACTGCCCCATACGCTCGGCGACGTACTCTTTCCACACGTCGCCCAACGTGACAGCATCACGGAGAGCGGCGGCGCTGGCGCTGGCTAGCGCTTTCTTCTGGGCGGCATGCTGGTCGGTGCGCACCTGACGCGGGTCAACGCCCTGATCGGTTTGAGCTTTGTAGCGGGTGGCCTCGGCTTGCGCCTTACCGATGGGCCACGTACGCACGTCGCCGATGGTGATGCGGAGGGTCTTTCCATTCAAGCGTGTCTCGAAGACGAAGGAGCGCGCACCGGCTGCGGTAACACGAAGACCGAGCCCCGGCGCCTTGGCGTCCCAAAGAATGCTCTGCTGCTTGCCTGGCTCACAGGCAAAATTGTTAAGCCGCTCGATACTAAAATTTACTTTCGCCACATATGCCTCGCGTCGGCGCCGTGTAGGCACCATGTAGGCAAATTATATCAACAATCATGAACGTTGCGGAATGCTGTAATGGCTGAACTATCGCTACAAGCCCCTATCCGTAAGGGTTTCGGATCGTTGCGGGTATTGGGATCAACACGCCGAAATGCCAACACGTCATGATTTGTAATCATCAGGTGGCCAGTTCGAAACCGGCAGTCGGCACCAGAATTTAGCAGCAACATCAAGGGGTTACATGAGTGGTCATGTAGCCCCTTTTTGCTTTCCGACAGCGTTACAGTGATGCCAGCCTGACATTGCCGCATCGCCGTGACCCGTGCCAAAGCACCTCATCTCAATGTGCGCTAACATGGCTGATGCGAGTCATCTCCAATAAGGCATTGAAGAACTTCTCAGCGATCCACCATGACGCGGACGCTCCGTGCAGGCATGGCGAAAAACCATTGAAGCGAGGTCGTTTCCAAATTTCGCTGCGCTCAAGCAGACATTCAACGCCACGGACAAGGCCGGGGATTATTACGTTTTTGATGTGGGCGGTAACAAATACCGCATCGTGACCTCGATTCACTTCAATAGTCAGCAATTATTTATTCGACACGTGTTTACGCACAAGGAATACGACAAATGGAAACCTTGATGGATCGGGCAGTTGTCGACACGATCACTTCGCATTTCCGCGCGCTCACCTCCCTCGTTCCTCTGTCTCCGATCCGCTCGGAGCAAGACTACGACAAGGCCGTCGCCGTGTTGAACCAGCTGCTCGACGCGGGCGCTGCGGATGAACAGCATGCGCTGGCCGATCTTGCCACGATGCTGGGGACCCTGATCGCCGCCTACGATGAGGTGCATTACCCGGCAATGCCCGTTTCACCCAGTGCGATGCTGCGATTCCTGATGGACCAGCATAAACTTACGGAATCGACACTTCCGGAACTGGGCAGCCAGAGTACAGTTGCGGAAATACTTGAAGGCACCCAAGAACTCAACATCCGGCAAATCAAGGCGCTTGCCGCCCGTTTCCAGGTACCGGCAACGCTGTTCCTTTGATCCTCCTGCGCGCCTAATCGTCTCCCGCTGGCGCAATCGACCTGCGCACGATTGAATTTTCGCCTAAGTAAGCGCGTGTATTCTTTGGCAACGAGCTGAAACGATCTTCCTGCGCCGGCCAAGGCCGCGCATTCACTGACAGGGCCGGTTCGGCTTCCCCCGTTGCCAACCACGAAAGCCGCCATGCGCCTGCCCCTGATCGCCCCCTCGGACCTCACCCCCGAACAACAGCCCCTGTACCACGACATGCGCAAAGGGATTGCCTCGAACTTCAACGCCTTCGTCTCCCAGCGCGAGGATGGCGCCCTGATGGGGCCGTGGAACCCGTGGCTGCACGAGCCCGCCATCGGCAAGGCGATCTGGAACCTGACCCTGGCCATGACCGCCAATGCCGTGCTGCCGGACAAGGTGCGCCAGATCGCCATCCTGGTGGTCGGCGCCCGCTTCGACGCCGCCTACGAACTGTACGCCCACATCGCCGTGGCCGAGGCCGAAGGCATGCCTTTGGCACGCCTGGCGACCCTGGTGGCCGACCTCAAGCCATCCGACCTGAACAAGGAAGAAAGCATCGCCTACGACCTCGCCTACGCGCTGTGCCGCGGCGGCCTGCTGCCCGAGCCGATCTATCGTCTGGCCGTGCACACCTTCGGCCAGAAAGGCACGAATGAACTGATTTACCTGGTCGGACTCTATTCCATGGTATCGACCACGCTCAATGGTTTCGACGTTCCGGTGCCCGAACATGCGTGACGGCTCGACACTGCACAACCGCGCCACCGCCCCGCCCGAAGCGGCGCGTCCGTGCGCCTCGGCCTTCGGCAGCATTGCCCTGTTGCTCCAAGGCGGCGGCGCGCTCGGCGCCTACCAGGCCGGCGTCTACGAGCGCTTGCTGGAAGCGGGCATCGAGCCGACCTGGATCGCCGGCATTTCGATCGGGGCGATTAACAGCGCCATCATCGCCGGCAATCCGCGCGCCGAGCGGGTCGCCAAACTGCGCAGTTTCTGGGAAACGGTCAGCAACGCGGGCGACGGCGGCGTCGGCGAATGGTGGACCAGCCTGCTCACCGGCGACACCCTGCGCGGCTGGGCCAACCAGATGGCGGCCGGGCGCGTGCTCTCGCACGGGGTGCCGGGCTTTTTCGAGCCGCGCATGCCGCCGCCCTACCTGCCCATGGCCAACCGCGGCGCCACCAGCTACTATGACACCTCGATGCTCGAAGGCACGCTCAACAGCCTGGTCGATTTCGACCGCGTCAACAGCCGCGAGATGCGCCTGTCGGTCGGTGCCGTCAATGTTCGCACCGGTAACTTCGCCTACTTCGACAACGCGGTCGATACCATCGCCGCCAAGCACATCATGGCCAGCGGCGCGCTGCCGCCCGGTTTCGACGCGGTCGAAATCGACGGCGAGCATTACTGGGATGGCGGGCTGGTCTCGAACACCCCGCTCGACTGGGTGCTGTCCTCGCATTCCGGGGTCGATACGCTGGTGCTGCAGGTCGACCTGTGGAGCGCCAGCGGCGCGCTGCCGCGCGACCTGACCGAAGTGGCCGTGCGCATGAAGGAAGTGCAGTTTTCGAGCCGCACGCGGGCCGCGACCGACAAGTTCCGCAAGCTGGCCGAGCTGCGCACCGCGTTCAACGAGCTGCTGGCCCAGATGCCACCCGCGCTGGCCGGCACGCCCCAGGCGCGCCTGCTGGCCGAGGCGTCCGACGAAGCGGTCTACAACATCGTCCAGCTGGTGTACCGCTCGCGCAATTACGAAGGCCAGTCGAAGGACTTCGAATTTTCGCGCGTCACCATGAACGAACACTGGCGTTCGGGCTACGATGACGCCGCGCTGACCTTGTCGCATCCACAGATCCTGGCCTTGCCGCCGGTCGACAAGAGCCCCGCCATTTACGATTTCCTGACCTCCCGGCACGCCAGTGCCGCCACCCACACGTTGCAAGAGGAATCCCATGAACCTGCAAGATAAAGTCACCGTCATCACCGGCGCCGCCAGCGGCATCGGCAAACACATCGCCAAGGTCTATTTTGAGAGCGGCGCCAGGGTCGTCATCGCCGACCTCGACCTGAAGGCGGCCGAAGCCACCGCGAAAGAACTCGATCCGTCGGGCCAACGCAGCATGGCGCTGGCCATGAACGTCACCAGCGAAACCGAAGTCGAGACCGGCATCGCGGCCGTTGCGGCGCGCTTCGGCGGCATCGACGTGCTGGTATCGAACGCCGGCATCCAGATCGTGGCGCCGGTCGAGAGTTTCGCTTTCGATGACTGGAAAAAGATGCTGGCGATTCACCTCGACGGCGCTTTCCTGACCACCCGCGCCTGCCTGAAGGTGATGTACGCGCAAGGCCGCGGCGGCAGCGTCATCTACATGGGCTCGGTGCATTCGAAAGAAGCGTCGCCGCTCAAGTCGGCCTATGTCACGGCCAAGCACGGCCTGATCGGCCTGTGCAAGGTGGTGGCCAAGGAAGGCGCGGCCCATGGCGTGCGCGCCAATGTCATCTGCCCTGGCTTCGTGCGTACGCCGCTGGTCGAAAAGCAGATTCCCGAGCAGGCCAGGGCGCTCGGCATCTCGGAAGACGATGTCGTCAAGAAGGTGATGCTCAAGGAAACCGTGGACGGCGAATTCACCACCGTCGACGACGTGGCGCAGACCGCCCTGTTCCTGGCTGCCTTCCCGAGCAATGCGCTGACCGGGCAGTCGATCGTGGTCAGCCACGGCTGGTATATGCAGTAAGCGTTGGCGAGCGAGCTGGCTGCGCGTTCAGTCAGCCGCGGCAAAGGAAACGATTGCGCCTAAGCGCTGTGATCGCCAGTAGCCTGCGGATCAGGGCCTCCCGGCGCTTGGTCAGGATCTGCAGTAACCCCGATGGACGATTGACAGTCCATCGCTGGTGGCATCTCGTCGTAACCGACCAATTGCCAAACTGTGGTGCGCTGCAGGGAAGGGCGCTCACCCTTGGCCCTTTGCCACAAGGTCGGCTCTCCCAGCAAGACGACTGGCGGAAACAGCTCGCCCTGGCAAAAATGGCGCCGCGCGCCATGTTCCACCTCGCTTTCAGCGCAGCGCCACCACCCGGACTGAGGACAGACGTCCCCCGACGCGGACAGCGCTCCCAATGTTTGTATTTTGCTGCCTCCTGCGCTCGCGCCGGCACCGCTCGTTTTACGCAATCGAATACTGCCGATTAGCTTGTCCCAAAGTGCGACGGCTTCGTCATCGGAGATGCTTGGGTTGATGCTTGATTGAAGATTATCCTGGACCCCGGTATTGAGCCGTATGTCCAGTTCCGGGTAATACCAGTCATTGACCGCACCGACGCTGTGAAAACGGAATTCATGGACGCTCGGGTTCTTTTTGTAAGCCGGCAGGCGCGCCAGTGCCTCGTAGCCATCCCATATTCCCAACTGCCGTGGCTCCTTGCGGAACCACTTGATTCCAGCGCGGAACGCGCCCATCCCGTCCCGCTGTGCTCGTTCCTCGGTACGGCGTAGCAGTTCTTGCAAACCGCTCGACTCGACTAAGTAATCGAGGTTTTTATGCACGTCAACCGAAAGATGCACGTCGGGAAACTCCTTCAACCTGACACCAATGGTTACCCGCTCGTACTTGGGCTTGAGCGCAACAAAGCCACCGTCGATGCAAATTCCATCTTGATCGGGGATCTCGGTATCGGCGCGCAGGCGCAGATGGGTGGCAACGTTGTTTAGTGCATTTACGGTCTCCTCGAACGCACCGTCTGTTGTACGGACTTTGGAGCTGCGTTGGATGAACAGATCCGTATCCACCGGGGCAAATGAATGAATGTTGTACCACATTTCGTTCGACTCACCAAAGACTATTTTTTGATTATTCAAGAGGCCCTCTTTAACTTCGCCAAACATGGGAAGCTTAGCTAATCTTCGGGGATCGATATCTTGATGCGCCTCTTCGTTCTTGCGCAGTTGTTGAGCGATATAAGCCGATACCTCTCCTGCCTCTCCAGGATGATATGTAATTGGAAATTCGACCTCGGCTGGTCCATAAACGAGGGTCGCGTTCTCTGGAATTTCCATGATAAATCGTCCAAAGCAAACGGTTTGTTTGGATTGAAACAATGATTGCAATCGATCTGATAGCATAAGGGATCCAGGCCTTTTCATAGTGTCTGAAATACGGTCGCAACTAATTATCATGGTGAGCCCGCCGCATAAAAATATGGCGCTTGCAATCAAATGGCATTTCACTTTTTCCATTTCATCGTCCCTGCGATTCTCACTAAGCTATAAAGAGTTGAATACAATGCTGACTGGTTATTGTAACTCTCTTGATGCTCGTAGCCAGTCTGACGAAAGATCCCTTGAAATTTTCCACTTCGCAATTGATCGTCAGCCGAATGGACCGGAACAGTCGTAGCCGTTCACACCCCGAGCGGAATCTTTGGCAGCGCCGGCACCGTCAGACCGTTTCTGGCTGCGGCAATGACGCTGGCAATGAAGGTCCAAGAGGAGGCCGAACGTTTTCTGCACGTCTCGATG
>NZ_WHJH01000083.1 GCF_011682145.1 Massilia mucilaginosa
GTGCAAAGGTGTTCGAGATACTCGTCCAGATCTGCCAAATTGTCCATCTTCACCCCCATCGTCATGGAAGGTTTCAGTATACACAAGGGCTAATAGTTTACAATGCTTTTATGACACAGTAAGACTAGTGTGGTTAGAATAAATATGCTGGGTGAAAGGCACGAAAGCAGGTTTGAAACTGGCATACGATTGACTTATGGCAAGTTGGACAACGGACTGGTCGAGTTGGGATTTTCCAGCGAACTGACTGAACTGACATTCCAAGGCCACCCGCTTTTTCTTGAGCCCAGCAAGAAAATTTTCAAGGTGATGATCGAACTGGATGGCGCACCGTACGAGCTTTTAGGTTTTATCATTCTCCTTAACCTGGGTATCACGATGACCGGCTTTCACGACGACGATGAAGAGGACAAGGCGGTGACGGTATTTGCCAGAGGTCGATGGGACGAAAAGCTCAAGAAGATGAACCGCTTCGAATTCTGATGGCCTTTTGCAAAAATCTGAAAATTCCTGCGGTGAGAGAGTGAGATGAGCGGGCATGTTGAGTTCACTGACCAAGGTTGCCATTCACGCTTGCCTTGGGAATGATGCGAGCTCGCAAAAAAAGAGGCCCGGCGTACCGGACCTCCTTTCCTACTTCCTTCCTGGGGCTTACTTCTTGTCATCCTTGCGGGTGATAAACAAACTAGCCACGCAGCTTGCCGCAATCAACACCGCCACCACTACCAGCGAAGCTTGTACCGGCACGTGATACCACGGCATGATCAGCATTTTCGCGCCGATGAAGGTCAGGACCATGGCCAGGCCATACTTGAGCAAGTGGAAGCGGTCGGCCACATCCACCAGCAGGAAGTACAGTGCCCGCAAGCCCAGGATCGCAAACATGTTCGAGGTGAAGACAATGAACGGGTCGGTCGTAATGGCGAAAATCGCCGGAATCGAGTCGACCGCAAACACCAGGTCCGTCACTTCAATCAGCAGCAGCACCAGGAACAGCGGCGTGACGTAGCGCAGTCCGTCCTTGGCGACGAAAAACCGTTCGCCATGGTCGCCCTCGGCCACCCGCAAGTGACGGCGTGCAAAGCGCAGGATCGGGTTGTTCGCCACATCCGGTTCCTCGTCGACCGCCACCAGCATGCGCAGGCCGGTATAGAGCAGGAACGCGCCGAACAGATACAGCACCCAGCTGAACTCGCTGACCACCCACGCACCCGCCGAGATCATGACTGCGCGCATCACGATCGCACCCAGCACGCCATAGATCAGGACGCGCCGCTGATACTGCTGCGGCACCTGGAAGGCGGTAAAGATCAGCAGGAACACGAACACGTTATCGACCGACAGCGCTTTCTCGATCAGGTAGCCCGAGAAAAATTCCAGCGCTTTCTGGTCCGCGATCTCGCTGCCCACCGTGCCCTTCAGGTACCACCACAGGCCGCCGTTAAACAGCAAGGCCAGGCTGACCCACACCGCCGACCAGGCGCCGGCTTCCTTGACGCTGACCTTGTGCGCCTTGTTGCCCCCGAATACGAAAAGGTCGAGGGCGAGCATGATCAGCACGAAGCCGACAAAACCCGCCCACATGGGGGCGCTTGCAATTGTTTCCAAACCGTTCATTGAATGCTCCCAGTCGTCGTTAGTCGTTTAGCTTGCCGCGTCGTCATTGCGGTCCCGCACATCGTGTCCGGAAGTGTCCAGCTCCGCTGACTGGCCGGCCGCCAGGCGGGTGTGGCTAAAGCCGCGCTTGCGCTCGACCTGGCGCACCACCGCGCGGTCGGCGCGATCGGTGGCGCGGTCGATGGCGACGTACAGATCGGCTTCGGTATCTTCGATGATGACTTCCTTGCCGCCGTCCAGTTGTACCTGAATCTTGCAGCGCTTGTCGATGCCGCCGCGCGGGCCGTTGATGTCGGACAGCGACACCGCAAGCCTGCGCATGTGCTGTCCGGCCCAGCCCAATGCCATGGCCAGCCGCTGCTCGGTGTACGAGCGTAATGCCTCGGTGAGTACAAATCCGTTTGCCTGGATAGTGACGCGCATGATTTTCTCCTGTTGGGTTAGTGAGTTCACTATAAGGCGCACGAAAGCATCGTACAACTCGAATATAACGTAATGATAGATCGAATTAACCGATGTATGGAGAGCCCATGGGTGGGCATGGAATGTGGCACCTGAGCTGCGCCGCATGCGTGACGCGCCAAGCCAGGCGGCCGGCCAGCCCGGAGTCGAAAGCAAGCTAAATCGGCGCCCGCCTACTTAGCGCATACAATGCATCCATACACCCGCCGCGCGGCAACGCGTCCGGCGGCGTTCGCACAGGTTTTTCAGAGAACAGGACTATCGATGGATTTTGACGTAGCGGCATGGGAAAAAGAAATCGGCCGGCCAGTACCGGCCCTGATGGCCAAATTCTTCACTTGGCTCGCGCCCTATGAATACGGCGACCTCGGCTATTTCGAACTGGCGCCGGAAAACCTGGCCGGCGGCGATGCCTGGGAAGGCATGGAGCGCTGGGGCGCGAGCACCTGGGGTTTCATCAGCCTGCCCGACGGTTCCCTGATCGGCCTGTGCGAAGCGGTCGAGCCGCCCGCCGTCGTGTATATCGGTTCCGAAGGCGAACTGCGCACGCTGGCCGAGTCGTTCGAGGCCTTTCTGCTGGCCATCGATGCGGGCGAAACCGAGACCGAGATCGATCTCGCCGACGACGAGCTGGAACCGGAGCAGGTCGCGGCGCGCAAGGCCTTCACATCCTGGCTGAACAAGAGCAAGATTTCCGCAGCGGCCGTCAGCGGGCAGTTCGATTTTTCCGCCTACGCGGCGGGCGACCCGCCGCAGCGCCGCGCGCCGCCCACGCATGCCGGCGGCAGCGCGCCATCCATGCCCGCCGGCTACCTCGACCACATCGACGGCATGGGCGAGCGCCTCAAGATGCTGTGCAGCCTGGTCGGGCGCACCGCCGACGATCCCGAACTGTGCGCTTTCGCCGAGCGCACCTTCGGCAAAGCCCCGCCGCAATCGATCGGCAACGCCAAGCATGACGATACGGTGTGGCTGTCGGCCAAGAATGCCGATATCGATCTGCTGTTCAGCCGCAATGTGGTGAACCAGAAATATCCGCCGCTGCTGGTCGGCGAAAAGGCCATCTGCCCGGTGCTCGAATACGTGGCTTTCGGCAGCGCCTATACCGAACCGGTCCTGTTCGGCCTGCACGGCGAGGCGCTCTGGGCCGCGATCGCGGCGCGCCTGCCGGAACACTATGAGGAAAGGGCCGACAGCGATGGCATGGTCGAGAAGCGCTTCACCCTGATGCTGGACGCCGCGCGCGATGTCGAGCTCATGTTATGGTCGACCCATGGTGCCACCAACGGCCGCCTGCAAATAGCGCGCGGGCGCGTGTTGTGCGCGGTCCATTCCGTCAACGAGATTTACAGTGGCGCCGGCCTGTTCGTGCAATGGGCGCTGGAACGCGGATGGATCGAGCGCGGCATGTTTGCCGGTCATGATGCGCTGCTCGATGCCGTGCGTGACAGGCAGGCCCGTCCCGCGCAACTGGTGCAAGCGGCCTTGCCGCGCGGCCTGTGGGATACCCACCTCGCGGACCAGTCCGGCCTGCGCCAGTTCGCCTTCGCCTACTTCCGTCACTTCGACGACATCTGGCTCAACGCCGACCTCAAGACCATGTTCGGCAAGCGCCAGGGTCCGCACGGGCACGACGAGCCGGTGCTCGACGACGATCCGGCCGAGATCTGCGATGCCTTGTTTGCCGTCTTCGACAAGCAATTCGCCGCCTGGAAGACGGCGCATCCCGACGAACTGGCCTGATAGCGGGGCTGCGGCGCCGCGGCTAACTCAGGTCCCACACCTCGATCGTCACTGCCTGTTCCGGCGGGCAGGCCGCGATTCTGTCCTGATGCAGCCTCATGTCCCGGACCCAGTCGTCCTGGGCGATATCATCGGCGCCGATCAGCGGCAGCACGTCGCGCGCCAGCGCCACGTAACGGTTCGGATAGCCGCCGCGCAAGTGCTCGCTGGCCTTGCCAGCCTTGACCAGGCGATTGACCCAGCCGGTGCCGCAGGCGCCGGTGTCCCAGCCTGCCAGAATAGCTTCCTTGTCGATGGGGACGGGCGCATCGCGCTGTTGCGGCGTCTCCCGGGTAATCATGATCGACCATCCCAACATGAGATCAGCTCCTTGTAGGTCGGCGGCGCGCCACGGCGTGGTGCGCCCCAGGGGGTATTGTTGCACATAAGCTCATGCTTTGTTGTGCATATGGAATGTATTGACAATTGTACAAGCGATTGTTATATTTCTGTCGAAATTACATTTGGGCAACGCTAAACCGTCGGACACTGCGTAACCGTCACGGCTCTGGGCTGATCCATTCATCCAATCGCCCCACCGGAGTTCGTCATGCCCCCCGTCATTCATCGTCCCGCCTTGTCCATCCTGGCGTTATCGCTGCTGCTTTCCGGCTGCGGCGGCTCGTCGTCCGACAAAGCGCTGCCAAATCTCGCCGCCGTGATCGATCCGCCGGCGCGCGCGCCGGTTGCGACGCCGGCAACCCCGGTACCGGCGGCGCCGGTGGTTGCCGACAGCGCGCCGGCAGCCGGTCCCCCGGAAGCGCCGGCCGCGCCGGACGCCGTTCCCGTGGCCGATGCGAGCCCGGTGGGCGATCCCGTGATGGCCAAACCGGTCGTGATTGCGGAGCCGGTCGTTACCCCGCCCGTCACGCCGCCGCCGGTGCTGCCGCCGCCGCTCGTCACTGCGCCTGTGGTGGTGGCGCCCGTCGTTGCGCCAGTTGTCGGGCCCCCGGCCGCGAGGCCACCCGTTGTCGCGCCCCCGGCTGTGACACCACCGGTCGTCGCACCACCCGTCGTCACACCACCCATCATCGCACCGCCGCTCATAACTCCTCCGGTCGTGACACCGCCGGTCGTAACTCCGCCGGTCGTCGCGCCGCCCGCGGTGCCGGCGGCCTGGACCACCGGCGTGACCAACTTCGTCCATCCCGGGATCGGCCACAACGCGGCAGACCTGGCGCAGTACAAGGCGCACGTGCTGGCCGGCGAAGAGCCGTGGGCCAGCGGCTACCGTTTCCTGGGCGGACGCACGCCCCTGAACTACGCAATGCTTGGCCCGTTCGCCACCGCCAACCGGAATATCGACCTGAACCGTGGTGCCTTCGAGCGCGACATGCAGATGGCCTACAACCACGCACTGATGTGGTACGTGTCGGGCAATAGCGCGCACGCGGAAAAGTCGATCTCGATCCTGGACGCCTGGGCCGCTACCAACACCTCGCTCGACGGCGTCGAGGCGGCGCTGATGCTGGGCGACTATTCCGGCCGCGCCATCGTGGCCGCCGATATCCTGCGTGGCCTGTATCCCGGCTGGACCGCGACCCACACCGCGCACATGAAGTCGTGGCTGGAAAACGTCTGGTGGCGCCGCCTGCAAGTGGGCGGCAGCTCCGCCATCGGCACCGCGCTCGGCAACGGCAGCCTGCTCAAGCCGTGCAACCAGGGCGGACTGGCGCTCAAGGCCGCGATGGCGGTGGCGGTATTTCTCGACAGTCCGGTCAAGTTCGACCAGGTCGTCAACGCCTACCTGAGCGACCCGGGCGGACTCGACCAGATCATGTCCAACGGCGAAGTGGGCGATACCGGGCGCGACCAGGGGCACGCGCACGGCCAGCTGGCCACCTACGGCGCAATCGCCGAAACCGCCTGGAAGCAGGGCATCGACCTGTATTCGCTGCGCAACAACCGCCTGCTGACGGCCGGTGAGTACTACGCCAACTTTAACCTCGGCAAGCCGTTCACCTTCACCCCGGTGTCGTGCGGCTACGGCTATTACGACCGCATCGGCGGCATGCCGCTCAAGACCATGCCGGCCAACCTGTTCGAAACCCTGTACACGCACTACGCGGTGCGCAAGGGCCTGAAGGCGCCGCATATCGCAGAATACCGCGACCTGGCCAAATCGAACGGCGAAGCGGGACCCTACAGCGGACCGTACTCGGGCCAGATAATGCGGCGCACCACCGACAGCTCGACCGCGCGCGCCATCACCTTGCCGTTCACCGCGCCGGCGATGACGGCGGCGACCAGCTTCACGCAAGCCGACCTGGGCACGGTCAGAACCCCGGGCAGCGCGATCAACAGCGGCGCCAGCTGGAAGATGACAGCCTCCGGCGCGGGCGCCGAGAAGGGCTATCGCTTCGCCTACAAGGAGCTCAAGGGCGACTCGGAAGTGATCGCCACCGTCACCGACCCCGGCGCGCTGGCCGGCGGCGTGGCCGGCATCATGATGCGCAGCGCGCTCGACGCGCGTCCGGCCACGGCGGCGGCCCGGATTTACGTGGCGCCCGCCAGCTCCGGCAACGGCACTCACCTGTTCTGGCGCGTCGGCACCCAGTACTACGGCGGCTACCACGCGGCGCGCCGGTTTCCCACGGCAGTGGCGCCGATGTCGCTCAAGCTGGTGCGGCACGGTAACTTTATCTACGCCTACCTGTCGGCCAACGGCGGGATCGACTGGTCGGCCATCGGCACGATCATTTATCCGGAGCTGTCGGACACCTTGTATGTGGGTATTTTCACGGCCTCGGGCGATCCGAGCGCGACCACCACCGCCAGTTTCGAGAACGTCAAGACCGGATCGAAGCCCGGCAGCCTGGTGGCGCCGCCCGCCAAAGTAAGCGCCAGCGCGCTCAGCGGCGGCGTCGCGGTGCAGTGGGCGGCCAGTCCGCTGGCGCGCAGCTACGACGTGTTGCGATCGAGCAGCGCCGCCGGGCCATTCGAGCGGGTCGGCACCGAGCTGACCGGCACCAGTTTTGTCGACACCGGCGCGAGCGGCAATGCGGCTGCCTTTTATGTGGTCAAGGCATCGACTTACAGCGGCCTGAGCGCGCCGTCGGCCGTGGCCAGCGTCCCGGCGCGCTGATAGCGGGCAAAAAAAAGCAGCCGGAGGGTTTCCGGCTGCACGTGTCTGGTGCCGGTGTTCGAGGTCACCGGACTAACCTGTGGGAAATGCAGGGGCACGTCGCCAACAGAGTCAGAATAATCCTTCCAGATGACGGGAGCATGACGTATAGCCAAGGAAATGACGCTGCAAGTAGTGTCGCCGCAACAAGCGTCGCCTTCCCCATCTTGCCGGTTCAGGCGTCATGCTCATCGTTTCACGCCACGCTGATGGCGTCGTACCCTTGCACCAACGGCGGTGCCGCCAGCAGGGGCATGACCTCGACAATCGGGCCGTGCAAGGCGGCATCGCTGTCGCCGGCCTGGCGATCGGCTTGCGTCTCCCACAAGGTGATCGACATGCCTTTGCCGGTGTCCGGATCGGTGAGAAGAAAGGTGCCCTTGAAGCCGTGCAGCTGTTGAAGAACCGGCAGCACCGAATCGGTGTAGAGCGCAACGACCTCGCCGAGTTTTTCCGGCTTGGCTTGAATATGGGTAACTCTTGCAAACATGGCAATGCTCCTTGGGAAGACAACGTCCGGACCAAGCGCTGCTGCGATCGGCCATACATGGTGTATGGTCGCACTATACACTATGTATGGACACTGCCGGGTCGGAGGCAGGTAGGCTATGATGCTGGCGCATCGAAACGAATCCGCCGGCGCCTTTGCGCCATCCCTTTTTTCTGGAGCAGCCATGCCATCCCCTCGTCCCGCAGGACCGACGCGTTTATCGCGCGAGACCTGGCTCGATTTCGGCCTGGCCGTCTTGCGCGAGCACGGCCCGCAGGCCTTGAAGGCCGATCCGCTGTGCAAGCGCATGGGGGTCAGCCGGGGCAGCTTCTATTGGCATTTCGACAGTGCCGGCAGCTTCGTGCTGGCCGTGCTCGAGCGCTGGGAGTCGATTGCCACCGACCAGATCATCCGGGCCATCGACCAGGCCGGCGTGGATGCGCAGGCGCGGCTGCGCCTTCTGCTCGAGAGCGTGGGCGAGCTCGATATCGGTTTGTATGAGGCCATCAACACGCTCGGCGCGCAAGACCCGGGCGCGGCACTGGTGCTGCGCCGGGTACATGAGCGGCGTGTCGGCTTCGTGGCGAGCCTGCTCGGGGCGCTTGGTTTTGACCCGGCCGAGGCGGGCACCCGGGCGCAATTGATCTATGCCTGGGCCATGGGCGAATTGCTCACCCGCGGGCCGGACCGCACGGCATTTTCGGCATCCCAGATCGATGCGGTCGAACGCCTGCTGATCCGCCGCTAGCCTGCCGGGAGTGGCGGCGCAGGGTCAGAGCGGCGGCTTGGCCGGGCTCAGGCGCTCTTCCAGTTCGGTCACGCGCTGTTCCAGTGCTTCCAGCTTGGCGCGGGTCTTGGCCAGCACCTGGGCCTGGATATCGAATTCCTCGCGCGTGACCAGGTCGAGCTTGGAAAAGCCCTGGGTCATCATGCTCTTGACGTTCTTCTCGATATCCTTGGCAGGCGAACTCTCGATGGCCTGGTTGATCTTGCCCTGCAAGTCGTTGAAAAAGCTGTTCATATCCATCGTCATCCTCGTGAAATCGGTAGCGCACCGCAGCGGTGCGGCAGGTGGGCCAGTTTGGTGCATGTCGGCCGGCCGCGACCGGAATCGCGGAATTTTTACTGTTTATTAACAGTAAGTTGGGGACGCCAGGCGCAAATACAAGTCGGCTCCGGGCGTCAGCGGAGCTGGCACGACTTCTGCTAATGAGTCATCAAGCAGTGTGCATGCCCCAGGCTTCATTTTAAACCCCAACCGCCGTCTCTGTTAAAAATCCATAAGGGAACCGCCATGAATAAGCTGTCTACTCCGTTGTCTCTCGCCGCCGCGCTGACCCTGGCGCTGGCAAGCCTGGGAGCCCCGCTGGCCCAGGCCGCCGACGAGCCCGTGCCCGACAATGTAGTGAGCTTCAACGCCGCCGTGACCAGCGACTACCGCTACCGCGGCCTGTCGCAGACCCGCATGAAGCCGGCCGTGCAGGGCGGCGCCGACTACACCCACAACCCGAGCGGCGCGTATGCCGGGATCTGGGCCTCGACCATCAAGTGGACCAAGGATCTGGGCGGCGACGGCGATGTCGAAATCGACCTGTACGGCGGCAAGCGCGGCGAGATTGCCAAGGGCATCAGCTACGATGTGGGCGGCCTGTACTACGGCTACCCGTCGAACGGCCTCAATCCGAGCGCCAACACCTTCGAGCTGTACGGCCAGGTCGGCATGGGTCCGGCCTACATCAAGTACTCGCATTCGACCACCAACCTGTTCGGCACCACCGACAGCAAGGGCAGCGGCTACCTGGACCTGGGCGCCAACCTCGAACTGGCCACCGGCCTGGTGCTCAACCTGCACATCGGCCGCCAGCGTGTGGCCCACAACGCTGCCCTGAGCTACAACGACGCCAAGATCGGCCTGACCAAGGACCTCGGTTTCGCTTCGGTCGCGCTGGCCGTCATCAGCGCCAACACCGACATGTATGTCAGCCCGGTCAACGGCAAGGACCTGGGCCGCTCGCGCGCCGTGCTGACCGTGTCCAAAACTTTCTAAGAGGCCAGCCATGAAAATGATCACCGCCATCATCAAACCCTTCAAGCTGGACGAAGTGCGCGAAGCGCTCTCGGCCATCAATGTGCAAGGGATTACCGTTACCGAAGTCAAGGGCTTCGGGCGCCAGAAAGGCCACACCGAGCTGTATCGCGGGGCCGAGTACGTGGTCGACTTCCTGCCCAAGACCAAGATCGAGGCGGCGGTCGACGACGCCATCGTCGAACAGGCCATCGAAGCCATCGAAGGTGCCGCGCGTACCGGTAAGATTGGCGACGGCAAGATTTTTGTCTATAACCTGGAACAGGTCGTGCGTATCCGGACCGGCGAAACCGGCAACGAAGCACTTTAAGCTTAGGGGAATACTGATGAACAAAACGATAACAAAGTGGCTGGCCGGACTCGCGGTGCTGTGCGCCATCGGTGGCGTGTTGCCGGCCTCGGCCCAGGACGCGCCTAAAGCCGATACCACGGCAGCCATCGTCACCCCGGTCGAGGCACCGGCCACGGCCGCTGTCACGCCTGCGCCGACCACCGCCAGCGTCGCCGCCCCCGCCGCCGCGACGGCCCCGGTGCCGCACAAAGGCGACACCGCCTGGATGTTCATCGCCACCGTGCTGGTGATCCTGATGACGATTCCCGGGCTGGCGCTGTTTTACGGCGGCCTGGTGCGCACCAAGAACATGCTGTCGGTGCTGATGCAGGTGTTCGTGGTGTTTGCCCTGATCATTGTGCTGTGGTGCATCTACGGCTATTCGGTCGCCTTCACGCCGGGGAACGCCGTCATCGGCGGCTTCGACCGGGCTTTGCTGAACGGCATCTGGGACCCGGCCAAGGGCGCCTTTGCCTACGCCGCCACCTTCAGCAAGGGCGTGGTGATTCCCGAGTTCATCTATGTCGCTTTCCAGGGCACGTTTGCCGCGATCACCTGCTGCCTGATCGTGGGCGCCTTTGCCGAACGCATCAAGTTTGCCGCCTTGCTCGCCTTCATGGTGCTGTGGTTCACCTTCGGCTACCTGCCGATCGCCCACATGGTCTGGTTCTGGACCGGCCCCGACGCCATCACCGACGCCGCCAGCCTGGCCACCGAAACCGCCAAAGCCGGCTGGCTGTTCCAAAAAGGTGCGCTCGATTTCGCCGGCGGCACCGTGGTGCACATCAATGCGGCGGTGGCCGGTTTGATGGGCGCGATCCTGATCGGCAAGCGCGTCGGCTACGGCCGCGAAGCCATGGCGCCGCACTCGCTGACCATGACCATGATCGGCGCGTCGCTGCTGTGGGTGGGCTGGTTCGGCTTTAACGCCGGCTCGGCCCTGGAAGCGGGCGACATCGCCGCGCTGGCCTTCATCAACACGCTGCTGGCAACCGCCTGCGCCACCCTGTCGTGGGTGCTGGGCGAGTGGGTCACCAAGGGCAAGCCATCGATGCTCGGCGCCGCCTCCGGCGCGGTGGCCGGCCTGGTGGCGATCACCCCGGCCGCCGGCTTTGTCGGTCCGATGGGCGGCTTGGTCATTGGTTTGCTGGCTGGTATTATCTGCCTGTGGGGAGTGAACGGCCTCAAGCGCCTGATCGGCGCCGACGACTCGCTCGACGTGTTCGGCGTGCACGGCGTGGGCGGTATCGTGGGTGCGCTGCTGACCGGCGTGTTCGCGGCGCCAGCGCTGGGCGGCCAGGGCATTTTCGACTACGTTGCCAACAAGGCATCGGCGGACTACTCGATCGGCGGCCAGGTGATCACGCAGCTGACCGCGGTCGGCACCACGATCCTGTGGTCGGCGGTGGTGTCCTTCATTGCCTACAAACTGGTGGACCTGGTGATCGGTCTGCGCGTACCGGAAGAAGAAGAACGGGAAGGGCTCGACATCACGAGCCATGGCGAATCGGCCTACCATTCCTGATTCATTTTGTCGCCCCGGCCCGCGCATGCGGGTCGATCCAGGCGCCCCGCGGGGCGCCTTTTTGCTTTATGGCCGATGCCGGGACTTTAAAACGCCGGTTCCGCCCCGATTTGAACAGTTCAACATTTTCACCAAGCAGCCTTTAAGGACGTCTCATTCATGGTTCCCCACCTCGTCACGGCCCTGACTGGCCCGCTGCTCGACCTCGAAAAGAAAATTCTGGCGGCCACGCCCGCCATTGAGCGCTGGTTCCGCATGGAGTGGCAGGAGCACACGCCGCCGTTCTATTGCTCGGTCGACCTGCGCAACGCCGGCTACAAGCTGGCCCCGGTCGATACCAACCTGTTCCCTGGCGGTTTCAATAATCTTGCCACCGAGATGCTGCCGCTGGCGGTGCAGGCCGCCATGGCCGCGATCGACAAATATTGCCCGGACGCGCGCAATCTGTTGCTGGTGCCGGAAGGGCACACGCGCAATCCGCATTACCTGCAGAACGTGGCGCGCCTGATGCAGATTTTCCGCCAGACCGGCCTGCATGTGCGCCTTGGTTCCTTGTCGCCCGAGATCACCCAGCCGACCCCGCTGGCGCTGCCGGACGGGAACATGCTGGTGGTCGAGCCGCTGGTGAGGTCCGCCAACGGGCGCCGGGTGGGACTGAAGGATTTCGATCCGTGCACCATTTTGCTCAATAACGACCTGTCGGCGGGCATTCCGTCGATTCTGGAAAATATCCACGAGCAGTCGCTCTTGCCGCCGCTGCACGCGGGCTGGGCGCTGCGGCGCAAGAGCAACCACCTGGCCGCCTACGATGAAGTGGCCAAGAAGTTCGGCAAGCTGATCGATGTCGATCCGTGGATGGTCAATCCGTTCCACAGCAAATGCGGCGCGATCAATTTCGACGAAGACCAGGGCGTGGAATGCCTGGCCGACAATGTGACCATGCTGCTGGCCAAGATCCGCAAGAAGTACAAGGAATACGGGATCAAGGAGCAAAAGCCGTTCGTGATCCTGAAACCCGATGCCGGCACCTACGGCATGGGCATCCTGACCATCAAGGATGCCAGCGAGGTGCGCGAACTGACCCGCGCGCAGCGCCAGAAGATGTCGGTGATCAAGGATGGCGTGGAAATCAGCGACGTCATCATCCAGGAAGGCGTGCCGACCTTCGAGAATATCAAGGATGCGGTGGCCGAGCCGGTGGTGTACATGATCGACCGCTATGTGGTGGGCGGCTTCTACCGGATCCACGCCGAGCGCGGGATCGACCAGAACCTGAACGCGCCCGGTTCGCAGTACGTGCCGCTGGCGTTTGCCCAGCAGCACGCGGTGCCGGACCTGAAGGCCAAGCCGGGGACGGCGGCGCCGAACCGCTTCTATGTGTATGGCGTGGTGGCGCGCCTGGGGCTGATTGCGGCCTCGCTCGAGATGGAGCGGACCGATCCGAATCCCGAGGTTTATTAAGGCGGGATGGGGCTGCGCTCGCCCATCCAGCCCCATCCCAAGCCAACATCGGCGTTTCCGGCTAAAATCAGGCATTACCCTGAATGGAATCGCCCATGAAAATCGCTTTCCTCGCCGATCCGCTGTCCGGCTTCAAGACGTACAAGGATTCGACCTTCGCCATGATGCGCGAGGCGGCCCGGCGCGGCCATGCGGTCTACGCCTTCGAGCAGCGCGACATGGCCCTGGAAGAGGGCGTGGTCAGCGCCGACATTGCGCAGATCACCCTGACCGGCGACGCCGACGACTGGTACCGCGCCGCGCCCAAGGCCGCGATGCGCCTGTCCGCGTTCGACGCCGTGATCCAGCGCAAGGACCCGCCGTTCGACATGGAGTACGTGTACGGCACCTATCTGCTCGAACTGGCCGAACGCCAGGGCGCGCGCATTTTCAACAAGCCGTCGGCGATCCGCGACCATAACGAAAAGCTGGCGATCGCCCAGTTCACCGAATTCACCTCGCCCACCCTGGTCACCTCGGACGCGGCGCGCCTGCGCGCCTTCCACGCCAAGCATGGCGATGTGATCTTCAAGCCGCTCGACGGCATGGGCGGAGCCGGCATTTTCCGCATCGGCGCCGACGGCATGAACCTCGGCTCGGTGATCGAAACCCTGACCGTCAACGGCGCGCAAACCATCATGGCGCAGCGCTACATCCCCGAGATCGTCCAGGGTGACAAGCGCATCCTCGTCATCGACGGCAAAGCGGTGCCGTTCGCGCTGGCGCGCATCCCGCAGGGGAGCGAAATTCGCGGCAACCTGGCCGCCGGCGGCATCGGCGTGGCGCAGCCCCTGAGCGCGCACGACCTGCACATCGCCGAGAGCATCGGCCCCTTGCTGGCCGAGCGTGGCCTGTTACTGGTAGGATTGGATGTGATCGGCGAGTGTCTCACCGAAGTGAACGTCACCAGCCCGACCTGCTTCCAGGAGATCTTCGACCAGGCGGGCTTCGACGTGGCGGCGATGTTCATCGACGCCGTCGAGCGGCGCAGCCAGGGAAAGTAAGGCAAACATATTATGGTAGGCATTCTGTTGATGACCCATGCACCGCTCGGCCAGGCGTTTATCGCCGCGGTGGCGCACGTGTTCCGTGGTCCCACCGAGCATTTCGAGGCGATCGACGTCACCGCCGACCAGGACCTGGCCGAGGTCAACGAACTGGCGCGCCAGGCGATCTGCCGCCTCGACGACGGCGCCGGCGTGCTGGTGATCACCGATATCAAGGGCGGCACGCCGGCCAACTGCTGCAATTCGCTGGCCGACGCCGGGCGCGTCGAAGTCATCGCCGGCATCAGCCTGCCGATGCTGCTGCGCGCCATCACCTACCGGCGCGACACGCTCGACGTGGTGGTCGAAATGGCGCTGGCCGGCGCGCAGAGCGGCGCGGTGCGGGTCGACAATCGTATCAGGGTAGGACCGACGTAACAAAAAGGGTACTTGAACCCAGGGGGTGGCTGCGGCCACCAGGTGTGCGATCCGTGTGAAGAGACGACCAAAAAATGATTCAACAAGATCTTGAAATTATCAACAAGCTGGGTTTGCATGCGCGCGCCTCCGCCAAATTCACGCAGCTGGCGGCGAAGTTTTCGAGCGACGTCTGGCTGACCCGGAACGCGCGCCGCATCAACGCCAAGTCGATCATGGGCGTGATGATGCTGGCCGCCGGCAAAGGCGCCAAGGTCACTCTGGAAGCCGATGGCGCCGATGAAAAGGAATGTGTCGAGGCGCTCACCGCGCTGATCAACGACAAATTCGGCGAAGGCGAGTAATGCCGGTCGGGCGCACCTCTACCGGCATGTCCATGGCATCGTTCACGCTGCACGGCATCCCCGTGTCGCGCGGGATCTCGATCGGCCGCGCGCACCTGCTCACGCCCGCCGCGCTCGACGTCAAGCATTACCTGGTGGCTGAAGAACAGCTCGAAGCGGAGGTCAAGCGCCTGCAGGACGCGCTGGCGGAGGTGCATCGCGGCCTGCAGGCGCTGTGGACCGACCTGCCCAAGGATGCGCCCACGGAGCTGGGCGCCTTCATCGACGTGCATGCGCTGATCCTGTCGGACCCGATGATTTCGGAAGCGCCGCTCGACATCATCCGCACGCGCCACTACAACGCCGAGTGGGCGCTGGTGACGCAGATCGACGAATTGTCGGCGCAGTTCGACGAGATCGAAGACCCCTACCTGCGCGAGCGCAAGGCCGATATCCAGCAGGTGGCCGAACGCGTGCTCAAGGTCCTGATGGGCACCGCCCAACTGGCGCCGGTGCCGTTGACGGACGATCAATTCCAGCCGCAGATGATCGTCGTCGCGCACGACATCTCGCCGGCCGACATGCTGCAGTTCCGCGACCGCTCGTTCATCGGTTTCGTGACCGACGTGGGCGGGCAGAACTCGCACACGGCGATCGTGGCGCGCAGCCTGGATATTCCGGCGGCGGTCGGCATGTCGCAGGCCTCGCAACTGATCGAGCAGGACGACTGGGTGATCATCGACGGCGATGCCGGCGTGGTGATCTGCAATCCGAGCACCCTGGTGCTGGAGCAGTACCGCGCGCGCCAGGCCGCCATGCTCAAGGCGCGCAAGAAGCTCTCGAAGCTCAAGAAAACCCCGGCCATCACGCGCGACGGCACCGTGATCACCCTGCTGGCCAACATCGAGCTGCCGGACGACTGCCCGCACGCGCTCGACTGCGGGGCCGAAGGCGTCGGCCTGTTCCGCTCCGAGTTCCTGTTCATGGGCCGCAGCGGGCAGGCGCACAAGATTCCGAGCGAAGACGAACAGTTCGAGCAGTACCGCAAGGCGGTGGTGGCGATGAAGGGGCGGCCGGTGACGATTCGCACGCTCGACATCGGCGCCGACAAGCCGCTCGACCAGACCGAGCACACCGCGCTCAATCCGGCGCTGGGACTGCGCGCGATCCGCTATTGCCTGGCCGAGCCGCAGCTGTTCCTCACGCAGCTGCGCGCGATCCTGCGCGCGTCGGCGTTCGGCAAGGTGCGCTTGCTGATCCCGATGCTGTCGCACGTGTTCGAGATCGACCAGTGCCTGGCGATGGTCGAGCAAGCCAAGGCGCAGCTGCGCGAGGCGGGGCAGAAGTACGATGCGGCGATCGACGTCGGCGCCATGATCGAGATTCCGGCGGCCGCGCTGTCGTTGCCGATGTTTGTCAAGCGCATGAATTTTTTGTCGATCGGGACCAACGACCTGATTCAGTACACGCTGGCGATCGACCGGGTCGATTACGAAGTGGCGCACTTGTACGATCCGCTGCATCCGGCGATTTTGCAGTTGATCGCGATGACCATTTCGGCGGGGAAGAAGGCGGGGATCGACGTGGCGGTGTGCGGCGAGATGGCCGGGGACGTGAAGTTGACGCGCCTGTTGCTGGGCATGGGACTACGCGAATTCTCGATGCATCCGGCGCAGCTGCTGTCGGTCAAGCAGGAGATTTTGAATTGCGACCTGACCACCATCACCCCGCAAACGCGCAAGATTTTACGCACCACCGAGCCGCATGCAATTGTGGAGGCGGTGCAGCAGTTGCAGGTGATTTGATTCAAACGCAGTATCCATTTGCCAGCCAACTTTAGAACCGTCATTCCCGCGAAGGCGGGAACCCATGGCACCTATGAGCAGAGGTGCTATGGATCCCCGCCTTCGCGGGGACGACGGCATGTAGGGCTGCGGCTCTAAACAATTTTTTCGAATCTCATGTCATCCATTGGAATAGTCTCCCCGCAAGCGATGCGCTTTGCCGAACCGCTGCGGTTGCAGGGCGGTGGCGCCCTGGCCGAGTACACCCTGGTGTACGAAACCTACGGCACCCTCAACGCCGACAACTCGAACGCGGTGCTGGTCTGCCACGCCCTGAACGCCTCGCATCACGTGGCCGGCACCTACGAGGGCGATCCGAAAAGCACCGGCTGGTGGAACAGCATGGTCGGACCCGGCAAACCGCTCGACACCGACCGCTTCTTCGTCATCGGCGTCAACAACCTCGGCTCCTGCTTCGGCTCCACCGGTCCGATGCACCTCAATCCCGCCACCGGCAAGCCGTACGGCGCCTCCTTCCCGGTGGTGACGGTGGAAGACTGGGTCGCCGCGCAGGCGCGCCTGGCCGACGCCCTCGGCATCGCGCAGTTCGCCGCCGTCATGGGCGGCTCGCTCGGCGGCATGCAGGCGCTCGCGTGGAGCATCATGTTCCCCGAGCGCCTGCGCCACTGCGTCGTCATCGCCTCCACCCCCAAGCTGTCGGCGCAAAACATCGCCTTCAACGACGTGGCGCGCCAGGCGATCTTGTCGGACCCGGACTACTGCGGCGGCGACTTCTACGCGCACGGCGTGGTGCCGAAAAACGGCCTGCGCGTGGCGCGCATGGTCGGCCACATCACCTACCTGTCGAACGACGACATGGCCGAAAAATTCGGCCGCAAGCTGCGTAACGCCGCCGAAAACAACGACTACAAATTCGACTTCGGTATCGACTTCGAAATCGAATCCTACCTGCGCTACCAGGGCGACAAGTTCTCGGAGTATTTTGACGCCAATACCTACCTCTTGATCACCAAGGCGCTCGACTACTTCGATCCGGCGCGCGAATTCGGCGGCTCGCTTCAACGCGCGCTGGCCGGCACCAAGGCCGAATTTTTTGTCGCCTCGTTCACCACCGACTGGCGCTTTTCGCCGGAGCGCTCGCGCGAGATCGTCGAGGCGCTGGTGTGCAACCGGCGCCGCGTGACCTACGCCGAAATCGACGCCCCCCACGGCCACGACGCCTTCCTGCTCGAGGACGAGCGTTACATGAACATGGTGCGCGCTTACTATCAGCGCATCTGGGAAGCCATGCCGGTGAAAGGGCAAGCATGAATTTTGAAGACCTCTCCAGCCTGCGCCCCGACCTGGCGTTCATCGCGCACTGGGTGCCGGAGCAGTCGCACGTGCTTGACGTGGGCTGCGGCGACGGCGCCATGCTACGCTATCTCCAGAGCGGCAAGGGCTGCACCGGCTACGGCATCGAAATCGCCGACGACTCGCTGCTGGCCAGCGCGCGGCGCGGCATCAACGTGATCCAGCAGGACATGGAAAAAGGCCTCGGCCTGTTTTCCGATAATTCCTTCGACACGGTCCTGTGCCTGTCGTCGCTGCAGATGATGCAGCAGGTCGAAGCGCTGCTGCGCGATATCGTGCGGGTCGGCGCCGAAGCGATCGTCTCCTTCCCCAATTTCGCTTACTGGCCGCACCGCATGGCGCTGCTTCACGGCCGCATGCCGGTCTCCAAGTCGCTGCCGTACCAGTGGTACGACACGCCCAACGTGCGCTGCGCGACTATTTACGATTTCGAGGAACTTGCGGAAGAATGCGGCCTCGAAGTGCTGGAGCGGGTCGCGCTGGCCGATGGCAAGCCGGTCTCGTTCCTGCCCAACCTGCGCGGCAGCCTGGCGGTATTTCGGCTGCGCAAGAAGGCGCGGCCGGCGTAGGCACGGCCGGTATAGGCGCGGCCGGCACAGGCGCGGCCGGCACAGGCGCGGCCGGCGCAGGCGCGGCCGGCACAGGCGCGGCCGGCGGCGTCATCGTGCGGATGCGCGCGTGGCTTATCGTGTGCGCATCGGAGCCGATTTCCTGCGATGATGTTGTTATCAAATACACAGCATAGAAACGAAACATGAAAAAGATCAGACCAATTTTGCTGGCCGTGGCGCTCAGCCTGTCCACCGTGGCCAGCGCCCAGCCGTTGCCGGCGCCGATCAAAACCGAGGGGTCGGGCAAAACCGCTGCGGCGGTGCAGGACGGCATCCAGGTGCGGCCGATGCCGCGCTACCGCGTGCTCGCCTCGGCCGAGCGCATGGATGAGGAAGCGGCGCAGCAATACACGCAACTGATGGGCCAGGCCGAGCAGAAAGGGGCGCTGGTGCCCGACAACCATCCGGAGGTGATCCGCCTGCGTGGCATTGCCAAGCGCATCATTCCGTACGCCACGCGCTGGAATCCGGAAGCGGCCAAGTGGAACTGGCAGGTCAACCTGCTGTCGTCCGACCAGGTCAATGCGTTTTGCATGCCGGGCGGGCGGATTGCGTTTTTCAGCGGCATCCTCACCAAGCTGAACCTGACCGACGATGAAGTGGCGGCCATCATGGGCCACGAAATTTCGCACGCGCTGCGCGAACACGGGCGCGGGCAGACGGTCAAGTCGACCGCGACCAATGTCGGCGCGCGCCTGGGCGGTGCACTGATCGCCCAGGTGTTCGGGCTCGACCCCGGCACGACCGACACCGTGGCCCAGTATGGCGCCCAGTTCGCCTCCCTCAAGTTCTCGCGCGACGATGAACGCGAAGCCGACCTGATCGGCCTGGACCTGGCCGCGCGCGCCGGTTTCGACCCGCGCGCCGGCATTATCCTGTGGCAAAAAATGGCGGCGCAAAACAATGGCGCGCCGCCCGCCTGGCTCTCGACCCACCCGGGCGGCAAGGAGCGCATCCGCCAGATGCAGGCGCACATGAACGTGCTGCTGCCGCTGTACGCGCGCAGCCAGAACACGCCGGTGGCGCAACTGCCGCCGTACCGCACTACCGCGATGAAGTAATGGGACGCCAGGCCGACGCCAATGCGCACGTTCCGCTGCCCATCCGCGATGGCGTCGCGCCCAGCTATTTGTGGCTTGACGACAATCCGGCCGAGGGCGCGCTGGCGTATCTGGCGGCGCATTTTGCCGATGTCGGCGAGGCGGTCTGGCGCGACCGCATGGCGCGCGGCGACGTGGTCGACGGCGGCGGCGCCGTGCTCGTGCCCGACAGCGTGCTCAAGCGCGGCATGCGCATCTGGTATTACCGCGAGCTCGAGGCCGAGACGCCGATTCCTTTCGAGGAACAGATCCTGTTTCGCGACGAACATTTGCTGGTGGTCGACAAGCCGCATTTCCTGCCGATGACGCCGGGAGGGCGCTTCCTGCACGAAACTTTACTGGTGCGGCTGAAGAACAGCACCGGGTTGACGCAGCTGACGCCGATTCACCGGCTCGACCGCGAAACGGCCGGGGTGGTGATTTTTTCGCACCAGGAAGCCACCCGTGGCGCTTACCAGTCGCTGTTCCAGAAGCGCAGCGTGCACAAGGAGTACGAAGCGCTGGCCGCGCCCTTGCCGTCGTTGACGTTTCCGCTGGTGCACCGCAGCCGCATGGTGGAGGGAGAGCCGTTTTTCCGCATGCGGGAGGTGGAGGGCGAGCCTAATTCGGAGAGCGTGGTCGATGTCATCGGTATGCGCGGTGATTCCATGCTGTACCGTTTGCAGCCGCATACGGGCCGCAAGCACCAGTTGCGGGTGCACATGGCCGCGCTGGGCGCGCCGATCATGAACGACGCGTTTTATCCCGAGGCGCTGCCGTGCAAGGGCGACGACTTCGCCAACCCGCTCAAGCTGCTGGCGCGCGCGATCGGCTTCGACGATCCATTGACGGGCCAGACGCGCCGCTTCGAGAGCCGCCGCGTGCTGTAGTGTGGCTTCTAGCCTGGATGTTTCATAAACGTCATCCGCAATTCCGAATTGTCGCTCTCGACGCCGCTCGGTTCGAATTATCCTATTGTGGGCAATAGGCGCCCTACCCAATTGAACGGGGCAGGGTAAAGCGG
>NZ_WHJH01000084.1 GCF_011682145.1 Massilia mucilaginosa
CTTGTCGGACTCGGAAAGCTTGGAAAGGTCGGGACGCGGGAGCTTGTTTGCCATGCCGCTATGATGAACGAAGCGTCCGGCGTTTACAACATGTATATTTCATCGTCACTCAGGCTGAACAGTTACGTTTTTGATTGTTGCCGAAAAACTCCGCTAATTATTTTCGCCGAGATATTTGACGGGGGAAACGTCATGATCATATTCGCCTTTATTGACATCCGCTGTTTCCGTGTGCGCAAACATTGATTGGCCCTGATCGATAAAATATGGATGGGCGAATCGATGGATTTGGAGATAATGTCGCCGGCGGCGATAGCGATGGAACTGGCGGCCGGCTGCCGGTCAGCGTCCGATTCCAGGGTGGATTTGTTTTCCGATGGCGGCGCGGTGCTGCGTGGGCGCTTGCTGAAGAAAGTGACTTGCCACTTGATGCGCCCCCCATCGTGCATGACCATGGGGGAGCAGGCTGGTGACGCGGAGCGACGCCAGCCCGGGGGGAATGCCGCCTGGCCTGTCAGGCCGGGTCGCGCCCTTCGCCCGCCAGCCAGCGCAGCGCCGTCAGGCTTGGCATGAACAGATACTCCCCGCCACGCACCGTGCAGAAGGTCTGGATGCCGTGGATGCGCTGGCGCACCGGGCGTTTCTGGATGGTGAAGGTGCTGTCCTCATCCTGCTGGCCGAGGATCGGATCGCGCTCCTTGCCCAGGTCCATGAAGTTCCCGTGGTCGACCCACTCGGCCTGCATGAACTCGACCGTTTCCGGTGCCTTGGCGCTGATCCCGATGAAGAACAGGCCGCGTTCCTGGCCGTCGTCTTCCAGCAGGTCGGCGCGCCACGGCGCACCGAAGGTGGTGCTGCGGCGGATGATGCGGTGGATGTTCACGTCGGTCAGCACCGCCAGCTTGCTGTCGCGCGGGTTCATGCGGCGCATGTGGCAACCGTGCGGCGCCTGCAGGCCGGCCTGGTCGTCCTTGTAGGTGAAGTCGTTATTGCGCTTCGGGTCCGCGCCCAGCGCCGCATCATCCTTTTCAGACGCCAGGGTGAGCGGCGCGCCGCTGCGCCAGCGGCCCACCAGCTTGGCCGCCAGCAGTTCCTGGCCGGCTTCGTCGTCGGCGTTATCGCGCAAAAAGCGGTTGAAGGCGGCGGCGTCGGCCTGGTACTTGCGGATCACCACGAACGTGCCGTTGCGGCCCAGCGCTTCCGGCTGCGGCATCGCCATCGGCACGCCCGATTCGCCCGGATAGCCGAGAATCAGTTCGCCCGCCTTGATGGCGTCGCCCTGGCCCGGCAGCAGGTCTTCGATGCCGCCGTCGATGGCCGGGTTGCTGATGTTGTCGCGGTAGCCGAAGGGATTCAAGCTGTCCGGCTGCGCGCCAAAGTCGTGCATGCCGAGCAGGGTGACGCCTTGCACGTTCTCGAATTCCTTTTTGGCGGTATCGAGCGCGTGCTGCCACGACGCTTCGTCCGGCGCGAAGATCGACACGGTGACGTGCACGTCGCCGCTGCCGTAAGGCGCTTCCCAGTTGGCCGGGGCGCTCGCGCCGATGTCTTGCAGGCGATCGGCGCGCGCGGCCATGCCGGCGCGGAAGGCGGCCGGAAAGCTGGCCAGCGAATCTTCAGGGATGTCCAGCGCCACCAGGCCCGCGTGGCTCAGCGCCACGGCGATCCAGGCGGTGGTGTTGGTGCGCGCGTCGGCGGCGCTGCGCACATGCGGGGCCAGGCGCGAGAGCAGCGCGCGTCCGCCGGCGGCCTGGTCGATCTTGAGCAGCACGTGGGTGCCGTAGTAGGGGTCGGGGCGCTTGAACAGGATGGTAGCCTGGATGTCGTCCAGTTCCAGCGTTGGCGAGGAATGGACCAGGTTCTTGAGTGTGTCGATAATCGTCATGGGAACCTCAAGCAATCTTGTCCAGGAATTCCTGGAGCGCGTCGTTCTGTTTTTGCAGGCGCCGCGTTTCGACGACCGACAGATTCGGATTGGCGACGTACCAGCCGTCGGCGGTGATCTGGTGACCGGCGATGAAGTCCTTCACGCCCGGATCGGTGATGCCGGGCCAGCCTTCGACCGACGAAAACAGCAGGTCCATCAGGTCCGGAATCTTGGTTGCGAAGTCTTCGATGTAGGTGTCCCAGTCGCCGTCGTAGGTCGTCGCAAACAGGATCCTGGTATCGTTCTCAAAAAACACGAAGCGCATGTCGTGCAGGGTCGAGACCTTCTGCGCGCCGTTGAAGTTACCGTTGACCAGTTTGAAGATGCGGCGCAGGCGGTCGGCGCCGCCGGGCTTGAGGTCGGCCATGGCGGTCAGTTCGGAGATCTTGCCGGACTGGCGGCCGATGCGGCCGGCCGATCCCGCGTGGCCTTCGGTGTTGGGGTCCTGCTCGCGCATCATGTTCTCGAGCGCGAGTTTGAGCAGGTCGGGGGCGTCTCCCAGGACCTCCTGGACTTTGCGCTTGATGTCCGCGAGGTCGGTAGAGGATTTGTTTTGTGGGGTGGTGTCGCTCATGATTGCTCCTTGGGTCTTGATGAAATGGTCATGCTGAACTACGGGACTACTTAATCCGGTACCTGGCCGATGCTGTCGATTTCGATGCGCGGCTGCGCATTCATCTCGTGGCGGAATTTGGACGACGCTTCATAGGCCTTGATGCGGGCGCGCATGATGGAGCCCATCGGACGATGCGCCTCGATGCAGTGCCACGGGTTGAACGACAAGACGTCGTCGGCGAACACGCGGCGCGCCGGGCTGTAGGCATGCTGCGCCGGGATGGTGAGTTTGGCGACTGGCTGGTAGGGCGAGTCTTCCTGCGGCCACTCGATCGAGGCGTCTTCGATCGGCATTTTGTCGATGTCGGTCAGGAGCTGTGCGCGCAGTTCGTACTCGGCGCCCTGGCCGTTGAAGAAGTCGACCACCAGGTTGCGCAGGGCCGAGTCGTCGGCGTCGTCGCCGAGCGGCTGGCCGGTCAGGGCGCGCACGTTATCGGACAGGGGCGCGGCGCACAGCTTGGCCACGTAGTCGCCGTAGCGCACCGCTGCCATGCTGAAGAAGGTCTCGCCGAGGATATGGTTGTTCGGCGCGCCGAGCGTGTCGAGCACCGGGTTGTCGATGCCGAGGGCGTGCAGAGCCTTGCTGCCGCCGCGTGCGAGCGCGGCGACGATGCGGCGCACCATGTCCGGGTCGTCGGCGTGTTTTTCGAGCAGCTTCTGGGTCTTGAGGTAGGCGGCGGCGTGGCCGAAGGCGATCACCGGGTGGTTCACCAGCAGCAGGTCTTGCGTCTTGGCGTCATGGCGCTTGGGCAGGAACTGCGGGCCGTCGACGCCCAGCATCTTGATCGCCATGCCGCGCGGGGACGGCAGCTTGTCGCTGTGGATGTCGCCTGGCGCGGTGGACAGGCGGATCACGACCGGGTAGGTGGCGGGGCGGGCGAACACGCCCTGCGCCAGGTGCGCGGGCAGATTATCGTAGACGGTGACGTGGCCGGTCAGCACGCCGTGGCACTTGGCGTGGGCGTCGCGCTTGGCGTGGCGGTGTTTGTCGAAGACGCGGGTGTTCACGCGCATCATCGAGGCGACGACGCTGTCGATGATCTCGTCTTCGTTTTCCTGTTTGTGTTCCAGGTTATCGTTGTAGGGGACGTAGGTGGCAGTAGACATGGGCTTCCTCGCTTTGTTTGCAATATTGCAATGGACGCAAGGAGTCTACCGGCAGGGCGGGGGCGTTCGCTAGAATGTTTGCTCGAACGGCGCGGTATGGTGGGAGAATCAAGGCAGGCGTAAACGCTGTCGTCCCCGCGAAGGCGGGGACGACGGGGCAGCGGGCATGGCGCCCGCCTTCGGTGTTCAGTCTTCGCGGCGCAGGTGCGGGAAGAGAATCACGTCGCGAATATTCGGCGAATCGGTGATGAGCATGATCAGGCGATCGATGCCGATGCCGCAGCCGCCGGCAGGCGGCATGCCGTATTCGAGCGCGCGGATGTAGTCGGCGTCGTAGAACATCGCCTCGTCGTCGCCCGCATCCTTGGCTTCCACCTGCGCCAGGAAGCGCGCGGCCTGGTCTTCGGAGTCGTTCAGCTCCGAGAAACCGTTGGCCAGCTCGCGCCCGACGATGAACAGCTCGAAACGCTCGGTGATGCCGGCCACCGTGTCCGACGCGCGCGCCAGCGGCGACACTTCGGCCGGGTAGTCGACGATGAAGGTCGGCTCCCACAGCTGCGCTTCGGCGGTTTCTTCGAACAGCGCCAGTTGCAGCGCGCCCAGGCCGGCGGTCGAAAACGGCTTGACGCCGAACTTCAGCAATTCGGCCTTGATGAATTCGGCATCCTGCAACTGCTCCGCGGTGTAGTGCGGCGCGTAGGCGTTGATCGCCCCGACGATGGTCATGCGGCGGAACGGCTTGGACAGGTCGAGCGGCTTGCCGCCGTAGGTCAGTTCGGCGGTGCCGTGGGCATCGATGGCGGCCTGGCGGATCACCGCTTCGGTGAAGTCCATGATCCACTGGTAATCGGTGTAGGCCGCGTAGAATTCCATCATCGTGAATTCTGGATTGTGGCGCGGCGAGACGCCTTCGTTGCGGAAGTTGCGGTTCACTTCGAATACGCGATCGAATCCGCCGACCACCAGGCGCTTGAGGTACAGCTCCGGTGCGATACGCAGGAACATTTCCATGTCCAGCGCATTGTGGTGGGTGACGAACGGCTTGGCGGCGGCGCCGCCAGGAATCGCATGCAGCATCGGCGTTTCGACTTCCATGAAGTCGTTCTTTTCCATGAAACGGCGGATCGACGACATGGCGGCGGTGCGGGCCTTGAAGGTGCGGCGCGCCTGGTCGTTGGTGATCAGGTCCACATAGCGCTGGCGGTACTTGGTTTCCTGGTCCGACAGGCCATGGAATTTGTCTGGCAGAGGACGCAGCGACTTGGTGATCAGGCGCAGGGTCGAAACCTTGACCGTCAGTTCGTCGGTCTTGGTCTTGAACAGCGTGCCTTCGATGCCGAGGATGTCGCCCAGGTCGTAGTGGCTCAGCGCTTCCATGGCGGCTTCGCCGGTTTTGTCGAGCGTGACATAGATCTGGATGCGGCCGTCGGCGCGCGGGCCGGACGAATCCTGCAGGGTTGCGAACACGGCTTTTTTGCCGGCTTCGCGCTTGAGCATCATGCGGCCGGCCAAGACCACGGGCACCTCGGTCGCTTCGAGTTCTTCACGGGTCTTCGACGCGTACTCTTCGACCAGTTGCGCCGCCTTGTGCTGCGGACGGAAATCGTTAGGAAAGGCGATGCCGCCTTCGCGCAGCGTGGCCAGCTTGGCGCGACGTTCGGCGATCAGTTTGTTTTCATCTGCCGGGGCGGGTGCCTGGTCTTGGGTGTCCGTAGTCATGGTAGGTATCGCTATATATAGGTTGTTGCGAATGTAAATCAGGAGGAAAACAGTTCGTCGATCGTCAGTTCAGAAAAATCGCTGGCGATGTGGATGACGTTATCGAATCCGGCAAAGGACTCGGCGGGCAGGGTGGTGGTGAGCACCACCGCGCGCATGCCGGCCCGGCGCGCCGCTTCCACGCCCAGCGGCGCGTCTTCGAACACGATGCAGTGCTCGGGCGCGACGCCGCAGCGCTGCGCCGCCAGCAGGAACACGTCGGGATGGGGCTTGCCGCGTGCAACATCGGCCGCGCCGACCACGGTGTCGAAGTGGCGGCGCAGGTCCAGGCCGTCGAGCGTGAACGTGATGTTGGCGTTGGGCGCGGCGGTGGCCACCGCCAGCGCCACCTTGTGCGCCTTGGCCAGCGCGATCAACTCGTCGAAGCCGCTCACCGTTTTGCGGTGCGGTTCATACAGTTCGCGGTAGACCAGTTCCTTTTCGTCGTTCAGGACCCGCACCTCGTCGTCATTGAGGTGTTCGCCCATCTCGGCACGGATGATTTCCTTGCCCTGGCGGCCGGCCGTGGTGCGGAAAAATTCGTCGGCGTCGATGTCCTTGCCGCGCCGCTGGAAAAACGCAATCCAGGATTCGGTGTGAAAGGACATGTTGTCGACGATGGTGCCGTCCATGTCGAAGATGAATGCGCGTCGGGTCGCTGTCATGGGTTATACGCCTTGCTTGAGTGAGGCCGAAATGAAGTCGTCCAGGTCGCCATCGAGCACGCCCTTGGTGTTACCGGTTTCGAAGTTGGTGCGCAAATCCTTGATGCGCGACTGATCGAGCACGTAGGAACGGATCTGGTGGCCCCAGCCCACGTCGGTCTTGGAGTCTTCGAGCTTTTGCTGTTCGCTCATGCGCTTGCGCAGTTCGTGCTCGTACAGCTTCGCCTTGAGCATTTCCATCGCTTCGGCGCGGTTGCGGTGCTGGCTGCGGTCGTTCTGGCACTGGACCACGATGCCGGTCGGACCGTGCGTCATGCGGACCGCGGAGTCGGTTTTGTTAATGTGCTGGCCACCGGCGCCGGACGCGCGATAGGTATCGACGCGAATGTCGGCCGGATTGACGTCGATCTCGATCGAGTCATCGACTTCCGGGTAGACGAACAGGCTGGTGAACGACGTGTGGCGGCCGTTGGCCGAGTCGAACGGCGACTTGCGTACCAGGCGGTGTACGCCGGTTTCGGTGCGCAAATGGCCGTAGGCGTATTCGCCTTCGACTTTGAGCGTGGCGGTCTTGATGCCGGCCACCTCGCCGTCGGACTGCTCCAGGATGTCGACCTTGAAGCCTTTGCGTTCGCAATAGCGCAGGTACTGGCGCAGCAGCATCGAGGCCCAGTCCTGGGCTTCGGTGCCGCCGGCGCCGGCCTGGATGTCGATGAAGCAGTTGTTGGCATCCATCGGGTTGCCGAACATGCGGCGGAACTCCATCGCTTCGACCACGGCCTTGATGGCGTCGGTGTCGACGATGACCGCTTCGAGCGTGTCGTCGTCGCCTTCTTCGCGCGCCATCGCAAACAGGTCGTTCGCGTCTTTCAGGTCGGCGTCCGCCTTGATCAAGGTATGGACGACGCCTTCGAGTTCCTTCTTCTCTTTACCGAGCGCCTGGGCGCGTTTCGGATCGTTCCAGACGGTCGGATCTTCTAGTTCTTCGTTGACTTGTTCGAGCTTCTCTGACTTTTTATCGAAGTCAAAGATACCTCCGAAGTTCGGCTTCACGATCCGTCAGGTCGTTGAGCAGGGCGGAGAGGGCGTTAATGCGTTCGGCTTCCATGGCGTTTCCGGTCTTATGAATTGGTTGAATCGAACCTTCGATTATACCCCAGCGCGCCACAATCACGGTCCTCGCCGCGTACCCGGCTTGATCGGTGTCGCGCCGCTGCGTATGATGGCGCGAAGACCCCCCCCCGCCACTCGCCGGAAAGCGCCTCTATGCGTTATCAAATTTGTATTCCCGTTTTGCCCCTGGTGTTCTGCGCCGTTGCCGCTGCCGCCACCCCGCCGAAAGGCGCCACCGCCGTCGTCGGCGTGATGGAAACGACCGACCTGCATTCGAACGTGCTCGGATACGATTACTTCAAGCTCTCGCCCGAGCCGTCGCTGGGCCTGGACCGCACCGCCGCGCTGATCGCGCAGGCGCGCCGCCAGTTCCCGAACAATCTGCTGTTCGATAACGGCGACACCATCCAGGGCAGCGCGCTGGCCGATTACCAGGCGCTGGCCAATCCGCTCAAATGCGAGCAGACGCTGGCCATCTACAAGGTGATGAACAAGCTCGGTTACGACGGCAGCGGGATCGGCAACCACGAATTCAATTACGGCCTCGCGTACCTGAGCCAGGTGACCGGCAACCGCTTCGAGGTCGATGGCGTCGATGCCTCCAGGGCGCGCTGCGCCGGGCCGGCCTTTCCGCAGGTGCTGGCCAATGTCTACAGCCTCAAGACGCGCCAGCCGCTGTTTGCGCCTTACCGCATCATCGACAAGCAGATCGCCGCGCAAGACGCCGACGGCAAGCCGGTGAGCGTGACCCTCAAGGTCGGCATCATCGGCTTTGCGCCGCCGACCATCCTGTCGTGGGACAAGCGGTCGCTGGAAGGGAAGGTCTACACCGAAGGCCTGCGCGAAACCGCATCGAAATTCATCCCCGAGATGCGCGCGCAGGGCGCCGACCTGGTGGTGGCGATTTCGCACGGCGGCCTGGATGACAGCGCATACGAGCCGTCGATGGAAAACGGAAACTGGCACCTGTCCAAGGTGCCGGGCATCGACGCCATGCTGATCGGGCACTCGCACCTGCCGTTCCCGAACGCGGCCAGCACCGTCCCGCAATTCAACCTGCCGGGCGTGGACAAGGTCAAGGGCCTGGTCAACGGCGTGCCGACGGTGATGGCCAACCTGTGGGGCAAGCACCTGGGCGTGATCGGCCTGCACCTGTCGTACGATGGCCAGCGCTGGGTGGTCGACCGGAGCAAGACCACGGTGGAGGCGCGCGCCGCGCAGCAGGCCGACAAATCGTTCGTCGCGCCCGATCCGGCGATTGCGGCGCTGGTCGCGGCCGAGCATGAGGCGACCATCCGCTACGTCAAGACGGCGGTCGGGGCGACCGATTTCCGCATGTCGAGCTACTTTGCCGATGTGGGCGACGTGAGCGCGATCGCGGTGGTCAACCAGGCGCAGACCGACTATGTGGCCAAATACGTCAAGGCCGGCCTGCCGCAGTACGCGGCCTTGCCGGTGCTGTCGATGGCGTCGCCGTTCAAGGGCGGCACCGCCGGCGTGAGCGATTACACCGACGTCAAGGCCGGCAGCCTGGCGCTGAACAATGCGGCCGACCTGTATCTGTATCCGAATTCGCTGTACGCGGTGAAGGTCAATGGCGGCGAGCTGAAGGCGTGGCTGGAACACGCGGCCGGGCGCTTCAATACCATCGATCCCGAATTGACCACGCCGCAGGAGCTGGTCAACACCGCCTTCCCGACCTATAACTTCGACGCCATCACGTCCAAAGAGATCAGCTACGAGATCGACGTGACCAAAGTGCCGGGCCAGCGCATCAAGAACCTGCGCTTCCGCGACAAGGCGGTCAATGCCTCGAACGAGTTTTTGGTGGCGACGAATAACTACCGCGCCAGCGGCGGTGGCGGTTTTCCGGGCCTGGACGGCAGCAAGACCGCCGTGGCGGCGCCGGACGCCAACCGCGATGTGTTGATCGGGTACATCAAGGAGGTGAAGAACCTGACGCGCGCGCAGCATGGCCAGCAGCGCAGCTGGCGCTTTGCCAAAACGCGTACCGCCGGCCCGGTGGTGTTCCATTCCGCGCCCGGACTGCTGGCGCTGGCGCAGCAGGCAGGCCTTGGCAACGTGTCGCAAGTGCGCGCCGATGATGGCCTGGGCAAGGGCTTTGCGCTGTACGCGGTCGACCTGTCGAAATGATGCGCGCCGTGTTGCTGGCGGCGCTGCTTGGCTGCGGCGTGGCGCACGCCCAGCCGCTCGACGCGGGCGGCGTGGCCGGTCTGCGGCAGGCGGCCGCGCAGGACCCGCAGGCCGCGTATGACCTGGGGCGCATGGTCCGCAACGGCATCGGCGTCGCACGCGAGCCGCTGCGCGCATTTGCGCTGATCGAGTCGAGCGCGCGGCGCGGGCATGCGCCGGCCATGTTTACCGCGTCGGCCATGCTGGCGGCGGGGGAGGGCTGTGCGGCCGACCTGGCGGCCTCGCGGCGCTGGCTGGAAGCGGCTGCGGAACGGGAGCACCCGGAAGCGCTGCAGCAGATGGCGATGTACGTGCAGGAAGGCGCGCTGGGCTACCCACGCGACGCGCAGCGCGCCGCCCAGCTGCTTCGCGAGGCGGCGCACGCGATGACGCACCGCGCGCACGGCCACCAGGATCAGGGCTTGCCGGCTTCCAGGTAGGCCGCCAGGGCGCCGCAGCTTTGCGCATCCGGCCCTTTGGTCCGGGTGATGTTGAGGTCTTTTGCCATCCACGCTTCGACATCGCGCATGTCGCGTTGCGCGAGCGCGGTTTCTTCGGCGGCCTCTGCGCGGCTGCTGCGCGACAGTTTCAGCATGGCCGCTTCATTGAGCGCCCCGGCATGGGCCAGGGTCCAGGTTTGCAGGGCGCGTTCGTAGGCGACCGCTTTCGGCGGCGCGACCTTGCCGCATGCCGCCACCAGCTCTTTGAGCAGGTCCTTGCGCGTGTACAGGCGCAGCACGTCCTGCTGCGCGGCCGTCAGCGGCATCTGCGGGGCCGGTGCTGCCTGCTCCGGCCCCGAATCCTGGGTCACATCCCTGCCCGGCGCGGGCGGCAGCTGGCGGATCTTTTCGATATTGGCCAGCAGCGCGCTCGCGCTCTCGGGCCGTCCTCCCGCCTGGCGCTGCTCCTTGCCGTCCTTGAAGACAATCTGGCGCGGTACCCCGCCGGTGCCGACGCGCGATCCCAGGTTCGGTGCCTTGTGCCAGACCGGCCACTGCACACGCGCAAACACCGTATTGGGGGCGGTCGATTCGGCCGCCGCCTGGTCGAAGGTCTGGTCGGCGCCGATGCAGTATTTGCAGCCGCGGTCGGGCGAGGTCAGTTGCACGACCACGTAGCCGGGGCGGGCCAGGAAGGCATCGACCTCGGTCGGTTTGAGTTCGGTGACTTTGGCGGCAAACGCCACCGTGCAGCCCAGCGCGGCGCCAGCGGCCACGGTCAATTTCATGAAGTTCATCGCTTGGTGTCCGGGTAAATGGTTATCCGAGAATGCGCACGCCGGCCGGCGTGCCGATGTGGGCGCGAAGAAAGGGCTGCATGCGCTCGCTGATGCGCACCGCGCTCACCGGGCCCTGCATGCCGATGGCGTCGAGCAGCGCTTGCACGCGCCGCGCGTCCGGGTGGCACAGCTCCAGCTTGACCAGCGACAGGCCGTGATCGGGCATGCCGGCCGCCGGGTGCGGGCCAGGTTCCCATTCGATCAAGGCGGGCGCCACGCCGCCCAGCGGCAGGCTGCCGTCGTCGGGAATGGTGATCAGCCAGTTGCGCTCGCCGCGTGCCATGGGCGTGATGGCGCCCGGTGCGGCAATCGGTTCGGCGGCGGCGGCTGCGGCGGCGATGTCGCTGGTGCGGGCCACCCAGGTGGCAAGCGAGGCGAGGGACTCGACGCCGATCGTATCGAGCGCGAACCAGCGCGGCCGTGCTGGCGCGGGAGCGTAGGGATCGACCGCGATGATTTCCAAAAACGTCGCATCGCCGAGGCGCAGCAGCATGTTTTCGGTTCCCATGGCGGGATGTTTGCCCCCGGGCGCGGCGCCCACGCCGAGCACCCGCCGCACCCAGGAGTTGGCCTCGGGCAGCGCGGGTGTGGTGATGGTGATATGGTCGAGCTGGCAGGCTGGCATGTTGGCTCCTTTTCCGGCTTGGGTGAAACATGAAAGGCAAGAAGATCGAGTCGGGATGGTAGCACCACATCTGCCGGATAGTCATCCGGCTGTCAAGACACGGACATAAATTGCCGAAGTAAACAATTATTTAGCATGAAAGCGATTTCAAGAGGTTGAAAAATTTTCAGCGTCAGTTTTTCGCCACGCGTGTTTAGTCGTTCGACACGCTGTTTAGCGATCCGTTCGGCATATGCACGCCAAGGAATTTAACATTTCTTTTTCGCAGGTGATCTTGAACAGCAAGCATCATTATTTTGCGGCCTTTTTCGCCCGTTTTTCTATGAAAGTCATGAAAGCCCCGCTGTTGAGGGCGATACTTGTTCTTTTTTCTGGAATCGGTTCCGGAAAGCTCCACAAGCAACACACCTGTTTTCATCCAGCAATTGCTATATGTGCAATGCAAAAAACCTCATTTTTGTGTTCTTGACATTTAACCTTTGCAAGCGATACATTGCGTCAATACCTAGGCGACAAGCGCTTGTTGTTACCCGATGGTGTGCCTTGGCCCGGACACGTCCGTCGCCACGGTGATTCGACAAAAAACGGTCGCTTGATCGTTTTTTTTGAAAAAGAGTTGAAAACGTTTTCAAGCCTGTGTAGCGCGGGGACGGCATCGCCGGCCCCACCGAGCAGGCCCTGTGGGCGTCGCAGCCTTGCTCTGGGCAGTGGAAGGTGCGGCGCGCGCAGACAACGAAGGCATCCACCTGTCTTCGGGCGCAAGTTGCTTCCTGCTCCGGCAGGCGGCGGCCGGCGCAACGTGAACCGCGCCGTGGCCGCCCGCCACGGACCGGAACGCGGGAAACACAATGAAACAAGCGTCATCCGCACCGGTGCATCCGGAACGATGGCGACAACCATGCCGGCGAACGTGATTCACGCACGCCATAAAGTACGACAATTGCGAGGAGACTCCTGAATGAATTCGATGTCCAATATTAAACTGAATGCCGTCACCGACGCCCTGCGCAACAGCGGCAGCGGGCGGAGCCTGGCGCGCAGCGCGATGCGCGGCCTGCTGGCCCTGTCCATCACGGCGGCAAGCGCAGCGGCGATCAGCCTGCCGATGATGGCAACGGCCCACGCCGCCGCCGATGCGGAATACACGCAGCGCTTCCTGACCCAGTACAAGAAGATGAAAGATCCTGCGAACGGCTACTTCAGCAAAGAAGGCGTGCCGTACCACTCGATCGAAACGCTGATGGTCGAAGCACCCGACCACGGCCACGAAACCACCTCGGAAGCCTACAGCTACTGGCTGTGGATGGAAGCGCAGTACGGCCGCGCCACCGGCGACTGGGGTCCGCTGAACGCGGCCTGGGCCAACATGGAAAAGTACATCATTCCATCGCAGTCGGACCAGCCGACCAACAGCTTCTACAACCCGGGCAAACCGGCGACCTACGCCGCCGAGTACGACCTGCCGAAGAGCTACCCTGCGCCGCTGAACGGCGGCGTGCCGGTCGGCCAGGATCCGATCGCCAACGAACTCAAATCGACCTACGGCACCAGCAATATCTACGGCATGCACTGGCTGCTGGACGTGGATAACTGGTACGGCTATGGCAAATGCGGCGACGGCACCACGCGTCCGGCCTACATCAACACCTTCCAGCGCGGTTCGCAGGAATCGGTATGGGAAACCGTGCCGCATCCATCGTGCGAAACCTTTAAATGGGGCAAAAACGGTGGCGGCGAAGGCTTCCTCGGCCTGTTCATCGGCGACAACAACCGCGCCAAGCAGTTCCGCTACACCAATGCGCCTGACGCCGATGCGCGCGCCGTGCAAGCCGTGTACTGGGCCTCGGTCTGGGCCAAGCAGCAAGGCAAGAGCGCACAAGTGGCCGACCTGGTCACCAAAGCCGCCAAAATGGGCGACTTCCTGCGCTACGCCATGTTCGACAAGTACTTCAAGAAAATCGGCAATTGCACCAACGCAAACTCGTGCCCGGGCGGCAACGGCCAGCCGGATGCACAAGGCAACCGCGACAATCAGCATTACCTGATGAGCTGGTACTACGCATGGGGCGGCGCAACCGACACCAACGCCGGCTGGGCATGGCGCATCGGTTCGAGCCACAACCACTTCGGCTACCAGAATCCGCTGGCTGCGTGGGCACTGTCGACCCAGGCCGAATTCAAGCCGCTGTCGCCAAGCGCCGCCGGCGACTGGGGCAAGAGCCTGACCCGCCAGATGGAATTCTACCGCTGGCTGCAATCGGCTGACGGCGCGATCGCCGGCGGCGCGACCAACAGCTGGGGCGGCGATTACCTGACCCCACCGGCAGGCACCCCGACCTTCCACGGCATGTTCTACGATGAAAAACCGGTCTACCACGATCCGGCGTCGAACACCTGGTTCGGCTTCCAGGCATGGTCGATGCAGCGCGTCGCCGAGTACTACTACGCCAGCGGCGACGCCCGCGCCAAGACGGTGCTGGACAAATGGGTCGCATGGGCATCGGCCAACACGGTCCTGAAAGCGGACGGCACCTACGCCATCCCGAACACGCTGGCATGGAGCGGCGCGCCCGACACCTGGAACGCCGCAACCCCTGGCGCGAATGCCGGCCTGCGCGTGAAAATCGTGGACAGCACCAACGACGTCGGTATCGCCGCCGCGCTGGCCCGTACCCTGATCTACTATGGTGCCAAAGCCAACAACGAGCCTGCCAAAGTGCTGGCCAAGCAGCTGCTGGACCGCATGTGGGCCAAGCACCAGGATTCGGTTGGCCTGGTGGTCGACGAAACCCGTGCCGACTACAAGCGCTTCACCCAGCCTTACGATCCGGCCACCGGTTCGGGCGTGTACATTCCACAGGGCTGGACCGGCACCAACGCCCAGGGCGCGATGATCGATTCGAGCGCGACCTTCCTGAGCATCCGTCCGAAATACAAGGACGATCCACAGTGGCCGAAGCTGAAAGCCTATCTGGACGGCGGCCCGGCACCAACCTGGCGCTACCACCGCTTCTGGGCCCAGGCCGACATCGCCAATGCACTGGCTGACTACGCCAACATCATCGGCGGCACCGATTCGCCGTCGATCGTGACCAGCAGCAGCGCCATCAACGTGCCTGAAGGCGGTTCCGCCAGCGTTGGCATCACCCTGTCGAAAGCGCCTGCCGCCAACGTCTCGGTGGCCGTTGCCAAGGCAGCCGGCGGCGACGTCGACCTGACCGCGCCAGCGGCCAACCTGCTGTTCACGCCGGCCAACTACAACGTGGCCCAAGCAGTGGCGATCAGCGCAGCGGCGGACGCCGATGCCCTGAACGGCAGCGCCAACTTCACTTTCACAGCGCCTGGTTTCCTGAGCGCCACGACGGTGGCGACCGAGGCCGACCGCGACGTCGTCATCCCGGTGTCGCTGGTGGTGACCGGCGCACCGCTGTCGGTACCGGAAGGCGCATCGCGCACCTTCCAGGTCCGCCTGGGTGCAGCTCCTAAAGCGAACGTGACGGTGAGCGTCGCCCGCCTGGCCGGCGACACCGACCTGTCGGTTGCCGGTGGTGCCACCTTGACCTTCACGCCAGCCAACTGGAACGTGACCCAGCCGGTGACGATTGCCGCGGCAGTCGATGCCGACACCCTGAACGGCAGCGCCACCTTCGCAGTCAGTGCGCCGACGGCAGCGACCGTCAACGCAGTGGCGACCGAAGCGGACAAAGATGTGCAGACCGGCGGTTGCGCTGTCGACTTCGACACCACCAACGACTGGGGTTCGGGCCAGGTTCCACGCGTCACGCTGCGTAACACCGGCACCGCGCCGATTACCGGCTGGGCACTGAACTGGACCGCGTCGAACGACGTCACGCTGTCGAACTCGTGGGGCGCCACCGTGACCCAGAGCGGCCGTGCGTTCAGCGCCGTTCCGGCAGCCTGGAATGCGACCATCGCCGCCGGCGGCAACGTCGAAATCGGCATGCAACTGGCCTACAGCGGCGCCAAAGTGCTGCCGACCGGCCTGAGCTGGGCTGGCCGTAGCTGCACCATCGCTGTGAAGTAATCGCAAGTCGTCCGCGCGGGCCATTCCTGGCCCGCGCGGATTTTTTGCATTTGTATTCTGTATTTCCAAATAGAGGAGGACGACCATGACGATTCGTTCGAGCCACGCAGCCATCGCCGTGCTCGCGCTGGCAATCGGCGCAGCCGCCGTCGGCGGCACCATGAGTTACAGCGCGCTGACCGAAGCGCGCGCGGGCGGCACCGAAGCCTGGCGCGACCTGACCCACATCCACGCGGCGCGCGCGCGCCTGGCCAGCACGGCGCTGGAAGGCGCGGCGCGTGCAGGCGGACTCGACCAGGCATTTGTCGACCAGGCCCGAACCAGCCTGGTGCGCGCCAGTTCCTTGCCGACCAACAGCGGCGTGCTGAACGACCCGGAAGCGGTCGACAACTACAAGCGTTACCAGGGTGAGCTGACCGGCGTGCTGTACCGCCTGGCGGGAACCCGCGGCGCGCCCGAGCTGGAGACGGTGTCTTCGCTCAAGGAACTACGCGGCAAATTGCCGCAAGACGAGCTTGCGCTGGCCGATGCCCGCAGCCGTTACGGGAAGTCGGCCGAGGGCTACAACGCCCTGGTCGGCACCTTCCCGGGTGCCGCGGTCGCAGCGGTGACCGGTTACCGGCCGCTACCTGCCGGGTTGTAAGCGAAACCCTGCTTCAAGTCATCTCACTTATTGGAGACGCATGATGATTACCCCGAAATTTGCAAGCAAACTGGCGCTGTCGCTGGCCCTGGCCTTCGCGGCCACTGCCGGCCACGCGTTTACCGTATCCGGCAACAAGATCCTGGACGATGCCAACCGTCCGGTCGTGCTCAAGGGCGTCAACTGGTTCGGATTCGAAACCTTCGACGGCTCGGTGCACGGCCTGTGGACCCGCAACTGGAAGAGCATGCTCGACCAGGTGCAGGCGGAGGGCTTCAATGCCCTGCGCATTCCGGTCTGCCCGGCCACCTTCCGCGAATCATCGGTCAAGCCGAACATCGACGCGCTGGCCAATCCGGACCTGGTCGGCCTGAACTCGCGCCAGTGGCTCGATGTGTTCCTGAAAGAAGTCGACCGTCGCGGCATCTACATTCTGCTGGACCATCACCGTCCGGATTGCCAGGCGATTTCGGAACTGTGGAACACGCCGCAATACACCGAAGAACAGTGGCTGACCGACCTGGAATACCTGGCCCAGCATTATTCCGGCCTGCGCAACCTGGTTGGCCTGGACATCAAGAACGAACCGCATGGCCAGGCGACCTGGGGCACGGGCAATGTGCGTACCGACTGGAACCTGGCAGCCGAGCGCGCATCGAAGCGCATCCTGGCGCTCAATCCGAACCTGCTGATTTTTGTCGAAGGCATCGGCAGCAATTCGGGTGGTTGCCAGGGCCAGTACGGCCACTTCTGGGGCGGCAACCTGGAACCGTTGAACTGCAAAACGCTCGACATCCCGCGCAACAAGCTGGTGCTGTCGCCACACGTCTACGGTCCTGACGTGTTCGAGATGGACTACTTCAAGGCTGCCAACTTCCCCGCCAATATGCCGGCGATCTGGGACCAGCAGTGGGGCAAGTTCGCCAGGGATTATCCGGTAGTGCTGGGCGAGTGGGGCGGCAAGTACGGCCACGGCGGCGGCAATCCGAAAGACAAGGTCTGGCAGGATGCGCTGGTGAAATACCTGAAAGAACGCGGCATGATCAGCTCGTTCTACTGGACGCTCAATCCAAACAGCGGCGATACCGGCGGTATTTTGCAGGATGACTGGAAAACCGTCTGGCCGGACAAGATGGCTTTGATGAGGAATTTGTGGGCGGGTGCGACGCCAACGCCGACACCAACACCAACCCCAACACCAACGCAGAAGGAAAGCGAGTAGAAGACGGAAAACCACAAAGAAAGAAAAAAAAAAAAGCAAAAAGAAGGGGCGGG
>NZ_WHJH01000085.1 GCF_011682145.1 Massilia mucilaginosa
CCTGATGACCATAGTAAATCGGTACCACCCCTTCCCATCCCGAACAGGACCGTGAAACGATTTTACGCCGATGATAGTGCTGCAACCAGTGTGAAAGTAGGTCATCGTCAGGCTAGTTATAAGAGAAAGACCCGTGTGAGCGAAAGCCATGCGGGTTTTTTTTCGTCCGCAAGTTTATACAAACTATCTGCTGCACAAGCGCGGGGCCAACTGGCCCGCGCACTCCCATCGTTTACCACTTCAGCATCAGCGCGCTCCACACCACCACAATAAAGATAAACCATCCCCATCGCGGTTTGCGGAAAATCGCCGATTGAAACACGATCACGGCCATGCAGATGCATGGCAGAACACGCTGCGTGGCCAGCGCAAAGGCAAGAACCAGCGCCGCCTGCACGGCGATCGCTACGTGCAGACTGTTATCACCTGCCGGCTTGCCGGAACCAGGCTGGAGCGAAGGCGCTTCGATCGCCACTGGCGGACTCGCCGCGGCCCGCGCGACACGGGTACTCGCGCCGGCGGGCTTGTCCAGGTTGACCGGCGCCGCTGGTACCTCGGCAGCTTTGCGCGCCTTCTTTTCATCGGCCAGCTGCGCGGCGGTTTTCTCCAGCACCGGCGTTGACGCCACAGTGGCCTGCCACCAGCCATCCCACGGCGCCTTGCCCTGCGCCGACAGCGCCCGGAACGCGCTGCTGCGCTTTGACTGCGACAGTTTCATCTCGACGCCGGCCGCTCCCCAACGCGCCCGCACCGCGCGCACACGCACCAGCAGCGGCAAGCCCCTGGCCGGATCGACCATCCTGAAAAACTGCGCATACCCTTCCAGCGCGTCGATCACATTCGTATTGCCGTTCCACTGCTTGCCCGCGGGTCCATCTTTCTCGACCTGGAACAGGGTGGCGCGAAAACGCCGCAAGGTCTCGCGTTCGAGCGAAGGCTTTTGATTGACCACGATCCCGGTGACCATCTGCCGCTGCGCATCGCGCATCACATGCTGCTTGTCGGGATGCGGCGTGAAGCCTTCGTCGATGACAATCTGTTTGGCGCGCCACAGCAGTTTGCCGGCCAGCTTGCGCGCCTGGGCGTCGCCCGAAAACGTCAGGTCGTCGGCATAGCGCGTATAGCGAAAACCCAGCCTGGCCGCGCAAGCCTGCAGGCGCGCATCGAGCCGCTTGCACAAAATATTCGTCAATGCCGGGCTGCTCGGCGCACCCTGCGGCAGCGCGCGCTCGCTGTGCGCGACAAAAAACGTCTCGCCATCGATGCGCACTTCATCGGTCGCCGCTTCCGTCGACAGCAGCGCCAGGATGGTCGCCACCTGTTCGCTGTAACCCAGCTGCGCAAACACGCCTTTGATGCGCGGCATGCCGATCGACGGGAAGAAATCCTTCAAGTCCAGATTGATCACCACCGCCTGGCCGACGTGCGGCGCGGCGTTGCTGACGATCGAGCGGCCCGGTACGAAACCGTGCGCCGCCTGATGCAACGGCGCGCGCGCCAGCACGTTATCGAGCACCCAGTACTGGGCGCGTTTCAGGCGCGGCATCGGCGCCGAAATAATCCGTTCGCCGCCGGTTTTCTTGGGCATCGCAAAGCGCCGGTAATGGCTGATGCGCGAAACGCGCCGCTCGAACGCCAGGAAGCGCAGCTCCGACAGGGTAATGCCCATCGCCTGCGCCAGTTCCTCCGCCTTGTGCAGCACCGGCATCGCCAGCCCGGACAGTTTGTCCGCATCGCTTTGAGCGTGATTCAAGCCGCCCGACACACCCGCGCCCAGATACAGCACCTCGTGTTCGCGCCGCCGGTGCCACACCTGGGCTTTTTCGAAGCGTGCCAGCGCGCGTTTCTGGCGCGTTTCCTCGCGCCGCGCCTTGGCCTTGGCCATGCGCTCCTTGCGCAGCATGCGCAGCGCGGCTTCCGGATTTTGCAGGTGATGCAGCTCGCTGCCCAGCTTCTGCAAGGCTTGCGTGAGTTCCGTTTCGCGCCGGATCAGGTCCGCTTCGACCGATGGCTGGCCGCTGTTGGCCGGCCAGAAGCCCAGGCGCTGCATTTCGGTCAGCACGACTTCTTCTTTGGAGCTGCCGCGTATGCGTTCGTACAACTGCGCGCGCGTCAGTTCGGAGGGAGAGGGAGTAGGGGAAGTCATCGTGTCCTGGTCTCGCGAAGAGCACCACGGAAAACACTGTCGGTAAAACGCAAACTACCCAAGCACGGCGGGACAATCATCGAAGGGCCTGCAGGACTGGAGCGCTCCACTCGACGCCGTACCGCACCAGTAGCGCTGATCGGCTTCAGGGAAGCCAAACCGTGTCGCGCTACTGGTGATGGTACGGCACAGTGAAGAGCGTGCCAGTGACGCGTGGGAAGAGCTGACAACGTGGACGGCGATCCGCCGTCCGGTTTGCAAGTGCCATCCCACCGTGCTTGTTGATGCGAGTATAACAGGTGAATTCCGGGCTCCTCAAGCATTGGTTTGAATCCGTGGTTTAGTAAAAGTTCGTTCATCGCGCATGAGCGTCAAGCGCGGCGTCGCGCCTGGCCTGGTCCATGCGCAGCACGAGCATGTGCACGCACGGCCCCTTGTGCATGCGGTTCTGGGTGTAGTGATTGCACTCGCAGCTGCCGTCGACGATGCGGCGGTCGGCGTCGAGCCGCAGCATGACCTGGTACGGCCGTCCGTTTTCCTTGCTGCGCGCGCGCAGGCGCAGGCCGCCCTCGGGCAGCGCTTCGCTGGCCTGTTCGCTCAGGCTTTGCACCGCCAGCAGGGTCGCCGCCTTTTCTTCCAGCGCGCTGGCAAAGCGCAGCACGTCGAGCGGCAAGGGCTCGCGCGACAACTCGCGCAGGCGGTACACGCCCTGCGTCAGGTCGTAGATCACGCGCCCGGCCTGGGTGTACATGGTCAGTGCGCTTTCGACCATCGAGCGCGCCAGGCCGGTATCGGCCGCCAGCTGGTCGGCGCTGGCGAACCAGCGCTGCCCCAGCGCCGCGAAAATGCGCGACTTGCTATCGTCGTCGACATCGCCGCGCGGCGCCAGCAGGTCGAACTGGCCAGCCCGCGCCCAGTCGTTGGCGGTCCAGCCGGACAGGCCGAGCGTGAGCTGCATGTCGGGCAGGTTGGCGATCCAGAAGCTCGGCATGCCGCTGCCCATCAGGTGCACGGTAAAGCTGTGCGCCACCGGGATCAGGCGTTCGAGCAGCATCAGGCGGCGCCGTCCCCAGATGCGGATCTCTTCGGCCGCATTGCCCTGGTAGATCGAGCGGCGGCACACCAGTTCATCGTTCCACGGCTCGAACAGCGCGCGGACCGGTTCACCCGGCGTGAGGACGAAACGGATCGAACGCGGGCCGACGCGTTCCTTCTTGCGGCGCAGGAGGTGGCAAAAATTGTGCACATCCATCGGATGCAGATCGAGCCTGCGCGCAGGCAGGTTCATCGCGCTGCTCACCTGCAGAAAACCGCGCACCCAGGTTTCGGGCACGTCGATCTTCTCTTCCTTGAACGACGGGTCGCCGGCGGTGGCAACCTGGAAGCCGCTCGGATCGATCGCCAGCCGGGTTGTCTTGTAGTCGCGAATTTTCTGAAACTCGCCGTACAGCCCTTCCGAGTAGTCGACATTGGTGGTGCCGCAGGCGAAGTCGCCCACCCGGTCGAACACCTCGTGGCTGCAACTGAGCGAGGCGTAGCTCGACTCGTCGCGGCTGAAGCACTCGAAGAACACGCGGTCCGGATGCACCGTGATGACCGGGTCGAGTACCACCCAGGTATCGAAATTGGCCTTGTATATATAGTCGAAGTATTTCGACTGGGCGGCGGCGAAGGGCTTGAGGATGAGGCTTTTCCTGGCCCGCAGTTCCTTGAGTTCTTCGCTCAGAGGCGCCATGCGCGCGCGCAGGTCCGCATTGCGGTCGATCAGTTCGGCCAGCGCCGGGTCTTCGTTCTGGGCGCGCCACGCCAGGTATGCGGTCTTGTCGGGCGGCTGGTAACGCTGGTCGGCCACCACCACGTCGTGCAGCGCGGAGATGGCTTCGCGGAAGGGGATGTGCTTGTTCAGCTGGGCCACGAAATGGGTCGGCGCGCGCAAGGTGTCGGGCGCGAAGCGCATCTCGGTGGCGGACGCACTGTTGCTGACGGTGCTAGCGCCGTAGTAGCGGTATTCGAATTTCATGCTGCTCCCCGCAGGTTCGCGTGCACACGCGGCGGCTCGATGGTCATCACTGCCGGCAGTGCCGGGAAGCGTTCCTGGATTGCGCGCAGGCCCTCGATGTACTGCGCCTTGTCGGCGATGGCGACCGTGAGCACCTGGCGCGCGAACAGGCGCGCCACGAAGGAGGCGATCGCTTCCGACACATGCGCCTGCGCGCGCAGGAAGTCGAGCACGCGGTTCTTGGCCACGCGCCCTCGGTTGACCTGCGACAGCACGTTCAAAAAGTACGGTTCGAGGCGTTCCAGCTTCTGCAGGTCGCCGGCGCTTGCGCTGGCCAGCCAGCTGCTCACGAACAGCTGCATGTTGGCGGACGGATGCTGGCTAAGTTTGAGCATGTATTCGGTGACGTCGGCGACGTCGAAATGGGTCATGAGCATGGTGCGCCCGAAGCGCTGCACCTCGGGGTCGAGGTGGTCGCACAGGCTCACCAGCAGGGTCGGCGTCCAGTCTTCGCTCGCGCATTGCCTGCTGAAGAAGTCGCGCGCGAAGGCGCGGGTATCGTCCCAGGTGCTGTCAAGCAGGCGCAGCGCCGCTTCCATCTGGCCGCGCACCTGGGATGCATGTTCGGTAAAGGCGGCGCAGGCCCAGCGCCGCACGCTGGCGTTTTCGTTGCGCCCGAACTGCGCCCAGTCGGCCACGCCGAAATCGGTCGTGGCGAAGCGCGGCAGCATCTGCGCGCCGAGCAGTTGCGCACCCTTGCTGCGCGCCGACAAAAGGCGCACCAGCAGCGCGCGGTCGAGATGGTCGGCGCCCGAGTTGAGCGGCCCCAGTATCCATGCGATCAGGTCCGCGTGTACGCCCTCGGCCGGTTCGGTGTGGAACAGGGTATCGAGCAGCAGCGGCAGCAGGGTGGCTCGGAACACCGCGTCGGTGGGGGCGATGCGCAGCAGGGCGCTGTCGATGGCGCGCCGCACGCCGGCGTCCGGATGGGTGCAGAACACGGCGAACAGCAAGGCCTGGCCGGCCAGCATTTGCTCCGGCAGTGCGCTGAATAGTTTGATGCCGACCGCGCGCACCCCGGCGTCGCTCTCTTGCAGCAGCGCCGCCAGGGTCAGCGCGGGAATCGCGCCGGCCGGTTCGGCATGGCGCAGCAGCCATTCGCCAGCGGCGATGCGCACGCTGGCCAGGCGGTGCCCGAGCAGGGCAAGCAGGCGCGCGTAAGGCGCTTGCGCGGCGGCCGCGCGCAGCGGGCGGTCGAGCAGCCAGACCAGGTCGGCGGCGATCTCGGGAACCACCATCTCGGCCTGATCGAGGTCGCCGCAGTTGTCCAGCCAGTCGAGCAGCAGCAGGACGATGACGTCGGCCTGGCCGGGCAGGGCCAGCGCGCACTGGCACAGCATGCGGCCATGGCGGCGCACCGCCTCATCGGGCGAGCAGGCCAGGGTGGCCACCAGCAGCGCGTCGGCGCAGTAGTGGTCGGGTGCGCGGCTGATGCACTCGAGTGCGAAGGTGCGTGCCTCCGGCAGGCTCGATTGCAGCAGCAATTGCAGCCAGCGCGAATCGGGCACGCCGTCGGCGAAGCGCTGGCGGCACAGTTGAAAGGCGAAGCGCGCGGTGTCGCTGTAAGGACTGCGCAACAGCGTACCGAGATGGTCGAGCGAGAGCTGGGCGCAGAAGGCGCTGTTGTCGGCCAGGGCGCGCGCGGCAAATGCGTGCACCCCTTCGCAGCGGCTGCGCTGCATCAGCAACAGCAAGGCGCCGGGGCGCGCGTCCCACAGCGCGGGAAAGGCTTCTTCGCGCCCGCTGGCCGGCACGATCGGGCCGATCTGGAACCAACTGCGCCCGCTGCGGTTGCCGGTCCATGCGCCATGGCTGCGCAGCAGGCGGTTGAACATGGTCCAGTGGCTGTAAGCGTCGTGGCTGCGGTCGCCGTCCCTGACGTAGCGCCCATCGCGCATGTAATAGCGGCCGGCGCTCGTGTACGGCCGGCCGGCGTCGGCGTCGTCCATCGCCAGCAGCGCGCCGGTGGCCATGCCGACGTAGGCCGGCTCGCCGTCTTGCGCCAGGCGGCGCAGCTTGCGCCAGCCGCGCAGCAGCAGGTAGGCGCGCGTGCGCGTGCTGTAGGCCACCGTGCTGTCGGGGCGCGCCGCCATCTCGGCGTACGGCACCCATTTGCGCTCGACCCGCACATAGGTGCTTGAGGTCTGGGCCGGAGTGGTTTCGAAACGCTGGTGGATCAGGCCAAACAGCTCGCCATCCTCGCGCATTTCGGCGGCCTTGTAAATATGCCGCACCGCGCGGAAGCTACCCGCGCGCAGCGGCACCTGGCGCAGTTGCGCCAGCAGGATGATGCGCGCCAGCGGGTCGGCCAGCGCCACCTGGTCGAGCTGTTCGAGCCAGTCCGACAGCGACAGCGTGCTCCATTGATCCGATTGCGTGCATAGCTGCGCAATGGCTTCCTGGTCGCGCGCGGCCCAGGCGTCGCGCAGGTGCGCAGGCCAGGCGGCTGCCAGTTGTGCGGCGTGCCGGCGCAGTTCAGCTTCGTCTGCCAGTTGCAGCCACGCCTGTCTGGCGATGCGGCAGACCGCGTCCGAGCTGCCGCGCGTGGACAGTTCGAGCATGGCCTGGGACGCGCCGGTGTCGCCGCAGCGGCCGATGGCCCAGGCCAGGCAGTAGTCGAGCGCCGTGGTGCCGCGCCCGATCAGGCTGACCATCAGCGGCACCACGGCCGCCAGGCGCCGTTCGCCGATGCGCCATACGGTGCGGGTGCGCTGCGGGTCTTTGAGGCGCCGCCACACGCCGGGGTCGAGCCGTCCAAGCGGCACGGCGTCGGCCGCGCGCCGCTCGGGGTCAAGCGCTGCCGCTGGCGCGATGTCGTCCGCCTGCGCGGGCGGCAGGGCTTGCGCATCGGTGAAACCCTGCGCCTGGCGTTCGGCCAGCACTTGGGCAAACAGGTGCTCCGCCGCTGCCAGGTCGACCGGCTGCGGGGTGCGCGTGCGCTCGCGCCAGTCGTCGCCGCTGCGGCCCTGGCGCACGTTCACGAGATAGCGCGCGTCGCCATCGGGCAGTTCGCACAGGTCGATTTCGCACTGGACTGCGCTATGTTTTTGCCTGCGTACCAGGCGGATTGTACGAATCAGTCTCACCGCGTCTGCCCATGATTGAATAGAGGTGAATAGTAACCCGGCGCAGAACTGCTTGTAAATCAGGCAATCAAATTCTAGGCGGCGCCACGCTGCAAGGTGAGCACGAAGGCGACGCCGTCGTCGAGGTTCCTGGCCACGATGGTGCCGCCCATCTTGGCCATGTAGGTCCTGGCCACGAACAGGCCCTGGCCGCGGTTGCCGTGCGCGCCGGCTTCTTCCTGGTCCGACACGCCGTATTCGAAAATGGTGCCGATGACATCCCCGGCGATGCTCGGGCCGCGATTGGCGATGGTGACGCTGGCGGCCGTTTCGCTGGCCTCGAGCGTGATCTCGATGCTGGTGCCGGGAAGGCGGTAGCGCTGTGCGTTCACCAGCACATGCGTGACCACGTCTTCCAGCGAATATTCGTCGGCCCGCACCAGCACCGCCTGCGGCGCGCCGTGGAAGACGACGCCGGTGATGCCGGCGCAGGGGGCGTTGGCGGCCACGTTGTGCAAAAAGGCGGCCAGGTCGATTTCAGCCACCTGCAGCACGGTCGACTGGAACGCTTCGCTGGGCGAGGCGCGTCCGTACAGCACGCGGATCGCCTGCTGCATGCGCAGCACGTAGCGCGCGCTCTGGTTGCCGTCGCCCCCATCGGTGCCGTGCAGCGCCATGAGCGACTGCAGCGGCGACATGATCTCGTGCCCGACCGCGTGCCACATGTCGCGTTCCTGCTCGGTGCGGATGGCTTCGCGCTCGACATCTTCGCGCACGCGGCGCAGCAGGTCGTGCAGGCAGCTGGCCAGAACGCCCAGTTCATCGTCGCCGCGCAGGTCGGACAGGTCGGGCTGCGACGCGTCGCCGCGTTCCTTGACCGTGCGCGCCACCGAATCGGCGCGCTCGATCAGTTCCTTGATGCGGCTGATGATGCCGATTTCGATCACCAGCCACGCCAGCATTAACGCCAGCAGCATGGCGCCGACGAACCAGGCCATGCGGCTGGCCACCACGCCCAGGCTCTGGCTGACGCTGCGCACGTCGCCGGCCAGCACCACGTCGTAGCTGCCCAGCGGCGTGGCGATGCGATGGGTGGCGCTCAGCGGGGTGTCGTAAGTGTCGACCGGCAGGCGCCGGATCAGGGCCGTGAGAAAGTGCTGCGACGCGTCCTCGGCGTCGCTGGCGCCGGCCAGCTTGATCAGCGGCGCCGTACCAGCGGCGGCACCGACTTTCTCGATGCGCAGCGTTTCACCCGGCAGCAGCATGGGCGCCAGGTCGGCCAGCGAGAAACCGCTCGCCGCGCTGGCCTTGTCGCTGTCGAGCACCACTGCGCCAGCGCCGGGGGCCAGCACCATCACGCTCACGCGGATCTTGTCCAGGTCGCGCGGCGGCCAGGTTTTGCGTTCGCTGGTACTGTCGCTGCCGAACAGGTCTTCCTGCAGCACGCTGACCGGCAGGCGTACCGAAAAGAAGGCATTGCGCAGGCAGGTGTCCGGACTGGCGCCGGCGGCCGGCTCGTTGCACTGCGCGTTCTGCCATATCCAGCCGCGGAAGTCCTTGACGGGGCGGGTGTGCTTGCGGCCTTCGTCGGCCGCGTTGAAGCCGGTCAGCCTGCCGCGCAGGGGGGCGTAGGGGCCGCCCGGCTGGCGCGGATCTTCCTCGAAAGGGGCGATCCACTGGTAAGTACGCCCGCGCAGCGACACGCTCACGCGCACCCGGTGCGACTGGTTCAGCACTTCGTCGCCGCTGCGGTGCGAGACCAGGCGCGCCAGGTCGACATTGCCGGCCACGTAGATGAAGCCCCCGGCCCAGGGGTTGTTGCCGATCGCCGCGCACAGGCTGGCGCTGGGGCCGAATTGGCGCATGCAGCCCGACATGGCCACCGCTTGCTGCACCTTTTGCTGGTCGTCGAAGTCGAGCGCGGGAAAGGGGAGGAGCAGCGGGCGCAGACCCGCGTCGGCCGCCCCGGCCAGCGGGGGATTGAGCAGGGCAAGCTGTCCGGCCGGATGGCGCAGGGTGGCGCTGATCTGCTCCCCGGTCTTGCGGAAGCTGGTCTGGTAGTTGCTGTAACTGAGCTGCTTTTCCTGCTGCAGCACCGAGACGGCCAGGCCCAGGGTGGCAAGAGCGAGCAGCAGAAAGGCCGCGCGCAGCAGGATGCGCAGGCGGTAGGGCACGAACCAGCGCCGACGCTGCGTCATTCAGTCGGCCCAGCGAAAACCGCGCATCGGCACGTTCTCGATGCATTCGAAGGCCGGGTCGATCTCGCGAAAGGCGTCGCGGATGGTACTCACGTGCTTGCGGATGTTGTCGCGGTTGCGCCCACTCTTGACCACCTCGTACAGCTCCTCGTACGACACCACCTGGCCGCGCCGCGCGAACAGGGCCGCCAGGATGCGCTGCGCCGTCAGCGGCAGGTTGATGCGCTGGCCGCGCCAGGTGGGCGAACGCTGGCGCAGCGGGTCCATGGCCAGTTCGTCGGCGTCCAGGGCCGGCTTGTCGCGCTCTTTGACCGCGCGCAGGATCTCGAGGAATGTGTCGGTGAAGTCGGCCTCCTCGAAGGTGGCCTTCTGCAGGTAGTCCCAGGCGTCGAGCGCCTTCATGATGCTGCGGTAGATCGTGGCCGGCATGGCCGACACCACCAGCACCGGGGTCGCGTGCTTCTTGTTGATGGCGTTGATGATGGCCACCCCCGCATGGCGCTCGCGCCCCAGTTCGATGTCGAGCACCACCAGGTCGTAGCGCTCGCGCGCGATCGCCGCCTCGGCCTCGTCGCGGCTGAACCACTGGTCGACGACGATGCCCGGTTTGGCCGCCTCGATCCAGCTGCGCAGCTGGTTGCTGGTCGGGAGGTCGTCCTCGATGACGGCCACTTTGGGCATGTGCTGCTCCTGCTGTTTGGTAAGGATGCCAGTATCCCCGCTTTTGACCGAAAAGTCATATGCGGCCTGTGAGCTTTTCCTCACGCGGCGAGGCCAAAGCTCCGCGCGGTGAGGGTTCTGGCCGTGCGCACGGATTGATACTTCCACCCCATGACGGGCACGATACGCCTCAGGGTCATGCGGGTGCAGGGCCCGACAACTGGGGGCTTCGAAAAACTGTAGCGAGCGGCGTCAGTTTCGTGCGAGAAGCGGAGCCGTACGAAGGTACGGTGAGCATCGCAGGGCGAAAATGGCGCCGCGCAGTAGGTTTTTCGAGGTCCCCAACTGAAAAGGTGAGGCAAATGTTTGATCGGATCAAGAAGATGGTGTTGGCGGTGCGTGCGGTGTTCGCCAAGGGTGCGGCGGGCGCCGGCTCGGTGGTGCGTTCCGGCGCGCGCGCGGTGCCGCGTCCGGGCCTGCGCAGCGTGCTGGCGCTGTGCGCCCTCGGCGGCGCCGGCTACTTGCTGGTCAAGCATCCGCCGGTGGCCAAGATCGAGCGCGGCAACGTCGGCGTCCGCATCAACCAGTTGAGCGGTGCGGCGACCGTGGTGCGCGACGGCACCGTGGTGCTGATACCCGGCGTGCATGAACTGCGCCAGCTGCCGGCGCTGGACCAGATCTACAAGGCGGCCGGCAGCGGCGAACAGCCGTACCAGTCGGTCGAAGGGCTGGCGCTGGGCGTGGACCTGAGCGTGCGCTATGCGGTCGATCCGGCCAAACTGGTGGTGGTGGCGCAAACCCTGCCGGACGATATCCGCACGGCCGTGATCGACCCGGCGGTGCAGGGCGTGATCTACAAAATCGTCACGCGCTACACAGTGCGCGAGATCTTTTCGAGCAAGCGCGCCGAAATCCAGCAGGCGATCGAGGCCGAACTGAAACCCAAGCTGGCGGCCGACGGCATCTTGCTGCGCCACGTCACGATCGGCAAAATCACCCTGCCGCGCGAGTACATGGCCGGGATGGAGACGCTGCTGGCCGAAGAACTGCAAACCGAGAAGATGCGCTACACGCTCGAACTGAAGGAAAAGCAGGTCAAGCAGACCGCGCTCGAAGCCGACGCCGACAAGATCAAGCGCGAAAAGGCCGCCGAAGCGGCCGGCAACGAGCAAATCATCGCGGCCAAGGCGCAGGAGCAGGCCATGGCGCACGTGCTGCCGTTCAAGCAGAAACAGATCGAGCAGCGCCGGCTGGAAGCGGAAGCCGAGAAAACCTCGCGCATCAAGACCTCCGAAGGTGCGGCCCAGGCGCGCGTGATCGAAGCGACCGGCGAAGCCGATTCGCGCCGCAAGCTGGCCGACGCCGAAGCCTATCGCCAAGAGGTGGTCGGCAAGGTCAGCACCGCGCAGATGGAACGTGACGGTGCCGTGATCTCGCGCCATCCGCTGCTGATCCAGAAGACCATGGCCGACAAATTGTCCGACAAGGTCTCGGTGATCATCGCCGCGCCGCCGACCGACGGCGGCTTTATCGGTGCCGCGCTGCTGGGGCAGGGCAAGGGCGTGGCGGCACCCGCCACCGTGGCCGCCGCTCCTGAAGGCGCCACCGGGGCGGAGGAGCAATGAGCATGTTCGCTACCTTCGGCGCCGCGGCGGCGCTTGCCATCGTCACGCGCGATGAGATGCAGCTGCGCGCCGCGCCGCGCGATTCGGCGCCGTCCCAGGCCGTGCTGTGGCAGGGCGACAGCCTGGAAATCCGTGGGGTCAAGATGGATTACCTGCAGGTCTACGACCACCGGCGCGAACGGGCCGGCTACGTGCGTCTGGCCCACGTGCGCCAGCTCGACCTGGCGCCGGCGCAAGCGCCCGAACTCAAGGCGGTGGTGCGCTTCGTGCGCGACACGCCCGGCGCGGAAGCACTGGGCATCGGCTACGCGGCGGCGTTCCTGAAGGCCGCGCCGGCCACCGCCATCGACGCCGAGGTGTTCGACGCCCTGGGCAGCATGGCCGAACGGCTGGCGCGGCGCGCTTCCTCGCGGCTCGACAAGCGCAGCGAGGCGGTGGTGGCGGCGCATCTGGAAGTGGTGGCCAACTACGGGGTGGTCATTCGCAGCTACGAGCGCGAAGGCGCGATCCAGCTCTGCTACGACGGCGAGGCGTTCCGGCGCGTGCTGGCGATGGCGTCCACGCCGACCCAGCGCGCCAGCGCGGCGCTGGGGCTCACGCGCGACGAGTGCATCGATCCGGCCCTGAAGGTGGCGCAGCGTAATGCTTTTGATCAGTGGCGCGCCGAGGTCCTCGACAAGGTCGATGTGAAGGACCTGCCCGAGCATGTGCGCAACCGTGTGTACACGCGGCGCGCGGCGGTGTGGTCGTCGATCGCCTTCGAGCTGGCGCGCAAGAATGCGTCGCCCACCGATGCGGCTAGCCGCGCGATTCTGGAACTGGCCAGCGTGAACAAGACGGAGCTGGCGGAGGAGGACCGCACTGCCTACGCCGAAGCGGCCGTGCGCGCCGGCAGCGTGCGCTGGGCGGCGGAGCTGCCTGGCGCCGCGCCGGCCGGGCTGAATGTGGTTACCCGACCCGGCCAGCCTGGCGAAACCTGTGTGCTGCTGGTCGACCCGCAGCACGACGCACGCGCGCCGCTGGCATCGCGCTGCACCTACGGCATCGTGTGGAATGCGTCGGCGCGCGCCAATGCGCAATCGAACGCGCTGGCGCTGGCGGTGCAGCCGCTCGATGGCTGGCGCGAACTGTGGCTGTTCCATCGCGGCGCCAGCGGCTGGCGCATCGATGTGCTGCCGCCGGCGCCGATCGAACCGACCCTGGGGTACGCCGAGTTTGCCGGCTGGGTGCCGGGATCGCCCAAGGTGCTGGTGGCGCGCGAGGCACGGATCGAGGGGCGCATCAAGCGTTCGTTCGAGATTGTCGACATCGAGACCCTGGCGGTGGAAAAGACGGCGGACCGGCCCGATGCGCTCAGTGGCTTTTACCGCTGGCAAGATCCGGCATGGAAGCGCCAGACCCTGAGCCTGCGTTAAATGGATCGTCAACCTGCATAGTCGACACGCATCACCGGGGCGGCTCGACGGCCGTCGCAAGAGAGGGGATCGTGCGTCTTCCACTTGTTTTGACAACCTGGAGAAAAACATCGCCACAGCGTGGGCGCAGGGATTAGAATTTGACCGCGTCAGGCCATCTCAATGACGGCATTCTTGCTCTTTTTATGCAAACTTCAGGCTGACAAAGGCGACTCATCATGTTTTTAACCAGGCGGTCATTGATCAAGATGGGATTGGCCGGCGTGTTGGCGCCGCAGGCATCCCCTGGCTTGGCGACTGAAGAAAAAAGTGGCTCGTTCGAGAAATGGCGACGGGATTTCGAGGCGGGAGTCCCCGCACGCATGAAGGCTGCCAAGGTGGTCGGTGCCTCATTTGCCATCACGTCGGCAAGCAAAGCTGTGCGGTATGCGGCATCTTTCGGCTTCGCTGATCTCCAGAATCAGCGAAAGATGACGGTTCAAACGCCCATGCATCTCGCCTCGGTCAGCAAACTGTTTACCGCATCCGCTCTTGTGCAATTGTTCGAGCGCCGCGGGTATGATTTGCACGACGATATTAACGAGTTCATCGACTTTCCCGTCAGAAACCCCAACCATCCACGTCTGGCGATCACGCCCCACCATCTCATCACCCACACGTCCAGCATATCGGACGAGGGGCATGGGGATTTTTCGGGCGAAGGCGATCCAATACAAAGTCTGTCGAGCTTCCTCAGGGATTACCTCGTGAAAGGTGGCGGCGCCTACTATCCCGACACCTCCTTCCTCAAGTCCGGACCCGGCGCAAAATGGGATTACAGCAACGTTGGTGCGGCCTTGGCCGGCTATGTGGTCGAGGCCGTTAGCAAGCAGAGCTTTTCTTCCTATGTGGAAGAGAACATCCTCTCACCCCTTCGTATTACCAACGCGCATTGGTACCTCAAGGAATTTGCAGCGGATGCTCTTGCCAAGCCCTACAGGTTTGAGAACGATGCGTACGTGGAACTGCCGCAAGACGGCTACCCGGACGTGCCTGCCGGCATGCTTCGTTGCTCGGTGAGTGATCTGGCAACATCGCTCCACGCAATGCTGGAGCAGCGACAGGTCAGGAATGCCATTCTGTCTCCGAATGCGGTGCGTGAGATGTTGCGCCGGCAAGTGGGTCGAAAGATATATCCCTACCAAGGGCTGGGCTGGACTGATGAGGAAACAAAGAAACGAAAGGTCGTTGGCCATACCGGCACCGACAATGGCGCTTCAAACATGGTCGCCCTGACGGACGATCACAGCCAAGCCGTGGCCGTGTTGATGAATATCGACGGCACGGAAGAAACAAGCGCATTCCGATCCTCCATCATCGAGGATCTTCTTATCGGCGCGAAACTGGCGGGTTGAAAAACCTTGCAGCGGGAAAGACCGCGGACCGGCCTGATGCGATCAGCGGCTTCTCCCGCTGGCAAGATCCTGAATTTGCGTTTGAATCGATGTTGAACTTACATGCCGCCGGCCGCTCCAACCAGGTGTACTCACTTCTTTGGGCGGAGGCGGCATCATGTGGAAGCAGTCAGCAAGGCAAGGCGGGGGCGGCGGCGCGCCTGTGGTTCTTGGCATTAACCGGACGCAGGACGCAAGTATTTGCCTGATGCACGGGTCCGAGCTGGCCTGGGCGATTCAAAAAGAACGCCTGACGCGGCACAAGCATCACTGGGGGCGGCTCGACGATGTTCGCCAGATTTACGCGGCGCGCCTGCCCGGGCTCGATGCGCCCATCGATATTCTGGTCGAGTGCTACTCGTGCGATGCCGAGTTCGCCCGGGTAGCCGAGTACGAGCGCGAACTGGCCGACACGCTGGCGCTGGCGCCCGGTTGCCGGCGCGCGCGCATCTCGCATCACCTCTCGCATCTATATAGTGCGTTCCATCCTTCCCCTTTCGATGATGCCGCCGTGATGATCATCGACGGCCAGGGTAGCCGCGTGGCCGACCTGACCGAAACCTGGGCGGGCGCTGCCCCTGTGCCGGACGACTGGTGCGAGGTGGCGTCGTTCTACCGCGCGGGCCGCCAGCGGGTTGAGTGTCTCGGCAAGCAGCTGTGGAATCGCGACGAGCGGCAGCCGGTGGGACTGGGCATGTTCTATTTCCTGCTGACGCAGGCGATGTTTCCGGGCGAGGGCAACGAAGGCAAGGTCATGGGCCTGGCGCCGCATGGCAAGGCGACGGCGCTGCGCCTGCCGCCGCTTGATGTGCGCGACGGGCAGGTCACGATCCCCCAGCGCTGGCGCGACCTGTTTGGCGAGCGCGGGCGCTTTCGCTATGGCGGGGCGGATGATGCGCGCTTTGCCGACATCGCCAATCTGGCCGCAGCGGGGCAGCGGGCGTTCGAAGAGGCGCTGCTGGAGGTGGCGCGCTGGCTGCATGCCACGACTGGCGCGCCCAACCTGTGCTTCGCTGGCGGCACCGGGCTGAACTGTTCGGCCAACGAGCGCCTGCTGCGCGAAACGCCGTTTCGCCGCGTGTTCATTCCACCGGCGCCGAGCGACGCGGGCACGGCCATCGGCTGCGCCCTGTACGGCTTGACCGAACTGGGCGGGGCAGCCTGCGATTTCCGCTGGACCAGCGACTACATGGGGCCGGAGCCGCTGGCTGCCCGGATCGAGGCCGCCGCGCAGAGTTGCGCCGACTTGCTGATCGAGCGCATCGACGATGCTGGCGCCATGTGCGCGCGCATGGTCGACCTGCTGTGCGCGGCGCGCGTGGTGGCGCTGTTCCAGGGCCGCAGCGAATTCGGTCCGCGTGCGCTCGGACACCGCAGTATTCTGGGCGACCCGCGCGACGGTGCGATGCGCGACGATATCAATGCGCGGATCAAGCAGCGCGAATGGTTTCGTCCGCTGGCGCCGATGGTGCTGCTTGAACGTGCGGAAGAGTTTTTCGACGTATGCCGGCCGGTGCCGTTCATGCAGTACGCCGCTCCCGTACGCGAGAGGGCGGCGCGGGTCATTCCGGCAGTCACGCATGTCGACGGCACGGCGCGCCTGCAAACGGTGGGGCCGGATGACGATCCCTTTTTGCGCGCCTTGTTGCACGAGTTCGAAGCGCGGACCGGCGTGCCGGTGCTGTTAAACACCTCGTTCAACCGCAGGGAAGAACCGATTGTCGAAACGCCGGCGGAGGCGGTAGAGACGTTCCGCCGCACGCCGATTCATGCGCTGGCGATGCCGCCCTTCTTGCTGCGAAAGCGGGGCGGAGATGGGCTGCTGGCCGGTAGTGCATTCGAGCGTCACACATAAGTGCGAGGCGCGTCGGAGGAAGGCGTTCGCGTTGCGAAAATGTGAGCCCGATGGCAGGCTGCATAAAACCTCCTTGCCAAGCTGGCAGGGGGTTTGCTATAGTTCGCCTCCCCGAAGAAAACGTTAACGAAATCAAGTAGTTGGCGGACAGTTCAGGGGCGTTTCGAAAGATGCGAAGTAACAAAAAGAGGTTGACGAAAAACGCAAAACGCCGCATAATCTCATCTCTCTGCTGCAACGAACACAACGCTTCGTAGCAAACGGCAGAAGGCGGTACCGAACAAGTTCTTTAACAATTAACAGTCGATAAGTGTGGGCGTTTGATGAAGGTGCCAACGAAGCGCAAGCGACGTTGAATACTTAAATTATCAAATGTTCACAAAAAAGAAACACGGCGCATCGAAAGATGAGCTTGTCAGTATTTTGAGTGAGCGATCTGTCCGCAAGGACATTAAACAGAGATTGAACTGAAGAGTTT
>NZ_WHJH01000086.1 GCF_011682145.1 Massilia mucilaginosa
CAGGCGCGCCGGCCAGAGTTCGTGCTTCGTTGGCTCTTGCATGTTCGTGACTCCTGAGTTGATGGAGTACCGATTCTGGATGCCGAAAATTAGCAATGGAAGGTGGGGTAAATAGACCGCTTACTCTATAACTGGAAAACTTGGGACCCAGATACCAAAGAGTCGTCGATTGACGGGCCGTTCCAGACAGGGAGCAAAGGCAAGATTACACCGCAGAAAGGAATGACTGTCCCAATGAATTTCATTTCAGTGGTTCCCAACAAGTCGTTCACTGTCGAGTCGCGGATTCCACTCTTCCGTATGGTGTTTGAGCACGAACTCAACGCAACTGCTGCCGGAACCGAAGTCGTCCACAGAGTTACCTTTTCCGGTGGATTGTCTTTTCTGCTGGGGCGTATCGTCGGCAATCCGTTGCGCACTGGCCTTCCAATCACCTTGGCATCGCTCAAGCGACTGGCGGAGAATGGCAGGGTTGCTGCCTAACCGGGCGCACGCGCCGACGTTCCTCGGCAAGCCTCGATTCGCGGCTCAGCTCCAGAATTGGCACGCGCCCAGGTTGTCTTTTCCTGCTCAGCGGCGTGGTGAATTTCTCCATCATCGTTTATCCAGGCGACCGGTGCAAGACGGCGCAGAGTCGCACCAGCGGCGCAATAATCGGAAAAGGGACTGACTCAGTCTTCATTGCATCGCCTAGCTCAAGGTGGGTATAGCGGGAATACGGTCATGTTCCAGCCGGCACGGCGCCTGCCCCATATCGGCAGCGCTGGTCGCGCCGCTCACGGCGCGTTCGACTTGCGCACGGCCATTTCCATTTCGCCGCGCAGGAACAGGTTGTGCCACTGGCCGTTTTCCATAAACGCAGCGCCGCCCAGGCCAGCCATCAGCATCACGCCGTCGTTGACCGACAGGCTGCCGGAGCATACGTAGATTTCCGAGGGCAGGCCGCTGGCCCGCGCCAGCTTGCCGTTCTCGATCGTCCATACCCCGTTGTCGTTGGTGCACCAGACTTTGCCTTCGTGCCAGACCATGTCCTTGAACCCGAGGCTGATGCCGCCGTCACAGATTTTCTTCCAGCGGTTTGCACGCCCCATGAAAGTCAATCCCTCGTAGCACGAGACATAGACATTGCCATCGCCGCCGCAGCAGACCGTCGTGGTCCAGATATTGGTGGGGAAAGACACCTGCTGCCAGGTCTTGCCGTTGTAGTGCCAGACGTCGCCCTTGCCGCCGACAGCATACAGATCGTTTTCGCTGAATCCGGCGATGTCATCGAAGCCGTCGTCAGTCGAATTCGCCAGCTTTGGAATGGCCTCCGAGTGCGAAAACCATTCGCCCTTGCCAAGCCGCTTGCCAACCGACCTGTTACCGCCGCACACATACGCGTAGCCTTCGATCATCTTGATGCGAAAGATCGACCCGCGGCGCACAGGACTGCCCTCGCATTCTTTGACCGGCGTATCTAGGTAGCTGACACCGCTGCCGACGACAAAGGCCGAGGTGTCCTCCATTTCCAGTGCAATGAATTGGCTCTGCGGCTTGGTCGCCGCGCCGATGTACACGGTTGCCCAGTCTTCCAGCAGGGTCCACCCGCACTGCTTGCCTGGGTCACCATGACGGAAAAACGTAACCAAGTGCTTGTCGCGACGGTCCCGGCTACTACGGCTTTTCTCCTCTTCCTCGACTTCTTCATCGGCATACCAGCGATCGGCAATAAAGCCAAAACGCGTCCGGTCGCGCACCACACATCCATAGACATAAAATGTGCTGAGGTTGGCGGCATATTCTTTCAGTGTCATCTGCATATTCGTCCTATCCGTTGTCTTGGTCATTCACGGGTGGTGGATTTTTCTTCGTGCCACCGCCGACGCCTGCATTGGCCTTCAATTCCTTGCCAGTGCATTTGTAGTGCGCATCGAACTGGGCTTCCAGGCATTTCCGGTCGCACTGGATCGCGCCGGCCATTTGTACCGCATCGATCGCGTGCTTCTTGGCGTCGGCATAGGGCAGTGTGTCTTTGCCAGTCGCAGCCATATATTTTGCCATGGCCACCTTCAGGTTGTTGTGCGCCATACCGTGGCTGCCATGAAGCGCCGCGTTATTGGCACCTTCCAGATGCTGGTAGATCAGCGTGGACTGCCGCTGGTAGCCCAAATCACAGGCGCGCAGGTCCATGATTCGCGCATGCTCATTCCTCGCCTAGAATCGATTCCGGCTGTTGAAGGGCTATCCGGCCGCGCGCGCAAACGTCCAAGTAAGCTACATGCTGATCGAGCCTACGCTTCAAGAGCACATCGGGCCTGGCTGCGCCGGCGAGGAATCTCAGCACGGATCGCACGCTACGGCGTCGAGTCGCGCGAAAGGCTTGGCCGATGGCGTTGGGTCGTTGAACGCACCCTCGGGTGGCTACACCGTTTTCGCAGACTGCGCATCCGTGATGAACGGCGAGCCGAGATCCACCAGGCTTTTCTTTCGCTTGCCTGCTCACTCATCTGTTGGAGGTACGTCGAGAGGTTTTCTTAGGCGCTCTAAATCGTTGCCATAACGCGGCAAGCGAGCGTGAGCTGGATCAAGCGTCGGGCGCGCCGGACCGCCGCGATGTATGTCATCAAGCCGTCATGTTTCGCCGCTAGAGTGAGACCCATAAAAACAACAATCAAGGCGGTCACCATGACCGGTACCACGACAAAGAACACCAAACCCCGCACCCGCACCATGCGGACGCGCCCGGCGCCGGATAGTCCCCCTTCCGGCGCGCGTACCCTCAATACCGCGCGCAGCATCGATAGCAAAAGGCATCCCGTCGGATGCCTTTTTTTTCGTCCCCATCTGTCGCAAGCACCCGCTTTCAACCCACAAGGAGCCCGTATGAGCATCCCCGATAACAAAGAAACGTTCACGTTCAATCTCAGCGGCCGGCAGCAAGTGTGGGCACTGCGTGCGGCGGCCGCCGGCGGCGCCGTGGTCACGCTGGGCGCGCTGGCGCCAGTCATCTGGGGCGCGGTCAGCGGCGGACTGGGGCTGCTCGTCCTGACGCTGGTCGGCGCCGTCGGGGTGGGCCTGTTCCAGGCCTTGCCGCTGCTCGGACAGAAGCTGGAAAACCGCCTGCTGGCGGCGCGCAAGGCCGAAGCGCGCGCCAACCCGATCGAACAGTTGCAGAACTTCCTGCTGCAAAAGCGCGAGCGGGTGGTGGCCTTCAAGCAGTCGGTGGTGCGCATCGGGACGCAAATCAAGAGCATGACCGACATGATCGAGGAGCGAAAACGCCAGAAGCCCGGCTACGACGCCAGCCGCCAGGAAAACGCGGTCAAGGCGATGCGGGACGCGCATGTGCTGCTGGTCGTCAAATACAAGAACGCCGAACTGGCGCTGGTGCAGCTGAGCGAGGTGGTCGAAGACAAGAAATTCGAATGGCGCTTCGGCCAGGCCGGCCAGGCCGCGCTGCAAAACCTGAACGCCACCAGCGGCCAGGAACTGCTGAACCAGATGCTGGCCGACGAAGCCTTCGACAGCGTGCGCGACAACTTCAACCAGGTGTTCTCGGAGCTCGAAATGGAAGCCGAAAAACTCGGCAACGCACAAGCGCTGTCGTTCGATGACGGCATGGCGATCGACCTGGCGTCGATCCGGATGGGCAGCATGGAAAAGACAAGGAGCTGACGATGTTCTGGAAACTCATACGCTGGGGCGGCACTGCGGTCGTGGTCTTGCTGGTCCTCGCCGCCGCCTTTCTCTCAACGCAGCACGATCAAACCGCCACGCCGGCGCAGCCGGCCGACGCGCAGCAGCAGACCAACAAGAACTTCAATTTCTGACCATGCATTCATATAAAAACAAGGAAAACACCATGAAAACCAAGATGATCCCACTGACCCTGACGCTGGCCCTGGCCTTTTGCGCATCGCCATCCCACGCCGCCCGCGTCGACGGCGCCCCGGCCCCCGCCTGCGAGGGCTTGAAGGTCGCCACCGGCCCCGCCGGCAAAGGCTATTCCAAGCTGTACGCCGACCTGGTGCGGGTGTCGAAAAACAGCGTGCCGCTGTGCGAAGTGAACACCGAAGGCGGACTCGATAACCTGACCACGCTGTCGATCAAGAAAGCCGACGTCGGCATCGTGCCGATGGACGCGCTCAAGAAAATGGCGGAGGGCGACGCCAGCATCGCCTCGCTGCTGGTGGTCGCTTCGCTCAACAGCAACTACCTGCACATCGTCACCGCCGCCAATGGCTTCACCTTGGAAGGACCGAAGAAGTACGGTGTGCTCAAGGGCGACGTGCGCACCGTGCGCATCACCAAGATGTCGGAGCTGCGCGGCGCGCCGGTGGTGCTGGTCGGCTCGGCCCAGCTGATGGTGCGCCAGCTCGACAAGATCCTCGGCTACAACATGCGCTACATCGACGTCGACAGCGACGCCGCCGCGTTCCAGAAAGTGCGCTCCGGCGAAGCTTACGCGGCCTTCTCGGTGGCCGGCTGGCCGCACGGCCAGATCAGCCGCCTGGCGCAAAACAGCGGCCTGACCCTGGCCAGCTTCGATGTGCCGACCAGCAGCCCGTACAGCGTGCGCCCGTTCAGCTACAAGAACATCGGCGTCTACAACGTGCAGGCGCTGGCGGTGCAGAACGTGCTGGTCACGCGTCCCTTCAGCGGCAGCAAGATCGGCGATGTGGCCGCGCTGCGCCAGCTGCTCGAGCGCGAACTGCTGGAACTGAAGGACGGCGACTTCGAACCGGGCTGGAACGAGATCAAGTCCTTCGACGGCAACGTCGAATGGACGCGCTTCGCGGGCGTGGCGGCAAAGCGCAAATGAGCGAGGCAATGGGCGCGCTGTCAGGCCGCTTCCAGTCCGTCCAGCAGGCGCTGCACGGCCGCGAATTCGACCGGCTTGGACAGGTGATGGTCGAATCCCGCGGCGATGGCGGCGTCGACATCCGATGGCTGGCCCCAGCCGGTCAGGGCGATCAGGACCGGCTGCTTTTCAAGCGGCATGGCGCGGATGCGGCGCGCCAGTTCGTAACCGTCGATGTCGGGCAGGCCGATATCGAGGATGCACGCCTGCGCCCGATGCGCGCGCAGGTAGCCGGTGGCCTGCTCGCCGCAATGGGCGACGGCGGTGCGGTAGCCGTTCAGGTCGAGCACCGCCGTCAGCATCTCGGCGGCATCGCGGTTGTCGTCCACCACCAGCACCCGCAGCGGGGTGGCGGTGCGCGGCGCCTGCTCGCCGTGCGCGGCACTGGCCGCCTGGTGCGCCAGCGGCAGGCGCACCGTGAAGGTGCTGCCTTGTCCCGGCCCGGCGCTGGCGGCGCGCACGCTGCCCTGATGCAGTTCCACCAGGCCCTTGACCAGCGCCAGGCCGATCCCCAGGCCGCCGTGCGCGCGCTTGAGGGCCGGTTCGAGCTGCGAGAACATCTCGAACACGCTTTCCAGCGCCTCGCTCGGAATGCCGATGCCGCTGTCGCTGATCGCGATCACGGCCGCGCCATCGTCCTCGCGCAGTTCGAGCGCAATGCGCCCGCCCGGCGGCGTGTATTTGCAGGCGTTGGTGAGCAGGTTGACCAGCATCTGGGTCAGCCTGGTCGGGTCGCCCCGCACCGTCAGGGGCGTGGCGGGCAAGGCCAGCGTGAGCGCATGGCCGGCGGCGCCGATCTGCGTCTGCAGGTCGGCCACCGCCGCCTGCACGATCTCGCGCAGGCACACCGGTTCGAGGCGCAGCACCAGCTTGCCCTGGCTGATGCGCGCCACTTCCATCAGGTCGTCGACCAGGTGCGACATCTGGCGCAGCTGGCGGTCGAACATGTCGACGATGCGCTGGTGCGGCGCGTTGCCGCTCATGGTCATCTTGAGCAGGTCGGCGCCGCTGCGCATGGGCGCGAGCGGGTTTCTCAGTTCATGGGCCAGGGTGGCCAGGAATTCGTCCTTGCGCCGGTCCGCCAGCGACAATTGTTGGTTCGCTTCGCGCAGCCTGGCTTCGGCCCCGCTCTGCGCCGCCAGCGCCGCTTCGGCCGCCGCGCGCGCGCGCAGCAGCTCACGTTCGTAGGCGCGGCGGTCGTTGGCGATGAATATCGCCACCTGGTCGACGAAGCCGACGCCCGCGCGGCGCCGCGCGATATTGAGCAGGGCCGGCGCCCGGCTGCGGTCCTTGCGCACCAGGTCGACCTGGACCTCGCTGACCGAGCCTTGCAGCTGAAGCAGCGGCGCGCAGTGGGTCTGGTGAAACACGCGCCCGCCCACGCTGAGCAAGTCCTGCAGGCGCATGCCGGCCGTCATGTCGGCTTCGGTGTAGCCGAGCCAGGCCAGGATGGTGCGGTTGGCGCGCAGGATCCGGCCGCCCGTATCGGTCGTCATCAGGCCGCACGCCGCCTCGTCGAACATGTCTTCCGGCGAGGGCAGCGCGAGTGCCGGCATGGTGCTCAGCGCAGCGCCCGCGCCAGGAAGGACTTGATCGCATCCGTGCTGGCGCTGGGCGCGCTCATGTGCGGACAGTGCCCGATATTGTCGATCAGGGCCAGCTGGCCCGACGGCAGCGTGCGCTGCATGTATTCGCCCACGCTGACCGGCGCGATCATGTCGTCGGTGCACTGCAGGATCAGCGCCGGCGTTGCCGACCTGGGCAGGTCGGCGCGGTGGTCGGACAGGAACGTGACGCGCGCGAAATGGGCGGCGATGTCCGGGTCGTTGCGGCAGAAACTGTTGGTCAGTTCGTGCCCCAGTTCGGGATGGTCGGGCGCGCCCATGATGGCCGGCGCCATATTGCTCGACCAGCCGAGATAGTTGTCTTGCAAGGTCTGGAGCAGTTCGTCGATATCGTCGCGCGTAAAACCGCCGACGTAGTCGCCGTCGTTGATGTAGGAGGGCGACGGACTGACCATGACCTGGGCGGCGAACAGCTCGGGCGCCTCGATGGTGGCCAGCACGCCGACCATGGCCGCCACCGAATGGCCGACGAAGACGGCCGGGCCGCGAGCGTATTCGGCGACGATCTCGAGCAGATCCTGCGCATAGCCGTGCAGGCTGTCGTACCTGGCGCGGTCGTAGGCCGCCGGATCGGAGGCGCCGCTGCCGACCGAATCGAACAGCACGATCCGGTAGCGGTCTTCGAAGGAGGGCACCAGGAAACGCCACATCGACTGGTCGCAGCCGAAGCCATGCGCAAAAACCAGGGTCGTCTCACCGTGTCCACACACCTTGACGTTATTCCGACGTTCAATACGCATGCAAAATCTTTCAGATGGAAGGGCGCCAGCTTGGACAGCGCGAACGCCGATTATAGCAATGACACGCATCTTGCGCGACGGCTGGCGACGCTGGCGGATGGCCGGCGGTTCGCGCCAGGCGGCATCGATCGCGGCGCCTCCCGACCTGACGCGCTCAGCGCGCGAGCCGCTGGTCCGGCAAAAGATATGTGGCCGGCTGCGCCGTGGCGGCGGCATCGAGCCGCGCGCACAGGCTGTCCATCCCGGCGATCGATGCGCGCAGGCCGGCGATGGCCGACTGCGCTTCCAGCAGGCATACCCACGGGTCGATCCCGAAGCGCTGCGCCGCATGCCAGTCGGCCCAGTCGTATTCCAGGGTCAGGCTGAACAGGTCGCCCGGGCTGGCGTCGGCCTGGATCAGCGGTTCCTGGCCGACGATGTACAAGGCCAGCGCGAGCGCCAGCACGCCGCCCTCGCGCTGGCGCAGCAGGGTGCATAGTTCGTCGGTCTGGAGCAGCTTGAGCGGTTTTGCCTGCGCCGCCGCCACGCGCCGCGCCAGTCCGCCGCTAGCGTCCGGCGGGTGCGTGGTGCCATTGATCTGGCCCATCGACTGGTCGAGCAAGCTGGCGGGCAGGAACAGGCTGACGAAGGGATGGATTGCCTGGATCACGATCTTCCTTGGGTGGGCGGGGTGCCGGTATGATATCGGTTTTTCAAGGATCGCCCATGACCGACGAAGACCCGAGCCCACCTGCGCGCCGCCAGGTTCCCATCAAGCTGCTACTGGCCGGGGTGTATTTGCTGCCGGCCTTGATCGCGCTGTTCGGTCTGGCGTTCAGCATCGGTGGCGGCTACCTGTGCGGCCTGCTGATCGCGGCGGCCGCGCGCAACCACGGCCTGCTGGCGGACCCGGACCGCGTTCCCGCGATCGGCGCCGTCGCTGGCGTGGTTTTCTTCCTGTTCGCCCTGGCTTACCAGTTCCTGACCAGGAACAAGTGACGGCGCCGGCGGCCCTGCCTCAGAACGCCAGGCTGCCCGACAGCACCACGGTGCGCGGGGTCGCCGCCACCAGATAGCCGGCGTCGAACGAGGAGCCGGTCGAGGCCCAGTAGTTGCGGTTGGCGACATTGTCGATGCGCGCGCGCAGGGTCAAGCTGCGTTCGCCGATGCTGGTCAGGTAGCGCGCACCGAGGTCGACCCGGGTCCAGGCCGGCACCTGCTTGGTATTGGCCAGGTCTGCATATTGCGTCGAGGTATACAGCGAGCGCAGGTTGACGCTCAGGCCGGACACGCCGGGCACATCCCATTCGGCGCTGGCATTGAGCTGCGTTTTCGGGGCGCCGATGGCGTGCTTGCCGTTGTTGGCGGCGATGCTGGTGTCGCTCTGCTCGGTATCGAGCAGGGTCAGGCCGCCCAGCAGCCGCACGCCGCGCAGCGGGGCGCCGAAGACCGACAATTCCACGCCCTGGTTGGTCTGTTCGCCGAACAAGCCTGCCAGCTCGCCCTGGATGGCCAGCAGCGGTTTGGCGGTCGTAAATACCGCCGCGCTCATGCCGAGTTTGCCGCCGTCGACCTTGACGCCGGCTTCCTTCTGTTTCGACTTGTACGGCGAAAACACCTCGCCCAGATTGGCGATCTGGCGCCCGGCCGCGGTATTGCCGCTGGCGACAGGTCCCTTGACCAGTGCTTCGATATAGTTCGCATACACCGACACGCTCTTGCCGACCTTGACCACCACGCCGGCCACCGGGGTGTTGGCGCTGCCGTCGTACTGCGAGGTTTGCTGCGCGCTGCCGTAGGCGAAGGCCGCATCCTTGATGGTCTGGCGGCGCAGGCCGAGGGTGACCATCAGCTTGTCGTCGAGCAGGGACACCGTATCGGCCACGGCGTAGCTGGTGAGAATGGTTTTTTGCGTGAGGCGCGGGTCGCTCATCACGCCGCCGGTAAAGAAATCGGGCGCCGGCGCGGCCGCGTCGACCGGGTTGTAGATATTGGTCGGCACGCCGGCGAAATTGCTGATCGCGTAGGCATTTTTCGCCTCGTTCCAATGCCCTGACCAGCTGGCCACGAGTGCGTGCGACAGCGCGCCGGTGCGCACTTTGGCGCGCAGGCCGAGTTCGCCGGTGCGGATTTCCTGCTTGCGCGCATTGTCGAAGCGATACACGCTGGCATTGCCGTTGGTGGACGACAGCGCCGGCTCGCCCAGGCTGTTCGACTCCTTGGTGGAACGGTTGCCGAAGGCCGCCCAGGCGGTCATCTCGTTGCCGAGGTCGATTTCGGCGCGCATGGTGCCGAACACGTCGCGCTCCTTGGAAAAGCTCCACGGCTGGCCGAAGTTGCGCCTGGCGTCAGGGGCGGCGGGAATGCTGGCAATGCCGGCCGTGCCGACGCTCGGACGCGGCGCGTCGAGGTCGAAATCCTGGTAGCCCGCATCGGCCGACAGGCGCAGATTGCGCGCGCGGTAGTCCAGGCCCACCGACAACATGCTCACGCCGTGCTCTTCGCGCGCGACGCTGGTTTCGCCGCCGCGCCTGGCGGCATTGACGCGCACGCCGAACTCCTGGCTCGCGCCGAAGCGCCGGCCGAGGTCGATGGCGGCGTAAGCATGGCCGCCGCTTTCGATGCCGGCCGTCACTTCCGTCAGCGGGCTGTTGCCGGCGCGCTTGGGCATCAGGTTGATGGCGCCGCCATTGCCGCTGCCGCCCGGCGCGGCGCCGTTCAGGAACGCGCTGGCACCCCTGAAGACTTCCACCCGTTCCAGCAGTTCGGGCGAGACGTACTGGCGCGGCAGCACGCCGTACAGGCCGTTGTAGCCGACATCGTCCGAATCGAGGGCGAAGCCGCGGATCATATACACTTCCTGGAAGTTGCCGAAGCCGCGCGACAGGCGCACCGCCGGATCGCTCTGCAACAAGTCGCCGACGCTGCGGGCCTGCTGGTCGGCGATGAACTGCTGGGTATAGCTGGTGCTGCTGAACGCCGAATTCATGATGTCCATATTGCCCAGCAACCCCATGCGCCCGCCGCGCGCCACCTGGCCGCCGGCATACGCCCTGGACAAGCCTTCAGCCGACGCATCGGCCGATGCCGTCACGGTAACGGTGGGCATGACGGCGTCGGCGGTGTTCTCGATGGCGGTGGTCTGCGCCTGCGCGCTGAAGCTGGCCAGCAGGAAGGCGGCGAGGGCGAACCGGGTAGGGGTCAAGTGAAAGCTATGCATGGCGGGTTGTCAATGGATCAGATGGAAACGATTCCCATTATAAACTGTCCGACCGCCAACGACTCTGGCAATTGAGAATGATCTGCATTATCATTCGCGTTTATCCAATGCACGAGCCTGCCCGGCGCGCCTCTGTCATGACACCCACCACCGTCCGCCGCTGGGCCTGGATTCACAAGTGGACCAGCCTGGTCTGCACGATCTTCATGCTGCTGCTGTGCCTGACCGGCCTGCCGCTGATCTTCCATCACCAGATCGGGGAACTGCTGGGCAACGAGATCGTCGCGCCCGCGATGGCGCCCGGCACGCCCCGGGCCAGCGTCGACAGCGTGATCGCCGCCGGCCTGGCCATGTACCCGGACATGGTGATGCAATACATGTCGCAGGAAGCCGACGATGACAAGATCTGGCATCTCACCGTGGGCAAGACCCGGCTCGACCCGGACTTCAAGTCGATCGCGGTCGATGCGCGCACCGGCAAAGTGATCCAGGAAAACAAGTTCGAAGGCACCTTCATGAACATCATGCTGCGCCTGCACGCGGACCTGTTCGCCGGGCTGTGGGGCATGCTGTTCCTGGGGTTCATGGGATTGCTGTTCCTGATCGCCACGGTGTCGGGCGTGGTGCTGTATGCGCCCTTCATGCGCAAGTTGCAGTTCGGTACGGTGCGGCGCGAGCGCGCCAGCCGCCTCAAGTGGCTCGACATGCACAACCTGCTCGGCATCGTCACCCTGGTGTGGGCGCTGGTCGTCGGCGCCACCGGCATGATCAACACCTGGGCCGACCTGCTGCTGAAGTACTGGCAGAACGACCAGTTGGCGGACATGATCGCCCCCTACAAGAGCCTGCCCGCGCCGGCCACGCTGGGGCCCTTGCAGCCGGGCGTCGACGCGTCGCTGAAGCTCGAACCCGGCATGCAGGTCGGCTTCATCGCGTGGCCCGGGACGGCATTTTCCAGTCCCCATCACTACGGCATCTTCATGCATGGCAAGGAAGCGCTGACCTCGCGCCTGTACAAACCGGTGCTGGTTGACGCCGCCACCAGCCGGGTGACCGACAGCCGCGACCTGCCGTGGTACCTGACCGGCCTGCTGATTTCCCAGCCGCTGCACTTTGGCGATTACGGGGGAGTCTGGATGCAAGTCTGGTGGGCCTTGCTCGATATCGCCACCATTGTGGTGCTGGGCAGCGGGCTGTACCTGTGGCGCAAGCGCGCGCGCGCCGCCAACGGCCAGCTCAAGCCTGTTGCCGCCGGGAGCGCGCCATGAAAGCGCCGTTCCTGACCCTGTGGGGCTGGCCCATCGGGTTCGGCGTGCTCACCTGCATCGGTCTGATCGCGGCCTTGCTGGGCGACGGCTGGTGGGACCTGGTGTCGGCCGTGACCCTGGGTGCACCGGTGCTGGCGTGCGGCTGGTATTGCCTGAAACGGTAGTAGCCTGCGGGGTACACTGTTTTTGCGCTGAGCAAACGAGGCGCTTCTTCATCAGCATCGATGGCAATTCACTTTTCAGACGCCTATTTTAATAGCCGAAAGTTGCGACAGTTCCAGCAATCTGCCATAGGTGGCGCTGTTTGGAGATACTAGGGCTACCACCGCAACGCGTCCTTAGCAGCTCTGACGTCCGCCTCCTCGCCTTGCTGGAACCACATCGCAGCGATAGAAGAGAGCAAATTGGCCGTGCGAGGGAAGTCTGGCATTGTTTGCGCCCAGTCTTTTGCCTGCTCCGCCAGTGTCCTCTCTTGTTGTCCTCCTTCGCCCATAGCTTTGCTATACACTCCGCGCATATTGAGCCGCTCGATGCGGATTGCCCGCTCGACCTTATCGGATGAGAGCTGCTCGACAAGATGCCGTACGGCTTTGTGCGGCCAAGCTTGGTCGTCAGGGTCCAATGGTGAGTGGGCCAACAGGTGCCCAATGCGATCGTCAGTGATTGCACTTCGGTCCGCTTGGCCTGCCCTTTGACGCACCTCATCAGTCCAAGCCTGAAGAGTGGGAAAGTCAACAGCGCCGTCAACCTGGCCCGGCAAGATGTCTAAACTATTGAGGAGCTCATAAGCTGCGGCAGCCAGCTTCCGTTCCGGCTCCGTCAGGCTTGGTGCCTCACCCGTAGCTTCCTTGAATATCGTGCAGATTGTAGAGACAAAGAACTCTGGACTCTCGACCAGCATCTTGTGCAAGGTCAACGGCTTCTTTCGTCTGTGGAAGAAGGGGAGATACGCAAACTCCATGCGCGCTAAGTCTTCCCGCGCAACGTTGGGCCGTTTTCCTAACTCCTCAAAGATGTGCTCGATGTAATACTCAAGCATGGCCCCGCCATGGCCGGCACTCCCGTTGATTTCTGGGATAGCTGCTTCAAGCAAACTGATCATGGTTGCAGTAGCCACTTCTTGCAATCGCCGATGTGTCGCTTCAATCGCGGCAAGCGTGCGCCCGCAAGTGCAGTAGCGGCGGATGGCATACTCCATATCTTCGGTGGTCCCGACAAACCCAAATGCGCCCTTTTTCTGCCAATATGCGTCGTCAACTTCGGTACCGAACGATGCAACAACCTCCCAGGTTTTCTTCGCATCGTCTAGCGCAAAGAATAACCTAGCGGTATCGTCTGCGGAAAGATGGAGTTCTGCACGCATCCGGTGAACTTGTCTAACCCATTCAGGGCCGAACGCTGGCAAACTTTGGAAAACTACGTGTATAGCCAGAGACTTTGCCTCTCCATCTACCTCGAGGAGTTGCTTCGCCAGCGATACAGTCTCCTCCTCTCCTAACGCAAGCTGGGTCAGCGATTCGGCCATTTGGAATGGTAATTTGACTCTTGTCGCCAATTCGGTCAATCCCTTAACCCCGTGAGCTGCCATGACAACCTTCAACGCTTCAGTTCGCGCCGCCTGAATCGCTACCATGGGGTCGTCTACACTATAATTCCCCTTTAAATCCGGCATCCAATCATCGAAGAGCCATGTGGTAACGAGAAGTGGGTCTTCCGGTTGGAACTTGGTGACCAACACCTCTAAGCGGAGAAGTTGCTCACCTTTCATCGCCCATTCAGCATCACTAAAAGAATGGTGCCGATTTACTTCTTTTCGGAGTGCATCCCAAGTCCTGAAGCGTGCTTCTGGTCTTTGCTTGTCGAGGGAATCTTCCAATGCCTTTGCAACATGCTCGAAGCTAGCAGGCTGCCACTGACTGAAGGCGCCAATCAATGTTTGCCAACGGTCATCCGACAACCCGGCATGCCGCGCGGCCAACTCGGCCACGGCTGCTTGCGTAGCCCAAACAACGGCATAGGTTAGCGTCTCCCGCCCCCCTGCGGAAGCCTCCGCGAACTTTGGCTTATGCGTCGTACTCACGCTATCGTGGAACTGCGGTAAAAGCTTCACGAGAAGAGGCCATGCAACAGAAGGCACTGCTCGTGCCACGTGAGCCAAAACACCGATTCGCTGTTTGGATGACGCATTTGTATGAGGCGACCACGATAATAGAACGTCGCGAAGGCTGTTTAACGGACGATTCGAAAGCTTTCCACCGGGGTCAATCGCAGCAAGCTTAGCCAAGCAAATTGCTGAACGAAGCAGATAGTTCTCGTTCCAAGAAAGCAATTCAAGCGCCCAAAGGACTCCAGTATGAGCGCTTGCGGGAGCAAAGAAATCATCTCGCTCGGAAAAAATTGGCTTAAGTTTCGCGGCATCGCCCTCAAGCAGAAGCTCGAGGGCCTCGAAGAAAGGAATTGGAGCAGCCTCCGCGAGCAACGGGAGATGGTCGTGCAAACTTTCGAGCAGTCGGTAATCACTCGACAAGTTTGGCAATCCGCGAACGATTTCGTCAACAAAGTGCTGCGGTGATGATCCCATAACGACAAAACTCGCTTTCTCGTGAAGCGCAGCCATGTGGAGCAATGTGGTCATCATTCCTTCGCGAAGCCATCGGCTATGCGAGTTGCTCTGTGACGGGGGAAATCGAAAGACATCTTCCGCCTTGGGAGGTTCAATCACTTGGGAAAAAACAACCTTAGCTTGGTCAGCAAATCGCGCTAGATGTTCACCTCCAATCAGGTGTCCCAGATGCAAGAATGCATCTACCGATGACCTCATTGCCCAAACGTCGTCAACGCGGTCTAATGGCGGATCCTTAAGTTTCGTCAACCCACGCAGCGGGGCTTCAACCTCTTCATAAGTAGCTCCGCCGCCGAGCGTCTTGAGTACGTCAGCGTCGGCTGCCGACGAAGGCTTCCACGAACCCGCCAACAGCGCAGGAATGAGAGCATCTGAAAATTTCATCCACTCCGGAAGCTCAGCTGTGCCGCTTGGATTCTGACGAGCCAGCACAGCCAAGCTCCTGCCGCATCTGCGGGCCAATTCATATCCTTCAGGCTCAGCAATGCCCATCGATACAAAAGCCGTTGCCAACTCGGAGCTAGAAGGCCTTGCAAGAACATCATGTTGGCCGCGTTGCTCATCTGCACTTGCACTGATAATCGTCGGGCCAGCCTGCGCCAACTGTCCAGCGAACTGCCGCGCTTGGCCTCTGGGGAGATATATCAACCCCTTCGTTGTACCCAGTCGTCGTGCGGCGTCGACACTGTCGATGACCATCGCTCTGGCCTCCAAATAGGCTCGGGTCTCTGGTGGGGCTCGTCGAATCGCAGCGACAACGAACGCTATGACCTCATCGGCGGAATCCGCAGCATACGCGAGCTTCCCGTCCCCCTCCGCTAGTCGTCGAAGAAGTTCGGCCGACTGTGCTTCTCGACCGGCGAGTAATACGTCTTCCATAAGGGGCGGCGCGAAACGCGTTGAGAACTCGTCCCAAAACTCGCTTGAACTATACGCGCCCGAGCTTGGAGCGAGGCCAAGCTCATACCTCGCATAATGAGATGCGACAGCAGGGTGCTTATCCAGCCAATGCTCTAGCGAAACACCGTCGAAACACTCTACGTCCTTCCACTGCCGAAGCGCGCGCTTCTCGCTCAGCCAGTCCGGAATTTGCTTGCTGGGTCGGTCCCAGGTTCTTGGTGTCACGAAAACAAACGTGGTGGTCGCGCGGACGGCTGGGTCAACGTCCTTCGTTCGCTTCTCAAAGTCGTCGTCGGCTTTGTCGAGTACGTCACCTGATACGCCAAATTCCCATATTGAAGCCCCGTTTGGAACGAATGGCTGAGCACCTGTCGCCTCTAGGACGCCATCGAATCCTCGCACTTGGCCTTTCTCGCGGTTCGGGAATCGAAACTCGGTGATGTTAAGAGCGGATGCAGTTATAAGGTCAGCAATGAGGCCTGGAAACGTTGTGCGAGCCGCAAGCGAATTTGACCATTCCTGCAAATTATGCGCAGTAATCCATTTCATAAGCGGTCTCCCCGTTTTATTGCATGACTATTAGCTGCTCCAAGCCGGTGCCCATTTCACTGGCCGTACACCTTCAATAAGAGCTTCCTGTATTAAAAGCTGAACTCTTGTTTTCGATGCCGCGATGAGCGTGAAGCCGGTCTGTACTTACAACTGCCCTACACATTAACAGACGCCAATAAAAAGTCGTAACCGTCTAGGCCTCGCTCTCCCGCCTCTTCACCGCGTACACGAATCTGTCCGGTAGTTCCTTCAAATGAAACGCGCGGAAATCGTAAATCGTTCGAAGCGCAGGGTAATTGTTAGCACCGGGCATTTCGCGATGCCACGTTCTCATGTATCTTGCGTGATGCCCCTCGTTGCAGACAGTACACAAGCACTTTGACCATCATCGCGGTATTAGGAGGTTAATTGCAAGTCGTCGTTCGGCAATTTTACTTTGTAGTCATGCTTGGAGTGCCCCAGTTTCGACCGCGCAGACTCTTAGCCTGAATGTTTCATAAACTGCCACCGCAGTGCCGGTTCGGCGATACATGAGCTCCTCAGTGACGATCACGATGTCGCGGGCAATAGCCCCCTACCCGATTGAACGGGACATCGAATGGAGCAGTATGCGGTTGAAGGTTGGCGGGTTGGTGGTCAGTTCTCGGCAGACCGGACGTGGCTTACTCAGGACGAGTTGAGGGACCTGGCCGGTGTC
>NZ_WHJH01000087.1 GCF_011682145.1 Massilia mucilaginosa
CATTTCTCGGTCGTAGGTGCGCCGTCGCGCACCTACCTACGGCTACAGACCTCAAAAGTGGGTGTGAATTGGGTTCTTTTCCCACCCGTTTCGCCTCGACTCCTTCTGCCGCGCAGACTCCTAGCCGACCACGTAACGCTTGGACGGCCCGCCCGGCGCGGCCTGGCCGCTCTTGCCGTACACCGCCGCGTCGCCGCCGCCGGCCGGGGTACGCATGGCGTTGATCAGCCCCTGGGTGTGCGACAGCTGCCGGGTGATCAGCATGCCATTGATACGGTTCAATTCTTTCGCTGTGCGCGTCTTGTCCAGCAAGGCTTGCCAGCCAGATAAGGCATCGGCCGCGCCGCTCCCTTCGACCCACGCCTGCATGCCGCCGTCGTCCGCGGCAAAGCCGGCCGCCGCCAGGCACGCGTGCCGTTGCTGCGCCAGCGCCGTCATGGCGACCACCACCTGCGCCTTGCGCGGGGTGAGCTCGTCGAGGCCGGCCGTGTCGGCGCTGACCAGCAATTGCTGCTCCTGCGTCATCAAGTCCAGCACGGACGTGATCAAGGCAAGTTCCTGCGCCAGGGTCGTGCTCGGGGTCGCTGTTGGCATGGTCATGGTGGCGCTGGAAAACCGGCGCGGTTAGCGTTGTCGGGAATGCAGCAGGTCGCGCACGGTGTCCAGCAAGCCATCCGCGACTTTCTCGGAATTGACCTGGAACTGGCCGTCGGCAATCGCCAGCTTGATGCGCTCGACTTTCTTGGTGTCGAACACGCTATTGCTGTTGCCAACCGAACTGGCCATGGCCTGGCCCTGCGAGGACAGCTTGACGCTGTCGGTGCTGGCCGGGGCCGCGCTGGCGGCTTTTTCGGTGCTCTTGGCGTTGGCCGCGGGTGTACTCGCCGCAGGCAGGCCGGGGTTGGTCTTGAGGTTGTCGTTAATTTTCACAGCATCATCCTTCTTTGGGCGGAGCGGTAAAAACTCCAGGGTCTGCGTAAGTAACGGCGCATGCGGCGTAAACTTTAGCGCATTCCCGCGGGAGTTTGAACCCTTGTCTAAAAGACCACCTCCACCAATCCACCCGCCCTGGCCACCCCGCTGAGGATGGCGCCGGCCGGCGTTCTCACTTGTACCACCTGGCCATCGCTGGCGTTGCCGATCGCGCGCGCTTCGGCCGATACCCGGAAGCCGCTGCCGCTCGACACCACCCTGACCAGTTGCCCTTGCTGCACCACCGGTTTGGCGCGCAGCGCATCGAGGCGCAGCGGCGTGCCGGAGGCGAGCGACACCGTGCTGGTGCGCCCGAGCGCTTGCGCCATGTCGGTCACAACCCCGTTCGGCATCGTCCCGATGTCGCCTTTGAGCAACACTAATTGTGATTGTTCAATTGTCTGGCCCTGGACCAGCGGCACGGCGGTGGCCACGTAATCGGTCACCACGCTCACCTGTGCCTGAATATACACCGTCCAGGCGACCGGCGCGCTGCAGCGCACGCCGACCGTGGTTTTTCCGGCCGTGCGCGCCCCCGGCTGCTGGAAGGCCTGCGGGGCGGGGCAGGAGGCCAGGCTCATGCGCTGGTTGACCGGGCCGGCCGTGACCGTCACCTCGCCCGCCAGCCCCGCGTTCTGGGCGCGCAGATAGTCTTCCGCCACGCGCTTGAGCACGGCCGGGTCCTGCAAGGCCGGCGCCGGGGCGGCGGCCGGTTGTGCGAAGCAACATTGCGAGGCAAGCAAGAGGGCGGTCAACAAGGCGATTTTCATAGTGGTTGCTTTCAGGAATGAGAGCATCATAGACTTTACGCGACGCCAGCGAACCCTTGAATAGCCGTGTTTTGGCGTTCCTTATCGTTCGATTGGGCAAGCAGGGCGGCCCGTATGATTCATCCTGTCATCACCAGTACATTGCCGCCAACCCGGAGGCAGTCGACAGATGCGGAGCACGACATGATTGGCAAACTCGACGATTACATGCGCTTTAACGAGACGGCTTTGAGCCTGCGCTCGCAACGCCAGGAATTGCTGGCGTCCAACATTGCGAATGCGGACACGCCTAACTACAAGGCACGCGATATTGATTTCGCCAGCGCCCTGCAAGGCGTGCTGGCCAAGGCCATGCCGCCGGCGGGCGTGCTCAAGCAAACCGCCCCGGCCCACATGCCGACCGGCGCCGCCAAGGGCGATGTACTGGCCAACGGTACCCCGGTGATGTACCGCACCCCGGCCCAGGGCGCGGTCGACGGCAACACGGTCGACATGGATGTCGAACGCAACCAGTTCGCCGACAACGCCCTGCGCTACGAAGCGGCGGTGACCTTCATCAATATGCAGATCCGCGGCATGACCGCGGCGATCCAGGGAGGCCAGTAATCATGTCGCTGTTTAACATCTTTAACGTGTCCGGCTCGGCCATGAGCGCCCAGGCCCAGCGCCTCAACGCCACCGCCAGCAACCTGGCCAACGCCGACAGCGCCACCAGTGCCAGCGGCGAAGCTTACCGCGCCAAGCAGGTCGTGTTCGAAGCGGTTCCGACCAGCGGCGCCGGCACCGCCGTCAAGGTGCGCGAAGTGATCGAAGATCCTTCCCCGCTCAAGCAGGTGTACGACCCGAAACATCCGATGGCCGACGAGAAGGGCTATGTCGCCATGCCGAACGTGAACGTGGTTGACGAGATGGTCAACATGCTGTCGGCCTCGCGTTCTTACCAGACCAATGTCGAAACCATGAACGCGGCCAAGTCGCTGTTGATGAAAACGTTGACCATCGGTCAATAACCTGAGTAATACACTGAGAAACCGCCATGGCAACCGTCAATTCCAACGCCCCCGTGATGTCGCAAGACTTGCTCAACGCCGTCAACCCCAAGAAGCCGAAAGCGGTCGAAGGCAGCGTCGAGGCCGATACCAACAAGTTCATGACCCTGCTGGTCACCCAGTTGAAGAACCAGGATCCGATGAACCCGCTCGACAATGCGCAGATCACCAGCCAGCTGGCGCAGCTGTCGACGGTGACCGGCGTCAACAAGCTGAACACGACCATGGAATCGCTCAAGTCGAGCTACCAGAGTTCGGAAGGCTTGCAGGCCGCTAACCTGATCGGGCACGGCGTGCTGGTCGGCGGCAATGGCGTGACCCTGGCCGGCGGCAAGGGCATCATGGGCGTCCACATGGACAGCCCGGCCGACAAGGTGCAGCTGATCATTACCGATCCGAAAACCGGCAAGGATGTCCAGACCATCGACCTCGGCAAGCAGGCGGCCGGCACCGTGCCGGTGGCCTGGGATGGGGTGGTCGACCCCACCAAACTGGACGCGGCCGGCAAGCCGATCGCGCTCAAGGATGGCAATTACCTGATTCGCATCGTTGCCGAACGCGGCGGCGAAGTCTTAAAAGATGCCAAGGCCCTGTCGTTCGACACGGTCGCCAGCGTCACCACCAGCGCCAAGGATGGCGTCAAGCTGAATCTGCCCTCGCGGGGCGTCGTGGCAATGAGCGACGTCAAGCAAATTCTGTAATCAAGCCGCTACTACTTATCACTATCAGGAGAAACACCATGTCGTTTCAACAAGGACTTAGCGGCTTGAATGGCGCAGCCAAATCGCTCGACGTTATCGGTAACAACATCGCCAACGCCAGCACCGTCGGTTTCAAGGGCTCGCAGGCCCAGTTTGCGGACATGTACGCCAATTCGCTGAACGGCGCCGGCGGCAACCAGGCCGGGATCGGCGTGAAAGTCTCGCAGATCGCCCAGCAGTTCACCCAGGGTAATATCGAAAGCTCGAACAACCCGCTCGACATCGCGATCAACGGCGCCGGCTTCTTCCGCACCGATGTCAACGGCGACGTGCAATATTCGCGCAACGGCCAGTTCTCGCTCGACAAGAACGGCTTCGTGGTCAACGCCCAGGGCGCCAAGCTGACCGGATATACCGTCGGCGAGAGCGGCAACATCCTGACCGGCTCGGCCGTGCCGCTCAAGATCGACAACAAGGATATGGATCCGCTCGAAACCACCCGTGTCGACACCAAGCTCAACCTCGATTCGCGCAGCCCGCTGCCGATCAAGGTGCCGTTCAACGCGGCCGATCCGGAAACCTACAACAAGCAGACCTCGATCGACGTGTTCGACAGCCTCGGCAACTCGCACGTGATGTCGACCTTCTACGTCAAGACCGGCCCCGGCGCGTGGGACGTGTACGTCGGTTCGGACGGGGTGGAAATCACCAACCAGGCGGTTGCCGCCGCGGCCCAGACCGATGCCGGCGCGACCACCGCGCGCACCGCCTTCCAGACCGCCGCCACCGCTGTGCCGCCGGGTAACCTGCCCGCAGCAGCCGCCGCCTACGCCACCGCCGCCGGCGCCGCCGTGGCGGCCGCCGCCGGCATCGCCGGCGCCACCGCCGCCCAGCAGACCGCGATCACCACCGCCGCCACCAGCGCCGGCGGCACGCCCGGCATCACCCCGGCCGAAATCGACAAGCTGATCGCCGCCGCCGTCAAGGTGCCGGCCGTGCGCGCCGGTCACCTCAATTTCGACACCAACGGCGTGCTGAACGCCGCCGCCATGGCGCCGCAGACCCTGCCGCTGCAAATCGAGTTGCCGGTGTTCCCGCTGACGGGTTCCAAGCCGACCATCGAATTCGACCTGCATTTCGCCGGTTCGACCCAGTATGGCGACGCCACGGAAGAGAAGAAATCGAGCCAGGACGGCTACACGGCCGGTAACCTGCAGCGCTTCTCGGCCGGTCCCGACGGCACCATCCTGGGACAGTACAGCAATGGCGAATCGCGTCCGCTGGGGCAGGTGGTGCTGGCCAATTTCGCCAATCCGAACGGGCTGCAACCGCTGGGCAACAATGCCTGGGCACAGACGCCGACCTCGGGCAACCCGCTGATCGGCACCCCGAATTCGGGCAGCTTCGGCAATTTGCAGGCGTCGGCGGTGGAGAGTTCGAACGTGGATCTGACGGCGGAACTGGTCAATATGATCACGGCGCAGCGGGTCTACCAGGCCAATGCGCAGACCATCAAGACGCAGGATTCGGTGTTGCAGACCCTGGTCAACCTGCGTTAAAGCTAGCACGTCGTTCCCGCGCAGGCGGGAACCCCAGTTTCGCTGCTCAGCCAATAAATACTTGGGTTCCCGCCGAGTGCCGCCTTGGCGCGGGAACGACGGGGTTAGGGGCGGGAATGGTGTTAGCGGTATGCATCTAGGAGAAAATCATGGACAGACTCATCTACACAGCCGGCAGCGGCGCCAAGCACATCCTGGAGCAGCAGGCGACCACCTCGCACAACCTGGCCAACGTGACCACCACCGGTTTTCGCGCCCAGATCGACGCCTTCCGCGCCGTTCCCATCGTCGGCGAGAACTTGCCGCTGGCCACGCGCGCCTTTGTGGTCAACACCACGACCAGCACCGATTTTACCTCCGGCCCGCTGCAACTGACCGGCCGCGACCTGGACGTGGCGCTCAAGGGCAAAGGCTTTATCGCCGTGCAAATGCCGGACGGCAGCGAAGCCTACACCCGCAACGGCGCCCTGCAGATGAATGAAAACGGCCTGCTCACCAACAGCGCCGGCTTTGCCATCCAGGGCGATGGCGGCAGCATTACCGTGCCGCCCGAAGTGTCGGTATCGATCGGCGGCGACGGCACCATTTCGACCATCGCCAGCACCACCAAGCCGGGCGCGCCGACCATCCTGGGGCGCCTGAAACTGGTCAACCCGCCCGAGCAGGACCTGGTGCGCGGCGACGATGGCCTGTTCCGCCTGAAAAGCGGCGTGGCCGCCGATGCCGACCCGCAAGTGGCGGTCGCCGGCGGGGCGCTGGAAGGCTCCAACGTCAGCCCGGTCGATGCCATGGTGACCATGATTTCGCTGGCCCGTTCGTTCGAACTGCAAATGAGCCTGATGAAGAATGCCGAGAACAACGCGGCGAAAGCCACCCAGATCCTCGCTTTGGGTTAACGGCATGGGGCGCATAATCTCTTCATTGATCGGTGCGTGGCGATGTTCGCCGGCCGCCGTTACTGGAGAAGACCATGATTCGTTCCCTTTTTATCGCCAAGACCGGCCTCGAAGCGCAGCAGACCAACCTGGACGTCATCACCAATAACCTGGCCAACGTCAGCACCAACGGCTTCAAACGCAGCCGCGCCGTCTTCGAAGACTTGCTGTACCAGAATGTCCGCCAGCCAGGCGCCCAATCCTCGCAACAAACCCAGCTGCCCTCGGGCCAGCAGATCGGCACCGGCACCCGCGTGGTCGCGACCGAACGCATCCACACCCAGGGCAATCCCCAGCAGACCGGCAACTCGAAAGACGTGATGGTCAACGGCGCCGGTTTCTTCTCGGTGCTGATGCCCGACGGTACCGCCGCCTACACCCGCGACGGCTCGTTCCAGACCGATTCCAACGGCCAGCTCGTCACCTCGTCCGGCTTTGTCGTGCAGCCTGCGATTACCGTGCCGTCGAATGCGCTGTCGCTGACCGTGGGGCGCGACGGCACCGTCTCGGTGACCCTGCCGGGCACCGGCGCGCCATCCCAGATCGGCAGCCTGCAACTGACCACCTTCGTCAATCCGGCCGGGCTGGAGTCGAAAGGCGAAAACCTGTACGTGGAAACCGGTGCCTCGGGCAATGCCAACACCAACACCCCCGGCACCAACGGCTCGGGCGTGCTGCTGCAAGGCTATGTGGAAACCTCGAACGTGAACGTGGTCGAGGAAATGGTCAACATGATCCAGACCCAGCGCGCCTACGAGATCAACAGCAAGGCGATCACCACGTCCGACCAGATGTTGCAAAAACTGTCGCAGCTGTAAGCGCGGCCAGGAGAATCCTCATGAAGACCTTTCTTATCGTTTCCCTGCTGGCGCTGAGCGGCTGCGCCGCCACCCCGAGTTCGATCGTGCAGCGTCCGACCAGCGCGCGTCCGCTCATGGCCGAGCAGGGCGCGCCCGCCAACGGCGCCATCTACCAGAGCTCGCAGTACCGCCCGCTGTTCGAAGACCGCCGCGCGCGCCATATCGGCGACATGCTGACCATTAACATCACCGAGCGCACCTCGGCCGTGAAAGCCGGCGCCAGCTCGGGCAACAAGTCCGGCTCGGCCAGCTTTGCCGCACCGGGCGTGATGAGGAGCGTGTTCGGCGCCGCGGTCGGGGTCGAAGGCGCCAACAAGTTTTCGGATTCGGACAACCAGAGCGCCAGCAATACCTTTACCGGCACCATCGGCGTGACCGTGACCGAAGTGCTGCCGAACGGGAACCTGATCGTGGCCGGCGAGAAGCAGGTGGCGATGAACAAGGGCGTCGAGTTCATCCGCTTTTCGGGGATGATCAGCCCGGACAATATTGGCACCGGCAACACGGTCTCGTCGACCCAGGTGGCCGATGCGCGCGTCGAGTACCGCACCAACAGCCAGATCGACCGCGCCGAAATGACGGCGATGGTGTCGCGTTTCTTCCAGTCCCTGCTGCCATTCTGATCGGAATTCCCATGCGTGCATTCCTGAACACCGCTGCCCTGGCTTTGTCCCTGACCCTGCTGCCGCAGGCCGTCCAGGCCGAGCGCCTGAAAGACCTGACCACGATCGCCGGCGTGCGCCAGAATCAGCTGAGCGGCTACGGCATCGTGGTCGGCCTCGACGGCAGCGGCGACCAGACCACCCAGACCCCGTTCACGGTGCAGTCGATCATGTCGATGCTGCAAGCGAAGGGCGTGAACATGCCGCCGGGTACCAGTTTGCAGCTCAAGAACGTGGCCGCAGTGATGGTCACGGCCTCGCTGCCAGCCTTCGCCCAGCCGGGCCAGACTATCGACATCACGGTCTCGTCCATCGGTAACGCCAAGAGCTTGCGCGGCGGCACCCTGATCATGACGCCGCTGCAAGGCGCCGATGGCCAGGTGTACGCCATGGCGCAGGGCAATGTGCTGGTCGGCGGCGTCGGCGCGCAGGCGGGTGGGGCGCAGGTGCAAGTCAATCATCTGGCGGTGGGCAAGATTTCGGCCGGCGCCACGGTGGAGCGCGCCGTCGCCTCGAACCTGGGCGAGAACAACCAGATTCGGCTGGAACTGAACACCACCGATTTTTCCACCGTGGCGCGGGTGGTCGAAGCGATCAACAACCATTTTGGCCCGGACATCGCCACCGCGCTCGACGGGCGCGTGATCCGCGTGCGGTCGCCCTCGTCGAGCGACCAGCGGGTGGCCTTCATCGGCATCCTGGAAGGGCTGGAAGTCAATCCGTCCAAGCTGGCCGCCAAAGTCATCATGAACGCGCGCACCGGTTCGGTGGTGATGAACCAGACCGTCACGCTCGACACCTGTGCCATTTCGCACGGCAACCTGTCGGTGACGATCAGTTCCGATCCCCAGGTCAGCCAGCCGGGTCCGTTTTCGGGCGGGCAGACCGTGGTCACCCAGAACACCCAGGTCGAAGTGAAAAAGGATCCGGGCAAGGTGGTCATGCTCAAGGGCGGCGCCTCGCTGGCCGAAGTGGTCAAGGCGATGAATGCGATCGGCGCCTCGCCGCAAGACTTGCTCTCGATCCTGCAGGCGCTGAAAGCGGCCGGATCGCTGCGCGCCGAACTCGAAATCATTTGAGGATGCCATCATGATCGGCCCATCGAACGACCTGAGCAGTAAGTTCGCCCTCGACACCAATGCCTTGGGCGGGCTCAAGCAGTCGGCCAAGGCCGGCTCGCCGGAAGCGCTGAAAACCGCGTCGACCCAGTTCGAGGCGATGTTCATCAACATGATGATGAAAAGCATGCGCGACGCCACGCCGCAGGGCGAAGGCATGCTCGACAGCCAGCAAACCAAGACCTTCACCAGCATGCTCGATCAGCAGATGAGCCAGAACCTGGCCAAGCGCGGGGTCGGCCTGGCCGACGTGCTGATCCGCCAGCTGAGCACCACGGCCGCCAATGCGCAGGCGCTGGCGATCAATGGCGACCCGATCGCCCAGCCGGCCCAGCCGTTTACCATTGCCAACGACCAGCCGGCCAAGCGGATCGCCATGCCGCCCGGACGCGATGCCGGAGAAATGATCACCTCGCCGGGTGCGCTGCTCACGCCGACCACGACCACGACCGGCGCCCCGTCCACCCCGGGCGTGAGCGCGAGCGGACGGCCGCAGTCGCCGCATGTGCGCGCGTTCCAGGAAAAGCTGGGCGCGCATGCCGACGAAGCGGCGCGCGCGACCGGGATTCCGGCCAAGTTCATGCTCGGCCAGGCCGCGCTCGAATCGGGCTGGGGCCGGCGCGAGATCCGCAATGCCGACGGCGGCACCAGCCACAACCTGTTCGGCATCAAGGCCGGCCCTGGCTGGACTGGCAAGGTTGCCACGGCGGTCACGACCGAGTATGTCAACGGCAAGCCGCAGACCCGGGTCGAGAAATTCCGCGCCTACGATTCGTATGCCGACAGCTTCAAGGATTACGCGAAACTGATCACCAACAACCCGCGCTACGAAAAAGTGCTGGCCAACGCCCAGGATGCGGCCGGTTTCGCCCAGGGCTTGCAGAAAGCCGGCTACGCCACCGATCCGCTGTACGCGGCCAAGCTGACCAAGATTATCCAGCGCAACCTGGCGTAAGACTGGGCGCGGCGCTCAAGTTTTTTGATAACTTGCCGTAGACAGAGATATTCAAGGAAAGAAACCACATCATGTCTGGAAATCTTCTCAACATTGGCAAGACCGGTTTGTTCGCTGCGCAAGTGGGGCTGTCCACGACCGGGCATAACATCGCCAACGCCAATGTGGCAGGCTACAGCCGCCAGACGATTGTCCAGTCGAGCGGCATCGCCCAGAACTACGGCTATGGTTTCGTCGGCAGCGGTACCGAAGTCGAGCAGATCAAGCGCTATTCCGACAGCTTTTTGAATGGCCAGGTGCGCTCCGCCCAGACCCAGGTCAGCTCGCTCAATGCCTTCTATTCGCAGATCAGCCAGGTCGACAACTTGCTGTCGGACACCACATCCGGCCTGTCGCCGGCCTTGCAGGATTTCTTCAAGGGCGTGCAGGACATGGCCTCGAACCCGTCCTCGGCCGCCTCGCGCCAGGCGGTGCTGTCGAACGGCGAATCGCTGGTGTCGCGTTTCCAGGGCATCAACGACCGCCTGAGCGAGATCCGCCAGGGCGTCAACAGTGAAATCACGGCCAAGGTGGGCGTGATTAATTCCTACGCCCAGCAGATCGGCCAGCTCAACGACAAGATCGCCCAGCTGAGCACCGGCACCGGCGCCGAGCCGAACGACTTGATGGATGCGCGCGACCAGCTGATCGCGGACCTCAACAAGGAAGTCAAAACCACGGTCACGCGCGGCAACAACAACAGCCTGACGGTCGCCATCGGCAGCGGCCAGCCGCTGGTGGTGGGCAACAAAGCCTTCCAGCTGACAGCCACCACCTCGCCGACCGACCTGAGCCGGGTGCAGGTCGGCCTGGTCACGGGCAGCAATGTGACCGTGCTGGCCGACAGCGCGCTCTCGGGCGGCGAATTGGGCGGCTTGATGGAATTTCGTTCCGGCACCCTCGACCGTACCCAGAATTCGCTCGGGCGCGTGGCCATTTCGCTGGCGCAGACTTTCAATGCCCAGCACCGTCTCGGGATCGATTCGGCCGGCAATCCGGGCGGCGACTTCTTCACGGTCGGCGCGCCGGTGGTCGGGCGCAACATCAATAACGCGGTCGGCAGCACCACCGATGTCAAGGCGGCCATCGTCGACCCGGCCGCGCTGACCCAGAGCGACTACAGCGTCAGCTACGACGGCAGCAATTACACGGTCACGCGCCTGTCGGACAAAAAACCGTTCCCGGTCACGCCGTTCCCGCAGACCGGGCCGCAGGTCATCGATGGCGTGGCGTTTACCGTCACCGGCAGCGCCAGCGCGGGCGACAGCTTTCTGGTGCGCCCGACCGTCAATGGCGCGTCCGACTTTTCGATGGTGATCAACGAGCGCAATGCGATTGCGGCGGCGGCGCCGATCAGCACCAGTGTGCCGCTCAGTAACAAGGGCACGGGGACTATCAGCGAAGGCAATATCGACGCTTCCTACCTGACGCCGGGCAATGCCCTGACGGCGCCGGTCAACCTGACCGTGGGCGGCGCCCCGGCCGGCTTGTCGGGCTTCCCGGCCGGCCAGGCCGTGACGGTGACCAACAACGGCACGTCCACGACCTATCCGGCCGGCACCCCCTCGATTCCGTTCACGGCGGGCGCCAACTACAACTTCGGCGGCGTGAACCTGAAATTTGCCGGCACGCCGGTGGCGGGCGACACCTTCACGGTCGCGCCCAACAACAACGGCACGGCCGACAACCGCAATGCGCGCCTGTTGGGCAACCTGCAGACCAAGCCGATCCTGGATGGCGGCAAGGCCACCTACCAGTCGGCTTACGCCGAGCTGGTCAGCTTTGTGGGCAACAAGACGCGCGAAGTGCAGGTCAACAGCCAGGCTGGCGACACCCTGCTCAAGCAGGTGACGGCGGCGCAGCAGGATGTGTCCGGCGTGAACCTGGATGAAGAAGCGACCAACCTGCTCAAGTACCAGCAAGCCTACCAGGCGGCCGGCAAGGTGATGCAGATGGCCAGCACCCTGTTCGACACGGTCCTGTCGATCAGTCGTTAATTACATCGTTGCTTAGTTCAGTCGGGGAAACCAGCATGCGCATCAGCACCAACACCATCTACGCCAACGGCACCGGCCAGCTCGGCAGTTTGCAGAGCCAGTTGGCCAAGACCCAGATGCAGCTGTCGACCAACCGCCGCCTGGTGACGGCCGCCGACGACCCGGTCGCGGCCGCGCGCGCGCTTGAACTGGCGCAATCGCAATCGGTCAACGAGCAGTTCAAGGTCAACCGCATGAACGCCAACAGTTCGCTGGGGCAGGTGGAAGGCGCGCTGACCAGTGCCACCACCCTGATGCAGGAAATCCAGCGTTTGTCGGTGTACGCCGGCAATGGCTCGCTGACGCCGCCCGACCGCGAAGCGATCGCGATCGACCTCGAATCGCGCATGCAGGACTTGCTGGCGGTGGCCAATACGGAAGACGGCGTGGGCGGCTATCTGTTCGCCGGGCACCGCGCCAACACCCAGCCGTTCACCCAGACCGCCGGCGGCGCCCAGTACAACGGCGACCAGGGCCAGCGCATGTTGCAGGTCGGTTCGTCGCGCACGATGCCGGTCAGCGAGACCGGGAATGCCATTTTTGAACGGAACATGACCGGGAATGGCGATTTCCAGACGCGTGCCGCCGCGGCCAATACCGGTTCCGGGCTGGTGTCGCCGGGGACGGTGACCGACAAGTCGGCGCTGACCGGGCACAATTACAGCGTGACGTTTTCGGTGACGGCGACCACGCCGCCGGTGACGACCTACATGGTGACCGATACCACCACCAACGAATCGATTCCGCGCCCACCGGCCGTGGCCACGCCGCAGCCGTACAAGACCGGGCAGCAGATCGCGTTCGACGGCATGGCGCTCGACGTCAAGGGCGAGCCGGGCAACGGCGACAGCTTTACCACCGAGCCGAGCGTGAACCAGTCGGTGTTCAAGACCATTACCGATCTGGTGTCGGCGCTGCGCCAGCCGGTGATCGGGGCGGGCGGCAAGGCGCAACTGGCCAATAGTCTGAGCGTGGCCAATGCCAACCTGACGTCGTCGCTCGATAACATCCTGTCGGTGCGCGCCTCGTTCGGCTCGCGCATGCAGGAACTCGATTATCTGGACAGTGCCGGGTCGGACCGGGATATCCAGTATCAGACCGCGATATCGAATCTGGTGGACCTGGACATGGTCAAGGCGCTGTCGCAGTTCGCGCAGCAGCAGACCACCTTGGAAGCGGCGCAGAAATCGTTCAAGGCCTTGTCGGGATTGTCGCTGTTTAATTACATCGGGTAAGAGCGCTGGCGGGGCTGGCTGTGCCCGCGCGCGACGCGGCGCTCGCCGCACATTGTAAGGCTGAAAAAATCCACCGCATTCGGGTACAACGGGGCACCTCGAATTACCGGTAAATCCCGCGTAATCGCCGGTCGCGAGGCCGGCAGATGCGCTTTTTTGATGTCAGACCAAGCCGCTCCCGCCCATTTTATGGGCGCTGAACCTCGTTTTGTGCAGTCCGGACGGACTGCGGGCGTCAGAACGCCTCGACCCTGGCCTCCTTCAAGTAGACCAGGCGCCGCAAATTGTAAGCGGCGACCTTCCAATTGAGCTGCAACGTGGCGCGCGCCAGTCCGATCGTGCGCAGGCCCTTGCCGCCCATCTCGGCCAGGCCGGCAAACACATGCTCGATCCGGGCGCGGGTCTTGGCGATGCGCGTAT
>NZ_WHJH01000088.1 GCF_011682145.1 Massilia mucilaginosa
CAAAACGGAGCTGCTCTGAGGTAGAATTCATGTCGGGCAAGGTGGCGTTTTTGTTGATAGCTGTGTTTCTAGATAACTCACATTTTATCAATCACTTACGGCATTCTTGCCCTTTTTTATGCAAAATCCAGGCTAGGCGACTGCGCCGCCGCCTTCGCACACATCAAGGCCAGCGGCCAGCGCCACTTCCAGCGCAATCGTCAAACCCCGCACCACCTCGGCCAGCGCCATGCTGGGCGCACCCGGGTGGGCCGCGGCCTGCTGCGGCAGGTAGGGAATGTGGATGAAGCCGGCCCGCATATCCATGCCCGCCGTCTGGTGCATCAGACTGTAGAAAACGTGATTGCACACGAAGGTGCCGGCGGTCTGCGACACCGATGCCGGCAAACCACCTTCGCGCAGGGCGGCCACGATGGCCTTGATCGGCAGGGTCGAAAAGTACGCCGCCGGTCCGCCGTCGACCACCGGCTGGTCGATCAGCCGGCATTGCGCATTGTCGGGAATGGGCGCGTCGTCGATATTGATGGCGATGCGTTCGACCGACAGGTCCACCCTGCCCCCGGCCTGGCCGACCGCGATCACCACGTCGGGGCGCAACGCATCGATCGCGGCGCGCAGCACATCGCCGGCGGCGCCGAACACGCACGGCAACTGCCGCACTTCGACGCGGTAGCCATCGCCCTCGACGCCGGCCAGCGAGCGCACCGCCTCCCACGCCGGATTGACGGTCTCTTTGTTGAACGGCTCGAAGCCCGTCAGCAGCACTGTCTTGTTCATTTCTGGCCCATCAAAAAATACAGCAGGAAGATGTTCGCCACCAGCAGCGGCAGCGCGGTCGGTATCTGCGCCTTGATCACCGCGTGCTTGTCCGGCAGTTCGAGCAGCACCACCGGCACCACGTTGAAGTTGGCGGCCATGGGTGTCATCAGGGTGCCGCAATAGGCGCTGAACATGCCGATGGCGGCCATCACCGCCGGGTTGGCGCCGTACTGCTGGACCAGGATCGGAATGCCGACGCCACCGGCCATGACGGGAAACGCTGCAAAGCCATTGCCCATGATGATCGTGAACAGCGCCATGCCGACGCAGAACACCACCACCGCCACGAAGCGCGAATCCATATTGATGTAGGACGTGGTGATGTGCGCGACCGCCTTGCCCACGCCCGCTTCGGCAAACAGCAGTCCGAGCACCGCCAGCATGTGCGGCAGCACCACCGCCCAGCCGACGGCATCGGTCAGGCGGCGCCATTCGCGCATGCCCTGCAGCGGCGTGGAACGCGTCAGCCAGCAGGCCGCGCCGACCGCCAGCACCGATGCGCAGCCCAGGCTGACCAGGGTGATGTGCTTCGTTTCGAGCAGCAGCAGGCCGCCGATCTGCACGTCCTTGAGCAGGGTCGAGCCGATCATGGTCACGACCGGGATGATCAAGGCGGGAATGAACAGCAGGTGGCCGAGGCGGCGCGCGCTGGTGGTTTTTTCGTCGGCCGTGCGCACCCCGTATTTGCCCAGGGTGACGCCGCCGCAGCCGGCAATGAGGGCCATCGCGATCATGATCACACCGACAACTGCCGGCGGCAGCCGTTCCCCGACCAGGTAGACCGCCGCGTACAGCGCCCAGAACAAGGCGCTCGAATAGCGGCGCGGATTGGCCTTGTCGCGCAGCGACATGACGGCGGACGCGGCCAGCATGGCGCCGAGCGCCAGGTAGAAGTAGTCGAGCAGGATGATCATTTGGCCCCTCCGTCGCGCGCGATTTCGGCGTCAAAACGGTGCAGGCGCCACGCATGGATGATGAAGGCGGTGATCGCGGTGGGAATGCCCCACATGGCCATGTGCAGCGGATTGACCGGAATGCCTTCGGCCGCAAGAATGGTCTGCATCAGGACGATGGCCCCGAAAGCGACAAACACATCTTCGCCGAAGAACAGGCCGACGTTGTCGGTGGCGGCCGACATGGCGCGGATGCGGTAGCGCAGTTGGTCGCTGATGCTGCCCTTGCGTGTTTCGGCGGCCGCTTCGGCCATGGGCGCCACCAGCGGGCGCACCATCGACGGGTGGCCGCCAAGGCTGGTCAGCCCGAACGCGGCCGAGACTTCGCGCACGAACAGGTAGACGATCAGCAGGCGGCCGGTGGTGGCCGATTTGATTTTGGCGATGCTGGCCTGCGCGTGTTCCTTGAGGCCGAAGCGTTCGAGCAGGCCGATGGCGGCCAGCGGCAGCAGCAGGATCATCGGCAGGTTGCGCGTTTTGATGAAGGCGGTGCCGAGCGAGGCAAGCAGCGCTTCGACCGGCATCGACACCGCCAGGCCGGTGGCCCCGCAGGCGGCGACGACCACCAGCACGGGATGCACGCGCAGCACGAAGCCGACGATGATGACGGCGACGCCGATGAGCGGCCACAGGTTCACAGCTGTTTGCATGGTTTCTCCGGTAGACCCTTCAGGGGGCCGGGGAATCTTACCCGATACCGGCGTAGCGGCCTATTCTTCTTCGGGCTCAGCGCCGGTGATGCGGACAGCGACGAAATAGCGCTTGTCGTAGCGCGAATTGAACTGGTACTCGACCTGGATGCCGGCCTGCTGCCTGTTACTTTTCGAAATAGTTGATGCAAGTTGTGACGATGATGGATCGCTGCGGGAATCTTTTATAGGCGGAAATTGACTTGAAACAGGGCCGGAAAATATGGTTCGCGCTCCGATTGCAAGCGCCAAATCACGGGGGTATAAAAGTCTTGAGCGGTCGCCTGGCCAGTTCGTGCGCGATCAGCTATTTCATCAATTTTGGGAGAAGATAATGCCATGTACTAAACAGAATATACTTGGTGTTTGTCTAGCGTGTATCGCCACGCCAGGCGTCGCCGCCAGCACGCTAAGCCCCAATGACCTACTTCAGCGCGGCCAGTACCTCCAGTCGCCGCAGGGGGCCTATACGCTCAACATGCAGTCCGACGGTAGCTTGGTCATGTACCGCAAGGATGGATTGGTACGCTATCGCATGAGCAAGAACGGGGAGTTCGCCCTCATGCAAGCCGATGGCAATTTCGTCGAGTACAGCAAGTTCGCCGTACCGCTGTGGAGTACCGGCACCGACCGCAATCCGGGCGCGTGGCTGAGCATCCAGGACGACGGCAACCTGGTGGTCTACAGCCGCGTCAAAAGGGCGATGTGGTCGGGCGCGAACTCGACACCCACAGCGTTCCGCTCGGCTTCGTCGGCCATATCGGCCTGTGGAACGGCGAGCACGTCATCGAGGCCAGCGAGGGCGGCGACAACGCGATCAAGCTTGTCAACCTCAATGATTTCAAGAGCATCGCGCGCTATTGGGGAACGGCCAGACCGCATATACCCGACGGCGTGATCGAGCCGACCTGCTACGAAACCTTTTGCCCGACCAACGGCGAAAAGCATATCTCGCTACTGGCACGGGAAGCCATCGTCCGCTACGCCGAACAGCAGGAAAGGCTCGGCGTCGACTACACGCTCTTGCCGGATTACCGGACCGCCCAGTTTGCCGACAAATACCACGAGGCCAAGCGCGGCTCGTTTCGCTGCGACACGTTCGTCAGCGTCATGTTGAGGCAGGGAACGCGATACGTCCAGCCGTGGACGAGGGCCCAATCGTTGTGGAGCGATCGCGTCGATACGCTGTTCAAGCCGCCGGTCCTGCCCACGACCGTGTTTGACAAATTGAAGTCGTTTAACTAGGAGCCTCGCATGAAAACATCTTCATTGATATTGATCGCATCCATGACGCTACTCTCGGATGCGGTGAACGCGCAAGGCGGGCTGCCAGTTGCGCCTCAACGTGCAGTTCAGGGCGCGCAAGGTGCCCAGGTTGCCCAGGCCGCTCAGAGCGCCCAGGCCGCGCTGCAGGCGTATGCCGCAGCCGGGAGCGCGGAGGCGCGCATCAGTGCAATCGAGAAGTTACGTATAACGCCGCCGGCCCCCACCGCGGCCAACATCGCCCTGCTACGCGCCAGGCTCGGCGAGTCCGCGCCGGTCGAGGAAAAGGTGGGCTTGATACGCGTTCTGGGTCCACTCGCAGACCGCCCGGCCTTTCGCATCCATGGCGGAGGGCCTGCAACTCTTCGACGGCAGGATATTGTCGCCGCCGTATTTGGTCTCCAGTTCCATCGAGCGCTTTTCGCCGGCTGCGATATCTTCGGCAAAACTGTCGATCACTCCGCACATCGGGTCAAGTCTGGCCTGCGCCACGGCGAGCGAGCAGACGCCGCACAGCGCCGCGCCGGCGACCAGGATAGGGATTGATTTCATGATCTTCCAAAAAAACAGCCCCGCACATCTTGCGACATGCGGGGCCGGTGACTACGTCGGAGCGATGCTTAGAACGTCGCTTTCATCTGCACGCCCAAGGTGCGTGGCTCGTTGACGATACCGGTCAGGTTGTCGAAGTCGATCGCGCCGACCGACTGCACCTTGTCGGTGATGTTACGCGCGAATGCCGCCACTTCGTAGTTGTCCCACTTGTAGCCCATGCGCAGGCCGCCTTCGACCAGCGCCTTGGCTTTGTATTCCTTGGCTTCGTACAGGAACATATTGTAGGTGCTGCGGTACGCCCAGTCGGTGTACGCAAAGAATTCGCCATCGGCCACCGGCACGCTGTAGCGCAAGGTGAAGTTGCCTTGCCACTTCGGTGCGCGCGGCAGCGGATTGCCGTTCAGTTTTTGCGTGTACGCGAACGGGCCGGCCACGCCGGTCGGGGTGCAGCCGTTCACGCCTTTGGTGTTCGGCTCATTGCCGCAGGTCTGCACGAACAGGTCGGAGTCCTTGATCTCGGTGTTGTTGTAGCTGCCGCCCAGGGTCATGCGCAGTGCGTCCGACAGGTTGGCCTGGAAGTCCAGTTCCACGCCCTGGCCGGTCACCTTGTCGGCGTTGATCAACTGGTTCATGTTGATCTGGCCCGAACCGGCGGTCAGCTGCTTGTCCTTGACGCGGTACTGGAACACGCTGGCCGACAAACGCGCGCGGCGGTTGAACAGGTCCTGCTTGATGCCGGCTTCGTACGACAGCACTTTTTCGGCTTCGGCGAACGATGGACGATCGGCCAGGCCGTTCAGGCGACCCTGCATGCTCGGTGCGCGGTAGCCGGTGGCGACGCGGGCGAACAGGTTGGAATCGGCGCTGAGCGCGTAGGTGCCGGACATATCCCAGCTCACGTTGGTCGACTCGTTGCTGATCCCGAAAGGACCGGCGGTGGTCAACTCAACCCGCTTGGCGGCGAAGTTCTTCTTGTCGTTGGTGTAGCGCAGGCCGCCGCGCAGCTTGAACTTGTCGGACACGGTGTAGTTCAGCGAACCGAACGCCGCCCACGATTTGGTGTCCTGGAACTGGGTCGCGTAGAACGGGTTGAGCGGATTGCCCGGCGCCAGCGAGTCGAAGCTGATGCTGTCGATCTGGATGTCTTCGTTGAAGTAGAACAGGCCGGCGATCCACTGCAGCGGGCCGCTGTTGACCGACTCCGCGCGGAACTCCTGGGTGAACTGGCGGTGCCTCGGCAGCACGTCCGCGGTTTCGACCACGAACGGGATGAAGGCGGCCTGGTTGGCGTAGCTCGGGCCCATCGGCTGCGCGTACACGGCGCCGTAGCCGCCGTCGACGTCGGCGCGGCTGTAGAAGTCGGCCGACTCGTAACCGGTGATCGAGTGCAGCGTCACGCCGGAGAGATCCAGGCGCAGGCGCATGCTGGCGCCTTCGGTCTTGAGGCGCTGTTCGTTCATGCCATCGGTGTCGTAACGGCTGTATTCGAAGCCGTCGACCAGTTCATTGGTACCCTTTTTGAGGATATTCGAGCGGAACAGGGTGGCGCTGCCATCCATGTCGCGCGCGTGCACATTGAACAGGGCGCTGAAGGCGCTGGTCGGCTTGACCAGCACTTGCAGGCGCAGCGCGTCGTCGTGGTAGCCTTCGAAACTCTTGGTGCCGTTGCCCGGACGGCCGCTGTGAACGCGGTCGCCGCGGTTCTGCGACTGCACCGAAATGCGCGCGGCGACGGTGTCGCTGATCGGCAGGTTGAGCGCGCCTTCCAGATTGCGTGCGCGGTAGTTGCCGATGCCGACGGTGGCGTAGCCTTCCTGCTTGCCGATGACCGGCTTGGCCGAGTCGAACTTGATCACGCCGGCCGGGGAGTTACGGCCGAACAGGGTGCCCTGCGGGCCGCGCAGCACTTCGACCTGGTCGACGTCGAACACCGGGAAGCCTTTGAGCATCGGGCTTTCCTGCACGATGTCGTCAACCACCAGGCCGACCGGCTGCGATGCGTTCAGGTCGAAGTCGGTATTGCCCTGGCCACGGATGTAAAAGCGCGGGAACGAACGGCCGTAGTCGGATTCGATGTTCAGGCTTGGCGAACGGCCCGACAGGAAGCGGATATCCTGGCCGCCGGAGGTGAGCACGTCGAGCTTTTCGCCTTTGAGCGTGGTGATCGCCATCGGCACGTCCTTGATGTTCTCGGAACGGCGCTGCGCGGTCACGATGACGGTTTCCAGCTGGCCGGCTTGCGGCCTGGCTTCTTCGGCTGGCTTGTCCTGTGCCATCGCAGCGTGCAGCGGAAAGGCGCTGGCGACGGCCAGGGCGATCAGCGAACGGGTGGCGAACTGCTTGCTCTTGATTGTCATGTAGGTAATTCCTTAGGTCGATGAACCATTTGATGAAACCTGCGTCCCGGTTCGCATCGGCATGGCAACCTCGGCTGGCAGCGCCTTGCAGCGCACAAAATGGCCCCGATCACCCTGCTGCGACTGCGTTTCCGTCCGTATTTTGTTGCTGCCTGGGCATCCTAGCATGAAAAGAATTGACCCGAAATCATGGTAATTGCGTTTTCATTTATATTTCGATCATATAAATGACGAAGCAAAATCGTATTTGCCATACATATTAGTGCTGATGCATAGTTCTGAAGCTGTGCCTGTGCCATTTGACGCAGCGCAATATTCCCTAGCTGTACGTACTTCCGGGCGTAGCGAACATGGCGACCACGCCGGCCCCGCCAGAGGGGCCTGGACGAGCAAGGTTCTGCACAAAAGACGCGCTATGCGGCGCGTGATTTTCGCCACATGAGTTGTTGCAACAATACGACATAGCCCGCCAGGAAAATTGCCATGAACCAACTTAGTGCATCCGCCAGCCGCCTGAACGCCGTGGCCGGCCTGGGCCAGCAAATCTGGCTCGACAACCTCAGCCGCGAACTGATCGGCTCGGGCCAGCTGGCGCGCTGGATCGCCGACGACGGCATTTGCGGCGTGACCTCGAATCCCTCCATTTTCTACAACGCGATCCGCGGCGATGCCGCCTACCAGGCCGCGCTGCCTGCTTTGCGCGCGGCCCACGCCGACCCCGAAGCGCGTTTCGAAGCACTGGTGCTGCCCGACGTGCAGGCCGCGTGCGACCTGTTCGCGCCGCTGTACGGCGCCAGCGGCGGCCATGCGGGCTTCGTCAATTTCGAAGTCTCGCCGCGCCTGGCGCACGATTGCGCCGGCACCGTGGCCGACGCACAGCGCCTGTGGGCCGCGATCGGCCGCCCGAATGCGATGATCAAGATTCCCGCCACCGAAGCGGGCATCGCGGCGCTCGAACAAGTGATCTACGCCGGCATCAACGTCAACGTCACCCTCATTTTCAGCGCCGCTCAACTGGCCGCCGTTCGCGCCGCGCATCGGCGCGGCCTGGCGCGCCGCCTGGAAGCGAAACTGTCGGTGCAGCGCATCGCCAGCGTGGCCAGCGTCTTTATCAGCCGGGTCGACGCCGCCGTCGACGCGCTGCTGCCGCCCGCCGCCAGCGCCCTGCGCGGCAAGGCGGCGATTGCGGCCGCCCGCGTGGCCTATCATGAGTTCCGCAACGACGGCAGCTTTGCCATCTTCAGCGCGTTCGGCGCCACGCCGCAATGGCTGCTGTGGGCCAGCACCGGGGTAAAAAATCCGGCCATGCGCGATGTGACCTACGTTGAAGAACTGATCGGCGCGGACACCGTCAATACGGTTCCCGATGCGACCCTGGCGGCGTTTCGCGACCACGGCGAAGCGCGCCTGTCGCTCGACGATGATGTCGTTGGCGCGCGCGCCGTATTGACGCAATTGGGCCGCCACGGCATCGCACTCGATACAATTGGTAACGACCTCTTGCGCGCCGGCCTGACACAATTCGAGCAAGCACACGCCAATTTGCTGGCTTTGCTTGCTTAGTGTCGTTAAGCTTACGCATTCCTTTCGCCCCATCGCAGCCGGTGTGCCGGGTACAATATCGCTTTCCAGGAGTGAAGTCATGAAATTAAAGCAACTTAGTATCACGATCGCGGCGCTGTGCGTCGCGGCCAGCGCCACAGCTGCCGACCCAAAACTGGGCATCGTGTACGACGCCGGCGGCAAGTTCGACAAGTCGTTCAACCAGTCCGCTTTTGAAGGCGCCGAACGCTTCAAAAAAGAGACCAATATCAAATACATCGAGGCGCAGGCCAGCAGCGATACCCAGGCCGAGCAAGTGCTGCGCGGCCTGGCGCGCAAGAAGATGGACCTGATCGCGGCGGTCGGCTTCTCGCAGACCCAGGCCGTGCAAAAGGTCGCGCAGGAGTTCCCGAACGTGCGCTTCGTGCTGATCGATGCTGTGGCCAAGGGTAACAACGTCAACTCGATCCTGTTCAAGGAAGAAGAAGGTTCGTACCTGGCCGGCGTGGCCGCCGCCATCGCATCGAAGTCGAAAAAAATCGGCTTCGTCGGCGGCATGGACATTCCGCTGATCCGCACTTTCGCCTGCGGCTACGCCCAGGGCGCCAAAGCGACCAATCCGAAAATCGAGACCATGCAGAACATGGTCGGCACCACCGCCGCAGCCTGGAACGATCCGGCCAAGGGCGGTGAGCTGGCGCGCGCGCAGTTCGACCGCGGCGTGGACGTGGTGTTCGCCGTTGCCGGCGGCAGCGGCATGGGCACCCTGCAGACGGCCAAGGAAAAAGGCAAGCTGGCCATCGGCGTCGACTCGAACCAGAACTACCTGCATCCGGGCACCATGCTGACCTCGATGGTCAAGCGCGTCGACCTGGCGATCTACGACTCCTTCATGCAAGTGAAGAACGGCACCTGGAAAGCCGGCGTTACCCACAAAGGCCTGAAAGAAGGCGGCGTCGATTGGGCGCTGGACAAGGATAACCGCGCGGTCGTCACGCCGGAAATCGAAAAACGCGTCAATGAAGCGAAGGCCAATATCATCAGCGGCAAAGTCAAGGTCGTCGACTACCGCGTTGGAAGCAGCTGCCCGGTCTGATTTTCCCCGCACTCCAGAAAAGCGCGCCGCGCCAGTCTTGACTGGTCCGGCGCGCTTTTGAACTCATTTACCTTTATCTCTTACCACTGACCGCTATGCAGCCAGCTGTAGAATTTCGCAATATCTGCAAAGCCTTCGGGGCGGTGCAGGCGAACGCCGACGTCAGCTTCTCCATCGCCAAGGGCTCGATCCATGGCGTGATCGGCGAGAACGGCGCCGGCAAGTCGACCCTCATGAGCATCCTGTACGGCTACTACAATGCCGACAGCGGCGCCCTGCTGATCGACGGCCAGGCCCAGGACATCCGCACCAGCCAACAGGCGATCGCCCTCGGTATCGGCATGGTGCACCAGCACTTCATGCTGGTCGAGAATTTCACGGTGCTCGACAACGTCATGCTGGGCGCCGAGGGCGGCTTCAAGCTGTCCTCGCAGCGCGCCGCCGTCGAAGCGAAGCTGCGCGACATCTGCACCCGCTACCGGCTCGACATCGACCCGCTGGCGAAGATCGAAGACCTGTCGGTCGGCGCCCAGCAGCGCGTCGAGATCCTCAAGCAGATCTACCGCAGCGCCAACATCCTGATCCTGGATGAACCGACCGCCGTGCTGACCGCGCAGGAGACCGCGTCGCTGTTCGAGATCCTGCGCCTGTTCAAGGAGCAGGGCAAGACCATCATCCTGATCACCCACAAGCTGGGCGAAATCATGGAGATCACCGACCAGGTGACCGTGATGCGCGCCGGGCGCGTGGTCGGCGCGGTGCACACCGCCGCCACCTCGAAAGAAGAACTGGCCAACATGATGGTGGGCCGCCCGATCCAGGGCGAACTGCCGCGGGCCCAATACAACCCGGGCGCCGCCGTGCTGGAAGTGTCAAGCCTGCAGTTGCAGGACGCCGCCGGCGTGCGCCTGCTGGCCGATATCGACTTCACCCTGCGCGCGGGCGAAATCGTGGCCATTGCCGGCGTGTCGGGCAACGGCCAGAGCGAATTGATGCAGATTTTGTCGGGCATGCGCCTGCCAAGCGGCGGCAAGGTCGACTTCCTCGGCAGCGCCCTGCCCTACAGCGGCCGCTCCGACGCCGACGGCTTGCCGGCCACCTTCCGCAAGCTCGGTATCGGCCACGTGCCGGAAGACCGGCTGCGCGATGGCGTGATCAAGGATTTTTCGGTCATGCAGAACACCGTGTTCGGCTACCAGGACCGGGTCTGCAACCGCTGGGGCCTGTTCGACTTCAAGGCCATCGCGGCGCGCTGCGGCGATCTGCTCAGGACCTTCGACGTGCGTCCGGCCAATCCGGACCTGCGTATCGGCCTGCTCTCGGGCGGCAACCAGCAAAAGGTGGTGATCGCGCGCGAAGTGTCGGCCAAGCCGAAGCTGATGCTGGTCGGCCAGCCGACCCGCGGGGTCGACATCGGCACCATTGAAAGCATCCACACCCAGCTGCTCAAGATGCGCGACGAAGGCGTGGCGATCCTGCTGGTATCGGTGGAGCTGGAAGAAGTGCGGGCGCTGGCCGACCGCATCATTGTCATGTCCGGCGGACGCATTACCGGTGAACTCAAGATTGAAGAATTCGACACTACCCGCATCGGGCTGCTGATGGGCGGGATGCACAAAACATGAAAACGACCGAACTCCCACGCTGGGCAAGCGCGTTTGTCCTGCCTGTACTGAACCTGCTATCGGCACTGCTGGTGGCCGCGCTGGTGATCCACCTGCTCGGCGAAAGCCCGACCGAATCGCTGCGCATCCTGATCGATAGCGCCGTCATCAACCCCGAGGGCCTGAGCTACACGCTGTTCTACGCCAGTACCTTCATCTTCACCGGCCTGTCGGTGTCGATCGCCATGAAGGCCGGCCTGTTCAACATCGGCAGCGAAGGCCAGATGTACCTTGGCGGCCTGGGGCTGACCGTGGTCATGCTCACGCTCGACCACTCCCTGCCCGCCTGGCTGCTGATTCCGGCCGCGATGATCGGCAGCGCGGTGTTCGGCGCGGCCTGGGCATTCTTGCCCGGCTTCCTGCAGGCCAAGCGCGGCAGCCATGTGGTGGTCACGACCATCATGTTCAACTTCATCGCGGCCAGCCTGATGAACTTCATCATCGTCAAGTACCTGATCCCGGAAGGCCAGCAAAATCCGGCCAGCCGCGTGTTTTCGGAAGCCGGCGCCATGCCGCGCCTGAACGAATGGTTCCCGGTGCTGGGCGACACCCCGCTCAACGTCAGCTTCCTGATCGCCATCGCCGCCCTGGTCGTCTACGGCATGATGGTATGGCGCTCCTCGTGGGGCTACCAGCTGCGCGCCACCGGCCTGAATCAAAACGCGGCGCATTACGCGGGCGTGTCGATCAGCCGCATGATCATCGTGGCGATGCTCATTTCGGGCGCACTGGCCGGCCTGGCCGCGGTCAATTCGGTCATGGGCTCGACCCATTACCTGAGCCTGAACTTCCCGGCCGGCGCCGGCTTCATCGGCATCGCGATTGCGCTGATGGGACGCCAGCACCCGGTCGGCATCTTCCTGTCGAGCGTCTTGTTCGGTGCACTGATACAGGGCGGTTTCGACCTGTCGCTGGAAAAACCGAACATCCCGCAGGAGACCTTCATCTTCATCCAGGGGCTGATCATTTTGTTCTGCGGCGCGATGGAAAATCTGTATGCGCCCGCTGTCCTGAAGCTGCTTAACATTCGCAAAGGATAAGCCATGTTCGAAGACCTCCATTTATCCAGCATTGTCGTCTCCACCATCCGCAATGCGCCGGTCCTGATTTTCGCCGCGATGGCCGGCCTGTTCGCCGAACGCAGCGGCGTGGTCGACATCGCCTTAGAGGGCAAAATCCTCGCCAGCGCGTTCGTATCGGCCGCCGTCGCCTTCACCACGCAGAACGCCTGGTACGGCGTGGCTGCCGGGGTGGCCGTATCGGCCGCACTGGCGCTGCTGCAGGGTTACGTGAGCATCACCCAGAAGGGCAACCAGCTGGTGGGCGGCATTGCGATCAACATCGCCATGAGCGGCCTGACCTTCGTGCTGGCGCAGTTCTTCTACCAGCAGGGCGGCCGCACGCCGGACCTCGGCCAGGCGCGCCTGTTCGACATCGTTTTGCCGGGCACCCAGGCGCTCGAAGGCATTCCCTTCATCGGCTGGTTCTACGGCCACGTGATCGGCGGCCATTCGGCGCTGGTGTACCTGGCGTTCGCGCTGATCCCGCTGGTGCATTGGGTGATCTACCACAGCCGCTTCGGCCTGCGCCTGCGCGCCTGCGGCGAAAACCCGCACGCGGCCGATGCGGCCGGCGTCAGCGTCGCCACCACGCGCTACATGGCGATGCTGGTGGCCGGCATCCTGTGCTCGTTCTCGGGCGCTTACCTGGCGATCGTGCAGAGTGGCTTCTTCCTGCGCGATATGTCGGCCGGGGCGGGCTACCTGGCGCTGACCGCGCTGGTGTTCGGTAACTGGCGTCCGATGTACACGGCGCTCGGCTGCATGATGTTCGGCTTTTTCAGTGCGGTGCAGATCCAGATCGAAGGCGTGGACTTGCCGGGCATCGGGCGCATTCCGGGCTCGCTGATCCAGATGGTGCCGTACTTGGTGACCGTGATCGTGCTGGCCGGCCTGATGGCCAAATCGGTGGCGCCGAAAGCGATCGGCAAACCGTTCGTCAAATCGCGCTAAGGTGCTGACAAGCCGCGTGGCGAAGCGCGGCCTCGCCGCCTTCGCCTGCCTGCTCACACTGGGATTGGCGGCGCTGTTCGGCGCCGGCGAATACCTCAGTGCTCCCGCGCGGCGCCCGATCGGCGCCGCGCCCCCCGCCGTTCCCGCGTGCGCCGGTTCGCTACCCCCCACCGCCCCTGCCGGACAGGGCGGGGTGGCACGCGGCCCGCCGGGCGCCGGTGCGGGGCGGCGG
>NZ_WHJH01000089.1 GCF_011682145.1 Massilia mucilaginosa
CCGCCCCCCACCGGGGGCACGCCCGGGTTCACCGGGGGGGGCCGGGCCCCCGCCCCGGCCCGGGTTAACGGCGCGGCCCTCCCCCCCCGCCCCCCCCGCCGCCGGGGGCACGACGGGGTATCGACGGGGCTAGTGCGCGGGAATGTGCGCGCGCCGGCGCAGCTTGCGCACCACCCCTTGCGCGTCGAGCAGCACGACGATTTCGTCGAAACCGCCGGGCACCGGCATCTGGTACAGCCAGGTTTCGACGCCGCTCTCGAAGCCGACCTTGCGCGTCGGCCCCAGCGTGGCCAGCAGGCTGGCGCGGCTGCTTGCGCCAGGGCGGATGGCGCGCACCTGCTCCGCCGTCACCCGGGTCCCCGGCGGCGCCTCGGGCGCGTGCGCGCAGGCAGCGAGGACCAGCGCCGACGCCAGCACAACAGCAAAGCGCAGGCCGCTGCCACTCATGGCGCGCCGCCCGCCGGGCCGTCCATGTACTCGAATTCGACGGTGGCGTCGTCCGGCCAGCGCGTATCGAAAATCGGGGCGTAATAGCTGCGCTCGAGCAGCACCTGGCAGTCGCAAAAGCGCAGGTCGTCGGCAGTCAGGCGGCCGCCGGCGTACAGCATGTTGAACGGCAGTACCTCGGCGCGCGCGCCATGGCGCACGGTGACGGCGAACACGGGGCGCTCGGCGAAGAACAGGTAGTTGCCGTCGGCGCTGGTGCAGACCTGGCCGGCATTGCTCAGCGCATCCGACAGCCAGCCGAACATGGGCGAGCTGTTCGATATCAGCCCCGCTTCGATCCCGACCCGGCATTCGAGCCGCAGGTCGCCCAGGCGGCGCGTGCCGGGCGCCACGCCGGGGCTGTGGATGGCGGCGCGCCAGGTCAGGCTGTCGCCGCGCCGGTTGGCGAGCACGGCGGCGTCGTCGCGCAGCGCTTCTTCATTGCGCGGCAAGACAAAACTGTTGTCGCCATCGAGCGCGAGCGGCACGCTCAGGCGCTCGCCGGCGATGCGCACGGCCACGCCGCGCATGTCGGTCGTGGGCAGGCGCGGCAGCAGCTTGAAACGCAGGCTGGCGGCGGGCGCCAGCGCATGCTCGCGTTCGAAACGCGCCACCCCGGCCATCATCTTGCGGTAGGACTTGTCGACCGGATCGCGCACGTAGGGCACGATCACGGTGGGCATGGGCGCACGCGCGCCGGCCTGCACCGCGCCGGCGGGCAGGATCGATGTGGCCAGAATGGCAAGGGCAAGGTGGAAAAATGCTGGCAATAAGAACATTGCGCCAGGCGCCGCGGCGGCGCGCGCGGGGATGCGGCGCCGTCGGGCTTGCACGCTTACCAGCGGCGCAGGCGGCCGGTATCGAGGTGGACGAATTGCGAATCGGGATAGTAGCCGACGCCGCCGCCGCGCGCGTTGAGCGCCGCTTTGTGCACGTGCGACAGGCTTTTGCCCGGCATGCGGATGTCGATGGCCTTGCCTTCGAGGTGCATGCTGTGGCGCGCCACCCCATCGCTGGCTTCGGCCAGCTTCTGGTTGGTTGCGGGCGAGCGGTAACCGGAAATGACGTGCAGGACCGGATTGCTGCCGAGCTGGGTGCTGACCCTGTTGAGCAGCACCAGCAGTTGCGGGTCGATTTCGGCCACCGTATTGCTGCGGTGGTCGCGCAACAGTTTGTTGATGTCGGCCAGCGACTCGGGGAGGAAATCGCCCTCGGCCCAGAACACGCTGCGCAGGCTTTCGCCCGTATGGGTGTTGTACAGGCGCAAAGTGCGTTCGCCTGGTGCGGCCGTGGCGCTACGGGCCAAGGCAGGAAGACTCAGTGCCGATGCCAGTACGACCGAACTCTTTAAAAAGGAGCGGCGTGGGTTCATGATCGATCCTTGCGCTTATACACGAACGACCATCATACACACCCTCGGCGCCGCGCGCACGCAATTACGCTCGAAAACGCAAAAAGAGTCAAGGGAAGCTAACACAAACAATGTTGACAAATGTGGTGAAATTGTCACGGGCATTTTTGGCACGTTTTCATAGAGGAAACAAAACAAGCTTTGGTGAAACCATGAAAAATATGAATTTCTTACGTTGAGATTATTGCTACAACAATTATTTCCTTTGCTATAGTCTTTTGCACTTTTAAGAAAAGTAGCAAGCAGGCAAATCGACCTGTACGCCCATTGATCGAAATAATTCAAACATAAGGCAAGAGATGAATCGCACAGTCACCCCGCTGGGTACCCCACGGCGCGCCACCCGCGCACTCCACACGATCGCCGGGCTCGCCGCGCTGTTTTGCGCGCTGCCGGCCATGGCCAGTCCAATCACCTTCGAATCCGTTGCGCCGAACGCGCTGCTGAGCGGCGAATCGATCAGCGAGGGCGGCTACCAGATGCTGATCCTTCCCAGCCCGGATACTGTCGGTCCGGACCTCTCCACGCCGTTCGGCACGATCGTCAACAGCAACGATCCGAACACCTGCACGGTGTTCGGCTGCCCGACGGGCGCCAGCGGACACTTTCTTGCGGTCATCAACGACGGCGGCGTGAAATTCACGCGCGCCGGCCAGCAGTTCCGACTCGGCAGCCTGAGCCTGGCGTTCCTGCCGCCGGTCGACGTGGTCGATGCCGATTACGGCCTGCTGCAATTTTCCGGCATCCGCGGCGACGGCACCGTGGTCTCGAGCACCTCGGCCTTCCCGGGCCAGGCTGCGAACGGCAGTTTCAGCTTCGGTTCGGCCCTGATCGACCAGAAATTCCGCAATGAAGTGCTGACCAGCCTGACCGTCAACGCCTGCCTGTTCGACGGCAATGGCGGCTGCTTCAACTCGATCGACAACCCGGCCTTCGGCCAGGCCCAGTTCGCGCTCGACGACATCAGCTTCAATGCCGTGCCGGAACCGGGATCGTTCCTGCTGATGGGCCTCGGTATCGGCGCCCTCGGCCTGACCCGCCGCCGCAGCAAAGCATCCCCATCGGCCCCGGCCACCATCTGAGCACGCAAGGAAATTGACTATGACACTTCGCCCCGTATCCCTTGCCGTCATGCTGATGCTGGCCGGTATCACTACCACCGCCGCCGCTGACGAAGCCCGCCGTTCCTACATCGTGCAACTGGTCGACAAGCCGGTCGCCACCTACACCGGCCAGGTGGCCGGCCTGCCCGCCACCAAGCCGGCCGACGGCCAGCGCCTCGATGTCGACGCGACCGACGTGCAGAACTACATCGCCTATCTCGACACCAAGAAATCCAAAGTCCTCTCGACCGTCAACGCGGCCCAGGTCACGCACCGCTTCAACGTGGTCCTGAACGGCTTTGCCGCCCTGCTGACCGACGCCGAAGTGCGCGCGCTGAAAAAGGACGCCGGCGTGGCCAACATCACGGCCGACTCCATCATGCAGATGGACACCAACTACACCCCGACCTTCCTCGGCCTCGATAAAGCCGGCGGCCTGTGGGAACAGGTCGGCGGCAAGGTGGCGGCGGGCGAGAACATCGTCATCGGCATCGTCGACAGCGGCGTGTGGCCGGAAAACCCCTCGTTCGCCGACAAGGTCGACGCCAACGGCGTGCCGAGCCACTCGGGCACCGTCTCGGCCTACGGCGCGCCGCCATCGACCTGGAAAGGTTCGTGCGACACCGGTGAAGGCTTCGCCCTGACCAACTGCAACAACAAGCTGATCGGTGCGCGCTACTTCAAGTCGCCGACCCAGGCCCTGCACTGGACCGAATTCAATTCCTCGCGCGACTCGGTGGCCGGCGCCGAAGGCCATGGCGGCCACGGCACCCACACCGCGACCACGGCCGGCGGCAACGCCAACACGCCTGTCGTCAACGGCAACCTGACCCTGGGCCTGGCCAGCGGCATGGCGCCGCGCGCCCGCATCGCCTCGTACAAGGTGTGCTGGACCGACGCCGCCTCCGGCAAGAACGGTTGCGCCACCGCCAACAGCGTGGCCGCGATCGAACAGGCCGTGAAAGACGGCGTGAACGTGATCAACTTCTCGATCGGCCCGAACGCCGGCGGCGGCGCCTTCAACGAAGCGACCGAAGTGGCGTTCCTGGGCGCGGCCAGCGCCGGCGTGTTCGTGGCGGCCTCGGGCGGCAACTCCGGCCCTGGCGTGGCCACCCCGGCGCCGGTATCGCACATCAGCCCATGGCTGACCACGGTCGGCAACTCGACCCATAACCGCCTGTTCGTCGGCACCGCCACGCTCGGCAACGGCGTCAAGCTGACCGGTTCGTCGAGCAATGCCTCGACCGCCACGGCCGCGCTGATCCTGGCGCGCGACGCCGGCAAGGCCGGGGTCGATCCGGCCAATCCGCAACTGCTGCAATGCTTCGGCGCGGTCGATGGCGTCAGCGCGCTGCTCGACCCGGCCAAGGTGGCCGGCAAGATCCTGGTCTGCGACCGCGGCAACAATGTGCTGGTCAACAAGAGCCAGAATGCCAAGGAAGCCGGCGCGGTCGGCGCGATCATCGCCAACGTGGCCGTCAACAACAACGCCATCCTGAACCAGTCGCATGCGCTCTCGACCGTACACCTGACGGTGGCCGACGGCGCCACCCTGAAAAGCTACATCGCCGCCAATCCGACCAGCGCCATCGCCTCGCTGGGCGACCTGAAAGGCGTGATCAACCCGAACGTGGCGGCGCCGGTGATGAGCGGCAGCTCCTCGCGCGGACCGAACGTTGCCAACGCCAACATCCTGAAACCGGACGTCACCGCGCCGGGCAGCGACGTGCTGGCCGGCGTCACCGCCGACCTGACCCGCGCCCAGCGCGACGCGGTGGCCGCCGGCGGCGCCGCGCCGTCCACCGACTGGGCCTTCTACTCGGGCACCTCGATGGCCAGCCCGCACGTGGCCGGCCTGGCCGCGCTGCTCAAGCAGCTGCACCCGAGCTGGACCCCGGCGGCGATCAAGTCGGCGCTGATGACCAGCGCCAGCCCGACCCAGCCGGACGGCGTGACCGCCTCGGTCGCGTGGGACAAGACCGCCAAAGCCACCGGCACCCTGCCGTGGGGCCAGGGCGCCGGCCACGTGACGCCGAACGGCGCCGCCAATCCGGGGCTGGTGTACGACGCCACCGAAATCGACTACGCGCGCTTCCTGTGCGGCCTGAACGCCGGCGTCTACAGTCCGGCGACCTGCCAGGCGGTCGGCACCATCCAGCCGTATAACCTGAACCTGGCCTCGCTGACCGCCGGCAACGTGCTGGGCAGCCTGACCCTGACCCGTACCGTGACCAACGTCGGTACCAGCACGGCGACCTACAACGCCAGCGCCAGCGTGCCCGGCTACACGGTCGACGTGCAACCGCCGAGCCTGACCATCGGCGCCGGCCAGAAAGCCACTTTCAAGGTCAAGGTCACGCGCACCAACGCCCCGGTCGACACCTGGGTGTACGGCAGCCTGGTCTGGTCGGACGGCGTGAACAACGTGCGCAGCCCGCTGACCGTGCGCGGTTCGGCCCTGGCCGCGCCAGCGACGGTGTCGAGCGAATTCGCCGACGGCAGTAAGCTCATCACCATCGGCACGGGCTTCGCCGGCGCCATGACCTCGGTCAAGTCGGGCTTGTTGCCGGCGGCCGTGGAAACGCGCAGCGTCGGCGAATCGGGCACCGATTCGGCGCTCTACCTGGCGGCTTGCCAGGCTGGCGGCGGTGCTGGCGTGAACGTGCACACGGTCAACGTGCCGGCCTCCACCATGGCGGCGCGCTTCGCGCTGTTCAATGACGACACCGCCGGCGGCGCCGACTCCGATCTCGACCTGATCGTGGTGGCCCCGAACGGCGCTGTCTCGAGCAGCGGCAATGGCGGCTCGAACGAGCGCGTGGAACTGGTCCAGCCGGCCGCGGGCGCCTACAAGGTGTGCGTGATCGGCTACGAGCCGGCCAACGGCGAAGCCGAGTACAAGCTGTCGTCGTGGGTGCTGAACGAAGGCGCCGTCAACGGCAACTTCAAGGCGCTGGTACCGGCGCGCGCGTATGTCGGCGGCACCGCGACCGTCAGCATGAGCTGGTCGGGCCTGGCGGCCAACCAGCGTCACCTGGGCGCACTGCGTTATGTGGTCGGTGGCGCCACCCAGGGCTTGACGATGGTCGAAGTCAACACCAACGATCCGCTGCCGCAGTTCGACGCGCCGCGCCGCGCCGTGGTGCAGGCCAAGTAATGTAGGGTAGGAAAGGCAGGCGCGCCGCAGGGTGCGCCTGTGTGCTTTGAGTGTGAAAAAAGGCTGCGGCATTCTTGCCCGCAGCCTTTTTTCATGGGGTATGCCGATCGCTCAGCGGGCGTCGCTGCCGCCCAGGCTGCGCTGCATCAGCACGCACTTGCCCGCGGTGCAGGTCGCGCCCGGATCCTGTTCGACCATACAGGTCGACATCATGCCGCTCTTCTCGTTGTGTTTCCGTTCTTCGGCCGCCTGTTCGGCCGCCAGTTTGGCCAGCAGCTCGCCGTTGCTGCGCTTGGTCGACCAGGGCAGGAAGCCGGCCGGTCCGCCGCACGGTTTGGCGCCGACCGGCAGGGTGCGGCACTGGCTGGCGTTGTCGCAGGCGGCATCGCCGATCTCGGCCGTGATACGCGCGCCGAGCGAGCTGGCGGTGTCGCCCGCGCCAACTGGCGCCGGCGCCGGCCTGGCCGGTGCCGCCGGCGTGGCCGGCGTGGCCGCCGCAGTCGTGTTGGAAGGTTCGCTGCAGGCCGTCCCGGCGGCGATCAGCGCGGCTGCGATGCACAGGCGCAAGAGGGAAGAGAGTGGTTTTTTCATGCCCCATCATCCCGGATCGATGCCCGCTTGGCAAGCGGGGCACGATTCGCCTCCCGCCAGTTGTCAGTTGCGTCCCGCCATCACGCCGCCATCCACATCCCACACCGCGCCCGTGACCCAGGCCGCCTCGTTCGAGAGCAGGAAGGCCACCGTGGCGGCCACATCCTGCGGCGTGCCGATCCGTCCGAGCGGGTGGAAGGCATTGAAGCCCTGCAGCGCGGCCGCCACCTGGTCTTTCGGAATGAAGCCCTCGTACACGGGCGTATCGACCACGGCCGGCGAGACCGCGTTGACGCGAATCCGGTGCGGCGCCAGTTCCAGCGCCAGGTGCTGGGTCAGCGCGTGGATGCCGGCCTTGGCCATCGAATAGGCCGAGGAGGGCGTGGCGGCTACCGCCTGGCGCGCCCACATCGAGCCGATGTTGACGATCGCCCCGGGCGCGCCGCGCGCCACCATGGCGGCCACGACCGACTGGGTCAGGAAGAAAATGCCGCGGTTGATCGCCTGGTACTGGTCGTAATCGTGCGCGCCGTGCTCCAGGAAGGGCTTGGGAAAGAACACCCCGGCGGCGTTGAGGATCAGGTTGATGTGCGGATGCTCGGCGCCCAGTTGCTGGCGCAGGCGGCTCAGATCGGCTTCGTTGCCGATGTCGCCGGCCAGGGTGTGCACGCGGCCCGGCGCGTCGAGTTCAGCGGCGGCGCGCGCGTTCTTGGCGGCGTCGCGCCCGAGCAGCACCACCGCGCCGCCGCCGCGTACCACCCTGCGCGCCGATGCCAGGCCGATGCCGCTGTTGCCGCCGATGGCCAGCAGGGTGTGTCCTTCGAATGTCCTGTTCATGATAATCCTTTCTATACCAACTAGTTGGTAGGTTGATGTTGTCAAAAAATGCCGGCCGCGGCCGGCGAGGGAAGAAGCCGGTCAGGCCAGCATGTTCGAAACGTAGGTGGACCCCGCGTTGGCGGGGCTGTGGTCGGTGCCGACGCCGCGCCCGACCATCATCGCCCCTTCCAGGGCGCTGAGCAGGCCATACGCCTGCGCTTCGGCGCTGCCGCGCACGCGCAGGAGGCCGGCCTGTTCGCCGTCGACGATGGTGCTGGCGAGCCAGTCCAGGTTCAGCTGGAAGAAGGCGCGCACGTCAAGCGCCACCTCGGGCGACAGCGCCGCCGCCTCCGCGCCCAGGATGCCGCACACGCACAGGCGCCGGTCCTGGCGGTAGGTGGCCGCGAACAGTTCTCCGTAGCGGGCCAGGCGCGCCGGCGCATCCTCGCCGCTCGCGTCGATGGCGCGCAGCAGGGTGGCGAAACGGTCGGCGTAGCGCTGCACGATGGTCTGCACCAGGTCGGCCTTGGTGCGGAAGTGATGGTGAATGCTGGGCTTCTTGATATCGATCTCGCGCGCGATGTCATCGTACGAAAAGCCGTTATAGCCATGCTGCTGGATCAGGCGCTGGGCCGCGTCCACCACCCGCTCGGCCGAGGCCGACAGTTCCGAAAATTGTTTGACCACCCTGCCTCCGTTTACCTACCAACTAGTAGGTTTGGATAGTGCCCGAGTGCTGGCGCGCTGTCAAGCGCCAGCTGCCCTCCGCAGATTCCTACCACCGGGGTCAGAGCTCTAAACTGCAATTAATTGATGCCCGGTTTTGCTAAAAAGCGCAGCGGGTGCGGCGCAGCCCTTGGCGGCCTCACTTCATCGACAGGATGAACTGGCGCCCGTCGTGCTCTTCCACGAAAGCGAGCTGCGTGTCGCGCGCAAAGACGATGACTTCGCGCATGCGTCCGGCCACGTCGGCCAGGGCTGCGCGCAAGTCGGCTTGCTCGCCGTCGAAGGTCGAGCGGCCAAAGACGTAGCAGGTCTTGCCGGCCCCCTGTTTGCGCATCAGCGCCAGCAGCTGGTCGGGGTCGGACAGGGTCGGCACGAGTTCCCGGCTGCGATCGGCGCGCAGGTCGCGTGCGTCATGCAGCAACTCGTCGAGCAACTGCGCGCGGCGTTTCGACTTTTCCCAGAAATAGAGATAGCGCGCTTTGCGCGACGGTTCGACGAACAGCTCGATGATCTCGCGCAGCACGGGGTGATTGTTTTCCATGACGAATAGTACAGGCACCGCGTCAAGCGGGCTCAGCGCTTTTCAACCGGGGTCAGAGCTCCAATCAGCAACAAAAAAGCTTTCCCAGCGCTATGTTGTCTGCTTCCTGCGACGGTTCAGGCGCCACAACACAGCAGACGCGCCGATTGGCGCTGCATGCCACCGCCTTGACCGAAAATCCAGTCGGTTCATCAATTAATTGCAGTTTAGAGCTCTGACCCGGGTGGTAGGAATCTACCTCGGAACGCGGTTTTGCAACACGGCGGGCGTGGAATGAATGTTCATCCGAGCTCAGGCCACAGTGGGATCGAGCACCGGCAGGGCGGCCAGGCGGCGCGCCAGGAAGTCGATGCAGGCGCGCACGCGCGGCGCCATGTGGCGCGCGCTCGGCACCAGCAACTGCACCGGCAGCGGCGCCAGTTCGTAGCCGGGCAGCAGGCGCACCAGCGTGCCATCGGCCAATTGTTCGGCTACCTGATAGGACAGCGGGCGTCCGATGCCGCGTCCGGCCAGCACCGCCAGCAGCATGGTATCGATTTCGTTGACGATCAGGCGCGGGGCCAGGCGCACCGCGAATTCGCGTCCATCGGCGCGTTCGCCGTCGCTAAAGCGCCATTCGGTCGCGCCGCGCTGCTCGCTGAAGATAATGTCGTGCGCGTCCAGCGCGCGCGCACTGGCCGGGCAGCCGCGCCGCGCCAGATAGGCCGGACTGGCCACCAGCACGCGCCGCACCTGGCCTACCTGGCGCGCCATCATGCCGGTATCGGGCAGCGCACCGATGCGCAGCGCCAGGTCGAGCCCGTGTTCGATTAGGTCCAGGTTGCGGTCGTTGAACACCAGCTCGACCTGCAGGGCCGGATGCAGGTCGAGGAAGTCGATCATGGCCGGAGCCACATGGCGCCGCCCGAACACGGTCGGCACGGTGATGCGCAGGCGTCCGCGCAGGGGCGCGTTGTCGTCCTCGCGCACGGCGTCGTCGTAGTCGGCCAGCACGCGGCGCGCCATCTCGGCCAGGCGCAGGCCCGCCTCGGTGGGCGCCAGGCGGCGCGTGGTGCGCTCGACCAGGCGCGTGCCGACCCGCTCTTCCAGCGCCGCCAGCGCGCGCGTGACCGCCGGGGCCGAGCGGCGCAGGCGCCGTGCCGCGCCGCTCAGGCTGCCCGCGTCGAGGATCGCCACGAATATCTGCAACTCATCGAACCGGTCCATGCATTCTTCCAGAAATTGAAATAATCATTTTCAATTTATCATGATTCTCATTGATGCGTGCAAGCGATAGCATGGCTTTCCTGATCCCCTTCTGAATCGAGATGCCATGCAAACCACCTCCCTGATCCTCCACGGCCTGCCGGTGTCGGGCCATGTGCACCGCGTCGAACTGCTGCTGCGCATGCTGGGGCTGCCGTTCACCCTGGTGCCGGCGCCGGCCGAGGTACGCGACAGCGCCGCCTTCCGCGCCCTCAATCCGCTGGGGCAGATCCCGGTGCTGCAGGATGGCGAGCTGGTCATCAACGACAGCAACGCCATCCTGGTCTACCTGGCCAGGCGCTACGCCCCCGGCAGCGGCTGGCTGCCCGACGACGCGGCGGGTGCGGCCGCCGTGCAGCGCTGGCTGTCGATCGCCGCTGGCGAACTGGCCTTCGGCCCGGCCAAGGCGCGCGCCAACGCGCTGTGGAAGGTGCCGGCCGACCTGGTCCAGGCCGGCGCGCTGGCGCAGCGCCTGCTGGCCTTCATGGACCAGCACCTGGGCACGCACCGCTTCCTGGCGGCCGCGCATGCCACGCTGGCCGACCTGGCCTGCTACAGCTACGTGGCGCATGCGCCGGAAGGCGGCATCGGGCTGGCACCGTATCCGGCGCTGCGCGCCTGGCTGGCACGGATCGAAGCCTTGCCGGGCTTTGTGGCGCTGCCCGCCTCGCCCCTGCCGGCGGCCGCATGAGTGCGCCGTATCACGAAGGCGAGTTGAGGGCGCAGGCGCTGGCTGGCGAGATCAGTCACGGCAACGGCATCCGCCCCTTCATGCCGGACCAGCACCGCGACTTCTTCGCGGCGCTGCCGTTCGTGCTGGTGGGCACGGTCGAAGCCGATGGCCGGCCGCGCGCGCGGGTTGCCGCCGGTGCGCCCGGTTTCATCGACAGCCCCGATGCGCGCTCCCTGCGCATCGCCGTGCAGGACAGCGGCCTGCGCGCCGGGCAGGCGCTTGGGCTGCTTGGCATCGACTTCGGCACGCGCCGGCGCAACCGGCTCAACGGCGTGGTGCGCAGCGCGGGCGGCGGCGGGGTGCTGATCGATGTGCGCGAAAGCTTCGGCAACTGCCCGCAGCACATCGTGCCGCGCGACGTGCGGGCGGTCGCGCCGGTGGAGGCGATGGTGCGCGAGTTCGACCGGCTGGACGATGAACCGGAAGCGCGCGCCTTGATCGCGTGTGCCGGCACCTTTTTCATTGCCACCAGCGGCGGCCGGTACGGCGTCGACATCTCGCACCGTGGCGGCCTGGCGGGCTTCGTGCGCATCGAGGGCGACAGCCTTGCCGTGCCCGACTATGGCGGCAACCGCTACTTCAATACCCTTGGCAATGTGCTGCTCGACGCGCGCGCGGCGCTGCTGTTCATCGACGACGCCAGCGGCGCTGTGCTCGAACTCGAAGGCCGGGTGGAGATCGTGTGGGACGAGGGTGCGGCGGTACCGGGCCAGGCGGGCGGACGGCACTGGCACTTCAAGATTGAGCGCGGCCGCATCACGCACGGCGCCCTCGCGTTGCGCTGGACCCGGCGGCAATAGGCAATAGGCCGCCAACCGGGGTAGCGACCCAAAATCCTACAACCGGGGTCAGAGCTCTGACAACCGGGGTCAGAGCTCTGACTAGCAATTAGTTGCTGAACCGATTGAAGCTCCGGCGAAAACCGCTGAATGATGCGGAAACATAGGCATCCAGTGCGTTGAGTATCCTAAACCGTCGTAAGAAGCAGACAAATCACATTTGGATAATTTTTTGTTGCTAGTCAGAGCTCTGACCCCGGTTGGGGAGTCTTTGCCTGCCGGATCTTAATTGCTAGTCAGAGCTCTGACCCCGGTTGAATCAGGGCTTCGATGCGCGCGCGCCGACTGCGATGCCGAGCACCGCTATCGCGATGCCAATCCAGTGCTGTGTTGTAATGACTTCGCCCAGCACGCCCGCCGACAGCAACAGGCCCGCCACCGGATACACCGCCGTCAACAAGGATGCCTCGGCGCCGCTGGCTTTCGATGCCCCCTGGTACCACAGGTGAAAGCCGAGAACCGTGGGCACCAAGGCGTAGTACACGGCGGCGCCGACCGCGCGGCCCGACAGCACCGGGCCGCTTGCCTGTGTCCACTGGAACAAGGCCGGCACCGCACAAAACAGCAGCGACAGCACCGACATCGTCGCGGCAACCAGCGCCGGGTCGATCGGGGTTTTGATGGTCTTGTTCAGCAGCAGGAAGACCGCTTCGCAGGCGATCGCGTCCAATACCAGCGCATTGCCGGTCCAGCGCCGCGCATGCTCACCGCCCGCAGCCGGAGTGTCCAGGCTGAGCACGGCCACGCCCAGCGTGGCGAGCACGATCGCCAGCATGGTCCACCCGCCGAGCCGTTCGCGCAACACGACAAAGGAGAGCAGCGCGGCCACCGCCGGCAGCGTCCCGGCAATCACGCTGGCGTCGGATGCGTGCGTCAGCGACAGTCCCATGATCAGCAGCACCGAATAGCCGACACTGCCCAGGCCAGCCTGGACACAGAGAGTCGCCCATTCGCGCCGGGCCAGCCTGGGCAGGCGTTTGCCGCCGAACCACGCCATCCCCACCAGGAGCGGGCTGGCCACGGCAAAGCGCAGGAAGGCCGCGATGAAGACCGGCATCCCGCCCATCATCTTGCTGGCGACAATCGTACTGCCGACGGTGACCATGGCGGCCGCCATCGAGAGGTAAGCGGTGTATTTTTGCGATGGCATGGAGCGGGACCCTGGTAGCGGAAGGAAGCGCATTGTCATGCCTCCCCGTCAACCGGTCTTGAACGATCTTGCTATTGCAGTGCACCAGGCTTCGTCTGGCTCGGCCGGATCGGCCCTAGCCTGAATGTTTCATAAACTGCTACCGCAGTCCTGGTCCGGCGATGTATGAGCTCCTTGGTGACAATCACGGTGTCGCGGGCAATAGTCGCCCTACCCGATCGATCGGGATATCAAATGTTGC
>NZ_WHJH01000008.1 GCF_011682145.1 Massilia mucilaginosa
AGGTAGAATTCATGTCGGGCAAGGTGGCGTTTTTGTTGATAGCTGTGTTTCTCGATAACTCACATTTTATCAATCACTTACGGCATTCTTGCCCTTTTTTATGCAAAATTCAGGCTAAATAGAAACATTTTTTATTTGGATAGGCGCTTGAAGCAAAACGACGTCAGAAAGCCAGTTATTCAACGAATATTGGTATAAAAGCGACCCATGGACGGGCAGTCAAACGTAAAAAAACCGGGCTCGTCCCGGTTTTTTTGAAACTACTTCGTGAAATGTTTCGAGTCAGAGCTCTGACCCCGGTTTTGGGCTCCCGGTCGGGGTCAGAACTCTTCCCATTCGTTGTCGCCGGCGGCGACCGGGCGGGCAGGGGCCGCTTTGGCTTTGCCGGCCGGCAGGCGCGCCGCAGCCGCCGGTGCCCGTGCCGCCGCTGCCGTCCGGTGCTGCGCCGCGCGCGCCGCCGGTGCCGCCACCATGTGCTCGTCGCTGATCTTGAAGACGCTGACCGCTTCGGCCAGGCTGGCCGCCTGGTGCTTCATCGCTTCCGCCGCCGCCGCCGCTTCTTCGACCAGCGCCGCGTTCTGCTGCGTCACCGTGTCCATCTGGCTGATCGCATCGTTGATCTGGTCGATTCCCACGTTCTGCTCGCCACTGGCGACGGCAATCTCGCCGATGATCGCCGTGACCCGCTGCACGCTGGCGACCACGTCGTTCATGGTGCTGCCAGCCTGCCCCACCAGCTTGCTGCCGGTGTCGACCTTGTCGACCGAGTCGTTGATCAGGGCCTTGATTTCCTTGGCCGCGGCCGCCGAACGCTGGGCCAGGTTGCGCACTTCGGAGGCCACCACGGCGAAGCCGCGCCCCTGCTCGCCGGCCCGCGCCGCTTCCACCGCGGCGTTCAGGGCCAGGATATTGGTCTGGAACGCAATGCCGTCGATCACGCCGATGATGTCCACGATCTTGCGCGACGATTCGTTGATCGAGCCCATGGTGTGGATCATCTGCGCCACCGCGTCGCCGCCGCGCACCGCCACCGTCGAGGCGTCGCTGGCGAGCTTGCTGGCCTGGCTGGCATTCTCGCCGTTCTGCTTGACGGTCGAGGTCAGTTCTTCCATGGCGGAGGCTGTTTCTTCAAGCGAACTGGCCTGTTGTTCGGTGCGCGCCGACAGGTCCTGGTTGCCGTCGGCGATCTCGCTCGATGCGCTGGCAATCGCATCGGTCCCGGCGCGCACCTTGCCGACGATCGCGGCCAGGCTGTCGTGCATGTCCTTGAGCGACTTGAGCAGCATGCCGATTTCGTCGCTGCCGCGCGCTTCGATCGAGGTCGACAGGTCGCCGCTGGCGACGATGCGGGCGATGTTGACCGCTTCATTCAAGGGTCCGGTAATGCTGCGCACCAGCCATACCATGATCACCGCGCCGACCACCACCGTCACCAGCACGATCACCAGCAGTTCGATGGACGCGGTGCGTTCGCTAGCGGCCTGCTCCTTGACCATGGCCAGGGTCAGCGCGCGCGTTTCGGTGCCGATGTAGGTGACAATGGCGTCGATTTTCTGGGTCGGCGCGCGGTCCATGCCTTTGACCAGCTTGTCGATCTCTTTATAGCTGTCCGGATTGGCGCCGTCGAATTTTTGCAGCGCGCCCAGGTAGTTCTTGCCCAGTTCGCCGGTGGCGTTGATGGCCTCGTCGACCAGCGGCGTTTTCAGCCCCAGCTCGCCCAGCAGGGAATTGACCTTGCCCAGTTCCGCGCGCGTGCTCTCGCCGCTCTTGACGAACGAGGCGCTGTACTTTTCGAGCTGGGCCGGATCCGAGCCGCGCAGCAAAATGTTCTTCCATTCCTGCACCTGGATCTTGAACTCGACTTGGGCGCTGCGCGCCGTATCGACCGCTTCGGTCAGCTTGGCGGCGCGCTGCATCGCCAGCGCACTCTTGGCATTGGCGCCGGACAGCGCCGACCAGGCACCGATCCCCACCAACAGCAATGCGGCAAAAAAGAAAGCGCCGAGCGCACCGAGGCGTACGGCAATTCGGAGGTTGGCGAGTTTCATGTGCTCTCTCGGGATGGTTGCGTGGATACCTGTCGCAGCGCCTGTAAAGACGCTTGCTCTGCCGGTTAATCATGCACCCGTGAAAGATAAAAAGAAATACGTTTCAGTTAACTGACAACAAGTATTTCAGCCAGTTGCACACAGTTGCATCGCATACAGCCGGGTACCCGGGTCTTCCGGTGTAAGGTGGACAATCTTGTCGAAACGCAGGCCGAGTTTTTCGAGCAGCGCGCCGGAGGCGGTGTTGCCCGGCGAGGTGATCGCCAGCAGGCGCGCCAGTCCCAGCGTGTCGCGCGCGTAGTCGACCACGGCGCGGGCCGCCTCGAACGCATGACCCTGGCCGCGCCAGGCCGGCAGGAAGGCGTAGCCGAGATCGACCCCGGGCAAGGTGTCGCGCCTGATCAGGCCGCACATGCCGATCGCCGCGCCGCTGTCCTTGTGCGCCACCAGCCAGATGGCGTGGCCCAGCGCGGCCTGCATGCTCACCGGGCCGTTTTCGATGTGGGCACGCGCCGCGTCCAGCGTGCGGATGCCGCGGTCGCCGATGTGGGCCAGGAAATCGGGATCGTTGACCAGCTCCAGGTAGAACGGCGCGTCGGCCGCTTCGATGGTGCGCACCAGCAGGCGCGCGGTGTCGAGGATTTTCATCAGGGCGCCGGCCAGTTGTCAGGGTCGTCCAGCAGCTGGTACATGACGTAGGCGTCGACGTAGCCCAGGCGCGCATGGCGGAACGATTTTGGCAAGGTGCCGACGATCGTGAAACCGAGCTTTTTCCACAAGCCGACGGCGGCGTGGTTGCTGCTGACGACGTAGTTGAACTGCATCGCCAGGTAGCCCTGGCGGCGCGCCTCGTCCAGGCTGTGCCGGCCCAGCAAGGTGCCCACGCCGGCGCCGCGCTGCCCGGGGCTGACCATGTAGGACGCGCTGGCCACGTGCGCGCCGCGCTCCATCTGGTTCGGCACCAGCTTGTACATGCCCAGCACGCGGTCGTCGGCGGACACGGCGACGAAGCTGGTCGCGCGCGGGCTGAACCAGTAATCGGCGCAGGCCTGGCGGGAGGCGCCCGCAGCGAAAGGATAGGATTCGCCGCCCTCCAAGACCGCGTCGAAAATCGCCCATAGCGCATCGATGTCGGTGTCGGCGGCCGGACGGATCCGGGTCTGTATTGGTTTCACATGCTCTCCCGCTTGAAACGCGCTGACAAGTGCTGCGCCGGGGCTCAGCGCCCGAGGCGAAAACCGGTGCTGGCCGGGCGTCCCGGCAGGTTCAGGGTCGCCTGCGCGCGCGGCGCCTCGCTCACCACCACGCCGCGCCGGATCACCATGCGCCGCGCCGCGCGCAGGCGGATCGCTTCGACCGTGCCGCCGGCGTCGAGCAGCACCAGGTCGGCGTGGCAGCCGGGCGCGATCCCGTAGCCTTCGAGCCCGAGAATGCGGGCCGGGACCTCGGTCACCGCCAGGAAGCACTGGTGCATCGCGTCCTGCCCGGTCATCTGCGCCACATGCAGGCCCATATGCGCCACTTCCAGCATGTCGCCCGAGCCCAGGCTGTACCACGGGTCCATCACGCAGTCGTGGCCGAAGGCGACATCGACGCCGGCGGCGATCAGCTCGGGCACGCGCGTCATGCCGCGCCGCTTGGGGTAGCTGTCATGCCGCCCCTGCAGGGTGATGTTGATCAGCGGGTTGGCAATCGCCGCCACGCCCGCCTCGCGGATCAGCGGCAGCAGCTTGCTCACATAGTAGTTATCCATCGAGTGCATCGAGGTCAGGTGCGAGCCGGCCACCCTGCCCTGCATGCCGAGACGCTGCGTTTCGAACGCCAGCGTTTCGATATGGCGCGACATGGGGTCGTCCGACTCGTCGCAGTGCATGTCCACCCGCAGCCCATGGTGCGCCGCGTATTCGCACAGCAGGCGCACCGAGGCCGCGCCTTCGCTCATGGTGCGCTCGAAATGGGGGATCCCGCCCACCACGTCGACGCCCATGCCAATGGCGCGCTTGAGGTTGTCGAAGGCCGTGGCGCTGCGCAAAATCCCATCCTGCGGAAAGGCGACCAGCTGCAGGTCGAGATATGGCGCCACCCGGCGCCGCACTTCCAGCAGCGCTTCCACCGCCAGCAGGCGGTCGTCGCAGATGTCGACGTGCGAGCGGATCGCCAGCAGGCCGCGCGCCACCGCCCAGTCGCAGTACTGCATGGCGCGTTCGACCAGCGCATCCTGGGTCAGGCCGGGTTTCAGTTCGCCCCACAGCGCGATCCCTTCGAGCAGGGTGCCCGATCCGTTCACGCGCGGCAGGCCGTAACTGAGGGTGGCGTCCATGTGAAAGTGGGCGTCCACAAAAGGCGGCGTCACCAGGTCGCCGCCGGCGTCGATCTCGCGCGCGCCCCGCACCGGCAAGCGCGCACCGACGGCGGCGATGCGCCCGTTGTCGATCGCGATGTCCATGTGAAGGCGCCCGTCGGGCAGGCTGGCGTTGCGCAGTACGAGATCCATCGTGAACTCCTGGGAACGGCGGTGTCTGCGATTGTAGCGAGTTCGGCGCGAATTGGGGCGGGCGTGTGCGTGTTTGTCATGGCGCCGTCATGCCAATAAGATAAATGCTGCGATGCAAGATAATTTCGTGAACACAGTTGAAAAATTGCTTTTCAAGGCAGGCAATCATGGATAGACTTAGCAATATTGCAGCGCGTCATAAAACACTTCCAAGGAACCCAGATGAGTAACCTTCCAGAACAGTTTTCCGCAGCACGCAAGGCCCAGATCGAAGCCCAGCTCGACGCTTTCCGCCATTTCTCCGGCAAGGCGGTAGAAAATACCGAAAAGCTGATTGCCCTCAATCTCCAGACCACCCGCGCCAGCGTCGAAAAATCGACGGCGGCCATCCAGCAGTTGCTGACCGCCAAGGATCCGCGCGACCTGTTCGCCCTCGGCGCGCACAGCCGCGACAGCTTCGACACCATGCTCGCCTACAGCCGCGCCCTGTTCGGCATCGCCGGCAGCGCGCGCGCCGATGCGCCCGGATCGTCCATCCTGGCGGCACTGGCCGCGCCGGCGCCGCTGCGCCAGCCGGCCAACGATGAAGCGCACAGCGCTGACGACGAGGACTACAGCGAGGACTACGACGAACAAGCCGCCGCCGGCGCCGACAGCGAGCCCGAATCCGAACGCGGGGTCTCACCCGACTCGCCGGACTCGCCAGACGCGCGCGAGGAACCGATCATCGTCAGCCTGCGCGCGGCCGACGAACCCGAGGCCGATCCATTGCCGCTGGCCGAGGCCACGCCGATCGCGCGCGCCGCCGCCAGCGTGGCCGCCAGCCCCGTGCACGAGACGCCCGCCGCCGCGCCGCTGGCCGCCGACGACGCCATCCAGATCGACGTCTCCGGCATCAAGCCGGTCGACGCCACGCCGCCGGCGGGGACCTATCCGGGCAAGCCGGGCAACGGCAAACTGGGCGAATCGTCGCCGTCGAAAGGCGCGCGCCGAAAGTAGCGGCACGGCCGGCCTCTGCGCCAAGTTGCCAAAAGTAGTAAATTGACGGGCTTCGGCCCGTTTTTTTCGTCCGGGCGCAACATCCAAGGAACGTATTAATGACTTTATCGCGGCTCGTTGGCAGCTTCGTGCGCCGCCATTGGCGCGCCTATATCTCGTCGGCCTTCATGCTGGCCGGCGTGGCGGCCCTCACTGTCTGGATTCCGCGCAAAATCGGCGCGCTGATCGACGGCCTGGCCGCCCACAGCCTGACCCGCGACGACCTGCTGCTGGGACTATTCCAGCTGCTCGGCATGGGCGTGGCCATCTATCTGCTGCGGGTTGGCTGGCGCCTGCGCCTGTTCGCCGCCGCCTACCGGCTCGGGGTCGAACTGCGCACGCGTTTTTACGCGCGCCTGTCGGCCCAGGGACCGGCCTTCTACCAGAAGCAGCGCACCGGCGACCTGATGGCGCTGGCCACCAACGACATCGACGCCATCGAAATGGCCGCCGGCGAAGCCATGCTGGCCGGTTTCGACGGCACCCTGACCCTGGTCATGGTACTGGGGATCATGACGCTCGGCGTCGACTGGCGCCTGGCCTGCGTGGCCCTGCTGCCGTTTCCGTTCATGGCGTTCGCGTTCTGGCGCATCTCCACCCATATCCACGTGGCGGCCACCGAGTCGCTGCAGCGTTTTTCGAGCCTGAACGACCATGTGCAGGAAGCCCTGTCGGGCGTACGTACGCTGCGCGCGCTCGGCCTGGAGCGACGCAGCGCGGCGCAATTCGGCGAACTGGCCGCGCGCGCCGCCGACGCCAGCCTGCGCGCGCAAAAATGGGAAGCCGCTTACGAGCCGGCCGTCGGCCTCACCCTCACCGCCGCCAGCGCGCTCACGCTCGGCCTGGGCGGCTACCTGGTGTGGCAGAACCAGCTGACCATCGGCGCGCTGACCAGCTTTAGCATGTACCTGGGCCAGTTGATCTGGCCGATGTTCGCGGCCGGCTGGGTGCTCTCGCTCATCGAACGCGGGCGCGCGGCGCTGGCGCGCGTGCAGCCCCTGCTCGACACGCCGCTCTCGGTGGACGACCATGGCACGGTGGCCACGCTGGCCCCCGGCCCGCTGCTGCTCGACCATGTCGGCTACACCTACAGCGGCCAGACCATTGCCGCGCTGGCCGATATTTCGTGCCGCGTCGCGCCAGGCCAGACCCTGGGCCTGGTGGGGCCGACCGGCTCCGGCAAATCGACCCTGCTGCGCGTGCTGCTGCGCCAGGCCACGCCGCAAGCCGGCACCGCCACATGGGGCGGCCAGCCGCTGGCCGACTACACGCTGGCCACCTTGCGCGCGGCGATCAGCTGGGTGCCGCAGGAGTCGTTCCTGTTCTCGGCCACCATCGCCGAAAACATCGCGCTGGCCCGGCCCGACGCCTCGCGCGCGCAGATCGAACATGCGGCGCACATGGCGGCCATCCACGAAGATATCCTGCGCTTCCCGCAGGGCTACGACACGCCGGTGGGCGAACGCGGCATCACCCTCTCGGGCGGCCAGCGCCAGCGCGTGGCGATCGCCCGCTCGCTACTGGCCGACAGCACCCTGCTGCTGCTCGACGACGCCCTCTCGGCGGTCGACACCGGCACCGAAACGCGCATCCTCGAACACCTGGAGGAACTGCGGCGCGCGCGCCCCGAGCGCAGCGTGATCATCGCCAGCCACCGCCTCTCGGCCGTGGTCAACGCCGACGTCATCGTGGTGCTGCGCGACGGCCGCATCACCGAATCGGGCACCCACGAGGCCCTGCTCGAACGCGACGGCTGGTACGCCAGCCAGTGGCGCTATCAACAACTGGAGGCCAGCCTCGATGCAATCTGATTCCACACCCAAGGACATGCGGGTCCAGGCCGCGCAAGCGATTGGCCTGCTGCGGCGCGCCGCCCATCCCGACCGCCGGCACCTGGCCTGGGCCACCCTGTGGCTGATCCTCGCGGCCGGCCTGGAAGTGATCGGCCCCATCCTCGGCAAGGCCCTGATCGACGAGCACCTGCTGCCGCGCAAGCTGGACTTCCCGCGCATGGCCATGCTGCTCGGCGCCCTGCTGGTGAGCGGCTGGATCGCCAGCTGGCTGCGCTACCTGCAGCTGGTGCGCCTGTCGGGCCTGGCCATGCGCTCGGTGCAGCGCCTGCGCGAATGGGTGTTCGGCCACGTGCTGCGCCTGCCGATGGCGTTCTTCGACCGCGCCATCACCGGCCAGTTGATCAGCCGCGTCACCAACGACACCGAGGCCGTCAAGACCCTGTACATCCAGGTGCTGTTCGTGATCCTCGACAGCAGCATCGTGCTGGTCGGGACCATGATCGCCATGGCCTGGCTGGACTGGCGCCTGATGCTGATCGTGCTGGCCCTGGTGCCGGCGGTGGTGGCCATCGTGTTCGTCTACCAGCGCCTGTCGGCGCCGGCGGTGACCCGCGCGCGCGCGCTGCGCAGCGACATCAACGGCCAGATCGCCGAGTCGATCGGCGGCATGAGCGTGCTGCAGGCGAATAATGCGCAGGACCGCTTCGGCGAGCGCTTCGCCGCCACCAACGATGCGCATTACAAGGCGCGCCTGGCCGAACTGCGCGCCAACGCCTTCCTGCTGCGCCCCGCGCTCGACCTGCTCAACGTGATCCTGCTGGCGGTGGTGATCTACAGCTTCGGGCGGCGCGAAATGAACGCGCTCGAAGTCGGCGTGCTGTACGCCTTCATCAGCTACATCGCGCGCGTGGTCGAACCGATGATCCAGATTACGATGCAGTTCAGCGGCTTGCAGCAAGCGGTGGTGGCGACCGCGCGCGTGTCGGCCCTGCTCGGCGAAGCCGGCGCGCCGGAGCACGACAGCGGCCGTTCGCCGGCCCCGGAGTCCGCCGCGCCGGACGCGCCGGCGGTGCGCATCCGCGGCCTGACCTTCGGCTACGCGCCCGGCCAGGACGTGCTGCACGGCCTCGACCTGGACGTGCCGCAGGGCGCGTTCTTCGGCATCGTCGGCCACACCGGCAGCGGCAAGTCGACCTTGCTGTCGCTGCTGCTGCGCTACTACCCGTCGCGCCCCGGCACCATCGAAGTGAACGGCCAGCCGCTGGCGGCCATCGACAACGAACGTTTCCGCGCCGAGGTGGGCCTGGTGCCGCAGGACCCGTTCCTGCTGGCGGCGTCGGCGCGCGAGAACATCGACATGGGACGCGGCCTGTCGCAGCAAGCCATCGAAACGGCGGCGCGCGCGGCGCATGCGCACGACTTCATCGCGGCGCTGGAAGAAGGCTACGACACGCCGCTCGGCGAAGGCGGCTCGCGCCTGTCGACCGGCCAGAAACAGCTGATCGCGGTGGCGCGCGCACTGGCCGGCCAGCCGCGCATCCTGCTGCTGGACGAAGCGACCTCGCATATCGACAGCGCCACCGAGCAGGTAGTGCAGGAGGCGTTGAACGAACTGCGCGGACGGGTGACCATCATCGCCATCGCGCACCGCCTTTCCACCATCCGCGAGGCCGACCGCATCGTGGTGCTCAATCACGGCCGCATTTCGGAAGCCGGTTCGCACGACGAGTTGATGCAGGTCGACGGCGGCCTGTATCAGCGCCTGTACCTGCTGCAGCAGCTGGCGGCCTAGCGCGCCAGGCGGCTGGCGTTGTACAGGTAGCCGCCTGCCAGCGCCAGCGTGCCAACCAGCGCATACATGGCGACCGAGTGCAAGTTGGCCGCGCCGTTGAAGCCCACCGCGTCGAGCATCGGCGCCGTGGTGGCGTTGACGGCCACGTACAGGCCAAACAGGAACAGCGACAGGAACAGGCGCGCACTCCTGCCGCAGCGGCCGAACAGGCTGGCCAGCGCGGACAGGCAGGCCACGCCCGCCACCAGCGCCAGCGCGCGCAGGGGCTGCGCGAACGACCAGCGCAACGCCACCGGCCCCATCAACAGTAAACCAAGCAGCACGCTGGCCGCGTACTGGCGCAGGTAGCGCAGCGCCACCCCGCCGCTCACGGTGCCGCTCAGGTCTTCGGTGACGGCCGCGTAATCGCGGGTACTGATGTCGCTCACCAGGATGCCCCAGAACGCCACCGCGGCCATCACCACCGGTGCCAGGGCGGCAGCGGGCGCGAACAGGGCGGCGAGCGCGCACAGCACGGCCACCAGCAGCGCGGACGGGGCGATGATGAAGGTCAGCGCGAGATCGGCCAGCACCTGTCCGGCCAGGCCGGGCATGCGCGCGGCCTGGCGCATGAGCGGCAGCGCCAGCGCGGCCAGCGGGCGCAGCGCCGCGTTGAGCAGCGCCAGCGGCGAGCGGCGCAGGCGCGCGCGCCCGGGCTTGACCCGGTCCGGCGAATAGCGGTGGAACAGCCACCACGCCGGCAGCAGCGGCAGCAGCGCGATCGCGCTGCTGCCGCGCAGCGCCATCATGCGCCCGGACCAGAGCAGCGACGGCAGCGCCAGCGGCGCCAGCGCGGGGTCGAACTTGCTCGATCCGATGGCGAAATCGGCGCCGTTGACAAAGCCCTGGACCGCCGCCACCGACACCGCCAGCCCGGAAAAATCGAACACCATGCGCGCCGGCAGTTCGCTGCTGCCGCCTTGCGTCATCAGCGCCAGCTGCGCCACCCACAGCACGAAGAACAGCACGTCGCCGCCCTTGCCCATCAGCGGCGCCCAGCTGTCGAACAGGATCGCGCAACTGGCCGCGAAAAACACCATCGGCACCAGCAGCAGCGCGTAGGTTTGCAGGTAGACCAGCGGTTCGAGCGGACCGTCGCCGCGCAGCGCGTGCAGCACCAGCATGGTCAGCATGAAGGCGGCCACCAGCGCGCCGAGGTAGGCGCAGGCGCCCAGCCAGCGTCCGGCCAGGAACAGGGCGCTGCCGACCGGGGTGGTGCCGATCACGCCGCCGATGCCGCTGCGCAGGTCTTCGCTCATGCGCCCGCGCACCAGGTAAAAGCCGCCAAGCCCGAACAGCAAGGCGCCCATGGCGGCACTGCCCAGCGCCAGTGCGGAACTGGTGTAGAGCACGCGCGCCTTGTTAAACACCAGTAGCGCTTCGCCGCTGGCCGGATCGGCGATCATCGCCCAGCTGAGCGCCACCACCGCCAGCAGCGCCACCATGGTGGAGCTGCGGCGCATGCGCAGGCGCACTTCGTTAAGCGCCAGTGCGCGCAGCATGGGTAACATCGGGAGCATCACGCCGCCTCCTTCAATGCGTGGCGCTGGGCGATGAGCGCTTCTTCCAGGGTCGGTTCGGCCACGCGCGCACCCGCACACGGCGAGACGCCGTGCACGATGCGCAGCGCCACCTGCCCGCCCTCGCGCTGCGCGTGCAGCACATCGACCGTGGCGCGCAGCGGCTCGTAGCCGGCCGCGTCGACGGTGGCCGACCAGATGCGCCCGCGCGCCTGGTCGAGCAGGGTGCGCGGCGTTTCGCAGGCGATCAGCCGGCCCGCATCCATGGTGGCCAGGCGAGCGGCGATGGTTTCGACGTCGGACACGATGTGGGTCGAGATGAGCACCAGCTTGGTCGATCCGAGTTCGCCGAGCAGGTTGCGAAAGCGCAGGCGTTCCTCGGGATCGAGACCGGCGGTGGGCTCGTCGACGATCAGGATATCCGGGTCGTTCAGCAGCGCCTGGGCGATGCCGAGACGGCGCCGCATGCCGCCCGAGAACGAGGCCGCCGGGCGCCTGGCCTGGTCGTGCAGGTTGACCAGTTCGAGCAGCCGCATGACGCGGCCCGGATCGCGCACGCCCTTGAGGGCGGCGAAATACTGCATGAATTCGACGGCCGAGAGGTTCGGATACACGCCGAAGTCCTGCGGCAGGTAGCCGAGCCGGCGCCGGATCTCCTGCGGGCGGGCGACGATATCGGCGCCGTCGAACAGGATGGTGCCGCTGCTCGGACGCGTGAGCGTGGCGATCATCTGCATCAGCGTGGTCTTGCCGGCGCCGTTGTGGCCGATCAGGCCGACCACCCCGCGTTCCAGCGAGAGGGTCACGCCGTCGACCGCGCGGATGCGCTTGCCGAATGTGTTGACCACATTGCGCAGCTCGAGCATGGTATTTCCTGACATGTTGATGGATGGGCTTGACAGGAATGTAAGCCAAACGCACAGCGCCGGGCGGCCAATGCGACAGACGGCAAAATCGTGGTCGTCAAGTGCCGCCGGAGGCGTCGTATCGGACCAACACTTCCATGCCAAAGCGTCATCGAAACACACGTGCCTGCCACTTAAATGTGCATTTGGAGGCACAATCTGCGTGCGGCTGGAACTTTCTCGACTGCAACAAGAATATAATTGGCTGCTGTTTTCCCGTTCGGAGAGCAACGGTTTTCACATGAAGGAATGCGATGTTGGCAGGTTTATCAGACACCCCGCCGGGCCGCAAGGCCCGCGTGCTGCTGGCATCGTTATGCCTGGTGGCCATGGCCGGTGTCGCCCATGCCCAGCATCCGGCCCTCGATGCGCGCCTGGTGGAGATCCGCGAGATCAACCGCTACGTGCCGCCCAAGGCGCTGGCCGAACTGCGCAGAATCGAGACCGAGGCGCGCGCCGCGCCCGTGCACACCAGGGCCGATTTTTTGGTCCAGCTGTGCCTCGCCCTGCGCGGCATGAACCAGGTGGCCGAAGCGCTGGCCGCGGCCGAGGAACTGATCGCCTTCGGACGTGACACCAAGGACCCCGTCGTCCAGGCCAAGGGGCTGCTGACCAAGGCCTATGTGGTCTCGCGCATGGACCAGCTGGCGCTGTCGCACCAGTTGGCGTGGGAAGGCGAAAAGATCGCCAGCAGCACCGGCGACATGATGCTGCGCGTGCAGGCGGCGATCACCTCGGGCCAGTCGTATGCGGAAGACGGCAATTTTCCGGCCGCGATGGGCAAGATGCAGACCGCGCTTACCCTGGCGCGCCAGTACGGCCAGCCGATCCCCAAGGTCCAGGCGCTCAATGCGCTGGCCATCCTGTACGGCCAGTTGAACGAGCATGACAAGGGCTTCGAGGCGCTCGAAGAAGCCACCGCGCTGGCCGAGCAAACCAATTCGCCGGGACGCCTGGCGACGCTGAAAGATACCGAATACGGCCTGGCGGTCGACACCAACCAGCCGCAGCGCGGCCTGCGCGCCCTGCTGGCGGGGCTGGAGTACGAGCGCCAGATCGGCGCCGAGGCGATGATCGCCGGGACGCTGGTGAACCTGTCCGACAGCTACCTGAAGCAGCACGATTATCCGCGCACCCTGTCGTTCGCCAACCAGGCCTTGAAGGCCGGGCGCAGCCTGAACGACGACAGCACCGTGGCCACCGCGCACCTGAACCTGGGCCAGGCGCACCTGGGCCTGGGCAGCCTGGCCGAGGGCAAGCGCCATTTCGAATTGGGCCTGGCCTGGTACGAAAAGGTCGGCGACAAGCCGGAACTGCAGGAAGTGCTGATGGAATACGGCGCCGCGCTCGAACGCGCCGGCGACATGGCGGGCGCGGTCAAGGCCTATCACCGCGAGCGCGCGCTGTCGAACGAGCTGTTTGAAAAACGGCGCCAGAAAGCCACGCTGGAGCTGCAGGAAAAGTACGATACCGAAAAGAAGCAGCGCCAGATCGAACTGTTAAGCCGCGAGAACCAGCTCAAGACGACCGAAATCGACAACCGCCGCCTGCAGCAGCGCGTGTGGTGGCTGCTGGCGGTGGTGTTTGCGCTGGCCGCGCTGGTGGTCGGCATCCTGTACCGCAAGGTGCGCCACGCGAATGCCCAGCTCAAGGTCAAGAACCTGGAACTGAAGCAGCAAAGTTCGCGCGATCCGCTCACCGGCTTGTACAACCGGCGCCACTTCCAGGAATTCATGCGCGGCCACCTGCAGGTGGAAAAGCGCGGCGCCGGCACCTCGGGCGAAGAAATCGTCGGCGCCCTGTTCCTGCTCGACGTCGACCACTTCAAGCACGTCAACGACAGCCATGGCCACGCGGCCGGCGACGCCGTGCTGAAAATGATCGCCGACAGCCTGCGCGATATCCTGCGCGAGACCGACATGATCGTGCGCTGGGGCGGCGAAGAATTCCTGGCCTTTTTGCCGGCCATTCCGCGCAGCGGCGTCGAGGAAATCGCGCGCCGCCTGTTGACCGGGATTTCGCAGCAGAGCATCGACTACCAGGACAAGAGCCTGTCGGTGAACGTGTCGATCGGCTTCGCGCCGTTTCCGCTGGTGCCGGACACCGATGCGCTGCCGTGGGAACGCGCGGTCAACCTGGTCGACATGGCGCTCTACCTGGCCAAGGCGCACGGGCGCAACCGCGCCTACGGCGTGCGCGGCTTCGCCAACTTCGAGCAGACCACGATGGAAAACATCGAGCAGGACCTGGAGCGCGCCTGGGGCGCCGGCTACGTCGACATGTCGATCGTGCTGGGCACCTGGCCGGAATCGAAAAACGCGGCCACGCCACCGAAGCTGACCATCGTCTGACATGCCGCACACGCACCCCTCGTTCGCCAGGCTGGGATTGGGCCAGGACGCCGACACGCGCACGGTGCGGCGCGCCTATGCGCGTGAACTCAAGCAGATCGACCAGGAACGCGACGCCGCCGGCTTCCAGTACCTGCGCGAGGCGTACGAACTGGCGCTGGCGTGGGCCGAGCCGATGATGGCCAGCGCGCCGGCCGCGCAGGCGCTGATGCCCGACCTGGAGCGGGGCGATCCGCAGCATCTGTGCGACCTGGCCATCGCCCAGTATCGCGCCGCGCTGCCGCGCCTGACGCAGGCGCATGTGGCCGGCGACGCGGCCGCGTGGCGGCGCGAGATGCAGCGCATCCTCGACGGCGAGGCCATGATCAACGTCTGCGCGCGCACCTTGTTCGAGGAAGTCATGGCGCACCTGCTGGCGGCCGGCTGGAAGCCGGGCCACGAGACGCTGCTGCCGGTGGCGGCCAGCCTGTTCGACTGGGCCGGCGACCGGGCGCGCCTGCTGCGCTTCGGCGCGGCCGGCCGCCTGGTCGACCGCGCCGTCGGCGAAATGACGCTGTTCAACGCCGCTGTCCACCCCGAACTGGCGCGCCGGCGCGGCGTGCTGGAACGCCTGCGCGCGCCGGCGCCGCCAGCGCCCGATCAACTGATGCAGGACCTGCCGTGGCTGGACCAGATGCTCGAACGCTACCCGAACATGGTGGCGCTGGTGGTGAGCGTCGACGCCGTCGACGACTGGCGCCGCGCGGCGTAGCGTACGCGGCGTTCTATTTGCGCGCCGATTCCTGGATTTTCTCGCCCGCCTGTTCCACCTTCTTGCCGACGTTTTCGGTGGCCTGGTCCAGCCCCTTGCTGGCGTCCACAGTCGCCTCTTCGATCTTGTCGCCGGTGGCCTTGGCCGCGTCGGTGATCTTCTTGCCCGCTTCCTCGGCCTTGTCGACGTTGGCCTTGAGGCTCTCGCCGACGCTGTCGCCGGCCTGATCGAGCTTGGCGCCGGCCTTCTGCGCCGGTCCCACGCCCTGCTCGTCCTTCTGGCAGCCGGCCAGCGCCGCGAGCATCATGGCGCAGCCGATGAGCGATGTGATTTTCATGATTTCCCCTACGGTTGTTGTTGCCCAATAGCATACACCGGTGCCCGACATTTCGGTTGACAGTTGGACCACGAGTGCATACAATCGCACGACCGTTCGATTTTTTGGAAAGCGCTCGCCATGACCTTGTCCACCTCCATTCCCGCCGCCGTGCCTGCCGCCCTCGCGCACCGTATCTGTCCGTTTTGCGAAGCGTGCTGCGGGCTTGAACTCGACCTCGAAGAGAACAAGGTGGTGCGCATCCGCGGCGACGCCAGCGATGTGTTTTCGCATGGCTTCCTGTGCCCCAAGGCGATCGGCCTGAAAGACCTGCACGACGATCCGGACCGCCTGCGCACGCCGCTGATCAAACGCAATGGCGTGTTCGAGCCAGCCACCTGGGACGAAGCCTACGCCGAAATCGAACGCCGCCTGCCGCCCGTCATCGCCGCCGGCGGCGCCAACGCCGTGGCCACCGTGCTGGGCAACCCGGTGTCGCACAAAATGAGCCTGATGCTGTATTTTCCGCGCCTGGCGCGCGCACTCGGCACGCGCAATATGTTCTCGGCGTCGAGCGTGGACCAGGTGCCGAAGATGCTGTCGGTCGGCTTGATGTTCGGCAGCTGGCTGTCGGTGCCGGTGCCGGACATCGAGCGCTGCGACTTCTTGCTGGTCCTGGGCGCCAATCCGATGGTCTCGAACGGCAGCCTGTGGACCGTGCCGGACTTTCGCGGCAAGGCCAAGGCCCTGCGCGCGCGCGGCGGCCAGCTGGTCGTGGTCGATCCGCGCCGCACCGAAACGGCCGACGTGGCCGACGCCCATCACTTCATCCGCCCCGGCGCCGATGTCTTCTTCCTGCTGGGGATCGCGCACGCGCTGTTCGACGAACAACTGGTGCGCCTCGGCCGCCTGGCTGAACACACGGTGGGCCTGGAGCAGGTCGAAGCGGCGGTGCGCGAGTACGCGCCCGAACGGGTGGCGGCGCGCTGCGGCATCGACGCGGGCACCATGCGCCAGCTGGCGCGCAGCCTGGCCAACACCCCGCGCGCGGCCATTTACGGGCGCATCGGCACCTGCACCCAGCAATTCGGCACCCTGTGTTCGTGGCTGATCGATGTGATCAACGTGCTGACCGGGCACCTGGACCAGGAAGGCGGCGCCATGTTCCCGAAAGCGGCCGCGTTTTCGGCCAACACGCGCGGCGCCCCGGGCATCGGGCGCGGCGTGGTCACCGGGCGCTATCGCTCGCGCGTCTCGGGCGCGGCGGAAGTGTCGGGCGAACTGCCGGTGACCTGCCTGGCCGAAGAAATCGACACGCCCGGCCCCGGCCAGGTGCGCGCGGTCATTGCGATTGCCGCCAATCCGGTGCTGTCGGCGCCGAACGGGGCGCGCCTGGCCAAAGCGCTCGACGGGCTCGATTTCATGGTCAGCATGGATATCTATCTGAATGAAACCTCGCGCCACGCCGACGTGATTCTGCCGGCCCTGTCGCCGCTGGAAGAGGCGCATTACGACGTCACATTCACCCAGTTCTCGCACCGCAATCACGCCCGCTACAGCGCACCGGTGCTGGCGCGCACGGGCGATCAGCCGGACGAGTGGCAAAGCCTGATGCGCATCGCCGCCATCGCCAAAGGACTGGGCGCGAACGCCGACGTCGACGCGCTCGACGACGAACAGATGCAGGAAGACCTGGCGCGCGCGGCGGGTACGGCGGCGCCCGCGCTGATGGCGGCCCTGGGCAGCGGGCGCGGCGCCGAACGCATGCTCGACCTGGCGCTGCGCAGCGGCCCGTACGGCGACCAGTTCGGCAAACATCCGGACGGGCTGACCCTGGCGCGCCTGAAGGCGGCGCCGTCCGGCATCGACCTGGGGCCGATGAGCAGCCGCATTCCGGAAGCGCTGCGCACCCCCTCGGGCAAGATCGAACTGGCGCCGCAGGTGCTGCTGGACGACCTGGCGAGGGCAAGCGCCGACCTGCAAGCCCCAAGGCCGGAGCTGGTCATCGTCGGGCGGCGCCAGCTACGCTCGAACAACAGCTGGATGCACAACCTGCCGGTGCTGGCCAAAGGCCCCTACCGCTGCACTGCGCTGGTCCATCCGGTCGACGCCGAGCGGCTTGGCCTGGTCGATGGCGCGATGGCGCAGATCCGCAACGGCGAACGCATGATCGAAGTGCAGGTGGAGATGTCGGAGCAGATGATGCCGGGGGTGGTCAGCCTGCCGCATGGCTGGGGCCACAACCTGGAAGGCACGCAGATGCGCGTGGCGGCCGAACGGCCGGGGGTGAACCTGAACGCGCTGCTCGATGAAAACCTGCGCGACCCTTTATCGGGCAACGCGGTGTTGTCGGGCATTGCGATCGAGATGCGCCCATTGTAGACGGTTAGCGCAGTTCGACCGCGTATTCGACCGGGGTCTGTTCGACGAAGCGCATGGCCTGGCTCTCGCGTCTTCCGCGCGCGACCCTGGCCGGCGCGTCGGTATTGCGTGCGCGCGGCGCAGTGGCGGGGTTGGGCGTGCCCGCCGCGCGCGAGAGCGTGATCCAGCGTTCGGCGCCGGCCGCCACTTCGTCGTTCTGGCGCGCGGCATCGATGCTCCAGTGGCTGGCGCGGAACTGGGCATAGCATTTTTCCCACGCGCGCACCTGGTCGTCGATGCGGCGCGCGGCCTGGCTCGATACCAACTTTTCGGGAAACTCGGGCGACACGCAGTCGAAGCTGGCAGCTTGTACCGAGGCTGCGCCGCAGGCCAGCGCCAGCGATGGAAAAATTCTGCTGAGAGCCATCGACGTCTCCGGTGAGGTGGAAAACGTTGATCGTAGACCAAGTAGCAACATTCCCGCAAGCACTTTGACAATCTTTACAAAAAAGATACATGTATGACGAGTTGCCGCAGTGCGATTGTATTTACATGCAGCGCTCGTTCATCCAGTCGCGTCCGGTCGCCACGCAGTGCTGCATGTCCCTGAGCAGGCGGTCGGCGTGCACTTTGTAGGCGGCGCATTCGCGGCTGCCCTCCACCATGGCGATGCAGGTTTCGAGCTTGTTGGACGCAGCCTTGTAATTACCCCGGGCGATGTCGCGCTCCGCCTCGGCGATCAGGTTGCGCGCCGACTGGCCAACCGGGCGTTCCAGCACTGGCCGTTCGAGCACCGGGACTGCGGGTTTGAGCGCGGCGGCCGGGGTGTCGCGTTTGGGCGTGGGCTTGGCCTTGGCGCCGCGCGCGCGTTTGCGCTCGCAGGCACTGGCCGCCGCGCCGATCGACGACTGCAGGCGCTCAAGCTGGGCGGCGCCGGCCTTGTCGTTCCTGAGCGCTTGCAGTTCGGCCCTGGCCTCCTTGATATTGCAATCCTCGGCCTGCAAAATCGCCTGCTCGATGCGCGCCTCGAACTTCTTCGGCTCGGGCCTGGCCATGAACCAGATCCCGGCCAGGATGGCGAGTGCCAGCAGCCAGTAGCGCAGGCGGATCGGTTTGCGCAGTGCCGGCCCGGAGGGCGCGGCACGCGGCGCGGCCTTGGGCGGCGGCGGTGGTACGGCGGCGGCGGCCGGACCAGGCATGGGCGGCTGGAGTGGCGCGGCGGCGGCCGGAGCGGGCATGGCCGGCGCGGGCGGCACTTGCTGCACGAAGGCCGGCGTATCGACCGGCGGCGCAGGTGCGGGCACCGGCTTGGACACCGGTTCGGGCGCGGGCACGGGCTCGCACACGGCGGCGGACGCCGGGCGCAGCGCGCCCTCGTGCTGGGCGGTGCCGCAATACGGGCAAAAATCGACCCGGCGCGGCATCGGCCGCGCGCAGGCGGCGTGGATGCAGCGGTAGATCACTTGGTCTTGCAGGTTCATGGCGTCAGTCCGGATCGGGTATGTCGTTGTCGGGGTCCGGGATGGCATCGTCGAACAAGGTGGCCAGTTCCGGCAGCTCGCCCGCGGTCTTCCACTTGTCGGCTTTGGGATTCCACTGCATGTTCCAGACGCGGGTGTCAGGCCCGGCTTCGGCGCGCCCGATGCGCAGCGCAATCTCGTCAATCGAAAACGGTCCCTGCTGGGCGCCGTTGATGAACAGTTTATAGCGCCCGCCCACGGCCTGCGGCGGCGGTGGTGGCGGCGCCAGCGCGCGCGCGGCCAGCGCCTGAGCCGCCTCGGGTTCGCTGGCCAGGAAGGCAGCGCGAATGGCGCGCTTGTCGACCGATTTCTCGACCTCCCACGCGTAGGCATCGCTGGCCGAACCGGGCACCGGCTCGGTCCACTGCGTCAGCGCGGCGCCGGCGTCGTCGATATCGCGCTGCGACAGCGCCGGATTCATGGCGCGCGCGCGCTTGAACCATTGCTCGTACAGGCGGCGCGCGGTGATGTTCGGCAGCGACGGCGACGGCAGCTGGGCGCCGGTTTCGTCGACTTCGAGCTTCGGTTCATACACGCGCTGCTGGAAGTGGCGCATCAGGGCCGCCAGCATGACGAACTGGTTCGGCCCGAGCCTGGCCAGGCGCTGCTGCACCGCGCCGATCACCTGTTCGCGGTAGTACGGCGGCAGGCCGTTGGAGCGGATCGCGAACTCGTTGCCGATCTGGAGCCACTCGCCGGAACCCGGTTCGACTTCGAACAGGTATTGCCCGCGCGGCTGGAACGACGCTTCGCGGTCGGCCAGGTCGCCCTTGCGGCGGATCACGCCGAGCGCGTTGGCCTGCAAGAACCACTCGTAGTCATCGGCCAGGCGGTTCAGTTCATCCATCGACGGCGAAATCGGATGGCGGAAGCGCGTGGCGTCGAAGTGCAGGTGGGTCGGGATCTTGGGGTTTTCGATCTGGTACGAGGTACGCCAGGTCGGCAGGCCGCGCAGCACCGTCATCGGAAAGCCCGACAGCTCGATGTAGCACACCGCCTTGCCGCTGATGCCGGTATTGACCACCGAAACCAGGTCGCCATGGAAGGAGCCGGCCGGCACCGCGGCGCGGATCTCGGTTTCCATCAGGCGCCAGGCATTGACGTCGCCCACCCCGATGAAGCACTTGAACTGGTCGGCGCGGGGCGTGAACTCGGCCGAGAAGCGCGCGTTCATCCACGGCATGGCGCTCTTGAGCCACTCGCCGAAAATGCGGGCCCGCTCCTGCGGCGACATGGCGCCCAGGCGTTCGAGCAGCGGATCGACCGGTTCGGCGTCGTCCAGTTGTTCGACGGTGAGCTGGGTCTGGGCGCGGCGGAACAGTTTGAGCAGCAGGCTGGCGCGCAGTTTTTCGTCGCCCAGCTGCGGGAACAGGCGCGCGGAACCGCCGAATTCGAGCAGCACTTCTTCGCTCCAGGCGTGAATGTCGCCGCTCAAGGCCACCGGCTCGGGCAGGATGTCGCTGGCCAGCTTGATATAGGTTGCGTGTTCGTGGCGCGCGTCGGCGCGCAGCTGGTCGATGCGCTGGTCGACCGCGCCGAGCATGGCCTGCACGCAGCGCCGCCCTTCCTGGAATTCGCCGGCGATGCCGGTCCACACAGCCTGGCCCTGTTCGTCGGTGCTTTGCGGGTCGCCCAGCCAGGCCGACATGGTGCGCATGACGTCGATCGACTGGCCGGCCGCCACCGCCAGCAGGTGGAAGCGCAGATAGTCGGCGATGTCGCGCTTGAGGTGGGCCATCACTTCGCGCGCCTGCGCATCCTTGCCGAACAGGCGGCTGGCCGCCTGCGACAGGTTGCCCAGCGATTCCTCGACCTGGCGCGTGCGCAGCGCGTCGCGGATGTCGCGATAGCGCTTGCCATTGCGTTCGGCGTTGCCCAGGTCGCGCTGCAGCAGGCGCGCCTTGATCTGCTCCAGCAGCGAGAGCACGAATTCCAGCCCGCCCTGCTTGCGGTCGTCCAGCAGCGCGTACAACTGGGTGCGCGCGCGGCCCTTGAGGCGCGTGGTCAGTTCAAGCGTATGGCGCTTGATGCGGTCTTCGCTGGTTTCGGCGGTGGCGCCGGCTTCGCGGATGGCGTCGCGCTCCAGGTGCGGCAGCAGCTCGGCCACTTTTTCGCGCCACACGCCCAGATCGTAGGACGCCATGATGCGGTCCATCTCCAGCTGCACCTTGCTCTCGACCCGTTCGAGCAGCGAGCGCTGGTCCTTGTCCATCAGCAGCTGGTCGGTCAGCGCGTATTCCTGGAACGGGGTCAGGTCGACCGTGCCCTTCTTGAAGTCGGGGAATTCGTCGAACGGATGCTCGCTCATCGACATCTGCTCGCGCATGAAGACGTCGCGCTCCTGGTCGCCCGCGCGGCGCGAAACCAGCTGTCCGAGCCCGCGGCCACTGGCCGCGTGCTCGCCAGCCAGGCCGAAGAAGGCCTTGACCATCAGCGCGGCCAGCTCGTAGGCGCGGATATCGTCGCGCAGGCTTTGCTGGGTGTCGAGCACCGCCTGGCCGAAGGCCGAATACACCTTGGAATACGACAGGCGCATGTCGCCGAAGCGCTGTTCCGGCACGCGCGGATTGAACGGCCCAAGCTTGTGCTGCTGCTGGTTGACCGCGATCGAGCGCTTGCGGTTGGCAAAATCGGCCGAGGCGAAGTCTTCGAACAGGGTGTCGGCCACCATCTGGTAGACATCCTTGACGTCGCTGGTGGCCTTGTTGGCCAGGTTGGCGGTATCGACAAAATACACATCGTCGAAGGGCGCGCCCTTGCCGACCAGGTTATCCGGCTCGGCCCAGCGGACCTGCGCATTCATGTCGCGCATGGTCGTTTCCAGCTCCATCAGGGTGGCGTAGGCGTTGGCCTCGGTGCGCTCCTTGTTGGCCTTGGCGAAACCGGACGGCATGAACATGACCAGGTCGACCTGGTTGTCGGATACTTCCTGGCGCGCGATGGCCTTGGAAATCCAGCCAAGGTCGATGGCACTGCCCGCGCCCGTGCCGCCCGCGCACGAGGCGATGACGACGATGCGGAACTTGGAGGTATCGACCTGGAGCCCCAGGCGCTGGTAGGTTTCCTTGCGCTCGTTGCCGGCGTTGCTGCTCAAGAAATTGAGCGAGCTCTTGATGCGGCCGCGCAGCTTGGGATACTTGTCGAACAGGTACAGGCGCGCCAGCGCGCGGATCTGGCCCGCGCCCTTGGACGGATCGATCCCGAGCGAACGCAGTTTTTTGGGCCGCAGCGGCATCCAGTTTTCGATCAGCGGAAAGCGCGCCAGGCTGTCGTCGGACTCGTGATACTGCGGCAGGTCGAGCGACTCGACCAGGCGCTCGTCGTCGCCCAGCTTGACCAGTTCGTACCACGGGTCGGTGCGCTGCGACTTGCCCTCGTCGATGATGGCGTTGTTATCGAGGTCGAAGTGCAAAAAGCGCGCGACCGGGAACTGCGCGATCGATTCGACGCGGGTCGGATTGTGGCGGTTCCAGACCTCCGACAGGATGCGGCGGCGAATCCGCAGCATCACTTCCATGCCGGTGCCGCCAGCGCCGATGAACAGCGTGGGCCGCAGGTCGACCTTCAGTTCGGCCTTCGCTGCGCCGCTGCCGGTGTTGGGAAATTCTGCCATTGTCATTGTCTTTCAATCATTGAATCGTCACGTTGCGTCGTCGGCGCAGGCCGATCAGCGCCGGCCCACGAACAGGGCGGCGCCAAGGGCGACCAGGCCGATCGCCACCAGCGGCGCGGTGATCGCCAGGGTCAGGAATTTGCTGGCGTTGATGAGCGCCAGCACCGCCGCCGCGCTCACGAACGACAGGCCGACGAACAGCAGCCAGCCGGCGCTGCCGGCGGTCGACGGCGCCACGCGCTTGACCACCAGGTGGTGCACGTAAGCGTTACGCACGAAAAAGTACACGATCAGCAGTACCAGGAACACGGCGCCGCCGATGGCCAGGTCGCGCGAGGAGGTATCGGCCGCTGGCGCGCCAAGCACCGGCGCGACTTCGATCGGCGCCTGCGTACTCAAGGTGCCATCGGCCTCCCTGGTGGTCTGCCCGGCCGGCGCGCTGCTGTCGCCGGGGAGCTTGAAACCGGGATCGGCGGGTGCGCTTGCGGGAGCCTGGGGATTTTGCATGAAGATCGTCCTGATGAGAGTAAAAGTTTAGCGGCCCAGCCGAACCTGCGCGCCTTCGCGCAGGTCGATCAGCCGATGGCCGAACAGCGTGGTTTTCAGTTGCGCCACCTTGTTGCCCGCCTTGTCGTAGATCGGCTGCACGGTGCCGGCGCGCGCCTGCATGGTACGCAATTCGTCCTCCACCGTCACGTAGGCCTTGCGCGGGCGCGCCATGGCCAGCATGGCCCAAGCGGCCGCGCCCAGCAGCAACAGCGCCGCGCCGATGGCCGCCAGCAGCGGGCCGACGCCGTAATGGACGCGCACTTCGAGCGGCAGCGCGACGCTCGACGCGTCGATCTGCGCCGGCGGCGTAAAGATATCCGGCAGCGGGTCGCCCGGGAACAGCGTGGCCATGCGCTGGCGGAAGGCCTGCGACAGTTCCAGCCGCTGGCCGCTCAGTTGCAGTTCGATCCGCCCCGGCAGCACGTAGGCCGATCCGGCCGAGGTAATCGCGTCGAGCGACCATGTGCCCGGCAGTTGCGCCACCGGCAGCTGCATGGTCGACGCCAGCGGCGCGCTTTTGCCAGGCGCCAGCTGGCTGACCCCGGTGCTGGCCAATGAGATGGGACGGTTTTCGCCGCCCAGCACCGAGCGTGCGCCCAGGGTCGCGCTGGCGATCGTGTAAGGGTAAATCGTGTTCTCCAGATTCCACTCGATCCTGGCGGCCGGGGCGCGCGTATCGGCATCGACAGCGACATGCAGCACGCCGCCGGGCGCCATCGAAAACGCCACGCCCGGCGCGTCGCTGACCTTGCGCGGCACCAGGCGCACGGTATCGCGGTCGAGCGGTTTCAGGCGCGCGGCCGGTTCGGTGATGACGCGCTGCAGGCGGCCCGACGCCAGCAGCGCATCGAGCTCGCGCGCGCCCTGCTCGCCCACCGCGAACACATACACCATCAGCCCATTGGCGCGGTACTGCGTGCCCTGCACCGGCATTTGCAGCGGGAACGCGAGCGCCTTGCTGATCGCGCCGCCACGGTGAATCAGCTGGTAAAAATCGCGGTTGCGCAGTGCCGTGGCCTGGTCGTTGTTCGGGCTGTTGCGGTTGTTCGTGACCAGCCACACCAGGCCCGGTTTGCCGCCCAGCGCCGTGCCAATGGCCGAACTGACGGCTTCATTGAGGTCGGTGTCGGCCAGCGCGGTGCCGCCCGGTTTGCGTGCGACCTCAAGGGCTGCGAGCGCGCTCACTACCGCGCGCCGGGCCGGCACCGGGTCGACCTTGAGCGAGAGCAGCGCCCTGGGCGACGGCGCGCCGGGCAGGCTCTGGTTGAAGGCGGCCAGCACCATCGGGTCGCCCGGGCCGGTGGCGGCCATGATGATTTCGGCCACCAGCGGCTTGAAGGGCGAGGCCGGGTCGGTGTAGAACGGCTCCATCCAGCCGGAATTCTGGACCAGGAACACGTGCGAAGCGGCCATGGCGGGCGCGCCGGCGCACAGCAGGGCAACGCTGGCGGCAAAGCACGCGTAGCGCGACATCGCGCGGGTCACGGCAGTGCGTCCAGGCGCCAGCCGCGCACCTGGTTCCAGTCTGGATGGTGCAGCCACAGGCAGTTGTCGTACACGAAGGGCACGCACTCGAGCGGATGCGCCAGGCGCGCGATGTCGTCGAGGATCACGTTGCGCTTGCCGATCCATTCGAACGTGGTGCGCGCGATGATGCGTCCGGCCAGCGCATCTTCGGCCATGCCGGTGTACTGGTGAAAGCGCAGCACCAGGCCACTGGGCTGGCTGCGGTTGTTGTTAAAGCCGCGCAGCAGCGGCAGCACCATGGCGTCGTCGTCGTGCGGATCTTCGACGTGCTCCTGGCCCCACGGTTCGCCCACCACCGCGTGGCCGCGCCGGAACAGCAGGCTGGCGAAACCGAGGCGCGCGCCGCTCAATTCTTCGCGCTGGCCGGCCAGCTTGCCCAGTTCGAGGAAGGAATAGGCCTGGCCGTCATGGCCGATCAGCCACAGGCGGCCGTCGCGGCTTTGGGTGGGGCCGCCGAACTGCAGGCGCGGCGACCATCCGGGCGGCCACGCGATCCATTGCGGCGGCGCGCCGGGCTGCCATACCAGCTGGCCCTGGGCGTGCAGCCAGAACAGCTTGCCGTCGTAGCCGACCGGGCGCGCCCATTGCCCGGCCGGCGCGTCGCAGTCGTAGACGACTTCGTCGCTCATGTCGCTGTGCGCGCTCCACAGCTGCGTGCCGGCCTCGCCGTTGACCAGGCAGGCCACGTGGCGGCGCATGGCGCCCGGAGCGCTGGCGAGCAGGCCATCGAACACGGTCTCGGTGCGATAGGTTTCGCTGACCGGATTGATGAACAGGCGGCGCAGGCCACGGTCGGTCGGCACCAGCCCCACTTCGCCGCGCTGCGGATCGCTGGCCGGCAGCCAGGCGTAGGACGCGGCCGCGACGCCGAAGCTCAGGTCGGAGGCATTTTCTTCGGGCGCCATGATGTGCCAGGCCTGGCCGTGCGGGTCCCAGTACTGCAGCACATTGCGGGCGTGCGCCAGCGCGATCAGGCGCTGCGCAGGAAAGCCGAAGGCGCCGGCCGCGAACACGCAGTGCGCGTTGGGCGGGGCCGGCATGCTGCGCTCGGGGCGGCCGGGGGCCGGTGCGGGCGGGCGTTCTTCGAGGGTCTCGCCCAGCGCCAGCGCGGTCACGTTCAGGCCATGCGGCACATGGCGCGGCAGCAGCTGGTCAAGCCATGGCCCCCACCAGTCGGGCGGCGTGCGGGCGCGGCCGGCCAGTTTGTCGAGCGGCGCGCCGCAGGTGGGGCAGAAGGCGAAACCTTCGGGATAGATGGGCGAACAGTCGCAGGACAGCGGCAGCGAGGCGCCGAGCAGGTGCGCGATATCGGGAAGGCGCCCGCGCGGCTGCGCCTGGCGCTCGATGCGCCCGAGTCCCTCGCTCGACGCCAGTTCAAACTGCGCCGTGTGTTCATCTTCCAGCCAAACGCTGCCGGGCGTTTCCCATCGGTGTGCCATCTCGCTTGCCGCCATATATGTATAAGAGTTGCGGCCCGTCGATGCGGGCCGGTGTTGCTCTTCAAATCATAGCGCAAACGGATTGCATACGCGGTTTATTTACAGGGTACCGTCTCGTGGCATAAGGGGGAGCGGGGCAGGATGCCTGGCGGACGCCCTACTTATAGGTACCCACGCCGATCAGCACATCGCCATTGCGCTCGACGTAGGTGTTTTTCTCTTCCATGGCCTTGGTGATCGAATTGGGCCACTTGTAGCCGAACCAGCCGGTCCCCGCAGGGCTCTTGGCGATCTTGATGAATTCACGGATCGGAAACACCTCGCCGGCCTTCAGGTCCATCAGGTTCTTGCCGACCATCTTGGCATTCTGGCCGTGCGCGAGCGCGGTGCCGTCGAAGGTAAACATGAAGACGTACAGATCACCCTTGATGAACTCGCCCTTGGGATCGTTGAAGGCGGCGATCGCCTTGTCGCGGCCGTTCTCGTTGACATAGGCGCTGGCCTTCTTGACCATGGCCACCGCTTCATCGGCCGTACCGCGCTTGGGGGCATCCTGCGCGCTGACGGCGCCGGCGAGGGTCATGGCAAAAACAGCGAACAGCAGTTTCTGGAAAAGTAATTTCATCTTTGTCTCCTGGAATTTTTCGGATGGATGGGTCCGGCCTTGAACCGTGTAGTTTTACCCGACGTTAACATAGGCCCGTCGGGTCATCGCAATAAATTACGCAAAGCATTATTGCTTCGACAAGGAAGTGTGGCTCCCAAGCAAAACCGGGCACGTATAATGGATGCCATTGACTACCTTGCAGCGCACCATGACCTCCCCTGACCTGACCGCCGCCCCCTGGGGCGCCATTCCCGCGCACGCCGTCGATGCCGCCACCGCCCACCTGCGCGAGGTACTCGCCACCGTGGTCGAACACGGCCCGGCGCAGCGCGCGCTGGTGGTATACGACCGCCGCTCCGACCTGGCGCGCGCGCTCACCGCTGGCTACCGCCGCAACCTGCCCGACGCCGTCTTCATCGACTTCGACACCGTCGCCGCCGGCGAGGTGCTGGCCGCCTTCAAGGGCATGGCCGCGCACGACCTGGTGGTGCTGATCCAGTCGACCAACTTCCGCCTTGAAGCCTTCCGCATCCGGGTCGAGCTGTTCAAACTGGGACTGAAAGTGATCGAGCACGTGCACCTGTCGCGCATGCCGGGCGCGCAGGGAGAACACTACATCGAATCGCTGGCCTACGACAGCGCCTATTACCGCGGCGTGGGCAAGGCGCTCAAGCGCCGCATCGATGGCGCCTCCATGGGCGTGGTGCACAGCGGCGGCGAAACGCTGGTGTTTGCCTCGCCGTTCGAATCGGCCAAGCTCAATGTGGGCGACTACAGCGGCATGAACAATGTCGGCGGCCAGTTCCCGATCGGCGAAGTGTTCACCGAAGCGCAGGAACTGGAAGCGGTCAACGGGCGCGCGCGCATTCACGTCTTCGGCGACACCTCGTACATGGTGAACCGTCCCGAGACCCCGATCACGCTGATCGTCGAACGCGGCCGCGTGGTCGGTACGGAAAACGCCACGCCGGAATTCGAGCAGGTACTGGAGATCATCCGGCTTGAGGAAGGCGAGGTCTGGCTGCGCGAACTCGGCTTCGGCATGAACCGCGCGTTTACGCGCGAGCGCCGCGTCAACGACATCGGCACCTATGAGCGCATGTGCGGCATCCACCTGTCGCTGGGGGCCAAGCACGGCGTGTACCAGAAGCCGGGCTTCAAGCGCAAGGATGCGCGCTACCACGTCGACATCTTCGCCGTGACGGAAGCGGTGTACCTGGATGATGAACTGGTCTACCAGGACGGCGCCTGGCTGGTCGGCGCCGAGACGTAGATTATGGAAGGACGCCGGCCTGCGCCAGCGCCAGATCCCACGGCGCCACGCGGTATTCCTCCACCAGGAAATCGACCAGCGCCCTGACCTTGGGCGAGAGCTGGCGGCTGGCCGGGTACAGGGCCGACAAGTCGTTCAGCGGCAGTTCCCAGTCCGGCAGCACCGGCACCAGGGCCCCGTCGATCAGCTTTTGCCACGCCAGGAAAGTGGTGTTGTAGACAATGCCCAGCCCGCGCTCGGCCGCCTGCTGCAGCACCAGCCCGCTATTCGCGGTAAACACGGCGTTGACCCGCACCGTGCGCCGTTCGCCGCCGCGCGTGAAGTGCCAGCTGGTGCCGTCGGTCAGGTGCGAAAAGTGCAGGCACTGGTGAGCGAGCAGTTCCTCCGGCGTGTGCGGCACGCCCCATCTGGCCAGGTAATCCGGACTGGCGCACAGCACCCCGCGGCATGGCGCCAGGCGGCGCATGGCCAGGCCGCTGCTGTCCGGGATGCCGCCCACGCGGATGGTCAGGTCGAAGCCATGGCGGATCGGGTCGAGCAGCGCATCGTCGACGAACAGCGAGGGCGTGAGCAGCGGATGGCGCAGGCTGAAACGCGCCACCGCGTCGGCCAGCCACGCGCTGCCGAAACCGGACGGCGCCTGGATCCGCAGCGCCCCGGCCAGCTCGGCGCCGGCCGGGCTGATGGCGCGCGCCGCCTCGCGCGCCTGTTCCACCGTCGCCTGGCATGGCGCCAGATAGGCATGGCCGGCGTCGGTCAGGCTCACTTCGCGGGTGGAGCGGTGCAGCAGGCGCGCATCGAGCATCGCTTCGAGCTGCATGATCTGCTTGCTGACCATGGCGCGCGTGACGCCCAGGCGGCGCCCGGCGGCAGAAAAACTGCGCAGGCGCGCCACCTCGACAAACATCTCCATTGCGCGCAGTTGATCCATGCGCCCGATTGTCAACCGGATGGCGACAATCTGTCAACCGATCCGGCGATTGCCGGGCTCTCGTGCCGACCCTACAATGGCAGCTTCCACCATGGCAGGAGCCACACCCATGCTCAGCACCGAACAACGCGACCAATTCCAGCGCGACGGCTACCTCGTCGTCCCCGGCTTCAAGACCATGGACGACATCGCCCGGCTGCGCCAGCGCGCCGGCGAGATTGTCAACGAATTCGATCCAGCCCAGGGCCGCTCGATCTTCACCACACGCGACCAGACCACCGCCACCGACGACTACTTCCTGCGCTCGGATAACACCATCCGCTGCTTTTTCGAGGAAGAAGCGTTCGGTCCGGACGGCCAGCTGCGCCAGCAAAAGGCCCTCTCGATCAACAAGATCGGCCACGCGCTGCACGATCTCGATCCGGTGTTCGACGCCTTTTCGCGCGACGCGAAACTGGCCGCGGTGGCGCGCGACCTGGGACTGGTCGACCCCAAGGTGTGGCAATCGATGTACATCTTCAAGCAGCCCGGCATCGGCGGCGAAGTGCGCTGGCACCAGGACGCGACCTTTTTCGAGACCACGCCGGTCAGCGTGACCACCTTCTGGTTCGCGCTGGAAGACGCCACCATCGATAATGGCTGCCTGTGGGTCGAACCGGGCGGCCATCGCGGCCCGATGCGCGAGCGCTTCGTGCGCCATGGCGACGACATCAGGATGGAAACGCTCGACAGCATGCCCTGGCCGGACGACAGCACCGCCGTGCCGCTCGAAGCGAAAGCCGGCAGCCTGGTATGTTTTCACGGACTGCTGCCGCACTACAGCGCGCCGAACCGCTCGCCGGTGTCGCGCCATGCGTACACGCTGCATGCGACCGACGGCACCACCGCCTACTCGCCGCAGAACTGGATCCAGCGCGATGCCAGCTTTCCGGTGCGGGGCTTCGAATAAATTATGGGGACCCAGGCGATGGACATCCGCATCTTCGCCCCGCACTGGGGCAGCAACGAGCTCGCGCCCGCCGTGTTCATCGCGCGCGTCAAGGCGGCCGGTTTCGACGGTATAGAAATGTCGCTGCCTTTGGATTGTGCCCAGCGCGACGACTGGACCGCGCGCATCGCCGACGCCGGCCTGCTGCTGATCGCGCAGCAGTGGGAAACCGTGTTCCACCCGGAGTTCGAAGCGCACCGCGAGGCGCTGGCGGCTTATCTGGCCAACGCCTGCGCCGCGCGTCCGCTGTTCGTCAACACGCACACCGGCAAGGACTTCTACACGCATGAACAGAACCTGGAACTGATCGCGCTGACGGCGGGCATCGCGCGCGAGCACGGCGTGCCGATCGTGCACGAGATCCACCGCAGCCGCTTCTCGGGCCATCCGATGCTGCTGCTGCCGTACCTGCGCGAGCTGCCCGGACTGGAACTGACAGCCGACCTGTCGCACTGGTGCTGCGCTTGCGAATCGCTGCTGGAGGACCAGCCGGCCACCCTTGAGGCGACCTTGCCGCATGTGCGCCACATCCACGCGCGCGTCGGCCATGCGCAGGGACCGCAGGTGAGCGACTTCCGCGCACCGCAGTTCGGCGCCGAACTGGCGCGCCATCTTGCATGGTGGGACCGGATCGTGACGCTGCGCCGCGCCGCCGGTGCCGAATTGACGACGCTCACGCCCGAATTCGGACCGGTGCCGTACACCCAGACCCTGCCGTTCAGCGGCGAGCCGCTCTCGAACGCGTGGGACCAGAACGTGGCGATGCTGGGCCTGCTCAGGGAACGCTACGCCGCCTGAACCGGCATCAACGGCCAGCACCAACTTCCCCGGCGGGACACCCTTACATCAGCAGCATATTCACCTCGGCCGCCTCGCTCTCGCGGTTGGGCGCCTTGCGCGGAATACGCACCGTGACGCTGGTGCCATGCTCGGGCGACGATTCGATCTCGATGCTCCCGCCGAGCATGCCGGTGACGATGTTGTAGACGATATTCATCCCCAGCCCCGAGCCGCCCTGTCCCATCTTGGTCGTGAAAAACGGATCGAACACCTGGTGCAGGATCTTGGGCGGCATGCCCACCCCATCGTCGCTGAAAATGAGCAGCAGCTTGTCGTCCTCGATCTCGCGCGCGGTGATCGTAATGAGCGCGCTGGTGCGCCCCTCGAACGCGTGCAGCAGCGCGTTGTTGATCAAATTCGACAGCACCTGTCCCACGCTGCCCGGATAGGAATCGAGCAGCAGGCTGCCCGGGCCATCGAAGCGCGTCTCGCAATTGGCTCGGCGCAGCTGCGCCGCGTAAGTCGCCAAGGTGTCGCGCACCAGGTCGCACAGATCGAAGCGGCGGCGCTGGTCCGAGGTCTGGTCCACCGCCACCTGCTTGAACGAGGTAATCAGGTCGCCCGCGCGGCGCAGCGAACTGGCCATGATGTCGCAGGCCAGGCGCGTATCGGCCATGTGCGCCTCCAGCGCCGAACGCTTGATGCCGCCGCCGGCGTACTTGCGCTCGAATTCGGCCACCATGTCGGCCAGCGCGGTGGCGGTCAGGAGGCTGTTGCCGATCGGGGTATTGAGTTCATGCGCGATGCCGGCCACGAGCGACCCGAGCGACGCCATTTTTTCGGACGTGATCAGATTGGTCTGGGCCTGCTTGAGCGTGGCCAGCACCGTCGACAGGTCGCGGTGCGCGGTTTCGACGTTGGCCTTTTGCTGTTCGAGTTCGGCCAGGCTGTGCTCCAGGCCATCCTTGGCGTCGACCAGCGCCGCCTCGGTGTGTTTGCGGTCGCTGATATTCTGGATCACCCACACGCCGCCCTTCGACAGGTCGGAGGCGTCGAGCGCCTTGCCGTTGATCAGGCACCAGATCGTGCTGCCGTCCTTGCGCATCAGTTTCAGCTCGCCCTGCCAGCGCCGGGTTTGCGGATCGACCGCAAACGGATCGGGCGCGCCGGCCGCCGCCGCGCGCGAAAGCACCTGCGTCTGGCTTCCCGCCAGCTCGCCCGGCGCGTAGCCCATCATCTCCTCCATGCCCCGGTTGCAGCGCATGATCACGCCGTGCGAGAACAGCGCGATGCCGACGTTGGCGCTGTCCTGGAAGGCGCGCTGCTCGTCGAGCGTCACACGCACCTGCTGCGCCAGGGTGCGGCTGCGGCGCGAGGCGATCATCAGCGCCGCGATCAGGGTGCTGATCACCAGACCGCCGGTGGCGATGACCAGCGCCGGCCGCACATCGCGGCTGTAGCGGCTTCCGGGCAGCGCCTCGAAGCGCATCACCCACTGGCGCTGCGCCACGTTCAGGCGCGCCTCGGTCTGCACGCCGGGCAGCGGCGGCGCGGCGGCGCGGGTGGTATCGAACATCACGTTCGAGGTGTGGAAGGGCGCGGCCGCGCCGTCGGCCAGATTGCCGGCATCGTGGATCCGAAACGCCATCTGGCTCAACAACTGCGGCTCGATCACCTCGTGCATCAGGTTCTTCACGCGGAACACGATCGCCACCATACCCACCAGGGCGGCGCGCCGTTCGGCCACGGTGGTCAGCGGCACGTTCTGGCGGTAGACCGGCGCGCGCGCCACGAAGCCGGGCTGGCCGCTGTCATCCTGCACCAGTGTGATGCGTTCGGTGGCGACGATCTCGCCGCTGTCGCGGCCCGATTCGACCGCCTGCAAATGCGGCGGCAGCGCGGCCAGATCGAGGCCGAAGGCGTTCTCGTTGCCCTTGAGCGGCTCGGTGTATTCGATGATGAAGTGCTCGGCGCGCGCTACCTGCGGATGGACGGTGAAGCTCGGATAGCCTTCGGCAACCAGGCGCGTATCGCGCCGCACGGACTCGGTGAAGCGGGCCAGGTCGGCGGCCGGCACATGGCGCACGAACTGGATCGCCTGGAAGCCGGGGTAGCGCGTGGTCAGATTAAGTTCGCGCACGAAGCGGGCGAACTGCGCGCGGTCGACCTGGTCGTTGACGGCGAAGGCGCCCTTAATACTGAGCAGCATGTCGAAATAGGTTTGCAGGCGCACATTGGTATCGGTGGCCACCTTGTCGGCGTCGCGCTGGAAGGCGGCCGCGATGCGCGCCTGCTGCGCATCGAGCACGGCAACGCAGGTCCACATGGTCAGACAAATACCGACTGCAAAGGCCAGGTATCCTTGAGTCCGCATCGGTTCGCTCCACGTTGTACCGAAGGCCGGGCGCGCCCGGGTATGCGAGTTGACTATAGCATATTGGTATGCGGAAATCGCACAAATGGCGCGGCCCAACAACACTTCCCGACACCCCAACTTCCTACAGCCGTCCCTCTCAAGCGCCTACAACCGGGGTCAGAGCTCTAATTCGAAACATTGCCCGACGTCAGACGTTACAAAATCGTGGGCACGCTCCGGTTTTGCAAAGAAGACGGTTTCAAAGGCGGCGATCACGGGCAAGTCGACGATCACGTCAAGTCAACAGCCTGAGTCATAGCTCGTAAGCACAAAAAACCGTGGCAAGCCAGGAATGTTTCGCCGGCGTTGCACGGTGTTTGGCACCACCACTATGTCGATTTTGAAAAAGTTGCAAGTCAGAGCTCTGACCCCGGTTCAGGGTGGCGGAAACGCGGTGGCGATGGCTTTGAAGCGTTCTTCGATGGCGAGCATGGCGTCCACGATGTCGGGATCGAAATGTTCGCCGCGGCCCTGGCGGATCAGCTCGACCGCAGTTTCGTGCGTGAACGCCGGCCGGTACACGCGCGCCGTGGTCAAGGCGTCGTACACGTCGGCCACCGCCATCAGCCGCGCCGACAGCGGAATCGCGTCGCCCGCCAGCCCTTGCGGATAGCCCGATCCATCCCACTTTTCCTGGTGCGACCAGGCGATCTCGCGCGCGCAGCGCAAAAAGCCGTTGCTGCCGCCGAGCGTGCGTTCGACGCCGGCAATCGCGTCGCGCCCGTACACGGTATGCAGTTTCATCAGCTCGAATTCGCTGTCGCTCAATTTGCCCGGCTTGAGCAAAACCGCATCGGGCACGCCGACCTTGCCGATGTCGTGCAGCGGCGCCGCCTTGTGCAGCAGCGCGATGGCGTCGTTGGTCAGTTCGGCCGTGTAGGCCGCTACAAAGCGCAGCTCGCGCGCCAGCGCCGTCACGTAGCGCTGCGTGCGCAGCAGATGCTGGCCGACGCCGGGATCGCGCGACTCGGCCAGCACCGCCATCGCCAGCACGGTCGCATCCTGCATCAAGCCGGCGTCGCGCACGCGCTCGGCCACCAAATGTTCGAAATGGCGATGCTGGTCGCGCAGCATGCCGTCGGCCGCGCGCAACTTGAGCTGCGTGGCCACGCGCGCCAGCAGCGCCGCCGGCGTGAACGGCAGCCGCACCACATCGGCCACGCCGTCGCGCCACGCGCGCTCTTCCAGCTGCGCGCCCTCGTCTGCGATGAGCATGATCACCGGCGTCTCGCTACTCAATACCTGGCACTTCAAGCCGTGAAACACGCGCAGGCTGTCGGCATCGGCCAGCGCGCCACCGAGCACGATCAGGTCCGGCAGCGGCGCCTGCTGCGCGATGCGCAGCGCGTCCTCGCCACTCCTCGCCAGCCGCACGTGATAACGCTCCTGCAACAGCTCTTCGATCAGTACAAGGTTGTCGGATACGCCATCGACAATCAGGATGCTTGCCTTGAAATTCATGTCCATTCCGCCACGCCTCCCCGCGCCCGCATCACCGCAATAATCGGCCCCGGCAATCATAGCCTGCGCCCGCGTGTATGTTTCAGCTTTTTTACAATTCCCTGAAACAATTGACTAATCGGTACGTTTAGAATACTTCCTCTTTTTCACGAGAAAAATCAGGGAAAACATGATCCGTATGCCGGTCTTCGTTGCGTTGCTCCTCGTGGCGGGCATCGCCTCGGCCGCCGAACCGTTCGACGACAAGTTCCGCCAGCTCGAGGAAGTGCTGCCGACGCCGAACACGATCCGCAATGCGGCCGGCGCTCCGGGCCACGCCTACTGGCAGCAGCGCGCCGACTACACGATCCGCGCGCGCCTCGATGAAAACAAGCGCACCATCAGTGCGACCGAGACAATCACGTACCACAACAACTCGCCGGACACCCTGTCGTACCTGTGGGTGCAGCTGGACCAGAATATCTTCAAGCCCGATTCGGACGCGCGCATGTCGGCCACGGTGGCCTCGCGCGAGGCCTGGGCCAAGGCGCGCAGCGATGAAGACGGCATGCGCTTCGAAGGCATGCGCTCGATCCTGGAAAACCCCGGCTTCGAAGGCGGCTTCGCGATCGGCGCGGTCAAGGGCGCGGACGGCAAGCCGCTGCGCCACACGATCAACAAGACCATGATGCGGATCGACCTGCCGCAGCCGATGAAGCCGGGCGCGCGCCTGTCGTTCGACATCGACTTCAGCTTCAACATCAACGACGCCAAGGTCCAGGGCGGACGCACCGGCTACGAAAAATTCGACGACAAGAACGACCTGTTCGAAATCGCGCACTGGTTCCCGCGCATGGCGGCGTACTACGACGTGTATGGCTGGCAGCACAAGCAGTTCCTCGGCGCCGGCGAGTTCACGCTGGAATTCGGCGACTACGACGTGCGGCTGACCGTCCCGGCCGACCATATCGTGGCCAGCACGGGCGAGCTGCAAAACCCGGGCGAGGTATTGACGGCGACCCAGCGCGAGCGCCTGCAAAAGGCCCGCACCAGCAGCAAACCGGTGATCATCGTCACCCAGCAGGAAGCCGAAGCGGCCGAAAAATCGCGCGCCAGCGGCACCCGCACCTGGCACTACAAGGCCAGGAACGTGCGCGATTTCGCCTTTGCCAGCAGCCGCAAGTTCATCTGGGATGCGCAGGGCTACAAGAAGGGCGGCACCGACACGATGGCCATGTCGTACTACCCGAAAGAAGGCAATCCGCTGTGGGAAAAATATTCGACCCAGGCCATCGTCCACACCATCGAACAATACAACAAGTATTCGCTGGACTACCCGTATCCGGCGGCGATCTCGGTCAATGGTCCGATCGGCGGCATGGAATATCCGATGATTTCGTTCAACGGCCCGCGTCCGACCAAGGACAAGAAGACCGGTGAGCTGACCTATTCCAAGCGCACCAAGTATGGCCTGATCGGCGTGATCATCCATGAGGTAGGCCACAACTACTTCCCGATGATCGTCAATTCCGACGAGCGCCAGTGGACCTGGATGGACGAAGGCCTGAACACCTTCGTCCAGGGCCTGGCGCAGAACGCGTGGGAAGAGAATTATCCGCAGTCGCGCGGCGAAGCGCGCACCATCGTCGACTACATGCGTTCGCGCGACCAGGTGCCGATCATGACCAATTCCGAATCGCTGCTGCAGTTCGGGAACAACGCCTACGCCAAGCCGGCGGCGGCCCTGAACGTGCTGCGCGAGACGGTGCTGGGGCGCGAGCTGTTCGACTTCGCTTTCCGCGAGTACGCGCAGCGCTGGAAGTTCAAGCGGCCGACGCCATCGGACTTTTTCCGCACCATGGAAGACGCCTCGGGCACGGATCTCGACTGGTTCTGGCGCGGCTGGTTCTACACCACCGACGCGGTGGACGTGAGCGTGGACGGCATCACCGAATATGGCGTGAGCACCAAGAATCCGGAGATCGAAAAAGCCTGGAAAAAGGCGCGCAAGGATGCCGAGCCGGTGTCGGTGACCACCCAGCGCGACAAGGGCACGGCGCGCCGCGTGGACGCGCATCCGGAACTGAAGGACTTCTACAACGAGCATGACGATTTCACGGTCACCAACAAGGACCGCAACAAGTACCAGGAAGCCGTGGAAGGACTGGAAGACTGGGAAAAGGCGCTGCTCGCGCAAGGCAAGCACCTGTACCTGGTCGATTTTTCGAACATCGGCGGGCTGGTGACGCCGCTGGTGCTGGAGATCGAGCTCAAGTCCGGCAAAAAAACGATCGAGCGCATTCCGGCCGAAGTGTGGCGCTACTCGTCGAAGAGAATCACGAAGCTGATCGTCACCGACGAACCGCTGGTGGGCCTGACCCACGACCCATACTGGGAAACGGCCGATATCGACAACAGCAACAATGCCTGGCCGCGCAAGATTACGCCGTCGCGCCTGGAGCTGTTCAAGACCGACCGCACCAAGGACGACCTGATGAAGGACTTCAACACGCCGTTGAAAACCAAGTAGCAAGGGCGGGCACGATCGGGTGCCCGCCTCTTTTCGCATGACACGAGCCTGCCCCCAATGATCATCAAACACCTTTCCCTGGCCCTGGCGGCCTGCCTGGCTTGCGCCACCGCTGCGGCGGCACCGGCTTTCGACGACAAGTTCCGCCAGCTCGAGGAGCTGCTGCCCACGCCCGGCATCACCCGCACCGCGTCGGGTGCGCCCGGCCACGCCTACTGGCAGCAACGCGCCGACTACAAGCTGCGCGCCACGCTCGATGAAGCCAAGCGCCGCATCGATGGCAGCGGCACGGTCACCTACCATAACAATTCGCCGGATACGCTCTCGTACCTGTGGGTGCAGCTGGACCAGAACATGTTCCGCGCCGATTCGGACAACCGCGCCATCTCCACCGTGCCTTCGCGCGAGGCGTGGGCCAAGGCGACCGAGGCGGACGGCATGCGTTTCGAGGCGATGCGCTTCATCGCCCTGAGCCGCAGCTTCGATGGCGGCTTCAATATCACCAGCTTGAGCGATGGCGGCGGCCAGCCGCTCAGGTACACCATCAACAAGACCATGATGCGGATCGACCTGCCGCAGCCGATCAAGCCCGGTTCGCGCTTCTCGTTCCAGATGGCGTGGAATTTCAACATCCCCGAAATGAATGTGCTCGGACGCCGCTCCGGCTACGAAAAATTCGAGGAAGACAAGAACGACCTGTTCGAAGTCGCCCAGTGGTACCCGCGCATGGCGGCCTATTACGATGCGGCCGGCTGGCAGAACAAGCAGTACCTCGGCGACGGCGAATTCACCCTGGAGTTCGGCGACTACGACATCGAACTGACCGTCCCGGCCGACCATATCGTGGCCAGCACGGGCGAGCTGCAGAATCCCGGCGCTGTGCTCAGCGCCGCCCAGCGCGAACGCCTGCGGCAGGCGCGCACCAGCAGCAAACCGGTACTCATCGTCACGCAAAAGGAAGCCGAAGCGGCCGAAAAATCGCGCTCAAGCGCCAGCAAGACCTGGCACTACAAGGCGAACAACGTGCGCGATTTCGCCTTTGCCAGCAGCCGCAAGTTCATCTGGGATGCGCAGGGCTACAAGAAGGGCGGCACCGACGTGATGGCGATGTCGTACTACCCGAAGGAAGGCAATCCGCTGTGGGAGCGCTATTCGACCCAGGCCATCGTCCACACCATCGAGCAGTACAACAAGTACGCCTTCGACTATCCGTATCCGATCGCGATCTCGGTCAACGGCCCGGTGGGCGGGATGGAATACCCGATGATTTCATTTAACGGTCCGCGTCCGACCAAGGACAAGAAGACCGGTGAACTGACCTATTCGCGCCGCACCAAGTATGGCCTGATCGGCGTGATCATCCACGAGGTGGGCCACAACTACTTCCCGATGATCGTCAATTCCGACGAGCGCCAGTGGACCTGGATGGACGAGGGCCTGAACAGCTTCCTGGAGTACCTGTCCGAGCGCGCCTGGGAAGAAGACTTCCCCGACACGCGCGGCGATCCGCGCGCCATCGTCGACTACATGCGCAGCAAGAACCAGGTGCCGGTGATGACCGATTCGGAGTCGGTTCTCCAGCGCGGCAACAACGCCTACGCCAAGCCGGCCACCTCGCTGATCGTGCTGCGCGAGACGGTGCTGGGACGCGAGCTGTTCGACTTCGCCTTCCGCGAGTACGCGCAGCGCTGGAAGTTCAAGCGCCCTACCCCGGCCGACTTTTTCCGCACCATGGAAGACGCCTCCGGCACGGACCTCGACTGGTTCTGGCGCGGCTGGTTCTACACCACCGACGCGGTGGACGTCAGCGTCGACGGCATCACCGAATATGGCGTCATCACCAAGAATCCGGAAATCGAAAAAGCCTGGAAAAAGGCGCGCAAGGATGCCGAGCCGGTGTCGGTGACGACCCAGCGCGACAAGGGCATGGCGCGCCGCGTCGACGCGCATCCGGAACTGAAGGACTTCTACAACGAGCATGACGACTTCACGGTCACCAACAAGGACCGCAACAAGTACCAGGAATCCCTGGAAGGGCTGGAAGACTGGGAAAAGGCGCTGCTCGCGAAGGGCAAGCACCTGTACCTGGTCGATTTTTCCAACATCGGCGGGCTGGTGACGCCGCTGGTGCTGGAGATCGAGCTCAAGTCCGGCAAAAAGACGATCGAGCGCATTCCGGCCGAAGTGTGGCGCTACTCGTCGAAGAGAATCACGAAGCTGATCGTCACCGACGAACCGATGGTCGGCCTGACCCAGGACCCGTATTGGGAAACGGCCGATATCGACAACAGCAACAATGCCTGGCCGCGCAAGATTACGCCGTCGCGCCTGGAACTGTTCAAGACCGACCGCAGCAAGGACGACTTGATGAAGGACTTCAAGACACCGTTGAAATCCAAAGACGGCAAGGCCGCGCAATGAAGCGCCGCCTCGCGCTGGGCGCGCTGCTGGCCTGCGCCTGCCTCGGCGCGCAGGCGCACCGCTTTCACGCGGGGATCACCGATATCTCGTTCAACCAGAACACCGGCAGCATCGAAGTCGTGCACACCTACATGGCGCACGATATCGAAGCGCTGCTGGCCAACCTGTACCAGCGCCAGCTCGACCTGTCCGACCCGCAGGACGAAGCGGTGCTGCGCAAATACGTCGACAGGCAGTTCTACCTGCTCGGCGCCGACAGGGCACGCCTGCCGCTGCGCTGGGTCGGCGTGAGCACCAGCGTCGAGAGCGTGGTGATCTACCAGGAAGTGGAAAAGACCCCGCTGGCGGCCGTCGTGCGCGTGCATGACGAGGTCTTGTCCGACTTTTTGCCCGACCAGGTCAATACCGTCAACATCAACCGCGGCGGCACCATCGGCACGCTCACTTTTGAGCGCAACAAAAAAGAACAGTAACTACCGTGACCATGCAAGCAGCTTTACGCCTTTCCCCGATCGCCCTGTCCCTCCTGTTGTGCCACAGCGCCGCGCGCGCCGACGACCTGGTGCTCCAGCGCGTGCTGATCGACGGTTCGCGCGCCAGCCAGCTCGGCATCGCGGACGCGGCCAACGCCGGCAGCCTGAGTCAGAAGCAGCTGGAAATGCGCACCGTGTACCGCCCCGGCGAACTGCTCGAAGCGGTCCCCGGCCTGATCGCCACCCAGCACAGCGGCGAGGGCAAGGCCAACCAGTTTTTCCTGCGCGGCTTCAACCTCGATCACGGCACCGACCTGCGCACCACGGTGGACGACATGCCGGTCAACCAGCGCAGCCACGCGCATGGCCAGGGCTGGACCGACCTCAATTTCCTGATTCCCGAGCTGGCCGCGCGCATGGATTACCGCAAAGGCCCGTACTCGGCGCGCGATGGCGACTTTGCTTCGGCCGGCGCGGCGGCGATCACCTACGCCAATCGTCTGGCGCAAACGACCACCAGCGCCAGCATCGGCCAGATCGGCTTTGCGCGCGCGCTGCTGGCCGGTTCGCCCGAGGCGGGTCCCGGCAACCTGCTGTACGCGCTGGAGGCGATGCACAACGATGGCCCCTTCACCCGGCCCGACGACTACCGCAAGGTCAACGCCGTGCTGCGCTACAGCCAGGGCTACGCCAACAACGGTTTCACGATCAGCGCCATGGCCTACCGCGCCAGCTGGAATGCGACCGACCAGATTCCCCAGCGCGCCGTCGACGATGGCACCCTGGGACGCTTCGCCGCCATCGACGACAGCGATGGCGGCCAGGCGCGCCGTTACAGCCTGTCCGGCGTATGGCGCCGCACCGGCGCGGAACAGGCGTCCAAGGTCAACGCCTACGTGATCCGCAACCAGCTCGACCTGTATTCGAACTTCACGTATTTTCTCAACGATCCGCTCAACGGCGACCAGTTCAGCCAGCCGGACCGGCGCGTGACCAGCGGTGTCGACGCCACCCACACCTGGCATGGCCACGGCACCGGCGTCAATTCAGACCTGACAGTCGGCCTGCAACTCCAGAACGACAATATCTTCAACGGTTTGTACAACACGCGCCGGCGCGAGCGCCTTTCCACCACGCGCGAAGAGCACGTCGTCGAATCGAGCCTCGGCCTGTTCGCCGAACACCAGGTGCGCTGGAGCGACAAGCTGCGCAGCAGGGCCGGCCTGCGCGCCGACAGCTACCGCTTCGATGTGCGCGACAGCGGCGGCGCGGCGCGCTCGCGCGACCATCAGCTCAGTCCTTCGCTGAACCTGATTTTCGGCCCGTGGGCGCAGACCGAGTGGTATCTCAACGCCGGCAACGGCTTTCACAGTAACGATGCGCGCGGCACGGTCGAGCGCACGGCGCCCGCGCCGGGCCTGGCGCGCACGCGCGCTCTGGAAGTGGGTGTGCGCAGCGAGCTTGTGCCCAGGCTGCAAAGCGCGTTGTCGCTGTACCGGCTCGACATGGCGTCGGAACTGGTCTACGTCGGCGACGCCGGCAACACCGAAGCCGGCCCCGCCAGCCGCCGCACCGGAATCGAGCTGTCGAACTACTACAAGCCGTTCAAATGGCTCTCGCTCGATCTCGACCTGGCTTTCGCCCGCGCGCGCGCGCGCGGCGCGGGAGTGGCCGCGGGCGCGGACCGCATCGCCGGCGCGGTCGAAGGCGTGGGCCAGTTCGCGCTGACGCTCGAGCGCGGACCCTGGTCGGGCGCGCTGCGCCTGCGTTATGTGGGCGCGCGTCCGCTCATCGAAAACAACAGCGTGCGCGCAGCGGGCAGCACCACCATGAATGGCCGCATCGGCTACCGCCTCGCCAACGGGCTGCTGCTGGAGATCGAAGGCTTCAACCTGACCAACCGGCGCGATTCGGCAATCGCCTACTATTATGAATCGCGCCTGCCAAATGAAGCCGCCGAGCGCGAGGACGTGCACTTCCACCCGGTCGAATCGCGCTCGCTGCGGCTGACGCTGGTGAAAAAATGGTAAAGGAGCGATATCCTCAGCACTCCCGACGGCCGGTGGCGAAAAATGCTACGCTATCGGGATGACAACACACGCACCGCCATTTAACGATATCTCCCAACTCACAAGCGCGCTGCGCACCAGCGGCTACGCCCTGCTGCGCCCCGCCGATGTGGCCTCGCTGGCCGGCTGCGGCCTTGATGACCTGAACACCCTGGTCGCCAGCTGGGACCAGCTTGCGCCCGACAACTACCTCAAGGACGGTGGCAATTACCGGCGCCGGCGCCACTCCTGCTTCATCCAGGACGGCGCCACGCTGACCCAGACCGCGCACCGCGCGCACTGGCAGCCGATCGAATACAACGCCCTGCACGGCGGCATGCACCGCCTGTTCGAACCGGTCGAGCCAAGCACGGTGGCGCTGCCGGCGTGGGGCAAGCTGCTGCGCGCCCTGGGCGACGTCTGTTCGCGCGTGCGCCCGGCGCAGCCCTGGTACGTGGAAGCGCACCAGTTCCGCATCGATACGCTCGAAGGCATCGGCCGCCCCACCCCGGAAGGCGCGCACCGCGACGGCGTCGACTTCGTGGCCGTGCTGCTGGTCGGGCGCAGCCATATCAAAGGTGGCGAGACGCGCATTTTCGAAGCCGCCGGCCCGGATGGAAAGCGCTTCACCATGCTCGAACCATGGACCCTGATCCTGCTCGACGACGCCACCGTCATCCACGAATCGACCCCGATCCAGCCCGATGGCGAGAACGGCCACCGCGATACCCTGGTGCTGACCTGGCGCACGGGAGGCTTCCAGGGCGACACGGAGTAAAAAACAGTGACATTATCGTATCTGTAAATTTACCATGTGGGGCGATAAATCCGATATAGTCGTGTGCAACGCAGCCGCCGTGCAAGGAGCCATGTCGTGGACTCGACGTACCAAATCCAGCCAGAAGAATTCGAGATACTGATCGTCGAAGACAGCCCGACCCAGGCCGAGCGGCTGCGGCGGCTGATCCAGTCCAAGTCGTACCAGGTGCGCGTGGCCCTGAACGGCCAGCTGGCGCTTGCCCTGATCCGCGAGCAAAAGCCCGACCTGGTCCTGTCGGACATCATCATGCCCGAGATGGACGGCTACGAACTTTGCCACATCATCAAGTCCGACCCGGCCCTGCGCGACATCCCGGTGATCCTGGTGACGGCGCTGAACGACCCCAAGGACATCATCCGCGGCATCGAGTGCGGCGCCGATAATTTCGTGCGCAAGCCGTATGCCGAGGATTACCTGCTCAGCAGGATCAGCCACATGCTGCTCAACCTGCGCCTGCGCGAAGGGCCGCCGCCGGAGGTGGAGGCGGGCATCGCGCTTTATCTCGGCAACCAGAAGCACTTCATCAACGCCGGGCGCCAGCAAATCCTGGACCTGCTCATTTCGACCTACGAGCAAGCGGTGCAGGTCAACAGCGAGCTGCAGGCGCGCGAGCGCCAGGTGATCGAACTCAATATGCGCCTGGCGCACCACGCGGCCGAACTCGAAACCATCAACCGCGAAATCGCGCACAAGAACCTGGAACTGGCCGAGGCGAGCCGCATGAAGTCGGCCTTTATCGCCAATATGTCGCACGAGCTGCGCACGCCGCTCAATGCCATCATCGGCTTTACCGGGGCGCTGCTGATGAAGCTTCCCGGCCCGCTCACGCCGGATCAGGACAAGCAGCTCAACACCATCCGTTCGAGCGCGCGCCATCTGCTATCGCTGATCAACGACATCCTCGATGTGGCCAAGATCGAAGCCGGCAAGGTGACCTTGGCACTGGAGCGGGTGCAGTGCCAGGACCTGCTGAACCATACGGCCGACACCCTGCGTCCGCTGGCCGCGCAAAAGGGGCTGTCGCTGTCGGTGGAGCTGCCGCTCGAAGCGATCGTGATCGATTCGGACCGGCGCGCGCTGACCCAGATTATTATCAATCTGGTTAACAACGCGATCAAGTTTACGGACCAGGGATCGGTGAAGGTGGCCTTGTCGCAGCGGCTCGACGCCAGCGGGCTGCTCACGGAGTTCAGTGTGAGCGACAGCGGGGCCGGCATCAAGCCGGAAGACCAGTCGAAGCTGTTCCAGGCATTTTCGCAGCTCGATTCGACCTCGACCCGGCATGCCGAAGGAGCGGGACTGGGGCTGTACCTGTGCCAGAACCTGGCCAATCTGCTGGGCGGGAACCTGTATTTCACCAGCGACTACGGCACCGGCAGCACCTTCACCCTCGCTTTGCGCGAAAAACGCTAAAAAAACGCCCGCGACCTTGACGGTGCGGGCGGCAATCCAATCTTCTGAGAAAACTGGAGGAGACAAGTCCACTATATTCTCATTTATGGTGCGCTGCAATACGGTAGTTTTACGGTGTTGCGCTACGGATACAAACATTTCACCCTACACTTGCAATAATTGAAACCCCAGCCCCTGGCGCGGCATGTCTGGAAACAACTTGGCCAGTTGCCCATCCGGCAAGCGCAGGTGTTTTTCGGCCACCTGCGCCAGCACCGAGCGGAAATCGGTGGTCACCGGCAGGTCGCGCCCTTCGTTGAGCGCGTCGTCGCCCACGCCCTGCCAGTCGCCATACACCTTGCCGCCGGCCACCCGCCCGCCCAGCAGCCACATGGCGTTGCCATGCCCATGGTCGGTGCCGGCGTTGCCGTTCTGGCGCGCGGTGCGCCCAAATTCAGACATCACGATAATGGTCGTATGCTCGAACAGCGGCCCGAGGCGCTGCGCCAGCGTCGCCAGTCCCAGCCCCACAGGCGCCAGCCGGTTGGCCAGCTGGCCGCTCGCCGCGCCCTGGTTGGCATGCGTGTCCCACCCGCCCAGCGCGATAAACGCCACCTGCATGCGCGCATCGCCGCGCATCAGGCCCGCCAGCCGCGCCGCATCGTCCGGAAAACCATTCGGCAAAGGCGCGCCGTTGTCGGCTGCCCGCATTTCCTGGCTCATCGCCGCCTGCATCACCTCCTTGTGCGCCACCCTGCCCTCGCTGTAGGCGCGCCCGAAGCGCGCGTGCGAGGCATACAGCTGGTCGAACGCGGCGCCCACCGCCGGGCGGTCGAGTACATCGGCGCGCGTCGCCCCGGCGCCGTTGGGCAGGTTGATGGCCGCCGCCGGCCCGCTCAGGATGCGCGGCATGAGCGGGCCGATGCTGATGGCGCGGCTGGCCGCGGAATCGCCCGGCAGCGCCGTCACCAGCCGGTTCATCCAGCCATCCGGCGTGCTTTTGCGGCCCGGCGTGGCCGTCTCCATATAGATCTGCGCGTCGAAGTGCGAACGGCTCTCGTCGGGCGAGCCGCTGGCATGCACGAACGCGAGCTGCTTTTGCCGCCACAGCGGCATCAAGGGCGCCAGCGCCGGATGCAGGCCGAAGTAGCCGTCCAGGTCGAGCGCTCCTCCCTCCACGCCAGGCAATTCCAGCCCGATGGTCGGGCGCAGGCGCCGGTAGTTGGCGTCGCCCACGGGCGCGACCACGTTCAGGCCATCGACGGCGCCGCGCAGCATCACGACGATCAGTTTCTGGCGCGTGGCGCTGGTGCCACTGGCGGCCCAGGCGCTGCGCCCGACCGGCACCAGCAGGCTGGCGCCCAGCGCCATCGAGGATAAAAAGTCTCTGCGTTGCATGCGTCTCTCCGAGTAGTGTTAGCGCTGCATGAAATCGGGCCCGCCGAGCAGCATCGCCGCGCGCAGGGCGACCGGCGACGCCGCCACCAGCTCCTGGGTGCGCGGCGACACCGAAGCACCCAGGGTCGACGCCAGCAGCAGCGGGTCGAGCGGCGCCGGCGTGACCGAACTGGCATCCTCCAGCGCCACCACTGGCGCGCCTTTGGCCAGCGCCAGCCGCCCCGCGCCGAGCGCCGTGGCGAACACGATGCGCCGCGTCAGCGCGTGCGGGTTCATCCAGGCCGCCTCGGTATTCTTGTAGCCGTCCGGGGTCTGGCAACCGTACAGCGGCATGCCGAGCTGGGTCAGGGTGCCGAGCAGCGGGCCGATGTCGCCCGGCGGCGTGGCGCTGGCGCGCGCCGCCGACACCACATATTGATACGGGGTCTTGAACTTGGCGCCGACCGCGGCCGGGGCCATGAATTCCTCGCTGGCGAACAGCACCCGCAGCACGCCGCGAATGTCGCCGCCGTTGGCTTGCCAGCTTGCCGCCAGCCGCTCGACCAGGGCCGCCGGCGGGTCGTCGCGCACGAAATACTGGGCCAGCTTGTAGCTCAGGTGGCGCGCCGTGGCCGGGTGCATGGCCAGCACGTCGAGCGCCATTTCTCCTTCTTGCTGGCCGTCGGCCGGCACCGCGCGTCCCAGCCAGGTCTTGGCGCCCTGGTCGTGGCGCTTGGGATCGAAGCGGAATAGCTGGTCCGCGCCGATCAGGGCGCGCTGGTCGTAGGTCCAGCCGGTCAGCATGCGCGCCAGTTCGGTCACGTCGCGCTGGCTGTAGCCGCCGTCCACGCCGAGCGTGTGCAGTTCCATCAGCTCGCGCGCGTAGTTTTCGTTCAGGCCGCGCGCGCGCGCCCTGGCTTTGGCCGGCGCGGGAGCGGCGGACAGGTAGTTGTCGAGGTAGTACAGCATGGCCGGGTGCCTGGCGGTGGCGCCCAGCATCTGGCGGAAGGAGCCGAACACGTACGGGCGGATCGCATCGCGCTCGTAGCTGGCCACCAGCGCCTGCACATTGCCCTTGGAGGCGGCCACGTTGAAATGGTTGAACCAGAAGTCGACCATCACTTCTTCGAGCTGGCGCGGGCTGGCGATGGCGCGCAGCAGGCGGGCTTCGGCCGTTTCGCGGGCGATGCGGGCCACGCGCGCGCGGCGCAGCTCCTGGGCGGCCGGCGTTTCGTCGCGCGCGTTGCGGCGCGCTTCTTCGAATTCGGCCAGGGTCTTGCCGGCGCTGCGGTTGGGCGTTTCCAGGCCGGCCAGGCGCTCGCTCAGCGCGGCCGGCAAGGCGATCGATTCGGGGGCCAGCTGGCTGTCGATATAGGCGCGCACGCCGCCGCGGGTCACGCGTTCCAGGTCGCCCGGAGCGGGACCGAAAGCGATACGGTTCAGTACATGGGCGGCCTCCTGGCCGGGCGGCAGCGGCGCGGCGCGCGCGCCGGCCAGCGCGGCGGCGGCGAACAGGGCGAAGACAGTGCGTTTCATGGGCGGGCCGATCGAAAAGTGGCCGGGAACATCCCCGCCTTACAGGTATTGCGCCTCAAGCGGTGAAAAGTTCCCGTTAATTTGCACACAAGATAGACCACAATGTAACTCAAATGTAAAGATTTGCCGGTTTAGTTAAAACGAACGCTTTAGTTATATCAATCGTTTGATTTTCGTGATTAAATCGCGGAATGGAAAAAACACCAACTTTACTGGCCGAGGATGCGCGCCGCACGCGCTCGGACGGCGCCCAGTCGCGCGAGCGGCTGCTGCTGGCGGCGACCCGCCTGTTCGCCGAGCAGGGCTTCGCCAAAACCTCCACCCGCGAGATCGCGCTGGCCGCCGGCACCAACATTGCGTCGATCAGCTACTACTTCGGCGACAAGGCCGGCTTGTACCGCGCCGCCTTCACCGAACCGTCGCCCGGCTGCGAGGCCAATCTGGAGAGGTTCACCGCAACCGACGCCACCCTGCGCGAAACGCTCGAAGGCTTCTACGGCATCATGATGGCCGACCTGAAACGCGGCGACATGGCGCGCCTGTCGATGCGGCTGTGGTTTCGCGAGATGCTCGAACCGACCGGCGTATGGGCAGAAGAAATCGACAACGGCATCAAGCCGGCCCACGCCGCGCTGGTGATGGTGCTGGGCCGCCACCTGGGCCTGGCCACGCCCGACGACGACCTGCTGCGCCTGGGCTTCTCGGTGGTCGGCCTGGCGGTGCAGCTGATGGTCACGCGCGACGTGATCGACCGCATCAACCCGCACCTGCTGGAAAACGACGCCGCCATCGATGCCTGGATGGCGCGCCTGGTCGACTACGGCGAAGCGATGGTCAATGCCGAACTGGCGCGCCGCAAGGCCGGCGCCGCAGAACCGGTCAAGCCGATTAAAAAAACACCACGAAAGAAGAAAGCATGAAGATCGTCCATGTACTGAGCGCGGCCCTGCTGCCGCTGGCGCTGGGAGGGTGCGCGCTGGCGCCGCCAGCGAAGACCGACGCGCCGGTGGCGCCGCAATGGCAGGCGCCCCTGCCGCACAACGGCAGCCTGACCGACCTGTCGGCCTGGTGGCGCGAGCAGGGCGACCCGCTGCTGGCGCAATTGGTGGAGGCGGCGCAGACGGCCAGCCCGAACGTGGCCACGGCGCGCTCGCGCATCGTGCAGTCGCGCGCCGACCGGGTGGCCGCCGGCGCCGCGCTGGCGCCGACCCTGGACGCGAGCATGAGCGTGAGCCGCGCCAACCAGCAGGGCGCCCAGCCCGGCGGCACCACCAGCCAGGGCGGCCTGCAAAGCGCCTGGGAGATCGACCTGTTCGGCGGCCTGCGCGCCACCCGCAACGCGGCCGAGGAACGGCTGGCCGGCGCCAACGCCAGCTGGCACGACGCGCGCGTGGCGGTGGCGGCGGAAGTGGCGAACCAGTATTACAGCCTGCGCTCGTGCGAGCAACTGCTGGCGGTGGCGCGCCTGGACGCCGCCTCGCGCGAAGACACGGCGCGCCTGACCGGGCTGTCGGCCGATGCCGGCTTCCAGGCGCCCGCCACGGCGGCCCTGGCGCGCGCCAGCGCGGCCGAGGGCAAGAGCCGCGCCACCTTGCAGCGCGCCTTGTGCGACATCGATATCAAGACCCTGGTGGCGTTGACGGCGATCGAGGAACCCGAACTGCGCGCGCGCCTCCTGGCCAGCACGCCGGTGGCGCCGCCGGCGCCCGCGATTGCCGCCCTGCCGGCCCAGGTGCTGGCCCAGCGGCCCGACGTCTTCACCGCCGAGCGCGAAGTGGCGGCCGCCAGTTTCGAGGTCGGCAGCGCGCAGGCGCAGCGCTATCCGCGCCTGGCGCTGCAAGGATCGATCGGCAGGGCGAACCTGCGCAGCGGCGGCGACAACACCCAGTTCGACACCTGGAGCATCGGCCCGCTGGCCTTGACCCTGCCAATCTTCGACGGCGGGCGGCGCAGCGCCAATGTGGACGCGGCCAGGGCGCGCTACGACGCGGCCGTGGTGTCGTACCGCGCCAGCGCGCGGCGCGCCGTGAGCGAGGTCGAACAGGCGCTGGTGAACCTGAACAGCGCGGCCGAGCGCGGCGTTGATGCGCAGGTGTCGCTGGACGGCTACCGCGCGGCCTTTCGCGCCGCCGAAGACCGCTACAAGAATGGACTGGGCAGCCTGCTGGAACTGGAAGACGCGCGCCGCACCCGCCTGGCCGCCGAGAACGCGGTCGTGACCTTGCAGCGCGAACGCAGCGCCGCTTCGGTGGCGCTGTACCGCGCCGCCGGCGGCGGCTGGACCGCCACCCCGAACTGACCGCCCGACACGACTACGGATAGAACACCATGACAAACCCTACACACTACACCTTGAAAAACCTGAAACTGAAACCGGCCGCCGCGCTGGTGATCGGCGCCCTGGTGCTGGCCACCGGCGCCCTGTTGGCCGTCTCGTCCGATTCGGTCGCGGCCGACGACAAGAAAGACAGCGCGCCCACACCCGCGCTGACCGTCACCACCACCAGGCCGGCGCCGGCGACCCTGGCGATCAAGCTGGGCGCCAACGGCAACGTGGCCGCCTGGCAGGAGGCGGTGATCGGCAGCGAGTCGGGCGGGCTGCGCCTGACCGATGTGAAGGTCAACGTCGGCGACGTGGTCAAAAAAGGCCAGGTGCTGGCCGTGTTCTCGGCCGACAGCGTCAACGCCGACGTGGCGCAGGCGCGCGCCGCCCTGCTCGAAGCCGAGGCGAATGCCGCCGAAGCGGTGGCCAACGCGGCGCGCGCGCGCACCCTGGAAAATTCGGGCGCGCTGTCGGCCCAGCAGATCAGCCAGTACAAGACGGCCGAGCAGACCGCCAGGGCGCGCATCGCCTCGGCCAGGGCGGCGCTGTCGGCGCAGCAGCTGCGCCTGAAATACACGCAGGTGGTGGCGCCCGACGATGGCGTGATTTCCGCGCGCACCGCCAGCGTCGGTTCGGTGGTGGGCGTGGGCACGGAACTGTTCCGCATGATCCGCCAGGGACGCCTGGAATGGCGCGCCGAAGTCACTGCCTCCGAACTGGCGCGCCTCAAGCCCGGCACCAGCGCCGTGGTCAAGGCGGCCAACGGCAGCGAACTGACCGGCAAGGTGCGCATGATCGCGCCGACCATCGACCCGCAGACCCGCTCCGCGCTGGTGTACGTCGACCTGCCGTCGGCTACCAGCGCCAACGCGCCGTTCAAGGCCGGCATGTTCGCCAGCGGCCAGTTCGAACTGGGCACCTCGGACGCCATGACCGTGCCGCAGCAGGCGGTGGTGGTGCGCGATGGCTTCAGCTACGTGTTCCGCCTGCAGCAGGACAACCGGGTCAGCCAGCTCAAGGTGCAGACCGGACGGCGCCTGGGCGACCGCATTGAAGTGACCCGTGGCTTGACGGCCGATTCGCTGGTCGTGGTCAGCGGCGCGGGTTTCCTGAACGAAGGCGACCTGGTACGCAATGTGCCTGCCGCCGCCCCGGCGAAGGCGCCGGCGACTGCGGCCAAATAAGGAACCACCATGAATTTTTCATCCCTGTCGATCAAGAACCCGATACCGGCGATCATGCTGTTCGTGCTGCTGACCCTGGCCGGCCTGCTGGCCTACAAGGCCAACCCGGTGCAGGACTTTCCGGACATCGAACTGCCGATCGTGAGCGTCACCGCCACGCTCGACGGCGCCGCGCCGGCGCAGCTGGAAACTGAGGTGGCGCGCAAGATCGAGGATTCGGTCGCCACCCTGCAAGGCGTGAAGAACATCGCGACCAAGGTGCTCGATGGCGTGGTCACGGTGACGGTCGAATTCATCCTCGAGAAAAACATCTCGGAAGCGGTGAACGATGTGCGCGACGCGGTGGCGCGGGTCAAGGCCGACCTGCCCGCCGAAATGCGCGATCCGACCGTGACCAAGATTTCCACAGCCGGGCGCGTGATCCTGACCTATAGCGCCAGCGCGGCGCCGGGCAAGGGCGGCGTGCCGCTGGACGACCAGGAACTGAGCTGGTTCGTCGACAATGCGGTCGCCAAGCGCATCCTGAGCGTGCCGGGCGTGGGCGCGGTCAAGCGCGTGGGCGGCGTGCAGCGCGAGATCCGGGTGGAACTCGACGATGCGCGCATGGCGGCCTTGCAGGTGGCGGCGGTGGACGTGTCGCGCCAGCTGCGCAGCGTGCAGCGCGAAGCGCCGGGCGGACGCGGCGACGTCTCGGGCGCCGAGCAGTCGGTGCGCACCATCGCCACCGTGCAGACGGCCGATCAACTGGCGGCGATGGATATTCCGCTGCCGGACGGACGGCGCGTGCGCCTGGACCAGATCGCGAGCGTGACCGATACCGTGGCCGAGCCGCGTTCGGTGGCCGAGCAGGATGGCAAGCGCGTGGTCGGTTTCGAGATTTTCCGCACCAAGGGCGCCAGCGAACTGGCGGTGGCCGAAGGCACGCGCGCCGCTGTCGCCGAATTGCAGGCAGCGCATGCGAACGTGGCGCTGAAGGAAGTGATCGACAACGCCCAGCCGGTGCAGGAAAACTTCGACGGCTCGATGGAGCTGCTGTACGAAGGCGCGATCCTGGCGGTGCTGGTGGTGTGGTGGTTCCTGCGCGACTGGCGCGCCACCCTGGTGGCCGCCGCCGCGCTGCCGCTGTCGGTGATTCCCGCTTTCTTGGGCCAGTACCTGTTCGGCTACACCCTCAACACCGTGACCCTGCTCTCGCTGGCGCTGGTGGTGGGGGTGCTGGTGGACGATGCGATCGTCGAGATCGAGAACATTTCGCGCCATCTGCGCATGGGCAAGACCCCGATGCAGGCGGCCATGGAAGCGGCCGACGAAATCGGCATGGCGGTCATCGCCACCACCTTCGCGCTGGTCGCGGTGTTCCTGCCGACCGCCTTCATGGGCGGCGTGCCGGGCCTGTTCTTCAAGCAGTTCGGCTGGACCGCGGTGCTGGCGATCCTGGCCTCGCTGGTGGTGGCGCGCCTGCTCACCCCGATGATGGCGGCCTACATCCTCAAAGACCTGCCGCATGGAGAAGAAAAGGACGGCTGGATCATGCAGCGCTACATGGCGGCCATGCAATGGTGCCTGAACCACCGCCTGGTGACCGTGATCGCCTCGGCCCTGTTCTTCGTCGGCTCGATCATGCTGGTGCCGCTGCTGCCGACCGGCTTCGTGCCGGCGGCCGACCGCGCCCAGACCATGATCAACGTCGAACTGCCGCCCGGTTCCACCCTGGCCGAGACGCGCGTGGTGGCCGAACGGGCGCGCCTGGCGGCGATGGAAGTACCCGGCATCAAAGGTGTCTTCAGTTCGATCGGCGGCGGCTCCAGCGGCGACGCCTTCGCTCCGGGCGCGTCGGCCGAAGCGCGGCGCGCGGTGCTGACCCTGACCACGCTGCACCGCAACGACCGCAAGGAATCGATGGACCAGCTGGAGCGCCAGATCCGCGCCAGGCTCGATCAGATCCCGGGCGCCAGGTTCAACGTCGGCCCGGCCGATACCGGCGTGAAGATGCAGCTGGTGCTGCGCAGCGAAGACCCGGTGGCGCTGACCGCCGCGGCGCAGCAGGCCGAACGCGAACTGCGCACGCTCAAGGGCATCGGCAACGTCAGTTCGAGCGCGTCGCTGGTGCGTCCGGAGATCATCGTGCGGCCCGACTTCGCCAGGGCGGCCGACATGGGCGTGACCGCCGCCGCCATCGGCGAGACGGTGCGCGTGGCCACCGCCGGCGACTACGACACGGCACTGACCAAGATGAACCTGAGCGAGCGCCAGGTACCGATCCGGGTCAAGCTGCCGGACGCGGTGCGCGCCGATCTGTCGGCACTGGGACGGCTGACGGTGCCGGGCAAGAACGGCCCGGTCATGCTCGACAACGTGGCGAGCATCACCATGGAAAGCGGACCGGCGCAGATCGACCGCCTCAATCGCAGCCGCAATGTGACCCTGGAAGTGGAGCTGTCGGGCCGCTCGCTGGGCGAAGTCAATGACGAAGCGCGCGCCCTGCCCTCGCTGAAAAACCTGCCGGCGTCGGTGAAGATCGCGGAACTGGGCGACGCCCAGGAGATGCAGTCGCTGTTCGCCAGCTTCGGCGTGGCGATGCTGATCGGGGTGCTGTGCATCTACGGCGTGCTGGTACTGCTGTTCAAGGACTTCATGCAGCCGGTGACCATCCTGGCGGCGCTGCCGCTGTCGATCGGCGGCGCGATCGTGGGCTTGCTGCTGACCGGGAAGGCGCTGTCGATGCCGTCCATGATCGGCCTGATCATGCTGATGGGGATCGTGACCAAGAACTCGATCCTGCTGGTCGATTATGCGATCCTGGCGCGCGAGGCTGGCATGAGCCGCTTCGATGCGCTGGTCGACGCCTGCCACAAGCGCAGCCGCCCGATCATCATGACCACCATCGCCATGGGCGCCGGCATGATGCCGCTGGCGCTCGGCTGGGGCGCCGACCCGAGCTTCCGCTCGCCGATGGCGATTGCCGTGATCGGCGGCCTGATCACGTCCACCCTGCTCAGTTTGCTGGTGGTGCCGGCCGTGTTCACCTATATCGATGACCTGGAACACTTGCTCAAGCGTGGCATGCAGCGTCTGCGCCGGGACAAGGCCGTGGTGCACCGCACAGCGGCGCTCGATTTGTCCAAATAGAGCGGCAAGCCTGTCCTCATCGAACGCCAGCCTCGCGCTGGCGTTTTTCTTTTTGGAAACACTAATACGCGCTTGCGTTGTGTTTTTATCAGTTAAATTGCACCAATATAACTTTCTTGCTTGAAAAACAGCAATATACGCGCTATGATGTGCCCCGTTCCTGCATTTGCAGCAAGCCTTGCCTCATCCCCGCAATGCTTCTTCCTCCAATCCCCGTCACCGGAAACGACATGAAAAACATTGCTAAAAATCTTACCCTGGGCGCGGCACTGTGCACCTCCCTGCTGTTCGCCTCAAGCGCGCAGGCAACCTGGAACGGCACGACCGCCAAGGGCGACGTCACCCTCAACGGCGCCGGCGCCGACGCGGTCGACTACGCTGTGCTGGTCAATCCCCAGGGCTTTTTCGTCACCAAGGGCGGCAGCGGCGGCTTTGCCAGCGACTTCGCGCTGTACGGCTCGAAGCAGGGCTGGACCTCGATCGCCGCTTTCGGCAGCCACGCCGACAATGGCGTCTCGGTCAGCACGAACAAGCTGGGCACCAACCTGACCTTCACCTTCGACAAGTCCGACAGCCGCCATGGTTCGTGGACCGTCGCCAACAACGATGCCAGGAACAACGTCAAGCTGGACCTGGTGTTCGCCATGTACGGCGGCATGGGCAGCTCGGCCTTCCTGTTCGACAACGAAACCATCGGCGCCGCCTCGACCAGCAATGGCAGCTGGACCTTCAACGGCCTGGCGCTGTTCGGCAACAAGGCCGGCTACGAGAACCTGACCATTTTCGCGCGCGATGTCAGCAAGACCGCCTTCGAGGTGCCGACCACCCCGGTACCGGAACCGGAAACCTATGCCATGTTGCTGGCCGGCCTGGGCCTGGTCGGTTTCATGACGCGCCGCCGCAAGGCCGCACAGCCGCTGTTCAGCTGATCGCTGCGCCGCACAGGTTCAAAACGCCAGCCTCGTGCTGGCGTTTTTGTTGGGCTGCAACAACGTCGAACATGCCATGCGGGGACTTCCATGGCCCCCAGCCGCTCAGCCGGCGCGCCGCGCGCAGCCCGCCGTTGAGGCCGGTCCAGCAATTTTCGCATTGCACTGAAGTTGCATCATGACAAGATACCAAGACGATAAAGTTGCATTCAAGTCAGTATAATTGCATGTAAATAACATTCTCCCTTGAATCTCATCAATACATGGGGTACCATTGGTCCTGTAGTTCCGCATTTGCTTCAAGCGCTGCCTAACCCCCGCAATGCTTTCTCCATCACTTTCTTAAACATCGGAAACGACATGAAAAACATTGCCAAAACGATTAGCCTGGGCGCGGCGCTCTTCACTACCGTGCTGTCCGCCACCGGCGCACACGCTGCCAATGGCAGTGCCGGCAACACCGCCAAAGGCGACGTCACCCTCAACGGCGCGGGCGCCGATATGGTCGACTATGCCGTCGGCGTCAATCCCCAGAGCGGCAACGCCACCAAAGGCGGCAGCAGCGGTTTCGCCAGCGACTTTGCGCTGTACGGCTCGAAACAGGGCTGGACCTCGATCGCCGCCTTCGGCAGCGGCGCCGACAACGGCGTGGCCATCTCGACCAGCAAGCTGGGCACCAGCCTGACCTTCACCTTCGACAAGACCGACGGCCGCCATGGTTCGTGGACTGTGGCCAACAACGACCTGAACAACAACGTCAAGCTCGACCTGGTGTTTGCGATGCACACCGGCGGCGGCAGTTCGGCCTGGCTGTTCGATAACGACGTCCTCGGCGCCGGTGCCAAAACCAGCGGCAACTGGACCCTGAATGCGCTCAACGGCGGCGGCAGGCTGTCGGATTACTCGAACCTGACCATCTTCGCGCGCGACGTCAGCAAGACCGCCTTCCAGGTACCGACCACGCCCGTGCCGGAACCGGAAAACTACGCCATGCTGCTGGCCGGCCTGGGCCTGATCGGCTTCATGTCGCGCCGCCGCAAAGGCGAGCACGACACTTTCCGCTGATCCGCACCGCGGTTTCAGCCGAAAAAAACGCCAGCATTGCTGGCGTTTTTTTTTGGCTGAACCTTGTACGCCGTGCTTACACTTTCGGCGGATCAGTTTCGCGCGCGAAAGAGCGGTGACCCGCCAGCGCCGTCTTGAATGCCGTCAAGGCCGCAGTCAGGGCGCCACCTTCGGTGCCGATCAGCGCCGGGTCGGCCGAACCGTCCGGCAAGGCCGGCGGCACGCCCGCCTTCTTCAACAGTCCGGCACCGGCCCCGACCACCAGGATCGGCTTGCAGTGACGATATTGCTCGCGCACGAAGTCGAGCGCGTGGGCATCGCGGCCGAGAACAGTGACGGCATCGCCATCGGGCACGACCACCGCGTCGTACAGGACCGACGGGCCGGCTTCGAGCGTGATTTCCACGTCGAGGGTGCCGCCGTCGCTGGTCTTGACCTTGCCCAGCTGGCTGCCGACCAGGCGCGGTACGGCGCCATCTTCCAGCAGCGAACGGTAGATGGCGCGCACCATGGCGCCGTCGACCCCGTTGGCGACCAGCAGCGCCACCTTGCGCGTGCGGATCCCGGTTTCACCCGGACGGCTGAGCAGCGAGAGGGCCGGCGACGGCTCGTACTCGTGCATCGGACGGTCGGTCGCCAGCGGCAGCGGTGCCGGCACATCCATGCCCAGGCCATCGGCAACGGTACCGGCCAGCACCGGATTCACATTGGCCAGGGTGGCCAGCACGCGCTCGCGCACGGCCGGTGTTTGCACCCGCGTCAGCTCGAAGCGGAAGGCGGCGGCAATGTGGGCCTGTTCGACCGGGCTCTGGCTGTTGAAGAACAGGCGCGCCTGCGAATAGTGATCGGCGAACAGTTCAGGATTGCCGCGCACCTTGTCTTCCGAGATGGTCTGCGGAAAACTGGTGAAGCCGCTTTTCATGCCGGCCTGGAACGGGCAACCGCCGCCCAGCGAGTTCGGCTCGTAGCTGACGCGGCCGCGGTGGATGGCCTGGCGGTGCATGCCGTCGCGCTGGTTGTTGTGCACCGGCGCGATCGGCGAGTTGACCGGGATCTCGTGGAAATTGGCCCCGCCGAGGCGGCTGATCTGGGTATCGAGGTAGGAATGGATACGGCCTTGCAGCAGCGGATCGTTACTGAAATCGATGCCGGGGACGATGTGGGCGGTACAGAAGGCCACTTGTTCCGTTTCGGCGAAGAAGTTGTCCGGATTACGGTTGAGCACCATCTTGCCCACCGGCGTGAGCGGCACCAGTTCTTCGGGCACGATCTTGGTCGGATCGAGCACGTCGAAGGCGAACGATTCGGCCTGCTCTTCGGTGAAGATCTGCAGCGCCAGCTCCCACTCGGGGAAATTGCCGCTGTCGATGGCTTCCCACAGGTCGCGCCGATGGTAGTCGGGATCGGCGCCTACCAGCTTGGCGGCCTCGTCCCACACCAGCGAGTGCGTGCCCTGCAGCGGGGTCCAGTGGAATTTGCAGAATACCGATGCGCCGGCCGCATTGACCAGGCGGAAAGTGTGCACGCCGAAACCCTGCATGGTGCGGTAGCTGCGCGGAATGGCGCGGTCCGACATTTGCCACAGCAGCATGTGGGTCGATTCCGGCATCAGCGAGACGAAGTCCCAGAAGGTATCGTGGGCGCTCGATGCTTGCGGCATCGCATGGTGCGGCTCGGGCTTGACCGAGTGCACCAGGTCGGGGAACTTCATGGCATCCTGGATGAAGAAGACCGGCATGTTGTTGCCGACCAGATCCCAGTTGCCTTCGTCGGTATAGAACTTGACGGCGAAACCGCGCACATCGCGCACGGTATCGGAGGAACCTCGTTCGCCGGCCACGGTCGAAAACCGGGTGAACACGGGAGTGCGCTTGCCGGGCTGGGAAAACAAGGACGCGCGCGTCACTGCGCTCATGTCCTGGTAGGCCTCGAAATAGCCGTGGGCGGCCGAGCCGCGCGCGTGCACCACGCGCTCGGGAATGCGCTCATGGTCGAAATGGGTGATTTTTTCGCGCAGAATAAAGTCTTCCATCGCGGTCGGGCCACGCAGGCCGATCTTGAGCGAATGCTGGTTGTCGGCGATCGGTACGCCCTGGTTGGTGGTCAGGCGTTGTCCGCCGCCGTCGACGCGCACGCGGTCGAGCGGGCCTACGGTCGGGTTCGCGCCCGGCGCCGGCACGCCGCTGCCGAGTTTATCGGAGGCGATGGTTTCGGTCGGGGTGCTGCCGGTGGCGAGCGGGGTCGATGGCTCGGCCGTCGCGCCGGCTGGCGGCGTGCGCGAGGCGTCGCCGTACTCGGCCGGCTTGTTCGGGTTGAACGGCATCGCTGCCGCCAGCTGCTGACCGCCGACGGTTTTGACGAGCAACTGTTCGGCGATCGGATCGCTGCTGCCGAGGCTGCCAGGCGGCTGGGCGTTGGACGGTCCCGAGACGGTGCTCAGAACGGAGCCGGCGCCATCTTCCGAGGAGCCAGTTTTCTTACGTGTGACCATTAAATACCTCAACTAAAATAGGTGGGACGAGAGACCGGCGCGGGAATGCGACACTACCCTGCCAGGGCACGGTAGCGAAACGATCAAAACAAGAGTGTGGGGACGTACGGGGCTGGCCCGGACGGCGTGAGCCGGCCGGGACCATGCCAGCGCATGACAGCGCAGATCAGTTACGGCGGCCCAGCAGTTTCGACAGCGTGTAGCCGATGCCCAGCGCGACCAGGACCGAGGTCGCCGGGCTGGTGCGGACATAGTCGCGGCCGGTTTCTGCGAAGTTTTTGTAGGCGTCGGTCAGCTGACGGGTTTTTTCATCGACGCGCCCTGTCACGCCGCTCAGGGCGCCGCTGACTTTGTCGACGCCGGCGTGGGCGCTGGAGGCCAGGCGGTCCACCACTGGCTGGGCGGCGTCGGCGGCCTTGTCGATGGTGTTGTGCATGTCGGCCGCGCTTTTGCTCAGATCGCTGCCCTTGTTGTTGTCATTGGGCTTGTTATTCTCGCTGCGGCCGGCGCCAAGATCCTTGCCCATGCTGCTGCCCGAACCTTCGTTACCCAGATTGCTTGCGTTGCCGCCATTCGATTTTTGATTGTCCATGATCCATTTCCTCTAAAAGTTTTATACCAGCGCGGTGGTGACACCTGTTCTTGGTGCCGAATACAAAAAATATAACGATTGCTCTTCGCTCACTGTGCGGTGACTAACAGAGTTGCCATGCATGCCAGGAGGCATCATTATCAGAGGACGCCGGGGGCGGCCTTGCGCGGCCTCAAACGGACGTGCTTGAAGCAGCGCGGAACAGGCTGGAATGGTGGGGATGGGTGGCGTGCGGACGGCGACGGCGGCCCGCCGCCTGCTTACAGGCAAGCAGCGAGGGCGGCTTCGAGCGCACTCTCGTACTTGAGGTGCAGTGGCAGGTCGCGCGCGATGGCCAGCACCTTCTCGCCGTCGCTGGCGCCGGGCCTGAGGGTCTGGGTAGCGAACAGCGGGCGCGGCGGCAACGCCCCGATGCAGGGCGAGCGCACCGGCACGCGGACTGTCTGGATGGCCGGCCCGGCGCTGGCGCAGCCGACCAAGGGCAGCAGCAGCAGCATCAGCAACGCCAGCAGGCAATACCTGCGCCAGCGCAAGAACGTTGAACTCATCGGATGGACTCCAGGATCATGTTGACCGCAGGCATGGCTTCGGCGCAGGTGGTGGCCCTGGCATCGCGCACTTGCGCCAGCGCCTGGTCGAAACGCTTGCCCTCGGCCGCGGCGAGCTGGCGCGCGGCCTGGCCGCGCAGGTCGGCGGCCGCCTTCTGCCCGGCCAGTTCCACCATGGCGCTGTTTTGCTGGTCGAGCGCGGCGCCGCAGGCGGCACGCTGGCCGCGCTCCGTACGCAGCTCGGCAAGGGCGCTATCGCGCTCGCGCAGCGCCAGGAACCAGCCGGTGCCGCTGGCCACGCTGGCCATGCCAAGCACCAGCAGCAGGACGGCGGCGATGGGTTTCCACAAGAGCGCGTTCATGGCAGCGCTCCCAGGCACATCGCTTGCTCGGTGGCGCGCCGCCTGGTCAGGCCGGGCAAGACGATGCCCTTGGCCCGGTTCCAGCGCGGCAGCTCGTTGCAGGCGCCGACCGTGTCGCCGGCATTCATCTTGCGGGCGAGCGTGGAGCTGCATAAGTTCGCCTGGCCGACGTTGTAGGCGAACGAGACCAGCGCGGCGCGCCGGTAGTCGCCCAGCGGCGCGCGGATGCAGGCGTCGACCGCGCGGTTGGCGATCGCCAGCGAGTCGGCCAGCATGGCCTCGCATTGCGCCGGCGTGGCGCGCTGGCCGAGGCGCACGCCCTTGGTTTCGCCGAAGCAGATGGTGGGAATGCCGACCGGGTCAAGGTAGGCCGCCTGGCGCAGCCCTTCGAAGCCGGCCACCATCGTGAGCGCGAGCGCGACCCAGCCGGCGCGCCGTGGATTGGTCATTACCATGGAGTTCTTTCTGCGCCATCAGGCGCGAGATGTTTGCGAACCGCGTCGTGCCGGCGAAGCGGCATAAAAAAACCGCCCGAAGGCGGCCGGCGCTGACGTGCGCGCGCTCAGTCGATCGAGGCGGAGGTGATAAACAAGGTGTCGATGTCGGCCGGCGTGAGGTCGAGCACCTGCCGGATGCCTTCGACCAGCCAGTGGTCGCGCCGGACGTTCTGCGCATACTCGAGGTACGCGCGCGCCTGCTCGCCATCGACGCCCGGCATCGCATCGACAAACGTCTTCACCGCTGCCATGTGCCCGGCAGCGATGAGCGCGAGGCGGGCATTGAGCATCGGCACGGACGGCGGCACCACCGGCACGGCGGCCGCCGCTCGATCCGCGTGAACCTGCGCAATTTCTTCTTCGCTCATCGGGCGGGTGAAACTGCCGATGTCTTTATCCCAGCCGCACACAATATATTCTTCGCTCATCACATCACCTTTTTATAGCCATAAACTTCGATGCTGCCTTTTGCCAGAAATTTGGCGTACACGCCCCCGGGTACAAATAAGCGAAATCCACTGATTGCACTTGCTCCGAGGTAAAAGCCTGCCGAGTTGTTCACGCCTGGGCTATTCGAATTGTTAACACTGCTGTTAGCAGACCAGCCTTTTGCGGTGTTAGTTCCATTTGCGTTGAAGATGTTTATTTCACCGAACATGGATGCGTTATACAAGGCGGCCAATACGCGGCCCGACGTATCTGTCTGCATGCCGGTTCCTGTGCCGCTATCAAGCGAATTCCACGGATACCTGGAATTTGCATCAACAATCCCGGCAACAGCGAAGCGGAGACGAACATGCTCACCGGGGGTGCCTGACCCTTCCATCGTCCTGATTTTGATCAAGTAATTATCGTAAGCGGAAGAGAAGATGTTTAGAAAATCAATGGTCAAAGCACTAGCGGCTGGAACGACTGAAGCCAGTAATACCAACGCGGTATCGTCAATTAATGCGAGCCGGCCATTCTTATCCGGCATTTGATATTCGCGCGTCACACCGGGCGAAATAAGGTCGGCTTTGAATTTGCCTTGCTTCGTATTATCAGCAGCATTCTTCACTATCGGATTCGCATCCGAGAATGCGGCCGTGACGCCGATCGTCGCCGCGCTGGCCGCCGCCGCCGCCGCGTTGTCGGACGCGGTCTTGGCGCTCGCCGCCGCGTTAGCGGCGCTGGTGCCGGCCTCGCCCGCTTTGGCTGTCGCAATTTTTGCCGACTCGGTCACGCTGGCGACAGCCTTGCTCGCGGTGTCCTGCTTGCCGCTGAGATCGAGCGTCAGCGCATTGATCTCCGTAGTGAAGTTCGGGATGCTGGTGGCGAAGTAGGTGTCGCAGTCGGCACGGAAAGTCGGCGCGGTGCGGTCCAGTGGTGGGATGGCAGTGATCGTCATTGGGAGGGTCCTTCAATTTCAAGGTTGCAAAGGTGGTAGTGCGGATAGGTAACCACCATTGAAAAGTCTGTATAAAAACCGGAATAATCATCGACGGTCGAGCCGCCCGTGGTGCGCCCGATTGCCGGCACCAGCCCCTGGCCGACTGCGCCGGCGTGGCGCGCTGGCGGAGGCGCACGCCCTTGGTTTCGCCAAAGCGGATGGTGGGAATGCCGACCGGGTCAAGCCAGGCGGACAGGCGCAAGCCCTCGACGCCGCCGACCAGCGTGACCGCGATCGCGCACCAGCCCACGCTGTTTAACGCTGGCCATCGCGCAGTTCCTCCTGCGCCATCAGGCGCGCCACAAACGCCAGCAACGACACCAGCGCGCCGATGCCGGCGAACACGCCGTTCGGCACGTCCGATGGCTGGGCGATGGCGATGAAGACCTCGGCGGCGCCGAGCAGGCCGGCGGCGGCGGTAAATTTCAGGCTCCAGGCTTTGTGCAGCACCCTGGGCCAGTCGCGGATTAATCCCATTTTCTTCGTCCCCGTTTGGCGCGGTGCGCCTTCATGGGCGCCGAGTGATAGAACTGGAATCCGATCCACAAGATCGATACGAGCGCCGCCAGCGGCGGCAGAAATCCGAAAAACGCGGTGACAGCAAGCCCGTATGAAATGCCGTCGAACATATTTTTGATGTGTTCCATTGGCTCCCCTTGGCCTGCTGGTCATTGATGCGTTAGCGACCGTGCCGCGCGGGCAGGTCGGTGACGGGAGGCAGGCGCGGGCCTGATCCTCCCGGTGATGTGGCGTTGGTTTACTCGAAACTGGCGGCTTCGCTGAACAGCACGTCCATGGCGGCCGGTTCGAGCCGCAGCGCCTGGCGCACGCGTTCGACCAGGGGATGGTCGCGCCGCAGGCTGGTGGCGAATTCGAACATGGCGCGCGCCTGTTCGCCGTCGGTGCCGCCGGCCTCGGCCAGGGCGGCGTTGACGGTTGCCATGTGACCGGCCCCGATCAGCGCCAGGCGCAGGCCCAGCATCGAGACCGAGACCGGTACCGGCGCCGGCGCCAGCTGCCACGCTTGCTGCCAGTGACTGCCGGCCGGCTCGACGCCGTTGCGGATTGCCTGCAGGCCGGCTGGCGCCGCCGGCGGCGCCGTCGGCACGATCCAGTCGGCGTCGAGCGGTTCCCAGTCGAAGGCGAACGACACGCGTGGGTAGTGGTCCTTGTAGGCGGCTTCGGTAACGACCGCGCCGCTGTCTTTCATTCGAAGTTCTCGCATTTTTTTCCTTTATTGCCAATAAGTGATGGTGATGTAGCCGTTGCCCGTGATTGACAGGTAATAGGTCTTGCCTGCGGTGATCTGGACATTGGTTTGTGTGACCGGCGTGGCCGGTCCCGCATAGCCGCCCGAAAAATGCAGGGTGTCGAACCCCGAGGATGGCTGGCCGCCCAAGGCAGGTCCCCATGTCTGGTACGACACTGTCGCAGTCCAGGCTCCGTCTTGCGATCCGCTCATCGGCCCGTTCACCGGCCCGGAGTACTTCCAGTTCCAGGGAAATGAGACCACCGCACTTCCAGCGACGAGATCGGCAGGGCGGTGATATACCGATGTGCTTGTATATCCGTTGAGGAACTGCTGAAATATCGACTCGTTCCAGTACCCTGCCGCGCCCGAGTTAAGTGATTCGGCCACGCGATTCACTTCAAGGGTGGCATATTCCCAGGTGATGCTGCCTGCTCTGTCGCCCCCATGAATTTGCTGAAGAGTGACACTGACAGCGACCCCGGATTGCGGAATACGTTCCGCGGCACGCCCATCGTCGCCCTTGCCTGTCACGCTGATCAGATGGTTCACATTGCCCGGCGCCGTCCAATATGTCGACGAGGTAAACGTTTGCGTCACCTGCTGCTGCACCGGCGGCACATACGGCTTGACGTTGGTCGCCGCCAGCATGCGCAGCGCACTCATCGCACCACCTTGCCGAACACGCCGGCACTGCCCAAGCGGGTCCAGAGCACGATGAAATCGATGCCGTTGGACTGCAAGGCGTAGCCCATGTAACTGAACGTCGGACTGCTGGTGCCGTCGTAGCGGATCCAGTTGATGGCCGGCCAGGTGATGGTCGCCGCGCCCAGGTTCACGCCCTCGATCATCAGCTCGCCATGCGTGCCGGCCGCGGGCCAGTTGTTGATGACCAGGGCTTGCGCGCCCGTGCCCGGCGCCCAGCGCTGGTGTCCGCCGTTGTTGTAGTCCAGGACATTGATGTTGTTCGCGTTGAAAAAGGCCCGGGTGCGCGCATCGAGGTCATCGATCATCGCCAGGGTGCCGTTCTTGTCGGGAATGGTCAGCGTGCGAATCACGCCCGTCGTCAATCCCGCCAGATTCATCCTGGCCTGCTTGGTCGCGTCGGTCGCATTTTTGGCGAACGGCGTGGCGTCGGAATACGCGGCGCTGGTGCCGATGGTCGCGGCGCTGGCGGCCGCTGCGGCCGCGCTGTCGGACGCGATCTTGGCGCTGCCTGACGCGCTACCGGCGCTGGTGCCGGCCTCGACCGCTTTGGAGCTCGCGGTTTTCGCGGACTCGGTCGCGCTGGCGGCGGCCTTGCTGGCGATGTCTTGCTTGCCTGTCAGATCAAGCGCCAGCGCATTGATCTCCGTGGTGAAGTTCGGGATGCTGGTGGCGAAATAGGTGTCGCAGTCGGCACGGAAGGTCGGCGCGGTGCGGTCCAGTGGTGGAATGGCAGTGATCGTCATTGGGAAAGTCCTTCAATTTCAAGGTTGCAAAGGTGGTGGTGCGGATAGGCAACCACCATCGAGAAGTCTTTATAGAAACCGTAATTAATCATCGGCTCGAAACCGATCTGGTCGGTGCCGATGTAAATGCAGGGAATCGCGCGCAGTGCCGCCAGCGAACGGAACAGCTTGTTGAACTCGGACGCCTCGGTCACCACCTGCAAGGTGCCGCGTTTGCTGAAGGCGCCTTCGACCACGTCGAAGTTACCGAAGCGGTCTTTCTCCTTGCGGCTGTAGTCGACAATGCCGACCGTCGAGCCGCCCGTGGTGCGCCCGATCGCCAGCACCTGGCCGACCTGCAGCACGCCGACCGCGACCCCGGTAGTGCTCTTGAGCTGCACGTTCAGCTCGCCCGCCGAGTAATGCTGCGGCAGGTCGGTCAGTACGAAGTCGCTCAACTGCTCATAGTCCAGGAAGAACCAGTCGTAGACGCTGGTGATCAGGGTGCCGTCGAGATTGATGGTGCGGCTGTAGACCACCTTGCCGCCGGGCGCGTCGCGCAGCGTCACGATCGCTTCGCGCCCCACCAGTTCCAGCATGCCCAGGCCCGAAATGCCGCCCGGCCGCATCACCGCCGTCAGGCTGGTGCCGGCCTTGGTGGTGGTGCCGATCTTGCGGTCGAACATGGCCCACTTGTTGGTCGGGCCCGCCGGCAGCCAGTTGACGGTATCGTTTTCCGGCAGGACGTTGCTGACGCCGGCGGCCACGCGCTCGTACTTCATGTGCGTGGTGGTGCGGATCACCACGGCCCCCGCGCCGTAGCTGGTGCCCGGACTCCACACCACTTCGCCCACATCCGGTTCGGCCACGCTGCTGCTGGTGAGCATTGCGCCGCTGATATTGGTCGGTTTAATGACCTTCATTCCGCTCATGCGGTCTCCTTCGTTTTCAGTACATCATCGACAATCAATCGGCTCAGCATCGACACCAGTTTTGCGGTGTGGGTTGCGGTGGCGCGCGTTTCGGCGCGCAGCGCTTCGACTTCGGCCTGCAGGCGCTGGGCATCCGGGTTGCCGCCCACGCCGCCCTGCAAGCCCCAGTTCTGCGGCACTTGCATCGGTGGCTGATAGGCGCCAGGCTGCGGCATGCCGCCCGGCCCGTACGGGGCTGCGCCCTGGCCGGGCTGCGCCGGGTTCACTCCCATCGTGGCGCTCAGCAGCGCGCCGGTGACGGCCAGGCTGGCCGCCGTCTGCGCGCGCACCCGTTGCAGTTCGAGCATCGACGTCGCATTCGCTTCGGTCAGCTCGATCAGTTTCTGCGACAGGGTCGGCAGCATCTTGCCGGCCTCCATGTCGCCGGAACGGGCCTGCGCCGTGGCGATGGTGAAGGCCGACTGGGCGCTCGCCACCGAGTTCACCGAGGTGTCGTCGATCAGGCCGCGCAGCCGCTTGACCTCGTCAAAGATGGCATCGGTGACCGACTTCCAGGCATCGCGCAACTGTTCCGCCGCGCGCTGCGCTTCTTCGGCGATGCGTTTCTCGTCGGCCGCGCGCGCCGCGTCGGCCTCGCGCTTGGCCTGCGCCTGCTGTTCCTCCAGCTTCAGGGCGGCCAGCGTGTCGTACAGCTCGATCGTCTTCGGCTTCATGTCCTTGGTTTCCTCGGCGCGCAATTCGTCCGGGTCCATGCGCGACTTGAGGATGCTGTCGATCTGGTCCTGGATGACCTTGTTGGCCGATTTCAAGGCATCTGCCGCGTCCGCCGTTTGCTTGTACACTGCCAGGGAGTCGTACAGCTTGACCGTGGTCGCGTCCATCCCGGCGATTTCGAACGCACGCGCCTCCGAGACCTCCATGCTCGCTTTCCGGTAGACGTCGATCTGGTCCTGGATGGACTTGTTGGCCGATTTCACGGCATCTGCCGCCGCCGCCGTTTGCTTGTACGCTTCCAGGGAGTCGTACAGCTTGACCGTGGTCTCGTCCATCCCGGCGATTTCGAACGCACGCGCCTCCGTGACCTCCATGTTCGCTTTCCGGTAGACGTCGATCTGGTCCTGAATGGCCTTGTTGGTCTTGTCCAGCGCTTCCTTAGCAGCGAAGGTTTTCTGGTTCGCCTCGTCGGCGATGCGCCCGTTCTGGACCTTATCGAACAGATCCATGTTGCTCGGATCGATCAGCTCGGCGTCTATGGCACGCTGTTTGATACGCTGCTTGTCGCGATATGCCTCCGGCGTCATCGTCAGTTCATCGATCTGATCGCTCAACCCGTCGCGCTCGGCCTTGATCTCGTCCGGCGTGCGCAGTTTTTTGACCACTTTCTCGACCGCCGGATGAAGTTGTGCAAACGCTTCCTGGATATCCATCAGGCCGGCGTAGGTCTTGGCGCCGGACAGGGTGGTCAGATCCAGGCCGCCGACCAGTTCTCCCGTCGCATCGCGCGTGCCGAGGATCGCTTCCTTGAACTGGTCGCGGGTCTTGATCTGCGACATGCCAAGGCTCGCGAGTGCGGCCTCAACCGTCTTGGCGACCGGCGCCAGGCGTTCCGCTTCGGTCAAGTAGTTCTGGCCGAAGAAGGCGATATCCTTGCCGAACGATTCCATGCCGCCGCTGAGGTCGAGCAAGCGCTGGCGCGCCTCCAGCGAGCCCATGCCGACCGCACCGAAAGCGTCGCCCACCGAGGCCAGGGCGGCATCGATAGCGACAAATTCGGTTGCGATGCGCTGCAGCGTGGCCGCCGCCGTTTCACCATCCCTGCTCAGGCCGTCGATGGTGGGCAGCAGCAGGGTGGCCAGCTCGTTGCCGATGTCGCCGAACAGGGACACGATCAGTTCCTTGTTCTTGGCCTCGTCGCTGGTGAGTGCGAGCTTGATCGACTTGGTGTAGCTGTCGACCTGCGTCGCCTCGATGCCCAACTGGGCGCCGAAGCCTTTCACCGCCGTCATCAGATTCTTGATCGTGCCGTCGAAGGTGCTTTCACTGGCGGCGTCGAGCGCCCCGTCCCTCGTGTAGCGCTTGGTTTTGCGGAATATGCCGCCTTTTTCAACGATGTCCTGATACGTCTTTCCATCGAATCCGGATGCGTCGAACTTGCCTTCGATGCCGAAGTCTTTCACTTCGGGGTTCTTGCGGCCGAACAGGCGAGACACCGTGGAGGCGCCCGACAGCATGTTGGCCGTGGTATTGTCCAACCCGAGCTTTTGCAGACCCTTGTTCAGGTGCAGCATCGGCGCATTGAACGGCGCCACCGGGCCTGACGAGTTGATCGACCCGTTCTGCGCATCCCAGCCCTTCGCATAGAGCGATTTCGACAGCGCCATGCCGGCGGCAATCCAGCCCGCGATGGACATGGCGCCACCAGCGGCGCTGAAGCCGCCGCCCGTGGTGGTGCCGCTGGTGACTGCCCCTCCAGCGCCAGGCACCACATTCGAGGCCGCAGGCGTGCCGCGCAAGGTGGTGAAAAATGTTTTCCCCATGTTGGCCAGGCCGCCCCCACTGGACGCGGCTGCGGAAAACGCTTTATAAATCGACTGCCCGGCGCTGGAAAAATCAAAGCCGCCCGTGCCACCCGAACCGGGGCCACCGACTATATTGCCGACGACCTGCAACACGAGCGGCTTGATGAACATCTTGTAGATCTGGTCCGCAACCGAGGTCTTGAAGGTGGAGGTCAGCGATTTCGTAAACGACTTCCAGCCATCCTTGCCGTTGAGAAGCATATCGCTGAATCCCTTGCGGAACACATCTTCATATTGCTGAACCGACTTCTTCCACTCCTCGATCATCGGCTTGGCCGACTGGTTTTTGTACCACTGGTCGAACTGCGTCTGCAGTTTCTTTTGCGCATCGGTGCCTTCACCGGCGAGCGCGATCCGCTCGCGCCAGGTGTCGGCCTCGATTTCCAGCAGGGCGGCGCCACGCTCGCGCTCATCGAAAATCGATTCGGCCGCGAAGCGCTGGTTCTCGCTGGTCAGCGTGCTGGCGTAGCCAAGCGCCTTGGTCTGCGCCAGCGTCGCTGTTTCAATCTCGTCACGCAGCTCTTTTTCCAAACGCATCTGCCCGAGCATCTCGTCGGTCACCGGAATGCCGACCTTGCGCTTCTGGTCAAGTATTTTTTGCAACTCGATTTCCGAGCGTACCGACACGTTGGCCAGATCGCGCGCATCGCTCGATCTGCCGTACATGCTGTATTCCTGTGCAAGCGCATCTTTCGAGGCAAGCCTCGCCGCCGTGCTTTGCAGGATGTAGCCAAGCACATCATCCTCGGCCACTTTCAGCTTGAGGCGCCGTTCCGTCACGCTCAGCTCGGCCAGATTGGCCTGCACCAATGCCCACTGCTTTTCCGTCAACTTGACCTTGCCGGAGGCCAGATCCTGGTCCAGTTGGAGCGACAGCTTCTGACTTTCGCTCGCGTTCTCGTCGGTTTTCAGCGCAAGTTCGTTGGCCGCGATCCGATCGTGAATGGATGCAGTCAGCTTGTCGTAATCGTCCGGCTGGCCGGACTTGCCGTTCGTGCCCTTCTTCGGAGGAACAACCTTTTTCGGCTTGCCGCCGCTGGTTGCTTCCACCACCTTGTCGCCGAGCCGCTCGGTTTCGACCAGGCCGTCAATGTTACCGTTGATCCCGGCCAGGATCTGCTCGTGCGCTTTGACCTGCGCCTTCGCCGACTCGCGTGCACTGGCGGCATTGGCGTGATGCTGTTCACTGACCGAACGCAAGGAATTGGCATACGCGCGCACCTCGGAGGCGATACCCTTCGCGCCCATTTTGTCCAACCCGCCTGCAACCCAATCGGCAAAGCTGCCGAAACTGGTCGACATATTGCCAAGGGCGTCGGACCACGCTCCCTTTACGAGCGTGAACGCCTGTTGGCTGTAGAAGGAAATGTTCTCGAAACCAATCAGGATGGCACGCACGAATTCCAGGCCGGCAATGCGTACGATCTCGAATTCATTGCGCAGCCAGGTGCCGATCTCCCATCCGGCAAACGCGGCGAAGGCCACTCCCGCGGCGATCTGGAGTTTGCCCATCCAACCGCTGGCCGATTGGGCCGAGAGCGATACTCCGCCCAGGTTGGTGTTCAAGGTCGCCCACACGCCGCCGTTGATGATGACCGCAGCCGACACAGCAGCGATCATCCCCGGCACGGCGGCCAGCAAACCCGGCAGTGCAGCCAGGCCCGCCATCACCAGGCCATACGCCGCCGGAGCGGCGACGAACAAACCGAAAAACGCCGCCACGATCTTGGCCGCCGGCTCAATCGCCGATACCAGGATCGCGACGCCGCCGGCAACCATGCCGACGGCCTCGCCCACGCCTTTCACGAACGACTTGAAGCCCTCGCTGTCGGTCAGCTCATTGACCTTTTCCAGCAGCTTGACCAGCTGCGGCAGCAGATTCTCGGCCACCGACGTGCCCAGTTCACCGAGGCGCACCTGCAACTTGGCCATGTTCTGCGCGAACGCCGTCGCCGCGGCGGCGGATGCTTCGCTCGTTCCGGAAAACTTGCCGATATGCTCGACCACATCGTTCAAATAGGGCGTCAGCTTGGCGCCTGATGTGCCCAGCAAGTCTTGCTGGAGCGCCGTTTTAGCGACGCTTTCGGAATAGCCCTGGAGCTTGGTGCTTGCCTCGATCAGCACCTCGGCCGGATCGCGCAGGTTGCCCGACGCATCCGTGGCCGACACGCCCAGGCGCGCGAGCGCGTCCTTGACCTTGTCCGCCCCCTCGCCCACGCCACCCATATTGCCCGCCAGGCGGGTCAGCACGCGGTCGACTTCGCCGAAGTCCTGGCCCGTCATTTGCGCCACCTTCTGCATGCGCGAGAGCGTATCGACCGACGTGCCGGTGCGCTGCGCCATGTCGTCCAGGTCGGCCAGCCCGGTAATCGCGGCATTGATGCCCTCGAGCATGGCCCCGAACGAGACCTTTTCAAGCAGGCTGGCGCCGAATTCGATCAGCGATACCTTGGCCTTGCCAAGCATGCCATCGAGAAAAGACGTCGCTTGCGCAGCGCCGGTCAACTGCTCCGGCAACGGTACTGCCGCTGCGCTGACTGCCAGCAGGGCTTCGGCGCACAGTTCGCTGGCGCTGGTCACCTCCGTGAGCTTACCGGCCAGGTCCGCCATCGATGCGCCCTGCTTTTCGGCCGCGTCGGCAACGGTCCCGGCTGCCTCCGAGACCGCGGCGGCCGCGGCCTGGGCGTCGTCGCCCAGCTTGCCCATGCCATCGCCATCGCCAAGGTTGTCGAGGTTGCGGCCAGTCCTGGCCAGCGCCTCGTCGATCCTCTTCAGACCCGCTTCCACCTTACTCGTATCGAGCTTGATGGTGGTATTGTTTGTGATGTCCGGCATGGGAAGTCCAAATAAAAATGCCGCCCGCAGGCGGCTAGGTTTTTGCGAAAATACAGTTCAGTGCGGCCACTTCCATGACCTGGATATCGCACTCGAGCTGGTCGTACTCGTCCGGGCTCAAGCCCATCCGGTCCATCTTGCGAAACAGCACACCGTAGTCCAGGCCGGTCGGCCCGGCCATCCCGATGCGCCACTGGGTGCGCATGAACTGAAACAGCGAGAACGCCATCAGGTTGTCCGGCCAGGGCGTGACCGCTTCGCCTGCAAAGTCCTGTGCCGTCAGTCCCGCCGCCTCCAATTCGTCGGCGCCCGGGGCTGTGCGGTAAAGGTGCTCTGCAAGCGCGATCAGTTTTTTGCGCGCGCGCCCGTCAGTTCGCCGAAGTAGGCGCCAATGACTGCCTGGGCCGCGCCCATGTAGCGCTGTACCAGCTTGTCGAGCGAGGCGGCGTCGAACGGTTCGTCCAGGTCCCAGCCGCTGGCGATGTCGAGCAGTACGTCGGCATCCTTCGGGCCATCGCCCTTGGTGCCGTCGTCGGCGTCGGCGCTGGCTTTCAGGTTCTCGGTAAAGGCCTTGAACTCGTCGCGCGTGCGGTGCTTGAAGGTGAACATGATTTCAGCTTCGCCGCCGCCGGGAATGGTGATCGTGACCGGGGCCTTGAAGGTTGGGGCCACGTTCAGGGAAAATTTTTGTTTGGTGTTTGTCTTGGTCATTTTTTGCTTTCAGAAGAAAAAAGACCCCCAGGGATCAAGCCGGGGGCGTAAAAGACCCGCAATAGCGGGCCACAGACAACAAGGTACTTAGGCGATGTAACGGACCGGACGGCCTTGCAGGGCCATGCCGGCCTTGACGGCCATCAGGCTGCCCTTGGTCAGCGATGGCGTCTCGTCAAAGGCGAACACGCCGTTGTAGAGAATGAAGCCACCGGCCGGCAGGGTCGCGCGCAGCGCCGTCGGGTTACGCGATTGCGATGCGTTCTTCAACGCCTGGTAGCCGGCCAGCGACGGATCGTCGGCGATTTCCAGTGCCAGCGATTGGGCCGACGTGGTGGTCGGAATCTGGCTGTCGAAGTCCTGCTCCAGGAAGGAGTAGGTCTGGTACTGCGGTTCGCCGCCCGAGCTGGTGCAGCCCATGATCTGGGTGATCTGGGTCCAGGCGTTGATCTTGCGGATCGTGCCCACGCCCGAACCGATCGGGAACAGGGAGGTGGACGTGGTGTCCAGCGCTTCGGCCACGATGGTGGTCGGGGTCGGCGCCTTGACGCGGAACACGCGGCCATTCGCACGGCTCCAGCCGGAGGTGAATTCGAAGTAGTCCCCGGCGACCAGGGCATTGGCCACGGTCAGGACGGCTTCGGCGCCGTTGCTTGCCGCGGTAACGGCGATAGGTGCGGCATACGCGTTCGCCAGAGCGAGAACAATGCCATTAGGGAGAGATACGGCCAAAATAGTGCCTTTCCGGTCGATGTCGACCGATATAGTTGACCCGTGAGGGCATAAAAAAACCGCCTCGGTGGGCGGTCGGTTGTAACCCTTGCGGGCAAAGTAAATGGCGCCCTGCGGCGCCGTGTCAGACGAAAAATTCGAATTCCTGCGTGGTGATGGCGGCGCCGGTCGTGCTGTCGATCATCGGGTTGCGGTAGCTAAGCACCGTGGTCTGCAGGGCGGTGGCGGCGCGCAGGACCGCTTCCGCCGCCTTGCCGATGGCGGCAGTTTCCAGGTTCGTGCTGCCCCATGTGGTGACCGCCACCCGCACGATCTCTCTTGCCGGTGCGCTGCCGTCCAGGAAGGAGAGCGGCGTTCCTCCCGTTACGCGGAAGGTGATGCAAGGGCGCGGCGTGACGGATGGATGGACATCCTGAAAGACGCGCCCTCCGACCAGGGGCGCGAGTGCCGCCGTTACCATCGTTTCCATGCCCATAAATGTACCTGTCGATCCATGTCGCTGTTCAAAGACGCGGCGCCGGAAAAGCGCGCGCGCAAACGAAAAAGCCCGCTGTCCTTGCGGAGCGGGCCTTGTGCGTCAGGGTGATTTTACTGCCGTCGGTTCTGACGCAGAAATCACATCTAACACCACCATACTAATGGAAGAAGCGGCGCGTGGCAATGTGATTTCTCAGTTTTGGCGTCAGCATGTGTTCGGCGCGCGCGATGGCGTCGGGCAGCGACAAATCGGGGAAACGCCACACCGTCGCCACCCCGCGCGCCCTGCGCACGGCCCACCATTCCACGCGCGGCAGGTCGTTGATCATGACGTCGATCGCTTCGCCGGCGCGCATGAAATCCTTGGTGTCCTGCGGATGGCCCCAGCCCTGCGAGACCTGGTTGTCCTTGAGCGCGATCCAGCGCGTCCAGACCGACATGGCGTGCTCGAACGGCGACGCCGGCTGTTGCGCCGCGGGCGCCGCCTGGGCGGCCGGGTGTTTGGATTTGACGATCATGATGCGCTCCTGATTCTATGTGTATCTGTATGTGTGTGTGGGCAGGCCCGCCGCCGTGGCGCGCGGGCCTGATCAATGTGTTGCTGGCCGCTGCGCAGTGCGGCCGCTTAATCGAAACCGCGCAGGCGCGCAGCGGGATCGGCGTCGCGCTGGTTCGGCGCCTGCCAGGCGTACTGCAAGTCTTCGAACCTGGTCTGGTTGCCGATGTACTGCACGCCCACGGTGCCGGTGGCGCCCTGGCGCTGCTTGCCGGTGATGACTTCGCAGATGCCGCGCTCGCGCGTGGCCGGGTTGTACATCTCGTCGCGGTACAGGAACAGGACGTTGGCCGCATCCTGCTCGACCGATCCCGACATCGCCAGGTCGGCCATGATGGGACGCCGGTTGTGGCGCTTCTCGCAGTCGCGGTTGAGCTGCGCCAGCAGCAGCACGGCGCAATCGAGCTCCTTCGACAGCGCCACCGCGCCGCGCGTGTGTTCGCCGATGTCGTAGGCCTTGTTCTCGTTGCCGCCGCCGGTGATGAAACTGAGCTGGTCGATCACCAGCAGATCGAGTCCGTGGCGGCGCTTGATGGCGCGCGCCTTGGCGCGGATCTCCAGCATCGACAGGCTGCTCGCATCGTCCACGTACAGGTTCAGTTGTCCGTTGGCCGCGCACGCCGCCGCCACCTTGTCCCAGGTGGCGGCATCGCCCGCGTGCGGGTTGCGCAGCCACGCCACCGGTATGCCGCCCAGAGCCGCGATATTGCGGTCGCTGATCTGGGTGCGGTTCATTTCCATCGACAGGAACAGGGCGGTGCCCTCGCGCGCCACGTTGCGCGCCATCGCCAGGCCCATGGCGGTCTTGCCCATGCCGGGACGCGCCGCCAGCACCGACAGCGTGCCGCGTTCGAGTCCGCCGTCAAGCTGGCGGTCAAGGTCGCGAAAGCCGGTCGGGATCGCGCGCACCAGGCCATCCATGCGCTGGGTCAGCAGTTCGACATAGCCGCCCAGCAGTTCGGCGCTGTGCAGCGGCGCGCCTTCTTCCTTGTTCAGGGCCAGCGCATCGAGCTTGTGCGCCATGCGGTCGAGCACCACGCGCGCCGGTTCGAGCGCGCCGCTGGCCTCGCTCTGCGCTTCCAGGCCGAAGGCGTCGAGCGCGCGCAGCATGGCGCGGTCGCGCACGATCGCGGCGTGCTTGACGACGTTGGCCGCGCTGGCCGCCGAGGCCTGCAGCGCAAACAGGTAAGGCAGGCAATCGGCCACGCGTTCCTTGAGCGTGTCGGCCAGGGTGATGGCGTCGGCGCGTTTGTTGTCCATCACCTGGCGTACCATCTCGGCGTAGATCAGGCGGTGATCGGCACGATAGAAGTCGTGTTCAAGCAGGGTCGGAATCTTGTCGAGCGCGCCGTTGTCGACCAGGATGGCGCCCAGCACCGCCTGTTCGGCGCTGATGCTGAAAAGGGGCCGGCTCAAGCGCTCGCCTCGTGCTGGCGCCTGGCTTGCTGGCCGCTGGTGGTGAGGGCGTACGCGCCATCGGGCAGGATGTACCACAGGCGGAACCAGTTGCCCTTGACCGACTTGGAAAACACCGTGGGCCACGACTTGTACTGCTTCGCGCCCTCCAGGCTGTAGCGCTCCTTGAATTCGAGCCACTGCAGGCGCAGGAACTCGGTCGGCACGCCCACCTTGGCCGCATAGTCGAACACCGCATCGTCGGCGCGAATCGGCTTGTCGTCGGCCAGCTTGCATTGCTCGAGGTAAGCCGGGAGCGAGATGGCGCCCGACGCACGGCGCCTGGCCGGAGCCGCCGCTGCGATCGGATGCCCGGCCACGATCGGGTCTGCGGAAACAGGCGGGGTCAGGGCAAGTTTGTTTACGTCTTCTCTTCTCTTCTCTTCTTTAGCTAACGGGGCGCTAACGGCGGCGCCGTTAGCATTCTCGCCATCGGCCACCGATGCGGGTGTGGCAACGGCGCCGCCCTGCGTTCTGGCGCGCGCACCGGCGGCGTGCGTGGCCACGCGGCGCGCGGTGGTGGCGCGGTTCTTGGCAGACGAACCGTTATGTTCGTCGAAGCGCAGCAGGCTGATGCCGCCGTCGGTGTCGCTGATCCATCCGACCGCCAGCAATGCCGCGCCAAAGCCGTCGATGCCGGTCTTGCGGTCGATGCCGGCCATACTCAGACCCGGCATATGACCGCTCTGGGTATGCTCGTCGGCAGTGGCCCACAGCCAGTACAGCGCGCCGACCACCGTCGCTTCGCCCTTGCCGCTCAGGTCGCACAGCCGGGACACGCGCGGATCGCTCCACAAATTGGTGCGCATCTTGATCCATTCTCCTGCCATTGATTACCTCCGTTGCGAATGACCGCGTTTCAGAACCGCTATCAGATAGCGGCATAGTTCGTGTGCCAGCCGGCGTTTCTCGGCGCGCGTGCGCAGATGGCGCAGCTGGCCGGCGGCGCGCAGCGCGGCGCGCTGGTCCGCCGTGTCAGGCCGACCGCGCATGCTGGCCGGCGGCATGAGCGGCGCCCTCGTGCGCCGCAATGCCGGCGGCGCCGCGCGCTGGCCCGGTCGGGCCGAACAGGGCGGCCACCAGCGGGTCGCGGAACGGATGGCCCTTCCATTCGGCAGCCAGGACGCGCTGGATCGGGTGCGGGTCGTGCTCGGGGGCGTCGTGCGCGTCGGCGGCGGACTTGTACACCATGTGCGCGCGCCGGGTGCGCGGCTCGCGCGCGATGGCGCCCTCGCGAAACAGCAGCAGGCATTGCTGGCGCACCTGCTCGGGGTCGACGCCAAGCCGCTGCGCCAGCGGGATCACTTGCGTGGGGCCGTCCACCAGGGCGTTGACGATGCTGGTGCGCAGCGCTTCGGTCCAGCGCGCTTTCATGCTGTCCTCCAGTAGCTGTCGATGGCGTCGGCCAAGGCGTCGCCATCGAGGCGGTGGCGCAACTGCATCAGCTCCGCGGTGACGCCGCGCAGGGCGAAGGTGGCGTTGCGGCTGTCGCGCCAGGCACACGCCATGGCGAGCACCTGGCGTGCCTCGTGATTGAGTTCGGGTAGAACGGTCATGTGTCTTCCTTCTGGTGAAAGCGCCACTGGCGCGGACGTGGGGGTGCAGCCGCCATCGCTGCTGGCGATGGCGCTGGGCTTTTGGTGGAACCGGGTAAAACCGAACAGCCGGGTCAGGCCCGGCGGGCGTCTCCGTGCGCGCCGGCGGGCGGCGCATACACATCGTTGTGACAAATCGTGCAGCCGACCGACGCCGCGTAGCGGATCAGCCGGGCCGCCACGTCGGGCGGCATCGATTGCCCGCGCTCGTAGTTGGAAACATTGCCCTGAGAAACATTGATCCCCTTCGCCATCACGGCCTGGGTAACGCCGAGCCTGGCCCGGATGTGTGCGATTGAGTTCATACGTGCTATATTAGTCTTACTAATGACCTTTGTCAACAGTCCGACTAATTGATGTTTATTAGCTTTCCTTATATTGTGCGACCTATGCCAGCCCTCCCCCTAAACCAATTCGAGCTCGCGGAAGCAGCGCAGCTCAAGCAACTCTTCATTGAGTGGCAACAAGCGCGCCGCAGCCAAGGGCTGCCGGCGTCCCAGGAAGCAGCCGCCAACCATCTGCAGTTCGGTCAAAGCGCGTTGAACCAATATCTCAATGGAAAAATCCCCTTGAATATCGACGTGGCCATCAAGTTCTCCAAATTGCTGGGGGTGCCGATCTCGGCGTTCAGTTCCACGCTGGCCTCGCACGCCGATGACTTCGCCGCAGCCAAGGATGCGATGGCGATGGCGACGGCGCGCGAGCATGATTTCGGCATCGTCGGCAAACGCATCACGATCGATGCGCAGCAGGCCGAGCACGTCCCCATCAAGAAGGTCAGCCTGACCCTGCGTGCCGGCGTCATGGGCTTCGAGGCGTCGCAGGAGGATGCCTCCGAAAGCACGATCGATCTGCCGCTGCGCTTCATCGAAGAAAACGACCTGGTGCCGCAGTGCCTGCTGGCCATCAGCGTCAAGGGCGACAGCATGTGGCCCCTGATGATCGAAGGCGATGTGGTGGTCATTAATATTGCCGACACCAAGCCCATCAACAACGAGTTTTACGCCGTCAATTTCGATGGCGAAGCCGTGGTCAAGCGCCTGGTGCGCGACGGCCGCGAGTGGTACCTGGCATCCATGAATCCGGACCCGGCCTACTACCGGCGCGCTTGCCGCGGCGGCGAATGCATCATCGTCGGACGCGTGGTGCGCCAGGAAGCGCGCACGCTGATGGGCCGCGTCTGAGGCCAGCAAGCAGCCAGGCCGGGGCCTCCCCGCGCCCTCCCCCAACCCCGACCCGCCCTGTGCGGGTTTTCTGTTTTATGCTCAAATAAACAACACTTTAGCGAAATATATCAGCTGGACTATTTACAAAAATCATTAGTCGGACTAATATAGTACCTGTCTCAACGATATGGGGAGCGCGCTGAATGACGGTAACGCAAACAATGTGGCACGGCATGAAACTGACGATGTTCGTCGGCGAGGGCTTCGACGAAGAGCTGACGCAACTGGCGGCGACGCGGGTCGATTGCCAGATGGCCGGCAACGAGGTGGTGAAAGTGACCTGTCCCCAGGGCGCCGACTTCATCGGTCATGACGGCACCCGCTTGCATCGGCCCGGCGGCTGGAATGCCACCGAGCTGTGCGATCTGGCGCGGCTGGCGGCGCACATCCGCGAGGCGTGCGATGAGCGGCGCTGCGCGCACGCCGAGCGCCTGGCCCATGACCGTTCAATGACAATGTTTGCATGAGTCAACCATGCGAGCGGGGAAACATGGCCCTGCGCAATCTGATCCGGCACGCCGATGCCATGACGGGACCCGATGTGTGGGACAGCGGCTACTTCCGCGGGCAGATCAGCACCATCGAAGGCTATCTGCAACCCGACCCTGAACTGCTGCAACGCGCCAAGGCCAGCATCGATCTGCTGGCGGCGCGCGCTGCGCATACGTTTCCGGTGGCACAAGCGCGCCACAGCGGCCGCATGCATGCCGGGTAGCGCCGCCCGGGTGGCGCGCCAGCGCACAAGAAAAAACCCGCTACGCCGTGAGGCGTGCGGGTTCTGACTTGCTGCATGTACCTGGTGCCGATTGCCGGAATCGAACTGGCGACCTTTTCATTACGAATGAACTGCTCTACCAACTGAGCTAAATCGGCGAAGACGCGTATTCTAGCAAACAACCCGGCAAAATTGCTAGTCCGAATACGCGTTCTTTCGGTTTTCTGTCAAAAAAACCAGTTTTACTCGGCGTGATAGCTGCTCACGCGCTCGACTTCGCTCTTCGAACCGAGGAACACCGGCACCCGCTGGTGCAGCTTGTGCGGCGCGATATCGAGGATGCGCGTGCGCCCGTCGGTCGCGGCGCCGCCGGCCTGTTCGACGATCATCGCCATCGGATTGGCTTCGTACATCAGGCGCAGCTTGCCCGGCATCGAGGTGTCGCGCGTATCGGCCGGATACATGAAGATGCCGCCGCGGTTCAGGATGCGGTGCACGTCGGCCACCATCGAGGCGATCCAGCGCATATTGAAGTCCTTGCCGCGCACGCCGGTCGATCCGGCCAGCAGCTCGTCGACATAGCGCTGCACCGGCGCATGCCAGTGGCGCTGGTTCGACATATTGATCGCGAATTCCTTGGTCGCTTCGGGAATCATCATGTGGCGCTGGGTCAGCACCCACGAGCCCATTTCGCGGTCCAGGGTGAAGCAGTTCACCCCATTGCCGGTGGTGAGCACCAGCATGGTCTGCGGGCCGTACACGGCGTAGCCGGCGGCGACCTGCATGCTGCCGGCCTGCATGAAGTCCGCTTCGGTCGGCGTGCCCATGCCGTCCGGCGCCTTGAGCACCGAGAAGATGGTGCCGATCGAGACGTTGACGTCGATGTTCGACGAGCCGTCGAGCGGGTCGAACAAGAGCATGTATTCGCCCATCGGATAGCGGTTCGGGATCGGATGGATCGATTCCATCTCTTCCGACGCCATCGCCGCCAGGTGGCCGCCCCATTCATTGGCTTCGAGCAGGATCTCGTTCGAGATCACGTCCAGCTTTTTCTGCACTTCGCCCTGGATGTTCTCGGTGTCGGCGCTGCCGAGGATATCGCCGAGCGCTCCCTTGCCGACCGAATGGCTGATGGTCTTGCAGGCGCGCGCGACCACTTCGATCAGCAGGCGCAGTTCGGCCGGGATGGAGTTATGCAGCCGTTGTTCTTCGACCAGGTGTTGCGTGAGACTGACGCGTTTCATTCACTTCCCTTTGGTGTGTTGAATATGCTTTGGCCGGGGGCCTCGAAAAACCGTAGCGAGCGGCGTCAGTTTCGTACGAGAAGCGCAGCCGTACGAAGGTACGGTGAGCATCGCAGGACTGCGCGTCCCGGACGAAAATGACGACGCGCAGTAGGTTTTTCGAGGTCCCCGGTCGTCGCGGCGATTAATTGGCGAGCGCCTTGCTCACCACTTCGCGCACGTCGTTGGATAATTTTTTCACGCCGGCGACCTTCTGCAAGGCCTTCTTCATGTGCGCCTGCAGCGCCGGCGCGTACCTGCGCCAGCGGTCCATGGAGCGCGCCAGGCGGCTCGCCACCTGCGGGTTCAGGCTGTCGAGCGCGATCACCTGCTCGGCCCAGAAGGCGTAGCCGCTGCCGTCAGGCGCGTGGAACTGCGAGGCATTGCCGACGCAGAAAGTAAATACCAGGCTGCGCGCGCGGTTCGGATTCTTGATGTTGAAGGCCGCATGGCGCATCAACGCGCGCACCGCCGCCAGGTCGGTGGCCGGGGCCGAGGCCTGCATCGCGAACCACTTGTCGATTACCAGCGCCTCGTTGTCGAAGTCCTGGTAGAACGATTGCAGCGCCGCCTGCGCCGACGCCGCGCCCGCGTGGATCAGGGCCGCCAGCGCGGCTACCCGGTCGGTCATGTTGCCGGCGGTGTCGAACTGCGCCTGCGCCAGTGCGATACCCTCTTCGCTGGAGGTCGACGCCAGGTAGGCCAGGGCCAGGTTCTTCAGGCCGCGCCGGCCCGCCGACAAGGCATCGGGGCTGTACGCGCCCGGAGTCTGGTTGGCCTCGTACTGGGCCCGCAAGTCCACCCGCAGCGCCTCGCCGATGGTGCGCCGCACGAACTGGCGCGCCTGGTGAATCGCCTGCGGATTGACCACTTCCATCTGGTCGGCGATCATGCTCTCGGACGGCAACAGCAAGGCTTGTTCGCGGAAGGCCGCATCGAGCGAGGCGTCGGCCAGGATCTTGCGCAGCGCGTCGATGAAGGTGGCGTCCAGCGCTAACGTGTCGCCCGCGGCCACGGCTGCGGTGAGCTTGAGCAGGCGCGCCATGGCGAGGCGCTGGCCGGCTTCCCAGCGGTTGACCGGGTCGCTGTCATGGCTGAACAGGTGCAGCAGTTCGGTGTCGGTGTAGTCGTATTCCAGCACCACGGGCGCCGAAAAATCGCGCAGGATCGACGGCGTCGGCGCTTCCTTCACACCGGAAAAGCGGAAGGTGCGCGAGGCGTCGGTCAGTTCCAGCACCGCCGTGACGGCATCGAGTCCATCGACGTTCAGGTGCAGGTCGCGGCCGTCGGCGCCCAGCAGGCCGACCGCCACCGGAATATGGAACGGCAGCTTGTGTTCCTGGCCGGGCGTGGCCGGGCAGCGCTGGGTCAGGGTCAGCTCGTAGGTCAATGCGTCGGCGTCGTAGCGCCCTTCGGCGCGCACCACGGGCGTTCCGGCCTGGCTGTACCAGCGTTCGAACTGCGACAGGTCGCGCCCGCCCGCATCGGCCATGGCGGCGCGGAAGTCGTCGCAGGTCACGGCCTGGCCGTCATGGCGCTCGAAATACAGGTCCATGCCCTTGCGGAAGCGTTCGCGCCCGAGCAGGGTCTGGTACATGCGCACCACTTCCGCGCCTTTTTCGTAGACCGTGACGGTGTAGAAGTTATTGATCTCCACAAAAGAATCGGGCCGCACCGGGTGCGCCATCGGCCCCGCGTCTTCCGGGAACTGGGCCTGGCGCAGGGTGCGCACCTGGTCGATGCGGGTGACCGCGCGCCCGCTCTCGGTGCCGATCATGTCGGCCGAAAACTCCTGGTCGCGGAACACCGTCAGCCCTTCTTTCAGCGACAGCTGGAACCAGTCGCGGCACGTGATGCGGTTGCCGGTCCAGTTGTGAAAATACTCGTGGCCGACCACCGCTTCGATGCCGGCGTAGTCGATGTCGGTCGCCACGCGCGGATTGGCCAGCACGAACTTGGTGTTGAAGATGTTCAGGCCCTTGTTTTCCATCGCGCCCATGTTGAAGTCGCCCACGGCGACGATCATGAAGCGGTCCAGGTCGAGCTCGAGTCCGAAGCGCTCTTCATCCCAGCGGATCGAGTTCTTGAGCGACTGCATGGCGTAATCGGTCTTGTCGAGGTTGCCCTCTTCCACCCACACCTGGAGCAGCGCCGTGCGCCCATCGGCCAGTTTGAACATTTCTTCCTGGCACACCAGGCGCGCCGCGACCAGCGCGAACAGGTAGGACGGCTTCTTGAACGGGTCTTCCCACTTGGCAAAGTGGCGCCCATCGCCCAGCTCGCCCTCTTCGATCAGGTTGCCGTTCGACAGCAGCACCGGATAGGTCGCCTTATCGGCGCGCAACATCACCGTGTATTTCGCCATCACGTCGGGACGGTCGGGGAAATACGTAATGTTGCGGAAACCCTCCGCTTCGCATTGGGTGAAAAAGTTGCCGTTCGATACGTACAACCCGTTCAGGGTCGTATTCTTGACCGGTGCGGTCAGGGTTTCGATTTCCAGGGTCACCTCGTCGGGCGCGTTCGGGATGACCAGCATCTTGTCGTCGAGTCGGTAATCGCGCTTGGACAGGGTCGTGCCGTTCATGCGCAGCGCCACCAGGACGATGTTCTCTCCGTGCAACTCAATCGCGCGCACCTGGCTCTCGGGATTGCGCGTCATGCTCAGGCGGCTGGCGACGATGGTGCGCTGCGGGTCGAGATCAAAGCCAAGTTCGACCGTTTCCACCATGAAGCCGGGCGGGGTGTACTCTTTGCGATAGATGGTTTGCGGAGTGTCTGTGCGCATGGGATCTCGGAAGGGACGGTGAGTCGGGAGCCTATTTTACCAATACCGCAAGCTTGCGCCGCGCCTCATTGCCTCCGATTGCCTCGCATTTGCCTGTATCGCAGTGTGAACGGGGGTAACAACTTGTAAAAATTCTGCGAAAATAGGCTGCGAGACATAAAGTTAGCTTCGGTGAAATCCGTTTTGAGTCATGGGAGTAAAACAATGAGACGATTATTGATAGCCGCCGGTGCGGCGCTGACCCTGCTGCTGGGAGGCTGCGCGACCACGATCCGCAGCGATGTGACCACCTTCCACCAATGGCCGGCCGAGCTGCGGGATAAAACCTATGTATTCGAAGCGCCGCCGGTGCAGGACGATACGCTCGAACTGCGCAGCTACCAGAACCTGGTGCGCGGGGAGCTGACGCGGCTGGGTTTCCGCGACGCCGGCGAAAGCGGCAAGCCGACCCTCAAAATCTCGATGCGTTTCACCACCACCGACATCCCGGTGCGGATCGTCGAAATGGTCGATCCCTTCTTTTACGCCAGCCCGCGCTTCGCCTTCGGCGGCTACGGCTACCGCGGCCGCCACTGGGGCGCGCGGCGTTACTGGGGCGGCTGGCACAGCCCCTTCTACGACCCGTTCTGGACCGGCGCGCCGATGTACCGCGAGCGCATCGATCACCAGTACCGGCGCGAACTGCAGGTCGGGATCAAGTCGATCCCGGACGGCAAGCGCCTGTTCGACGTCACCGTGCATAACATGAGCCGCGACATGTCCACCCCGGCGCTGATGCCGGCGCTGGTGCACAGCGCCTTCGCCGAATTCCCGGGCGTGAGCGGGGTCGCGCGGCGGGTCGAACTGAAACGCGAAGGCTGAGTCGCCAGGCCTCGCAAAAAAACGCGCCCGGCTCACCACCGGGCGCGTTTTTTCATGGATGGCCGAGCCAGGCCTCCGAACCGAAGGTGATCCCCACGATCAGCAGCACCGCCAGAATCAGCCCGATCAACAGGCGCCCGAACTTGGGCGAGCCATCGTCCTCCGGCGCGCTCATGGCACCAGGATCGACGAACCGGTCGTCTTGCGCGCTTCGAGGTCGATATGCGCCTGCGCGGCGTCGGCCAGCTTGTAGGTCTGGTGGATAGCGATCTTGACATCGCCGCTGGCGACTACCGCGAACAGGTCGGCCGCCATCGCTTCCAGGTCGGCGCGCCTGGCGGCGTAGCTGAACAGGGTCGGACGGGTGATGAACAGCGAGCCGCGCGACGACAGTTCGGCCAGCGAAAAATCGGGTACCGGGCCGGACGCGTTGCCGAAGCTGACCATCGTGCCGAGCGGGCGCAGGCAGTCGAGCGACTTGATAAAGGTGTCCTTGCCGATCGAGTCGTACACCACCGAGACCTTGTCGCCGTTGGTGATCTCCATCACGCGCGCCACGAAATCCTCGGTGTTGTAGTTGATGACGTGGCTGCAGCCGGCCGCCTTGGCCAGCGCCGCCTTTTCATCGGAACCGGCGGTGCCGATCATGTTCACACCCAGCGCGCGCGCCCACTGCGAGGCGATCAGGCCCACGCCGCCGGCGGCCGCGTGGAACAGGATGGTGTCGCCGCGCTTGAGCGGCACGGTGCGGCGGAACAGGTACTGCACGGTCAGCCCCTGCAGCATCATGGCGGCGCCGGTCTCGAACGAGATCGCGTCCGGGAGACGCAGCAGCAGCGCCGAAGGCATGTTGCGCACCTCGCTGTAAGCGCCGTTCGGACGGCCGGCGTAGGCCACGCGGTCGCCCACGGCCACCTCGGTCACGCCTTCGCCGACCGCTTCGACCACGCCCGCGCCTTCCATGCCCAGGCCGGCCGGCAGCGGCTGCGGATACAAGCCGGTGCGGAAGTACACATCGATATAGTTGATGCCGCAGGCGGCGTGGCGCACGCGCGCTTCGCCCGGTCCGGGCTCGCCCACTTCCACGTCGACGTATTCCATGACCTCGGGGCCGCCGGTGCGGTTGATGCGGATTGCTTTTGCCATCATGCTGGACTCCTGTCTGATTCAAAATCGGGTTGTGCGGCCGCCAGCCTGAGATGCGACAGCAGCACATGGGCGGTCGACAGATTGGTGGCGCAGGCCACGTTGTGGACGTCGCAGGCGCGCACCAGCGCGTTGATATCCGGCTCGTGCGGCTGCGGCGTCATCGGGTCGCGCAGGAACACCACCGCGTCGATCCGGCCTTCGACCAGGGCCGCGCCGATCTGCAGGTCGCCGCCAAAAGGGCCGGACTCCTTGCGTTCCACCGCCAGCCCCAGCTCCATGATCAGGCGCGCGCCGGTGGTGCCGGTCGCCATCAGCTGGCAGCCGCGCAGGAAATCGAGGTACTCGCCGGCGAGCACGATCATGTCGTCCTTCTTCTTGTCGTGCGCGATCAGGGCGATGCGGGGCATGGTCGGTTGGTTCATTCGGTCGCTTTCGTGAGGTCGGATTGATGGTGGTGGACTGACGACTATTTTTTCTTCGACAGCATGTAAATCCCCGCCAGTACCATCGCGGTGCCGCCCAGCTGCACGGCGGTGATCGGCTCTTTCAACACCAGCGCGCCGAGGAACAGGGTCGAGACGGGGCCGATCATGCCGGCCTGCGACGCGGTCGAGGCGCCGATGCGCTGCACCGCGATCATGGTCATGAAGACCGGCAGCACAGTGCAAAAAATCCCGTTGGCCAGCGAGTACCAGTACACCGCCGCCGGCTGCACCAGCATCGAGGCGGGCCGCAGCACGAAGAACTGGCCGATGCACACCGCGCTCGAGACGCACATCGCATACGCCACCAGGCGCAGGGAGCCGATGCGGCGCACCATCTCGCCCGACATCAAGAGGTACACCGCGTACGACAGCGCCGAACCAAGCACCAGCAGCGCGCCGACGCTGGTGCGTCCTGTGCTGCCGGCGCCGCCGTCAAGGTCATGCACGAACACCAGCACGATGCCGCAGTACGACACCAGCAGCGCCAGCCACTCGATGCGGCTGATGTGCCGCTTGAGGAACACCGAGGTAATCAGAAGGACAAACGTCGGCGTGAGAAACAGGATCAGGCGTTCCAGCCCGACCGAGATGAACTGCAGGCCAAGAAAATCGAGAAAACTGGAGAGGTAGTAGCCGACCACGCCCAGCAACACCAGGCGCCAGCGGTCGGCGACCGGCAGCGGCGCTTCGGTGCGCATCTTCCAGAGGGCGACGGCGGCGAACACCGGCAGCGAGAACAGCATGCGGAAGGCGAGCACGGTGACGGCGTCGACGTGGTAGCGGTACATCAGCTTGGCCAGCACCGCCTTGGTCGAAAACAGCACCGCGCCCGCGATGGCGAGAGCCAGGCCGGCCATCAGGGCCTGGCGCGGGATCGATTGGGCGGCGACGGCCGTTGCGCTTTTGTTCATGCAGCGATTGTAGAACGAATCGCGCAAACTGGCTGGCGGCCGGCGGATTTTGACAAGGGCGCTATGGTAAAATGTCGGCCACTGATGCATACCGTCTAAGGAAATTTCGACATGGCTGGACACAGCAAATGGGCCAATATCAAGCACAAGAAGGCCGCTACCGACGCCAAGCGCGGCAAGATCTGGACCCGATTGATCAAGGAAATCACGGTTGGCGCGCGCATGGGCGGCCCCGACATCGCCACCAACCCGCGCCTGCGCCTGGCGGTGGACAAGGCGGCTGACGCCAATATGCCGAAAGAGAACGTCACGCGCGCCATCTTGCGCGGCTCGGGCGGGCTCGAAGGCGTGAACTACGAAGAGGTACGCTACGAAGGCTACGGCATCGGCGGCGCGGCCATCATCGTCGACTGCATGACCGACAACCGCGTACGCACGGTGGCCGAAGTGCGCCACGCCTTCAATAAACACGGCGGCAACATGGGCACCGAAGGTTCGGTCGCGTTCATGTTCAAGCACTGCGGCCAGTTCCTGTTCGCGCCCGGCGTGAACGAAGACAAGTTGATGGAAGCGGCTCTGGAGGCCGGCGCCGAAGATGTGGTGGCCGACGAAGAAGGCGGCTTCGAAGTGCTGTGCGATCCGTTCGCGTTCGCCACCGTGAAAGAAGCGTTAGAGGCGGCCGGCTTCAAGGCCGAAGTGGCCGAGATCATCATGAAGCCGTCCACCGAAACCGTGATCGGCGGCGAAGACGGCATCAAGATGCAAAAAATTCTCGACGCGCTCGAGAACCTCGACGATGTGCAGGAAGTCTATACCAACGTCCTGATCGAAGATTAAGCTCCTATGAAAATCCTGGTAGTCGGCTCTGGCGGCCGTGAACATGCACTGGCCTGGAAACTGGCCCAATCCGAACGTATCCAGATGGTCTACGTCGCTCCCGGCAATGGCGGCACGGCGCGCGACATCCGCCTGGTCAACGTCGAACTGTCCGACCCCGAGCAGCTGGCCGAATTCGTCCAGCGCGAAGGCATCGCCCTGACCGTGGTCGGTCCCGAGACGCCGCTGGCGGCCGGCATCGTCAACCTCTTCCGCGGCCGCGGCCTGAAGGTTTTCGGACCCACCAAAGAAGCGGCGCAGCTCGAAAGCTCGAAGGACTTCGCCAAGGCCTTCATGCAGCGTCATGGCATTCCGACGGCGGCCTACCAGACGTTTTCGGACGTGGCGCAGGCGCACGCCTACATCGACGCCAATGGCGCACCGATCGTCATCAAGGCCGACGGCCTGGCTGCCGGCAAGGGTGTCGTGGTCGCGATGACGCTCGACGAAGCGCATCAGGCGGTGGACCACATGCTGGCCGATAACCGCTTCGGCGACGCCGGCGCGCGCATCGTGATCGAAGAGTTTTTGGCGGGCGAGGAAGCGAGCTTCATCGTCATGTGCGACGGCAAAAACATCCTGCCGCTGGCGACCAGCCAGGATCACAAGCGCCTGAAAGATGCGGACGAAGGCCCCAACACGGGCGGCATGGGCGCGTATTCGCCGGCGCCGATCGTCACGCCGGCCATGCATGCGCGCGTGATGCGCGAGATTATCAACCCGACCATCAACGGCATGGCCAAGGACGGCATTCCGTTCACCGGCTTTTTGTACGCGGGCCTGATGATCGACGACAAAGGCAATCCGAAGACGCTCGAATTCAACTGCCGCATGGGCGACCCGGAGACGCAGCCGATCATGGCGCGCCTCAAGAGCGACCTGGTGACGGTGATGGAGCATGCGGTGAACGGCACGCTCGACACGGTCGAACTGGAATGGGACCGCCGCACGGCGGTGGGCGTGGTGCTGGCCGCTGCCGGCTATCCGGACGATCCGCGCAAGGGCGATGTGATCGACGGCATTCCCGCCGAAACGCCGGAATGCGTGACCTTCCATGCGGGCACCCGCCAGCTTGACGGCAAGCTGGTGACCAGCGGTGGCCGCGTGCTGTGCGTGGTGGGCCTGGGCGACAGCGTCAAGATGGCGCAGAAGCAGGCTTACGAGACGGTCGACAAGATCCACTTCAACGGCGCGCAGTTCCGCCGCGATATCGGCTGGCGCGGGTTGAAACACTAAGAATCGACCACTAGCCCCAAAACTGTCGTCTCCGGCACTGCCGAACCCGACTCCCCGCAGAGGCGGGGACGACGACCATTAGAACGACGGTTCTTAGTTTAACGATGCTGCACATATCATAAAACACCGGCACGGTGTACAATTCGTCCTCAATTTTTATTCCCCGGTCCCGCTCCCCGATGTCATCCCCTTCCCCTGCGGCCGTCAAGGCCTGGCTACTCGACCTGCAAGCGCGCATCGTGCAAGCGCTCGAAGAAGCCGACGGCAAGCCCTTCCTGCGTGAAGAGTGGCAGCGTCCCGAGGGCGGCGGCGGTATCTCGCGCCTGATCGAGGAAGGCAATGTGCTCGAACGCGGCGGCGTCAACTTCTCGCACGTGATGGGCGCCAACCTGCCGCCATCGGCCGCGGCCTCGCGCCCCGAACTGGCCGGCCGCGCCTGGGAAGCGATGGGCGTGTCGCTGGTGGTCCACCCGCGCAACCCGTACGCGCCGACGGTCCACATGAACGTGCGCTTCTTCACCGCCACCGCGCCAGGCGAGGAACCCGTATGGTGGTTCGGCGGCGGCATGGACCTGACGCCCTACTACGGCGACGAAGGCGACACGCGCCACTTCCACCAGACCTGCCACGATGCGCTCGCGCCTTTCGGCAGCACCCTGCACGCGCGTTTCAAGCACTGGTGCGACGATTACTTTTACCTGAAACACCGCAAGGAGCCGCGCGGGGTGGGCGGGATCTTCTTCGACGACTTCAACGAAGCCGGTTTCGACCTCTCGTACGCGATGACGCAAAGCGTGGGCGACTCCTTCGTCAAGGCTTACCTGCCGATCCTGATGGCCCGCAAGGACACGCCGTACGGCGAGCGCGAACGCGACTTCCAGGCCTACCGGCGCGGCCGCTATGTGGAATTCAACCTGGTGTGGGACCGCGGCACCCTGTTCGGCCTGCAGTCGGGCGGCCGCACCGAAGCGATCCTGATGTCGATGCCGCCGATCGTCAAGTGGCGCTACGACTGGCATCCGGAAGCCGGCAGCGCCGAAGCGACGCTGTACAGCGACTTCCTGGTGCATCGCGACTGGCTCGCTACGTGACCTTGTGCGTCGCACTGCTGGGAGGCAGTTTCGACCCGGTCCATAACGGTCATGTGGCGCTGGCCACCTTGTTTGCCACCCTGCTCGAACCGGACCAGCTGCGCATCCTGCCGGCCGGCAGTCCGTGGCAAAAGAGCGGCTTGCAGGCCCGCGACGCCGACCGTATCGCCATGCTGCGGCTGGCCTTCGGCGGCGCCGCTGCCGATATTACGAAGGCGGTCACGCTGGACCTGCAGGAAATCGAACGCGGCACGCCGACCTACACCATCGACACCTTGCGCAGCGTACGCGCCGAACTCGGGCCGCAAGCGTCGATCGTTTTCCTGATGGGGTCCGACCAGTTGCAGCAGCTCGACAGCTGGCGCGAATGGCGCGCGCTGTTCGAGCTGGCCCATATCGGCGTGGCGGCACGCCCTGGATTTTCGATGGCCGATGCGGCATTGCCGGCGGCCGTCGCCGAAGAACTCACCATGCGCCGGGGCAGCCTGGCGCAATTGCGTAACACCCCGTCCGGCAGGGCTTACCTGGCCGAGACGCTGGATGTGGACATCTCCGCCACCCAGATTCGTGCGGCATTACAACGGGGCGAGAAGGCAAACTCGCTTATCTCCCCGGTAGTGCTAGACTATATTCAACAACATAATTTATACGAAATCTAATGGATATTAAAAAACTGCAGACCCTCGTCGTCGACGCCCTCGAAGACGTGAAGGGCCAGGACATCACCGTGTTCGATACCGTTCACCTGACCAGCCTCTTTGACCGCATCGCCGTCGTTTCCGGCACCTCCAACCGTCAGACCAAGGCGCTGGCCGCCTCCGTGCGCGACAAGGTCAAGGCAGCCGGCGGCGACGTGATCGGCATCGAAGGCGAAGACACCGGCGAATGGGTCCTGGTCGATCTGGGCGACATGATCGTCCACATCATGCAGCCGGCGATCCGCCAGTACTACCGTCTCGAAGAAATCTGGGGCGACAAGCCGGTCAAGCTGGGCGCGGCCAAGCGCAAGGGCACCGTGGAAGCGGCCGAAGCGGCCGAAGTCAAGCCGAAGTCGAAGCACCTTGCCTCGACCCAGGAAGCGCCTGAAGTCAAGCCGGTCAACGAACGCAAACCAGCCGCCAAAAAAGCCGCCGCCGCCAAGACCTCTGCCGCCGCCAAAAAAGCGCCAGCCAAAAAAGCCGCCAGCAAAGCCGTCGGCAAAGTGGTCAAGGTCGCCGCGACCAAGACCGAAGAAGCCGCAGTCAAGGCGCTCAAGGCACTGCCGCCGAAACGCGCCGCCGCCGTCAAGGCGCCAAAGGCTCCGGCCGACGCCGTGCCGGTCAAGAAAGTCATCAAGCGCGTCGCGAAAAAAGACGCAGAGTAAGCATCGATGCAGCTCATGATCGCTGCGGTCGGCCACAAGATGCCCGCCTGGATCGAGACCGGCTTTTCCGAGTACACGAAGCGCATGCCGCCTGAATTGCGCATCGTGCTCAAGGAAATCAAGCCGGTCGAACGCTCCGGCAGCAAAACGGCGGCCACCGCCATGGCGCTCGAACGCGAGCGCATCGAAGCAGTCCTGCCCAAGAACGCACGCATCATCGCGCTGGATGAACGCGGCAAGGACCTGACCAGCGTGGGCCTGTCCCAGCAGCTGATGCAGTGGCAGCAGGACGGGCGCGACACCGTCTTCCTGATCGGCGGGGCCGACGGCCTCGATCCCGAACTCAAGGCGCGCGCCGAGGGGCTGATTCGTATTTCCAGTATGACGCTCCCGCACGGCATCGTGCGTGTTATGCTTGCCGAGCAGTTGTATAGGGCGTGGTCGATCACGCAGAATCACCCTTATCATCGCGTCTGAGAAAACGGGAATCCGATGAAACCGATCGACAGAAAAATCTACCTTGCCTCGAAAAGCCCGCGCCGGCGCGAATTGCTGCGCCAGATCGGCGTCGAGTTCGAGCTGCTCACCTTGCGCAACGATACGCCGCGCGGTCCGGACGTGACCGAAGTAGTGAACCCGGGCGAAGCGGCCATCGACTACGTGGCGCGCGTGGCCAACGAAAAAGCCGCTTTCGGCTGGAACATGGTGCAGCACCGCCGCCTGACCCTGCGTCCGGTGCTGGCGGCCGACACCACCGTCACCATCGATGGCGCCATCCTCGGCAAACCCGGCTCGCCCAACGAGGCGATGGACATGCTCGAACGCCTGTCCGGCCGCACCCACCAGGTGATGACCGCGATCGCGGTGTATCACACCGACATGAAACGCCAGGTCACGCAAGTGTCCCAGGTGCGCTTCGCCAAGCTGTCGGCGGCCTCGATCAAGGCCTACTGCTCCACTCCCGAACCGTACGACAAGGCCGGCGGCTACGGCCTGCAAGGCCTGGCCGCGCTGTTCGTCGAACATATCGAAGGCAGCCATTCGGGCATCGTCGGACTGCCGCTGTTCGAGACCGCGCAGCTGCTGCGCGAAGCGGGCATTCCGCTGGCCTGATGCGCCCTTGTGCGCGCGCCAGCCGCGTCCCCCCGGCCTCGTCCCTAACACTACAATCTGCACGGCGGCCCTGAACCATGAACGAAGACATCCTGATCAACATCACTCCGCAGGAGACGCGCGTGGCGCTCATCCTGCAAGGCGCCGTGCAGGAACTGCACATCGAGCGCACCCTCACGCGCGGGCTGGCCGGTAACGTCTACTCGGGCAAGGTGGTGCGGGTGCTGCCGGGGATGCAGTCGGCATTCATCGACATCGGCCTCGAACGCGCCGCCTTTCTGCACGTGGCCGACATCTGGGAAGCGCGCACCCACGAAGGCCCGAGCGTGGCGCCGACCCCGATCGAGAAGATCCTGTTCGACGGCCAGGTGCTGACGGTACAGGTGATCAAGGACCCGATCGGCACCAAGGGCGCGCGCCTGTCGACCCAGATTTCTATCGCCGGGCGCATGCTGGTGTACCTGCCGCAGGACAGCCATATCGGCATCTCGCAAAAGATCGAAAAGGAGTCCGAGCGCGAACTGCTGCGCACGCGCCTTCACAGCCTGCTGCCGGCCGAGGAAAAAGGCGGCTACATCGTGCGCACCATGGCCGAGGAAGCGTCCGACAGCGACCTGGCGGCCGATGTGGACTACCTGCGCAAGACCTGGAGCGCGATTCTGCACGGCGCCAAAACGCGCCCCGCCACCAGCCTGCTGTACCAGGACCTGAGCCTGGCCCAGCGCGTGCTGCGCGACTTCGTGCACGACGAAACGGCCACCATCCAGGTCGACTCGCGCGAGAACCACGCCATGCTGGTCGAATTCGCCAAAGCCTACACGCCGACGGTGCTCACGCGCCTGCAGCACTACACCGGCGAGCGCCCGCTGTTCGACCTGTACGGCGTGGAAGAAGAGATCCTGCGCGCACTCGGGCGGCGCGTGGACCTCAAATCGGGCGGCTACCTGATCGTCGACCAGACCGAGGCCATGACCACCATCGATGTGAACACCGGCGGCTTCGTGGGCGGGCGCAATTTTGCCGATACCATTTTCAAGACCAACCTGGAAGCGGCGCATGCGATCGCGCGCCAGCTGCGGCTGCGTAACCTGGGCGGGATCATCATCCTCGACTTCATCGACATGGACAACAACGAGCACCGGCACGCGGTGCTGCAGGAGTTGAAGAAGACCTTGTCGCGCGACCGCACCAAGGTGTCGGTGTCGGGCTTTTCGGCGCTGGGACTGGTGGAGATGACGAGGAAGCGCACGCGCGAGTCGCTGGCGCATATCCTGTGCGAGCCCTGCCCGGCCTGCGCCGGCAAGGGCCAGGTGAAAACCAGCCGCACCATCTGCTACGAGATCCTGCGCGAATTGATGCGCGAGGCGAAGCAGTTCAACCCGCGCGAATTCCGCATCCTCGCTTCGCAAGAGGTGGTCGACCTGTTCCTGGAAGAGGAGTCGCAGCACCTGGCGATGCTGGGGGACTTCATCGGCAAGCAGATTTCGCTGCAGGTCGAGACCGCGTATCACCAGGAACAGTACGACGTCATATTGATGTAGCGGCGCGGCCTTTGTTCATCCGCCGGACGTGGGCGGATGAAGCGGGCTAGCAGCTGGCGCCGCCGATGCTTTTACCGGTGCGCAGATCGAAGCCGAAGTAGCAGTTGTAGCCACTGTCCGTCTCGTAGGTGCAAAACAGATTGTCCTTGCGCCGCTCGCGGTAGCCGGCGGCATCGGTACATTTGAGCTTTTCATCGGGCTGCATCGCATCGAACATGTCCTTGGCAGCCGTGCCTTCGACACGGAAAGCCACCTTGCTGTCATTCCGGCCCGGCGCCTTCTGTTCATGCAGCGAGCCGCCATAGATTTCATACTTGCCCTTGATCGGTTTGTACGTGCCTTCCCACGGCGCTTTATCGTCTGCAAAAGCGTGGAAAGGCAATGCAAGCGCCAGCGTAACCAGGACAAGAATCTTCTTCATGACGGTACCTTGATCAGCACGTGAAAGTGATCGTCGTGGCTTGGCATCGGCCGCACGCCGGTAATCGCTTTGTCGTTGAAGTACACCAGTTGCACGCTGGGAAGGGCAAGAAACAAGCCGATCAGCGTGGCGGTGGCTTCACGATCGTAATCTTGCGAGAAGCGCGTTACAGCGGCCTTCTCGCCATCCTTGCGCAGCGGGCGCACATCGACTTCCAAGCCGCTCTTGTGCGTTCCGTGGCCTTCAAAGCGGGGGCCACCGGCCAGGCTGATATTGCCAATGCCGAACTTGTTCTTGTTGATCGCAGCCCACTGCCGCTCGACCATGAAAATCGCCGAAAGCAATCCCGGATGAGCATATTGTCCACGTCCGTTGCCGGGTGTCCCATAGACGTAATAGCCGGATTCCTGCGGTGCCTGCGGAAGCATGAAAAAACCCCTGCTGTCTTGAATCGGGGGTGCCGTTATCGCCATCGTATTCTCCTGCGTAATGATAGTAAAAAAGGCGGCCAGCGGCCGCCCCCGCATCAGGCCACTTTATTGGCCGCCGCGTCCCAGCCGCCCGCCGTATTGCCGCCGGCGCCGCCGGTGATTTTTTGCTGGACGTACTTCCACTTCACCTTCGAGAATTTGAGGGCGACGCTTTCGGTCATGACGCTGCCAGCGCCGACGCTTGGCGCCACATGCCCGACCAGCACGTTTTCCAGTTCGATCTCGTAGTATTTGATGCGTTCGCCGGCGCCATCGGCGCGCCAGAATTCGAACTTCGCTTTAGCCAGCGTTTTACCCGACGCGCAGTTTTGCGCGAGCAGCGGCGAGGCCAGGTCGGCGATTTTGACAAAACTAATTTCCGACAATTCGGCGCGCTCGGCGGTGTGTCCGCCAGCGGTCGAGGACGTGGCCGAACGTGGCTGCGAGACAGACCAGGCTACCGATTCACACTCGATCCAGTCCTTGTGGCCGGAGTCGGCGGACTCGCCTTTGATGCCGTCGATTTGAAGATATACGTCAATTGCCATCGTAGCTTCCTTAAACAGGGGCGAAATTGCCTTGCGTATTATAGCAAAAACATTAACGTTGGAATTATGTATTATTTTTATGTCAATTGTTAAATTGCGCGGCAGGGCGATAGCGCCCGCATCGATGCGATACAGGCGCGGACACGGCGGACCCGGGGACGCTGTGCGGCGGCGGCCGGAAAGAAGCCGCGGCAGGCACCGCCAAATAGAAAAAACGCCTGAGGAGGATGCACTCTCCTTCAAGCGTTTTTGTTCGCACCCGGAGCCGTGTTGCGCTCCGGTGCGGCGGCCGGCGGCCAGTGGCCGCCGTTCGATCAGACGACCTTGTTGGCTGCCGCGTCCCAACCGCCGGACGTATTGCCGCCAGCGCCACCGCCGATTTTTTGCTGGACGTACTTCCACTTCACCTTCGAGAATTTGAGGGCGACGCTTTCGGTCATGATGCTGCCAGCACCGACGCTTGGCGCAACGTGGCCAACCAGTACGTTTTCCAGTTCGATCTCGTAGTATTTGATGCGTTCGCCCGCGCCATCGGCACGCCAGAATTCAAACTTCGCTTTAGCCAGCGTTTTACCCGACGCGCAGTTTTGCGCGAGCAAAGGCGAGGCCAGGTCGGCGATTTTGACAAAGCTAATTTCCGACAATTCGGCACGCTCGGCGGTGTGGCCACCAGCGGTCGAGGACGTGGCCGAACGTGGCTGCGAGACCGACCAGGCCACAGATTCACATTCGATCCAATCCTTGTGACCGGAGTCGGCGGACTCGCCTTTGATGCCGTCAATTTGGAGGTATACGTCAATTGCCATAGTAGTTTCCTAGGTCAGGGCGAAATTGCCTTTCACTATTATAACAAAAGCACCAACGTTGAAATTATGTCTTATTATTAAATTAATCGTGAAAGCAAGCGCCGCGCCCGCCCAGGCCTGTTACTGCGCTGGCGCGGCTGCGATCGATAGCGCCGCAAGCGTGCGCCAGGTGCGCAAGCGGCGCACCTGCCTTGGCAGCGACCCGGAATCCCGCGCATCCTGGGGTTGCCGTGCGGTGTATGCCGAGCTGCTGGATTTTCGAGTCAAGCAACAGTATTAATAGAAAAATATGTCTACTTTGGTATTGGATGGTTCAACCCACCCGATGCATCTTGACGATAACGAGCAAAAGCTGATCGGGTCATGGTCAGCATATAACAATGTGGACCGTTCCGCTATGCCGCGCCATATCGCCCGGCGCAGCGACCATGCGTGTGCATCAGGGCGCAGGCTATATCATCCTGTCCGGCGGACTTGAAGGACTGCGCGCCGGCCTGAAAATTCGCCAGCGGACGCCCTCAAATAAAAAAACGCTTGCGGAAGATGACTCTCCCGCAAGCGTCTTTGTTTGCGCAATGAGCAGCATGTGCTCACAGCGCATCAAACGGCGGCCAACGGCCGCCGCCCGATCAAACAACCTTGTTAGCTGCCGCGTCCCAACCGCCGGACGTATTGCCGCCAGTGCCACCGCCGATTTTTTGTTGCGTGTATTTCCACTTCACTTTCGAGAATTTCAGTGCAACGCTTTCAGCCATGATGCTGCCAGCGCCGACGCTCGGAGCGATGTGCCCGACCAGTACGTTTTCCAGTTCGATCTCGTAGTATTTCACGCGCTCGCCCGTGCCATCGGCACGGAAGAATTCGAACTTCGCCTTCGCCAGGGTTTTACCCGAAGCGCAGTGTTGCGCCAGCACTGGCGAGGCCAGGTCGGCGATTTTTACAAAGCTGATCTCGGAGAGTTCAGCGCGCTCGGCGGTGTGACCACCGGCGGTCGACGACGTCGCCGAACGTGGCTGCGAAATAGCCCATGCGACGGACTCGCACTCGATCCAGTCCTTGTGGGTGGAATCGGCGGACTCGCCTTTTACGCCTTCGATTTGGAGGTATACGTCAATTGCCATAATGATCTCTATATGTGCAGGGCGAAATTGCCTTTTACGATTATAGCAAAATTACCAACGTTAAAATTATGACTTATTCAATTCTTAATAGTTGACATTCTCGCGCCCGGCGTGGCTGAAATTTGCCCCAGAAATTTTCCGCAGCTAATGTTATGTGTTGCGCATATGCTACTGAGCGCACGAGTCGGCCTGCTACGATCCGCTCACACGTGGCCTTCACGTGGCAGGCCCGGTGCGCTGTCGGCCCCGGGAGTTTGTTCAATCCTCAGCGGAGGTAGCCATGTTCTTCAAATTGATCGGCGCGGCGGCGCTTGCAAGTTGCGCCGCGGTAGCCCAAGCAGGCCCCATCGAGTTTCAGTTCAGCTATACGGGGTTTTACGATAAGGTGAGCAACCAGTTCGATCCGGCGGCTTTGATCGCGGGCAGTTTTATCGCCGATGACCTGGACGGCGACGGCCTGTTTGCAAAGGAAGAACTGATGTCGTTCAAGCACAATGGTTCGAACGATTACATCGGTTGCGGCGTCGGCGACCAGTATTTCTGGAAATGCAGCATCGAGCGCTTCGGCTACCGGATCGGCGGGCCGCTGAAGTTTTCGACCACCTGGTCGATGTCGGATGTCGCCTACCAGGTCACCAGCTCGACCATCACCGGCGAAGAATACGTCTACAACTACCGCAACGCCAACGGTGTCGATACCCGCGGCCTGATCTGGACCGACCAGACCCGGTTTGCGATCGCCGCGCTCAATGCGGTGCCGGAACCGCTGGCGCTGGCGCTGATGGCGATCGGCGCGGCCGGCATGGGCGCGGCACGCTGGCGCCGCCGCCAACGCAGTGCGTGAGCCGCCGCGCGGCCGCGCGCCGCGTCAGCTTTCGACGTCGACGCCCTGGATCGTGCCGTCTTCCGCAAACTTGACCGCGACCACGTAGTTGGTCAGGTCTTCGCCGAAGGTGAAATCGAACATCGCGAACGAGGCGTCCGAATCGTCCGGCATCGGGTGCAGGCCCACATGGCTCAGGTGCAGGGTCGCCAGCATGCGCTCCTCGACCGGCAGCGTGGCGTCGGTGCCGTCGATCAGCGCCGCCAGCTCCTCGGGCGAGAACTCTTCCAGGTGATGATCGACATACGTTTCCCGCACCACGCCGCCGGCATGGAAGTCGGCCACGCAGGCGGCATGCGCGCGCGCGATCTTGCTGTCGAGCTGCTCCATGAAACCCGCGACGCGATCGAGCACGGCAGGATCGAGGTCCTTGACCGCGGAGAACTCGGTAATGCCATCCTCTCCGGAGAATGCGTTAAAGAAAGCGAGCGACAGGTCGATTTCGCGTCCATCGACAAGATACGTTGCTTCGTTGTATTCCTCAGGCAATGCCAGATTGATGGCGCCGAAGTGGGGGATGATTTTTTCCATGATGATTCTCAATTGACCAGAACTTGCTATTTTATCAGCCGGATGACATCCCGCCTGAAAGCCAGGCGCCGCCGCACGGCGCCCCTTGGCCACCGTCAGGAACATGCTGAATGACTGTTTTCCGTAAATGATTTCCAGAAAAAATGATCATTCGTTCAACCTTCGACGCGGAGACATCATGGTCCGATTACGGCAATGCGCACTGGTGGCATTCATGGCCCTGGCCGGGGCTACCCTGCCCGGGGCGGCCCACGCCACGCCAAGGCGCCGCGTGCGGTCACCGGGCAGTTCGATTACTACGCGGTGGCGCTGAGCTGGTCGCCGTCCTACTGCGCCAGCCGCAGCGCCCCCGATCAATGCGCGGTCGGCCGCCAGCTCGGCTTCGTGCTGCACGGCCTGTGGCCGCAGTACGAAACAGGCTATCCATCGAACTGCACCAAGCAGAAGCTGCCCAACGACGTGCGCGAAAAATACACGCCGCTGTTCCCCTCCCCAAAACTGATCGGCCACGAATGGAGCAAGCACGGAACCTGCTCCGGACTGGAGCCGGCGGCGTACTTCGACCTGTCGGCCAGGCTCAAGGACCAGCTGGCGATCCCCGAACCGTATTGGAAGCCGGCGGCGCCTGTGCGCACCACCAACGCGGAGCTGTACAGCGCCTTCAAGGACGCCAATCCGGCCCTGGCCAGGGATGGCGTGCTGCCCTTCTGCGCCAGCGGCGGGCGCTTCTTGCGCGAGGTGCATGCCTGCTACGACAAGAGCGGCAGCTCGCGCAGCTGCAGCCCGGGCCAGGCCAGCTTCCTGATCCAGAGCGTGCGCTGAGCTCAGGCCTGCCACACGCCGTAGCCGGCCTCGCGCAACCCGATGCCCAGTTCGACTTCCATGTCGGCCGCACCCGCATACGGCATCGGGTTGTACACCGCGTACAGGTCCGGCAGCAGGCGCAGGCCGTACTTCCGCACGAACCTGTTGGCCTGGATGCCGGCCTTGTGCTTGTCGAAGCGCAGGTCGATACTCAATCCCGTCATGCCCACGTACACGCACGGTTTGCCGCTGACGTAGCCGGGATTGGACTTCCTGAAACGCGGCTCGTACAGCACATCCTTCGACAGCTCGATCACGTACACACTGTGGTGGTGGCGCCGGCCCATCGGTCGCTTACGGCGGCGTGGCGTTGCGGCCCAGCGGGCCGATGTCGGCGCTGTCGAGCACGCGCTTGCGCGCGCCGCTGCGCACCACCGCCAGCATGGCCTGCCCCACCTGGCGCGTGGTCAGCACATGCTTCGGCATGGCGGCGCGCAGCAGCGGCAGCACGGGCTTCATCAGCGCATAAAAAATGCGGTAGGCGGGGGTCCTGGACTTGATGCCGTCGAGCGGCTGGATCATCCCGGGTCTGAAAATGTACACGCCGCGAAATGGCAGCGCCAGCAGCGCATTCTCGGTCTTGCCGCGCACGCGCTCCCACATGGTGGCGCTGGTTTCGCTGCTGTCGGCGCCGGCGCCGGACACATACACGAACACCATGCGCGGATTGGCCGCCACCAGCGCATTGGCAGCCGCCAGTGTCAGGTCGTGCGTCACGCGCGTGTAGCCGGCCTCGTTCATGCGCGAGGAAGTCACGCCGACGCAAAAGAAGCAGGCGTCGATCTCGTCCAGCTGCGCGCAGACGCTGGCGTAGTTGAACAGATCGGCGTGGACCAGGTCGCGCAGCCTGGGGTGGCTTTGCCCGGTCGGGGTGCGGCCGATGGCCACGACCTGCTCCACATCGGCGGCCTGCAGGCATTCGCGCAGCACGCCCTGCCCGACCATGCCGGTGGCGCCAAATAGCAGAACTCTCACGTCGTCTTCCTCCTTGCCGCGCAGCGGCGCATCAGGGCGATATGATAGGCCTTATCGGGTGCGCACGCAGGACCGCGAAGCGGGATGATCTTTTCCATCCGGGGTCTCTCTTTGCATCATCGCGCCGGCAAGGCCGACGGAAAGAACAGTTGCTGCCCGTTCGGGCGGAACGCGGCCATCCGGGCCTGCCCTTCGCTGGAGGTGATCCAGTCGATCAGCTGGCGCGCAGCGCGCTCGTTGATACCCGGATGGCGCGCCGGATTGACCGCGATGATACCGTACGGGTTGAACATCCTCGGGTCGCCCTGCACCAGAATCGCCAGCGCGCCGCGGTCCTTCCAGGTGGCGTAGGTGGCGCGGTCGGTCAGGGTGCACGCTTGCAGCTCGGCCGCCATGCCCAGCACCTGCGCCATGCCCAGCCCGGCCGACAGGTATCGGGGCGGCGGCGGGCGCACGCCGGCCATTTTCCAATAGCGCTGTTCCATCTGGTCGGTGCCGGAATTATCGCCGCGCGAAATGAAGCGCACCTCGCTCGAGGCCAGCTTGCGCAGCGCGGCGATGAGATCGGACCCGCCTTTGATGTCCGCCTTGTCGGACGGCGGGCACACCAGCAGAAAATCGTTGTACATGACATCGCGCCGGTCGACGCCATGGCCCTCGGCCACGAAGCGGTCCTCGGCGGCGCGCGCATGCACCAGGGTGACGTCGACATCGCCATTCTTCGCCAGTTCCAGCGCCTTGCCGCTGCCGACGGCGAGCACCTGCACCTTTGTGCCTGTCTTCGCCTCGAACGCCGGCAGCAGCCAGGCCAGCAAACCCGAATTGTCGGTGCTGGTGGTGGTCGACAGACGCAGCACCGGGCTGCCCGCCAGGGCCAGCGGAGCGGCGATGCAGAGCCAGAGCGCCAATACGGTGTGCTTGATCATTTGGTTTCGAGCTTTCCATCACGAAGTTTGAGGCGCTGCACGCCAGGCATGCCGATCAGGTCACGGTCGTGGCACGCCATCACCACCGTGCCGCCGGCGGCGGTCAGGGCGGGAATGAGCGATATCACCTGTTCGCGCGCGGCGCCATCGAGATTGGCGGTCGGTTCGTCGAGCAGCAGCAGGGAAGGCCGCAGCACCCACGCGCGCGCCAGCGCCACGCGCTGCACCTCGCCGCCCGACAGGCGGGCCGGATCGCTGCCCCGCAGATGCTCGACCCCGGCCCATGCCATGGCCTGCGCCACCGCCTGCGCCGCCTGCGCACGCGGCACGCCGCGCGCGCGCAGTCCGTAGCCGATGTTGGCCGCCACGCTGCTCGCAAACATCACCGGATGCTGGTGCACGTACACGATCGCCGCGCGCAGCGCCGGCGGATACGGCGACCATGCCGTGGCCTGCCCTTGCCAGGCCACGCCGGAGGCGTCGCCCGCTTCCAGTCCGGCCAGCACGCGCAGCAGTGTGCTCTTGCCGGCGCCGTTGATCCCGGTGAGCACATACGCGCGGCCGGCGTCGAGCGCAAAGGCGTCCAGGTCGAACAGCACGCGTGCGCCATGCGCCTTGCGCAGTTTGTCGATACGCAGCAGGCTCATTGGCCGGCTCCGGCGGCGCGCGTGTCGCCCTGCAGCAGCATCAGCGCGCCGTTCATGATCAGCGCCAGCGCCACCAGCACGATCCCGAGCGCGATGCCCTGCGCGAACTCGCCCTTGCTCGTTTCGAGCGCGATGGCGGTGGTGATGGTGCGCGTCTGGCCGGCGATATTCCCGCCCACCATGAGCGCGCAGCCGACTTCCGAAATCACGCGCCCGAAGCCGCTGATCAGCGCCGCCACGACGCCGAAGCGCACTTCGCGCAGTACCGTGAACATGGTGCGCCAGCGCGACGCGCCCAGGGCAATGGCGGTTTCGGCGTAGCGCGGGTCGAGCGCCTGCACCGCCGCCAAAGTGAAGGCGACCAGCACCGGCGTGGCGATGACGCACTGTCCGAGCACGATGCCCGGCTGCGAAAACAGCCAGTGCAGCGAACCCCATGGCCCGTGGCGCGACAGCAGCAGATACAGCAGCAGGCCAATCAACACCGTCGGCAGCGACAGGCTGGCCTGCACCAGCCAGATCACCATGCGGCGCGCCGGAAAGCGATAGCTGGCAATCGCATACCCGAGCAGCACCGCCGGCGCGGTCGCCAGCAGCAGCCCAAGCACGCTGGTCTTGAGCGACATCCACACGATGCCCCACAGCGCGGCGTCGCCCGACAGCAGCAGTGCAAAGGCGGCGCGCGTGGCCTCCGGCAGCGACATCAGGGCGCGAACGCTTCGAAGTCGAGGCGGTCATGGCCGGTCAGCAGCAAAAAGTGCTTGCCGCTGCAGCGCGCCAGCAGCGCCATGCCGATCTTGTCGGCCACCATATGGCCCATCTGGGTGGTGCCGGAGCGCGACAGCAGGAACGGGATGCCCATCTGCGCGCCCTTGATCACCATCTCGGAGGTCAGGCGGCCGGTCGTGTAGAACACCTTGTCGCCGCCGGCCACGCCATCCGTCCACATGCGCCCGGCGATGGCATCGACCGCGTTGTGGCGGCCCACGTCTTCCACAAAATACAGCAGTTCGCCCGCGTTCGAGAACAGCGCGCAGCCATGCACCGAGCCGGCCTGCTTGTAGATCGATTGCTGCGTGCGGATGATGTCGACGATGCGGTACACGGTCGATTGCGCCAGGCGCGCACCAGCAGGCAGCACGATCTTGTCGATGTCGTCCATCAGCCCACCGAACACCGATCCCTGGCCGCAGCCGGTGGTGACCACCTTTTTGGCGGTGCGCGCCGCCACATCGGCAATGCCGGCGCGCGTGACCACGGCCACCGCGTCGACCGACCAGTCGACCTGCACCGAGACGATATCGGCGAGCGACGTCACCAGGCGCTGGTTGCGCAGGTAGCCGAGCGTGAGCGCTTCGGGCGCGCCGCCCAGGGTCATCAGGGTCACCAGTTCGCGCTTGTCCACGTACACCGTCAGCGGCCGCTCGGCCGGAATGGCGATGGTCGAGCGGCGTCCGCGTTCGTCCAGCACCTCCACCTCGTGGGTGAGCGCCGCGCGGGCGTCGCTCAGTTGCGGCATTGTCATGGTACGGCCAGCCTTTCCAGCAGCTGGCCGCCGCCGAAGCTGCCCTGCCGCTCCACCACGCCGCCCAGCGTCACCCGGATGGCGCAGTATTTGAACTCGGGGATTTTGCCGAAGGGGTCGAGCGCGGCGTTGGTAAGGCGGTTGATGGCCGCTTCGTAATAGCAGAACGGCACGAAGATCGCGCCGCGCGGCGAACTGTCGTCGGCGCGCGCGTACAGGGCCACTTCGCCACGGCGCGAGGCGATGCTGATCACGTCGCCCGGTTTGCCGCCCAGCGCGGCCAGGTCGAGCGGATGGACCAGCGCCACCGGATCGGGTTCGATCGCGTCCAGCACGGCGGTGCGGCGCGTCATGCTGCCGGTGTGCCAGTGTTCGAGCTGGCGCCCGGTGATGAGCACCATCGGATACGCCGCGTCGGGGCGCTCGTCGGCCGGGATGATATCGGCCGGCACAAAGCGCGCGCGCCCGGACTCGCGCGGGAACTGCTCGGTGAAGACCACCGGCTGGCCCGGATCGCCCTCCTTCGTGCACGGGTAGGTGACGGCGTGCTCGCGTTCCAGCCTGTCCCAGGTGATGCCGCCGATGCTCGGCATGATGCGGCGCATCTCGTCGAACACTTCCGACACGTGCCCGTAATGCCAGTCCAGGCCAAGGCGCTGCGCCATTTGCCCGATGATCCACAGATCCTGCCTGGCCTGGCCGGGCGGGTCGATGGCCTGGCGGCCGATCTGCACCAGGCGGTCGGTGTTGGTGAAGCTGCCCGTCTTTTCCGGAAAGGCGCTGGCCGGCAAAATCACGTCGGCCAGGTACGCGGTCTCGGTCAGAAAAATATCCTGCACCACCAGGTGATCGAGCGCGGCCAGCGAGGCGCGCGCGTGGTTGGCGTCCGGGTCGGACATGGCCGGGTTCTCGCCCATGATGTACATGCCGCGAATCTCGCCGCGCGGGATGGCGTGCATGATTTCGACCACCGTCAGGCCCGGTGTGGAGTCGAGCGGCATGCCCCAGGCCTGCTCGAATTTGGCCAGTGCTTGCGGATTGTCGACCCGCTGGTAGTCGGGGAACATCATCGGGATCAGGCCCGCGTCGGACGCCCCCTGCACATTGTTCTGGCCGCGCAGCGGATGCAGGCCGGTACCCGGGCGGCCGATCTGGCCGGTCATCAGCGCCAGCGCGATCAGGCAGCGCGCGTTGTCGGTGCCGTGGATGTGCTGCGAAATGCCCATGCCCCACAAGATCATCGACGCTTTCGACGTGGCGTACAGGCGCGCCACGTAGCGGATGGTGTCGGCGTCGACGCCGCAGATGGGCGCCATCAGCTCCGGGCTGTAGCCGGCCACGTTCCGTTCCAGCTCCGCGTAGCCAATGGTGCGGCTGGCGATGAAGTCCTGGTCGACCAGGCCCTCGGCCACGATCGTGTGCATCATCGCATTGAGCAGGGCCACGTCGGTATCGGGCTTGAACTGCAAATAGCGGTGCGCGCTGCGGGCCAGGTCCGAGCGGCGCGGATCGCACACCACCAGCTTGGTGCCGTTCCTGATCGCGTTCTTGATCCAGGTGGCCGCCACCGGATGGTTCACGGTCGGGTTGGCGCCGATGACGATCACCACCTCGGCCAGGGTCACGTCCATCACCGGGTTCGACACCGCCCCCGAGCCGATCCCTTCCAGCAGCGCCGCCACCGACGACGCATGGCACAGGCGCGTGCAGTGGTCGACGTTGTTGCTGCCGAAACCGGTGCGCACCAGCTTCTGGAACAGGTAGGCTTCTTCGTTGCTGCCCTTGGCCGAGCCGAAGCCGGCCAGCGCGCGCTTGCCATGCGTATCGCGGATGCGCGCCAGCGCGCCGCCGGCGGCATCGAGCGCCTCTTCCCAGGTCGCTTCGCGGAACACGTCGAGCACGCGCGCCGGGTCCATGGAAAATTCGCCGCTCTTGGGCGCATCGAGGCGGCGGATCAGCGGCACGGTCAGGCGGTGCGGATGATGCGCGTAATCGAAGCCGTAGCGGCCCTTGACGCACAGGCGTTCGCGGTTGGCCGGGCCATCGCGCCCCTCGACGAACAGGATTTTGTTGTCCTTGATGTTATAGGTCAGCTGGCAGCCCACGCCGCAGTACGGGCAGACCGAATCGACCTGCCTGTCCGGCACGGCCAGGGCGGCGTCGCGCGCCGGCATCAGGGCGCCGGTCGGACAGGCCTGCACGCATTCGCCGCAGCCGACGCAGGTGGAGTCGCCCATGGGGTCGTCCATGTCGAAGACGATCTTCGCCTGGTCGCCGCGCAAGGCCAGGCCGATCACATCGTTGACCTGCTCGTCGCGGCAGGCGCGCACACAGCGCGTGCATTGGATACAGGCGTCGAGATTGACGGTAATGGCCGCGTGGGAAGCGTCGCGCGGCGGCTGGCTGCGCGCGGCGAAGCGCAGCTGGCCGAGGGCCAGCTTGCGGGCCCAGAAATCGACTTCGTTGTGGCGCGTGTAGGCGCGTTCCGGCATGTCGGACTGCAGCAGTTCGAGCACCATCTTTTGCGCCGCCACGGCGCGCGCGCTGTTTGTCGCGACCTTCATGCCGGCGGCCGGATGACGGCAGCACGATGGCGCCAGCACGCGCTCGCCGTCGATCTCCACCATGCACGCGCGGCAGTTACCGGCCGTGTCCATGCCCGGCTTGTAGCACAGGCGCGGAATCTCGATGCCTTCGCGCGCGGCCACCTCGATCAGGGTTTCGTGGGCAAAGGCGGCTACCAGCCGGCCGTTGATTTCCAGCTCCACGGGCGCGCCCTGCAAGGCCGCTTGCTTGATCCTGCCGATCGCATTCATGGCTTGTCCAATTCATGAGAAAAGTACTTGACGACGCAATCGACCGGATTGGGCGCGGCCTGGCCAAGGCCGCAGATGGAAGCGTCGCGCATCACCTGCGACAGGTCGGCCAGGAGCGGCGTGTCCCATTGCGCTTGTTCGATCAGCGCCAGCGCCTTGGCGGTGCCGACCCGGCACGGCGTGCACTGGCCGCACGATTCGTCCTTGAAGAAGCGCAGCGTGTTGCGCGCCGCCGCCACCGCCGAATCCCGGTCCGACAGCACGACCACGGCGGCCGAACCGATGAAGCAGCCATACGGCTGCAAGGTATCGAAATCGAGCGGGATTGCATTGAGCGCGGCCGGCAAGATGCCGCCCGATGCGCCGCCCGGCAGGTAGCCGTAGAACCGGTGGCCCGGCGCCATGCCGCCGCAGTATTCGTCGATCAGTTCCTGCACCGTGATGCCGGCCGGCGCCAGTTTCACGCCCGGCTCGCGCACCCGGCCCGAGACCGAAAACGAGCGCAGGCCTTTACGGCCGTGGCGACCCTGGCCGCTGAACCAGTCGGCGCCGCGCTCGACGATGGCGCGCACCCAGTGCAGGGTTTCGAAGTTGTGCTGCAGGGTCGGCAAACCAAACAGGCCAACCTGGGCCACGTAAGGAGGACGCAGGCGCGGCATGCCGCGTTTGCCCTCGATCGATTCGATCATGGCCGATTCTTCGCCGCAGATATAGGCGCCGGCGCCACGGCGCAGGATCAGCTGCGGCATCGGCGCGAACGGCGGGTCGGCGCGCAGGCGTGCCAGTTCGGTCTCCAGCATCGCGCGGCAACCGTGGTATTCGTCGCGCAGATAGATATAGATGGTGTCCACGCCGGCCACCCAGGCCGCCACCAGCGCGCCTTCGAGGAAGCGGTGCGGATCGCGTTCGAGATAGTAGCGGTCCTTGAAGGTGCCCGGCTCGCCCTCGTCGATATTGATCGCCATCAGGCGCGGCCCGGCTTCGTTGCGCACGATGCGCCATTTGCGCCCGGTCGGAAAACCGGCGCCGCCAAGGCCGCGCAGACTCGATTCCTCCATCGTGGCGATCAGCGTATCGGCATCGCGCTGGCCGTCGTGGCACGCGCGCGCCAGGACGTAGCCGCCGGCGGCGCGGTAGCTGTCGTAATCGATGTAACCCGTCGGCGCATGGGTGGTATGTCCGTGGCTCACCGCGGCGGCCACCGAGTCGCAGCTGGCGTGGGCGAGCGGATGCTGGCCGACCACGGCGGCCGGGGCCTGTTCGCAGCGGCCGATGCAGGGCGCGGCAAGCACGCGCACGCCGACGCCCAGGATGGCGGGCAGGCGCTCGATCAGATCGCGCGCGCCGGCCATTTCGCACGAAAGGCCGTCGCAGACGCGCACCGTCAACGCCGGCGGTGCGCTTTCGCCTTCGCGGACGACATCGAAGTGGTGATAGAAGGTGGCCACTTCGTAGACTTCGGCCTGGGCCAGCTTCATTTCCTGCGCCAGCGCGGCCAGATGGGCATGCGACAGGCAGCCGAAGGCATCCTGGATTTTATGCAGGTGCTCAATGAGCAGGTCGCGCTGGCGCGGTTGCGCGCCGAGCAGGGCTTGCACGTCCAGCAGGGCCTGCGGATCGACGCGCCGGCCCTTGGGCGCCTGGCGCTTGCGCTGGCGGCTGCTGGCCTGGGGCACGATCGGAATGACGGGATGGTTCATGGATGATCCTGAAAGTAACCATGCTAACTGACGATAACGATGTCACATCATACCCTTGCCAGCGCCACATTTCACCTCCCACCCCGGTGTCAGGTCTGACATTCGGACACGAGCTCGACCCTAAATGATCCACGCTGGCATCCCCCACCTGGTGTCAGGTCTGACATTCGGACACGAACTCGACTTTAGATGGGAAACCCACGCCGCATACTGTTGAACTCGTGTCCGAATGTCAGACCTGACACCGGTGGTTGACAGTTGAACTCGTGTCCGAATGTCAGACCTGACACCGGTGGTTGACAGACACCGGTGGTTGACAGACACCGGTGGTTGACACCGGGGTGGGGTTACATTTGGCGCAGTTCGTGCCAGACCATGCCTGGTTCGAGCTTTTCCATGCAGTCGTGGTGGCCCAGCGGGCATTCGCGCTGGCGGCATGGCGAACACGCCAGCCGCAGCGAGATCGAGCGGGCGACGTCGGAAAACGGTGGCGCGTGGTCCGGGTCGGTCGGGCCGTACAGCGCGATCACCGGCCGGTTCAGGGCCGAGGCAATGTGCAGCAGGCCGGAATCGTTGGCCACCACCGCCGCCGCGCCGGCTATGAGCGCGATCGCTTCGCTGAGCGAGGTGGCGCCGGCCACGTTGTGAATGCCGTCGGTGCCGGTGATCGCAGTGATCTCGGCGCAGGCTTCGCGGTCCTTGGGCGAACCGAGCAAGGCGATGTGCGCCGCCGGGTCCTGCTCGCGCACCGATTGCGCCAGCGCGGCGAAGTGGCGCGCCGGCCAACGCTTGGCGGCGCCGAATTCCGCTCCCGGCGCAAATACCACCAGCCGCCCCGCCCCTCCCATGCCGTGGCGCGCACGTACCTCGAGAACCTGCTCCGGGCTGACCCGCATCGCCGGGCGCGGCACGCCGGCGCGCAGCGCGGCATGCGGCGCGCCGGCCAGCGCCGCGTAGAACGGCACCATCGCGCGCTTCGGTGTGTCGTCGTGATGGACCACGTTGAGCAAGCCATAGCGCATCTCGCCCTTGTAGCCGACCCGGCGCGCGATTCCCGCCAGCCAGGGAATGAGCGCGTACTTGATCGTGTTGGGCAGAACGTAGGCGTCGACGTAGCCGCGCGCGCGCAGCACCCTGGCGTAGCGCCAGCGCTCGCGCAGTTGCAGCGCGCCGTGCCGGAACGGGGTTTCGAGCACGCTGTCGACCTCGATCATGGCGCGCCAGGCCGGCGCCACCGAGGGCGGCGCCAGCACGTCGATCGGACGCTCCGGATGCTGCCGTTTCAACAGTTGCAGCAGCGGCTGGGCCATCACCGCGTCGCCGATCCAGTTGGGCGAGATGACCAGGGTGCGGCCCTCGCTCATGCGTCGGCCTTGTTGGCGAACTGCAGGCGGTACAGGTTGGCGTATATGCCGTCTTGCGCCAGCAGTTCGTCGTGGCGGCCCGCTTCCACGATCCGCCCCTGGTCGAGCACCACGATGCGGTCGGCGCGTTCGATGGTCGAGAGGCGGTGCGCGATGACGAGCGTGGTGCGCCCGGCCATCAGGGTGTCGAGCGCGCCCTGCACCGCGCGTTCCGATTCGTTGTCGAGGGCGGAGGTGGCTTCGTCCAGGATCAGGATCGGCGCGTCCTTGTAGATGGCGCGCGCGATCGCCACGCGCTGGCGCTGGCCGCCCGACAGGCGCATGCCGTTTTCGCCGATCGGCGTATCGACGCCTTCCGGCAGCGCCGCCACCACGTCGTCCAGGTGGGCCGCCTTGATGGCCGCGGCCAGGCGCGCCGGGTCGACCCGCTCGGCGCCGTAGGCGATGTTGGCGCCCAGGGTGTCGTCGAACAGCACCACGTTCTGGCTGACCATGGCCAGCTGCGCGCGCAGGCTTGGCAGGGTGATGTCTTCGTATGGCACGCCGTCGAGCAAGATGCGCCCTTTCTCGGGCGAATAGAAGCGCGTGACCAGGTTGACGAAGGTCGACTTGCCGCCGCCCGACATGCCGACCAGCGCGACGGTCTGCCCGGGCAGCACTTCGAGGCTGACGCCGCCCAGCGCCAGCGGGTTGTTGTCGGTGTAGCGAAACTGCACGTTCTCGAAGCGCAGGTGGCCGCGCGCGCGCTCCAGCACAACCTTGCCCGGGTCGGCTTCGACCGGGGTGTCGATCATGGCGAACACGGTTTCGGCGGCGGCCATGCCGCGCTGCAGCGGGCCGTTCACGCCGACCAGCGATTTGAGAGGCGCGAGCAGCATCAGCATCATGGTGATGAAACTGATGAATTCTCCCTGGGTCATCCCGGAGCTCATGGCGATCACGATCACGACCGACACCGCCAGCGCGGTGGCGCTCTGGGTGATCGGCACGGTGGCGGCGCTGGCGACGGTGATGCGCTGCGAGAAGCCGAGCAGCGCGCCGCTGCGCTGCTCGAACCGTTCGCGCTCGTAGCGCTCGCCGGCGAACACGCGGATCACCTGGTGCCCGCGCGCCGCTTCTTCGACCACCTGGGTCATTTCGGCGGTGACGCGCTGGTTGTCGCGGCTCAGGCGGCGCATGCGCTTGGCGGTGGTGCGCACGATGGCGGCGGTGACCGGCATGACGACCAGCGCGATCAGGGTCAGTTTCCAGTTGGTCCACATCAGCATCAGCAGCAGGCCGACGATGACGAGCGAGTCGCGCACGTAGGCGACGAACACGGAGTTGATCATGTCGACCACCTGGCGCACGTCGCCGATGACGACGTTGATGATCTTGCCGGTCGATTCTTCGTGAAAGCGCGCCACGGGCAGGCGCAGCAGGCGGTCGAACACCATGCGCCGCAAGTCGTTGAGCACGCGGCTGATGACCCAGTTGTTCAGGTAGGCGGTGGAGAAGGTGAAGATGCCGCGCCCGATGAAGATCGACAGCAGCACCAGCGGCACCAGCCACAGCGAAAATTCGACCCGGTTCGGGCCGAAGCCTTTGTCGATCAGCAGTTGCAGCGCGTAGCCGAGCGCCGGCTCGGTGACGGCGGTGCCGGCCATGGCCAGCAGCGACATCAGCGCGCGCGCACGGTACGGTTTGACGATAGCCAGCAGGCGCCGGACTATGACACTATTTTCCATCGTTTTCTTTCGCGTTCAGGCTTAGAGCCTATTTCGGTACATCGGAGTCGCTGCTGACGCGCCTGACAAGCGAGTGCTGCGTTACTCGTCGTTGCATGGTTAGCCATGCGGCCTCCTCGCGCCTTGCCCTCGCTCGCCATGCATCGTCACCCGCTTCCCCCGATATACCGAAATAGGCTCGAACCTGGTCCGGTTGCGGCATGCCGCGATTGTAAAGACGCGGCCTGTACCAGAGGCTCGACATTCTCGCACAGGCGGTCCGGGTGCGGCCACTACAACATCGCAGGCCCGCCAAATACGCCCGCGCGGCCGCTGGCGCGCGCACGCATGCGCCCGCCCCGGGCCGCGCACGGACCGTACTGTAAAATGGCGAACGAATTTTAGGGGGGCAGCTGCCGCGAAGGCCGGCGCCCGCTATCGCCACGCCGCTCGCGCGGCATGCACGACCAAGGTCGCTTAACAAGGCTATTGCTACAATGCAAGATTCTCCCGGTTTTCCGATTACAAGGCTTGAGCGCGCAGTCCAGTACCTGCTCTTGCTGGCGCTGTTTTGCGTACCGTTTTCCACTTACCTGACAAATGTCTTTGCCGGTTGCTGCCTGCTCTGTTTCGGCGCCGCCGTCGCCACCAGCGCGCCGCTGCGCGCCGCGCTGCGCACGCCGCCGGCGCTGTTGGCCATGGCTTTGCTGGCGCTGCTGGCGCTTGGCACAAGCTGGTCGATCGGGCCGCCGGCCGATATCGCCTCGGCCATGAAAAAATATGCGCGCCTGCTGATGCTGCCGATCGCGGTGGCCACCAGCCTGCGCGACCCGGGCATGCCGGCGCGCGCGCTGGCCGCCTTTTTCGGCGGCGCGGCGATGCTGGCCACCTCCAACTACCTGGTCTGGCACGACCTGATGCCCGCCTCCTCCGCAGGCTGGTGGCGCATCGGCACCGCCACCGATTCGTTCTCGTTCAAGAATCACATCACGATCGGCATCCTGCTCAGTTTTGCCACGGTGACCTGCCTGCTGGGCGCGACCTATGTGCAGGGAGCGCGCGCGCGCGTGGCCTGCGTGGCAGCCGGGATCCTGTTCAGCGTACCGATCATTTTCCTCAACCAGGGCCGCACCGGCTACGTCACCCTGTTCGTCGGCATGGTGGTGCTGTTCCTGCTGCGGGTGCGCTTCACGCCGCTGCGCACGACGTTCGGGATGGCCGCCATCGTGCTGCTGTTCGTCGGCTTCTACGCCAGCTCGAACAACTTCAAGCAGCGCACCGACGACCTCATCACCGAGGTGCGCACCGACCAGAAACGCTCGCCCAACGGCCTGCGCATGAGTTATCTGCGGGTCGGCACCGGCATCGTCGCCGCCCATCCGCTGGCGGGACTGGGCACCGGTTCGTTCGCCGAGGTGTATGCGCCGACCGCGCTGCACGACTGGCCCGAGGACGAACTCGGACACACGCGCCACCAGCCGCACAGCGAATTCCTGCTGATCGCCGCCCAGCTTGGCGTGCCCGGCCTGCTGCTGTATTTCGCCATGCTCGCCAGCCTGCTGCGCCCGGCCCTGCGCGCGCGCTCCTTCCACGCCGACGCGCTGGTGCTGCTGTGGGTGATTTACGTGGTCAGTTCCTCGTTCAACAGCCTGCTGTGGGATGTCACGGAAGCCTACTGGTTCCTGCTGCTGGCCGGCTCCCTGTATGCGAGCGCGCGCTTTCAGGCGCAGCCCGGCCTGCGTCCGGCGGCGCCATGAGCATGCGGCCGGACGCGCTCATCTCCATCGTCATCGCCACCTACAACCGCCCCGACGCGCTCGAGGCGGTGGTGCAAGCCTGCTTTGCGCAGAGCGACAGGCAGTTCGAGATCATCATCGCCGACGACGGTTCGGGCGAACCGACCCGCGCCTGTGTCGCGCGACTGCAACAGCGCGCGACGGTGCCCCTGCTTCATGTGTGGCAGCCGGACCAGGGCTTCCGGCTGGCGATGGCGCGCAACCAGGGCATTCTGGCCTCGCGCGGCGAGTACATCGTGCTGCTCGACGGCGACTGCATCCCGCAGCGCGATTTCGTGGCGCGCCACCGCGCGCTGGCGCAAGCGGGCTGCATGGTCACCGGCAGCCGCATCCTGCTCGACGACGCCTTCACGCAGCGCGTGCTGGCCGACAAGCGCGACCTGCACACCCTCGGACTGGCCGACAAACTGGCCCTGCGCGCGCGCGGCCACCTCAACAAGGCGCTGCAATTGCTGGTCAAGCTGCCCGACCTGGGACGGGTGCGGACGCGCTTCAGCTGGCGCCGCATCAAGGGCTGCAACATGGCGGCCTGGCGCAGCGACATCGACACCGTCAACGGCTTCGACCAGAGCTTCGAGGGCTGGGGGCACGAGGATGCCGACTTCGTGGTGCGCCTGCATAATGCCGGCATCAAGCGCAAGGATGGCGCGTTTGCCACCGAAGTGTTTCATTTGTGGCACCGCGAGAACGCGCGCGACGAGGCCTCGAGCAACCGCGCGCTGGTGCGCCAGCGCGCCGCCGAGCGCACCGTGCGCGCACTGCGCGGGCTGGCATGAGGCGGCGTCCGCCATTGCGCCCGCAAGAGGCTGGACGCGGCGCGGCGGCGACGTATAATAGGTATGTACGCGATGCGCGCTGCCGCTGGCAGTGAATGTCGTTTCACCGGGAGTCCATCTTGTCACGTCCGCACACCATTTCTCTGATCGTCACCACCTACAACCGGCCCGATGCCCTGGAAGCGGTGCTGCGCGCCTGCCTGGCGCAGGATGATGACGATTTCGAGATCATCGTCACCGACGATGGGTCGACCGAGGCGACCCGGCACTGCGTCGAGCGCATCGCGGCGGGCACGCAGCGCCGCCTGGTGCATGTGTGGCAGCCGGACGACGGGTTCCGCGTGGCGCGCGCGCGCAACCAGGGCGTGCTGGCCGCGCGCGGCGACTACGTGATCTTCCTCGACGGCGACTGCGTGCCGCGCAAGGATTTCGTGGCCAGCCACCGGCGCCTGGCGCAGCAGGGCTGCATGATCACCGGCAGCCGCGTGCTGCTGTGTCCCGAATTTACCCGCGCCGCCCTGGCCGAACAGCGCGACCTGCACGAGGCGGGCCTGGGCGTCTGGTGGCGTGCCTGGCGCGCCGGGAATATCCAGAAGATCCTGCAGCTGGCGATCCGCCTGCCCGACCTGGGGCGAGTGCGGCGCGGCTTCACCATGCGCCGCATCAAGTCCTGCAACATGAGCGCCTGGCGCAGCGACATCGAGCGCGTGAACGGTTTCGACGAATCGTTCTCCGGCTGGGGCCATGAAGATGCCGATTTCGTGGTGCGCCTGTTTAACGCCGGCGTGCGGCGCAAGGACGGCGCCTTCGCCACCGAGGTGTTCCACCTGTGGCACAAGGAGCGCAATCGCGACCAGGCGGCCCATCACGACAAGCTGGTGTACCAGAGCCAGGTCGACAAGATCATTCGCGCGCCGGTCGGACTGGCGCGCTGACTGCGTACATGAGCATGCACGCCGCGGCGCCACTGCCGCTATTGAGCATCATCGTCCCCGCCTGGAATGTGCAGAACTACATCGTGGCGTGCCTGGCATCGGTGCTGGACCAGATGGGGCCGCGCCATGAGCTGATCGTCATCGACGACGGCTCGCGCGACGCCACCCTGGCGCGCGTGCGCACCCTGCTCGAGGCATGCCCGCAGGTGGCGTGCACGGTAATTGCGCAGGACAACCAGGGCATCGCGGTGGCGCGCAACCAGGGCCTGGCCGCAGCGCGCGGCGAGTACATCGTGTTCGTCGACAGCGACGACCGCCTGCTGGCCGGCTCGCTGGCGGCGCTCGAGCAGGCCATCGACGCGCACCATCCGGACGTCATCGCCTGCGACTTCCGCGTGTGGCTGCCGGATCAGGAAGACAAATCGCACCGGGTCGGTTTGCGCTATCCGCATGCGCTGCTGCGCGACCAGGCCACCATCCTCAATACCTTCTTCGCCGACCGCCAGATGTATGTGTGGGCCAAAGTCTTCAAGCGCGCCGTGTACGAGCAGCTGGAAGCGCCCGTGTTCCCGCCCGGGCGCGTATTCGAGGACGTGTCCACACTGCCCCGGTTATTGAGCCAGTGCGCCAGCCTGCTGTACCTGCCGCATCCGATCATCGACTACCGCCAGCACCCGGCCAGCATCACCAAGCTCATTTCGGAGAAGTGGTGCCTGGACCTGGCGGGGGCGCTGCTGGTTGCGCGCGCGCATCTGGAGCGGCGCGGGGTTGATGCGTCGGTGAAGACCCACTTCGATATCGCGGCCGGGTATTTTTTTATCGGCGTGGTCAAGGACTCGTACGAATTGCCGCGCGCAAGCGGGCGGCGCGTGCGCGCCGCCATCAAGGCGGTGTTCATGGAGAGTCTGTTCGGCGACTGCGCCGGCATGCTGGCGGCGGTGCAGGCCGGACAGACGGTGTCGATCGACCGCGGGCACGATGCGCGCATGATCCGGCAGGTGGAACGCGCGCTGGCGGGCAGTTTCGTGTTCCGGGTCAGGCAGACGGCAAGCCGCAAGATCAAGGTGTGGCGGCGCATGCGCAGGAATCGGAAGGCGGCGGCCGCCGCATGAGGCACGTCGTCCGCGCACCAAGGCGCGGGGACGACGTGCTCGATGTTGTATCGCTTAGTACTCCACCGCGACCTCGCGCGCCCCCAGCACCTGTTCCAGCGCCAGGGTCAGCGCGTCCGACGGCGCCACGCGCCAGTCGTCGCCGAACTGCAGGGTGCAATCGACGCCCTGCGGCTTGACCCGCATCGCGACCGGCAAGCCGGTCATGGCGCGGTACGGCTGCAGCACTTCGGCGATTTTCGACGATGCCACCTTGCCCGGCAAATACAGCCCGAGCTGGCGCCCGTAGTGCACGCGCGCCGAGGTCAGGTCGAACACCTTCTCGGCCGTGATGCGCAGGCCGCCATTGAAGCGGTCTTCGGACACCTTGCCCACCACCGCCAGGAACTCGTCTTCCTTGAAGATGTTCTTGTTCGACTCCACCACTTCGCTGTACACCGTCACTTCGACCGTGCCGCTCTTGTCGTCGAGCGAGACGATCAGGATCTTGCCGCGCTGGGTCATCTGGGTGCGCACGCCGGTGATCACGCCGCACATCATGCGCGGCTCGCGCGACGGTTCCAGGTCGGTCAGCTTGGTGCGCGCAAAGCGCCGCGCCTCGGTCGCGAAGGAATCGAACATATGCCCCGACAGGTAAAAGCCGAGCGCGATTTTTTCTTCGGACAGCTTCTGGCGGTCGGTCCACGGCGTCGCTTTCACGTACTCGGGCGGGGCCACCAGGTCGCTGTCGTCGCCGCCGAACAGGCTGACCTGGTTGACCGAGGCCGAGGCCTGGTCGGCCACTTCGACCGCGAACGCCACCGAGGCCAGCAGAATCGCGCGGTCGACCTTGAAGCAGTCGAACGCGCCGCTGCGGATCAGGGACTCGATGGTGCGGCGGTTGATCTGCTTGCGGTCGACCCGTTTGCAGAAGTCGAACAGGTCGGTGAACGGCCCGCCGCTGGTGCGCGCGGCGATGATCGCTTCGATCGCCGACTGGCCCGAGCCCTTGACCGCGCCCAGCCCGTAACGGATGTTGGTGACGCGCTTGCCCGTGACGGACGGCGGCGGGCCTTCCGGCATGAAGCGGTAGTCGGAGTGGTTGATGTCGGGCGGCAGGAGCGTGAGGCCGCAGACGTCGAGCGAGTCTTCGACCAGAATCTTGATCTTGTCGGTGTCGTCCATCGCCAGCGACAAGTTGGCGGCCATGAAGGCGGCCGTGTGGTGCGCCTTCAGGTAGGCGGTGTGGTACGACAGCAGCGCGTAGGCGGCGGCGTGCGACTTGTTGAAGCCGTAGCCGGCGAACTTTTCCATCAGGTCGAAAATCTCGTCGGCCTTTTCGGCCGTCAGGCCATCCTTGGCGGCGCCGGCGCGGAAGATCTCGCGGTGCTCGGCCATCTCTTCGGCCTTCTTTTTACCCATCGCGCGGCGCAGCATGTCGGCGCCGCCGAGCGAGTAGCCGCCGACGATCTGCGCCATCTGCATGACCTGCTCCTGATACACCATGATGCCGTAGGTTTCGGACAAAATGGATTCGGTGCGCGGGTCGGGATAGTCGAAGCGTTCGCCGTGCTTGCGCTTGCAAAAATCCGGGATCAGGTCCATCGGGCCGGGCCGGTACAGCGCCACGAGCGCGATGATGTCCTCGAAGCGGTCGGGACGCGCGTCTTTGAGCATGCCCTGCATGCCGCGCGACTCGAGCTGGAATACCGCGACTGTCTTGGCCTTGGTCAGCAGCTCGTAGGAAGCCTTGTCGTTGAGCGGCAGCTTTTCGAGCGCGAAGTCGGCGTTGGCCGGGTCGAGCTGCTTGATGTAGCGTACCGCGCGGTCGAGAATGGTGAGCGTGGTCAGGCCCAGAAAGTCGAACTTGACCAGGCCCACGGCCTCCACGTCGTCCTTGTCGTACTGCGAGACCACGCCGGAGTCGCCGCCCTGGGTGTACAGCGGGCAGAAGTCGGTCAGCTTGCCGGGGGCGATCAGCACGCCGCCGGCGTGCATGCCGATGTTACGGGCGATGCCTTCGACCTGCTGCGCCAGCGCCAGCAACTGCTTGACCTCGTCCTCGTTCTCCAGGCGCTCCTTGAGCATCGGTTCTTCTTCGATGGCGTCGGCAATCGTCACCGGCTTGCCCGGCTTGAAGGGAATCAGCTTGGAGATGCCGTCGCAGAAGTTGTAGCCGAAATCGAGCACGCGGCCGACATCGCGGATCGCGCCCTTGGCGGCCATGGTACCGAAGGTGGCGATCTGGGAGACCGCCTCCTTGCCGTACAAATCCTTGACGTGCTGGATGACGCGGTCGCGCCCTTCCTGGCAAAAGTCGATGTCGAAGTCGGGCATCGAGACGCGTTCGGGATTCAAGAAGCGTTCGAACAGCAGGTTGTATTGCAGCGGATCGAGATCGGTGATCAAGAGCGAATACGCCACCAGCGAGCCCGCGCCCGAACCGCGGCCCGGGCCGACCGGCACGCCGTTTTCCTTGGCCCACTTGATGAACTCGGCCACGATCAGGAAGTAGCCGGGGAACTTCATGTTACAGATCGTATCGGTCTCGAACTTGAGGCGCGCTTCGTAGCGCGGACGCGCCGCTTCGCGCTTGACCGGGTCCGGGTACAGGTGGATCAGGCGCTGTTCCAGGCCGGCCTGCGATTCGGACACCAGGAACTGGTCGATCGTCATGCCGGGCGGGGTCGGGAAGTTCGGCAGTTGCGGCTTGCCGAGGGTGAGCACGACGTTGCAGCGCTTGGCGATCTGGACCGAGTTGGCCAGCGCGGCCGGCATGTCGGCGAACAGTTCGGCCATCTCGGCCTGCGACTTGAAGCGCATCTCTTCGTTGAAGCGCTTGACCCGTTTGGCGTTGGCCAGCATTTCGCCTTCGGCGATGCAGGTGCGCGCTTCGTGGGCGATGAATTCTTCGGGCGAGAGAAACTGGATCGGGTGGGTGGCGACCACCGGCAGGCCCAGTTTTGCGGCCAGTGCGACCGCGTGGCGCACCTGGGCTTCCTGGTTGGGCTGGCCGGCGCGCTGCACTTCGATGTAGAAGTGGCCGGGGAAGACCGCCGCCCAGCGCTGGGCGCAGCGTTCGGCCAGGGCCAGGTTGCCGTTTTCGATGGCGGTGCCGACGTCGCCGAAGTGCGCGCCGGAGAGCACGATCAGGCCGTTGGCCTGGTTCTCGGCGGGCGACAGGGTCGAGACGCTGGTGGCCAGCGCCTCGAGCCACTCGGGGCGGATTTCGGCGCGGCCCTTGTGCTGGTTGCTCAGCCAGGCTTTGGAGAGCAGTTCGCACAGCTGCAGGTAGCCCATGCGGTTCTTGGCCAGCAGCAGCAGGCGCGATGGCTTGTCGCGGTTGTCGTCGTTGGAAATCCAGGCGTCCACGCCGATGACCGGCTTGATGCCCTTGCCGCGCGCCGATTTGTAGAACTTGACCATGCCGAACAGGTTGGCCAGGTCGGTAATGGCCAGCGCCGGCTGCTTGTCCCTGGCGGCGGCGGCGACGACGTCGTCGATGCGCACCAGGCCGTCGACGATCGAGTACTCGGAGTGCACGCGCAGGTGGACGAAGGCCGGTGCGGCCGGCTTGGCTGGCGCGGCGAGCGTGGTGCTCCCGGCTTCGATGACATCGGTACTCATGTGTGTTTCGCCTGCTGTACAAAGAGTGCTATTTTACCGCGCTGGCGGGCCGCGCATGAAAAGGTCGTGGCGCCGGCGGCATACCCCTGATGCCAGCGTGGACATTGTTCTATAATATCGGCTTTCCCTTTTGCCGATCCTTCACCGATCCTTCGCTCCCATGCAAGCTAATACTGCTTTACAAGCTGAAGCGCATGCCGCCATCGCCGCAGCTGCCGCCCACGTCAACATCGCCGCCTACAAATTTGTCACTTTCGACAACATTGAGGAAATGCGTCCCCGGTACCAGGACATCTGCAAGCGCCTGGCGCTGAAAGGCACGATTTTATTGACGCCGGAAGGGATCAATATGTTCCTGTCCGGCCCGCGCTCGCATATCGACGAGTACCTGGCCTGGGTGCGCGCCGATGCGCGCTTTGCCGATATCGAGGTCAAGGAAAGCTATTCCGAAGAGCAGTCGCACAAGCGCATGCTGGTGAAGATCAAGAAAGAAATCATCACCATGCGCATGCCGCTGATCCAGCCCGAACAAGGCCGCGCGCCGGCGGTGGGCGCCAGCACGCTCAAGCGCTGGCTCGACAACGGCGTCGACGACGACGGCCGCGAAGTGGTGATGATGGAAACGCGCAATGCCTTCGAGGTCGATGTGGGCACGTTTGAAAACACCCTGGACTACCGGATCGACAAGTTCAGCGAGTTTCCGGAGGTGGTGGCGCAGCACCGCGAGCAGTTGCAGGGCAAGACCGTGGTGACCTTCTGCACCGGCGGCATCCGCTGCGAAAAGGCGGCGATCCACATGAAAAATATCGGTTACGAGAGCGTGTACCAGCTCGACGGCGGGATCTTGAAGTACTTCGAGGAAGTCGGCGGCGCCCATTACAAGGGCGACTGTTTCGTGTTCGACTACCGCACGGCGCTCAATCCGCAGTTAGAGGCGACGGTGACGACGGTGCAGTGCTTCGCCTGCCGCGCGGTGGTGACGCCGCGCGACCAGTTGTCGCCGCTGTACGTGTACGAAAAATCGTGCCCGCAGTGCCATCCCGAGCGGGACCAGGCGGCGTAAAGACGGGTGGGCGCTGACCCACCCTGCCCATGGGCGCAAATGCCGCCACGCTATTTCACTATGCGACAACGTTACACTCAAAACCGTCATTCCCGCGCAGGCGGGAATGACGGTTTGGCACTTAGCGCTATGCCATCAAACGCGGCCGTAGTTATCCTGGAAGCGGACGATATCGTCCTCGCCCAGGTAATCGCCGCTCTGCACTTCAATCATCACCAGGTCGAGCACGCCCGGATTTTCCAGGCGGTGCTTGTGGCCGGCCGGAATATAGGTCGACTCGTTGGTGGAGACGAACAGCTCGCGATCGCCATTGACCACCTTGGCCATGCCGCTGACCACGATCCAGTGCTCGCTGCGGTGATGGTGCATCTGCAGGCTCAGGCTGGCGCCCGGCTTGACTTCGATGCGCTTGATCTTGAAGCGGGTACTGTCTTCCAGTACCGTGTAGGTGCCCCACGGACGGTGCACGGTGCGGTGCAGCTTGTGCGCGTCGTGCCCTTCGGATTTGAGGCTCACGTACAGGTGCTTGACGTCCTGCACGCGGCTGCGGTCGGCCACCAGCAAGGCGTCCGGCGTGTCGACGATGATCAGGTTGCTGACGCCGACCGCGCCCACCAGGCGCTCGTTGCTCTGGATGAAGCAATCGCTCACATCGTGCAGGCGCACGTCGCCATCGATGCGGTTGCCGTCGGCGTCCGGCGCGATCAGCTCGCCCAGCGCGTTCCAGGAACCAATGTCGCTCCAGCCGATATTGCACGGCACCACCGACACCCTGGCCGATTTTTCCATCACCGCGTAATCGATGGAATCGTCGGCGACCTGCTCGAAAGCGGCCGCGTCCAGTTCGCACTGGGTAAAGTTCTTGCCGCTGGCGCTGCGCGACTCGGCCAGGCAGGCACGGGTGGCGGCCAGGATCTGCGGGCAGTGCAATTCCATCTCGGCGATCATGCTGCCGGCGCTGAAGCAGAACATGCCCGAATTCCACAGGTAGCGGCCGCTGGCGAGGTATTCACGGGCTTTTTCCAGGCTCGGCTTCTCGACGAAACGCAACACGGTGTTGCCCTCCGCCTCGATGTAGCCGAAGCCGGTCTCGGGCGTATGCGTCTCGATGCCGAAGGTCACCAGGCGGCCGGACTGGGCCAGCGGGATGGCCTGGGCGACGGCGGCGCCGAAGGCGGCCTGGTCGGCAATCAAATGGTCGGCGGCGAGCACCAGCAGCACCGCATCAAGGCCGTGCGTGGCCGCCACGTGCAGGGCGGCGGCGGCGATCGCGGGCGCGGTGTTGCGGCCGAACGGTTCCAGGATATAGCTGTTGGCCAGGCCCTCGTGGCCTTTCGCGACGGCGCGGTAATCGTCTTCGGTCTTGAAGAACAATTCGCGGTTGGTCACGGTCAGCACTTGCGCCACGTCGGGCAAGGCGGCGCCGCGCAGCCAGGCTTTTTGCAGCAGGCTATGGCCATCGGCCAGGCGAATGAAGGGTTTCGGGTGAAGTTCGCGGGAAACGGGCCACAGGCGCGAGCCGGCACCGCCGCAAAGAATGGTAGGGATGAGTTTCAAAGCGGTTCCTTTAGTGCATGCATGCCGGATCATCCGGCGATCGATGTGACAACGCAAATAACGTTGCGCATTCTACATCATTGGATGCACCGGAGGAATCGCAGCACCCGCCCGCGGCGCCAGGACGGCGTCGCGGGTGGGTCCGGTGGGTCTTATTGCGCTGTTTTTGGCAGCAGATCTTTCAACACGCTCTTGTAGGTGCCGCGAGCGGTTTCGTAAATGGCCAGTTGGGCGTTCAGGCGCGCGATCTCCGATTCCACGTAACGCAGGTTGGTCACTTGCTGTTGCGCTTCCGGGGACAGATCCGACACTTTGTAGCTGACGCCGCCGGTGCTGATTTCAAGTTCGTTGGTGCTCATGTTTCCTCTTATGATAAAAATGGCCGGTGCCAGATGGCCGCCGGCTGGGGGTTGATCAGCGGAAGTAGGATGCGGTGCGCGTCACGTCGCTCGCGTCCAGGGTTCCGGCGGCTGCGCGCAAACGCAGCGACGCCATCATATAGTTATATCGCGCTTGTGCAAGGTCGCGCTTGGCCATGAACAGCTGTTGCTGGGCATTGAGCAAGTCGAGATTGATGCGCACGCCGCCCTTGATGCTCTGTTCGGTCGCCTTGATCAGCAGGTTGCTCGATTCCACCGCGCGGTTCAGCGCGTTGACTTTGGCAATGCTGCTCTGCACGGCCGAAAATTGCTTGCTCACTTCGATCAGGGTCTTGTCGGTCTTGCCCTGCATGTCGGCGCGGCTGCGTTCCAGGCCGGCCACGGCCTGGCGCGAGGTGGCGTTGACCGCGCCGCCCGCGTACAGCGGCACGTTGAGCTGGATGCCGATCGCGCGCACGGTCGAATCCTGGTTGAAGGTATTGATCGTTTCGGACGCGTTCTTGCTGTAGCTGGCAACGAAGTCCAGGCGCGGCGCATGGCCGGCGCGGGCTTTCAGGATTTCCTGCTTGGCCACTTCGAGCGAGGTGGCCTGGGCCTGGAGCTCCGGATTTTCCTTGAGGGCGATGGCTTTCCACTCGTCGACCCGGCTTGGCGACAGAGGCAGCATGCGGAAGGTGTCGTTCAGCCCGACCAGGTTGCCCGGATCGCCGCCGATGATGCCGGCCAGGGTGTTGCGCGCGGTGGACTGGTTATCTTTCGCTTCGATCAGGGTCGCTTCCGACAGTTCCAGGCGCGCCTGCACTTCGAGCACGTCGGTGCGGGTGCCTTCGCCATGCTTGAGCAGGCGCTGGTTGACCGCGCTCTGCTCGGTGTAAGCGTCGCGCTGGGCCGTATTGAGCGCCACCTGCTCGTCCGCGAACAGGGCGTCGAAATAGGCGCTCATGACGCGCAGCAGCACTTCCTGGCCGCGCACGCTGAACACCTGGTCGCTCAGCAGGGCCTGGGCCTTGCCCTGCTTGTAGCGCGCGTACGCGTCCACATTGAACAGGGCCTGGCGCAACTGGATGGTGGAGACCCGGCTGATGTATTCAGGGTGCGTCAGCGAGGTCGAGGTCTCGATATCGGCGCGGTTCTTGCTTGCGTTGTAATTGGCCTGCACGTTCGGCAGCAAGCCGGCGCGGCCGATGATCGCACTTTCCTTGCCGCTCTGGTTTTCATAGAAAGCCGCACGGTAGGCCGGGTCGTTCTGCAGCGCCCGCTCGTAAGCCTGCTGCAGATTGATGGCGGACGCGCCGGCGCTGGCCAGCATCAATGCGGCGGCAGCGGCGGCCTTCATGCGGCCCAGCGCGCTGATTCGGAACGCGGTAACTCGAAACGTCATCTTAATCCTCCGACAAAGCTGTCTTGGCGCGATCGAAAATCGGCTTGAACAGGTAATTCATCATCGTACGCTCACCAGTCTTGATGAACAATTCGGCCGGCATGCCGGATTGAATATCGAGCTTGTGCGAGGCAATCAGCTTGGCGCCTTCCGGCGTCACGCGGGCTTTGATCTTGTAGTATGGCATGCCGGTACGCTCGTCGACGGTACGGTCGGCCGAGACCTGGGTCACGATGCCCGGAATGTGCGGCGTCTTGTTGGTGTTAAAGGCCGAGAAGATGAATTCGACCGGCAGGCCGATCTGCACCTTGTCGATCAGGTTGACCGGCAACTGGCCTTCGACGACCATGGCATCCGAACTCGGCACGATATCCATCATGCGCGCGGCCGGCGCAACCACGCCCCCTTTGGTGAACAGCTGCAAGCCGACCACGATGCCGTCGACCGGCGCCTTGACTTCGGCATTGGCCAGGTCGAAATCCTGGGCCTGGATGCGGCTGGCCAGGGCGCTGGTTTCCTTTTGGACTTCGGCCAGCTGGGTGCCGACTTCTTTCTGGTAATCCTGGGTGCGGACGATGCGGCGCAGGCTCAGTTCCATCAGCTGGTTCTGGGCGCGGCTGATATTGCCGATATCTTCGGAAATTGTGCCTTGCACCGACATGAAGGTGCGTTCCATTTCCAGCAGGCGCGAGCGCGGAATGTAGCCATCCTTGGCCAGTTCGCGCATGCCGTCGAGCTGCTCCTTGATGATGGCGCCCTGGCTCTTTTTCGAGGCCATCGATTCCTGCAAGCCCTTGGTCTGCGCCTTGAGACCGGCGGCGTTTTCTTCCAGCGCGGCCAGTTCGTTCTTCAGGCTGGTCTGGCGCGACACCATCAGCTGGGTCTGCGCTTCCATGGCTTCCTTGGCGCGCGGGTCGTCCTTGTTATCGAGCAGTTCCTTGGGGAAGGTTGGCTGGGTCTTGCCGCTGCGCTCGGCTTGCAGGCGCGCTTCCGCCGCCAGCGCGCCGTAATACTGGGCGCGACTCATTTCGACGGCGGAACGGGCCACCGTCGGATTGATGCGCACCAGCACCTGGCCGGCCTTGACGTGGTCGCCATCCTTGACCAGGATGTCTTGCACAATCCCGCCGGTCAAATGCTGCACGGCCTTGCGGCTGGTTTCGGTGGCCACGGTGCCCGACAGCGGCACGCCGCGGTCGAGCGGCGCCAGCGAGGCCCAGAGGATGAAGCCAAGCACACCGACCAGCACGATGATCCAGCCCATGCGCGAATATTTTGCCGAATCGACACTGGCGACCTCGGGCACGACGTCGCGGGCGACCACGTCGGTGACATTTCTGGTTTGAATGTTGCTCATGTTCTTATTCCTTTTCCATTGTTACTGGCGCGCTAGCCTGGGGAGGCTGCGGCTGGCCCGGCTGCGGCTGGCCCGGCTGACCTGCCTGCCCTGCCTGGGCGGCCTGCTGCTGGCGCTGCTGCTGTTGCTGCGCTTCGATCAGTTTCTGGTTCGCTTCCTGAATCGCCTGCAATACCTGGGCGGTCGGGCCGAACATCTGCACCGCGCCGTCACGCAGCACCAGCAGCTTGGTCGAGACATTGATCGCGGCCGGACGGTGGGTGATCAGCACAATGGTCTTGCCGCGCTGGCGCATGTCCTGCACCGCCAGCATCAGGGCGTGTTCGCCCTGGTCGTCGAGGTTCGAGTTCGGTTCGTCGAGCACCAGCAGGGCCGGGTCGCCGTACATGGCGCGGGCCAGGCCCAGGCGCTGCTTCTGGCCGCCGGACAGGCCGGCGCCGCCGTCGCCGAGCACGGTGTCGTAACCATCGGGCATCTTCAGGATCATGTCGTGCACGCCGGTACGCTTGGCCGCCAGCACCACCTGCTCGGGATCGATCTCGCCGAAGCGGGCGATGTTTTCGCTGACCGTGCCGCCGAACAGCTCGATATCCTGCGGCAGGTAGCCGAGGTGCGGGCCGAGCTGGTCCTTGTTCCAGTGGTAGATGTCGGCGCCGTCCAGGCGCACTTTGCCGATGATGGCTGGCCAGACGCCGACCAGCAGGCGCGCCAGGGTCGACTTGCCCGAACCGCTGGGGCCGACCACGCCGAGCACGTCGCCCGGGGCGATGGCGAAGCTGACGCTCTTCAATACTGGCACGGTGGCGCCAGGAGGACCGGCGGTGATGTTGTCGATCAACAGATTGCCGGCTGGCGGCGGCAAAGGCATGCCTGGCTTGCGTTCTTCGTTTTCTTCCAGCAGGGCCGTCAGGCGCTCGTACGAGCTGCGCACGCCGGCGACCGATTTCCAGACGGCGATCACTTGCTGCACCGGCGCCATGGCGCGGCCGACCAGGATCGAGGCGGCGATCATCATGCCGGGGGTCAGTTTGCCTTCAATCACCAGCAAGGCGCCGAGGCCGAGAATGAGCGATTGCAGCGAGGTCTGGAAGAATTTGGTGATGGCGCCGACGGTACCGGCTTTTTCGCTCGCTTCGGCCTGCAGTTGCAGGAATTTGCTGTGGAAGCCGTACCAGCGCTTCTGCAGCGCCGGCAGCATGCCCATCGCTTCGATGACTTCGGCATTGCGCAGGTTATTGGTGGCCAGGTTGCCGGACACGATGGACATCGTGCTCGCTTCGGCCAGCGGCTTGTGCGAGACGCGTTCGTTGATGACCGCCAGGATCACCAGGATGATCGTGCCGCCCAGGGCGAACCAGCCCAGGATCGGCTGGAAGAAGAAGATGACCATCAGGTACAGCGGAAACCAGGGCGCGTCGAAGAAAGCGAACAGCGCGCTGCCGGTCAGGAACTGGCGGATGTTGGTCAGGTCGCTCAGGGCCTGGCCGGCATTGCCGCCGGCCTTCTTCAGATTGCGCTCGAACGCGGCGGTGTAGACACGCTTGTTCATCTTCATGTCGAAGCGCGCGCCGATCCGTACCAGGATCATGCTGCGCATGAATTCCAGGGCGCTCATGAGGACGTAGGCGCCCAGCATCAGCAAGGTCAGCATCAGGAGCGTGATCTCGTTCGAGCTGGCCAGCACGCGGTCGTAGACCTGGAGCATGTACAGCGACGGCACCAGCATCAGCAGGTTGGCGATCGCGCTGAACACGCCGACGGTATAGAAGGTGCCCTTAAACGCGAGCAATGCCTGCGTGATTTCGTTCTGCTTATCGAGAAGTTTTTTCATTAGAGACCAACACAATTCATTAGTAATTCACGAGGGGACAGCGCGGAAGGCGGCAAATTCCCGATCATGGCGAGCCCCGTGATTTGCGGCACGGCGGCAAGGACGACAGGGTGTCAAAAAAAATCCGCTTGGAAATGTGATGTGCATCACAAGATCGAAAGGTTAGCACAAAGCAGGTTTTTACACCAGAGAAGATTAACTGAACGCAGCATCGTTGCTGCGGCAAGGCCCGGCACGAACGGCGGGCGAATAAAAAAGGCCAGGCGGTGAAGCCTGGCCTTTCGCGTCGCTCGAAACCGCAAGCCGGAAGGCTTGCGGTTGCTTGCAAACTAGGTCAACTATTAACCAATGATCAGCGAACCAGCACCGAAGGTGGTGTTGAAGCTGGCGGTGTCGATGACAGTAACCAGATCGTTCGCAGCGTCAACACCGGTCAGGGTGATGGTGGTGGTGGTAGCGCCGTTGACCGAGCTCAGCGTGATGTTGCCATCGCCAGCAACAGCGTTGGTCACCGTCACGGTGCTGCCTGCGATAAACGCCATTACGTCACCATCGTTGAAGTTGGTGATGTTGGTCGTGTACGTACCAGCTGCCACGTTGAACTTGTGGTCGGTGAGAACAACTGCCGACGGATCAGCATCGGTGTTCGCATCGAACGAAGCAACGCTGCTGTTCACTGCAACTTGGTTCTTCGCAGCTGTGGCGTTGCTCAGTGCGTTAGCACCGAAGATCGCGTTGAAGGCAGCAGTATTGGCAACGGTATCGATAACGCTAGCCGACTGAACCTTGACGTTCTGCACCGCGCCACCGTTGGTACCGGTAACGATCAGTTCATTAGCGGTCGCACCAGGTGCGAACGACAGGATCGAAGCAGCATCGAAGACCAGCTTGTCGCCAGTAGCGAAGTTGCTGACAACGGCGTTGTAGGTCGAACCTGCAACGTTCGTTACGGTGATGGTCGCATCGACGTTGTTACCAGCGTTGATGGCGGTCGCGGTCGGGCTGATAACAAAGTTGCTGCTCGTTGGCGGGATGGTAACGATCGGAGCGAAGACCGATGCGGCGCCTTCGAGCAGATAGTAGTTAGGCGCCGACGAGTTGACGAAGTTAGCCTGGGACAGGGTCGACCACAGGTTTGCACCTGCCAGAGTCGACACGCCGCCGGTTGGCGTCGCTGCCAGATCGATCGTGCCTTCCAGAACAGCGGTAGCGCCTGCGCCGACAGCGTCAACGATCGAGTACACCGAACCGATGTTGGTGACGTCGTTCACAGCCACGTACACGTGCGTCTGTGCAGTGGTGTTAGCCGCGGTGTACAGAGCGCCGATGGCGGCAACGGTCAGTGGGGTAGCAGGCGACGTCGTGATGGTGATCGACTTGTCGCTCGCTGCGATGCCGCCCAGGGTCAGGCCGCCGATAGCGGTGAAGTCCAGGTGATCGACGCCAGCGCCGGTCACGTCGAAGTTGACGATCGTGTCGTTGCCGAAACCAGCAGCAAAGACAACGGTTTCGTTGTTCGAAACGGCGTAGTCAGCAGCCAAAGGCGCAACAGTTGCGGTTTCCTTGTTGCCCAGAACCACAACGTCATTGCCCGAACCCGGGGTGATGATGTTGTCGCTGATTGCCAGGCTTTCAGCGCCGGTCAGTGGAGCCAGGGTAGCAAAAGTACCGGCGGTGCTTTCAACGTAAGCGGTAGCAAAACGCGAAGCGTAGTCGGTGTTGAGGTTGAACTGGGCCACCGATGCTGCGATCGCGGCGTAGACGTCAGCGGTACCGAGCTTGTAGAAAGCCTGGTAAGCAGAGATGTCGGTCGCCGAAATGGTGCCCAGCGTCGTGGTTGGAGCAACCAGCGAAACGTTCAGGTCGCCAACAACGTGCAGGCCATCGCTCTTAGCGGTGACAACCAGCGAGTGCGCAGGACCGTCAGCAGCAACCAGCAGCTTGTTCAGCACTGCATTGTCGTTGATCGCAGCTTTGATTGCCTGGTTGATCTGCATGTCGGTCGACGAGTACTTGTTGGTCGAGCTGGTGTTAGGCACGTCAACAGTTACCGTGATGCCTTTGTAGGTGACATTCAGGCGGGTGTTGAAGAAAGCGTAGCTGTCATTCGCGTCCGAACGGATGTTGCCAACGAAACGGTCAGCGATGTCCAGCGGGTCTTGCTGGTTGGTCGTGTTGAACGCCCACACTGCGGTGGTCGGCGCAGCAGCGGCAACAGGAGCAACTGGCAGTGGCTGGTTCAGGTTGTTGGTACCGTAAGCATACGTGAACAGATTGGTCGCGCCGGTGTTTTCGCTGTAGACGGTGTCGTCGCCAGCGCCGCCGGTGATGCGGCTGTCGCCATCGCCCAGTTTGCGGATGGTGTCGTTGCCGTCACCGCCGTTGATGGTGATGTTGTTGTTCAGATCCTGGTTGCTGTTCCAGAACTGTGGCAGACCGCCACCAGCGACCGCTGGAACGATCGTCAGGGTCAGCGCGTCGTTGCCGGCGCCGCCGTCCATTTGGAACGTGAAGTCTTCCAGACCGCTCAGGATCTGGCTGCGGCTGCCTGCAACGCCAGCGTCCAGGTCAACGACGAGGGCGTCGTTACCGTTGCCGCCGATGTATTTGAAGGCGACATTGTCCAGTGCCGAATCGGCTTGGGTGTCGACTTTGTTGATGTACTTGGCAACAGCGCGGTTGGTGATGGCAGCGGTCAGTGCAACGTTACCGGCCATGACCGATGCGTCGACCAGACGGACGTCGTGGAAGCCATACTTGTCGCCGTGCTGCAGGCCACCGTTTTTGGTGTCGGTGCCTGGCAGCGGGGTGTCAACGCCCAGACCTGGCACGGTCACCAAACCACCGTTGGTTGGGGTACCGGCGGTAGGAACAGCGCCCAGGTTGGCATTGCCGTTAACAAACACGCCACCTTTGGTGACGCCATTAACGAAAATGACTTCTTCCAGGATGTTGTCGGTCGAGTTGATGGTTTGCACGCGGCTGGTGCGCTCGACGGTGATTTCGAAACGCTGTACGCCTTGCGAAGTCGAGGTGTCGCCGGTCGACAGACCACCGATGACCAGGTCGCCACCGTTCGAACCACGGCCCACGTCGTCCAGGATGACGGTGCTGGTGATTTTCGAAACGGTCGTGGTTGGGTTGCCCAGCAGAATTGCGGTGTGCAGACCGGAATTAGGTGGAACTGCAGCTTCGGTAACCCAGCCCGAACCGTTTGGCAGGCTCATACGGCCCGAACCATTGTTGGTCAGGACGATTTCAGTACCGGTTTGCAGACGGCCGCTGGCGGTATCCGAAACGGTGAAGGTGTTGCCTTCGCTAACTTCGAAATTCTGCAGGCCTGGGGTCAGCTTGACTGCGATCTTCAGTGCAGCCAGCAGTTCAGGGTAGGTTTGTGCCTGGTCGATGGCTTCCGAAGCGACGCGGATCAGATTGCCGTCGAGGGCGAATTTGAAGCCGTTGTACGGATTGTTCTGCAGCTTTGGATCGCCCAGATCGCTGGCTTTGGTGTCCATGACTTGCAGACGCAGGGTTGCGCCCGAATCAGTCACTGGAGCAGCGCGCAGGGAGTGCTGGTCGAAGTAGACGCCGAAATCGACGTTACCTGGATCGGTTTGCACCATGGCGATGGTGATGTCGCGGGTGATCTGCGAGTCGAGGATACGGATATCTTCGATCAGCAGGTCGGCGCGGCTGTTGTTGTCTTCCCAACGGTTAACACCAACGGTGCGGTCAGCGTCGATCTGGACTTCGCTGGTGCGCTGGGTGTTGTTGTCGGTAGCATCGCGCGAAACGGTTTGCGCGGTCAGGACGACGTTTTCAACGCCGGTCGTTTCTGGACGGAACGCGAAATCCTGCGAGTTGCCGATGTCGGCGCGCAGGGTGTCGTTGCCGCCGCCGCCGGTGATGTTGTCGCCGCCTTGCAGGGTGTTCTGGTTGTCGAAGATGGTGCCGACGAAGGTGTCGTTGGCATCGGTGCCGACCAGGGTGTCACGCATTTCGGTCAGGCGCAGGGTCGCGCCTGGGGTCGAGCCCAGAGCCAGGCTTGCCAGTACCGAGTTCACGGTAGCCTGGTAGACGGTTTCGTTGGTGGACGAGGTAACGTTAGCGATCAGCTTGCGTGCTTCGGCAGCAGCGAAGTCGCCGCTGTAGCCTTTGGCTTCGGCATCGGTGTCGATGGCGGCGGTGAAGTTGGTCGAAACCAGAACTTTTTTAGCCACGGTCAGTGCGTCAGCACCCTTAGCGTCGATAGCGCCGGTCAGGATGTTGTAGGCAGCTGCGCCCTTGCTCAGCGTGCCGCTGTCGATTTGTTTGGCCCAGTAAGCCTGGCCTTCTGCATCAGGAGCGCGACCGAACAGGTTCATGTAGACACCTTTCACGAAGTCAGCGGTCGAGCCAGGGTACAGGGCTGCGGACTCGGCGCTGTTGCCGAAGTTGTCCATCAGCTGTTTGACTTCGGCGTTGGTTTTGTATGCAAGAGCCAGACCAGCCGTGTCCGTAGGAGCTTTAGCAGCGGCCAGTGCGGCGGTCATGCTTGCCAGACCGGTCGAGTCAGCTGGACGGCCAAAATAGGAGAGGTAAAGTTCTTGTGCTACTTTTGTGTACTCGGTTGCTACGGCCATGATTGATCCTTTAGTTGAGCTTAGATATAACCAAATTTCTGCGGCCCGGGGGGGGTGAAACTACCTCGCCTGGGCCCTTTTTTGCAGAACAGGGAGTATATTGCCACATCGTGGGGCGCGGGTTGTGATCACCATCACAAATGACGGATTAATCCGCATTTTTTACTGAAATTTCGTGAATTTAATTTGATATCGAACATCTTTCTGCCTGTTTCTTGAGCAGATGCCTCCGAATCGGGCAATATTCGTCCGGATTGCGCGCCGCCGCTTAAATGACGCGGCAAGACAAGACCAGTGCCCGGATAATCTTCGGGATAATCCTCGGTTTCATTGAAAACCGGGCCTTGGGGATAATCCGGCGCCGCTGCGCCGCGCTGCACGAGGGGCGCGGCGCGGCGCGCGCAAGGGAAATCGGATAATACGGCCACGTTGGCCGATGCCCCCCCGCCGCGCCCTTATATATGTACGGCGCGCGCCCGGCTGCTATAAAGAAAACGGCCGCCATACAGGCAGCCGTTTTGCAAAGATAATCGTCGCGCCATCAGCGCCAATTAAGCCGGCGGCACCGCCCGCGAATACGGGACGGCGCAGCGCCGGCATTAACGCGCAAAGCGCGCATAGCCCTGGGCGGTAAAGCCCTGCGGATTCCAAATCTCTCCATTAATGCTCTTGAAGATGATTTCGGCACCATTGGCTTTGTCGCCGCCGGTCAGGTAACCATGCACGGCGGTGTTGGAGTCCTTGTTGTGAGCGAGCGTGCCGTTGGACCACACTTCGCCGACAGCGCGCACCCGCAACTCGCCTTCATGGCTGCTGACCAGCATGCTGGTGTCGAACTTCTGGGTGCCGAAATTGACATTCAGGCTGCCGTCCTTGATCACCGCCGCCTGCGCGTCGCCGCCTTTGCGCATCAGGCTGGCCTGTCCTTCGGCCAGCGCAAACGAGGCCTTGCCTTCCGACGGCAGGACCATGGTGGCGTCGAGGCGCCGCTTCATCGCGAACGAGCCGACGCTTTTCCCGCCGTCATAGGCCGGGTTGGTCAAACGGGCCACCACTTCCGGATCCGATTCGGTTCCGGCGATGCGCTCGTAGCGGCCCCAGAGCACCTCGGGGCCTTTCGGCACCTCCGGCACCGGCACCTGCACCACCGGCGGCACCGGCGGCAGCGTGGGGGCGACCGGCGGCTTGTTGGCCTGGTTCAGCTGGTTGAGCTGGTTGATGGTGTCCTTCTTGGCTTCCAGATAGACGATCGTGCCGGCCGTGACCGGTACCGTGGTGGTGGCCCCGGAGATGCGCCCGTTCGGCTCGTCGCTGCGCGGCGGCACGGCCTGGTCGGGGCTGGCGCCAGGATTGTTCAGCAGCTTGGGCACGTTCTGGCCCTTCTCGACCTGCAACAGCATGCCCGGCTGGCCGGCGAACAGTTCGCGGCTGGCGCGCCCTTCGCAGGGGCCGCCGCCTTCCGGTCCGCAGGCGCCGGCAAAACCGCTCACCACCACGCCGCCGGAGACCACCGCGATGCGCGTGGTCAACTGGTCGGTCGAGACGATGAAGTCGGTGCCGCGCACGCCAATCGCCGCCACCGGCGTATTGAAGCGGAAATTCTGGCGCGACAGCTTGACGCCCTGGCCGGAAATACTGCGCGCCACGCCGTTGAGCAATTCGAGCTTGACCCGGGTGTTGGCCGGATTGGCGGCATCGACCTTGTAGGCGATGATGCGCGCGCGGCTGTTGGGGCGCAGGATCAGGAAGCCGCCGTCGACGGTCTTCATGTACACGTAACCCTGGGCGCCGGTACTGATGTCGTCGCCTTCCTGGACGGCCGCGTCGAGCACGGCGGCCTTGCTGGCCAGCTGCACCTCGCCGGTGACGAACACCACGCGCGCAGCCTCGGCGGCGCCAGCTTGCCCGGCAGCGGCCAAGGATAGCGCCAGCGCAACGGACAGCGTACGGAATGTGACAATGGATTGATTAAACATAAATTCTCCCTTGGTACGGATTATGCGCCCGCAAAACGCTCGAAAATGTGTTGCACGTCACATTATTGCATTCGGATACAATTCTGAGACGGATCAGCAACATCTCTTGCGTCCCCTTGGCGCGTATTATCAGGCTCGCCCCTCGTGCGCGCGCAAAGCTTGTGAAGAAAGAAATGTTGCAAAAACACTTGCCTGGGTAGGTTTACGGCCTGTCTGGCGTTATACTTGCGTAATTTTCCAAGTCGTCAACTTGCGCCGGGAGCAACATCCCGATGCGCCGGCACGACATACTCATTGGTCCACTTGCGCTCCTTTTCTCCCCCTCCGCTGCTGCACCTGTCGATTCCGCTGGCGGCGCTGATGCTGGCCGTCTGGGCGCAGCTGCCGCGCGGCGCCTCGGGCCTGGACGCCGCCGACGAATGGCTGCGCGACCGCTTCGTGGTGGCGCAGGCGGCCGATACGCCCGAGCCGCGCATCCTGGTGGTCGATATCGACGAGACCAGCCTGGCGGCGCATCCCTGGCCGTGGTCGCGCGAGCGCCTGGCCGAGCTGGTGGAAACCCTGATCGGCGACGGCGCGCGCGCGGTCGCGCTGGACATCTTGCAAGGCGAGCCGGGCGACCCGGCCGGCGACATGCGGCTGGCCGTGCTGGCCCGGCAGGGCCCGCTGGTACTGGCCCAGCTGTTCGACTACGAACAGCGCCCGCAAGCGCTGCGTTTCGGCCGCCCCGCCGGCGGCACGGCGGCCCCGGCGGCGGACGGCGCGGTGCCGGCCTACGGCTTCATCGCCAACCATGCCGGGCTGGCGCAGGCCCCGCATGTGGGCAACATCGGCGTGCGTCCCGATCCCGACGGCGTGCTGCGCCGCGTCCCCATGTATACCTGGTTCGAACAGCGCCGCTTTCCGACCCTGTCGCGCGCGCTGCTCGACTGCTGCGCCGCGCCGGCCCCGGCGGCGGCGAGCGCCAGGAACGATGGCTACCAGCGCGTGCCGTTCAGCCGCTCGCTCGACGCCTACACCGTGGCCAAGGCCGGCGAAATCCTCGACGGCCAGGTCGACCCGGCGCTGGTGGCCGGGCGCCTGGTGCTGATCGGCTCGTCCTCCCTGAGCATCGGCGACCGGGTCGCCACCCCGCTCGGGCGTTCCAGCCCCGGCCTGCTGGTGCACGCCTCGATGCTCACCACCCTGCTCGACCAGCAAGCCGGCCTGGCCCCGGCGCCCTGGCCCGGACGCCTGATGGCGGTGCTGTTCGCCAGCGTGGTCGCGGTGCTGGCCGGCTACACCTTCGCGCGCCTGTCGGCCGCCGTGAATGTGCTGATGCTGGCCTTCGCGTCGCTGACCTGGGTCATGCTGGCCTACGGCCTGGCGGCCCACGATCCCGATTTTTCGGTCAGCGGCCCGCTGCTGTCGATCGCGTTCCTGCTGGCGGTGGGCGTGCCCTTCCATTGGCAGCTGGCCCAGTCCGGCTCGCGCCGCCTGCTCGACACCATGCGCCGCTACGTGGCCGGGGAAGTGGTCGACGAATTGCTGCGCAGCGGCCTGAAAGACCCGCTCGCCCCGCGCCAGTTGCAGGTGACCACCCTGATCGCCGACATGGAGGGCTACACCTCGCAGGTGGAAGCGCTGCCGGTCGAAGAAGCGGCCAGGCTGACCACCGATTTTCTCGATTGCCTGACCCGCCCGGTGCTGGAGAACAAGGGCACGCTCGATAAGTACACCGGCGACGGCCTGGTCGCCTTCTGGGGCGCGCCGATTCCGAACGACAAGCACGCCGACCTGGCGCTGGACGCGGCCGCGCGCATCCTGCGCGAAGTGGCCATCCTGAGCGCGACCCGGGTGCGCGCCGGCGGCCAGCCGCTGCGCGTGCGCATCGGCATCGAAAGCGGGCTGGCCATGGTGGGCGACTACGGCACCTCGTTCCGCAGTATTTACACGGCGGTCGGCGACAGCGTCAACACCGCCTCGCGCCTGGAACAGGCGGCGCGCGATTTTCCGCACGATGTGATCATCGGCCAGGGCACGGTCGGCTACGCCACGCGCCACCGCTTCCTCAGCCTGGGCCGCCACGCGCTGCGCGGCAAGGAGCATCCGATCGAGCTGTACACGCTGGAGCAGCTGGCATGAAGCGCCCGCCCTGGTCGTCGCCGCTGCCGGCCATGCTGCTGGCGCTCGCCGCGCTCGCCCCCGCCCGGGCCCAGCAGGGGGATGCGGCGGAAACCAGTGCGCCTGAAACGAGCGCGCCGGCGCCGGCCGAGGCAAGCACGGCCGACACCCCGGACGCGCTCAGCGACGAACAAGTGGCCCAGGAAGAAAAACTCTACCTGGAAGCGCTGCGCTCGCTGTCCGAAGGGCGGCCCGACGAAGCCACCAACAAGCTCAGCCGCCTGCTGGAAAAGAACGCGCTGCACGCCGGCGCCTGGCTCGACCTGGCCATCAGCCATTGCGAACTGGGTAACAAGGCCGAGGCCGAGCGCCTGTTCGAGCAGATCGAACAGCGTTTCCATCCCTCGGCCGCGATCCTGGAGCTGATGGCGCACTACCGCGCCTCGGGCTGCAAGGGCCAGCGTACCGCCGCGCGCTCGATGTCGTTCAAGCTCGGCGCCGGCTACGACACCAACGTCAACCAGGGCTCGAGCAGCAGCACGGTCGAAATCGGCAGCGCCGGCGCCTTGAAAACCTATACGCTGTACGCGGAATCGCGGCCCCGCGCCGATCATTTCAAGGTGCTCTCGGGCGACTTCAACCAGCCGATCGGCAGCCGCGGCATGCTCCTGATCGCCCAATTGCGCGCCTTGCGCCACAGCGAGGTGCGCACCCAGGACAGCGATTCGGCCCTGCTCGGGCTGGAACGCCCGTGGAGCGGCGCCGGCTGGACCGGCCGCGCCACCGCCGCCTACGGCCTGGTCAGGCTGGGCGGCGAGCTGTACCAGCGCCAGGCGCAGGTGCTGCTGCGCGCCGTGCCGCCGGTCGACCTGGGCGAATCGCTCGGCTGGTCGCTCAGCGCCGGCTACAGCACGGCCATCTACCCGACCCGGCGCTATTACGATGCGCGCACGCTCGACCTGGGCACCAGCCTGGCCGTGCGCAGCAAGAAATCGACCCTGGTGCTGTCCAGCGGCCTGCTGGCGGACCAGGGCAAGGAGGGGCGCCCCGGGGGCGACCGCAGCGGCTGGTACGGCGGCGCCAATCTGGTCGCGCTGCTGGGCGACAAGGCCATCGCCGAACTGGGCGCCTCGCGCCAGTCGTGGCGCGGCGCGCGCATCTACTCGAAGGACTTCATCGAGATCAAACGCGACCAGGACACCCATGTGCTGCGCGCCAGCCTGCTGTTCCCGGTCGGCACCCACAGCGCCCTGCAAATGGAAGTGCGGCGCACCTTCAATCGCGAGAACATTCCCCTGTTCCAGTACGACAGCCGCTGGTTCCAGTTCAGCTGGCGCACCGACAACTGGTAAGATACCGCTCCAGCACGTCTGCTGGCGCTGGCACGGCATACCCGGGCGCCGGCGGACCGACTGTTGATGTGGATAAGATGACTTGGGAATTGATTGTGTTTTTACTGGCCGCGGTGAGCATCGTTGCGGGCTGCCTGGTACCGAACGAATGGCTGCCGCCATTGCCGAACGACAAACTCCTGCATTTCCTGGCGTTCGGCCTGCTGGCTTTGTTGCTGGCGCGCATGGTCCCGGGCGGCTGGGTCCTGCAGCTTTGCCTGCTGGGCTTGCTGGGCGCCGCCCTCCTCATCGAAATCCTGCAGAATTTAGTACCAGGCAGAAAGTTTTGCTGGCGCGACATGGCCGCCAATGCCGCCGGCATCGCCACGGTGGCCCTGTGCGCGCCGCTCGCGCATGCCTATCTATGACGGAAACAGTGCATGAGTACAGATAATTTCATCGTTACCGCGACCAAGAACGGGGTTCCGCTCGACCCCCAGGATGCCTCGGTGATGCCGGTGCCCAAGGATTCGCAGAACAAGGTCAGCGTCCAGATCCACCTGCGCAAGATTCCCTTGCTGGCCCAGCTGAACGAGGACGAAATGCGCCAGGTCATGACCGACCTGCGCATCCGCACCTATGCCAAGCGCGACGTGGTGCTGCAAAAAGGCGCCAGCGGCGACAGCCTGCTGTTCCTGCTGTCGGGCCAGCTGCAAGTGATCGACGTGACCGAGGACGGGCGCGCGATCGGCCTGCGCATGCTCGCGCCGGGCGACTTCTTCGGCGAAATCGCCGTCATCAACGGCTCGACCCGCTCGGCCTCGGTGGTGGCCTTGAGTCCGGTGATGGTGGCGCTGCTGCCGCGCGCCACCGCGCTGCATCTGTTTTCGCACTCGCCCTCGGTGGCCAAGCACATGCTGCGTTTTCTGGCCGAAAAAGTGCAGCGCGACTCGCAATTCCGCGCGCTGCTGAGCATCCACAACACCGCCAAGCGCATCTATACCTTCCTCGAACTGATGAAGGAAAAGAAGGACGGCGATGTGGAAGTGGTCGAAAACCTGCCGACCCACCAGGATATCGCCAACATGATCAACACCAGCCGCGAAACGGTGACCCGCACCCTGCTCGCGCTGGTGCAGCAAGGCATCGTCGAAAAGGGCACGCACCGCCTGATCATCCTCAACCCGCAAGAGCTGCACAAGCTGGCGCAGAACTGAGGCGCGCCACAGCCTGGCGCGTCCCCGACCGCATGGCCGTGCCAGCTTTCGCTCGCTTCGGCGAACCGAAATATTGTATACTCCGTACCGTTTTATCCGGCACATCATCGTCGCAAGCGGCAAGGGCGACCGAGGGCTTGCCCACGCAGCGCCGCCCCCAGCCCGACCAACCCGCAAGGAATTGCAGTTTCCATGAACGACTCTTCTTTCCCAGCCGTCCAGCCCGTGCGCCTGTCGCCATGGCGCGCCCTGTTGCCGGCATGGCGCCGCCGCAGCCGTGGCGCGCGCCATGTGCTGCGCTTGCTGCTGGTGGCCCTGATCTTCACCGTCAGCCTGGTGCCGGCCGTGCCGAAACTGTCGGGCTGGCACACCGCAAAAATTCCCCCGGTGGAGGAACTGCGTCCGCTGGCGGCCTACCCGCGCACATGGGAAGGCGGCATTGTCGAGACCGACAAGAACTACGCGCGCTTCGAAAAAGCCTTCGCCGACCAGCTCGGCCTGCGCAACCTGATGATCCGCGCCAAGAACGAAATCGACTACCGCCTGTTCCGCACCTCGCGCCGCGTGTACTACGGCAAAAATGGCGAACTGTACGGCCGCAACCTGGCCGAGGTCGAATTGCCGACCACCGAGAAAATCCTCGGCACCCGGGAAGCCCAGGACGCCTCGCACGCCGGCCTGCTGGCGCTGGCGGCGCGCCTGCGCGCGCAGGGCACCACCATGGTCCTGATGACCCCGGTACAGAAGCAGTATTTCACGCGCGAGCGCTTGCCCTTCTTCGCCCCGCGCGTGCCCGACGATTCGCATTTCATGCACTTTTACCAGCGCCTGAAAAGCACGCCCGAGGTGCATTTTGTCGACCTGATCGGCCTGATGCGCGCCAACCAGGACAAGTTCGCCCCGTTTTTCAAGCAGGATTTTCACTGGTCCGAACCGATGGCCATGGCCGCGGCGGCCGACGCGGTGCGCGTGATCGCCGAACTGGAAGGCTCGCCCGTGCGCTGGCGCCACCGGCTCGAGCTTGAGGACAAGCCCTTCGTCGGCGTCGAAATGCGCTTTGCCGGACGTCTGAACATGCACCAGGACGTCATCGAGCAGTCGGTCAGGCAGACCTGGACCGAACGCCACCAGCGCCGCCAGCTCGACGCCGCCAGCAGCGGCTTCGAATTCGATACCGGCACCCTGGAAGGAGCCGATCTGCTGCCGCCGACCTGCATGTTCGGCAACAGCTTCAGCGACGGCATGCTGCGCGCCGGCCTGATCGAGCATTTCCAGAAATTCAGCAAGATCAGCCGTCACTACGAACTGACCGATGTCGCACCGCTCATCGCCGGGCGCTGCAAATACCTGATCGTCCAGGTGCTCGATATCCAGTCCGACCGCTGGGCGGCGTTCGCCAGCAAGCGCTGAAGCGGGACCACTACCTTTTCCTCCAGCGCACAAGGCGCTGACCGATCACTCTTTTGCCGCGCAGGGCCCCAGGCCCGCGCCCACGGACCACCATGGTTTTTTCTTCTCCCGGCTTCCTGTTCCTGTTCTTCCCGGTGTTTTTCGCGCTGTACTTCGTCCTGCCCAGGGCGGCGCGCAACAGTTACATCCTGCTGGCCAGCTTCGCCTTCTACATCCTGGGCGCCGGCGCCCTGACCGTGGTGGCGCTGGTGCTGCTGATGCTCAACTGGCTGCTGGCCCGGCTGATCGGCCGCCGGCGCCGCGCCGAAACGGGCGGTGCCGGTCCGGGCGCGGCCAGGGCGGCGCTGGGTGTGGGCATTGTCATGAACCTGGCGCCGCTGATCTTCTTCAAATACCTGGTGTTCCTGGCACAGGTGCTGCACGACCTGTCCGGCGCGGCGCCGTTCGCCACGGCGGCCGCCTGGAAGATCATCCTGCCGCTCGGCATTTCCTTCTACGTGTTCCATTTCCTGTCTTACCTGCTGGACGTGTACGCGCGCCGCATCGAGGCCGAAACCAGCATCCAGAAGTTCGCCATCTACATCTTCCTGTTCCCGCACCTGATCGCCGGCCCGGTGGTGCGCTACGCCGAGGTGCGCGAGCAGCTCAACCTCAAGTACCGGCGCCTGGTCGGCAGCGATGTGTTCTGGGGCATGGTGATCTTTTGCATCGGCCTGTCCAAGAAAATGCTGATCGCCGACCCGCTCGGCGCGGTGGTGGACGTGGTGCACGGCCCCAGCGTGGCGATGAGCACGTATGCCGCCTGGCTCGGCGCGCTGTGCTATTCCTTCCAGATCTATTTCGATTTCTCCGGCTACACCGACATGGCGATCGGCATGGCGCGCATGATGGGTTTCCGCTTCCCGCGCAACTTCAACCGTCCGTACGCGGCCGCCAGCATCACCGAGTTCTGGCAGCGCTGGCACATGACCCTGTCGCGCTTTTTCCGCGACTACGTCTACATTCCGCTGGGCGGCAACCGGCGCGGCAACCTGGCGACCTACCGCAACAGCTTCATCGTGTTCGGCCTGTGCGCGCTGTGGCATGGCGCCGCCTACACCTTCCTGATCTGGGGCCTGGGCCACGGCGCGCTGCTGGCCCTGGAGCGCGCGGGCGTGCTCAATGCGGCGCGCTGGCGCCTCGGCAGCCTGCCGGTGTTCGTGCTGGCCACCTTGCTGTGGGTGCCGTTCCGCGCGGTCGACCTGGGCCAGACCGGCAAGCTGCTCGGCGCCATGAGCGGGCTCGATCCGGCCGTGCCGCTGTGGCTCGACGCCAACCGGGTGCTGGCCGATCCCAAGGTGATGTTCCTGCTGGCGCTGGCCGCGGCGATCTGCCTGCTGGGCGACAAACCGTTCCACCGCCTGCGCCGGCTCAGCCTGCGTCAGCCGCTCATGACGGGCGCGTACGCCAGCGTGCTGTACGTGCTGTCGTGCCTGGCGGTGGTCGAAGGCGGCTTCAATCCCTTCATCTACTTCCAGTTCTGATCGGGGCGGCGGCGCGCAGGCGCGCGCCGCAGTGGAAACGTGTAGAAAATCAAGAACCGTGGACAGCGGGAAAAGCCGGGTGTGGCGCGCATACATCGCCCGTCCAGCCTGTTCAATTGTGCGGAGAAAACAACGGTTTTGTCGGGTGTAAGATGAATTTCCATCTCATCCCCGCCGGAGAACCACCAGAAGTGCGCGGGGCGGCCCTACTCACAGCAAGGAGTCCGTTCAATGTCTCAACCGACCTACGACAGCGCGAATGGCTACATCGCTGAAAATTTTTTCAGCCTGTTCTACACCATTGAGCTCGACGCCGCCAATCCCCCGCCAACGGGCGCCTTTACGATGTCGATCAACGGCAGCGGCACCACCGTGTCGGCAGTCTCCATCGACAGCGCCACGAAAATGGTCAGGCTGACCTTTACCGCAAACGCCCTGACCGCCGGCGACATCATCGAATTCAGCTATACCGACCCGACCGTCAACAACGACGTCAACGCCGTGCAAGGCCTGGACGGCACCGATGCCGCCACCTTTTCCGGCTCGACCATCGTGATGGGCGGACGTCCCGGTCCGGCCGCGCCGCCGCTGCCGGCATTGAGCACCGCCAGCGACAGCGGCACGCTCGGCGACGCCATTACCAATGTCGGCGCCCCGACCGTGAGCGGCACCGCCCTGCCCAACGCCACCGTCAAGCTGTACGACAGCGACGGCACTACCCTGCTGGGCAGCAACACAGCCGACGCCGGCGGCAACTGGAGCATCACCAGCAGCCTGCTGGGCGACGGCAGCCATACCTTGAAGGTGACCCAGACCAACGACGCCAACGAGACCTCGCCCCTGAGCGCCGGCCTGGTCCTGACCATCGACACCAGCGCCAATGCACCGACGCAACTGGCGCTGCAAGCGGGCAGCGACAGCGGCGCCATCGGCGACGGCATCACCAATGCGGCCACCCCGGTCATCACCGGCACCGCCGAGCCGAACGCTACAGTGCGCCTGTACGACAGCGACGGCAGCACTGTGCTGGGCACGGCCGGCGCCAACGGCGCCGGCGCCTGGAGCATCCCCAGCAGCGCCCTGCTGACCGGATCGCACACGCTCACCGCCACCCAGACCGACGCCGCCGGCAACGTCTCGCCCGCTTCCAGCGGCTTCGCCTACCTCCTCGACACCATCGGTCCGGTCGGCATGGCGCTGAGCACCACCTCGGTCGACGCCAGCGCCGCCACCAGCGGCAGCACCGTGGCCACGCTCTCGTCGACCGACATCACCAGCGTGCAGTACGGCTTTGCGGTCGGCAACGGCACCATCGACGCCGACAACGGCAAGTTCAGCATATCCGGGACTGGTCTGGTGGCCGGCCAGAACCTGCCGATGGGCGCGTATCACATCTACCTGAAAGCGACCGATGCGGCCGGCAACGACGCCTTCCAGATTTTCACCATCAACGTCACGAATACCCCTACCGTGAGCGCGATCGTGCGCGCCGGCGGCGCCGCCGTCGCGGTACCGGCGGCGGCCACCACGGTCAGCTACGCGGTCACCTTCAGCCAGAGCGTGACCGGGGTCGACGCGGCCGACTTCAGCGTGGTCACCAACGGCACGGCGGCGGCCGGCATCGCCTCGGTAAGCGGCAGCGGCGCCAGCTACACCGTGACGGTGGGCGGCCTCGGCGGCGACGGCAGCGTGCGGCTCGACCTCAATGCCAGCGGCACCGGCATCGAGAATGCCGGCAATGTGGCCATCGGCGGCGGCTATGACGGCGGCGAAACCTATGTGCTCGACCATACCGCGCTGGCGCCTTCGGTCCCGTCCATGACCAGCGCCACCGACAGCGGGGTCTCCGACACCGATGCCATCACCAGCACCAGCACCCCCGAGTTCAGGGGCAAGGCCGAGCCGGACGCCACGGTCAGGCTGTACGATACCGATGGCATCACCCTGATCGGCACCGGCGTGGCCGACGGCAAGGGTAACTGGAGCATCCCCAGCAGCACCCTGGCGGCCGGCCAGCATACGGTCAGCGCGCGCCAGACCGATCTGGCCGGCAATGTGTCGTCCGCCAGCGCCGCACTGACTGTGGTCATCGATACCGGCGCAGCGCCCCCTGGCGCGCCGGTGCTCACGCCCAAGAGCGACAGCGGCGCCGTGGGCGACAATGTCACCCGCTTCGCCACCCCGACCGTCAGCGGCAGCGCCGAAGCCTTTGCGAGCGTGCAACTGTTCGACACCGATGGCACCACCGTGCTCGGCACCGCCAGTGCCAATGCGAATGGCGTCTGGAGCATCTCCACCAGCCTGCTGGGCGAAGGCAGCCATACGCTCACCGCCAAACAGACCGATGCGGCCGGCAACATATCGACTGCCAGCGCCGCGCTGACCTTGATGATCGACACCGAAGCGCCGGCCGCGCCGGCAGCGCCGCTGCTTTCGCCCGCCAGCGACAGCGGCACGGCCGGCGACCAGATCACGTATGTCAGCGCGCCGCTGCTGAGCGGCAGCGCAGAGCCGCATGCCAGCGTGACCTTGTACGACAGCGATGGCGTGACCGTGCTGGGAAGCGCGCTCGCCGACGGCAGCGGCCAGTGGAGCATGACCACCCTGCCGCTCTCGCTTGGCTATCACGCGCTCACGCTCAAACAGGCCGATGCGGCCGGCAACCTGTCGCCTGCCAGCCCCATCATGGGCCTGTTGATCGAGGCGCCGCCGCTGCCGCCGGTCATTCCGGTGCCGCCCCCGCCAACGCCACCGGTGCCGGTGGAGGCGACGGTCGATGGCGTGCCAGTCTCGACCGTTGCAGTAACGCTGCCGGGAGGCGCCAGCGGTACCCGGACCGTCATTCCGGTGGTGAGCGGCGAGCGCGCCGAATCGAATGGCGGCGCCAGCACGGCCGACATCGCCCTGGCCACCAGCAGCGGCGCCAACCTGCTGCTGGCCCAGCTCGCGCCCGGCATCGGCCTGACGGCCAGCGGCGGCCCGAGCCAGGCGGCCGGCAATTCGACCGAGCACCTGATCCAGGCCATCCTGGCGTCCACGCCGAGTCATCCGGCCGCCGACCAGTCTCACCTGACCGGCAACGGCGTGGTCTTCCTGAGCAAGCTGGGCGCCAGCCTGCCCTTGCTGGTCGAGACCATCGTGGCGGTCGGCGCGGCCAACAATGCAGCCGGCGCCCTGACCCTGACCGGCACCAGCAGCGCGACCCAGGCGACGGCGCTGGTGGTGGACGCCACCGGGCTGGCGGCCGGCAGCCAGATCGTCCTGAACGCGGTCAACTTCGCCGCCATCGTCGGGGCCGCCAATGTCAGCGGCAATACCGAGGGCCAGATCCTGACCGGCGACGCCGCCAGCCAGGTGTTTACCAGCGCGGCCGATACCGCCTACGTGTTTGCCGGCGGCGGCGGCGACAGCCTGCGCCTGGCCTGGGCGGCGGGCAGCGCCACCCGGGCTGCGGCGGCCGAGCCGGCGCCCGCACCGGCGCCGACCATCCTGCATGGCGGACGCGATGCGGACGTCGGGTTTTTCATCGGCAACAGCGGCGACTACACCATCGCGCGCCACGAAGCGTACGTGGCCATCACGCCCAGGGACCAGCCGCAGCGCACGGCCGTGGCGATCAATCTGGAAAGCCTGGTGTTTGCCGACACCACCATCGCGCTCGAACACCGCGGCGAACAGAGCGCACTGGCCGGACTGTACAAAAGCGTGCTGGGGCGCCAGGCCGACTACCAGGGCTTCGAGTTCTGGGCCCAGGCCGAGAAGAACGGCGTGAGCCTGGGGCACATTGCGCTGGAGATCATCAGTTCGCCCGAGGCGCAGCTGTTGAACAAGGCGCCATTCAACGGCTTCATCGCGCATGACCTCGAGCTGCTCTACCAGAACATCTTCGGGCGCCAGAGCGATGCGCCCGGGCTGGCCTTCTGGCGCGCGGCCATGGAGCAGGGGGTAAGCCTGGAGCATGTGGCCGACCAGTTCCTGCGTTCGCCGGAAAGCGCGGCGCATGTGGTGGCGCCGCTGCAGTGGGACTTTATCGTCTGAATCTCAGACCGGCGCCGCGTTCCCGCCCAGGCGAGCGGGAACGCCCGCCGGCACGCCCCAGCGGCGCCGGATCCAGTCCTGCAGCGGCCGCTCGAGATGGTGATAGCAGACATACGACAGCACCAGGGTGGCCGTCACGAAACCGAGGAACAGCCACGGCGAGCGCCACGGCACCTCGCGCCCCAGCCAGCCGCACGCCAGCGCGATGTACAGTTGCAGCGGAAAATGCAGCAAATAGCTGGCATAGGTCAGGTTGCCCAGTTCATTGAAACAGCGGCGCACGCCCCGGTGCAGCGGCTGCACCCCTTGCAGGAACACATACACCAGCAGCGGCACCAGCGCCACCACCGCATGGTCGGCCGCCACCCAGCCCGGGCGCATGGCCGCGCAGGCGCCCAGGAACAGCAGCGCCAGCGCGCCATTGACGATCTGGCGGCGGCGCCGGCTCCACAGCGCCGCGCGGCGCGCGGCCAGCCACACCACCCCGCCCAGGTAAAAGTACAGCAGGCATTCGAAGGCCGGCAGGCCGGTCGCGTAGAAACCCGCGCCCGCCAGCGCCACGGTGGCCAGGGTGGCGCTGGCCCCCAGGCCGATGCGCCGCCCGAGAACGAAGAACAGCAGGTAGGCCAGCAATTCGAGCGACACGCTCCAGATCGGCCCGTTGAACGAGGCGCTGCTCAGCAGCGGGTAAAACCAGTGGCCGATCACGCCCAGTTGCAGGAAAAAACTCGGCAGGCTGTTGTCCTGGTAGACGAAATAGGCGGGGTGGCTGGCGCGGAACAGGGCTTGTCCGAGCGCCACCAGCAGCAGGGTCAGGAGGTGCAGCGGATACAGGCGCGAAAAGCGCAGCAGCGCAAAGCGGCCGGCCCCGATGCGTCCGGCGACGACCGCCTCGCCGTACTTCCAGAAAAAGATGAAGCCGGAGATGCTCCAGAACACTTGCACGCCGAACTTGCCGTAATGATAGAACAGCGACAAGGCGCTGTAGAACGGCTCTTCCCGGTGATCGAATTGAAACGGCGCCGCGCCCACGAACGAGAAATGCTGGTAATGCCAGAACAGCACCGCCAGCGCACTGGCGAAGCGCAGCAGGTCGATCCCGGCCAGATTCATGGCGGCGGGCGGCACGGCGGTCTCATGATTTTGCATTATAGAAACACATCTGGGCATAGTTGCAAGATTATACTGCGCCGTGACGCCGCCATTGCGGGCCGCGTCGTGCTTTTTGCGCCGTTGTGGCCCAAAAGCTGCATGCTATAATCTTCCGCCCCGCAGCCCCGGCAAGACCCGGCGCGAAGCGGCGCGACCTGTGATTTCCCATATGCCTGATAAAACGACCCACACCATGACCTTGCCGTTCGCCGCCCGTGCGCCTGCGCTTCCCACCAGAGATCACGCGCACCGCGCCGCGCGCGCATGATCTCGCTGTCGATGTTCCGGGGCGTCTGGCGCTACCGCGGCTTCGTGCTCGGCAGCGTCAAGCGCGAATTCCAGTCCAAGTACCGCAATTCCCTGTTCGGCGCCCTCTGGACCGTGCTCAATCCGCTGGCCATGATCACCGTCTACACCGTGATCTTTTCCGAAGTCATGGGCAGCCGCCTGCAAGGGGTCAATTCGACCTTCGCCTACAGCATCTACCTGTGCGCCGGGGCGCTCACCTGGGGCCTGTTCGCCGAGATCACCACGCGCGCCCAGACGGTGTTCATCGAAAACGCCAACCTGATCAAGAAGCTGCAATTTCCGCGCATCTGCCTGCCGATCATCGTGGTGCTCAACGCCTGCGTCAATTTCGCCATCATCTTCGGCCTGTTCACCGCCTTCCTGGTCTGGTCCGGCCACTTTCCGGGCGCGGTCTACCTGCTGCTGTTCCCGGTGCTGGCGCTGCAAATCCTGTTTTCGATCGGACTGGGCATGGTGCTCGGCGTGCTCAACGTGTTTTTCCGCGACGTCGGCCAGTTCTTCGGCATCCTCTTGCAGTTCTGGTTCTGGTTTACCCCCATCGTGTATCCGGCCACGGCGCTGCCGAAACCGGTCCGCGAGCTGCTCGTCTTCAATCCCATGGCCGCCGTGATCGCCTCCTACCAGACGATTCTGGTGCACGGCCGCGCGCCGGACTGGGCCAGCATGCTGCCGATTGCCATCCTCACCGTCCTGTGCTGCGTGATGGGTCTTTTACTGTTCCGCAAGCGCTCCGGCGAAATGGTGGATGAACTCTGATGGGTACCATACGCGTCAACCAACTGGGCAAGGCCTACAAGCAATACGGCAACCGCTGGGGCCGGCTGGTGGAATGGGTCCTGCCCTTCCTCGGCCAGCGCCACCGCCTCAAATGGGTGATCCAGGATGTCAGCTTCCAGCTCGCGCCGGGCGAAGCGGTCGGCATCATCGGCATCAACGGGGCCGGCAAAAGCACCCTGCTCAAACTGATCACCGGCACCACCACGCCGACCACCGGCAGCGTGCAGATCACCGGCCGCGTGGCGGCCCTGCTCGAACTGGGCATGGGCTTCCATCCCGATTTCAGCGGGCGCCAGAACTGCTTCATGGCAGGCCAGCTGATCGGCCTGACGGTCGATGAAATCGCCGCCCTGATGCCCGAGATCGAAGCGTTTGCCGACATCGGCGAGTACATCGACCAGCCGGTGCGCGTGTACTCCTCGGGCATGCAGATGCGCCTGGCCTTCAGCGTGGCCACCGTCAAGCGGCCCGATGTGCTGATCGTGGACGAAGCGCTGTCGGTCGGCGACGCGTATTTTCAGCACAAGAGTTTCGAACGGATCCGCCAGTTCCAGAAGCTCGGCACCACCCTGCTCATCGTCAGCCACGACCGCGCCGCGATCCAGTCGATCTGCGAACGCGCCCTGCTGCTCGACGGCGGCCGCCTGGCGTCGCAGGGCAGCCCGGAACAGGTGATGGACTATTACAACGCCCTGATCGCCTCGCGCGACGGCGCCGGGGTCGAGCAGGTCGTCACCGAAGCGGGCCGCACCCAGACCAGCTCCGGCACCGGCGAAGCGAGCGTGACCCGCATCACCTTAGAGGACGAGGCCGGGCGCGCGCTCGAGACGGTCAACGTCGGCGCCGCCGTGACCCTGTGCATCCAGGTCAAGGTGCATCAGCCGGTGTCGCGCCTGGTGCTCGGCTACATGATCAAGGACCGCCTCGGCCAGCAAATGTACGGCACCAATACCCACCACATGGACATGGTGCTGGAGGACGTGGCGGCCGGCGAAGAGATCACCTTCCGCTTCGCCTTCCCGCTCAACCTGGGCGAAGGCAGTTATTCGCTCACCACCGCGCTGACCAGCGCCGAAACCCATTTGGGCGGCAACTACGAGTGGCGCGACCTGGCCTTCCTGTTCATCGTCATGAACATGAACCGCAACTACTTCGTCGGCACCAACTGGCTTGAACCGCGCGTGGAGATCCTGCGATGAGCGACAATTTTTACCGCGCTTTCGAAGACCGCTACCGCGGTTCGCGCGACTTGATCAAATCGCGCCTGACGGCCTATGCGCCGTTTTATGCCCCGCTGGCGGCGCTGTACCCGGGCGCCAGCGTGCTCGATCTGGGCTGCGGGCGCGGCGAATGGCTCGAACTGCTGGGCGAGCAGGGCTTCAAGCCCTTCGGCGTCGATCTGGACGACGGCATGCTGGCGGCCTGCCGCGAACGCGGCCTGCACGTCGAGCTGACCGACGCCCTCTCCGCCTTGCGCGCCACGCTTGATTCCAGCGTGGCCATGGTCTCGGCCTTCCACCTGGTCGAGCACATTCCGTTCGAGATGGTGCAGGACCTGATCCGCGAAGCGCGCCGCGTCCTGCTGCCGGGCGGCCTCTTGGTGATGGAAACGCCGAATCCCGAAAACCTGGTGGTGGGCGCGTCCAGCTTCTACATGGACCCGTCGCACCTGCGTCCGATTCCGCCGCCGCTGCTCGACTTCGTGGTCGGCTTTGCCGGCTTTGCGCGCCAGAAGGTGCTGCGCCTGCAGGAAGCCAAACAGCTACACGAGGGCAAGCCGATCGGCCTGATCGACGTGCTCGACGGGGTCAGTCCCGACTATGCGGTGGTCGGCCAAAAAGAGGCGCCGCAGGATGTACTGGCGCCGTTCGGCGCGCCGTTCGCGGCCAGCTACGGCATTTCCCTGTCCGACCTGGCGCTGCGCTTCGAGGAGCAGGACAGCGGCCGCCGCGCCGAGCTGCACCAGGCGCTGGGGCAACTGGGCGACCGTGTCGGCTTGCGCGAGCAGGCCGACAGCGCCAACTTCGACACCCTGCACAAGGGCCTGGCGCGGGTCGCCGATGGCGTCGAGAACAATCGCCTGCGCCAGGATGCGGCCGAAGCGCAACTGCATGGCATGCACGCGCGCGCCGACCAACTTGGTCAGCAACAGGAGCAGCACGCGCAACTGGCGCTGCAAACCCAGTCGGCCTTCCAGGACAGCCTCAATGCGCTGGCCCAGCGCATTGGCGCGGCCGAGGAGCGCGCCGCGCAGCACCAGCGCCGCGTCGAAGAACTGCAGGGCAGCACCTCGTGGCGCGTCACCGCGCCGCTGCGCATGGTCACCGGCTACGCTTACCGCCTGCGCGACGCCGCCCGCGACGGCCGCATCGTCCCCGGCATCAAGCGCCGCGTCACGCCGCCGCTGCTGGCCCTGATGCGCGCCCTGCTGCGCCGCCCGCGCGCCAAGCGCACCGCCCTGGCCGTGCTGCGCCGCTTCCCCGGCCTGCACGCGCGCCTGTACGGGGTGCTCAGGCGCGGCAACAACCCGCCGCCGCCGCCGCCCGCAGCGCCGTTCCCGCCGAGCGCCAGCATGGACGACCTGACGCCGCGCGCGCAGCGCATCTACCAAGAACTCAAACAAGCTATCGACTCAAGGAAGAACTGATGCGCATTGTGATCGACCTCCAGGGCGCCCAGTCGGAAAGCCGCTTTCGCGGCATCGGCCGCTACTCGCTGGCCCTGGCCCTCGGCGTGGCGCGCAACGCCGGCGACCATGAGATCTGGCTGGTCCTCAACGGCGCCCTGGGCGCCTCGATCATCGAGATGCGGCGCAGCTTCGCCGGCCTGGTGCCGCCCGAACGGATCCGCGTGTTCGACATCGCCGGCCCGGTGGCCGAAATCGACGCGGGCAACAGCCCGCGCACGCGCGCCGCCGAACTGACGCGCGAGCACTACATCGCCCAGCTGCGCCCGGACGCGGTGCTGGTCACCAGCCTGTTCGAAGGCTTCGTCGACGACGCCGTGGTGTCGGTCGGCGCCTTCGCCGGCGCCGAGCGCACGACGGTGGTGCTGTACGACCTGATTCCGTTCTTGAATCCCGAGGCATACCTCGGCAGCCCGATCCAGCGCGTGTATTACGAGCGCAAGATCGCCTCGCTGCGCAGCGCCGGCCTGCTGCTGGCCATTTCCGACTACTCGCGCCAGGAAGCGATCGACGCGCTGGCGCTGGAACCCGGCTCGGTGCACGCGATCTCCACCGCGGTGGACGAAACGTTCCGCCCCGACGCCGCGCAAACGCCGGAACAGGTGGCCGAACTGCGCGCGCGCTTCGGCATCAACCGCGGCTTGCTGATGTACGCGCCGGGCGGCTTCGACGCGCGCAAGAACATCGATGGCCTGATCACCGCCTACTGCCTGCTGCCGCCGGCCCTGCGCGACAGTCACCAGCTGCTCATCGCCAGCAAGCTCGGTGAGCGCGACCGCGCCGACCTGCTGGCCCACGCGGCCAAGCGCGGCATGGAAAAGGATCACCTGATCCTGACCGGCTACGTCAGCGACGCCGACCTGATTCGCCTGTACCAGATCACCGACCTGTTCATCTTCCCGTCGCGCCACGAAGGCTTCGGCCTGCCGGCGCTCGAAGCGATGGCCTGCGGCGCGATCGTCATCGGCGCCAACAACACCAGCATTCCCGAAGTGGTGGGCTGCGAGGAAGCGCTGTTCGACGCCGACCGCCCGCAATCGATCGCCGAAAAAATCGGCCAGGTGCTGCAGGACCCGGCCATGCGCGAACGCCTGCGCGCGCATGGGCGCGCCCAGGCCAAGCGCTTTTCGTGGGACGAGAGCGCGCGCAAGGCCCTGCGCGCGATCGAGCTGCGTTTCGGTGCGCCGCTGCCGCAAGTGGCGCCCGTTGTCGCGACTAGGCGTCCGCGCCTGGCGTTCGTCTCGCCGCTGCCGCCCGAGCGCACCGGCATCGCCGACTACGCCGCGCAAGTGCTGCCGGCCATGATGGCGCATTACGAGATCGACCTGATCGTGCATCAGCCCAAAGTGGTGCTGCCGGCGGCGCTGGCCGCCCTGCCCCAGCGCGACCTGGCCTGGTTCGAGCAGAACGCCGGCCAGTTCGAACGCATCGTCTACCAGTTCGGCAACAGCCCGTATCACAGCCACATGTTCGGCATGCTGGCGCGCCATCCGGGCGTGGTGGTGCTGCACGACTTCTTCATCAGCAGCGTGCTGGCCTACGAGCAGCTGGCCGGCGGCATTCCCAACGCCTGGACCGACGCCCTGTTCCACTCGCACGGCATGGCCGCGCTGCTGGCCGGCCTGAAGGTCGAGCGCGCGCTGGAAACGCGCAGCCTGTACCCGTGCAACCTGGCCGTGCTGCAGCAGGCGCGCCGGGTGGTGGTCCATTCCGACCATGCGCGCAGCCTGGCGCGCCACTGGTACGGACCGCTGGCGGCGGGCGACTGGAGCGTGGTGCCGCTGCCGCGCGCCCTGCCCGCGCCGGGCGACCGCGCCAGCGCCCGGCGCGCGCTGGGCATCCCCGAGGACGTGTTTTTGGTGTGCAGTTTCGGCTTTGTCGCCAACACCAAGCATAGCCAGGAATTGCTGGACGCCTGGATGGACTCCAGCTTGCAGCGCGACCCGCGCTGCGAACTGGTGCTGGTCGGCGAAAACGACGGCGGCGAGTACGGCAAGCGCGTGGCCGCCACCGTGGCCGCCGGCGGCAAGCGCCTGCGCGTGGCCGGATGGACCGACGAAGCGGTCTACCAGCAGTACCTGCACGCGGCCGATGTCGGCGTGCAGCTGCGCTGCCAGTCGCGCGGCGAAACCTCGGCCGCGGTGCTCGACTGCCTCAATTACGGTTTGCCGACCATCGTCAACGCCAACGGCTCGATGGCCGAACTGCCGCCGGACGCGGTGTGGGGCCTGCACGACCTGTTCACCCAGGACCAGTTGCGCGACGCGCTGGAAGGCTTGCATGCCGACCCGGCGCGGCGCGCCGCGCTGGGCCGGCGCGCGCGCGAACTGCTGCACACGGTGCACAGCCCGGCTCATTGCGCCGCCCTGTACGCGCAAGCCATCGAAGAGACCTACGCCGGCGCGCCCGGGTCGCGCGCCAGCTTAATGAACGCGCTGGCCGAGCAGCCGGTCCTGCACCACGACGACGCGCTGGTGCGCCTGTGCGCTCAATGCATCGCCGGCGCGCCCGAGTCGCTGGCGCCGCGCCAGTTGCTGGTCGACGTCACCTCGACCGCGCGCCATGGCCTCAACACCGGCATCGAACGGGTGGTGCGCATGCAGCTCGCCGAACTGCTGGCGCGCCTCGAACCGGGCCTGCGCATCGAACCGGTGTACCTGGCCGAGCACAACGGCCGCACCGAATACCGCTATGCGCGCGCCTATGCGCGCAGCCTGTACGGGATCGATTCGCCCATGCCGCACGACGCACCGGTGGAAGTCAATGCGGGCGACCGTTTCTACTGCGCCGACTATGCGCCCGGCGCGGTGCTGGCGGCGGCGCGCGAAGGCCTGTTCGCGGCCTGGCGCGCACGCGGGGTCGAAGTGACCTTCCTGATCCACGACCTGCTGCCGGTGCTGCGTCCCGAGTTCTTCCCGGAAGGGGCGGACACCGGCCATGAAGCCTTTTTGGCCTGCATCGCGGCCAATGCCGACCGCCTGCTGTGCATCTCGGGCGCGGTCAGGAGCGAGCTGCAGGACTGGCTGGCGCAGGCCAAGGCGCGCCTGGAGCTGCGCGGCCCGCTCAAGCTGGCGGTGCTGCACCACGGCGCCGATATCGGCGCGCCGCTTGTACAAGCAGCACCCGCCGCCAGCGCCGGTGCACGGCGCGATGGTCCGGCCACCTTCCTGATGGTCGGCACGATCGAGCCGCGCAAGGGCCACCTGCAAGCGCTCGACGCGTTCGAGGTACTGTGGCGCGAAGGCGTCGACGCGCGCCTGGTGATCGTCGGCGCGGAAGGCTGGACCCCGCTGCCGCAAACGGCGCGGCGCACCATTCCGCGCATCGTCGAACGCCTGCGCGGCCACCCGGAACTGGGCAAGCGCCTGCAATGGCTGCAAGGGATCGGCGACGCCGAACTGCTGGCGCTGTACCAGTCGAGTTCCTGCCTGCTGGTGCCGAGCGAAGGCGAAGGTTTCGGCCTGCCGCTGATCGAAGCGGCGCGCTACGGCCTGCCGGTGCTGGCGCGCGACCTGCCGGTGTTTCGCGAGGTGGCCGGCGCGCATGCGGCCTATTTCAGCGGGATGCAGGGGACCGAGCTGGCGCAGGCGCTGCGCACCTGGCTGGCCCAGCGCAGCACCGGCACCGAGCCCGATTCGGCCGGCATGCCCTGGATCACCTGGCGCGACAACGCCGGCCAGCTGCTGGCCGTGCTGGATGGACGCGGCGGGGATGTGCTGTGGAGCGCGGCCGCGCCAGCAAAATAGGCTAGGCCTGCGGCAGCGGCGCCGGCAACAGCGGCTCGGTCCCGAAGCGCAGCACGTTGTTCAAGGCGCCGCCATCGTGATACAGGAACAGGATGTCGGTGTCGGCGCGCTCGCGGTACAGGTAGGCCTTGAAGGCCGCGAGCTGCGCGGGGGTGAGCCGGCCCACCTCATTGGTGGCGAACTGCTCCACGCGGGCATAGTAGCGCGCGTACCAGGCCGATACTTTCGATCCGAACGAGTCAGAAATGATCAGCAGGCGGCGCCGCGGCGCCCTGGGATTGTCGAAGCGGCTGACGTCGCCCAGGATCTCCGTGATGTCGGCGATCTCGGGGTAGCACGCGCCGCCCCAGCAGCCCTTCACGCCCGATTTGTCCAGGTCCGGTTCGATGGTTTCGCTTTCCAGCAAGACGCCGTCGAACAGGTGCGACACGTCGGCCCGCTGGATCCGCTTGTTCTGCGCTAGCGCGGGCGCCTGGTCGAGCGGACGCTGCCAGAAATGGGTGAGCGACAGGCGCGCTACCTGGTCGAGCCCGTCGCCGGTCCAGTGGAACCAGGTCTTCGGAAACAGCAAGGCGCTCTTCTTGATCTCGCGCATTTCACTCAATGGATAGAAGATGGCCGCCGCCGCCGTCCGCTCCAGCCGCCCCGACGCGAGCATGGCGTCGATCGGGTTGACCGCGCTGGCGCACTCGCGCTCGAGAAAGCGCGGCACGTCCTCCGGATAAACCTGCGGGGCCGACGGCACCACCAGCAGTTTCGGGTCCAGGCCGGCGCCGCGAAAGGCGCGGAACAGGCGGTTCAGGTGGGCAACGTTCGCGTCGTCGGCCCTTGCCCGGCTACAAATGGTGGTCAGGGCCTGGTACGGCCGCATGCTGGTGTTGTGGGCCGACAGGAAATAGCGGCCGTGGCGCCCGGCCGCCATCTGCACCGTTGGAAACTCGCGGAACAGCTTGAAGCGCAGGCGGTTGTTGTACTGGAGCAGGGGCAGGCGGTAGCCGAAATGGTCGTTGATCCAGGCTTCGAGCAGGGGCGGCGTGTCCAGCAGCTCTGCGATGCTGGCCGGGCGCGGCGGCAACTGTTTGCGGTTGGGATTGGGGTCGGCCGGCTTGGTGACGGCGTCGTATACCGAGATCAGCCCCGGCAACGCCAGCAGCGCCACCACCATGATCTTGCCGGCATTGCGTCCCAACATGGCGAAAACAGGGTGGCGCATATCAGAAGCGGTAATAGATGAAGGGATTGTAGGTGCCGGCCGCCAGGCTGGCGACGCACATCAGCGCCAGCGCGGCGGTCAGCGCGGCGTGGCCGGCATGCGCCAGCACGGGCGGCAGGCGCGCGGCCGGCGCCGCATCGGCGGCGCCCTGCTGCGCGGTGCGCGCGCTTTGCCAGCGCCAGCAAGCCAGCCCGGTCCCCACGGCCAGCGCCAGCAGCGCGCTGCTGCCCACGTCCATGCGGTACGGGCGAAAGTAGGCCTGGGCGTCGTGGCCGCCGAACATGGCGCCCAGGTACTTGAGCGCGTACGGCACGTCGCTGGCGCGGAAGAAGACCCAGCCGATCATCACGCACAGCATGGTCCAGGCTTGCCCGAGCAGGCCGGGCAGGCGCGCCAGCAGGGCCGCGCCGCCCAGCCGTTCGAGCACCAGCAGCGCGCCGTGCCACAGGCCCCAGATGACAAACGTCCAGGCCGCGCCATGCCACAGTCCGCACAGGAAGAACACCAGCGCCAGGTTGAAGTAAGTGCGCACTGGCGAGACCCGGTTGCCGCCCAGCGGAATGTAGACGTAATCGCGGAACCAGCTCGACAGGCTGATGTGCCAGCGGCGCCAGAAGTCGGTGATCGAGGTGGCCGCGTACGGGCGGTTGAAATTGGGCGGGTAGCTAAACCCGAGCATGTGGCCGATCCCGATCGCCATGTTCGAGTAGCCGGCGAAGTCGAACAGAATCTGGATCGTGTAGCAGGCGATGCCCAGCCAGGCCGAGGCCGCGTTAAGCTGGGCGGGATCGTTGGCGAAGACATTGTCGGCGCCCAGCGCCACGGAATTGGCGATCAGCACCTTCTGCGCCAGGCCCAGCACGAACAGGCGAAACCCCATCCACAGGCGCGCATTGGTGATGCTGCGCTGCTCGACTTCGGCGGCGATCTGGCGGTAGCGCACGATGGGGCCGGCGATCAGTTGCGGGAACATGGCCTTGTACATGGCAAAGCGCAGGAAGCTGCCTTGCGCGGCGATGTCGCGGCGGTATACGTCGATCAGGTAGGAAATGCCCTGGAACACGAAAAACGAGATCCCCAGCGGCAGCACGATGGCCGGCAGCGCGCCTTCGCGCAGGCCGACGGCGTTCAGGATGCCGGCGAAAAAGCCCAGGTATTTGTAATAGCCCAGCATCGCCAGGTTCAGCCCGATCCCCAGTCCCAGCAGCAGCTTGCGGCGGCCGCCGGCGCGCGCGATCAGGCAGCCGAAGCTGTAGTTCAGGAAGGCCGACAGCAGCAGCAGCGGCACGAAGCGCGGCTCGCCCCAGGCGTAGAACACCAGGCTGCCGATCAGCAGGACAGCATTTTTCCACGGCAAAACGTAATACAGCAGCAGGAAGCCGGGGAAAAAGTAGAACAGGAAAACGGCTGAACTGAAAACCATGATGTCTCGTCACCGGAAAACAGCGGCGGCGCGCAGGGTGCGCGCCGCCCGGCATGCGTGGGTAAATGTCAAACGCCCAGGCCGCTGCCTCAGGGTGCGGCCGCCAGCGGATCCGGCAGGATCCCCTGGGTTCCGAGAAGCAGCACGTCATACATGGCGCCGCCGTCGTGATACACGAACAGGATGTCGGTATCGGCCCGGTTACGGTAGATATACGCCTTCATCGCTGCGATCTGCTGCGGGTTGAGCTCGTAGGTATGGGTGGTGCAGAAATGCTCGACCTCGCCGTAATAGCGCGAATTCCATTGCGCCAGCTTGGCGCCGAAGGAATCCGAAATGATCAGCAGGCGGCGCTTGGGCGCGTTCGGGTTGTGGAAGCGGCTGACGTCGCCCAGCACGCGCGCCACGCCCGGCATCTCCGGATAGCAGTCGGCACCGTAGCACGCCTTGATGCCGGACGCGCCATGGTCCGGCTCGGTCAATTCGGTGTCGAGATTGACCCCGATGACCATGTGGCCCAGGTCCGAGTGGCCCATGTAGGTGCGCACCTTCAGCGGCGGCTGGTCGAGCGGGGTCTGGAAGAAGTGGCTCAAGGTCAGGCGCGCGACCTGGTCCAGGCCCTCGCCGTTCCAGTGGAACCAGGTCTTCGGGAACAGGGTCGCGTTTTTACTGATCTCGCGCATTTCCTTGAGCGGATACAGGATCGACTTGCGCGCTTCCGGCAGCAGCTCGGGCGAGGCCAGCACGCGCGCGGGGGGCGTGTCGGTGCTGGTGCATTCTTTCACCAGGTCGGCCGGGACGTCGTCCGGATACACCGCCGGGGACGAGGCCACCACCAGCAATTTGGGGTCCAGCCCGGCCGCGTGGAAGGCGGTAAACAGCTTGTTCAGGTAGGGAATCGTGCTGGCGTTGGCCTTGCCCTTGCTGCACACGGTGGTCATGGCCTGGTACGGGCCGACGGTCTTGGCGTGCGCCGCCATGAAGTAGCGTCCGTTCTGGCCGTAGGCCAGCTGAACCGACGGAAACTCGTGGAACAGGTAAAAGCGCATGATGTTGTCGGCCATGATGAAACGCCCGCGCAGGCCGAAGTGATCGCTCACCCAGGCCGTGACCTTGGGCGGCATTTCCATCAGTTCCTGGAGCGTATGCGGGCGGGCCGGCAGCGGCGTCAGGTTGGGGTCGTTCGGCTTGCGGGCCGCCTTGACCGAGATCAGCGCCGGCACCGCCAGCATGACAATGATGCAGATCTTGGCGGAGTGGCGGCCCACCCGCGCGAGCACAGTCGAGCCCATGTCAGAACCTGAAGTAGATGAAGGGATTGTAGGTACCGGCCGCCAGGCTGCTGATGCACAGCAGCGCCAGCGCGGCCGTCGCCAGCACGCTGGCGCTGTTGGCGAGGGCGCCGCTGCGCGCAGCGACGATGGCCGGGACCGCCTTCGCCTCGCCCTTCTCGCCCGGCCCGGCGCGCAAACGCCAGCAAGCGAGCACGATGCCGATGGTCAGCGCGATGGTGGCGGTGACGGTGAGGTTGTGGCGCCACGGATGGGCGTCGGCCACGCCGTCGTAGGCGCCGAACATGCTGCCCAGATACTTGAGCGCGTACGGCACGTTGTCGGCGCGGAAGAACACCCAGCCGACCATCACGCACAGCATGGTCCAGGCTTGCGCCACCACGCCGGGCAGGCGCGCCAGCAGGGCCGCGCCGCCCAGGCGTTCGAGCACCAGCAGGGCGCCGTGCCACAGGCCCCAGATGACAAACGTCCAGGCCGCGCCGTGCCACAAGCCGCACAGGAAGAACACCAGCGCCAGGTTGAAGTAGGTGCGCACCGGCGAGGCGCGGTTGCCGCCCAGCGGAATGTAGAGGTAATCGCGGAACCAGCTCGACAGGCTGATGTGCCAGCGGCGCCAGAAATCGGTGATCGAGGTGGCCGAATACGGACGGTTGAAGTTGGGCGGATAGGTAAAGCCGAGCATGTGGCCGATGCCGATCGCCATGTTCGAGTAGCCGGCGAAGTCGAACAGGATCTGGATCGTGTAGCAGGCGATCCCGACCCAGGCGCCGGGGGCGTCGAGTTTGGACGGATCGACCGCGAAGATCTGGTCGGCCGGCAAGGCTACGTAGTTGGCGATCAGCACTTTTTGCGCCAGGCCCAGCACGAACAGGCGGAAACCCATCCAGATCCGTTCATTGGTCAGCGAGCGCTGGTCGACCTCGTGGGCGATCTGGCGGTAGCGCACGATCGGGCCGGCGATCAGTTGCGGGAACATGGCCTTGTACATGGCAAAGCGCAGGAAGCTGCTTTGCGCGGTGATGTCGCGGCGGTACACGTCGATCAGGTAGGAAATGCCCTGGAACACGAAAAACGAGATCCCCAGCGGCAGCACGATGGCCGGCAGCGCGCCTTCGCGCAGGCCGACGGCGTTCAGGATGCCGGCGAAAAAGCCCAGGTATTTGTAATAGCCCAGCATCGCCAGGTTCAGCCCGATCCCCAGTCCCAGCAGCAGCTTGCGCTGGCCGCCGGCGCGCGCGATCAGCCAGCCGAAGCTGTAGTTCAGAAATGCCGAGAGCATCAGCAGCGGCACGAAGCGCGGCTCGCCCCAGGCGTAGAACCAGAGGCTGCCGATCAGCAGGACGGCATTTTTCCATGGCAGGACGTAATACAGCAGCAGGAAGCAGGGGAAGAAATAGAACAGGAAAACGGCCGAACTGAAAACCATAAGATGTCTCGTCAGATAAAAACGGCGTCGTTGGCGGCGCTGGATAAGCGCGCGATTATAGCATCGCCTTGTTGCAATAAATCGATAGTTGCCAAGAAACAATCGTGAGAATCGGCGATTCATCCCGGCGTCCGCTACGGCGTCCGCTACGGCGTCCGCTACGGCAGCATGTTTTCGGTTCCGAGGCGCAAAGTGTCGTACATGGCGCCGCCATCGTGGTACAGGAACAGGATGTCGGTGCCGGCCGGCTCGCGGAACAGGTAGGTTTTCAGCTCGGCCATTTGCTGGGGCGAGAGCTGGTCGACCCGGTTGGTGGCCATGTGCTCGACCTGGCGGTAGTAGCGCGCATACCAGGGCGCGATCTTGATCCCGAAGGAGTCGGAAATGATCAACAGGCGGCGCGCCGGCGCGCGCGGATTGTCGAACCGGCTGACATCTTGCAGGATGCGCGCGGCCGCCACTTCCGGATAGCAGTCGCGCCCGATGCAGGCCTTGACGCCGGAGGCGTCCAGGTCGGGTTCGACGATCTGGCTCTTCAGGCTGACGCCCGCGAACAGGTGCGACACATCTGAGTTCGCGCGCCGGCTGCGGGTGGCCAGCGGCGGCCCCTGCTCCAGCGGACGCTGCCAGAAGCGGGTGAGGGTCAGGCGCGCCACGTCGTCCAGCCCGGCGCCGGTCCAGTGGAACCAGGTGAGCGGGAACAGGGTCGCGCTTTTCTTGATTTCGCGCATTTCCTTGAGCGGATACATGATATTGCTTGACGCCGCGGGCAGCAGTTCTGGCGCCGCCAGCACGCCGGTGACGGCGGTCCGCTCGCCGGCGCACTCGGCCACCAGCTGGGGCGGCATGTCTTCCGGGTGGACCGCCGGGGCCGACGGCACCACCAGCAGTTTCGGCTGCAGCCCGGCGGCGTGGAAGGCGCCGAACATCTTATTGAGGTAGGGGACGGTGCTGGCATTGGCCACGCCCTTGCCGCACACGGTGTGGATGGCCTGGTAGGGCGCGCCCTTGGCGCTGTGGGAGGCGAGGATATAGCGGCCGTGCTGGCCGACCGCCATCTGGTTGGTCGAGAATTCATGAAACAGGTGAAAGCGCACGATCGTGCCGAGCCGGATGAACACCCTGCGCCCGCCGAAATGGTCGGCCATCCAGGCGTCGAGGATTGGCGGCGCGGCGGTCCAGTCCGCGAAGCTGACCGGCCGCGCCGGCAGCTGCGCCAGGTTGGGGTCGGCCGGCTTGCTCAGGGCGCGCTGGAGCGACAGCAGCGCCGGCAGTCCCAGCAAGGCAATGATCCAGATCTTGGCAGAATGCCGGCCCATGCGCACTGCAAAGGTGCTCATGGCAGCCTGGCCACTTCGCACAGTTGATACGGATCGCTGGCGCCGCCGCCGAAGCGGGCGTCGTACACGACGCAGCTCGCTTCATTGAAGCCGAGCTTGTAGCGTTCGAGCACCTGCGCGCCAGCGTCGTACAGGCGGCGCAGGCGCTGCGCGGTCTCGGGCTCGGGCGCCGGGGCGCCCCTGCGCGGGCCCGGCGGCAAGCCGGGGGCGGTGATCATCACGTACAGCGGGCCACGGCGCGCGGCCACCATCTGCGCGACGCGCTCGGCGAAGGCGGGCGACTCGGGAAAGCCCGAGCCGAGCGCGGCGAACGCCAGGCGGTTCGGAAAACTCGGCACCATCCACGACATCGGCGGATCGCCATGCACGGTAAACACCATGCTCTGTTCCGGTTCGGCAAACGCCGGCACCTGCACGGTAAAACTTTTCTCGCCATTGTAGTGATGGCCCCAATCCACGCGCGGCAGGCCGGCGATGGCGGAGAGCACGATGCACCAGGCGCCGATCGCGCGCGCCACCGGCAAGCTGCACAGGCGGTGCAGCAGCAGCCACAGCACCAGCGGCGCCAGCAGTTCGAGCGGCACCATGTAGCGGTAGATCCCGAACAGCTTGAGCCAGATCAGGTACGAGAGTGCGAAAAACACCAGCAGCAGGCGCGCGCCGGGGGCCTCGCCCGCGGCCACGATGGCGCTGGCGGGAGCGGGAGCGGCCAGCCACATCCGGCGCAGGCGCTGGGCGATCAGCGCGATGAAGGCGATGTAGACCAGCGGCCAGATGATCTGGGTCATCGGCAACTCGATCACGCGGCGCGAATTGAAGGTGAAGATGAAGGGCCACAGCAGCGCTTCGAGCGCGCTCTTGGGCACCCAGCCCATGTCGGCCACGGCGATCTGCGAGGCCAGCGGCGCCTTGAAGATATTGTTAAATTGGGGGAACAGGGGATTGCCGAACTGTTTCCACATCAGCCAGTACCAGTGGCCGGCGGTGGCGCCGATGCCGGCCAGGGTGCCCAGCCCGAACACGAAGGCGGTGGTAAACCGCCGCCACAGCGACACGCGCAGGGTCAGCAGCGCCAGGCACAGGGCCAGCGCATAGTTGGCATTGGTCAGCTTGAGCCCGGTGCCGGCGCCGATGATCAGCCCGGCCAGGGCGGCGATCATGGCCGCGCGCGCGCCGCCGGCCAGCAGTTGCGGCCACTGGCGCAGCAGCAGCGCGATGGCGCCCAGCACGGTCAGCGAGGTCAGGTTGTCGCCCATGGTGTTGCCGAGCTGGGTCAGGAAGGAAAACCCCATGCAGCCGGCCACGGCCAGCAGCAGCGGCAGGCGGTAGCGCGTGGTGGCGAGCGCGGCCGGCTCGCCGGCGGCGCCCAGCACCTGGCGCACGATCAGGACCAGCAGCACGAAATTGAGCCCGTGCAGGAAACCCATCACAAAGCCGGTCACGCGGGTCGGAAAATGCGAGGCCAGCCCGTAATACAGCAGGTCGATGGTGGGGTTGAAATAGCTCTGGAACTGGCCCGGATTGAGGTCGAAGCCGATCTTGTCGTTCAGGAAAGCGTACGGGTTATACCAGTGATAATTGCGCAAGTCCCAGTTGGCGTCCTGCCCCAGCGCCATCGAGACCAGGCCGGCCATGAACGGCCCAACCCACATGGCCAGGCGCAGCATGCGGGCGCGGTCGAGCCCGTCCCATAGGCGCAGCGCGCCGGCGTCCACACGCGAAATTGCCCGAGTCACGACATTCATGCATTACCTGCGATAAAGAGTTACGATTTACGTTGAAAGACGAACCAGCGCGCGCCGACGAAATTGACCGCCATGCCGGCCAGCGAACCGGCGCACACGCCCCAGTAAGGGATGTGCGGCACGCCGGAAAACAGCCAGACGATGGCGCTGTAGGTGGCGAAGTTGACCGCCCCGCCGCCGCTCATGGCCAGCAGGTAGCGCCACCATTCGGTCCACAGCGAGATGCCGGCCGGGTGAAAGGTGTAGCGCCGGTTGATCTGCCAGGTGGCGAACACCGCGCACAGGAAGGACAGCACGCGCCCGGCATATGGATCGAGGCCGGCGCTGCGCGCCAGCGCCAGCACGCCCAGGTCGACCAGCAAGCCGGCCACCCCGGCCGCGCCGAAGCGCAGCAGCTCGCTAGCGAGCTTCATGCCGGCACTGCGGGAGGCGTGGCGGGGACGCCGGCCCGAGCGCCGGGCTCAGGCATGTTTGACACGCGGCGCCGAGATGGCCAGATAGGCGAAGCGCTTCTGCTCGATGCGGCCCTTGGTCACGGTGTCGAGGATCAGGCCGCAGTTGAGCGAGATCACGCCGAACAGGCTGAGCGCGACCGACAGGATCGCGGTCGGCAGGCGCGGCACCAGGCCGGTGGCCAGGTAGGTCTGCAGCAGCGGCACGGCAAGGCCGACCGCCGCCAGCATGAAGGCGAAAAACGCCAGCGAGAAGAAGGCCAGCGGCTTTTCGGTCTTGAACAGCTTGATGATGGTCCACAGGATGCGGATGCCGTCGCGGTAAGTGTTGAGTTTGCTGACCGAGCCTTCCGGACGCGAACGGTAGATGGTTTCGACCTCGGCCACCGGCATGCGCAGTTCGAGCGCGTGCACGGTCAGTTCGGTTTCGGTTTCGAAGCCGGCCGAGTGCGCCGCGAAGGACTTGGCGTAGCGCCGCGAAAACACGCGGTAGCCCGACAGCATGTCGGTGAAGGTATTGCCGAACACCGCCGCGACCGAGCCGGTCAGCAGGCGGTTGCCGAAGCGGTGGCCGAAGCGGTAGGCTTCCTGCTCGGTCGACACGCGCGTGCCGACCACCATGTCGAGTCCCTCGTCGACCAGCTTTTCGGCCAGCTTGGGGGCCACGCTGGCGTCGTAGGTATTGTCGCCGTCGACCATGATGTAGATGTCGGCGTCGACATCGGCGAACATGCGCCGGATCACGTTGCCCTTGCCCTGCAGGGGCACATTGCGCACCACGGCGCCGGCCTCAAGCGCCAGGCGCACGGTGGCATCCTTGGAATTGTTGTCGAAGACGTACACCACCGCCTGTGGCAGGCAGGCATTGAAGTCGCGAACAATCGCGGCAACCGTCAGTTCCTCGTTATAACAAGGCACGAGGATGGCGATGCTTTGATTACTTAGTTTGTTCATGGCTATACAGTGATAAAAAAGAGAAACGCCGCGGCGCGCGACCAGGGGCCACACGCACGGCGGCATTACATTTAGGCAAATTATACATCCCGACAACACGCCGAAGGAACAAACGTGGTGCGCGCCGTGCCGGCGCCACCGGTCGCGCCCGGCTGCTTACTGCTTGGGCGAACCGCCCAGCAGCACGGCGATCTTCTGCTTGGGCTTGGCGCTGGTGGCGACCTGGTCGGTCACGGCCGGCGTGCTCTTCTTGGCCGGTTCGTACGGGGTCAGGAACCACGGGTCGACTTTTTCGCGGCGCGGATACGGCGCCGAGCGGCCCGACGACGCGCCGCCGGCACTGCGCTCGCTACTGCCCGAGGAGCTGAAACTGCGCTCGCCGCCGCGTTCGCGCTCGGGCGGACGGCTGGACGAACGCGCGCCGGCGGCAGCGGCGCTGTCGTCGCGGCGCGGACGGCGTTCGCCCGGGGACGACTCGGTGCGCCCGCTGGCGGCGGCGCTGCCCGCCACGAAACCGGCCAGTTCGCCGCGCGTGATGGTCTGCTTGATCAGTTTTTCGATATCGACCAGCAAGCGCTCGTCCTTGTCCGAAAACACCGACAAGGCGTCGCCCGAGGCGCCGGCGCGGCCGGTGCGGCCGATCCGGTGCACATAGTCTTCGGCGTTGTACGGCAGGTCGAAGTTGATCACGCACGGCAGGTCGGAAATATCGAGTCCGCGCGCGGCCACGTCGGTGGCGACCAGCACGTCGATCTCGCCCTTTTTAAAGGCGTCGAGCGCGGCCATGCGTTCCTGCTGGGTCTTGTCGCCGTGGATCGCGGTGGCCTTGATGCCGCCCTGCTCCAGGTGGCGCGACAGGCGCGAGGCGCCGATCTTGGTGTTCGAGAACACCAGCACCTGCTTGAGGTCGCGTCCGCGGATCAGGAATTCGACCACGTCGCGCTTGGCTTCGTCGGCGACCTTGTAGACGATCTGGGTGACCTTGTCGGCGGTGGCGTTGCTGCGCGCCACTTCGATGGTGACGGGGTCGGTCAGGAAACTGTTGGCCAGCTTCTTGATTTCCGGCGAGAAGGTGGCCGAGAACATCAGGTTCTGGCGCTTCTTCGGCAGCAGGTTGATGATGCGCTGCAAGTCCGGCAGGAAGCCCATGTCGAGCATGCGGTCGGCTTCATCCATGACCAGCATCTGGACCTGGCCCAGGCTGACGTTTTTCTGTTCGATATGGTCGAGCAGGCGGCCCGGGGTGGCGATCACGATCTCGACGCCGCCCTTGAGGATGATGGTCTGGCCCTTCATGTCCATGCCGCCGAACACCACGGTCGAGCGCAGCGGGGTGTGCTGGGCGTAGGCCTTGACGTTCTCGGCCACCTGCACGGCCAGCTCGCGGGTCGGGGTCAGCACCAGCGCGCGCACCGGATGGCGCGCCGGCGACATGCTCGGGCTGGCGTGGGCCAGCAGCAGCTGGATGATCGGCAGCGAAAAACCGGCGGTCTTGCCGGTGCCGGTCTGGGCCGCGCCCATGACATCGCGGCCCTGCAGCACAATCGGAATGGCCGCGGCCTGGATCGGCGTCGGATGGATGTAGCCCTGGTCCGTCAGTGCGCGCAGGATCTCCGGCGCAAGGCCGAAATCGGCGAACTTGACGGTGGGTGCACTGTCGGCTTCGATGGTAATCGGTGTTTCAGACATAAGTTTTCCGGGCGTGGGTTCAATCTGCTCTACGCCCGGACAGGCCGACGCGGGGAACTTCCAGGATGGACGGGAACGAGCCGGCGTAGTGGCAAGACCGGTGGCCAGCTCGAATAGTGCCACGACAGCGTCGGCAGAACCGGGCGTACGGACGTAGATGCAATAATAGTGCCGTAAACGATACCCTAAATCCCGGCAACTGTACATCGATAATACATCTTGAAAGAGGTATTGCCGCACAACCAACTTGGTTTACACTGCCCGGGTTCCCCGGCATTCCCGGGGTGGCCGGTACTGTAGACACCTATTTGCCATGCTCAGCGTATTTACCGCCTTCGCGCGTCACCCGTTCGCCCCGCCGCGCCTGCTGCTGTGCGCCCTGCTGTGTGTCATGCTGGGCGCCGGCGCCGCCCAGGCCGGCACCACCCCGACCTCGCCGCTGCGCTTCAAGCGCCTGCCCTCCTTCGATTCGAGCGAGCTGTCGATCCTGGCCATGCTGCAGGACCGCCAGGGCTTCGTCTGGATCGGCACCCATAGCGGCGGGCTGTACCGTTACAACGGCTACCACGCGGTCAAGTACGCCAGCAACGCCAACAGCGGCGGCAACCTGCCGCACGACCGCGTCTCCGACCTGTACCAGGACGCGGCCGGCACCATCTGGGTGGCGACCCAGAACGGGCTGGCGCGCTTCAATCCCGAGACCAACAATTTCACGCGCTTCGTGCCGCCGCCGGGGCCGGCGTCGCAGCGCATCGTCAAGAAGATCATCGGCGACGGCAAGGGCGGCATGTGGCTGGCCACCTGGGGCGGCTTGCAGCACTTCGATCCGGCCGCTGCCCGCTTCACCCTGCACCTGCACGACGCGGCGCGCCCCGGCAGCCTCGCATCGAACGACCTCAACGCCATCGCCATGGATGCCGGCGGCGGCCTGTGGGCGGCCACCTGGCCGGGCGGGCTCGATTACCTGGCGCCCGGCGCGCGCGATTTTCTGCACTTCCGGGTCGACCGGCCGGAGGCGCCCGATCCCAAGCTCAACATCGTGCGCGCCCTGCACTTCGCGCCCGACCGCACGCTCTGGATCGGCACCGAAACCGGGGTGGTGAGCTGGCGCGCCGGCCAGCCGTGGAGCACGCGCCGGCAGGTGGCCTCGCCCGCCACCCGCATCAACACCCTGTACGGCGACCGCAACGGCACGATCTGGGCCGGCACCCTGGGCGCCGGCCTGCTGCGCTGGGATAAAAGCGACGACCGGAGCAGCGCCAAGGCCGTCCATTACGTGCACCGCGCCAACGATTCCTACAGCCTGCCGTCGGACGATATCCGCGCCGTCATGCACGACCGCAGCGGCATGCTGTGGATCGGCTCGATCACCGACGGCATCAGCCTCGTCAACCTGAACAGCGAAGGCTTCCAGCGCTTCATTCCGTTCGACGTCGACGCCAACAACCTGCGCCCCAACAATGCCATGCGCGCCATGGAAGGCGCGCCCGGCGGCCGCTTGTGGCTGGCCAATAACGCCGGCCTGTCGCTGTTCGACAGCGCCAGCGGCGCCGTGCTGCGCAGCTACCGCGCCGAGGCCAGGCCGGACCCGGAGCATGCCGCGGCGGGCGCGCCGCCCAGCGCACTGAGCAGCAATATCGTCTACAGCCTGTACCAGCAGCCGGACGGCCCCTTGTGGATCGGCACCTCGGCCGGCCTGAACCGGCTCGACGCGCTCGACGCGCCGGTGCGGGTGGTCAGCTTCGGCTCGGTCGGCAGCGACTTCATCAATACGATCGCCCCGGCCGCCGGCGGCGCCCTCTGGATCGGCACCGGCCAGCACGTGCTGCGCTACGACCCGGCGAGCGGGCACAGCACGCCCTACCCGTCCGACCCGGCGCGCCCGGGCAGCCGCAGCGTCAGCGGCACCACCAGCATCGTCGAAGACAAGCTCGGGCGCGTATGGATGGGTTCGGAATGGGGCGGCGGCGGGCTCGACGTGCTGGACCAGGCCAGCGGCAACTTCCGCCACCTGCGCCAGCGCGCGGGCGATGCGCGCTCGCTGTCGGACAACAACGTGGTCTCGCTGTACCAGGACCCGCAGGGACGGCTGTGGGCCGGCACCGCGCGCGGCGTCAACCAGATCATGACCGACGCCCGGGGCGCGATCAGCTTCCGCCGCTACGACGGCCCCGACAGCGTAGGGCCGCTGAAGATCCTGGCGATGCGCAGCGACCGCGCCGGCCAGTTATGGCTGAGCACCGCGAATGGCTTGCTGCGGCTCGATCCGGACAGCGGCAAGGTGGCGCGTTTCTCCGCCGCCGATGGCTTGTCGGAAGGGTTTTCCTCGGGCGCCGCGCACGCCGCGCCGGACGGGCGCCTGTATTTCGGCGGGGTCAAGGGCATCACCGGGGTGACCCCGGCGGCGGTGCGCAGCGTGTCCTCGCCGCCGCAGGTGGCCATCACCGACATCAGCGTGTTCAACCGCTCGCTGCGCGACGGGCGCGCGGTGCCGGGCCTGAAACTCGAGGGCCCGGTGACGGCGCCAAGCAACCTGACCCTGGCCGGCGACGGCTCGGTGTTCTCGATCGAATTCGCGGCCCTGCACTTCACCGATCCGGTACGCAACACCTACGAATACCGGCTCGACGGTTTCGACCGCGCCTGGGTGCTCACCGACGCCGCGCACCGCAGCGCCACCTACACCAACCTCGACCCGGGCAAGTACACGTTTTCGGTGCGCGCCGCCAATCACCAGGGCGTGCGCAGCGAGAACGCGGCCAGCATGACGGTGACGATCCTGCCGCCCTGGTGGAAAACCTGGTGGTTCCGCACCATCCTCGCCCTGCTGGCGCTGGGGCTGCTGAGCGCGGCGTACCGCGCGCGCGTGCGCGACCTGACCCGGCGCCAGAAGCAGTTGCAGCACATGGTGGCCGAGCGCACCGCCGAGCTGGAAGCGAGCAATGCCAAGCTGGCGGCGCTGTCCTCCACGGACGGGCTGACCGGCATCAACAACCGGCGCGGCTTCGACAACGCGCTCGAAGCCGAATGGCGGCGCGGCGCGCGCAACGGCTATCCGGTGGCGCTGGCGATGCTCGACGTCGACCATTTCAAGAGCTACAACGACCATTACGGACACCAGGCCGGCGACCAGTGCCTGCGCGCGGTGGCCGGCGTGATCGCGGCCCATGCGCGGCGTCCGTCGGACCTGGTGGCGCGCTACGGCGGCGAAGAATTCGCCCTGCTGGCGCCCGCCACCAGCGTGGCCGAAGCGCACGAACTGGCCAGCGCGCTGTGCCTGGCGCTGGAAAAGCTGGCGCTGCCGCACGCCAAGTCGCCGTATGGGGTGGTGACGATCAGTATCGGGGTGGTGTCGCTGATGCCGGACGAGAGCGGTGGGCCGGAACAACTGATCGAACATGCCGACCGCGCCATGTACCGCGCCAAGACCGAGGGGCGCAACCGGGCCTTGTGCGCCTGAGTTGGCCGTGCGCCTGCGCTTGGCCTGGCGCGCCGGCCCTCAGCGCTTCCAGCCGCGGTCGCGCGCGGCGCGTTCGGCGATCGGGTCGAGCGGCTCGTCGGCGCGCCGCGCGATCGCGCCGCTGACCGCCTGCGGCATGCCGTCGCCGGGGCTGCGGTACTCGCCAGGCGCGCCGTCCATGCCGGCGAAGACATCGAGCTGCCAGCCGCCGCCGTCGATGCGGCAGGCCAGCCCGCCGCCGTTGGCGACGCGGAAACTGCGGCAGTAGCCGCCTTCCCTGGACAGGAAGCTGGCGCCGATGCGCACCGGGGCGTCGGCCGCCGGGGTCCCCGACAATTGCTGGGTCAGCGCCTGCGCCAGCGCGCCGCGCGCCATCATGGCGGCGCCGTCGCCGTCGCCGTCGCCCAGCACCAGCGGGACCGGCTGGACCGCGTAGCCGAGCCCGGCGCCGGCCAGCACGGCGGCCGACAGCATCGCCCCCAGCTTGGCCCAGGCCGGCCACGACCAGATCTGCGGCACGTCTTCCACGGCCGGCGCCGCCACGCCGGCCACGCGCGCGTTGCGTACCGCATGCAGGTGCACCACCTTGGCCGAGCGCGGCGCCTGCGCCTGGCGCTGGGCCGCGCCGTCGGCGCTGCCCGGCCCGAAACCGGCAAAGGCATTGCTGTGCTGGGTCAGGAGCAGGCGCACCCGGGCCGCCAGCAGCGGGTCCTCGCGCAGGGCCGCCTCGACCGCCTGGCGGGTGTCCTCGCCGAGCGCGCCGTCGGCGTAGGCTTTCAGGATTTCATCGGAAAAGCTCATACTGCCATCCTCGTCTGATCGGGGCGCCCGTGCGGCAGGGGCAAAAGTCGCTTCCCTGTATCTTATCATTGCCCCATGCCCGCGCACGATGCGCCCCCCGCAACACGGTTCAGGACGTGATCAGGCCATGTTCGTCCAGCATATCGTGCAACAATTCGAGCCGGATCACCGGGTTGTCCAGCATCAGCAAGCGGTATTTCTGGTCGTTCGGCAAGGGCAGCAGGTCGCACCAGCGGTTCGCGACCCAGCCGCAGTCGTCCAGGCGGAACGGCGGCAGCACCGGCCAGCGCTGCTCGGGCACCTCGTCGAGCGAGGCCAGCACGCGGTCGAGCGCGTCGGCCGCGCCCTGCAGCTCGGACGGCACCGGCACCGGATGGTCGTCTTCGACAAGTTTGGTCTCGGCCATCCACAGGCCGTTCGGACGGCGTTCGCTGGCCAGGATGCGAAAGCGCGCGCCGCCGCGGCAACTGACCTGCATCAGCCCGGGCGCGCTCATCGTACTGTCGTGCACCGAGGCCAGGGTGCCGGCCGGGTGAAAACGCTCCTGTCCCTCGGGCGTGCGCACCTCGTGGCCCTCGGTCAGCAGCACCACGCCGAACGGGCTGCCGCTGGCGATGCACTTGCCCACCATGTCGAGATAGCGCACTTCGAAAATCTGCAAAGGCAGCACGCCGTCCGGAAACAGGACTGTACCAAGAGGAAACAGAGGGAAAGTGAGGGTCGCCATGAGCCCATGATGCCAGAATCCGGGGCGGCAGCGAAGCACGATTGTCACGCGCTGTGGTGGCGTGTGTGTATCGCCATTTTACTTTTTTTACATCAAGCAACCCCTTTTTGCGGCCGCTTCCGTTACATTCCATGTCCCGCCAATGCGCAATAGTCGCTGCGGGCAAACAACAAGAAGACACAAGAAAATACAAGAAAAGACAGAAATCAGGAGAGCCACCCCCATGTCGCACATTTTTGCGGCCGGCCTGGCGTTGCTGCTGCTCACGGGCTGCCAGCAGCGCGCCAGCGAGCCGGCGCCACCGAAAACCCTGCACGCGTTCGAGGACGACGCACAGCTGGAGGCGTTTTTCAAGGACCAGCCGGCAGCGGCCGGGCCGCTCGACGCGGCAGCGCCGGCGCCCGCAGGCGCCCTTGCACAGCGCGACAGCGCCCTCGCCGCCGAGCACGGCAGGCACCTGGTGCTGCTGCGCCGCGGGCGCCTGTTTACCGTCGAGATCGGCAAGGACCAGCTCAAGCCGGTGGCGGCGCTCGATGCCTTCGCCCCCGGCGGCGCCGGGATGAGCCGCTATGACGAGCTGATCGTGTCGGAGGACACGCTGGCGGTGATCGGCTACAGCGAAGCGGAGCGCAGCACCGGCATCAACCTGTTCGACATCGACGCCGGCGGCCGCCTGGCGTTTCGCGCCAGCTACCTGCTGCGCGCCGGCGACGGCGCGCCGGGCAGCCTCGCCATCAGCCAGATCGACAGCAAGCTGGTGCTGTACGCAGCGGGCGCGCCCGATCCGCTCGGCGCCGACCCGCTGGCCGTGCTGCCGGCGCTGCGCGCAGGTCCGGCGCCGTTCGGGCGGATCATTCCGGCCAGCCGCGTGTACCGCCTCGACGCCGCCATCGACAGCCGCCTGGCGCTGCACAGCGTCACCGTGTGCGACCTGGCCACGCGCACGCTGCGCTGCGACGCCAGCACCGTGCTGGCGCCGCGCGCGCGGGCCGTTTACATGGCCTCGCAAGCGCTGTATGTATGGACGCTGCCGTACGCGGGCGAGTCCGGCGCCGGACTGGTGCGCATGCCGTTCAACGGTGGCGCGCCGGGCGCGGTGCGGGTCGCGGGCGCCCCGCACGACCGCTACTCGTTCCACGAAAGCGCGGACGCCCACCTGAACGTGCTGGTGGGCGCGGACGGCGCCACCCGTTCCTGGCGCAGCCAGGGCGGCGCCGGCGCCCTGGCCTTGCTGCGCCTGCCGCTGCAAGCGTTTTCCGACGGCAGCGAGCGCGCGCCCATGGCCAGCTACAAGGACTTGCCCGATTTTTCCTCGGCGCCGCTGCGCAACCGCTTCATCGGCCCGTGGCTGGTGTACGGCGGCGCGGCCGGTAGCGCCGACGGCCGCGCGCCGCTGTACGCGCTGCGCTGGGATGGCACCGGCGGATTGCAGCGCCTGCAACTGGCGCACCCGGTCGAGCGCATCGCGGCCATGGGCGTGGACGCGGTGGTGGCCGGGCAGGCGCGCAGCGCGCTGCACCTGAGCAGTATCAGGCTGGGAGCGGGCCCGGACCAGCCGGCCACCGTGGCCAGCACCTATGTCCATCCGAACGCCCAGGAAACGCCGGCGCCGGTCCAGGAGCCGTATTACGCCGCCCAGCGCCCCGGCCAGGGCATGCTCGGCCTGGCGATCGTGGAAGCCGCCCGGCCGGACCAGAGCGACGGCGCGATCGGCGCGGTAGCCGGCGCGACATCTGGCGCGGTAGCCGACGCGGTAGCCGACGCGGTAGCCGACGCGGCATCGGTGCTGTACCTGCGCAACACCGCGCTCAAGCTGCGCGAACTGGGCGCGCTCAAGGCCCAGCACGACGCGCCCGGGGACCAGGCGGCCTGGTACGGCAACGCCCGTCCGCTGTTCGTGCAGGGACGCATGTTTGCCCTGCTGGGCGATGAACTGGTGGAAGGCAAGCTGAAAAACGGCCGCCTGCGCGAAGCGCGGCGCATTAACTACGCTCCGGCGGCCCCTTGATCGCGTAACCACGCAGCGCCTGTTCGAGCGCGTACAGGCGCCAGCGCAGGCGGTCCGGTCCGGGGTTCGGATGGATGCTCACGAGCACCGTCAGCTCGCCGCTGACGCGCGCGCTGCACGGCAACTGCAATTCGGTGGCGCGCTCGAAGGGCAGGCGGAATTCCTGGCCCGGCATCAGGCGCAGGCCGCCGACCTGGTGCGGCACGCTGTCGCTGTTCCTGAGCAGCAGCACGTCGCGCAAGCCCACGGTCAGGCGCACCACCGGCGGCAGCACCTCGGCCCTGTCGCCGGCGCGGCGGCGTTCGGCGGCGTGTTCGGGAATGTCGAGCAGGAAATCGCGGCTGCCCGGGCGGATCGGCGCCATCGCGGCCCACACCAGCAGCAGCAGGAACGAGGCGAGCAGGAGCGAGGCGAGCCAGTGGCGGCGCAGGTACTGTTCCACGCTCAGCGGCCCGCCGGCGGAGCCGGTGTCGGCAAGCGCAGCGTCAAGGATCGATCACCGCGGCGCAGGCGTCGGTCGGCAGCGCGGCCACGTGCCCGACCACGGGAACCATCTTGATCACGGCCGAACCGACGCGGCAAGGCGCCGCCAGCACGCCGCAACCGCTCAGCACGGCCGGCAGCAGGAGGATGGTAGCGATACGGCAAACCAGGCGGGCATTCATCGTGAAATCCGGGGAAAGTGAGGGTGAGAAAGAATTGTAAATGGCGCGCTACAATGGCGACAACCATTTAGAGGTAACAAAACGTTTGTGCGCCACATAGTGATAGGATGGAGTCAATGAATTCAGCCACCCGTGAGCTACATATCGGCATCGTTGCCTGCTCGGCCGAGGGGGCGGCGCTGTGCTACCGCACCATCTGCCACGAGGGCGCGCGCCAGCTCGGCCCCTACGAGCATCCGCAACTGACCATGCATTCGCACGCGCTGGCCGCCTACATGCGCTGCATCGACGCCGACGACTGGGCGGGCGTGGGCGAGCTGATGCTCTCGTCGGCGCACAAGCTGGCCAGCGCCGGCGCCGATTTCCTGATCTGCCCCGACAACACGATTCACCAGGCGCTGGCGCCGATCCTGGCGCGCTCGCCCCTGCCGTGGCTGCACATCGCCGACGTGGTGGCCGACGAAGCGCTGGCGCGCGGCTACAAGCGCGTCGGCCTGACCGGCACGCGCTGGCTGGTCGAGAGCGAAGTCTATCCCGACCGCTTCGCCGCGCACGGCCTGGCCACAGTGCGCCCGGGCCTGGCGGCGCGCGTGGAAATCAACCGCATCATCATGGACGAGCTGGTCAACGGCGAATGCAAGCCGGCGGCAATCGCCTATTTCCAAAAAACCATCACACGAATGAAAGATGGCGGCTGCGACGCGGTCGTGCTGGGCTGCACGGAAATCCCGCTGATCATGAACAACAGCAATTCGCCCCTGCCCACGCTCGATTCGACCCGGCTGCTGGCGCGCGCCGCGCTGCGCCATGCGATCGGACAGGAATGACAGGCCGGCGGCCGGCCGGCCCGGCCTGCGCGGCCCGGCCTGATTGACACGGCCGCCCAAAACTGCGACGATACGAGCATGACAACGTTTAACTCACATGCCCGGTATTTGAATTGGTGGCTGCGCTGACATCGCGCGGCGCTTGCACCATCATGTGTTTTCCATGAACGCCGCCTCGATTGGGCGGCGTTTTTTATGAGCGTTTTCCGATAGGGGCACCCACCCAAGGACTATCGAAATGTCTTCACCCGCATCGACCGCAGCACCCATCATCCTGACCGGCGACCGTCCGACCGGCCCCCTGCACCTCGGCCACTACGTCGGCAGCCTGCGCAACCGCGTGACTTACCAGCGCGACTATCGCCAGTTCATCATGCTGGCCGACGCCCAGGCCCTGACCGACAATATGGACGACCCGGCCAAGGTCCAGCGCAATGTGATTGAAGTGGCGCTCGATTACCTGGCGACCGGGATCGACCCGGCCCAGTCGACCATTTTGATCCAGTCGCAAATTCCGGAGCTGGCCGAACTGACCTTTTACTACCTGAACCTGGTGACCGTGGCGCGCCTCGAGCGCAACCCGACCGTGAAGGAAGAAATCCGCCTGCGCGGCTTCGAGCGCGACATTCCGGCCGGCTTTTTGACCTACCCGGCCAGCCAGGCGGCCGACATCACCGCGTTCAAGGCGGTGCTGGTGCCGGTCGGCGAAGACCAGGTGCCGATGATCGAGCAGACCAACGAAATCGTGCGCCGCTTTAACCGCATCGTCAATCAGGACGTGCTGGTCGAAGCCAAGGCGCTGGTACCGGAAATCGGCCGCCTGCCCGGCATCGACGGCAAGGCCAAGATGAGCAAGTCGCTCGGCAACACGATCAACCTGTCGGCCACGGCCGATGAAGTGCGCGCGGCCGTCAAGAAGGTCTACACCGACCCGCTGCACCTGCGCGTGGCCGATCCCGGGCATATCGAAGGCAATATCGCGTTCGCCTACCTGGACGCGTTCGATCCGGAAAAGGATGCATTGGCCGAGATGAAGGCGCACTACCAGCGCGGCGGCCTGGCCGACAGCATCGTCAAGGCGCGCCTGGAAGCGGTGTTGCAGGAGTTCCTGGCGCCGATCCGCGCCCGCCGCGCCGAGTTCGAAAAGGACCGCGGCCACGTGATGCAGATCCTGAAAGATGGCACGGCGCGCGCACGCGAAGTGGCGGCGCGGACGGCCGATGAAGTCAAGCGCGCGATGGGGCTGAGTTACTTCTGATCCTCAGCGGTAGCGCGCCAGGATGGCCTCCACGCTGCCATCCTCGATCAAGCCGTTGATGGCCTGGTCGACGTCCTCGAACGGCACCCCGGCCTTTTTCGAGAACGCGCACTGCGCCTTGAACGAGGCGAACACCAGGTCCTGGCGCAGCTTCAGGGCCTTGTTGATGCGCATCTGGTACGCCAGCGTCGCCTGTCCGATCACGGTATGGCGCACGCTGCCGGCCATCAGTTTGCGCAAATTTTCTTCCATGGTCACCGATTCGCTGCGCTGGAAGCGCAATCCCAGCACCTGCTCGACGCGCGGATAACGGTAGCCGGACACCGTGCCGACCGGGCGGTCGCGCAGGTCGGCCAGCGAACGCACCGGCGGCGCGCCCTGCTGCGAAGCGACCACTTCGGCGTCCGGGATGAGCGGACGGCTCCAGTCGAAATGCCCGTCGATCCAGAACGGGCGCACGTAGCAGATGCCGTCGGCCGTGCCGGCGTCGAGGGTGGCGCTGACCTGGTCTCCGCTCACGCTGATCCAGGCGATGCCACGACCCAGGCGGCGCGCGATGGCCTCGCCCAGATCCTTGAGGATGCCCCCGGTCAGCTTGTTATTCTGGAAACGGGTCAGCGGCATGGTCTGGTTCAGCGGCGCGATCATGACCAGCTGCGCCTCCGCGCTGGCGCTGGCGGCGAGCGGGGCACAGAGAGGGACAATCAGCGCGAAGAGGCAGGCGGGTCGCTTGAACATGGGCTGGCAAGGTGGTCGGACGGTAGCTCTAATGTACCATCGGCAACGCTTTCGAACCCATTTCTTTCGTGCAAATCATACAGACTCACGGTGTCGGCACGGCGGATTTGCCACAGGCGCCACAAGGCCAGCATCAGCAGGCCAGCGGGACCGCCAAAATAGCGCAGCCAGTTGCCGGCGATGCGCAGATCCGTCAGGGACAGCGGCACCCTGAACAGCGCAAAAGCCAGGAACAGCGCGCCGCACACGTAGCCGGCCAGCACCCAGCGCGGCGTCGCGATGAGCAAGTCTGAAATATGCCACGCGGTCCAGCCCAGGGAACCCAGGCTCAGCCAGCCCATCACCACCACGCCGGCAAAGATGGCTTGCGGCGAAGCGAATGCGAGCGCGCTGGCGGCGGCCCCTCCCAGGACGACGGCGCCGCCCGCTATGGTGAGCAGGCACCAGCCCAGCAGCGCCGGAAACGAGCACAGTGCAAGGACGATGGCAAGTAGTCGAAGGGGGTGCATGGGGAGGGGGAATGGCTAAAAGGCGATCATACCTCACCCGCGAACGCCCCCGGCCGCCGTCAGGAAAATCAGCGTTGTCGTCGTTGACACCGTTAATCACGAGGCAGGGGCTAGCTCAGTCCCGTCAACATCCATCTTCTCCAGATTCTTCCGCGCCAACATCAAACTATGCGCGGTCTGCATCCCCATCCACGCCTCTGCCGACAAATCAAACACTTGCGATAGCCTGACAGCCATCGCGGCGAACAGCTCGGCTTTTCCGGAAATGACACGGGAAACGCTGGATTTATCCACTTGCAAACGCTTTGCCAGCTCGCTTTGCGTCATGCCCAGCGGTTCAAGGTAGACCTCGCGAAGATACTCGCCCGGGTGCATGGTGATCATATGCCCTCCAATAGTGCGCGTTGCGCAACATGCAACAATCAATTCAAAAAACGTCAATTGGCAGTACCGCCGCTCATGGACGGGTATCCAATGTTGGCCGCTTCAGAATACAACGTCAGCGATCGACTCGGAAGTCGAGCGTCAGCCTGAAGTGCATAACAGCCTGCGTTTCTAAATGCGGGGCAGCGGTACTGAAGGATTGCGCAGGCACGACCGCAATCCCGCCCGCCCCCGGCCTCAGAAGTCGAGCGCCGCCGACAGCACCACGCTGCGCGGCGCACCCGCGATCAAGGTGCCCCAGGTCGAGGCGCCGGCCCAGTAATCCTTGCCGGTCGCATTGCGCACGCCGGCGCGCAGCACCAGCGGCCGGCCCGACACCGTAGTACGGTAGCGCGCACCGACGTCGACGCTGGTCCAACTGTCGAGACGCTGGGTGTTGGCCTGGTTGGCGTACTGGGCGCCGCTGTGCTGCAGCGCGCCGGTCAGGGTCAGGCCGGGCAGCTGCGCCAGGTCCCACTCGGCGCTCATGGTCACGTGCAGTTTGGGCACGCCGACCGCCGTCTTGCCGAGCGTGGCGGCGCTGTTGGTCTTGACCAGCTCGGCGTCGGTCCAGCTGGCGCCGCCGGACAGGCGAACCGCCTCGCCCAGCTTGCCGTAGGCGTTGACTTCGATGCCGCGGTTGCGCTGTTCGCCATCGGCGGCGTAGCGGTTGGCGGTGAGCTGGCCGCTCGGACGGGTGATCTGGAACAGGCTCACGCTGGTCACCAGGCTGCCATGGTCGACCTTGGCGCCGATCTCGTTCTGCTTCGCCTTGTACGGGGCGAATGCTTCGCCGGCGTTGACGGCGGTATCGGGCGCGCTGTCGCCCTTGCTCAGGCCGCCGATGTGGTTGGCATACAGCGACACCTGGCGCCACGGTTTGAGCACCACCCCGGCCATCGGCGTGACCGCGCTGCGCTCGTACTGGGCGCTGGTCGCGCCGGACGCGCCGAAGGTGTCGGCGCGGATGGTTTGATGGCGCAGGCCCAGCATCACTTGCAGGCGCTGGTCGAACATGGACAGCATGTCGGCCAGCGCCACGCCGCCCAGGCGGTTGGTCGAGCGCTTGCTCACCAGCGCCGGCGGGGCGACGTCCTGGGCCGGCCGCACCACAGGCATATACATGTTCGAGGTGTACAGGCGGCCGGCCTGGGTGCCCATCGCCAGACGGTCTTCGTACTGGCTCCACTCCAGGGTGAGCTGATGCTTGACCGGGCCGCCGGCAAAGCGCGCGCGCAGGCCGGCGCTCACCGAGCTGCGCTCGACGTCGAACACGGCGCGGGTCGGCAGCACGCTGGTGTCGCCGGCGGCGTTGACGATCGAGGGCGTGTTGAACAGGCGCTCGACGTCGCTGCGGGCGGTGCCGGCGCTGGCGAACAGGGTCAGCTGCTCGTGCGCCTGGTAGTCGGCGCGCAGCAGGGCCGAGCGCTCGCGGCTGTCGTACCATTCCCAGCGCTGGGTCAGATTGGTGCGGCCGCCGGGCGCGCGCGGCACGGCCAGGCCGGCGCTCAGCGACGGCCGGCGCGACGGGGCGTCGACGTCTTCGCGCTGGTCGATCAGGTCGAGCGTGGCGCGCAGGCGTTCGCCCTGGTAGTCCAGCGCCAGCGCGCCCAGGCTGGCCTTGCGCGACTGATTGTCGATGGCGGTGTCGCCGCCGCGGTGGCTGGCGTTCAGGCGCGCGCCGAAGGCGCGCTCGGGCCCGAAACGGCGCGCCAGGTCGGTCTTGAGGCCCGCTTGCGCACTGCTGGCGTAGTCGGCCTGCACCCGGGTCAGGTCGGCGCCGGCGCGCTTGGGCACGACGTTGATGCTGCCGCCCACGCCGCTGTTGGGCGACATGCCGTAGACCATGGCGGCCGGGCCCTTGAGCACGTCGACCCGTTCGGCGTAGTCGGCCAGCAGGCGGTAGTTGGGGGCGACCCCGTACAGGCCGTCGAAGGCGATTTCGCCGATGTTGTTATCGCCGATGGCAAAACCGCGGATGAAAAAGGAATCGGCCACGTCGCCGCTGGGGGCGGTGCTGCGCACCGAAGGGTCGCGCGCGACCACGTCGGCGATGGTGGCGGCCTGCTGGTTGTCGATGGCCTGGGCGGTGAAGCTGGTCAGGTTGAACGGGGTGTTCATGGCGTCGACGTTGCCGAGCATGCCGAGGCGGCCGCCGCGCGCGACCTGGCCGCCGGCGTAGGCGTCGGGCAGCTCAAAGGCCGAGGTGTCAGCGCTGGCGGTCACGGTCACGCCGGGCAGGGTTGCCGCTGTTGCCGCCGCTGCTGTTGCCGATGGCGCCGGGGCCGCTGGCGGCACCGACTTTTTTAGCGTGTAGCTGCCGTCGGCGCGCGCGGCCAGTTCCAGGCCGCTGCCGGCCAGCAGGCGCGCCGCCGCTTCGCGCGCAGGGTAGCTGCCCGTCAGCGGGGCGGCGACGAGGCCCTCGGTCAGGGCCGGGTCGAACGAGAGCGCGATGCCGGCGTTGACGGCAAAGCCCGACAGCGCGCGTCCGAGCGGGCCGGCCGGGAGCTTGTAGCTTTGCACGGGAGCGCTGTCGAGCGTGACGGGAGCGGCGCCGGCCAGCGGCGCGGCCAGGGCCAGGCCGAGGCAGGCGATGCGGATGGCGTGATGGAGTCGGGTCGGACGTGGGTGCGGCATGGCGGAGTTCCTTTGCGTGAAAATGGTGGGTTCACGATGCAGGCCAGCCGAGCCGGCAAAAAGTATCACCATGTCCGAACTATTTTTTCGCCGGCACCAGGGTCGTCCACCAGCCGCCCAGGCGCGACTGGACTTGCAGCGGATAGGTGGCGGCCAGCATGGCCAGTGCGCGCTCCACTTCGGCCGGGCCGCCGACCGGGAACGCGCCGGACACCGGCAGCGCCGCCAGTTGCGGGTCGCAGCGCAGCACGCCGCCGCGGTAGCGCGCCAGTTCGGCCAGCAGTTCGGCCAGCGCCATTTTGTCGGCCAGCAGCATGCCGCGCGTCCAGGCGGCGGCGTCGACCGTGTCGGCGGGTGCGGCGGCGGCGCTGGCGCTGAAGGCCGTTTGCTGGCCGGCGCGCAATGTCAGCGCGGCGCCGTGGGCGGGCTCGATGCGGACCGCGCCATCGAGCACGGCCACGCTGGTGCGGCCCTGGTGCGCGCGCACGCTGAAACGGGTGCCGAGCGCTTGCATGCGGCCGTGCGCGCTGGCGACGCGAAACGGGCGCTGGACGGCGCCGTTGTCAAGCGCGGTGTGGACCAGGATCTCGCCCTCGCGCAGCAGCACCAGGCGCTGCGCGGGGTCGAAGCGCACATCGATGGCACTGGCGCTGCCCAGGGTGACGCGGCTGCCGTCGGCCAGCAGCAGTTCGCGCCGTTCGCCGCTGCCGGTGCGGTGCGCGGGCACGCTCATGCGCCAGCCGAGCCAACCGGCCGGCGGCAGCACCAGCAGCGCGGCACCGGCGAGGGCCTGGCGGCGCGGGCGGCTGGCGGGGCGGTCGAGCAGCGGCAGCGCCAGCGCCGGCGGCAGGCCGCCCAGCTGATTCATCAGCGCTTCGGCGCGGGCCCAGGCGCGCGCATGGTCCGGGTCCTGCTCGCGCCAACGGGCGCAGGCGGCACGGTCGGCATCGCTCGCGTCGCCACTGTGCAGTTGCGCCAGCCAGGTGGCCGCTTGTTCCAGGATGCGCGGCGCGATCGGCGCCGTCACGCGCCGTCCCGATCGGCCAGCAGCAGGCAGTGCAGGAAGGCTTGTTTCATGTAGCGCTTGATGGTGATGGCCGACACGCCGAGTTCGATGGCGATGGCGTCGTAGGTCATGCCATCGAACTGGGACAGCAGGAAGGCGCGCCGCACCGGCGGCGCCAGCGCGTCGAGCATGGCGTCGATGCGCTGCAGGGTCTCCAGCAGCAGGTAGCGCTCTTCGGCCGAGGGCACGCTCGCTTCGGGCAGCCGGGCGACGGCGTCCAGCCAGGCGCGCTCCAGTTCCTGGCGCCGGTACCAGTTGACCAGGATGCCGCGCGCGACAGTGGCAAGGTAGGCGCGCGGCTCGGCGATGCGCGTCACGTTGCGCGCCGCCAGCACGCGCACGAAGGTGTCCTGCGCCAGGTCGGCGGCCTGGGCCGAGCAGCCCAGCTTGTGGCGCAGCCAGCCGGTCAGCCAGCCGTGATGGCCTTGGTAGAGCACGTGCATGGCTTGCTGTTGGACGAGCTCGGCGGCGGACATGGGTCAAGTGCGAATGAGAATGGTTCTCATTTTAACCCATGCCGAATAATGCCGCCAATCATCGCCTGCCACAACATGGGATGGACGGCCATCCCTCTTTCCGGTGATGCGCCCGCGCGCGCGGCGCTCTATCCTGCTGCGGCGGGCAGCTCCCGCACTTCCCAACCATCCCACGGAGAATCAGCGATGAGCACATTTACGACCAGCGACGGCGTCGAACTCTATTACAAGGACTGGGGCCAGGGCCAGCCGATCGTGTTCTGCCACGGTTGGCCGCTCAATGCGGACAGCTGGGAGTCGCAGATGATCTTCCTGGCCGGCCAGGGCTACCGCTGCATCGCCCACGACCGCCGCGGCCACGGCCGTTCCAGCCAGCCGTGGGACGGCAACGACATGGACCACTACGCCGACGACCTGGCCCAGCTGCTCGACAAGCTCGACGTCAAGGATGCCGTGCTGCTCGGCTTTTCGACGGGCGGCGGCGAAGTGGCGCGCTACATCGGCCGCCACGGCGGCAAGCGCGTGGCCAAGGCCGGGCTGATCTCGGCGGTGCCGCCGCTGATGCTGCAAACCGCCGCCAATCCGGGCGGGCTGCCGCTCAGCGTGTTGGACGGCATCCGCGCCGGCGCCCTGGCCAACCGTGCCGAGCTGTACCGGGAGATCGCCGGCGGCCCGTTCTACAACTTCAACCGCCCCGGCGCGACCCGCTCCGAAGGCCTGGTGCAGGCGTGGTGGATGCAGGGCATGATGGGTGGACACAAAAATACCTACGACGCGATCAAGGCGTTCTCGGAAACCGACTTCAGCGAGGACCTGAAAAAATTCACCATGCCGACCCTGATCATCCATGGCGACGACGACCAGATCGTGCTGATCGAGGCGGCCGGCAAGGCGGCGGCCAGGCTGGTCAGGCATGCGACCTTGCTGGTGTATCCGGGCGCGCCGCATGGCTTGACCGACACGCACAAGGACCAGGTCAACGCCGACCTGCTGGCGTTTATCCGTTCCTGATCCCTTTTTGTCGCCGCCCGGCTGACAAGCCTCGTCACTAAAACACAGCGGCCGGCGCCCCGGGGCGCCGCCATTCCTGCCCATTCCTCTGAAAGAACTTCCCATGACCAAACTGACCACGGCCGCCGGCGCGCCGGTGCCCGATAACCAGAACACGCAAAGCGCCGGCGCGCGCGGCCCGCTGCTGCTGCAAGACGTGTGGCACCTGGAAAAACTGGCCCACTTCGACCGCGAAGTGATCCCGGAACGGCGCATGCACGCCAAGGGCTCGGGCGCCTTCGGCACCTTTACCGTGACGGGCGACATCACGCGCTACAGCAAGGCCACCCTGTTTGCCGAGGTGGGCAAGACGACGCCGCTGTTCATGCGCTTTTCGACCGTGGCCGGCGAGCGCGGCGCGGCCGACGCCGAACGCGACATTCGCGGTTTTGCCATCAAGCTCTACACCGAACAGGGCAACTGGGATATTGTCGGCAACAACACCCCGGTGTTTTTCATGCGCGACCCGCTCAAGTTCCCCGACCTGAACCACGCGGTCAAACGCGACCCCAAGACCAATCTGCGCAGCGCCGAAAACAACTGGGACTTCTGGACCCTGCTGCCGGAAGCGCTGCACCAGGTCACCATCGTGATGAGCGAACGCGGCATTCCTGCCTCGTACCGCCACATGCACGGCTTCGGCTCGCACACGTACAGCTTCATCAACGCCGCGAACGAACGCTTTTGGGTGAAGTTCCATTTCGTTTGCCAGCAGGGCATTAAGAACCTGAGCGACGCCGAAGCGGCCGAGCTGGTCGGGCGCGACCGCGAAACCCACCAGCGCGACCTGTTCGACAGCATCGAGAACGGCGCGTTCCCGCGCTGGCGCTTCCAGGTGCAGATCATGCCGGAACGCGATGCGGCGACCTACCACATCAATCCCTTCGACCTGACCAAGGTGTGGCCGCACCGCGACTACCCCTTGATCGACGTGGGCGTGCTGGAACTGAACCGCAACGCCGAGAATTACTTTGCCGACGTGGAACAGGCGGCATTTGCGCCCGCCAACGTGGTGCCGGGCGTGAGCTTTTCGCCCGACAAGATGCTGCAATCGCGGCTGTTCTCGTACGGCGACGCCCAGCGCTACCGGCTCGGCGTGAACCATCACCAGATTCCCGTCAACGCTCCGCGCTGCCCGGTGCACAGCTACCACCGCGACGGCGCCATGCGGATCGACGGCAACCACGGCGCCACCATCGGCTACGAGCCCAATTCCAGGGGGCAGTGGCAGCAGCAGCCCGATTTTTCCGAGCCGCCGCTGGCCATCGACGGCGCCGCCGCGCACTGGAACCACCGGGTCGACGAGGACTATTACAGCCAGCCGGGCGCCCTGTTCCGCCTGATGACGCCGGCCCAGCAGCAGATTTTGATGGACAACACGGCGCGCTCGCTGGGCGGCGCCTCGCGCGCGGTGCAGGAGCGGCATATCGCCAACTGCGCCAGGGCCGACGCGGCGTATGGCGCCGGGGTGGCGGCGGCGCTGGCGCGCGGCGTGGCGGCGGCGACGCCGAACACGGTAGTGTAAACACACGCGGACAAGCAGGGGCGCCGCGCCGCCCCTGCCCTGCAAGCCGGCCACGCGCAGCATCGATTGTCGCAATCGCGCCACGCCGTTTCGCACTTCTCCCGCGCAAGGCGTCAAATGGCATACACTACGCGTTTCCCATAAGCATCAATATTTTCGGATGAGCTACATCTTGAAAGTGGTGGTCCCGCCAGTGCCTTCCGACAATCTGTCTGTCCGGGGGTTTGCCAACACGCTCGCGCATACCTCGATGGACTTGCCGCCGTCGGCGCGCCTGCTGCAGTTTTACGACGCCATCACGGCGCGCTATCCGTGCGCTTCGAGCGGCGCCTACAGCCGCGCCAGCGCGGCGGCCTGTCCGTGGGGCGACACCCCGCTGCTCGACTGCCTGACCGGCGACATCGGCGTGCTCACCCTGTCGTACAAGAATATCGAGGTGCTGTCCTTCGTGCTGCGCCGCGCCGGCGCGCTGTCGCTGACGGTGATCGACACCCAGGCCGGCCTGGTGTACCGTCCGGCGCGCTTCCGGGTGGTACTCACCAGCATCCAGAAGAACGTGAATACGGGCGCCATGCTGGACAAGCTGGTGCCGCTGCTCAAATGCACGCGCGAACAGGCGGTGACGATGCTGGGGACGCCGAACGCCCTCGTGCGCGGCAGGCTCGACCATGTGACGGCGCAGCGCCTGGTCGCCACCATGCACCTGCTCGGGTGCAACTGCAGCGTCGAGAAAGAACCGTCGCGCTCGGCGCAGAAAGCGGCCGCCAAGGTGACGGCAACGCAAGCGCCGCCACGCGCGCCGGCTGCGCGCGTGCGCGTGGCGGCGCCATCGGGCTTTGCGCTGGCGTACAGATCGATGGTGAACCGGGCCGTCCACTTCATGCAGGGACTGCTCGAACGCCTGTGGGAACGGATGACGGCCACGCGCCCGTACTCTTAGCGCCGCGGCAAGTGGTAGGATGCGCGCTCGCGCCAGGTTCGCCACCGGCAGCGCCCTCCTCCACGGCGACCAGGGACTCCACATGAAACTGCTACTGAACATCATCGGATGCCTTGCCGTGCTGCTGGGAATCCTTGGCATTTTCCTGCCGCTGTTGCCGACCACGCCCTTCCTGCTGCTCGCCTCGGCCTGTTTCGTGCGCGGCTCGCCGCGCCTGCATGCCTGGCTGCTGGGGAACAAAGTCTTCGGCAAATACCTGAGCGATTTCGAACAAGGGCGCGGCATCCCGCGCCGCGCCAAGATCACCATCATCGTGCTGATGTGGGCGTCGCTGGCGTATTCGATGCTGCGCCTGCAGCGCACCGGGCTGACCGTGCTGCTGCTGTGTATCGGCGCCGGCGTGACGATCTACCTGCTGCGCTATGTGCCCACCGGCGCGCCGCGCGCCGCGCCCCTGGAAGAGCCCAGCCAGGAAAGGCCCGGCCAGGAGAGGCCCGGCCAGGACTAGCACATGCCCGGCGATGCGCCGCGCACGCCTGATGCAGCGCAAAGGTCGGGCAGGATCGCTGGCTGGAATGCCTCATGCCTGCTCATCACGACCTCGGTTACCGTTCGCTGTTTGCCCATCCTGAGCTGGTGCGCGAGTTGGTCACGCACTTTACGCCCTTCAAATTGTTCGAGAATGTGGCGCTGTCCTGCTTCGAACCGGTCGATCCGGTGTATGTGAGCGAGCGCCTGGCGGCGCGCCAGAACGACATCGTCTGGCGCGTGCGGATCGGCGAGCAATCCCTGTATGTGTATATCCTGCTCGAATTCCAGTCCGGCGTGGACCGCTGGATGGCGCTGCGCATGCACAACTACGTCGGCTTGCTGTGCCAGAACCTGGTCAAGCGGCATCAATTGCCGCCGTCTTTGCTGTTGCCGCCGGTGCTGCCGCTGGTGTTCTACAACGACACGCCGGACTGGCACGCCAGCACCGGCCTGGCCGCCCTGCTCATGGACGCGCCCGCCGAACTGGCGCCATTCCAGCCATCCCAGCGCTACCTGCTGATCGACCAGCAGCGCCTGAAGCCGGCGGCGCTGGAAGCGAATGCCACCCTGCTGGCGCTGCTGTTTCGGATGGAACTTTCAAGCGCTTCCGAGGTCAGAGACAAGGTCTTGCCCGCGCTGCTCACCTGGTTCCAGGATGCGCCCCAGACCAGCCTGATGCGCTCGGTCGAGGTGTGGCTGGCGAGCCTGGCCAGCCGGCGCGGCGAACCGGAATCGTTCACGTTTGAGAATGCGAAGGAGGCCACCGACATGGGACGTAAATTTGCAAGCTGGGCCGAGGAATTCGAGGATATCGGCTTTCAGAAGGGAACCGAAAAAGGCCGGGAGGAAGGCCGGACGGAAGGCCGAACGGTAGGTCGGGCAGAAGGGCAATTGAGCGCACTGCGCGGCGTGCTCACGCATTTGCTGCGCAAGCGTTTCGGCAATCTGCCGGAAGCGGCAACGCAACGCATCGCCGCGGCCACCCTGGCGGAGCTCGAACTGTGGTGCGAACGCAGCATCGACGCGTCCGGCCTGGCAGCCGTCTTCGGCGACGACACGGCATCGGCCTAGCCGCGCGGTGGCGTGCTCAGTTCGCGCATGGCCATCCTGGCCAGGTCTTCCAGGCCCTGCAGCTCGCGGCTCTTGAGCCGGCGCGGCTCGCGGTCGATCACGCACAGGGTGCCTAGCGCCAGGTCATTGACACCGACTAAAGGATACCCCGCGTAAAAGCGGATCTTCGGTGCGCCCGTCACCAGTGGATTGTCGCGAAAGCGCGCGTCCTGCGAGGCATCTTCGACGATGAACGGCTCGCGCTGCAGGATCGCGTGCGTGCAGAACGCCCATGCGCGCGGCGTCTCGCCCGCTTTCAGACCCACGCGCGCCTTGAACCACTGGCGCTGCGCGGTCAGCAAGGTAATGAGCGCGATCGGGCAATCGGTCACCAGCGATGCCAGGCGCACGATGCGGTCGAAGCGCTCTTCGGCGGCTGACGGTACCAGTTGCAGCGCCGCCAGCGCGGACAGGCGCGCCTGCTCTCGCTCAGGCACCGGATAGGGCGGCTCGGCCAGCATCGTGAATTCGGCGGCGGGCGCCGCTCCGCTCCAGGGGCCGGGCGCTGCGGCGGACTGGTCGGGCCGGGTCATGCGCAGCACCGAACTCATCAACGCGCGGCGATGCCCGCCCGGCGTTTTCCACGACGCAATAGCACCGCTTTCCATCCATAACTGCACGGTACTGGTCGCCACGCCCAGCAGGCGGGCGGCGTCACTCGTGGTCATGACGGGATCGGAAGCAGTGATGGGTTGGCGCGCCATGGATAATTTCTACAAAGAAATATCCAGTGTAGCGTAGCTTTTATGTTTACACATAAAAATATTTATCGAAATTGATGATCCGACTCAGCTTGCGCAAAAAAAGTACACAACATCGGTGTTTTCAGCAAATATTTATTGATTTTTGGAAACTACTGCCTCACCATATCGACAGTTTCATCAATTTTCGCGTACTCACGCTGCCCGTGACTGAGTGACGCCCACAATCTCGGACTGCTCATCATGCCCTCTTCCTCTACCATGAAAATCGCTACCAAACTCTACAGCGCCTTCGCCCTTGTCCTGGCCATCACGCTGGTCCTGGCCATCTTCGCGGTGGTACGGATGAACAGCGTCGACAAGGCCATCAGCGACCTGAACCACGTCACCGAGGAAAAGCTCGATCCGCTGCGCGTGGCGCGCGAAGCACTCGCACAGACCGGCATCGCGGCGCGCAATGCCTTCATCTTCGTCGACAACGGCGCCGCCACCAGGGAGCTCGACATTGTCGACCAGCAAAAGGCGGTCTACCTCGGTGCCCTGGCACAGCTCGACAAGGCATTTTCCGGCGATGCCGATTTTGCCAGGGTCAAGGCGGGCTTGCAGGCGATGGCGAAGGAACTCGAGCGTCCGCGCCACTACCGCGCCAAGGCCGAGATGGATGCCTTCGGCCAGTTCCTGGTCAACGAGTGCAGTCCGCTGCGGCGCCAGATCGTGGCCGACATCGACGTGCTGCTGAAAAAAGTGCAGTCGCAAAGCAGCGCGGCCAGCGACGAGGCCAGCGGCCAGGCCTCCAGCGCCACGTTCTGGATCGGCGCACTGAGCGTGCTGTCGGTCCTGGTGTGCCTGAGCGTCGGCTTTCTGATCGTGCGCGGCCTGCTCAAGCAGCTCGGCGGCGAGCCCGCCTACGCCACCGACGTGGCGCAGCGCATCGCCCAGGGTGAACTGCAGCACGCTGTCAATGTGCAATCGGCCGTGCCATCGAGCCTGGTATTCGCGATCAAGACCATGCGCGACAGCCTGAGCGGGATCGTCTCGAAGGTGCGGATGGGCACCGAATCGATGGCGCTGGCGTCGAGCGAGATCGCGGCCGGCAATATCGACCTGTCGAACCGCACCGAGCACCAGGCCTCGGCGCTGGCCGAGGTGGCGGCATCGATGGCCCAGCTGGTCAGTTCGGTCGGGCGCAATGCGGACTATGCGGCCAGCGCCAGCAAACTGGTGCAGGCGGCCTCGGAAGTATCGGTGCGCGGCGGCGAGGCGGTCGATGGCGTGGTGGCGACGATGGGCGTGATCAATGCCTCGTCGCGCAAGATCGTCGACATCATCGCGGTCATCGATGGCATTGCATTCCAGACCAACATCCTGGCGCTGAACGCCGCCGTGGAAGCGGCGCGTGCCGGTGAACAGGGGCGCGGCTTCGCGGTCGTGGCGTCCGAAGTGCGCAACCTGGCGCAGCGCTCGGCGGCGGCGGCCAAAGAAGTGAAATTGCTGATCGACGATTCGGTGTCCAAGGTCGGCACCGGCACGATCCTGGTGGAGCAAGCGGGCAACACCATGCGCGAAGTGGTCGAAGGCGTGCAGCGCGTGAGCCGGATCATGGACGATATTTCGTCGGCCACGCGCGAGCAGGGCGTCGATATCGGCAGCGTCGACAAGGCCATCGTCAAGCTCGACGAAATGACCTTGCAGAATGCGGCGCTGGTCGAGCAGGCCGCCGCGGCGGCGCAGTCGATGCAGAACCAGGCGGCCGAGCTGGCCGACGTGGTGCGCGTGTTCAAGCTCGAAGCGGCGCACGCATAAGCGGCGCCGCGCGCGGCGTGGGACGTAAAAAAACCGGGTACGCCCGCTAACGGCGCTCCCGGTTTTTTGCGTCATGCCTGCTGCGCCATGCTTAATGCATGATGCCTTCTTTGACAAAATACTTGCGCGCATAGGCGAGCAGCTGGCCATCGTTCGGATGGTCGACCGTTTCGACGCTGACCACTTTAGCGGCGATGGCGGCATGCAGCTTTTCCAGGTGCTTGATGAAGACCAGCTTTTCCTGGCCCGGGCCGACGATCAGGATTTCCTGGGCCGCTTCGATGGCGGCGGCGATCTCGTTCAGGTAATCGGGATTCTGTTCCGATTGAATGCTGGCATCGACGCCGGCTTTTTTATGCTGCGAGTGCACGGAGGCGGTCTTGATGACTTCCGACTCGGCGGCATCGCGCGTGAAATGGATAACGTGTGCTTCGGCCTGGTCGAGCCAGACGACGACGTGATTGAATGACATGATGGTATTCCTTGAGATGAAGCGTGATCGTGCGCGGACGACGGCCGGGAATGCAAGGCACGACGCAAAAAGAGGGCGCGGCCCTTGAAGCCGCGCTTTAAACGGAATTACTTTGACGGAAACACGCCGGCTGGGGGCCGGGGCATTGCAATCGAATGAATCCATTGTGCCCGCGCAGGGCCAGGCCGTCCGTACGGAAGCGCACGTAGCCGGAATGTCAATTTTTCGGCCGGCGATGGCCGTCTCAGCGCTCATGCAGGATGGCTTCCAACGCCAGCTCGGAACTGTTCAGTGCCCCTTCCACAAAACCCTGGTAGTCGGAATACGCTTCTCCGACGATGTGCACGTTTTTCGCGCCGCTGCCGAAATCGAAGGCCTTGAAAGCATCCATCACCTTCCATGAGCGCACGCCCGGCTGCCAGCCATGGTTGGCGGCGCCGTACGGCGCGCGCGCCCAGTCGCGGATGCCGTAGGTGATGATCGAATTCTTGATGTAAGCCGTGGCCTGGGCCAGGGTCTGGTCGCGGAACACCGCCTTCGAGTGGTCGTTGAGCTTGAGGTGCGATTCGTTCGTTTCCAGCAGGCGCTTGACGTCGCGTGCGACGAACAGGGCGAAGGCGTCGACGATGCGCGCATCCTGGTCGACTTCGGCGCGGTCGTGCTTGTCTGGCTCGCTCAGGTAATGGCGCCAGAACTCGGTCGAGGGGCGGTCCATGTACAGCAGCACCATGCCGTGGCCATCCAGATCGCGCCCCTGCGGACGGCGGAAGTAATGCACTTCGCGGGTCGGCAGGCAATTCGCGTACTGCTGCGGCGGCTGGTCGTAATCCCACCAGGGCGCGTTGCTGACGAAGAAAATCTTCAGCATCGGAAAGCCGTTGACGGCATCCAGATGGGTCGCGATGTGCTCCGGCAGGTGCTGCGCCAGCTTGACCAGCGGCATGCGCGGCAACGCCAGGATCAGGCGCGCCGCTTGCAGCTTGATGGTGTCGTTCTTGGTGCGCACGTCCAGCTCCATGCTGGCCTGGCCCAGGCCGGTCGGGCGGAAACCGAGCAGGGTGTGGCCGCCGGCCAGGGTGATGTTGGGCAGGCTGTGGATCTTGGCCATCAGGCCATCGGTCAGCTTGGCCGAGCCGCCGGCGATGCTGGCCAGCTTCTGGCCCACGGTCTTGAGCGCGCGCAGCCACCAGATGATCCATTCGATCGCGTTCAGGTTCTCGGGAATCATGTGATAGAAGGTGCCGGTGTCGCGCAGCTTGACCAGCGCCCGGTGGCTCAGGATGCCCTGCCCCGACATCACGTTCCAGAAACCGGTGGCCCACAGCGGATGGCCGTGCAGCTGCGCATGGCGGCGCAGGCGGTTGTAGTCGGATTCGGTCAGGCCGTCGATCCAGGCCTGGTCGGCCGGGTCGCGCCCCATCACCAGCATAATGCCGCGCTTAAGCAGTTGCAGCGAATTGAGGCCCTGTTCTTCGGGCGGCAGCTGGCTGTCTGGCACGCTGAGTTCGTCGGCCGAGGGACCGGAAAAGTCGACCAGGCCCACGCCCAGCTCGGCGCACAGCTGGGCGAAGCGCGGCTGCAGGGTCGGCTCGAAGCGCATCGGCCCGTATTCGGCGATGAAGCCGTCCATGTCTTCGGTTTCGATGCGCCCGCCCCAGCGGTCGGACGAGGCTTCCAGGATCAGCACCTGGTGCCCGGCTTCGGCCAGGCGGATGGCGCAGTACAGGCCGGAGACGCCGCCGCCGGCGATGACGATTTGTTGTTCAGACATGGGAACGATTCACGCGGATGTTGTGCCTTTGGCACCGAGGGCGCGATTGTGCCATGTAATTGATGAGCTTGGCAGGGGCGGAGAGACGGCGGCAGGGCCGGCCTGGGTTGCTGTTGTAGTTTGGCATCACCTGATCATGAATTGCGTTTGGGCAATGTTTGCGGTGCGTTGCGCTTGCATAGTGGAATAGATGAATCGCCCATCCGCCTCTCTCTTTCCAGGAGTGCATGCATGATTGCCAGTCCCCTGTCCGCCGTTTTCCTCAGCGAAGCGACCCGTCCGATCCGTCTGCGGCTGTCAGGTAACAGCGGCGTACTTGACGACAAGTTACTGGTCAAGCATGTGAGCGGCACCGAGACGATGTGCGGTGGGATCGAGTACTGCCTGCTATGCGTGGCCACGCAGGCTGGCATGGCGCTCAAGCAATTCATCGCCAATCCGGTAGAACTCCAGTTCGTCACCGCCAGCGGCGGCTTGCGCTCGGTATGCGGCATCGTCGCCGGTGCGTCCGAAGGCCAAAGCGATGGTGGGCTGGCGACCTATCAGTTAATCGTTCGCGACGCGTTTTCGCTGCTCGATAAAAGCTGCAATACCCGTGTCTTTCGCAATGCCAGCGAAGTCGACATCACCGACGTGGTCCTGAGCGAATGGCGCCAGTCCAACCCGATTGCGGCGCGTGCCTTCGAATTCGACCTCGGCCATCTGAACAGCTATGCGGCGCGCGAATTCACGATGCAGTACAACGAATCGAACGCCGCATTCTTGCGCCGCTTGTGGAAACGGCGCGGCATCGCCTGGTTCATCAAGCCCGGCAAATCGAGCGAACGAGGCAGCGACGACACGCCGGCCCACACGCTGGTGCTGTTCGACGATGTCATGGTCTTGAAAAAGAATGCCGCTGGCGCGGTGCGCTACCACCGCGACGCGGCGACCGAAACGCGCGACACCATCACCGCCTGGCACGCAGTACGCAGCCTGACGGCGGGCCGGGTGAGCCGGCGCAGTTGGGACTACGCGCAAGCATGGTCGATGGCCAGCCGGGAGAGCGGCGCCAACGACCAGGGCACGCTCGGCAACCAGTTCGCAGCCAGCCTCGACGACTATCTGATCGACGTGCCGCACGCGGGCGACAACGCCGGCGACTATCGCAGCCTGGCCGCGCTGCGCATGCAGCGCCACGAGTACGACGCCAAGTTCTTCCAGGGCCAAGGCAGCGAACGCAATATGTGCGTCGGTCAATGGAACAGCGTCACCGGGCATCCGGAGCTGGCCTCGCACGCCGCCCATGAATGCGAATTCGTGGTCACGGAACTGCGCGCGCAAGCCGAGAACAACCTGCCCAAGGCCCTTGACGAACGCGTGCGGCGCCTGTTTGCGCTCAACCACTGGCGCAGCGACAGCGGCGGGCTGGAACAAGCCAGCGCCGAACGCGATGTGCGCTACACCAACCAGTTTACCTGCGTGCGGCGCGGCATCCCGATCGTCCCCGCCTACGATCCGCGCGTCGACCTGCCGCGTACGGAAGCGCAAAGCGTCACCGTGGTCGGGCCGCCAGGTGAAGAAATCCATTGCGATGCGATGGGGCGCGTGAAGATACGCTTTGCCGGTTGCCGCGTGGAAGACCACGCGCACGCGCAAGGCGCCGGGGCGTCCGACAGCGAGCGCGACTCGGCCTGGGTGCGCGTGGCCAGTGGCTGGGCCAGCGCGCACTACGGCGCCATCTCGCTGCCGCGCGCGGGCGATGAAGTCATTTGCGTCTTTCTCGGTGGCGATCCGGACAAGCCGCTGATCATGGGCCGCGTGCACGGTGGCGATACGCCGCCGCCCGCGTTCAGCCACACCAGCCGGCTCCCGGGCGACCGTTGCCTGTCCGGCATCGTGAGCAAGGAAGTCCATGCACAGCGCTACAACCAGCTGCGCATGGATGACACGCCGGGGCAGATCAGCGCCCAGCTCGAGAGCGAACATGGACACAGCCAGCTCAACCTGGGGTATCTGACGCATCCGCGCTGTCAAGGCGCAGCAGAGCCGCGCGGCGAAGGCTTCGAGCTCGCCACCAATGACAGTGGCGCCATTCGCAGCGCCAAGTCGCTGCTGATCTCGGCGTGGAAACGGCTCGACGCCTGTGCCGGGCAACTAAGCCGCGAGGAACATCTGGGCCTGATGCAGGATTGCCTCGACCTGTTCAAGTCGTTGGGACAGTACGCGGCCGAACACCAGGCGCTGGAACTCGACCCGGCGCCGCAGCAGGAACTCAAGGACGACCTCGACGCGGCGACCGGCGGCAGCAATACGGCGCCGCAACAGTCGGGCGGCAAGCCGACCTTGAGCATGACGGCGCCGGCCGGGCTGGCGTTGAGCACGCCGAAGACGCTGGTCAGCTACGCCGGCGTCAATGTCGATACGGTGGCGCAGCAGCACATGCAACTGACCAGCGGCCAGCGTTTCAACCTGAATGCGGGCAAGGGAATATCGCTGTTTTCGCATCGTGATGGGATCACCCAGATTGCCCATCACGGCAAGTTCCTCATGCAAAGCCAGCACGACGACATGCTTGTCGATTCGACCAAGGACATCAAGGTCACGGCCGGGAAACGGGTGATCGTCATGGCGGAAGACGAAATCACCTTGATGGTCGGCGGCGGCGCCTATCTGACCCTGAAAGGCGGCAATGTGGAAATCGGCGGGCCGGGACCGATCGACATCAACACCAACGGCCATCACTGGAACGGGCCCGCCAGCGCCACGCCCGTCCTGCCCTCGTTCAGCGACGGCGAGTTCGGCCGCATTCCCCGCCTGCTGCGTCCCACCGACGGCAAACCGGTCGAAGGCATGAAGCTGCATGTCGAGCGATCGGACGACGGCCCGCTGTCCGGCAAAAGCAATGCCGCTGGCGAAGGCGACACGATCACCAGCGACCGCCTGCAACTGCTGACCGCCACGTTTTTCCGCTCAGATTCTGAATAAGGACATCCATGAACGCATCTTCCAACCCGGAACAGGCGCAGGGCGCGACGGCGGCCTGCAGCCCGCTCGATGAACCCGATGCCCTGATGGTGGGCGTCAATTGCGGCATTTCCCTGCTCAATTCCAAGCACCTCGATGTGCTGATGCAGTTGCCGCTGCCTGGCATCATCATCTTCGTTCACGGGGTCAATTCTGACGGTGAATGGTATGACCAGGCCGAGGATGGATTGTGCAAAGGACTGAACGACCGGCTCAAGCGGCGCAATGAACATATGGCTTATCCGACCCCGGCAGGCGGACAACTGAGGCCGGTGCAGTATCGCGCGGAACTGACGGAGGATGGATTTCTCAATCCGGACTGCTCGGCGAAAACGTTCATTTCAGAGGACGCGCATTTTTCTCCGGTGATCCGGTTCCGCTGGGGTTACAAAGCCAGTTCTGAAGATTTGCAGCAATACGGTGACGGACTGTATCTGAATGAAAAAGATTATTGGGGCGGGGGGCCGTTTGCCAATGGGTGCACCGCGCTGCCCGATTTGTGGAGCAGCGGCTTATCCGATCAGCTGTTTCTGTGGCTGCATGTCCAGCACTTAAATCCGACCAATAACCGCGACGTGTATGCCTGCCCGCCGCGCCCCTATTACGTGCTGGCGGCGCTGCGCCTGGCGAAGCTGATCGAATCTCTGCGCAAGAAGCAGGCCGACGTACCGATCACCATCGTCTGCCACAGCCAGGGCAATATGGTTGGCATGGCTGCCGCGTTTATTGGCGACGAACTGGCCGATGTGACGGATAAAAAAGGAAAAAGCGGGCGCTGCGTGGCCGATACCTATGTATTGTGCAATCCACCCTTCAGCCTGGTGGGCAAAAATGCTACCCAAGGCTGGGCCGAGCGCGATATGAAAGACGCTCAGGGCAACGGGGGACGCCAGTCCTTGTCCGCGCGTAACGGCACTCTCGCCGCCTTCTTCGACATCCTGCGCAAGCAGGTTCCGAAGGAACAACCGGTGCAGAGCATCGACGAATTCATGAAGAACGAAGCACACGGCTTCGACGCCCAGTCCGACCGCAACAAGTACGGTTACGGACTGAAACCGTCGACGTATGGGCGGGTGACGCTGTATTTCAATCCGCATGACCAGGTGATCTCTGCAAGCACCGTGCAGGGGATCGGCTGGCGCGGCATGAGTCAACAGGAAATTGATGCCACCAACGGCGGCGGGACGTTTTGCCAGCGTGTCTTTTCCCATGAATTTTTGGTGGGGCCGCAGGGGAATTACGACTTTTGGGAAAACCAGTATGGCAAACCCAAGCGTGGCAGCCAGGCATTCTGGTCTCCGGAGTCGCCCAAGGCAAGGTATTCGATCTCCAAGGGACTCGATGCCAACACCTCCTTTGTCGGGAAAATATGGACGGTCATAACAGCGCCAGTGATGATCGTGGCGACGGGGGTAACGAGCATCCGCATCAATGCACTGCCGCCGGACGACTGGGCGGTTCCGCTGACTGCGCCGATCCTGCCGGAAGCGTTTTTACCCGAAGGCCTGCGCTTGGGCCAGTCCAGCAAGAACTTCGATCAGGGTTTCGACGCGCCGGGGGAGTATCGCAACAAGGACCGGGAATACAAAGACGGCGATCCATACAAGGATGAGCAAGCGGCGAGCGCCGAGGAAACCGCCGGTGCCGAGGCCAAGCCGGCTGGCGCCGCCAAAGGCGACAAGGAGAGCGAGGCATCGCTACGTTATGAACACCACGCCATGCTGCGCATGAAGGCCAGGCGCGAGGGTTTGTATAAAAAAACGCAAAGATAAATGGTAACTGTTCAGCCTGAGTGACGATGAAATATACATGTTGTAAACGCCGGACGCTTCGTTCATCATAGCGGCATGGCAAACAAGCTCCCGCGTCCCGACCTTTCCAAGCTTTCCGAGTCCGACAAGA
>NZ_WHJH01000090.1 GCF_011682145.1 Massilia mucilaginosa
ACCGTCTGCTACGCAATCTTGCAAAACGCGCGGAACAGTTGGGCATGACACTCACCCCGGCTGCGGCGTGAACCACACCGTGGCCGGGAGGCGTCGGCGGTGTTGTTTCTTAAGAGACCTGACACCAAGCAGACACCAAGCACACTGCCGGCTTGGCAGGCACATGATATGACTAGATATAAAGGATGAGGTCGTGTCCGAATGTCAGACCTGACACCAAGTGGGTGGACACCAAGCGGGTGGGCTGGATTATTCCTCGTGCTCGCGCAGCACGGAGTGAAACAGGGCGTTCAAGGCGGGCAGGGGCTGGGCACGCGGCGCCGGCAGCGGTTGCACCGATTCCAGGCGGGTCAGTTCCTGCTCGATGAAGTGATTGAGCAGGGTGATCGGTTCGGACAAGCCGAGCTCGGGCGCAGCGCGTTTTTGCTCCAGCAGGGCGTCGATTCGTGCCAGCAAATCGGGCCGATGGTCGAGCAAATGCAGCAGCTTGTGGAATTCGATCGGCGCCGCCGTGCCGTAACGCTCGATCCAATGCACCGACAGCAGCGCGCGCAGCACATAAAAATACTTCTTGAGCGGGACCAGCGCGGCGCGCAAGTGGTCGCCGTAATTGGTCTTGGCCATGCTGCGATAGTGATAAATCCCGCGCTCGGACGAATACAGCGCCGGCAGCAGTTCCCGCGCACCCGCGCCGAAACCGCCGGTCTCGATATACGTGATCGGCGACTGGATCCACTCCACCATCGCCGGATTGGTTTTCCAGAGCAGGCGCAGGGCCTTGCGCAGGTCCCAGCCATTGAGGTCGATGTCGTCGACGATCGGATATTCGATCACGTCGCGCCGCTCTTCCAGATCGACGGCCAGATACCAGTCGGCCGGGCGCGAATAGATAAAACGCACGTCGTAGTCGCTGTTGGGCGACGCAAAACCCCAGGCGCGGCTGCCCGATTCAATCGCCAGGATAATGCGCACGCCTTCTTCGCGCTCGGTGCGCGCCAGGCGCGTCATTATCTCGGCCCTTACCTCGTCTGGGATCATGCTGGTTCCTTGTGTTCCGCAGACGGAGTCGGCCCGCCTGCCCGGTGCGGCATTATGGCTTGATTTGCGCGAGCACGTCGGATATCGCCTTGACCACCGCCTGCGGCTGGTCGGCCTGGATAATGTGCCCGGCGCCCGCCACCACCCGGTGCGTACTGCGTGTGGAGAGAGCCGCCATCTCCTTGTGGATCGCGTAGTTTTCTTTTTCCGTAGCCTTGTTCAGATCGCTTTGCGGCTTGCCCGCAATGGCGTACGGCGACACGCCGCGCGTGAGTACCATCAGCGGCAAGTCGCCGAACGGTTTGCGCGCCGCGCGCAACTGGGCGTTGCTGACCTCGAAAACGTCTTCCTCGGCATTGCGCGCGCGCCAGTAGGATGGCGAGGTGAGCGAGGCGAGATAGGCGGCATTGAGGGCGCGGCCAAATTGCGGCTGGATGCCCCCCGTGCAGTTGGTGAACAGCTCGCTTCCTGGAACGAAGCCTTTTCCGGCCTGGGCCTCGCACGCTTTGGCGTATTCGAGGCCCCCCGCCATCATTTCCTTGAACTTGCCTTTCGAGGCAACATTGATGCGCTCGATTTCGTCTTCATGGTGGCCTTCGACCAGCACCAGTCCTTTGACTTCATCGGGATAGCGGTAGGTGAACAACTGCACGTTGGCGCCGCCCAGGGAATTGCCGACCAGGACGTAGGGCGGCGCGATGCCGGCCTTGCCCAGGGCGGCGTGCAAGTCTTCCACCACGTTGGCCGAGGTGTTCGGGCGCGGCGACAGGTCGCTGAAGCCCATGCCGGGACGGTCGAAGACGCAGGCGCGCGTCTGTTTCGCCACCTCCGGCTGCACGTTGTGCCAGACCCAGCCGCCCATGCCGGACGGCGAATCGAAGATGACCGTGTTCGCGCCGGATCCGCTGCAGTACAGGTTCAGACGCCGCCCGCCGATATCGACCAGTTGATTGGGATGGGAAAACGCGAGCCCGGTATCGACCGCGGAGGGTGACTGGGCAAAGCTGGAAGCGCCGCACAGTGCGGCGATGGCGGTCACGGACAAACGCAAGGCGAAACGTGGCATGGCAAACGTCTTTCTTGTTGGATGGGGATGCCGTCGCATGCGGCTTCCAGAGTTGCATAATAGATCATTTGCTATTTTTTGAGGAGATGCGGCGGCGAACTAATTTGAAAGCGCGCCTTGCTGGCATTGGCGCGCTTGCCATATGCCCGCGCGGGTGCCGAGCACCGGGGCTGGTGCGAATCGGTGCATATATGCATGCGATCGCAGCGGAAAAATATACGCGCGAAGGCACAGGTCGAAGGTGCAGGGGCGATGTGGGCGATACTGGCGCACTGCCGCCGATCTGCATATGCATGCAGGCACCTCATGCGGCATCACGCCATGCCGACCGCATGTCGCTGCGCCTGGAACGGACGCGCAAATCAACCGGCGGCGCCGTCGCCGGCACAGCCGATGAACACCGGATCGTCACTCTGGCGCGTCAGGGAACGAAAGCGCGGATCCGCCGCTGGCGGTGCTGCCTGGACCGTCAGCGACGTTCCTTCCAGATGGCGCGGGCACGGCGCGGCTTGCCCGCGCGCGCCATGACGTTTGCGCGGTTTGCGGGCCGGTGGCACCCGCATGCCGGCAGCAGCACCGACCGTCAATCCGTCTTGTCCTTGGCCTTTTCCTTGCTGCCCTGGCGTGCTCCCTTGGCGGCGGCGCCGGCGCCATCGCCGTTGCCGGCGGCGGCAGCGGCGGCACGGGCTGCCGATTGCCGGCTCTCGCCACCCTTGCGGCCGATGTCGGCCATGTGCTCGCGGTTGCGGCTGACCGCTTCACCGCCTTTTTGCCCGGCCCGCCGCGCTTCTTCGGAATCGAATTCGTGCGCCGTTCCCTTCTGGTGGGCCGCCTGGCCGCCCTTGCTGGCAATCTCGCGCTGCTGATTCTGGTCCATCGCCGCGAAGCCGCGCTTGGCGGGACCGCTGCCGCTGCCGCTCCCGCTGCCGCTCTTTTGCGCGTTGCCGCCGGATGTACTGTTCTTGTTGCCTGCGCTTTCCTTACTTGTCGCCATGTCGTTCTCCTTGTGTATGGATATCGGAACCCCGCTCTCGTGCGTTACCGGGCTTGTGGGTTAGAGAAGTGCTCAATTCAATAGTTCCCCTGCGATTGCGCGGCGCTTAGTCCGGTGGCCGCGGGGTGCGGCGCGCATTGTTGTGCGGTTCCATCGCGTCGATCGGCGTCGGCGGCGCTGTCAGGTCCTCGTCGAGTTCTTCCTTGCGCGCGGCCAGCCGTTCGCCCAGTTCGTCGAGGTCGAGGCCCGAATCGAGCGCGACGTCGAACATGTCGCGTTCTTCCTTGTCGATGTGGTGCGCCATTTCTTCGCCCAGCACCGTGACCGTGGCGTCGAAATGGTCGTCGCTCGGATACATGACTTCGAGCTGGCTGATCAGGTCGCGCATGCCGGCGTGCTCGACGTCGGCTTCGTCCATCAGGTCGTCGTCATCGATGACCGAGCGCAGCATGGGATAGAAAATCTCTTCCTCGATCATCGAGTGCAAGGTCAGTTCGTAGCAGATCTCATCGACCAGCTCGAACTTGCGTTCGTCGTCATCGTCGTTGTCGCGCAGACTTTCAAATTCGAGAAAAAGGCTTTTGACCTTTTCATGGTCGGCTTTCAGCAATTCGAGCGCGTCGATCGCCGCGCCGCTTTTTGGCTTACCGTGGGTAGACATGGGTGACTCCGTGGTGGGCTGTTTGCCGGCGATTACTCCGACGGGTGGTGGGGTGCCTGCCGGCTGTCGGCGCGGCCGGCCGCGCGGGCGGCGGATGGGTGGAGCAGCCGCTGCGGCGCAGCGGCGCCGCGCGCCAGGTCGAGCCCGGCGCCGGACAGCACGCCGCCAAGCTGCTGCTGATAGCTGCGCCAGTGGCCGATGGCCGGCTCGGCGGCGCGCGCCGCGACCAGCGCCAGATGGAACGGATCGCTGCACGACACCAGCGCGCGCGTGGCGTTGAGGGCATCGTCGTTAAGTTGCCGCGCAAGCTGCAGATTGAGCTCGCTCAGCCTGCGCAGCGCATCGACCCCCGCGCGGGCCAGCTCGGTGAGAAAATGGACCTGCGTGTCGAATGGCGAGCGCATCGGCGGTCTGTTTGAATGGGATGGCATGACGCTCCTTGTCGTAAAACATGGGGAAGGACGCCGTCGCGTTCAGGCGAACGTGCGTCGCAGTGGCATGTGATAGACGTGACAAGGCGCGCCAAAGTTCCACGAACTTTGTGCGAAGGCGCGTTAGGTCAAGCGGGAAGGGAGTAAAAGGGCCGCCGCGAACGGGCGGCCCGGTGCTTCAGCTCAGGTTAACAGTCGATGAGGCGTGGCTTACGCGTCCGCCACCTTGAGCACGAGCTTGCCGAAGTTTTTGCCTTCGAACAGCATCAACAGCGCTTCCGGGAAATTCTCGAGGCCGTCGACGACGTCTTCGCGGCTCTTGAACGTGCCTTCCTGCATCCACTTGGCCATGGCGGCCACGCCCAGGTGGTAGCGGTCCGCGTAGTCGAACACGACAATGCCTTCCATGCGCGCGCGGTTCACCAGCAGGGACAGGTAGTTGGCCGGACCCTTGACCGGGGTGGTGTTGTTGTACTGCGAAATGGCGCCGCAGATGACGATGCGCGCGCGCAGGTTGATGCGGGTGAGCACGGTGTCGAGGATATCGCCGCCGACGTTGTCGAAGTAGACGTCCACGCCGTTCGGGCAATGTTCTTTCAGGCCATCCTTGACGGCGCTGTTCTTGTAGTCGATGCAGGCGTCGAAGCCCAGTTCATTGACCACGAAATCGCATTTTTCCTTGCCGCCGGCAATGCCGACCACGCGGCAGCCGAGCTGCTTGGCGACCTGGCCGACCGTCATGCCGACCGCGCCCGCCGCGCCCGACACCACCACGGTCTCGCCGGCTTTCGGCTGGCCCGACTCGATCAGGCCGAAGTAGCCGGTCATGCCCGGCATGCCGAGGGTGTTGAGCCAGGTGGTCAGCGGCGCCATGGCCGGGAAGATCTTGTAGAAATTGCCCGACTTGTCATCGGCCGCGCCGACCCAGTACTGCTGCACGCCGGTGCCGCCGGACACGGTGTCGCCCACGGCAAACTTGTCGGACTTGGAAGCGACGATCACGCCCACGCCGCCGGCGCGCATGGTCTCGCCGATGGCGACCGGGCGGATGTAGGACTTGCCTTCGTTCATCCAGCCGCGCATGGCCGGGTCGAGCGACAGGTACAAGACCTTGATCACGATTTCGCCATCGGTGATCTCGCGCACTGGTTCGGTAAGTTGCTCCCAGTCGCTGCGTTTCGGCATCCCGACAGGGCGGGCGGCGAGGCGGAACTGCTGGTTCATCAGTGCGGTAGTCGTCATGGCGAGTCCTTGTGTGAAGTGGTGATTTGCCTACTATACCGTAATTCTGCACGGGCGTGCTTTTTTGTAATGGACCGATTTTCCCTGACGCATGCGACAATACAAGGTTCGCAGTTTCCACGCCATTCACCACAAGACCATGACGCATCCAGAATACATATTGACCCTGTCCTGCCTCGATCAGCGCGGCATTGTGCACCGTGTTTCGGGCTTTCTCGCCGAGCATGGCTGCAACATCATCGATTCGGCCCAGTTCGGCGATGCCGAATCGAAGCTGTTTTTCATGCGCGTCCACTTCGCGCTGGAAGAGGGCGCCGTCGGCGACGCCTTGCTGCGCGCCGATTTCGAGGCCCTGTGCACGCAGATGGGCATGAACGGCCAGTTGCACGACGCCCGCGCCAAGCCGCGCGTGATGCTGATGGTCTCGAAAATCGGGCATTGCCTGAACGACTTGCTGTTCCGCTACAAGAGCGGCCTGCTGCCGGTGGAGATCCCGGCCATCGTGTCGAACCACATGGATTTTTACCAGTTGGCTGCCAGCTACAACATTCCTTTCCACCACTTGCCGCTGGCCACTGGCGCGGATGCGGCGGCCAAGCAGGCGCAGGAAGCGCGCGTGCTCGACCTGATGCACACGCACAAGATCGACCTGGTGGTGCTGGCGCGTTACATGCAGATCCTGTCGCCGGGCCTGTGCGAAGCGATGCGCGGCAAGGCGATCAATATCCACCATTCGTTTTTGCCGAGTTTCAAAGGCGCCAAACCGTATGCGCAGGCGCACCACCGCGGCGTCAAGCTGATCGGCGCGACCGCGCATTTTGTCACGGGCGACCTGGATGAAGGCCCGATCATCGAGCAGGATGTCGAGCGGGTCGATCACGCGATGGACGCCGATACCCTCAGCGCGATCGGACGCGACGTCGAATGCGTGGTGCTGGCGCGCGCGGTGAAATGGTTTGTGGAGCACCGCATTTTGCAAAATGGCGACAAGACTGTCGTCTTTAAATAATCAAAGAAGTTAAAGGCAGGCGTATCAATGGCACTTAAAGCGACAATTTACAAGGCAGAGCTGCAGATTGCGGACATGGACCGCAACTACTATCAGGAGCATATCCTGACCCTGGCGCGGCACCCATCGGAGACCGACGAGCGGATGATGATCCGCCTGCTCGCGTTTGCCATCCACGCGAGCGAATCGCTGACCTTCACCAAGGGGCTGTTCGATACCGACGAACCGGACCTGTGGCAAAAGGACCTGACCGGCGCGATCGAACTGTGGATCGAGGTCGGGCAGCCGGACGAAAAGCGCCTGATGAAAGCATGCGGCCGCAGCGAGCGCGTGATCGTGTACAGCTACAGCGCGACCAGCCATATCTGGTACAAGCAGATCGCGAACAAGCTCGAACGCGCCAAGAACCTGACCGTGATTAACATCCCGGCCGACGCCAGCGCCCAGCTCGAAGCGCTGGCGCAGCGCAATATGCAGTTGCAATGCACCATCCAGGACGGCCAGATTTACCTGACCGACAGCGTGAACACGGTGCTGATCGAGCGCGAGGATTTCAAGGCGCTGCGTTAAACCAGCGCGGCGCCATGCCGTCAAGGCAGGGCGCCCCCAAGCTCAGGGCTTGATGCTACGGTCCAGAAATTCCAGCATCGCGGCCGCGATGTCCTTGCCATGAGTTTCGATGGCGAAGTGGCCGGTGTCGAGGAAGCGCACTTCGGCTTTGGGATTGTCGCGCTTGAATGCTTCGGCGCCGGCCGGGGTGAAGAATGGATCGTTCTTGCCCCAGATTGCCAGCGTCGGCGGCTGATAACGGCGGAAATAATCGTGCAGCTGCGCGTACTGCTTGATGTTCTGGCCGTAGTCGAGCAGCAGCTCCATCTGTACCTCGACGCCAATGCGCTCGATTGCCGCGTGCGCCAGCTGGTAGCTCTCCGGCGCAATCAGCGACGCATCCCTGACGCCTTCCGTGTATTGCCACTTGATCATGTCACCCGTGTTGAAGCGGCGCAGCGCCTCGCGGTTGGCAGCGCTCGGCTCGGCCCAGGCCTTGCGCATGTCGGCCCATCCCGCACTCAAGCCTTCTTCGTAAGCATTGCCGTTCTGGCTCACAAGCGCCGTGACCTTGTGCGGATGTTTCACCGCCAGGCGCCAGCCAACCGGCGCACCATAGTCGAACACGTACATGGCATAGCGATTCATGCCTTTTGCCACGGTGAAGGCGTCAATCACCGATGTCAGCTTGTCGAACGTGTAGTCGAAGCGGATGCCCGGTTTGACGCTGGTCTGTCCGAAGCCCGGCAGGTCGGGAGCGATCACATGGTATTTCCCGGCAAGTTGCGGGATCAGGTCGCGGAACATATGGGACGACGCGCCGAACCCGTGCAGCAGCAGAACGGCCGGTGCGTCCGGTGACCCGGCTTCCCGGTAGAACAGCTGGACGCCCTCGATGTCCATGGTCTTGTAGTGGACCCGCACCGGAACCGGTGCGGCGTTGGCGCTGAGCGCAGTGGCGAGGGCGGCGGCTGCGAACAAACTGGTGTTGGGGTTCATGATGGTCCTTGAAGTGAGGGGTACGGCATCCGAATAACCGCTATAATTCAATCTAACGGGTTACTTGATCGCAGTATGCGTGCGACTAAGTAACCTGTCAATGATATTTTTAAGGGTTACTTATGATGAATGCAGGAATCCAACGCGACGCCAGCCTGGCCGAGGCACCGATGGTGGGCGACCATCTCGCCATGGACTTGATGAATACGCGGGCCCGCGGCAACGGCGCGCTCATCGACTTCTGGAACAGCGGTATAGATGTGCTCGCTTGGCTGGAACGTTGCGGCGTCGTTCGGGCACCTGTGGACAAGGCAATCGACCCGGAGGCCTTGCTGGCGCAGGCGACGGCGCTGCGCGCGCTGGCGCATCGGCTGATTGTTCAACGCAAGGAGGACAAACCGGGTGACGCCAGCGCGCTCAACGCGTACCTGCACGCCTACCTCAGCGCCCCGCATCTCGATAGCGACAGCGAGGGCAAGCTGGTGTTGACACGCACTGCGCGCGGCGACGCGCTGGCATCACTGCTGGGACCAGTCGCCGAGTCGGTGGCGCAGTTACTGGTTGACGGCGATTTCAATCTCGTCAAGCAGTGCGAACATCCCGACTGCATCCTCTGGTTCTACGACCGCACCAAGGCGCACAAGCGCCGCTGGTGCAGCATGGCCTTGTGTGGCAATCGCCACAAGGCCGCCCAGTTCAGAAAACGAAGCAGTGGCGAAGCGCAGTAGATCGGGCTAGCCGTTTTTTTGCACGGTGCGTTTGCGGCGCCGCACCACGCCCGCCAGCAGCGCCAGTCCCGCCAGGGTCATCGCATAGGTATGCGGTTCCGGCACCGCCTGGGTGTACACGGTCAGCAGCAGCGGGTTCTTCAGCCCGACCTCGGCCGCCGAGTAAGCGCGCGAGGGCCACCATTGCCCTGGCTTGTACCAGGTGGCCGGCGACGCGGAACCGGCGGCGTAGCCGTCGAACGAAAAATAGAACGATCCCGTCTTGTCCAGCGCGCCGCTGTCGATCCTGAAATCGCTATGCCCGTTCAGGTTCGACACCGAATGACTGCCGTACGCGAAACTGGCGCCTCCCGGGGTATCGCTCGCATACGCCCACGCCGCCGCGCCGCTGCTGGCGCTGCCAGGCTCGCCCGAGCCGTTGGGCGATTGGCCGACATAATGGGTGCCGTAAAAACCGCCGCTGACGCTGTAGCCGGTCACGCGGTAGCCTTCGCGCGCCGTCAGCTGGAAAATGCTGCCGTAGTCCTGGTGGTAGTTCGTCATGTTCGGATAGCTCATGCGGTCGACGGCATTGACCAGCGAAAAAGTCGCGGCCCCGTTCATATCCGACACCAGATACTCGCTACGCGGCGAATAGAACGAGTCGAATACCAGGCCGCCGGTCTCGATATGGACCTGGGCGAAGGCGGCGTGCGGCGCGAGCAGGGTGGAGCAGGCGATGACGGCGGCGGCGATATGCTGCGTTGGAGAGAACATGGTTTTCCTTTTCAAGATGGGTTGATGAGGGGTTTTATGACAAGCTGGCGTGTGCGGCGGCGCGCACAGGATGCTTGCGCCGCCTTGCCATCCCGGCCAGCAGCGCCAGTCCGGTCAAGGTCAGCACGAACGCGTGCGGCTCCGGCACCGCAACCGCAAGCGCTTCGGTATAGACCGTCAGCAGCAGCGGGTCCTTCAGCCCGACTTCCGCGCGCGAGAAATCGTAGTGCTTGACCGCGCCGATCTCGGGTTCGTACGTGGTCCAGATCGCAGGCGACGCCTGGCCGTAGGCGTAGCCGTCGAAGGCGATGTTGAATGCCCCGGTGCGATTGAGCACGCCGCTGTTGAAACTGAAGTCGGCATTGCCCTGGAGGTTGGCGCCCGACCAGCCATGCTGCGCCAGCGTTTCGCCCGTGACCGCATCCTGCGCGCGGCTCATGATGCCGGCGCTGGTGTCGGCCCCGCCCGGGCGTCCGAATCCGTCCGGCGAACGCCCCACGTAGACGGTGCCGAACAAGCGAACGAGGCGGCGACAGTGACGGCGCTGATGGCGATGTGTCGGGCGGGCGAGGGCATGGTCATTCCTTGGGAGTGGAGGTCTTCAAATAGTACGTCAAGCCCAATGGAAAAATTATCTTTTTTGTAACTGTTGTTTTATCATCAAAACGCCAAATGCCGCGCGGCACCTAGTCCTTTTGGCGAAAGAGGTATGGCCCCAAACGCAGCATCGCTGCGATATAATTCACCCCATGAATATGAAGTCGACAAAGTGGCGCCTGCAAATCTGGATCGCGTGTCTTGCGATCCTGATGAACGTACTCGCTCCCTCGATTTCGCACGCGCTGGCGGCCGTCCGCGCCGATTCCCCCGGCGCCGATATCTGCTTCACCGACGCCAGCGCGCGCGCCGCCCCGGCCGTCGAAGCCATCAGCTTCGTCGCCGCGCAGCTCGACCACTCCGAAGCCGGCATGATGCAGGACTGCGGCTACTGCCTTCCGCACGCCGGCAGCTACTCGCTGATGCCGAACCAGATCACCGGCATGGCCATCCTCGGCGGCCACGAGCTGCGCCCGTTCCTGTTCTACCGCGCGCCGCAGCCGCTGCTCGCGCTCACCGCCGCCCCGCCGCGCGGCCCGCCCGCGGTTCTCTGATTAATATTGCGGTGCCGCGCGCGCCGCACCTTTGCGACTTTGCGCGCCTGCCCGGCAGGCCCGCGTCTCCAGAACCTATTACAGAGAACCACCATGAACAAGAATTTGTATGCGCTGATCGCCTTGTGCGCGTTCGCCTCCTCCGCCTTCGCCCAGATCAAAGTCGACGCTCCGTGGGCACGCGCCACCGTGCCGGTCCAGAAAACCAGCGGCGCCTTCATGCAGCTGCAGTCGCCCAAAGACGTACGCCTGGTCGCCGCCAGCTCGCCCGTGGCCGGCAGCGTCGAAATGCACAAGATGGAGATGAAAGGCGACCAGATGAAAATGGAGCAGGTCGACGCCATCGACCTGCCGGCCAACAAGGCCGTCAAGCTGGCTTCGGGCGGCTACCACCTCATGCTGATCGACCTGAAACGCCAGCTCAAGGCGGGCGACTCCGTGCCGCTCACCTTGACCGTCGAACACCCGAACAAGAAACGCGAATCGATGACCGTCCAGGTCCCCGTCAAGCCGCTGAACTTTGTCAGCCAACCCGGTGCGCACGCTGCCCACTGACCTTGACGCAGAACCCACCCGGACCCCATCATGAACATTCGCCTTCTCTTCGCCTGCGTGGCCCTGGCCGCGCCGCTCGCGCACGCCCACGTGACGCTCGAACAAACCAGCGCCAGCGCCGGCGCCTACCAAAAACTGACCTTCCGCGCCGGCCACGGCTGCAAGGGCAGCCCGACCCACACGCTCACCGTGACCCTGCCGGACGGCTTCAACGGCGCCAAGCCGATGCCCAAATCCGGATGGACCGTGAGCGCCACGGCCAGCCAGGTCATCTGGAAAGGCGGCCCGCTGCTCGACGCGCATTACGATGAATTCGTCATGCAGGTCAAGCTGCCCGCCAGCGTCGGCAGGCACTACTTCAAGGTCACGCAGCTGTGCGACCAGGGCCGCATGGACTGGGACATGCTTGCCGACGCCAGCGGCGCGAAGCTGGCCTCGCCCGCACCGTTCATCGAGATTGTTCCCGCCGTCGCCGGCGCACCCCACCACTAATCTTACTGTGTCATAAGTTATATCGAGCCACATTGCAGCAGGGGCATCGTTGAAGTCGTTTCACGATTGCAGACATGATGAGTGTGCGCAATGACGTAATTGATTCAGGTACGTGGCGCTGT
>NZ_WHJH01000091.1 GCF_011682145.1 Massilia mucilaginosa
GCCTTCGTAAGCCCGGATGCTATTACCGTCATGATGAACCTCGCTGCAACGAGTGGATCAATCATTGACTACGCATTCGGGCTTACGTTCCCTTCGTCCATCGCTCACAAATGGACAAAGTCAAGCTAAGGGGAACTGGCCCTTCAGCGCCATGGACAGGAGTGAGCCGGCGGCCGCAGCGGCGCCGTGCAGGGAGTCAGACCCCGGCTGAGCAGGCTTGACAGGCAACTGCCCGTCAAGCCGCGCGCGACGCGCTGCGCCCTACTTCGCCGCACCCACGCTGATGGCGTGCGGGAAAGCCAATTTGATTCCGGTGGCCGGACTCCAGGTTTCCCTGCCGACCCAATGGGCCCGCTTCATCCGTCGAATCAGGGCCTTGTCGAACTCCGGGGTCGGGTCGAGCTCGAACACATCGGTGCGCACACTGCCGACGTTGCTGACCGTCCCGCTGGTAATCGTGATCGTATGCGCGGATGGATCGAAATGCAGCTTGGTTTTCTCTGTATTGAAGTCCTGGAGATACAGCCTGCCGTCGCGAACCTGCACCGCCCACCAGGCATCGCACTGCGCAGTGGGCGCATCCCACCAGTCGCATGCCATGGCGATCTGGATATGCCGTTTGTCCAGCCTGCTTATCTTGAGACGTGCCTTGGTAAATTTCCACGCCGAGTCTGGCGTGGTGGTGGACGACACCAGCGTGTACTTGCCCTGCATCGCCGTCCCCGGATCCTGGACCTGGGCCTGCGCCCCCGTCATCAGAACCAGCGACAGCGCGCCAAGCCACGCGCGCAACTTCATTTTTCCAATGTGCATACAGACTTTCAAGATAATTTCAGGATGATTCAAGATAAGGTGATTCGGCGCCGCTGGCAGACGTCCTACTTCGCTCCAAACTCGATTTTTGCGCGCGAATACGTCCATTTTTTTGCGATGGCGGGGCTCCAGGTTCCCCTGGCGCTCCAGTGGGCCCGCTTCATCCGTCGAGTCAAGGCCTGATCGTACGCCGGGCTCGGATCGAGCTTGAATACATCGGTGCGTACACTCCCGGCACCGCCGACCGTACCGTTGGTAACCGTGATCGTATGCGCGAACGGATCGAAACGCAGGGCGATCGAATCGGTATTCCTGTCCTGGAGATACAGGCTGCCGTCGCGAATCTCCGCCGTCCAAAAGTCGTTGCACATTCCATTTGGCGCGTCCACCCATTCGCATGCCATGGCGATCAGCACATAGCTCAAGATAATGAGATTCGGCGCTGATCGCCGCATTCTCTCATTCTACCGCCTGCCACATCGCCGCTGCGCCGCGCCCACGCTACAATCATTGCCGGTGCGGCATGCTGACCCGGCCCCCTGTCCCGCAAGCCAATTGAAATGGAGCATGATGATCACGCCCGACCCACTTGAAGCACTGAAAGAAGCATTCCAGTCCGATGACGGCTTCCTCGTCGAACTGCGCTGCTTCGCCCGCTGGAACAAGGCCGCCTTTGCCCGCCTCGTCGCCGCCATGCAGCACTATCTTCAAAGCGCCGAACCCGGCGAACATGTCGAGCGCTGGATTGCCGAAGGTTTCTGGATACACGACTCCATGGTCAGGGACCTGTCGTGCTCCGCAACGCGCAGCGCGGCGGAACAGGCTTACTACGACGCCGCCTGCCTGCGCCTGGGCGAACTGGCCGGCTGGTTCTTCACCGGCGAGTCGCCTTGGCAGGACGGCTCGCCGCCGTTCGAGGCCTGATACGACCGAGTTACGCGGCTGCGTCCCGCTTGGGAATCTCCAGGCCTTTCGCCACCGCCGGCCGCGCCACGAAATTTTCCAGCACCCGCGTCACATGCGGAAAATCGGCGATGCCGACCAGATCGCCCGCCTCGTAAAAGCCGATCAGGTTGCGCACCCACGGGAAGATGGCGATATCGGCGATGGTGTAGGTGTCGCCCACGATCCAGGTACGCTGCGCCAGCCGTTCATTGAGCACGCCGAGCAGGCGCTTCGACTCGGCCACGTAGCGGTCGCGCGGGCGCTTGTCCTCGTACTCCTTGCCGGCGAACTTGTGGAAGAAGCCGAGCTGGCCGAACATCGGCCCGATGCCCCCCATCTGGAACATCACCCACTGGATGGTTTCGTAACGTCCGGCGGCGTCAAGCGGCAGCAATTGGCCGCTCTTCTCCGCCAGGTAGATCAGGATCGCGCCCGATTCGAACAGCGCCAGTGGCTTGCCGTCCGGGCCGTTCGGATCGATGATCGCCGGGATCTTGTTGTTCGGGTTGAGCGACATGAATTCGGGCGTGAGCTGGTCGTTGTGATCGAAGCGCACCAGGTGCGGCTCGTACGCCAGCCCGGTTTCTTCGAGCATGATCGATACCTTCACGCCGTTCGGCGTCGGCAGCGAATACAGCTGGATGCGCTCGGGGTGCGCGGCAGGCCATTTTTTCGTAATCGGGAAAGTCGACAGGTCGTTCATGGCTCACTCCTATATAGCGGGTCTGGAGACGCTCCTCGTGGGTGCATCCGGCCCGACAACATAGCAGAAATTTCATGTTTGCTGTTTTGGTGCCCTCTCCGCGCGCCAGGCGACGACCAGCGCCGCCGCCAGCAGTACGCACGCGAGCGCGAACGTCCTGCGCATGCCCGCCGCCACCGCTTCGGGCGGCGCCGTGAGCGCCTGCGCACCGAACGCGAACACGGCGCCCATCAGCGACGCACCGGTCACCAGCCCCAGGTTGCGCGCCAGGTTAAGCATGCTGGAAACCACCCCGCGCTGGCTGGCGGCCGCCGTGTTCATCAGCGCGCTATTGTTCGCCGCCTGGAACAGCGCATAGCCGATCGTCAGCACCACCAGCGGCGCAAGATAGCCCGGCAGGCCGCCAGAGGCAGGCAGCAGCACGAGCGCCACGGTCGCGGCCAGCATCAGCGCCAGCCCGGCGATGGACACGCTGGCCGTGCCGGCGCGGTCGGCCAGGCGCCCGGCCGGCACGCCGGACAGCGCCGCCACCAGCGGCCCCGCCGACAGGGCCAGGCCGACGGCGCCCGGCGCCAGCGCGAGCGCGCGCGCCAGATAAAACGGCCCCACCACCAGGGTCGCCATCATGACCGTCGACACCAGCGCCGTGGTGCCGAGACGCGCGCCGAGCAGGCGGTCGCGCAGCAGGACCAGCGGGATCAGCGGCGAGGCCGACCTGGCGCCGGCCAGCACGAACAGCCACGTCCCCCCGCCCGCAGCCAGCAGCAGGGCCAGGTTCAGGGGGCCGAAGTCGCCGCCGCCGGCTGTCATGGCCAGTGCATAAGCGCCCAGGGTCAGCGCCAGCAGCAGCGTGCCGGCGGCGTCGAAGCCGGCGCGCTCGCTGTCAAGGCGCGCCGTATCGGGCGGCAGGCCGCGGTACGCCAGCAGCCAGGCCGCGATCCCGAGCGGCACGCTGACGAAGAACAGCGCGCGCCAGCCGGCGGCGCCGATCAGCAAACCGCCCAGGGCCGGCCCCAGGGCGGTGCCAACGGCGGACATGGTTCCCAGCAGGCCCATGACGCTGCCGGTGCCGCCTTTCGAGGCCGCGCCGGCGGCAAAGCTCATTGTCAGCCCCATCATCGCCGCCGCGCCAAGCCCCTGCAGCGCGCGCGCGGCGATCAGCCAGGGCAGCGCCGGCGCCAGGCCGCACAGGGCCGATGCCACCGTAAACAGCGCAATACCGGCCAGCAGCAGCCGGCGCCGCCCGGTCAGGTCGCCGAGCCGGCCGGCGCCGACGATCAGCGTGGTAACGGCCAGCAGGTACGCCAGCACGATCCACTGCACCTGCCCGAAGCTGGCGCCGAACGCCTGCGCCAGGGCTGGCAAGCCGACGTTGGCGATGCTGGTGCCGAGCGCCGACAGCAGCATGGACAGCGCCAGCGCGGCCAGCATCGCCGGTTGCTGGCTCATGTGAGCAGCCACACCGCTTCGAGTGCCGGAAAGCGGCCTTTGAAACCGCCCGCCACCTCGGCCTTGTCGAGCAAGGTCAGTGCATACGCGTGGCCGTAGCGCTGTCGCACCTCATCGTCGCCGATCGAAAACGGCGGTCCGGCCATGATGGCCTGGTCGTACTGGTAGCAAATCAACAGTTGCGGTGCCTGCTTTGCCAGTTGCGTCACGTGCGCGCCATACTGCGCGCGCATCGGTTCCGGCAGCGCGACCAGCGCCGCCCGGTCGTACACCGCGTCGACCGCGCCGAGCAGTTCGCTTGAGAGCGAAAAGATGTCGCCGACAAAAATATCGATGTCCTGCGCGCGGTAGTGCAGCAGTGCGCCCGCGCTGCTGACGATTGGGGTGACGCCCAGGCTGGCAAACAACTGGTCGACGGCAAGCTGGCTCAATTCGATGCCCGCCACGCGGTAGCCTTGGGCGAGCAGCCAATGCAGGTCGAGCGACTTGCCGCACAAGGGCACGAACACGCGGCTGCCCGGCGCCAGTCCCAGCCGGCCGATGTGCGCCAGCATCAGCCGATTCGGTGCGCCCTCGTGGAACGCGATCTCGTTGCTTGCCCACTTGCGGTGCCAGAATTGCTCGTCCATACAGATTTCCCCGGTTGACCGTGCCGCCAGCCGGCACGCACACCCAGTCTATCCGTCGCCCACGCATGGCGGAAGACGCAACGGGTGCACTTTATTGCTGCACCAGACGCCACACCAGCGGCGAACTGCGGTATTGTCAGCGTATGTCCATGCCCGACCTCAACCTCCTGATCACCCTCGACGTGCTGCTGGCCGAAGGTAGCGTGGCGCGCGCCGCCCGCCGTTTGCAGCTCAGTCCCTCGGCCATGAGCCGTGCCCTGGCGCGTCTGCGCGACGCCACCGGCGACCCCCTGCTGGTGCGCGCCGGACGCGGCCTGGTGCCCACGCCACGCGCCATCGCGCTGCGCCAGCAGGTCAGCGAGCTGGTACACGACAGCGTGGCCGTGCTGCGTCCGGTCGGCACGCTCGACCTGACGCAGCTTGCGCGCACGTTCAGCATCCGCACCAGGGAAGGTTTCGTGGAGAATTTCGGCGCCGAACTCATCAAGCGCGTGCGCGCCGAAGCACCCGGCGTGCGCCTGCGTTTCGTGCCCAAGCCCGACAAGGAGAGCACGGGCCTGCGCGACGGCAGCGTCGATCTGGAAACCGGCGTTATCGGCAAGTCCACCGGCCCGGAAATACGCACGCAAGCCCTGTTCCGCGACCGTTTCGTGGCCGTCGTGCGCGCCGGACATGCCCTGGCCGGGGGCGCCATCACGCCCGCAAGCTATGCTGGCGGCGAGCACATCGGCGTGTCGCGCCAGGGCGGCGACAAAGGCCCGCTCGACGACGGCCTGCTGGCGCTGGGCCTGGAACGCGCGGTCGTCGTCACCGTGGCCGGCTTTGCGCCCGCGCTGGCGCTGGCCCGCGCAAGCGAGTTGATCGCCACCGTCCCGGAACGCCATACCGGCCTGCTGCGCGACGGCATGCACAGCGCCGCCCTGCCCTTTGCGACGCCCGAATTCACGGTCTCGATGCTGTGGCATCCCCGGCTCGATGCCGATCCGGCCCACCGCTGGCTGCGCGGGCACATGCGCGCGGTGTGCGGCGCCGACCGGCCCGATAACCCATGAGCACGCGTCCCTGCCCGCTTACGGCAAGGGCGCGCACGTGAGGATGTTATTGCGCTTGTCCCTGATCTCCAGATGACTTGGCTTGCCGCGTCCATCCAGATCAAGTGAAAAACTCCTGCCATCCTTGGTCTGTCCGGAGTAGAAAAAACTCTGCCCGGGTTCATGACCATGTTTTCCTGTTCCAGCGTGTCTACATCGTAGGTCGTCGCGCCGATCGTCAAAACGCCCTTCGCGAGCTCATATTCAAGTTCGTCAGATTTGCGCGTTGCTTTGTTCACACATGTCATCCTCGTCCTCGCATCCAAATAGCCGGCATATTGGGCATAGATGCTCTGGTTGCCGGGTTGAACCTTCCCAGCCAGCCTGCACTCAAACATGTTCGGGCTATTGCTGAAAGCGGCTTGTTTGGTGCCGTTGTCCTGCTCAACGATGCTGAGCGAAACTGTTTCCGAGTCGACGCTAACCATTCGCAGGGGGGGTAAGGGTAAATAGTTTTAAACTATCGGTACAATACTTATAATTGCGTATACATATCGCCTTGAATTCCTTATTGTTTAGACACATTTACAAAAAAGGAGTCAAGATGACCATCACAACCCAGCTGCGCATTTCTGGAGAACGCTACGCGGCACGCTCGGCCATGGCATTTGCCATCGCCGCACTGATCTCTCCCTTCACCTCGGCAGCGCCCCAGCTCACGCGCGACAACGGCGCCCCGGTTGGCGACAACCAGAACTCGCAAACGGCCGGCCAGAACGGCCCGCCCCTGCTGCAAGACGTTCACCTCTTGCAAAAACTCCAGCGTTTCGACCGCGAACGCATTCCCGAGCGCGTGGTCCATGCGCGCGGCACCGGCGCCCATGGCGTCTTCGTCGCCAGCAGCGACATGTCGGCCTTGACCCGCGCCAAGGTGTTCACCAACGGCACCGAAACACCAGTATTCGTGCGCTTTTCGACCGTCATCCACGGCAACCATTCACCGGAAACCCTGCGCGACCCGCGCGGTTTCGCGACCAAGTTCTACACCAGCGAAGGCAACTGGGATCTGGTCGGCAATAATCTGCCGATCTTCTTCATCCGCGACGCCGTCAAGTTCCCGGACATGGTGCACTCGCTCAAGCCCGCGCCCGAGACCAATGTGCAGGACCCGAACCGCTTCTTTGACTTTTTCTCGCACCAGCCGGAATCGACCCACATGCTGACCCAGGTGTATTCCGACCTCGGCACGCCCAAGGGTTACCGCTTCATGGACGGCCACAGCGTGCACGCGTATAAATTCGTCAACGCCGCCGGCACCGTCAACTACGTCAAATTCCACTGGAAGTCGCTGCAAGGCATCCAGAGCCTGACCGGTCCCGAAGCGAGCGCCGTCCAGGGCAAGGATTTCAATCACGCCAGCAACGACCTGGTCAAGGCCATCAAGGACAAGCAATTCCCGCGCTGGGAACTGTACGTGCAGGTACTCAAGCCGGCCGACCTTGCCAAGTTCGACTTCGACGCGCTCGACGCCACCAAGGACTGGACCGGCGTGCCGGAAACCAAGGTCGGCACCATGACCCTGAACCGCAACCCGGCCAACATCTTCCAGGAAACTGAGCAAAGCGCGTTTGCGCCATCGAACCTGGTGCCCGGCATCGAGCCGTCCGAAGACAAGCTGCTGCAAGGCCGCGTGTTTTCGTACGCCGATACCCAGATGTACCGCCTTGGCGCCAACGCGCTGCAACTGCCGATCAACCAGCCGCGCGTTGCCGCAACCAATCATCACCAGGATGGCGCCATGAACGCCGGCAAGCGTAGCGGCAATATCAACTACGAGCCGAGCCGCCAGTTCCCGCTGGCGGTCGACGCCGCCTTCAAGCCGAGCCAGCTTCCCCTGTCGGGCAGCACCGTGCAGCAACGCATCACCAAGACCTTGAACTTCCGCCAGGCCGGCGAGTTCTACCGTGCCTTGCCTGCGCAGCAGCAGAAAAACCTGGTGGCCAACCTGGCCGGCGACCTGGGCCAGGTGAAGGACGAGGAAGTGCGCTACACGATGCTGTCGCACTTCTACAAGGCGGACGCCGCTTACGGCACGGCGCTGGCCGCCGCGCTGGGCGACAAGGTCGCGCAAGTCGCCTCGCGCGCCAAGACCCTGGCCGATTGATGACACGACGGCCGCCTGCGGGCGGCCGTTTGGGAGACCGCCATGAACTACCTGATCACTATCGCTGCGCTGGCCATGGCGCAACTGGCGCACGCCGCGCCGCCCGAACCGGCGCGCCTGGCCGAACAACTCAAGGGCTACTATTTCGACGCCGCCCGCCGTGGCGACGTGGCCATGCTCAAAGAATTCACCACCGCATCGTACGACCTGAACACGCGCGACGACAAAGGCTACACGGCGCTGATCCTGGCCGCCTACCATGGCCAGGGCGCGGCCGTGGACCTGCTCATCGGCGCCGGGGCCGATCCCTGCGCCGGCGACAAGCGCGGCAACACGGCCTTGATGGGCGCGATTTTCAAAGGCGAATTGCGCATTGCCAGGCGCCTGGCCGATACCGCCTGCCAAGCGAACCAGCGTAACCACGCCGGCCAGACCGCAGCGATGTACGCGGCCTTGTTCCAGCGCAGCGAGATCCTGCAGGCGCTGGTCGAGCGCGGCGCCGATATGAATGCGGCCGACGGCGCCGGCAACACCCCGGCCAGCCTCGCCCGGGGCGAATTGAGCCAGGCGCGGCGCCAGCCCTGAGGCGCAGCGGCCCGTGGCGGCGTTGCGCGAATCTTGCCGCGTTCGCTTATAGTGCTGTTCACGATCCGCACCCATTGCCAATTATGAGCCTCAGACAGCACATCGCCACACTCGTGGACGGTCAACCGTACCGCCATGCCTTGTTCTACAAGCTTCCCGGCGGCCTGCGCTTTCGCATGGCCGAGGGCGGCGAGCATTTTGCCTGCGTTCTGACGGCTGTGCGCAAGGCCACCGTCGTCTGCGAGGACGTGTTCGCCGGCACCGATACCATCCTGGTGCATCTGCAAAGCTATGCCACGCCGAACCGGTTCGACCTGCGCCTCACGCTCCGGCAGCTCGAGATGGCCGGCGTCACCCTTCCACGTGCACGCGACATCTGGGCCGAGCCGGCCCCGCGCGACTTTCCGGGGGACGATGACAACTGGTGGGCCAATGCGCTCTTCGAACTGCCCAAGTCAAGTTTGGCCAGCCTGCTGTGGTGTGCGTTTGCCACGAACATGTGGGAGTTGCGCCCCAATCCGCATTGCCAGGTCTACCTGATCAACCCGGCAACGGGGCTCACGGTGCATCCCTACGACGACCGGGGAATGGACGTGGTCGGGACCAGCCACGAGGCGCTGCGGCAGATCTACAGCGCACATTACGCCTGGCTCTTCGAGTACGATCTCGACACGATGGACCGCCATTTCGCCATCCCGCCACCCGCCTGAAATCTGCTTACAGGTAACAAAAGCCACAGCACAAAAATAAATATGCGCATATATATCATGTTGCCCGGCGGCGCCTTCGGGGTCGAAGCGTCGCTGGCGTCGCTGGTGCTGATTGCCACTGTTGCGGCGTTCTGCGTGTATTCCCAAGCCGGTCGGCGCCCGGGCCTCGCTCCTGCTGTGAAATGACACTATACTGGAAATTCAATTCCAGTATAGTGCCGGCATGGACATCAATCAAATCATTGCCGGCCGCGTAAGCGCCCTGCGTGCCACGCACAAACTGTCGCTGGACGGGCTGGCGACACTGAGCGGTGTGAGCCGCTCCAACATCTCGCTGATCGAACGTGGCCAGAGCAGCGCATCGGCTACCGTGCTCGACAAACTGGCCGGAGCGCTCGGCGTTACCGTCTCTGCGCTCTTTGAGGACGGCGATGCGCAAACAGCCGCCCCCGCACCTGTGTCGCGCGCGCCCGATCAGCGCGTGTGGACCGATCCCGCGTCAGGATATCTGCGGCGTACGCTCTCCCCGGCCGCGCCGTCCTCGATTCAACTCGTCGAAGTCATTTTTCAGCCGGGCCAGCGCGTTATCTACGATGCCGTCGTGCGTGACTCGGAAATCGATCAGCAGATATGGATGATCGACGGAATCATGGAAATCAGCGTCGACGACCGGCACTGGCGCCTGCAGGCGGGCGATTGTCTTGCCATGCAAGCGGCCCAATCAATTGTCTATTTCAATCCGACGCAATCGGCGGCACGTTACCTTGTCGCCCTGTCGATTCCCTCATCTAAACCCATCAGGAAAAATGAAGCCGGGTAAGCGCCTGCGCTGGCCGCCATGAATCGAATGCCGATTTTCTGAATATCGTTCCCACAAAAACAAGGACATAAGATGTTTTCTTCATCAGCCATGACGATCGCCTTCGAATCACCAGATCAGACTGACGTGATCGCCCTCATTGCCGAGCTCGACGCTTACCAGGACGGCCTGTATCCGCCAGAGAGCAGGCACGCCCTGGATCTGGCGTCCTTACAGCAGCCGAATGTCTTGTTTGCCGTTGCGCGGGATCGTGCGGGCCAGGCAATCGGCTGTTGCGCGCTGGTGTTCTGCCCAGAATTTGGGGAAATCAAACGCCTGTATGTCAATCCTCGCGGTCGAGGCCAAGGCGTCGCCAGGAAACTCCTGGCTGTGCTCGAATCACGGGCAATCGACGCCGACTGTAAAGTCCTCAAGCTCGAAACCGGACCATACCAGCCGGAGGCATTAGCCCTGTATGCGGCAGCCGGCTATGAGCGCCGGGGGCCATTTGCCGATTATGCGAATGACCCGTTGAGTGTGTTCATGCAAAAACACATCGCAGCCTGAAACCTGACGCAGGCAGGTTGCATAATGCGAAAATGACGGCTTCACGCAGCTTGAGCGCATGCTGTTTTTCGTGTTGCCGATACACGCGTCTAGGGGCAGCCTAACTCACTGCGTGCATCGTCATCGCTGGCGAGTTTCTTGCCCGTCTTTATGGAAATCTGCTTTTGGATCGCTATTAATGCTGGGAATGTATAGCGTTCACAGCTTTCGGTATCCCATACATCGCCGGTGGAGGTATTGACCGCGTAATGGCCCTGCGTACTGGTCACGTAAACCACCCCGAAATGGAAGTAGCCTGGAACAACGGGCTTACCATCGGTGAGCCACGGACCGTCAATCGACAATTTCGGGGACGACATCTTGTATCGCTCGTGTTTCATCACCACGCGCAGAACCTGCTTCGATTGAGAAAGCGTCAAGCCGGAAGGCTTGATGTTCTTTACATCGAGCGTTTGTGCAAACGCTGGCAAACAGGCCATTAGGCCTAGGACGATCACCAACGCTCGAAGTTGCCTTAGGAACTGCATTGCATCCTCACCTTCACCATGCCGATGGACTCTTCAACTTTTTTGGCCCATCCATCCATTCCGCCATCTCGCGAATTGCCCGAGTTGAAGCGAAGTTCTACAAGCTTTCTGCTGAATTCGCCAGCATCCCTTTTGCCGCGAATGCCTGTCCCATATTTCTTCTCAAAGGATTCCGCCGCCATTTCGAAAGATCCGAAGGTAGCCATTTTTACCTTCGGATCTTTCAACGCCGTCAGCGTGCCGGTCTGATTGGGCGCTGGCGAATGCATTGAGAAAAAACCGTTACCGTCGCGTGCGAACCGATTTTTCCCGTGCTCACACTCATGCGCGGCAAGCCCGAGAATGTTTTCAGCAGGGATATCAAGTCTTCCTGCAACCCTTTCGGCAGCCGCCCGGTGTTTGGCAACGAATTCGACCGCATAAGTCACATTGTAAGCGCTCCATAAACCCCAGACTTGCTGGCTAATCCGAATTTCCGCATTCTTGCTACTTCGATTTGATACCGGAGCAAGCATGGAAAACACGACCGTTTTTTGGGAGAAGCACGTTGCCGCGA
>NZ_WHJH01000092.1 GCF_011682145.1 Massilia mucilaginosa
CGGCAGCGGTCTGGGGGCGCATATCGTGTACAACCTGGTGACCGGGCCGCTGGGCGGGTCGGTCAAGGTGGACAGTGCGCCGGGGGAAGGGCTGCATTACCGCTTGCGGTTTCCGCAGAGCCGGAAGCAGGGTACGGCTGTTACTGCGGCTTGAACAGCGTCAACGAGGCGCCTTGGAGGGCCTGCCACTGGGAAAAATGGCAACGTTAAACTTGTCAAGCAGCGCTCCATACGTCGGATGATTCTTCACCGGCATCACTGCTGACGATCTTTCCAGACCGGAGCGTTCGAACAGGATAATTGCCGGCCTTAAAATAGCGTTGCGGGCTTAAGTAAGTGCGTATTAATTCTTGTCATTTCTACTAGTCCGGCCAGCGCCGGTTGATATCGACCGCCGCGTCGATATTGGCAATCAGCAGCTCCACGAACACCGGATCGAGATGCTGGCCCGACACTTCGCGCAGGTGCGCCACGACCTCCTCCACCGGCCAGGCTTCCTTGTAACAGCGCTTGTGACTGAGCGCATCGAACACGTCGGCCACCGCCACGATGCGCGCGTAAATATGAATGTCCGGCCCCATCAGGCCCTGCGGATAGCCGCTGCCGTCGAACTTTTCGTGATGCTGGTGCGCGATCACCGCCGCCGCCTTCAGAATCGGGCGCGACGAGCCATCCAGGATCGACAGCCCCACCGTCGGATGCTGCTTCATGATTTCCCATTCCTCGGGCGTGAGCTTGCCGGGCTTGAGCAGCACCGCGTCGGGCGTGGCGATCTTGCCGATGTCGTGCATCGGCGCTGCGTGCATCAGCACCGCCGTTTCGTCCTCCGGCATGCCGGACGCCTGCGCCAGCATATGGCACACCTGCGACATGCGGCGCACGTGGTTGCCGGCCTCGTTCGAACGCGATTCGACCACGTCGCCCAGGCGCATGATCAGCTCGGCCTGGGTATCGGTGATCTCTTGCGTCAGCAGGATATTGTCGAAGGCGATCGCCACGCCGGAACAGAACACTTCCAGCAACTGCGCGTCGATATCGGCAATTTCCTCCACGCCCTTGAGCACCAGCAAGGATGCCTTGCCGCTGCTGTTCGGGAAGTAGCCGACGAAGGTGTCGCCATGCAAACGCGAAATGCGGTTGCTGCGCGCATCGTCGAGCTGGGCCATCAGTTCGGGGCCGAGCATGGACTCGCCGATGTCGCCGATCTGGGCCAGCACTTCGTATTCGCTCTCGCCGGTAATGACGCTGGCGCCCGACAGGCGCAGCAGCATGCTTTTTTCCAGGCGCAGCAAGGCCACGACTTGCTGCAGCAAGCCGCTGGCGAAGTCTTTCAGATTGCGCTGCTGGAAAATATGCGCCGAGGCCGCGATCACCCGCTCCAGCCCTTCGCGATAATTGGCTTGCAGCAGGCGCGCTTCTTCGACCTTCATGATGTCGCGGTAGGCGCGCAGGGCGGCGAAGGTGGTGGTGAACAGTTTGGTCCGGTCGAGCTCGGTCTTTTCCTTGTAATCGTTGATGTCGTAATTGACGATCACGCGCTCTTCCGGCGCCTGCCCCGGCTGCCCGGTGCGCAGCACGATGCGGGTGAACTGGTTGCCCAGGTCTTCGCGCATCCAGCGCGCCACTTCCAGGCCGCTGTCGTCGTTTTCCATCACCACGTCCAGGAACACCAGCGCGATATCGGTCTCGCGCGCCAGTATCTCCTTCGCTTCGGCACCGGTGTAGGCGTGCAGGAAGGTCAGCGCACGCCCGTCGAGGCGGAAACGGCTCAGGGTCAGCTTGGTGATGTCGTGGATGTCCGGCTCGTCGTCGACAAGCAGGACTTTCCATGGAGCGAGTTTGGGCGTGGCGGATGACAGAAATGACATGAACGGGTTCCGATACCGGTGTGTGGCGAGGCAAGCGCATCGACAGCCCAAGGCCGGCCCGTGACGCGCGGGGGGACCGTTCGATTGTAGACCGACTGCACTCTATTAACAACAAGCAATACAGAACCCATCGTGCATGCGGCGCTATTTTTTCAAGGATGTCGCGCGCACGCCATCAAGCATAGCGTTTTTGGCATCGCTCGCAGTAAAACGCGCGCCGTTTGCTCAGGCCCAGATTGCCTTTTAAGAAAGGAATGCCGCAGCGCGGACAGGTGCTCTTGCGGTGCGCCAGCCAGTGTTGTTTCAGCACGTATTGCTTTTTCCATTCGAGGAAATCGAAGCTGTACTGACGGGCTTGCTCAACCAGGGCGCGCAGCTTGGGCGCCGGCAGCGCGCCGATGGCCGAGAGCGGATGCAGGCGAATCCGGAACAGCACTTCGTTCTTGATGATATTGCCCACGCCGGCGAAGATGGTCTGGTCGAGCAGGGCGTCGCAGGCCAGCATGGCGGGCGCGGCGCGCAGCTTCTTGCGCGCCTTGGCCGCGTCCCAGGTGGGCGACATGATGTCGGCATCCCAGTCGTAGCTGGCGTCGAGGCCGGGTTCGATGTGCTTGACCGAGCAGGCGTAGAAATTGAGTTCGCTGCCATCGGCGAACGCGAGCGCCATGCGCGGCGGCGTTTCCTTGCGCTCGTTGATGCGGTAACTGCCGAACAGCATGAAGTGAATCCGCAGCACCGTGTGCGGCAGTTCGATGAGGAAATGCTTGCCCCAGCTGCGCAGCGACACGATCGGCTGCCCCTCCAGGCTGGGCAGGTCGACGGTCTTGGTGTTGCCGCTGGCGCGGACGATTTCCTTGCCGACGAAGGCAGTGGTTTCTTCACGCAGGATGACGAGCGATGGTCCTTCGGGCACGGTGATCTCCTTTTTTTCGATTCTGGATCGAAAGCGCGAAGGGCACCGTGAGGCGGCTAACATGTCGATACAAACGGCGACAATGCGTGCACCGACAGCATTGTCAAAAGCGCGTATATTCATCGTGAAGAAGCGCGTTGCGCATCGAAAGGAACAACATGAAAAGCGTATTGACGAAGGTAGTACAGGCAGGCGCGCTGGCGGCCGTGATGGCCCTGCCGGCCATGGCGGCGGTGTCGTATGTCGAGCCGGAGCGCTTTACCGACGTGCCGTTCACGCCGTGGGAGCGCGAGCGCGTGCTCAAGCAGTTGACGGCCCACTTCGACAAGCTGGCCGCCAGCCTGCCGCCCGGGCAGGAATTGAAGGTGGACGTGCTCGATGTCGACCTGGCCGGCCAGACCAGGCCGAATTTTCGCGGCGGCCAGGATCTGCGCGTGATGAACGGCGGCGCCGACTGGCCGCGTATCCACTTTCGCTACAGCATCACCGAAGGCGGCAAGATCATCAAGTCGGGCGAGGAAAAGCTGAGCAATATGCAGTACCTGCAACGCATGAACCATTACGGTAACACCGAGCTGCTGCGCTACGAAAAGCAGATGCTCGATGACTGGTTCAAGCAGGCTATGGGAATTGACGCGGCCGCGATGCGCCAGGCGACGCGTTAAACCGGTGCTCCAGCCTGCCGGTCCAGCTTAGCGATTGCCGGCCGCCGCCCTGGCGCGCTCGGCCAGCACGTCCCTGACGGTGTAGTCCGGCGGGACGACAAACAGCGCCGCCGGCGGTTCCTCGCGCTTTATATTGCTCAGCCGGTAGATGCGCTCGCCGCTGCGGGGATCGCTGTGCTTGCTGTACACGGTCACCTTCAGCTCGGGCGCGTACCAGCTTTCGTACGACACCACGATGGCATGGCGGTTGCCGACTTCGCCGGCCGGAATCTCGTAGGTGCGCAGCTTGCCGTCGGCCTTGATGCCCTCGATCTCCTTGCTGCCCAGCTCGCGCGTGGCGGCCTTGGCGGACCAGCGCACGTCCCCGAACGCGCCCGCCATGGCCGGCCCGATGCGCGCACCGGCCATGCTGTCGGCGATCTGGATGCGCACCTTTTCCTGGAATTGCTTGCGGGCGTCGCCTTCGGCCCGCTCGACGCCTTTGACGATCACTTTGTCGCCCGCATCGGCGCGGCGCTCGGGCAGCTTGCCTTCGGCGCGCAGTTGCGCCACCCTGGCCTGCGCCGCGCTGGCGGCGGCGCGCGCGGCAGCGCTCGGGTCGGCCACCCTGGTCGCGCTTTTCTGGCGCGGGTTGAGAATGTAGGTGACGCCGTCGGCCGGCTGGTACAGGGTGACCGAGCGCACTTCACCGTCGGCAGCGCGGATTTCCTGGCGCGTGCGTCCGGCGCTGTCGCGGTAGTTCATGGTGCTGCTGGTGCGGCTGATCTCGTTGCCGTCGGCCAGGCGCTGGAGCTGTTCCGAAACCGCCTCGGCGCTGTACGGCGCATTCTTGACGGCCTTGCCGTGCATCGGCATCAGCGGACCGGTGAAGCGCAGCGGATCGGGCGGCGCGGCCACGGCGGCCTGCGCCCCCGGCAGCAGCGCGCCGCCGAGCAGGACGGCGAACAGGAGGGAAGTGGTGTGCATGGTGGTCCTCTTTCGGTGGAATCGGCTTATTGCGAACTCAGGCGTAGTGCCAGCGGCGAACCGTCGGCGCCCACCAGCATCTCGGCGCGCACGACGTCGCCCGCCGTTTCCGGGCTGACCGGCACGCCGAGCGCCGCCAGTTCGGTGCGTTGCAGGCTCGCTTCGAGCATGCGCGGATGCGTTTCCTGCTCGATGCGCTCCTGCGATGCCAGCGCGATGAAGGCCGGGCCGTCGTCGAGCTGGAATGGCGCGCTAGCGTCGGCGGCGCCGGGCACGCGCAGGATCAGCAGCGCCAGCGCGGCCGCCGTTGCACTGCCCAGTCCGACCGTCCAGCGCCACTGCGCGGGCGACCAGCGCTGGTACCCGCGCTGGTACCAGCGCTTGCGCGCACGCTGCTGTGCAAAGGCCGCCATCAGCGCTTGCTCCACGCGCGGCGGCGCGCTGCACTCGGCGGTGGCGCTGCGCAAGGCGGCCAGCGGGGCGGCCAGGGCGGGGTCGATGGCGTCGTGGTTCATGGTGCTCTTTCAGATGGACTCTTGCAGGGCGGCGGGACGGTGCGCGGCCAGCCGCTTGGCCAGGGCGGCGCGCCCGCGCGAGAGGCGCGAGCGCACGGTGCCGATGTCGACCTGGCAAATATCGGCAATGTCGAGGTAGGACATGTCGTGCAGTTCGTACAGGATGACGGCGTCGCGGTAGTGCGGCGCCAGTTGCGCCAGCGCGCGCCGCACCTGCTCGGCTGTTTCGTTTTCCAGCAGGCGCGCCAGCGGTTCGCCATCGTCGCTGGCAAGCTCCTGGGCGGACTCGTCATCGGGACCGGCGTCGGGCAGGCTGGACAGGCGCAGGCGCGGCTGTTCATGCTTGAGGATGAGCTTGCGCGCCACGCCGAACAGGAAATTTTGCAGCAAGCCGCGCAGCGGATCGTAATGGAAACTGCCGGTCAGCAGCCCCATGAACACTTCCTGGACGATATCGGCCGCCGTGTCGCCCGAGCCGGTGCGCAGCAGGGCGAAGCGGTACACGGGCGCCTGGTGGCGCTGGTACAGGGTCTGGAACGCCGCGCTCACGCCATCGCGCAGCTGGCGCAGCAGTTCGGTATCGGTGGCAAGGGTGGCGGGCGGCATGGTCATGGGGATCTCTTCCCTGTATTGCCGCCAAGTGAGGAAAAAGTTCCAACTAAATAGCGGCCCCCGCTAATCAATCCAGTTCACGCGCGGAAATTTGGCGCGGAACTCGTCCGGCATGGTCACCACTTGCGTGGTTTTGTAGTTGAAAAAGACAAAGCCCGACTTGGCCATGGTGATCTCTTTCTTGTCGCGCGGACGGGTGACGCGGAAGATGATGTCGCCGCCGTACTTGTTGAAGTCCATCACGCCGACCTCGAACAGCAGCTGGTCGCGCGCGTGCGCTTCGGCGCGGTAGGTGGTGGCCAGGTCGGTGACGATGATGCCGGTGCCGTCGCGCTCGGTCTCGGCGACGCCGAATTCGTACAGGAAACGCGCGCGCGCCTCGGAAATCATCGAAATCATCGAATCGTTGCCGAGGTGGTTGGCACCGTTGATGTCGGTGACGCGCACGGTCAGCGGGGTGGTGTAGTAGTACTGGTCTTCCGGAAAATCGAGAATCAGGCGGGCCATGGTGTCGGTTTGGTGAACGGGGCAAACGTCGATTCTAGCGCGTCTCGCCGCGCCATGCCGCCTTGTTACCCGCACGCCCCTTCAAGCCGTGGGTGCGCGCACGATCCGGTACAGCTTGCCCGTGGCGGCGATCAGGTACAGCTCGCCGTCGCCATCCAGGCCGAACGATTGAATCGACCCGATGTCGGGAATGGTCCAGCTGGTCTGTTCAGTGGCGCTGTTGTCCTTGTACAGGAAGCTCTTCAGGTAGCCGCCGCAATAGTCGGAATAGAAGTAGCGTCCGGCCAGTTCCGGCATCGCCTTGCCTCGGTACACGAAGCCGCCCGTGATCGAGCAGCCGTTGACCTTGTTCGTGCCGTGGTCGTACTCGAACACCGGCAGGGTCAGCCCGTTCTTGTTGCAGATGGCCGCGTTGTAGCACAGCGTGCCTTCCATAATGTTCCAGCCGTAGTTCAGGGCGGCCTGGTCGACCCCGGCGATGTTGACTTCTTCGCGCCTGGCCTGGCCGACGTCGGCGATGTACAGGCGCTCGCCGTCGAAGGCGTAGCGCCACGGATTGCGCAGACCCGAGGCCCAGATCTCGGCGCGGCGGCTGCTCATCCCGACGAACGGATTCGAGGGCGGAACCACGTACGGCTGCGCGCCGCGCGAATCGGCCACGTCGAGGCGCAGCATCTTGCCCAGCAGCGAGGTAGTGTTTTGCGCATTGCCCTGCGGGTCGCCGGAACCGCCGCCGTCGCCGGTGGCCAGGTACAGGAAGCCGTCCGGCCCGAAGCTGACCAGGCCGCCGTAGTGGTTGGTGGGGCCGGGATGGGGAATGCGGATGATTTCCAGCACCGCCGACGGCTCGGCCAGGTTGCGGTTGACCGACGATACGCTGTGCCGCTCGACCACGATATTGTTGGCGGCATCGGTGTAGTAGATGAAAAACCAGCCGTTGGTGGCGTATTTGGGATGGAAGGCCATCGACAGCAGCCCGCCTTCGCCGACGGCCGCGACCCGGTTGCGGATGTCGAGGAAAGGCGTGCCGAGCAGCGCGCCATCCTGCATGACGAGGATGCGCCCGCTGCGTTCGACGATGAACTGGCGCGTGTCGCCGGCGGGCGCAGTGAGGAACACCGCGCCGCTCACGCTGGCCACTTCGCGCACACTCAGCGCCAGGGTGCTGCTGCTGTAACTGATGTTGACGACGGCGGTGCCGCCGGCGGCCACGGTGGCGCTCTGGACCGGTGCGCTCGCGCTCCAGGTCAGGTTGCCGCTCAGGATGCTGTCGGCGGTGACGGTGTAGCTGCCGGGCGCCAGGCCTGACAAGGTCTGGCCGCTGCCGATGGTTTTTGCGTACGAAGCCGGGCCGCTGATGCGCACCACCGCGGGCAGGCCGGCGGGCAGGCTGGCAAGGTTGACGGTCAGCGCGCCGTTGCCGGCGGGGGGCGTGGACGGCTCGTCGTCGTCGGAGCCGCAGGCGGACAGCAGGAGCAGGGCCAGCGTGGCCAGGATGGTCCGCAGGTGCAATGTGAGCATGTCAATCTCCGGGAAGGATGTTCAACCGTCTTGAGCGATTGACAATACGGGCGGGCCAGGCGCCGGTCTGTGCGCCATCGCACGCCGTTCAGCGCAGCCGCGCGGCCGTGCCGCTTTGGCTGCGCACCGCCAGCAGGTACAGCACCAGCGACGCCAGCGAAAAGACCAGCAGCAGCGAAAACAGCAGCGCCGGCGAGGCGTTGAACTGGAGCAGGGTGGCGATCGCGATCGGCCCCGCCGCGCGCGCGACCAGCGCCGGACCGGCCAGGGCGCCGGAAATGGCGCCATAGTTGCGCGCGCCGAACAGCAACTGCGGCACGGTACCCCGCACAATTGTCAGGATCCCGTTCGAGAGTCCGTACAACATGCAGAACAGCGCCACCGCCACCTGGTGCTGGCCCCAGAACAGCACGGCCAGCAAGGCGCCGGGCAGCACCGCGAAGCAGACCATGCCGACCGCCTGCGGCCGCGCGTTGCGGGCAAAGCGCATTTCGCCGAGGCGGCCGGCAACCTGCATCGGCCCGATCAGCGCGGCCATCCACACCACGTTCGACAAGGCGTGGCCGTACGATTGCAGGATTGGAATCAGGTGCACCGACAGCGCCGAGAAAATGAAACTGTTGGCCGAAAAGGCGAAGGCCAGCTTCCAGAAGGCGGGATGGCGCAGCGCTTGCCCGAGGCTGAAATCGGCGCCCTCCGGCGCTTGCTGGTGCACCCTGGCGGCCGCCTGCGGCTGGCCCAGCAGCAGGTGCAGCGGCAGGCATAGCAGCAACTGCGCCAGGCCGTAGATCAGGAAGGTGTGGCGCCAGCCCGCCATGCCGTTCAGTTGCACCGTCAGCGGCCAGAACACGGTGCTGGCGAAACCGCCGAACAAGGTGACGCTGGAGATGGCCCGGCGCGCCTGGACGCCGAACTGGCGGTTCAGGGTGGCGAAGGCGGCTTCGTACAGCACGGCCGACATCGACGCCCCGAGCACGCTCCAGGCCAGGTAGTAGCCCACGATGCCGCGGGCCTGGCTCAGCAGGATGAAGCCGAGTCCGCACAGCAGCGAGCCGCCGGCCATCACCAGGCGCCCGCCGTGGCGGTCGATCAGGATGCCCGAGGGGGTGGCGGCGAGGCCGGCCACCAGCAGGCACCACGAAAAGGCGCCGAACACGGCGGCCGGCGGCAAGGCCAGGTCGCGCGCGATGTCGTGCGCCACGATGGCGAAGGCGTAGTACAAGGTACCCCAGGACAAGACCTGGGTGACGGCGAGGATGGCGATCGTGTTGCGGGTGCGGGGTGGGCTGTCCATGGGGGCTGCTTGCTTGCGGTTGTTGGCGCAAGGGCGCACCGGACGATTGTACGGTCAAGACGGAAATATTGCTGGCGGTCATTCGGGTTCGGCGACCGGCGAGCGGCGACCGGCCACGCGCGCGCCAGCGGCGCCGCTTCAGGCAATCTGCATCGGCCGCTCCTGCAACATGGCTTCGAACGCATCGGGCGGGAGCGGCTCGCCGAACAGGAAACCCTGGCCGTAATCGCAGCCGGCCCGGCGCAGCATGTCGTATTGCTGTTCGGTCTCCACCCCCTCGGCAATGACTTTCAGGCCCAGCTTGTGGGCCATGACGATGATGGCCTCGCACAGCGCCACGTTGGCCGCATCGTGTTCCAGGTTGTAGACGAAGGACTTGTCGATTTTCAGGTAGTCGAGGTTGAACTTGCGCAAGTAGGAGAGCGAGGAATACCCGGTGCCGAAATCGTCGAGCGAGATCTTGATGCCCGCCTGCTGGAACGCCAGCAACTGCTTCATCACCGCGCTGTTGGAGGCCAGCAGCAGCCCTTCGGTAATCTCGATGCCCACCTCGGGCGAGCCGCTGGCGCCGCTGGGGTCGAAGCTGAGGTCGGTCAGCCAGTGGCGGCAGTTTTCGCCGTTGGTGTGATAGAACTGGGCCGGCGAGACATTGACATTGACCGTCAGTTGCTGGTCGAAGCGGCGCCAGCGGCGTGCGTGCGCCAGGGCCTTGCGGAACACCCAGTTGCCGATCGTGACGATCTGCCCGGTGTGCTCGGCGATGGGAATGAAGTCGACCGGGCTGACCGCGCCGCGCAGGGGATGCAGCCAGCGCACCAGCGCCTCGGCCTTGCGGATGAGGCCGGTTTTCATGTCGATGATCGGCTGGAAGTAGACCGTGAGCTGGTCGTCGTCGATGGCGCGCCGCAACTCGTTGCTGATCGCCATGCGCGCCTGCGCCGCCTCCTGCATGCTGGGCGTGAAATAGGTAAAGCGGTTGCGGCCGTTGTCCTTGGACTGGTACATGGCCTGGTCGGCGTTGCGCAGCAATTCGCCCGCCGTTTGCGCGTCGCGCGGGTACATGGTGATGCCGATGCTGGCCGAAATGTAGGCCAGCTCGTTGCCGAGCAAGAAGGGCTTGGCCAGGTCGTTGCGGATTTTTTGCGCCACGTTGGTGACCGTGTCGACAGTGTGCAGGTCGCTCAGGGTGATGGTGAATTCGTCGCCCCCCAGGCGCGCCACCGTATCGCTCTCGCGCACAAAGGTTTGCAGGCGCTGCCCGACCTGCTTGAGCAGCATGTCGCCGACCTGGTGGCCGAGCGTGTCGTTGATTTCCTTGAAGTGGTCGAGGTCGATGAACAGCAGGGCCAGCGGCAGCCCGCTGCGGTTGGCCTTTTTAATGTCCATTTCCAGCCGGTCCTGGAACACGTTGCGGTTGGGCAGGCCGGTCAGGCGGTCGATGTTGACTTCGCGCAGGGCCTGTTCGATCAGGCGGCGGTCGTGCACCTCGGTCGAGAGCGAATAGGCTTGCTGCTGCAGCGCGGCGATGGTGCGCTGCAGGGTTTGCACGCTGGCCGTGGGGTCGTAGCTTTCGGCCGGCAGCACATGCGTGTGCAGGGTGCACACTTCGTCGAACATGGGCGCGTCGGCCGCGGCCGGAAAGGCGTTGAGCGGATACGCGCACAGCAGTTCGAAGTCGAACTGGCGCTGCAGGTTGTTGAAGAAGCGCTCGACCCGGATGGCGGCGTCGTGCTTGCCCACGGCGTTGAGCGAACAGTGCGAAGTGGCGCACAGGATGGCCACCATTTCGCCGAACACGCACACGCGGCCCTGGTGCCGCTCGCTGGCCTTGCGGATGACGTTGCCGATGGCGCTGCGGAAGCGCCGCTCGTCGGGCAAGCCGTTTTCCATGAACATGGGCAGCATGTGGTCGGCGTGCAAGGCGAGATAGCCGCCCCCGGCGCTGCGGCCCTGGGCGTCGACCAGGCTGCGCGCGTTCAGGCTCTCGTGCAGCATGTCGAGGTGGGTGCTGGTGGCGATGGCAATGCCTTTGTCGCCACGCTCAAGGGCGTCGCCGATGTAGTCGGACAGGCCTTTGATGAGAAAGACGTCGTCCTCGTAAAACTGGACCAGATGATCGTTCATGCGCATCGTCGCAAACGGGTGAATGAACTGGTTAGATATGGCGTGACGGGATAAGTTCCCGGCACGCGTTAATGCGCTTGACTTAAGCTCCGTCGTCCCCCCCCTGGGGGGGGCGCCGGGGGGTGGGCGGGGGGTGGGGGCGGGGATGGTGGCGCCCCCGGGCCCCCGGGGGCCCGCCACCCGCGGCGCGCCCGCATCGTCCAGGGCTGGTCGCGCCGGCTGGTGGGCATCTGCGGCGTGACTGTGGCGCCGTCGACCGGGGTGCCGGCGCTGGCGCACGCGATGGTGGTGGCCAATCATG
>NZ_WHJH01000093.1 GCF_011682145.1 Massilia mucilaginosa
GGGCGCCCATAACCACGGTTCTGGGCGGGGGGGCCCCCCCCGCCGCCGGGGGCCCCCGCCCCGGGGGCACCGACGAGGCTGCACCCATTATCACGCAAGACGTTGCTTTTAGTTAACGCTTAGCACAAACCCGCAGTTCGCCCCTGTTTAGTATAAATTGCATAAAAATGCGTGGTTTTTGAACACAATCAGGCTCATTCACAGTGCGGCAACGTTTGACGCACGCCAGCATAAGCACTTATAATCCCGCTGATTCACATAATTCAGACACCGAAACACGGCACACCTATGGCTGGCGCAAGGAATACAACATGTTGCGCTTAGTCTCCCTGCAATTGATGGTTACAGTCGTCGCCGGCATCATCGCCGCGCTTCTGGGGGGATGGGCTGCGATGTTGTCGGCGGTGTTCGGCGGATTGTGTTGTGTCTTGCCCAATGCGGTGTTCGCGTTGCGCCTGTTCGCCAATACGAAGAAACCCGGTGGGGCCGACCCGATATCGTTTTTTATCTGGGAATTCATAAAGATTGCTTTGACGGTGGCGCTGATTGCCGCGACCTTCTCGCTGTACCGCGACTTGAATGTGTTCGCCATGATTGGCGGCTTCATCGTGGCGCTGAAAAGTTACATATTCTTAATATTTAGGCACTGACATGACGAGTTCAACACTTGAAGCCGGCGCAGCACACGCACCGACCGCATCAGAATACATCAAGCACCACTTGGGTCACCTTTCGACCAAGCACCAGGATAGTCCGGTCGATTTCTCCATTATCAATATGGACACCATCTTTTGGTCGGTGGCCATGGGTATCCTTGGTTGCCTGATCATGTGGCTGGCGGCGCGCAAAGCCACCTCCGGCGTGCCGACCCGCTTCCAGGCGGCTGTCGAAATGGTCTTCGAAATGGTCGACAACCAGGCCAAGGGCATCGTGCACGGCGACCGCAGCTTCATCGCGCCGCTGGCACTGACCGTGTTCGTCTGGGTAGCACTGATGAATTCGCTGGACTTCTTGCCAGTCGATATGTTCTCCGCCCTGTTCAAGCTGATGGGCGTCGAACATGTCTTCCCGTATCACCGCGTGGTTCCGACCGCCGACCTGAACGGCTCGCTGGGCATCGCCCTGGGCGTGTTCGCTCTGATGATCTACTACAGCATCAAGATCAAGGGTTTCGGCGGCTGGATTCACGAACTGTTTTCCGCACCATTCGGCATCGCCATGGCGCCGTTCAACCTGTTGTTGAACATCATCGAGTACGCAGCAAAAACCGTGTCGCTCGGCATGCGACTGTTCGGCAACATGTTTGCTGGCGAACTGCTGTTCCTGTTGATCGCTTTGTTGGGTGCGATGGCTACGACGTTCGGCTTTGTCGGCCACGTTATTGCCGGTTCGATCTGGGCTATTTTCCACATCCTGATCGTGTTCCTGCAGGCGTTCATTTTCATGATGCTGACCCTGGTGTATCTGGGCCAGGCGCATGAAGGTCACTGATCGGCATAGCTCGAACAGAATCGAAACATAGTAGTAGTTGGCAAAGTTTGTAATTTTTAATCTAGTTTTTAATTTACTTTTTGAAGGAACTCTCATGACTGACCTTTCTTTTGTTGCTCTGGCTTGCGGTTTGATCATCGGTCTGGGCGCTATCGGCGCTTGTATCGGTATCGCTATCATGGGCGGCAAATACCTCGAAGCTTCGGCTCGTCAGCCTGAACTGATGAACACCCTGCAAACCAAAATGTTCCTGCTGGCTGGTCTGATCGATGCGGCGTTCCTGATCGGTGTTGGTATCGCAATGCTGTTCGCATTCGCCAACCCATTCGTACCGAAGTAATTTAAGTTCGGCACTTCGCTGGTTATGAATTGCCGAACCTTCCGGGTTCGGCATCCGTTTTTGTAAGAAGGAAAATACCGTGAACTTAAACGCAACCTTGTTTGCCCAGTTCGTGGTCTTCTTCATCCTGGCTGGTTTCACGATGAAATTCGTGTGGCCCCCACTGATGAAAGCGCTCGACGAGCGCATCCAGAGGATCTCGAACGGCCTGGCCGCAGCTGACCGCGGCAAGGAAGAAATGCAGAAAGCCCATGAGCAAGTCCAGAAAGACCTGGCCGCTGCCCGTGACGAAGGTCAAAAGCGCATCATCGACGCCGAAAAGCGCGCCGCCATGATTCTCGACGACGCCAAGAAAGCAGCTGCTGACGAAGCGGCCCGCATCATCGCGTCCGCCAAAGCTGAAGCCGAGCAACAAGTTACCCGCGCGCGCGAAGAACTGCGTGGCCAGGTCGCTGCCCTCGCCGTCAAAGGCGCCGAGCAGATCCTCAAGCGTGAAGTGAACGCAGCGGCCCACGCCGACCTGCTGTCGCAATTGTCGGTCGAGCTGTAATCATGGCCGAACTCGCAACCGTCGCCCGTCCTTACGCCGAAGCCCTGTACCGCGTTGCCCAACAAGGCAACGTGGCAGCCTGGTCCGAAGTGTTGTCCGAGCTGGCCCAGCTCGGCGCTCACCACGATGTGCTGGCCTACGCGGCCAACCCGAACGTGACCGCTGCCGATGTCGCGTCGACCATCGGCTCGCTGCTGAAGTCGCCAGTGACCGCGGAAGTGAGCAACTTCGTTGCCATGCTGGTGGAAAACCACCGCGTGTCGCTGCTGCCGGAAATCTACGCCCAGTTCCAGGTGCTCAAGAACACGAATGCCGGTGCCGCAGACGCCAACATCACCAGCGCCTTCGAGATTGCCCAGCCGCAGGTTGCGCAACTGGTCGCGACGCTGGAAAAGAAATTTGGCCGCAAGCTCAACCCAACGGTGACAGTGGATCCCTCGCTGATCGGTGGTGTGCGCGTGGTCGTCGGTGATGAAGTGCTCGATACCTCGGTACGCGCCAAGCTGCAACAGATGCATGTTGCGCTGACGGCATAACGGCCGCGTCGTAACAACTCGCACAGCACGCCGGCGCAGACGCCCTTGCCTTACGCATCAAGAAACTATTAGGAGTTAGCATGCAACTTAATTCATCTGAAATCAGCGAACTGATCAAAAGCCGGATCCAAGGCCTCGAGGGTTCGGCTGACATTCGCAATCAGGGCACGGTAATCTCCGTAGCCGACGGTATCTGCCGTATCCATGGCCTGTCGGACGTGATGCAGGGCGAGATGCTGGAATTCCCGGGCAATACGTTCGGCCTGGCGATGAACCTCGAGCGCGACTCCGTCGGCGCCGTGATTCTGGGTGCTTACGAGCACATTTCCGAAGGCGACACCGTGAAGACCACCGGCCGCATCCTGGAAGTGCCAATCGGTCCTGAACTCAAGGGCCGTGTTGTCAACGCCCTGGGCCAGCCGATCGACGGCAAGGGTCCTGTCAACGCCAAGCTGACCGCCGCTATCGAAAAAATCGCACCGGGCGTGATCGCCCGCGAATCCGTCTCGCAGCCAATGCAGACCGGTTTGAAGTCGATCGACTCGATGGTACCGATCGGCCGTGGCCAGCGCGAGCTGATCATTGGTGACCGCCAGACCGGTAAATCGGCTGTCGCGATCGATGCGATCATCAACCAGAAGGGCCAGAACATGACGTGTATCTACGTCGCGATCGGCCAGAAGGCATCGACCATCAAGAACATTGTGCGCTCGCTCGAGACGCACGGCGCGATGGAATACACCATCGTCGTCGCAGCATCGGCTTCCGAGTCGGCTGCAATGCAATACATTTCCGCGTACTCCGGTTGCGCCATGGGCGAATACTTCCGTGACCGCGGCGAAGACGCACTGATCGTCTACGATGACCTGTCCAAGCAAGCAGTTGCTTACCGTCAGATCTCGCTGCTGCTGCGCCGTCCACCAGGCCGCGAAGCCTATCCTGGCGACGTGTTCTACCTGCACAGCCGCCTGCTCGAGCGCGCGGCACGCGTGAACGCAAAATACGTCGAAGACTTCACCGGCGGCGCCGTCAAAGGCAAGACCGGTTCGCTGACCGCACTGCCGATCATCGAAACCCAGGCTGGCGACGTGTCGGCTTTCGTTCCGACCAACGTGATTTCGATTACCGACGGCCAGATCTTCCTGGACACCTCGCTGTTCAACTCGGGTATCCGTCCTGCGATTAACGCCGGTATTTCGGTATCGCGCGTCGGTGGCGCCGCCCAGACCAAGGTCATCAAGGGCCTGTCCGGCGGTATCCGTACCGACCTGGCGCAGTACCGTGAACTGGCTGCGTTCGCGCAGTTCGCTTCCGACCTCGACGAACACACCCGCAAGCAGCTCGACCGTGGCGCACGCGTTACCGAACTGCTCAAGCAGGCTCAGTATTCGCCAATGTCGATCTCGATCATGGCCGTGACCCTGTTCGCAGTGAACAAAGGCTTCTTCGATGACGTGGAAGTGAAACGCGTACTGGCGTTCGAATCCGGACTGCACGGCTACATGAAGACCAAGCAAGCTGCTCTCCTGGCCAAGATCGAAGAAACCAAGCAATTGGACAAGGATGGCGAAGCCGCCATGTCCGCAGCCATTGCTGACTTCAAGAAATCCGGCGCATATTAATGCTTGTGGGACCGACCTGCGCGCAGCGCAGGTCGGTCCTCAAGACTTAATAAGTTGCGGGAAGGACTTGAGCGTAGCGAAAGTCGGTCCTCAACATGCTAAACGGCTGGATACAAAAGGAGTAAGGACTCATGGCAGTAGGCAAAGAGATACGTAACAAGATCAAGAGCGTAGAAAATACGAAGAAGATCACGAAGGCGATGGAAATGGTCGCCGCGTCCAAAATGCGCAAGGCGCAGGACCGGATGCGGGCCGCCCGCCCTTACAGTGACAAGATTCGTAACATCACCTCGCATCTGGCTACGGCGAATCCGGAATACACGCATCCGTTCATGGCGCAAGGCAAGGACGTGAAAGCGAAGACGGTTGGTTTCATCGTCATCACGACCGACAAAGGTCTGTGCGGCGGCATGAACACCAACATCTTGCGTCTGTTGACGCAAAAGACCCGCGAGCTGGAAACGGCTGGCAACAAGATTGAAGCGGTTGCCATTGGCAACAAAGGTTTGGGTTTCATGAACCGCGTTGGCGTGAAGGTCGTGTCGCATGCGATCCAGATCGGCGATACGGTCCACCTCGACAAGCTGATCGGGCCGATCAAGGTCATGCTCGACCGCTACGAGGAAGGTGAGCTGGACGCAGTCTATATCTGCTACACCAAGTTCATCAACACGATGAAGCAAGTGCCGATGGTCGAGCAGCTGTTGCCGCTGACCGCCGACAAGCTCGAAGGCGACAAGAGTAGTCACGCATGGGACTACATCTACGAGCCGGAAGCGCAGACCGTGATCGATGAATTGCTGGTGCGGTATGTGGAAGCGCTGGTGTATCAGTCAGTGGCCGAAAACCTCGCGTCCGAGCAATCGGCGCGGATGGTGGCGATGAAAGCGGCAAGCGACAACGCCGGCAGCGTCATCGGCGATCTGAAGCTGATCTATAACAAGACCCGCCAGGCTGCGATTACCAAAGAACTCTCCGAGATCGTCGCCGGTGCGGCTGCGGTCTAAACCCGAATTTAAATACTATTGAAGGAACGAACATGGCTGATGGCAAAATCGTTCAGTGTATCGGCGCTGTGGTGGACGTTGAGTTCCCACGCAATGCAATGCCGAAGGTTTTCGACGCACTGAAAATGGCAGGCTCCGAACTGACCCTGGAAGTACAACAGCAGCTGGGCGACGGCATTGTCCGTACCATTGCACTGGGTACCTCCGACGGTCTGCGTCGCGGCATGGCAATCCAGAACACCGGCAAGCCAATCATGGTACCGGTCGGTAAAGCGACCCTGGGCCGTATTATGGACGTGCTGGGCAATCCGATCGACGAGTGCGGTCCGGTATCGCACGAGCAAACCGCATCGATCCACCGCGTGGCCCCTGCGTACGACGAACTGTCGCCATCGCAAGACCTGCTGGAAACCGGCATCAAGGTGATCGACCTTGTCTGCCCGTTCGCCAAAGGCGGTAAAGTCGGTCTGTTCGGCGGTGCTGGTGTGGGCAAGACCGTGAACATGATGGAACTGATCAACAACATCGCAAAAGCACACTCGGGCGTATCCGTGTTTGCCGGCGTGGGTGAGCGTACTCGCGAGGGTAACGACTTCTACCACGAGATGGCCGATGCCAAAGTGGTCGATCTGGAAAATCCAGAGAACTCCAAAGTGGCGATGGTCTACGGTCAGATGAATGAACCGCCGGGTAACCGTCTGCGCGTTGCGCTGACCGGCCTGACGATCGCTGAATCGTTCCGTGACGAAGGCAAAGACGTTCTGTTCTTCGTGGACAACATCTACCGCTTCACCCTGGCCGGTACCGAAGTATCGGCACTGCTGGGCCGTATGCCATCGGCCGTGGGTTACCAGCCGACCCTGGCCGAAGAGATGGGCCGTCTGCAAGAGCGCATCACCTCGACCAAGACCGGTTCGATCACCTCGATCCAGGCCGTGTACGTCCCTGCGGATGATTACACCGATCCATCGCCGGCAACCACCTTTGCTCACTTGGATTCGACCGTTGCCCTGTCGCGTGACATCGCCTCGCTGGGTATCTACCCTGCGGTCGACCCGCTCGACTCGACCTCGCGCCAGCTGGACCCGCTCGTCGTCGGCCAGGAACACTACGACACCGCGCGCGCTGTCCAGGGCACCCTGCAGCGCTACAAGGAATTGCGCGACATTATCGCGATTCTGGGTATGGACGAGCTGGCACCGGAAGACAAACTGCTGGTCGCGCGCGCACGCAAGATGCAGCGTTTCCTGTCGCAGCCATTCCACGTTGCTGAAGTGTTTACCGGTGCTCCAGGCAAATACGTTTCGCTGAAAGACACGATCAAAGGCTTCAAGATGATCGCATCGGGCGAACTGGATCACCTGCCTGAGCAAGCGTTCTACATGGTTGGCACGATCGAAGAAGCAATCGAAAAAGCCAAGAAGCTCAACTAAGACAGGCGAAGGCGCCGCGCTCAAGCAGCGGGGCGCCGGAACCCGATAGGACACACATGGCAAACACATTTCACGTTGACGTGGTATCGGCCGAAGCCAGCATTTTTTCGGGCGAAGCCGAGTTCGTCGCGTTGCCGGGTGAAGCAGGCGAGCTGGGGATTTATCCCAAGCACACCCCGCTGATCACGCGCATCAAGCCGGGTGCGGTACGGATCAAGGTGGCTGGCCAGGCTGAAGAAGAGTTCGTCTTCGTCGCTGGCGGCATCCTGGAAGTGCAGCCGAACGGCGTGACCGTGCTGGCAGACACCGCGATTCGCGGTGGCGACCTGGACGAAGCAAAAGCACTGGCTGCCAAAAAAGCGGCCGAAGAAGCAATGGTCAACAAGGTATCGAAGATCGATTACGCCAAGGCGCAAGCCGAGATGGCGGCTGCGATTGCCCAATTGCAGGCAATCCAGCGCTTCCGCAACAAGCGTTAAGCGGATGGCGGGTTCGACCCGCTACAGCGAAAAAGGCAGCCGAGGCTGCCTTTTTCTATTTCCGCTCTGGCCAACCCGCACACCCTGCTCAGCCCTCGGGAAACACCCGTTCGCTCAAGAAGTCGATGAACGCGCCCAGCTTGGGCGACACATGCCGGCTCGCCGGCCACAGCGCCCAGATCGTTCCGCGCTCGCGCGCGTACGCGTCGAGCACGGTGTGCAGCCGGCCCGCCGCCAGCGCGGCTGTCACGGTGAAATCCGGCGCGTACGCAATGCCTTGCCCGCGCAGCGCGAGGAACAGGCGCATTTCGATGCTGTTGCACACCATGCTGAGAGGCAGCTCCGGTCCACTGCCGTGCTCGTCCTGGCCGAGCGGCCACTGTTCCAGCCGGCCGGTGCTGGGAAAGCGGTAGTGCAGGCAGGTGTGGGCGAGCAGGTCGGGCGGCTGCACGGGGGTGCCGCGCTCGGCGAGATACGCCGGGGAAGCCACCAGAAGGCGCCGGAACGACCCCAGACGGCGCCGTTTCAGGCCCGAGTCGTGCAGTTCGCCGGTCCGGATCGCCACATCGAAACCGTCGCGAATGACATCGACCAGGCGGTCCGAAAAATCCAGGTCCAGTTCCACCGCCGGATACGCCCGCATGAATTCGGCAATCGCCGCTTCGAAGGCGCCGCTGTAGCGCGGCAGGCTCACGCGCAGCTTGCCGCGCGGCGCGCTGCTGGCGTTCGACAGGTCGAGTTCGGCCGCCTCGATTTCGCAGAGAATGCGGCGGCAACGTTCCAGAAATTGCAGTCCCTCGGCGGTGGGGGTGATATTCCGGGTGTTGCGGTGGAACAGGCGCACGCCGAGCCGCTCTTCCATGCGCGCGATGCTCTTGCCCACGGCGGACGAGGACACGCCGAGCCTCCGGCCGGCCTCCGAGAAGTTGCGCGTTTCCGCAACCAGAACAAACACATTAATGCCCGCGACACTGCCCATAATTGCTTCCGGCGCCCTCGATTTCGGACATTTTTGTCCGATATGACAGGAATCTTAACCCATTTTTCTTTTATCGCGCGGGACCTATGCTGGCTGTTTCCACCGCAGAGACCCAGCATGCCTTCACCTTGTCCCGCAACAAAGCTCGCACCACTCCCTATGCGTCAGCGCGACACTGCGCCGCTGCCAACCGCCACCCACCTGCGCTGGTGGCAGCTATTCGCTGCCTGCCTGACCGGCCTGCTCATCCCCCTGTGCTTCACCGGCCCCGCCGTGGTGCTGCCCTCGATCAGCCAGGCGCTCGGCGGCAGCGCTGCCCAGCTCAACTGGATCATCAATGGCTACATCCTGACCTACGGCAGCGCCATGATGGTGTCCGGCAGCCTGACCGACCTGATCGGCCCGCGCCGCGTCTGGCTGTCGGGCCTGATCTGGTTTTCCATCGTTACCCTGGCCATTCCCTGGGCGCCCTCGGTGCTCTGGATCGACGTGCTGCGCCTGCTGCAAGGCCTCGGTGGCGCGGCCGCCTTCGCCGCGGCCATGTCGTCCCTTGCGCCGCTCTTCAGCGGCGTCGCCCGTACCCGCGTGTTCAGCCTGATCGGTACGACCTTCGGCATCGGCCTCGCCTTCGGCCCCCTGGCCGCGGGGGCGCTGGTCGATGCCGCCAGCTGGCACTGGATATTCTGGTCGACCGGGTTGATCGGCGTCGGCGGTGTTGTGCTGGTTGCGCTCAGCGTCAAGGCATCGGCGCCTGCCGACACAGGCGGTCTCGACTGGCCCGGCGCCATCACCTTCACCGCTGCCCTGTCCCAGTTCACCTACGCCATCCTGCAGGCCCCGGAACAGGGCTGGCGCACCGCCGCCGTGGCCGGCTCACTGGCTGCGGCGCTCGTGCTGTTCGTCGCTTTCGTGCTGATCGAACGGCATGTGGCCCGGCCCATGCTCGATGTGTCGCTGTTCCGCCGGCCTCGCTTTGTCGGAGTACAACTGCTGGCTGCCTCGCCCGCCTTCCTGTTCATCGTGTTAATCGTCATGTTGCCGGGACGGCTGATCGGTATCGATGGCTACAGCGCGCTGGTCGCCGGCCAGATGATGGTCGGCCTGGCGGCGCCCCTCCTGGTGGTGCCTGTTGGCGCCGCGCTGCTGGCGCGCACTTTCAGCACCGGCCACCTGTCAGGTGCCGGCTTGCTGCTCGCTGCCGCGGGACTGGCCTGGATGGCGCATACGCCGGCTGCGGCATGGTCGATGCCGATGGGCCTGATCGGCATCGGAATCGGCTTGCCCTGGGGTTTGATGGATGCGATGGCGGTCAGCGTGGTGGAACCGGAACGCGCAGGCATGGCCACCGGCATTTTCAACACGGTCCGCATTTGCGCCGACGGCGTCGCGATCGCGACCATCGGTGCGCTGACCGCCACCTTGATCCAGTCCGACCTGCTGCGCGCTTTGTCCGGCCGGGTGGCCGATGGCGCCATCGTGGCAGCCGGCAACCGCATGGCGCTGGGCGAGCTGTCCCAGGCAGTCTCCCTGCTTCCGGGCCAGCAAGCTTTACTCCTGCACAGTTACGATGACGCCTTCCGCGTGGTGCTGTACTGTATGGCTGCGCTGGCGGTCGGCGTCGCGCTCGCAGCTTTTGCTTTGCTGGGCGGCATCCATGCGCATGATGCCGGCCCTGACACCGCCTAGTTGCCCGGTCGGCTACACTGGGTGTCTTCTTCAAGCCGGAGCGCGTCTACTCACCCGCCAGAGAGAAAAAGGCAGCCGAGGCTGCCTTTTTTGCGTCAGTATCTTGTTAAGACGTCGCTGGTGCGGATCGCAATTCGGGGTGTCGTAGCTCAGGCCGAAACTGACGTGTCCCGGTGGAGACAACCTCCCGTCATCGCCGGTCAGGTCTTCGATAAAGACGCCCCGTCTTTTCAGCCGGTAGCCTTCCCGCGTCAACACGAATACCAGCACCTGCCTCGCTTGCGAACGCGTCAGTCCTTGAGGGTGTATCTTGCCGAGGTCGATGGATGGCGTGCCGGCCACCGCGATCATGCTCGTCGCAATACCCACTGCCATGACGAATGTGTGGCGGAACATTGCTAAGATGTTGTAAGCGATCCATCAACCCCAGGCTGTTCAGGAAGTCACGCCGCTGGTTAAATCGGGGGTATGCAAATCCTTCATATTCCACGGCAGCAGCGCCGCGACGTCATCCACGGTTTTCGCCGCTGGCAAGTCGCGCAGCACCCGGCGCAGCCA
>NZ_WHJH01000094.1 GCF_011682145.1 Massilia mucilaginosa
GCTGCTCTGAGGTAGAATTCATGTCGGGCAAGGTGGCGTTTTTGTTGATAGCTGTGTTTCTCGATAACTCACATTTTATCAATCACTTACGGCATTCTTGCCCTTTTTTATGCAAAATTCAGGCTAAATCGTTCGCGCCGAGAAAATGCTGCGCCTTTGTGTCTCCCTCGCAAGCCTAGGGAAGCGCTGATCAATTGAGGTTTTCGGTGCAAGTGATGCGCTCAGCGGCGTCGCATTTTTCCGGAGCCGGAATTCTTGATTTTGGACCGTTGAAGGATGCAATTTCTCCAAATTTGAGGCATTCTCCCCGTTCTCTTGTCCTCAGGACGGAGCTCGGGTTTCCGAGACCCTAAATTGCCGGCCAGCCAGCATCAGATTAGCGAAGCCGAACAGTGCGAACAATTGCGCGGTATTTTTCTCCAAGCCGCGGTAACGTGCTTTCCGATGCCGAAAGAGGTTGTTCACGACATGAAACGGATGCTCAACCTTTGCCCGGACGCTCGCCTTCAGGTGCTCCAATTTTTCCGTCATGCGGCCGAGTTTGTTCTTCGGCAGCGCCTTGCGTTTGGTACGCTTCAGCGCGACGTGCCAGGTCACATCCTTTCCAAGATTCTCTTCTCGCTTTTCGACTCCCTGGTAGCCGGCATCGCCCATTGCTGCCACTTCATCACCATGCAACAGCGCGTGTGCTTGCGTCACGTCGGACACGTTGCCAGCCGTACCGATAACGGTATGCACAAGGCCCGACGCCGCGTCCACGCCGATATGGGCTTTCAAGCCGAAATGCCAGTCGTTTCCTTTCTTCGACTGGTGCATCTCCGGATCACGCTTCTTGTCTTTGTTCTTGGTCGAGGGCGACGCCGCGATCAGCGTGGCATCGACGATGGTACCTTCCCGCATCATCAAACCCTGGGCCGCCAAGTGACCGTTGATCGTCTCGAAAATTTTGCGGGTGAGCTCGTTCGTTTCAAGCAAACGGCGAAATTTCAGCAGCGTCGTTGCGTCCGGCGCCGACTCGCGATTGAGGTCGATACCCACGAAGCCGCGAATCGCCTGGCTGTCATAGATCGCGTCCTCGATGCCTTCATCGGAAAGACCGAAGCACTGCTGGGCTACGTACATGCGCAGCATGCGCGCCAGGCCAATTGGCGGGCGGCCAGCGCCTTCAACCTTCGGATAGAACGGGGCTCAATCAGCTTATGCAACTGCGACCACGGCGTGACACTGTCGATCTTTGCAAGGAAGACCTCACGCCGTGTCAGCTTCTTCTTGGCGGCGTACTCGAGGTCGGAAAAACTCTTTTGCATGATGGTCGGCTGGTCAGGGGTGGACGTGCCATTATGGTCTCAGATCACAGGCCAGACCGAAACGGGATCGGGCGAACTAATCAGTGCATCCCTAGCACTCATGTAACATTATCCACCTCGTCGCCATTCGTCGCTGCTCCATCCATGAATCGAGGACGACAGCATACGCTATTGCCGCGCCAAGCTCTACGTGAACTCAGGCAAAGCGACGATCGATCACGCGCTTGAGCTTTCCCGAGCGGGGATTGATTTCCAGCGCCGTCGCATCCACCCATTCTATGTCGATGGGCAGGATCTTGCCTTGCGCCAGCAATTGACCATACATGGGGCGATGCTCGTAGATCGCAGCGATGATCTGCGCGCTGAGCGCCGGATCGGCATTGCGATTGCCGATCCGCAGTATCAACCCATCCTTTCCGTCACGATGGATGGTCAGCAATTGAAAATCGCAGGCGCCCTGGCAAGCCGGAAACGACGCCAGTACCGACCTGACATCTTCCGGATACAGCGTGACCGGGCCGACCCTGGCCGATTCATCGGAACGCCCCCGTAACAGAAACTTGCGATGCGCCGTACCATGGGCATCGACCCACCTGGCCCTGTCACCGACCGGATAGCGCAGGATCGGCATCAAATGGCGCCGCAGGGCCGTGACCACGGCCAGCCCTTCGATGCCCGGCGCGACGATGGGCGAGCCCGTTTCTTCATCGATAATTTCGAACAGCGCATCATCATCGTAGCAGCGAAATTCATTGGGGCCGCATGAAAGATCGGCGAATCCCAGCAATCCGGCATCCGTGCTCGCATAACCGATGGAGCGGATCTCGACGCCTGGAAAGCATGCTTCCAACCTGGCGCGCTGATCGGGATACATGGCTTCGCCGGCAAACAGGATCAATCTGACCGTCGACGCGGCCGGATCGCACCCCACCTTGTCAATGTGATCTACCAGACTCATCATTGTGGTCGGCACGCCGGCCAAGACCGTGGCCTTCAATTCCGTGATAAAGCGATAGACGTCGTCGGGTGTCGTGGCGCCCGCAATCGGGAGTTGCATGACCCGCTTGGGGCACTCTTCAAGCGCCTTGTGGGTAAACAAGAACGATCCATACAACTCGCCGACATAAAACAGATTGGCGACCCGGTCGCCATCCTGCAGACCTCCCAGCGCCAGTCCGCGGGAAAAGGCTGTGACAAACACATTCCAGTCAGTCCGGCTGAACACCGAGAACTTGGGGTTGCCGGTGGTTCCGCCACTCTTCAAGACGATGCCATCGTGCATCGCCCCCGTCAGCAATTGCCCACCCTCCAGACGGTTGGCTTCCCAAAACGCTTGCTGGCTCAACACGGGCAACTGTTCGATCGCGTGTATCGTTTCCGGCAATGCGCGGTAAAGATCGCCATAAAATGGCGAATTTTTCCGGGCAAACGCGATCAGTGAGGGAAGTATTTCCCGGCTAATTTCCATGCTCATCAACGCGCTCTCCGGTCCAGCACACGAATCAATTTTCCGCTTCCCGCAGTCCTGTGGAATTCATCGATTCCCACCGCTTGCACTTCAAACAGCAGCGTTTCATCGGTCAGCACGGCTTCCTGCAAATCCAGGTAGTTTTCCAGGAAAATCTCTCGGCAACGCAGCGCTGGCAAGCGCTCCGAATCGGAAATCACCAAGATGACCTTATCCTTGATCTCGCCTTGCGCCAGGATCAGCTGCGCTTCGCCCGCATAGGCGAAGTGCGTCGCCAGGATACGGATGAATTCCTGATAATTGAGGAAAGTGGAACCAATCCGACAAATATCCCCCGTCCGTCCCAGCAGTCGAAAGCGCGGCGCGGCCCTGCCGCAGGCGCAAATGCCATCCGGATCGGCGATCCAGTGGCCGACATCGCCGATTTCGTAGCGCAATGGCTTATTGACCGACAACATGCGCGGCGTGAAAACCAATCGGCCGACTTCCTCGCCTTGCACCGCTCGATCTTCATCCATTTTCAATATTTCGAGGTATTGAAGCTGTTGCTGAAGATGGTGGACGCCGCCATCGCTATGTTCGCACTGGAACCCGATCGGACCGATATCGACGCTGCCATAGGCGGCCGAGCGTATCACATCGACCTGGAAGGACTCGTGCAGATAATTTCGCTGGGCGGGACTGAAATGTTCTCCGCCATAATAGATCTTCTTGACTCCCCGATAGGCGGAGAGAATGTCAGCTTCCTTTTCAAACAGTTGCAGAATATACGATGGCATGCCGAGCAAGACATTCACCTTGTTCTTGACGATTTCCTGGGCGACCATGCGGGTATCGCCATGGGCCGCCATGGGGAACTGGATGGCGCCCAGCTGTTCGAGTGCCGAAAAAAAGCTGATGAAGCCACCGTAGAGTCCCCCGCCAAAGAACAGATTCATCGCCCGGTCGCCGAGCGGATCAAAGCCCGCCGCGTACAAACCCTCGGCACCGAGCCGGATATGCTCATGGTATTGCTGGTAGCTGAACGTCGACAGTTTTGGTTCGCCCGTGCTGCCGCCCGACTTGAAGAAAAGATGGGCTTGGGCAGGATCGGCCGGCACCGACTGGAACTGCTCCTTGGCGGTAATGGCCGGAACGGGGTCCCACTGCAGCGGAGGGAATTTTCTCAACTCATCGAAATTGGAAATCCCCTGCGCTTCATGGGCCAACTGCAAGCTCACTCTGCGGCAATAGCGTTGCAACGCATAGACACCGTCATGCGGCTCGCCGGGGTATCCTCCCGTCATTTCGCCAATACGCCGGATACGGATCGCACCCGCACGCAAAAAAGAGCGCGACAGCGGATCAATTTCCGAGAGTTTGCAACAGATCGCCACTGTTTGCAGATAGTTGCGCATGGGCCGCAAGACCCGGATGATGTCGGTGCGCGGCAAGGGCTTGACCCAGATGCTGCGGTACAGCGGCGATGCCGCCAGCGCCGTATGGTCGTCGATGTAAATGCGCCACCCGCCATCTGGTGCTTCGATGAGGCGAGCATTGCCGAGGCACGATTCGAGCCTGTGACACTCGCTGACCAAAGCAATTTCGCCGGCACTGGCGGTATCGGGCAACTGGCGTGGCAGTTCGTGCGCCACCAGCGTCAAGGCATCGGCAAGCCGCTCGCCAAACCGCTGCAATTCATTCCAGTCCGAAGTGTCGAGATAGACACATTGCGGACTGGAACAGGCTTGCTGTTCCATCAGGCAGCATTCCATGGCGAGTTGTTTCAGCGTATGGGGATCCTGGGCAGCTTCCATGGAAAGAAATGCCAACGATATCTTGTGTCCCCACTCGACGATGCGCACGCTGGCAGGGGCCATGGCGCGTATCGATTGAATCGACTCCTCACCGCCCCAGGCGGCAATGCCATCGGCCCCGGCAAATACCGGCTCCAACAGATCTTTTCGCTTCGACGAAATTTTCGCCACGATGATGAATTTCTCAAGCTGGGCGCTCGGATCGCACTTGCCCAAGGCATGTAACAAGATCTGGGGGAAGGAACTCTCTTGCGGACTCGTCTTGAGAAAGTTAAAATTTCCAGAAAGCAATCCTTCGAGCACGCTCATCGGCCCGACCGTGAAGGCATTTTGCGGTGAAATGTGGACCAGGAAACCCAACGGCGCCCAAGCTTCGAAGATCGCATCGTCGAATTGGGTGCGGCAAGCGAGCAAGGGATTGCTGGAACCGAGTTCACGGATCAGCTTCTTTTCCAGATTCGCACGGCGCAAGACATCGGCTATTTCAAGCAAGGCCAGACCGATTTCGTCCGACGTAAATTGACCGGTGCCAGACAAGCAGTTCTTCAATTCGGTAAAAATAGCCGATTTTTCCTTGATATTTTTCCCGAGTAAATCCCCGGCCGCCAGCACCGTCTCGATATCGAGTTCGCACGCCATTTGCCGGGCCACCAACGATTGTATATCGCCGATCCTGCTGGCCAGTTCTTGATCGCCGATCCACTCGCCTTGCCAGAGGTGTTGCTTGTTCATATTTTCCATGATTACCGCCTCAACAGTTCAGCCGCCGCAATGGCGCAGCTTTTATTTTTACTTGTTCCAGCCCGTCCGTGAATGACGAAATACGGCCGCTCATTTCCGCAAGCACAGGATTCGCCGGGATACAGTGTCGCCATGTCGCCCATCAAGACACTCTGGGCAGGCACTGAGGTGATGTAGGGCGTGAGAAATTGCAGAAAGCCCGCTTCACCGAATTTCCTTGGTTTCAGGGTACGCACATCGCGGATGATCACCTGCGACCAGACGGGAACATGAAATTGGTGGTGTGCGCACTCCGCGTACGGGACGGCATGCTCGACCGAGCCGAAGCTGTCGCGGATACGCAGGTCGGGAATGCCAAGCTGCTCGTGAATGCGGGCGTACAGATCGTGTTTGGCGATCGCCTGGTCGGCATTGCCTTTCCATCCACCGCCGAGGAATACCAGCGAATCGGCGGAGAGTTTGAGCGGCGGCAAGCCCAGCTCGCGCATCCGCTTCAGTGTAAAAAACAGAAATGCCGGGAAACCGAAAATGCGTACCGGAAGACCTTCTGCGGCGTAGTGTTGCAGCTTTTCGATGCAACCAAAAACATCGAACTCGTGCGACGCGCCGCCCGTCGCCGTTGTTGGCGCGCCGGTCCTGCGCAAAGCATAAAATGCCGATGCAACGGGTGCATACTTGCACAGGAAATTGTCGGTGTGGGCCGTTCCCAGTTGCGAATCCGATGCGGTTTCATACGAATACAGCAGATAGTTGGTCTTGACATCCGGCGTGTTCCAGCCATAGTGCCCGAAGACCGCGTCGATCATCCTTTGCCCGGCGCTCAATGACCAGGCATCAAACGAGACTTGCGACTTTTGACCGGTCGTTCCGGAAGAAGTCAGGTGCAGCTTGATGTCATCGCGCGCAACCGAAAGAAGTTCGTGCGACTTGAAAAACGTCGCCGGAACAAAGGGGATGCTCGCCAGGTCATCGATCGACGTCAGCGTGGCGGCATCAAATTGTTTCATTTCCAGCAATTTCCGATAAAATGGCGATTGCTCTTGGTGCCAGTTGATATTTTCCTTCATGGCATCGACAAACATCGATTCCTGCGCGGCGGAGGAAGCGAAGGGATGGCGTTGTTCGCAAACGCCCTGGACCGCGTGCATAGTCTTGATATTCATATTTCCCTAAATTCCCGATAAAATGCGGTGGCCAGTGATATCGTCAACAACCCGAGCGCGAGACATATCGTCATTTTTGTCAAATCGATTTTTTCAATCAAGCTTCCCACCATCAACATCGATATCGGCAAGGCGCCAATACTGATCGTATTGACCCAGCTCATGACCACGGGGACATCGGCTGGCGCGGGCCGCGATTGAAACAGCGTCAATAGCGACACATTGACGACCGCCAGTGCCAGCCCCAAGCCAGCCAGTGCCAGGCAAGCCAATACGGGATCGTGGTTCAAGCCAAAGAAAAGGTAGAGCAGGGACACGGCGCTCAAGCCGGCGATCGCCCGCTTGCCCCTTTTGAGCGGAAATTCCGCGACCGAAAGCAACAAACTTCCCGCCACCATCCCCATGCCGATCGACACCTCGAAGGCGGCCAGCATGGCAAGATTGCCGGCGAATCGGGTCTGGACAAACAAGGGGAGCAAGGCCATCAAGGGTGTCAGCGCAAGATTCATCAGGAAAAATGCGCACAACATGAAACGTATCAAGGGATCGGCAAACATCGACCGCCCGGGTATCGCTGGCGCCATGTCGGCATTCTCCGGCTCCGATTCGACCGTTTCCGGATCAGCAGGATCGAGCCGGATTCCCCTTTCCAGCCCTGCCGCCAGCAAATAGCTAAGCCCATTCAATACAAGCAGACCCGACAAACCAAGCCAAGGATAGAGCAGGGCGGAAATCGCTGGCCCAACTACCGTCCCCAGGGAAAAGCAGGAATCGACCATGGCGGTCAACTGTGGGACCAATTCCTTTTTTGGCATGAGCCCGGGCAGCGTAAAGACAGCGATATTGAACAGCGCGCCAAGCAAATTTGAAACAAACGTCAGGATAAATAGCGTGGTCAGCGAATGGTGCTTGAAATAGGCGAGCCACAACAGTCCGACCAGCAAGAAGATAATGCCCCTTAATACGTCGGTGTGTATCAGTGTCCTCAGGACGCCTATTCTTTGCACCAGCTTGCCCCCACTGCTGGCCAGCAACAGATGGGGAAGCGCGCCTATCGCCAGGAACCACGGTATCATTTGTATGGATTGCTCCTGCGAAATAACCCAGACCAGGCCGAGGGTCATCATCTTGTCGCAGATTTGTGAAATGAATTGCCCGAAGAAAAGCCGGGATGAATTCTGGTCCTTGAATACTGCCATTGAAAATTTCATGATAATCCTGTCACGCTGCGCACGCCGGTTCCGGCTCCAGCGAATTTTTTTTCCAGAGTTGCAGATACTGGTTCAAATATTCGCGATTAATGCCTTCCAGGCGGATATTTCTGAAATTCAGTATTTCATAAGATCGGCTGAATATGACAAAATCATAGCGCTGCGCGCCAATCAAATGCATGGCGGGGAAATAGGCGCAGGGAATGAAACCGGCTTGCATTGCGATTTCTATTTTCTCCGACTCATCGGCGCGAATAATGAATTCGATATAGCGCACACCCAGGTCTTGCAAGATTACCGATGCCTTTTCCACGATATCGGCGAATCCTGCATTGCACAAATCGTGAATGCCGATCAACACGCAATGTTTGTCCGTCTCTGAAAAATAACAGAAAACCTCCACGTCCTGATCGGCCGAGCTGATCAGCAGATTGGGTTCTTGAAACGGGAAAAAAGTATGGTGGTCTTGCGCCACCAGCGTGTTCTTGCCCTCGTCAAAACGGCGCTTGGTCAGGCGCGGTGCATGGATCAATTCGAGTTCCAGCGCGGAGCGTGCGCGCGAGAAATTTTCGGCGCTGGTATGGGGAATCCAATCGTCGGGAATCGCGGGCAAGCCGCATTCGCGCCGGACTATTTCAAAAAGGGGACGCAGGCGTGGATGCAGGGCAAAATCGGTAAAGCGCGAATCGAACGCGCTTTTCGTAAATAATGCAGTAAGGCAATGCGTTTCATACCCATTCGTCTTGTGAACATTTGGGAAAATTCCCAGTTTTCGGTAGCCCAGATTCGCCGTCAATTTTTGCGGTGCCGAAGAAACCGTTCTGGTTGTGGCGTAGACGACTTCGACATGTGCGATGGCGCGCAATTGCGCATAGCCGAATTCCATCATCCGTTCCGTCAAATTCTGTCCGCGACAGTCATTTTCAATGACTGCGCCAAAGACTTTGGCAAACCCAGTGAGCGTGTGCTGATAGACAACGGAACCAACAATTCGGTCATCGATGGACGCCACAATCCAGTAATAGTCATCCCGCCCGAGCGCAGCGCGCAGTCGCGCCGTCTCCGACATCATTGGATCACTGTAATCACCTTGGTAGACGCTCTGGTAGAGGTCGACGATCTGAGCGGCATCTCGTGGAATGGCTTTTCTTAAGGTAATATCTTTTTTCATAATATGATTTTTGACAGTGTATTATCTTATTGGAATGGCGCCGTTTTATCGGCGTGCAAGTTAATCATGGCGCCGAATTCTATATAAGGCAATATTGAAAGTCAAGCAGGGAAATATAAAAGCTTGGTGGCGACGAAGAAAATATGAGGCCGGTGCCAAATGATTAGTCAAGGTGGGCAACGAGATCAAGCGGAAAATTGTCGTCAATTTGTAACGCAAATGCAATGAGCATATTATTTTCCACGGATCTGGTTCTTCTTGAAACAGCGAGAGCGACGCGTCGCCTCGCTCTGGCAAACCATTTGATACCTTGCCAGTCGATAAACGCGGCGGTCTCGACATAATGTGACGCTTTCATGACCGACATGCAGCGCTTTGGGCGGCATGCTTTGGAGCACCTCGTTATACACAAGTCCTGCGTGCCATGCCGGCCGCCCTGAAAACACGTTTACATTCAAGGACTTAACACACCTCTTGTAAACTTCCCGCGTTTCAGATTTACTCTCGTCTTTTGCGTGAACGAATTGGCGACAGCACCGACAGCGTGGACCGAGACAGAATTTGCAGAACTCGACCTGGGCGATGCGCGCCTGAACAAGCGAGCGAGGATCTTGATGGAACGATTTGCGGCTGACCCGACGGCAAGCGTGCCGAAGGCGTGCCAAGGCTGGGGCGAAACGATGGCGGCGTATCGCTTCTTCAACAACGACAGCGTCGACTGGCAAGCGATCATGGCGCCGCACTGGCAGCAGACGCAGCAACGCATGGCCGCATTACCGGTGGTGCTGTGCTTGCAGGACACGACCGAACTGGACTTCAGCGGCCAAGGGGCGCTCGGTCTCGGGCCGTTGAGCTATGAGGCCCAGCGCGGCATGTACCTGCACCCGACCTATGCAGTCACTCCCGCGCGCGAGCCACTGGGCATTATTGACGCGTGGATGTGGGCGCGCGAAAAGAAGGACAAGTCCGGTGCGCGCGGCGGGCCGAAGGAAAGTCTGCGTTGGATTGAGGGCTACGAGCGGATCTCGGAGATGGCGGTGCAACTGCCTGGCACGCGCCTGGTGTATGTGGCCGACCGCGAGGCCGATCTGGTGCCGCTGATGCTGCGCGCCCAAGAACTGGCAACGCCGGCCGACTGGCTGGTGCGCGCCAGGCACAACCGCTGCCTGCCCGATGGCGAGAAGTTGTGGCAGCACACGAGCGCTGGGGTGCCGATCGGCGAACTGACGTTCGCGATGGCGGCGCGGCATGGGGTGAAGGCGCGCACGGTGCGCCAGCAACTGGGCACCTCGAATTACCGGTAAATCCCGCGTAATCGCCGGTCGCGATGCCGGCAGTTGCGTTTTTTGATGTCAGACCGAGCCGCTTCCCGCCCGTTTTATGAGCGCTGAGCCTCGTTTTGTGCAGTC
>NZ_WHJH01000095.1 GCF_011682145.1 Massilia mucilaginosa
CACTTCTGCGTCATCCGCTCCTGTCTCGACACACTGCGCAAACAAGGCCACAGCATGCTCGCTGTACTACAACGCGCCTTTGCCGGCAACCCTATCCCACTAATTGCTTAGTCGCTGAACAGTCACGACAAGAGAAGTTGTTGTCGTCATCTCAAATCTGGCAGAAAAGCGGGAAATTTAGTCTCCCGTCCCTGGCCGGCGGCATTCTTCGACTGCGACGCGACCAAGTACAATTGGCAGGCGAAAGCGGACGGTTGCTCCCACCGACTTTATTGTTTCGAGTCACTTATGCGCTGAATGTTCCTTGCCCACATAGTCCGGGACAATGCAATAGCGTCCCGGACAGATGTCATTTTGCGCAGAAACGCATCCACGAACGACACGCGGCGCCGCCGCATGCGAGATGCATGGCGCCGCCGACGCAGACCGCCCCCTCAGTCCCTCACGGATACAAGCCGCGCACCTCGCGCGCCTGCAGCACGCGCGTGCACGCCACGACGAACGCGGCCGTCCTCAGCGACAGGTCCTTGTCCTGCGCCACCTGCCAGATGGCCGCGAACGCATCGCGCATGATGCGCGTGAGGCGGGCGTTGATGTCTTCCTCGCTCCAGAAAAAGCTCGAGAAGTCCTGCACCCATTCGAAATAGCTGACCGTGACACCGCCCGCGTTGGCGATCACGTCCGGCACCACCAGCACGCCGTTCTCGCGCAGGATGTCGTCGGCCTCCGGCGTCGTCGGTCCGTTGGCGCCCTCCAGGATGATGCGCGCGCGAATCTGGCCGGCGTTATCCTTGGTGATCTGCTGCTCCAGCGCGGCCGGAATCAGGATGTCGCAAGCGACGCTCCAGAAGCGCTCCGGCGCAATGCTGTCCTCGGCGCCGGCAAAGCCCACCACGCTGCCCGTGTGCGCCACGTGCGCCAGCAAGGCCGCCACGTCCAAGCCGCCGTCATGCACGATCGTGCCGCCGTGGTCCTGCACCGCCACCACCAGCGCGCCGGCCTCGGAAAACAAGCGGGCGGCGATCCCGCCCACATTGCCGAAGCCCTGCACCGCGACCCTTGCGCCCTCAATCCGCATGCCGCACTTGATGGCAGCTTCGCAGCCAGCGACGTACACGCCGCGCCCGGTGGCGTCGCGCCGTCCCAGGCTGCCGCCCAGCGAAATCGGCTTGCCCGTCACCACGCCGGTCGCCGTGCTGCCCTGGTTCATCGAGTAGGTATCCATCATCCACGCCATGGTCTGCTCGTTGGTGTTGACGTCCGGCGCGGGAATGTCCTTGTTCGGCCCGATGATGATGCCGATCTCGCTGGTATAGCGGCGCGTCATGCGCTGCAGTTCGCCCTGCGACAGCGTCCTCGGGTCGACCCGGATCCCGCCCTTGGCGCCGCCGTACGGCACATTCACGGCGGCGTTCTTGACCGTCATCCATGCCGACAGCGCCATCACTTCCGACAGCGTCACGTCCTGGTGGAAGCGCACCCCGCCCTTGCCGGGGCCGCGCGACATGTTGTGCTGTACGCGGTAGCCCTCGAAGTGGGCGATGGTGCCGTCGTCGCGCTCGATCGGTACGTCGACCACCAGGATGCGCTTGGGGCGCTTGAGCGTCTCGACCCAGCGCGCCAGTCCACCAAGGTGCGGCGTAACGCGGTCGATCTGTTCGAGGTAAACGCTCCAGGGGTTGTTTTCCTTGGGGACGAGGTAGGATGGAATGTCGTGCTGGCGTGTCATGCGGCGGCTCCGTTGTTGTAGTTTGAAGGTGGTATTTCTTAATGGATGATCTTGGCCAGGAAGTCGCGCGCGCGGTCCGAGCGCCGGGTGCCGAAGAACTCGTCCTTGGTGCAGTCCTCGATGATCTTCCCCTGGTCCATGAAGACGATGCGGTTGGCCACCCGTTTGGCGAAACCCATTTCGTGGGTGACGACCATCATCGTCATCCCCTCCTGCGCCAGGCCGACCATCACGTCGAGCACTTCGTTGATCATTTCGGGGTCGAGCGCGGAGGTGGGCTCGTCGAACAGCATCGCGATCGGATCCATCGACAAGGCCCTGGCAATGGCCACGCGCTGCTGCTGGCCGCCCGACAGCTGGCCCGGAAATTTGTCCTGCTGCGCCAGCAGGCCGACCCGGTCCAGGTACTTCAGGCCCTTGGCGTTGGCCTCGTCGGCGCTGCGCCCCAGCACCTTGATCTGCCCGATGGTCAGGTTTTCCCGGATCGACAAATGCGGAAACAGCTCGAAATTCTGGAACACCATCCCGATCCGCGCGCGCAGCTTGGACAAATTGGTTTTCGGGTCGCCCAGCGCCACGCCGTCCACGCTGATGCCCCCCTTCTGGAACGGCTCAAGGCCGTTGACGGTCTTGATCAGGGTCGACTTGCCGGAACCCGACGGGCCGCAGATGACCATCACATCGCCTTTGCCCACCTGCGTGGTGCACTCGGTGAGCACCTGGAACTTGCCGTACCATTTGCTGATATTGTCAATTTTTATCATTTTTCTTCTCCAATTGGAAAGCGCTAGCGGATGATCGCCACGCGCTGCTGCAGGCGGCGCACCAGGGACGACAGCCCCAGGCCCAGGACCAAATACACCAGCGCCACGAAGCTGTACATCTCGACCAGGCGGCCGTCGCGCTGGGCGACCTTGCTGGCGGCGCCGACAAAATCGGGAATCGACAGCACGTACACCAGCGACACGTCCTGGAACAGCACGATCGTCTGCGTCAGCAGCAGGGGAATCATGTTGCGAAACGCCTGCGGCAGCACCACGTGGCGCATCGTCTGCCAGTAGGTCATGCCCAGCGCCCGCCCCGCCCATACCTGGCCGCGCGGGATCGAGCCGATCCCGCTGCGCATGATCTCGCAGTAGTAGGCCGCCTCGAACATGATGAAGGTGATCAGCGCGGACGTGAAAGCGCCCACCTGTACCGGCGTGTCGGCGCCGATGATCCAGGCGGCGATATACGGCACCAGGAAGTAGAACCAGAAGATCACCAGCACCAGGGGGATCGAGCGCACCAGGTTGACGTAGCCGGATGCCAGCAGCGACACCGCGCGGATGCTGGACAGGCGCATCAGCGCCAGCAGCGTACCCAGGACAATCCCGCCGGTCATGGCCAGCGCGGTCAGCTTGAGCGTGAAGACCATCCCGGTCTGGAACAGATAGACCCACGAGCGGGCTATCACGTCGAAATCGAAGTCGAGCGCCATCTCAGTGTCCCCCCGCCGCGCCGCCGGCGACGCTCAAGCCGGGAATCGCCACTTTTTTCTCGATCCGGTGCATGATGAACACGACCACGGCGTTGACCAGCACGTAGACCAGCGTCGCGGCGCTGAAGGCCTCGAATACCTGGAACGAAAACTCCTGGATCGCGCGGGCGCTGGCAGTCAGTTCCATCAGGCCGATGGTCAATGCCACCGAACTGTTCTTGATGATGTTGAGGAACTCGCTGGTCAGCGGCGGCAGGATCACGCGCGCCGCCATCGGCAGCAGCACGTAGCGGTAGGTCTGCGCCAGCGTCAGGCCGAGCGCGGTGCCGGCCATTTTTTGCCCGCTCGGCAAAGCGGCGATGCCGGCCGAGACCTGTACCGCCACCCGCGCCGAGGTAAACAAGCCCAGGCACAGCACCGCCGTGATGAACGGGGCGTTGGGCAGGGCCTTGATCCAGTCGCCGAAGGCTTGCGGCAGCACGTCGGGAGCGACGAAATACCACAGGAACATCTGCACCAGCAGCGGCACGTTGCGAAAAAGTTCGACATAGCCGTTGGCCAGGCGTACCAGCCATGTGTTCGGTAGGGTGCGCACGGTGCCGACCACAAGGCCGAGCGCCAGCGCCATGATCCAGGCCGTGAGCGCGGTGGCCAGGGTCCACATCAAGCCTGAGCATAAGGTGTCGAAATAGGTGCCGGCACCATCGGGCGCAATCTCCCAGAAGATGCGCCAGTTCCAGTGATAGTTCATAGTATTGTTCCAGGCTGGGCTACAGAAAAATTAACGCTTTTTGGAGGCCGCTTTTTGCGCGTCCGGCACCACCGCATACGCGGCCGGGTCGGCCGAATCGGTCGGCCTGGCGAGCACGTTGATCAGCTCCGGCGGCATCGGGAAGCGCAGGTTGATGCCTTTTGGCGGAATCGGCGCCAGGAACCACTTCTGGTACAGCCGATAAACGTCGTCGCCCGACTTGTAATAGGCGATCAGGGCGTCGTCGACCGCCTTCTTGAAGGCCGGGTCGTCCTTGCGCAGCATGATCCCGTACGGCTCGACCGACAGCGCGTCGGCCGTGATCTGGTAGTCGTCCGGCCGCTTGGCGTTGGCGCGCTGCGACGCCAGCAGGATGTCGTCGTTGGCCTCGGCCGCGGCGCGCCCGGTCTCGACCATCAGGAACGATTCCGGATGGTCCTTGCCGACGACGATGTTCATGCCCAGGTTGTGCTCGCGGTTGAGGATCGTCATCTGCTTCAGGGTCGAGGTACCGGCAGTGGCCACCAGCGTCTTGCCCTTCATGTCGGCCAGCGTATGGATGTTCGACGTTTTTTTGGCCAGCAGGCGGTTGGCGACCACGAACATGGTTGGGGCGAAGGCGACCTGCTGCTGGCGCTCCAGGTTGTTGGTGGTCGAGCCGCATTCGAGGTCGATCGTCCCGTTGGCCATCAGCGGGATGCGGTTGGCCGAGGTCACCGGATTCATCGCCACCTTCAGGGAAGCCAGGCCCGGCTGCTTTTGCAGGGCGGCGACCACCTTCATGCACAGGTCGATCGAATAGCCCTGGTACTGCTGCTTGTCGTCCAGGTAGGAAAAGGGAATCGAACCGTCGCGCACGCCCAGCGTGATGACGCCGCTTTTCTTGATCTTGGCCAGCGTGCCGGTCGGTTCCTGCGCCTGCGCGGCGGCGCCGAACAGGGTTGCACTGAGCAGTACAACGAGATAGTTTGCATAATTCATGTCAGATAACTCCAAAGGGGTGAAGAAAACACGAAGCGATAAACCGGCCGCCTGGCGGCCGGGGGCACGCAAAAGGATCAGAAGGTGTGGCGGATGCCCAGGTTTGCCCCGGTGTTGCCGGTGCCATCCGTGGTGGCGTTGCCGACCTTGAAGGTGGCGCCATTGCGGTTGCCGATGCGCGCATAGGCCGCGTACACGTCGGTGCGTTTCGACAGCGCATAGGTGTAGCCGAGCCCCCATTGGGAAGCGTCGCGGTCGGCGTGCGTGGTGTCGTCATGCCGGACATACGAGGCATACACCTTGTGCGCGCCGAACGGCAGGTTCAGGCCGACGATCGCGTCGTTGCTGCGCGCGCCGAGCAGGCCCTTGTTGCGCACATAGCCCAGGTGCCCCTGGGCCACGCCCCAGTCGTACCTGGCGCCGAGCAGGGTATTGGCGCTGCTGTCGCTGGCCAGCGCATTTTGCTGCCGATGCCAGCCCAGCGTGACCGCCAGGGACTTGGCCGTATACGACAGCACCGTGCTGTAGGCGCGCTTGGCGGCTGAATTGCCCGGCACTTCACCGAGGCCCACGGCCAGCTCCGCCGCAAAGCCATGCAGTGTCGGCGAGGCGTAGCCGACCATGTTGTCGAGGCGGGCGTTCGAGACCGTGATGTTGCCCGCCTGGCCGGCCAAACCGTCGCAGAACGGATCGACAACGTCGCGCATGGCGCGGTAGTACGGCGAATACTGGCGCCCGAAGCTGACCGCGCCGGGCTTGCCGGACAGGCCCAGGTAGGCCTGGCGTCCGAACAGCAGGCCGCCCTGACCGGCGCTGCCGGTATCGATATTGACGCCGTGTTCCAGGACGAAGTAGGCGTTGACGCCGCCGCCGAGGTCTTCCGTGCCTTTGAAGCCCAGCCGCGAACCGGAGGCGACACCGCTGGTGAGCGTGTTGACCTTGCCCGCCGCGCCGCCCGTTTCGCGCACAAATCCGACGTCGGCCACGCCATACACGGTCACCGCCGACTGCGCCATGGCGGCCGCCGGCACCAGGCTCGATGCCATGATGGCGATAATGATCTTATTCATTTGTTTCCTTTGTTATTTATCGTTTTTATATTTGATCGGCAATACCGGTCCATTCCACGCGGTGCATGGAACAGGTGTATTGCCGCGCTGGCGAGTTATTTAAATGGCGCCGCCGGGATAATCCGAAGCGTGCCGCAGAATATGCTTGGCCTTGTGGACCTGTTGCATAATGCCGAGTGCATGGCCGCGGAATACGTGGCCTGCCGGCGTCAGCGAGGGAGGGTTGCAGCTGCGGTCCACGAGCGTGGCGCCGAGCCAGGTTTCAAGCGAGCGGATGCGCCGGCTGAATGCCGGCTGGCTGGAGTGCCGCTCGCTGGCGGAACGCGAAAAGCTTCGCGTATCGGCCAGGCAAAGAAAGTCTTCGACCCATTTCATATCCACTGCTGTCTCCTGCTCTTATATATTTTTAATGGGCCGGCGCGATTGCCCGTCACCCATTGCACTGCCGATTATTCGGCATGTGTTTCCATCCCTGCCTCCTATCCATAGCAGTTTGCATGCCAGCGCTGTAAATATTGCGAGAAGCGCGCCACCGCCTTGATTGCCATGGATATTTTCAATTATCGGGAAATGCGGACAGGCAGCGCGCGTGCGGTATTCCACACAAACCCGTTTTCCGGCGTGTGGATTTAGAAACCCGATCTTTTGGCTATTGCCGAAATTAATATCCGACAGAATTTTCTGGGGTAATATGGAGCGCAGCCGCCTCCTCTTGCCGGACCGCGCCAACACAACCACATGCGCCGAGGTGAGCATTGCAGGCGTTCCGACAATTTGCCGTTTCCCGCTCCGCGGGCACATTCGCGGCATGGGCCGCGATCATCGGCCTGAGCGCCGCCGTCGTCTTCGTGTATGCATGGAGCGAACGGCGCGGCTATGCGCAGCTTGGCGAGGTCCAGGCGCAGCAGCTCGAGCTGTACGCGGCGGCCCTCGAAAGCGAACTGGGCCGGCATGAATACCTGCCCGGCATCGTCGCCCTCGACCATGACGTCCATGCCCTGCTGAGGAACCCGGGCGGCGCCGGCCTGCGCGAGCGCGCCAACAAGCGCCTGACCAGCCTGAACGCGCGCGCCGGCTCGCTCGCCATCTTCGTGCTCGACACGGCGGGCCTGGTGCGGGCCGCCAGCAACTGGTACCAGCCGGAGACCAGCGTCGGCATGGACCTGGCAGCCCTGCCGTATTTTTCCGGCGCCATGCAGGGCGGGCCGGCGCGCTATTTTTCGCGCGCGGCGGCGCGCAACTCGCCCGAGTATTACTTCGCCCAGCAAGTGCTGCAAGGCGGCCTGGTGCTCGGCGTGGTGGTGGTCAAGATCAGCCTCGACCCGATCGAGTCGACCTGGGTCGCGTCGGCCGCGCAGTCGCATAACGATTTTTTCATGGTGCTCGACGCCGACGACGTGATCGTTCTCTCCTCCGCGCCCCAGTGGCGCAACCGCAAGGCCGAGCTCCAGGCCATCGACCAGGGCCAGCCTGTCGTCGCGTGGCGCGGGCTGAACCCGGCCGCGCCATCGACCCGATACGCAAGCCAGAGCCGGCCGATGGCGCGCCAGGGCTGGCGCCTGCTCACGCTCACCAATGCCGCGCCGGTCAAGCTGCAGGCCGGGCAAAACGCCGTGGTCGCGGGCCTGTTGGCCGGGTTCCTCGGTTTGCTCGCGATGTTCGTGGCGATGCGCCGGCGCGCGATCGCGAGCCGCCTGCACGCGCGCGAAGCGCTGCAGCGCGCGCACGACGAATTGGAACTGCGCGTGGCCGACCGCACCGCCGAATTGCATGCGATGAACCGCGAACTGCTGCGCGAAATCGGCGAACGCGAACACGCCGAACAGGTGCTGCGCGCTTCCCAGGATGACTTGCTACACGCCAGCAAACTCGCTCTGCTCGGCCAGATGTCGGCCGGTATCACGCACGAAATCAGCCAGCCGCTCACCGCGCTGCGCTCGCTTTCCTTCAATGCCCAGCTGCTGCTCAAGCGCGGCGACCTGGCGCGCGTGGAAAAAAACCTGCGCTCGGTCAGCGACCTGACTGAACGCATGGGCCGCCTGACCGAGCAGCTCAAGTCCTTCTCGCGCAAGACGCCCCTGGCCATGGCCCCGTTCACCCTGTCCACGGCGGTCGACAATACCTTGCAGCTGCTGGAGAACCGGATCCGCACCGAACACGCATGCGTGCAGCTGGACCTGGCGCCGTCGGTGCGCGCCATGTGCGACGCCAACCGGCTCGAGCAAGTGCTGATCAACCTGTGCGCCAACGCGCTCGACGCCATGCTGGACGCGCCGGTCAAGAACCTGGCCATCCGCCTGTGGAGCGCAGGCGGACGCGCGCACATCCAGGTCAGCGACAGCGGCGCCGGCATTCCGGAAGCCGTGATGGCGCGCCTGTTCGAGCCGTTTTTCAGCACCAAGCTGCCGGGCCAGGGACTGGGACTCGGCCTTGCCATTTCGGCCGACATCGTGCGCGAGTTCGGCGGCACCTTGCGCGCGTCGAATTGTCAAGGCGGTGCCGCCTTCGAACTGGACCTGACACTAGTAGAGGAAACAAGTCATGTATGAAGGTTTCACCATCGTGTTCGTGGAAGACGACCTGGCCGTGCGCAGCAGCGTTACCGAAACGCTGGAGCTGGCCGGGTTCGACGTGGCGCCGTTCGAGTCGGCCGAGGACGCGCTCGGGCAACTGCGCAGCAGCTTTGCCGGCGTCTTCATCAGCGACGTGCGCCTGCCCGGCATGGACGGATTCGAACTGCTGCGCCGGGTGTGCGCGTTCGACGCCACGATCCCGGTCATCATGGTGACCGGCCATGGCGACGTCTCGATGGCGGTCGAGGCAATGCGCTGCGGCGCCTACGATTTCATCGAGAAGCCGTTCGCGATGGAGCGCCTGGTCGAGGTGGTGTCGCGCGCCATGGAAAAGCGCGCGCTGCGCCTGGAAGTGGACATGCTGCAGCGCCAGCTGCAGGACCGGCGCGGGATCGAGGCGACCTTGCTCGGCAACTCGCCGGCGATACGCGAACTGCGGCGCCAGATACTGAACCTGGCCGATACGCCGGCCGACGTGCTGGTGTTCGGCGAAACCGGCACCGGCAAGGAAGTGGTGGCGCGTTGCCTGCACGAGCACAGCAAACGCAGCAAGGCTAACTTCGTCGCGATCAATTGCGGCGGCCTGCCCGAAAGCCTGTTCGAGAGCGAGATTTTCGGGCATGAAGCGGGCGCGTTCACCGGCGCCAGCAAGCGCCGCGTGGGCAAGATCGAGCATGCCGACGGCGGCACCCTGCTGCTCGATGAAATTGAAAGCATGCCGATGGCGCTCCAGGTCAAGCTGCTGCGCGCGCTCCAGGAACGCAAGATCGAGCGGCTCGGCTCGAACCAGGGCGTGCCGGTCGACTTCAGGATCGTCGCCGCCACCAAGAGCGACCTGAAGGAACTGAGCGCGCAGCGGAAGTTTCGCAGCGACCTGTATTATCGGCTCAACGTCGCCGTGCTCGAACTGCCGCCGCTGCGCGAACGGCGCGAGGACATTCCAATCTTGTTCGAACATTTTTCGCTGCAGGCGGCGCTGCGCTACGGGCGCGATGCCCCGGCCCTGGCCGGACACGACATGCTCAAGCTGATGGCCGGCGACTGGCCCGGCAACGTGCGCGAACTGCGCAACGCGGCCGACCGTTTCGTGCTGGGACTGCCGGGGATGCACCTGGGCGCCGCCGATGCGAGCGCGGCCCCGATGACGCTGGCGCAGCAGATGGAGATGGTCGAAAAGACCTTGGTGGAACAGGCGCTCAAACAGCACAGCGGACGTCCGCAAGCGATCTGCGATGCGCTCGGCATCGGCAAGAAAACCTTGTACGACAAACTGCACCGGCACGGCATCGTCATCGACGACTTCCGGCCGGCGCCGGGCGGCGAGCGGGGAATTGACGCGCCCTAGCCTGAATGTTTCATAAACTGCTACCGCAGTCCTGGTCCGGCGATGTATGAGCTCCTTGGTGACAATCACGGTGTCGCGGGCAATAGTCGCCCTACCCGATCGATCGGGATATCAAATGTT
>NZ_WHJH01000096.1 GCF_011682145.1 Massilia mucilaginosa
CGGGAAAGGCTGGTACTCGATCTGAAGACTTACCGACCTGATCGGACGTTCGACCGGGTCGTAAAAGCGAAAGCGCAGAGATATCCGGTAACCAGATTGAAGTCAAGCGCTTAACTTAACGGCATTACCCTCTAACCCCCTAAAAAAGTAGGGTATTCGAAGACTTAGAGTCAGCTCATTGCCATGGAAGGTCAAGCTCACTGATGGCGGCTGGAGCGTCGGCCAGGCGCTGTTTCTCTGATAAGTACGTCGGGAACGTCTTCCTCGCCGCAGCGCTGAACGCGCTCAGGAAACCAGCACCAGCGGCAAATGCAGTCGGGCGCACACGCCGGATGGCTGTGCGTTCTCGACCGTCACCGTACCGCCATGCAAGGCCATCACTTCGCGCACGAAGGGCAAGCCCAGACCCGTGCTTTTGGCGCCATCCGGGCGCGGCAGCGAGTAGAAACGCTCGAACAGCCGCTCGCGCGCGAACGCGGGAATGCCGGCGCCGCAGTCGCTCACGCTGATGATCACCTCGTCCCCCACGGTCTCGGCGCGCAGCGTGATCAGGCCGCCGGGCGGCGAGAAATCGATGGCGTTGTCGAGCAGGTTGCCCACGGCCTGGCGCAGCAGCAGCGGGTCGCCCTTCACGATCAGCTTGTCGATAAAGGTTTCCAGGGTCAGGCCGCGCGCCAGCAGGCGCGCCGACACATCGGCCCGCACCTCCTCGGCCAGGCTGCGCAGCGCGACCGTCTCCGGCGCACTCAGGCGCTGCTGCTTTTCCACCCGGATCAGGGCCAGCAGCTTGTCGATCAGTTGCTTCTGGCGCAGGTTCTGGTTCAGGATATTGTTCAGGAAATGGCGGCGCTCGGCGTCCGGCATGTCTTCCTGCATCAGCTCGGCCGAACCCTGGATCGCCGCGATCGGACTCTTGAGCTCGTGCGCCAGGGTGTGCATCAGCTCTTCCACGTATTCCTTGCCTTCGAGCTTGTTGCGCATCGCTTCGAGCGCGCGCCCGAGCGTGCCGATTTCGTTGTTGCCGAGCGCCGGCAAGGTAGCCTTGCGGCCCGCCTCGACATCGGCGATGTACAGCATCAGCACGCGCAGGGAGCGGTTGAGCCACCAGGCGAAGGCCATCCCGATCAACAGCGACAGCACCAGCAGCAGGGCGCCGCGCGTGAGGATGATGCGCTGGCTGCGTTCGACGAAGGGTTGCACGGTCGAGACCGGCTTGGCGACGGTCAGCACCCCGATGATGCGCTCGCCATCCATGATCGGCGCCGCCACGTGCATCACGGCGCTGGTGTCGTCGGACCTGGCGTCGCGCGTGCTGCGCGCGCCGTATTCGCCGCGCAGGGTCAGGTAGACATCGTTCCAGCGCGAATAATCCTTGCCCACATCGCGTCCGCTGGAGTCGAAGGTGACGCGCCCGTCCACATCGGTGATGTAGACACGGTAGTTCAGGTTGCGCTTGTTCAAGCCATCGATGGAAACGTCCACATGGCGCCGTCCGAACGACTGCAGGCGCGCCAGCATCTGGGAATCGTTCACGCGGCCGGCCTTGACATCGTCGGCGACCACTTCGGCCAGCAGGTGGGCGGTGTCGACCAGGGTGTCTTCGAGGGTGGAGCGCACGCCCGGTTTGACCTGGGCCACGAACACATTGAGTAAAAACCACGCCGCCAGCCCGACAATCAAGAAGTAGCCGAGCAGGATGCGCAGGCCGATTCTCATGTGCCTGCCAGGCTGTAGCCCATGCCGCGATGGGTCTGGATCGGATCGTCGGCCGGGTCGACCAGGCGCAGCTTGGCGCGCAGCGACTTGACATGGGCGTCGACGGTGCGGTCGAGCGTATCGGGGGCGTCGGCCCAGACCCGGTCCATCAGCTGCGCGCGCGAGAGCACATGGCCGGGACGCTCGCACAGGGCCTTGAGCAGCAGGTATTCGTAGCGGGTCAGGTCGAGCGTCTGGGCGCGGTACAGGATGCGCGCCTCGGCCTCGCGCAGCTCGAAGCGCGCCGCGGGCGTGGCGGGAATCGGCATGGGCACGGCGCAAGCGGCCGGCGGCGCCAGGCGGCGCAGCACGACCCGGATGCGCGCCACCAGTTCGCGCGGCGAAAACGGCTTGGTGACGTAATCGTCGGCGCCGATTTCGAGCCCGACGATGCGGTCGATCTCGTCGCTGCGGGCGGTCAGGAAAATCACCGGGGCGTTGCAGAACTGGCGCAGCTGGCGGCACACCTCGAAGCCGTTCATGTCGGGCAGGCCGACGTCGAGCACCACCAGCGCCGGCACGGTGGCCGGGTCGCTCTCGCGCATCGCTTGCAGCGCCTGCGCGCCCAGGCTCACGTGGCGCGCCACGAAGCCGTCCGTGCGCAGGGCGTAGGCGATGCTGTCGGCAATGGCCAGTTCATCTTCGACTATCAGGATCGTTACGGGCATGCGCGAGCGTCGGGAATGGTCATGCCGACAGTATCCGGGGCGCGGCCGGGCCAGTCAACCGCCGCCTGGCCGGCTGGCGTGTCGGGAAATCTTACAGATACTCATGAAATCTCTTCATAGAAAATCCTAAGCCGATGATACCAAACGACAATTTCCAAATGGCATGTTCTTTGCTTGTACACTATGCCATCTTAACCAAAGTATAAGAAAGAATATCTTGTCCTCAAAATCATTCTTCGCAATCGCCCTGCTCGCCTCGGCCTGGATCTCCAGCGCCCACGCCACCATTCTCACCACCACCTCGCGCGGGGTGGTCAGCAGCGTGTACCAGAACACCCTGGACGACTTCGGCCCGGGCAATCTGGTCGGCAAAAAATTCCAGATAACGCTCACCTTCGACGACCGCACGGCGACCCGCGACAGCTACCTGAACCAGTATGAAGGGCTGTACGGCCTGAATCTGTTCAGCGCCCGCATCACCGTCGACGGCGTCACGCGCGACTACCAGCGCACCGGCAGTTTCCAGCAGCAGACCGCCAACGGCGCCTCGGCCCAGAGCCCGTGGGGATCGGACCAGGCGTTTGCCGGCGTGAACTGGACCACGCGCGAAGAAAGCCTCTACGCGTATCACGGCATCGAATCGGCGGATCATTTTTTTGCGGGCGCCAACGCCAGCCTGACCACGCCCTTTTCGGCCACGCTACAGCCCGACCTGTACGAGTACGCAAGCAAGCAGGCCCAGTTCGGCCATACCGACGCGCTCTCGGGACGTTCGACGGTGTTTTATGGCGAGATCGAGGAGTTTTCGATGAGTACCGTGGCGGCCGTGCCGGAACCAGTCAGCCTGGGCTTGCTGGGCCTGGGCGCGCTGGCGATGCTGGGCGCACGCCGGCGCGGGCGCCAGCAGGCCTGAGCGGGGTCAGCGCGGCGCGCCCGCGCCGATGGTGCGGTCGAACAGTTTGAACAGGGCGCCGTAGAATTTCTCACGGTTCTTTTCATGGTAGATGCCATGGCCCTCTTCTTCCAGGATCATCCATTCGACTTCCTTGTTCGCTTCCTTGAGCGCCTTGTGCATGTTGCGGCCATGGACGATCGGCACGCGCCGGTCCCATTCGCCGTGGGCCAGCAGCACCGGCGCCGTGATGCGCGCCGCATGCCGGAGGGGCGAGACCTGGTCCAGCGCCTGCTTGCCGCCCGTGGCGCTGCCGGTCACGATGCCTCTGTACAAACGTCCGGTCGCCTGGGCGTTGACGTCGGAGTCGTCCTTGAGCATGTTCGCAATATCGCTGACGCCGGCATAGCTGGCGCCGCAGCGGTACAGCTCGGGCGTTTTGGCCAGGCCCCACATGGCGGCGTACCCGCCATAGCTGGCGCCGTAGATACAGATGCGCTGCGGATCGGCATGGCCCTGTTCGACCAGCCAGCGCACGCCATCGCTGATGTCATCCTGCATCGCCAATCCCCACTGGCCGTAGCCGGCTTGCATGAACGCCTTGCCGAAGCCGGAAGAACCGCGGAACTGCGGCTGCAGGACCGTGTAGCCGCGCGCGGCCAGCAGTTGCACTTCGGGATTGAAGGTCCAGCCGTCGCGTGCGGTTGGGCCGCCATGGATCAGGATCACGGCCGGCTTGATCGTGCCCGTTCTGGCCGGCAAGGTCAGATACGCGGGGATGCTCAGGCCGTCGCGCGCGGCGTAGCGCACCACCTGCACCGGCCGCATGGCCGCGACGTCGATCTCGGGCTTGGCCGATGCCACCTTGCGCATCGACGCGCTCGGCATATCGAGCAGGAACCACTGGCCCGGGTCGGTATCGCTGACGGAATGAATCAGCAACTTGCCGGTCAGCTTGCCCTCGATTAAGTTGAAGCGATCCGGCAAGGCGATATCGACGCTCTTCTGCATTGCCGCCCAGGCCGGATCGAACCATTCCAGCGAGGGCTTCATGCCGGCGCTGGCAACCAGGCGGAAGGAACCGTCTTCTTCGGTATCGGGAACGAAGATATCCTGGGTCGGGTGGCCGGCCAGCATGTCGGTGATGCTGCGGGTTTCCAGGCTGTAGCGGAAATAGGCATCGGTGTCGCGGCCCTGGCGCGACTGGACCACCAGCGATTTCTGGTCGCTTGCCAGGCTCTCCGGCCACCAGGATTCGTCGCTGTAGTCAAAGGTGGCCAGCTTTTCCCAGGGTTTGTCCTGGCCTGCGCGATACCAGTGGGTGTAGGTGGTGCTATCGGACCAGAACGCCGTGCTGATGGTCGTCACCACGCGCGCGTCGCCATTGGCGTCGAACACCCACGACACCGGCTTGCCGGGCATGTGGAAGTTGATCACCTCCGACTTATCCTGGTCGATGGTGATGCGGGCCACGTAGGCCGGCTCATAGTAGCGCCTGGCCAGGATGCGCGCCTTGCCGGCACTGTCGGGCGTGACATTGCCCATGTAGCGGCCGCCGATAAAGAGGATGTATTTGCCGTCCAGATCGACCATCTTCACCCCCTCTTCGGTGCTGACGGCCAGATAGGTGTCGTTGACCCAGCGCGCCGATCTCGGGTTCTTCATGCTGCCGCGCTGGATGTCGAGGAAGCGCGGCGTCAGGGTTGCCGTATCCATCAGCACCACCTTGCTGGCCTCGCCCTTGCGCGCAATCGCGGCGATGTGCTTGCCGTCGGGAGAGAGCTCCATCGACAGGTAGGCCGGAACACGCAATGCTTCCTTGATGCCGAGCACCGGCACCTCGGCCGCGCAGGCGGCGGACAGTGACAGGGCAGTGCACAGCATCAGCGTGCGCAAGGAAAAAACGATCATGGCGAAGGGTCCGATGGAGCAGGCGCGGCGTGCGGCTGCGGGGGCGCCAGTATAGCTTTGCCAATTGCGAACTGCAAAAAATGTGATCCGGCGCCAGCCATCGCGCTGTGGCTGTACCGCAGCCAGTGCCGCGCCTTGAGCGCGCTCAATCTTCCGGCGGTACGGTGTTGGACCGGCGCGAATAGCGGCCGGCTTGAATTGCCTTAGGTAAATATGCATGCAAGGATGGAGACGCCATCACCGGAGTGTCCATGCCTGATCCGTCATCGCCCGCCCAGGCGGAGCCATCGCCGCCGCGCCCCCTGTTCCGGCTGCAGGCGCTGGAGCACGCCGGCGCCCGCCAGTACGGCAAGGTCATCCTGGCACGCTCGCCCGGCCAGCGGGCACTGACCATCCTGTTCGCCGGCATCGCGCTGTCCATCGTGGCCTTCTTCCTCTGTTTCAGCACCACGCGCAAGGCCCAGTCGCAGGGATTGCTGCTGCCCACCGGCGGGGTGATCCGCGTGATTCCCGGCCGCGTCGGCGTGATCATGGAAAGGCGGGTGCGCGAAGGCCAGCAGGTCGCCGCCGGCGACGTGCTGTTCGTGTTATCCGGAAAACGCACGATCGCGGCGGCCGGATCGACCGAGCAAACCGTGGCCGCGCTGTTGAACCAGCGGCGCGACAGCTACCGCGCCGAGCTCGACAAGGTGATCGTGCAAGCGGCCCAGCGCGGCAGCGCGGCGCAACGGCGGGTGGACGATATCGGCGCCGAACTGGCGCGCGTGGCGGAGCAGATCGCGCTGCAGGAAGACCGGCTGGCCCTGGCCCACGAAGCGTTCGGCCGTTACGAAGGCCTGGCCCGGACCAACTATATATCGCCCAACCAGTTAAGCGAGAAGCGCGCCGAACTGCTCGATCAACGCCAGCGCCTGGCCGAGCTGGTGCGGATCAAGACGGTGACCGAGCGCGCCGCCACCGATGCGCGCGCGCAGATGCGGGACATCGCGCCGCAGGCGGACCGTGAACGCGCAGCCCTGGAGCGCAGCATGCGCGCACTCGAACAGGACCTGGCCGAAAACCAGGCCCAAAGCGACATCGTGCTGCGCGCGCCGATCGATGGCGTGCTCACCGCGCTGGCCGGCGACATCGGCCAGACCGTCACCCCGGAGACCAGCCTGGCGGCCGTCCTGCCGGCCGGCGCGCAGCTGGAAGCGGAGCTTTACGTGCCCTCGCGCCTGATCGGCTTCATCAAGCCCGGCATGGCGGTCTCGCTGCGCTACCAGGCCTTCCCCTATCAGAAATTCGGCCAGCACCTGGCGCGCGTGCGCGACGTGGCGCACACCTCGTCGCGCCCGGCCGACACCGCCCTGGGATCGGCCGGCGCAACCGAACCGATGTACCGCCTGCGCCTGACGCTGGAGCGGCAGTCGGTCCAGGCCTACGGCAAGCCGGTGCCGCTCAAGTCGGGCATGCTGGTCGACGCCAGCATCGCGCTCGACCAGCGCCGGCTCTACGAATGGGTGCTGGAACCCCTGTTCACCATTTCCGGGCGTTGATGAAAGGCCCGGACCGACCGCGTTCTCACGATATCGGAACCGCCATGCTTTTCCACGACCGCCTGCAACAAGCCTTCTGGCGCGGCAAATCGCTGCCCATCCTGCTCCAGACCGAGGCGGCCGAATGCGGGCTGGCCTGCCTTGGCATGGTCGCCAGCTATTGGGGGCACCGGGTCGACCTGGCCAATCTGCGGCGGCGCTTTGCAGTCTCGCTCAAGGGCGCCACCCTGCGCAGCCTGATGACCATGGCGCAAGCGCTGGCGCTCCAGCCGCGCCCCCTGAAACTCGAGCTGGACCAGGTGGCGCAGCTGAAGCTGCCCTGCATCCTGCACTGGGACCTGAATCACTTCGTGGTATTGAAATCGGTCTCGCCGACCCACGCCGTGATTCACGACCCGGCGGTCGGCATGCGCCGCCTGCCCTTATCGGAATGCGGCAAGCACTTTTCCGGCGTCGCGCTGGAGCTGCTGCCGTCGCAGCAATTCAAGCCGCAAAACGAGACCCAGCAATTTTCGCTGTATTCGCTGATGGGCGGCGTCACGGGCCTGAAGGGCGGGCTGGCGCAGATCCTGGTGCTCGGACTGGTGCTACAAGTGTGCGCACTGGTGGCGCCCTTCTATATGCAATGGATGGTCGACGAAGCGCTGCTCTCGGCCGACCGCGACATGATCACGGTGCTCGGCTGCGGCTTTTTGCTGCTGGTGCTGCTGCAGACCGCGGTCGGCGCGGTGCGCTCGTGGGTGACCACGGTGCTGTCGACCAATCTGAACGTCCAGTGGCTCAGCAACGCCTTCGGCCACCTCATGAAACTGCCGCTGTCGTATTTCGAAAAACGCCACACGGGCGACATCGTGTCGCGTTTCAGTTCGATCCGCGCGATCCAGGAAAGCCTGACCACCCAATTCGTCGAGGGCATCATCGACGGCTTCCTGGTACTGGGAACGCTGGCCATGATGGTCGCCTACAGCGGGCAGTTGTCGGCGGTGGCCTGCATCGCGGTGCTCATCTATATCGCCATGCGCTGTGCGATCTTCGGCAGCCTGCGCGAGGCCAATGCCGAACAGATTATCCACGCCGCGCGCCAGCAGACGCATTTTCTCGAATCGGTGCGCGGGGTGCAGAGCATCCGCCTGTTCGGGCGCCACGATGCGCGCCACGCGGGATGGCTCAATACCCTGGTCGACCAGGTCAATGCCGAATTGCGGATCGCCCGGATGGCGGTGTCGTACCAGAGCGCGAATACATTCTTGTTCAATACCGAACGGGTGATCGTGATCTGGATGGCGGCGCTGCTGGTGCTCGACAACCGCTTTTCGGTCGGGATGATTTTTGCCTTCATCAGCTACAAGGACCAGTTCAGCAGCCGCATGGCCAGCCTGGTCGACAAGGTCTTCGAATTCGCCATGCTGCGCCTGCACGGCGAGCGCGTGGCCGATATCGTCCTCTCCGCGCCAGAAGAAACAACGGTGGAATGCGAGATCGATCCGGCATCGGTCGCGCCATCGGTCGAGCTGCGCAAGCTGTCGTTTCGCTATGCCGACGGCGAACCGTTCATCCTGCGCGACCTGGACCTGACCATTCCCGCCGGCCAGTGCATCGCGGTGACAGGGCCGTCCGGCTGCGGCAAGACGACCCTGATGAAACTCGTGCTCGGATTACTGGAGCCGACCAGCGGCGAAATCCTGATCGGCGGGGTCAAGCTGGGCCACTTGGGCTTGTCGAATTATCGCCAGATGATCGGCACCGTGATGCAGGACGATCATCTGTTTGCCGGCTCGATCTCCGACAACATCAGCTTCTTTGCCGAAACGCGCGACGAGGAGCGGGTCCATGGCTGCGCCCAGGCCGCCGCGCTGCACGCGGAAATCATGGCCATGCCGATGGGCTACAACACGCTGGTCGGCGACATCGGCACCGGCCTGTCGGGCGGACAGAAGCAGCGCCTGCTGCTGGCGCGCGCGCTGTACCAGACGCCGCGCCTGCTGGTGCTCGACGAAGCCACCAGTCACCTCGACGTGTGGAACGAAGTGGCGGTCAACGCTTCGATCCGGCAACTGAACCTGACCCGCATCATCGTCGCGCACCGGCCGGAAACCATCGCCATGGCGCAGCGGGTGGTGGTGTTGCAGCAGGGGGCGATTTGCCAGGACATTGCGCAGGACGATGCGGACAAGATGTGCGCATGAGGCGCGCATTACGCGACCTTACGTGACGAGTATGCGCCTTGTTGGCGAAGACCCTTCACCCGTCGAGCGGGGGGCTTTCAACTTGAATATGCATGCGCTTACGGAAAGTTGAGACTGCTTGTCGCAGTCGGGATAGTTTGATCTCTTATACCAACAAATCGGTGAATACTACCGCCCCCCAAAAGGCCACGTATAGCCGTCATTTTGGCATAAACCATATGTGCAACCGAATTGCACAGTATGGAGAGACCTCCACATTCCACGGCCTATAGACGCAACTTGCAAACTCCGGATCATTCAAGGTAGTCAAGAATATGATTTCGCATAAGAAAATGGTAACTATTCAGCCGCTATGCAACTGATGGGATAGGCGCGCCGACAAATGCGCGCTGTAGCACTGCGAGCATGTTGTGGCCCTGTTTTCGCAGGGTATCGAGGCAAGAACGGATGACGCAGAAATG
>NZ_WHJH01000097.1 GCF_011682145.1 Massilia mucilaginosa
AGAACTGCCGCAGCGCCAGGCCGGTGCCGACATTGCCGATCTGTTGCCGTTCAACTTTACTGCTGTTTAACAGCCGCTTGCCCGTCGATTAGGGCAACGTCAAGGTGCGGTAGAAATCGCGCTTACATTCAAGATATGAATACGCTCAATCGATTTGTGAAAGTCGTCGTTGCCTTCAATTTCAGAACTCACAAAAAGGTGTCGCTTGGAATGAGCAACACCTACAGTCTAACCATGTGGGAGGGCTACAAGCAGTCCAAAACCACGAAGATCGGTAACTGGGTGCGCAAGTACAAAAAGGATGTGTTCCCTCTGTACTCAAGCTTCAAGGGCGGTGGCAACGGCGTGCTTGTCAATGCCGACAGCAGACAAAACGTTTTGGCGAGTAAGAAGCTCTGGCTCGGGGCATTCGCCTTCATCGTCGCGCTGTACGTCTCTGTGACCTATGTCTGGAAGTTCTTCCACCCGGGCGAGTTGGGGCCGGACGGCAAGCCACTTGCCGCCACAGCTAAGGTTGTCCAGCCAGTGCCATCGAGCGGGCCGGCGCTTGCCTCCTCCGGGCAGCTTGCGCCTCGCCAGGCCACGTTTAGCGACGTCTGGCGCGTCGTAGGCACGTTTCAGGCGAAGGGCGTGTCGTGGGTTGTGGTCACCAACTCCGCTGGCGTCGTTAGGCTTGAGTCTCCATCGCAGTTTTTCGGAAACGGGCTGGTGCAGATAGGTGAGATTGATGGCGCTAAGGTCACCACTTGGTCTGGTGCCGCCGTCGTCACCGTCGGCAGCGCGGGGGCTAAATGAGGATAATCGCTGCATTGCTGATGCTGGTGTATTCGTGCCATTCGGACGCCGTCGGCTTTAGCGCGCTAAAGGGTGTCAGTGGTAGCCCTGCTGCTGCCGAGACTAATGCCGGCGTCGAGCTTCCCGTTCGTTTCGATTTCCGGTCGCTCGGCATCGCCCAGGTTGTCCAGCTGATCTACGCTGAGGCTATGCCTGGATCTTACGTTATTGATCCTGAAGTGCTTAAGGATGAGCGTGCTGTCTCGTTTCGATACAACGGCGGCAAGCAGGGTCTTCAATCCTTCATTGCCTCGTTCTTCGACTCGCTCGGCTTGGTCGTTGTGCGCCGGGGCTCGGTCGATTTCATCGGTCGCAAGATAGTGGCCGTCGCCGTTCCTCCCGATGAAGAGGTTTTTGTTTACCGGCCAAGGTTTCGGGACGGCTCGTATTTAGTAGAAATGCTCGGCCCGTTGTTCAAGGGCGGCTTCACCTCGAAGCGGGCCGTGCGCGCGGGACCGGGTGACTCGTCAGGTGGTCGAGCTGCTCCCGCTGGCTCTGCCGCGGCGATGATCGACAGGAAAAGCGACGCAATTGTGTTCAGTGGTTCTCCCGTCGAGGTGGCCAGGCTGCGCAAGCTGCTCGCCCAAGTGGACGACGCCCCTGGCGATGTTCTCGTTCGCGGGGTGCTATACGAGGTGCAGGCTACCAAGCGCGACGGCTCCGCCTTCGGTCTTGCCGTGAACGTGTTGAGCGGGAAGCTGGGGATCAGCATCGGATCAGTCGCATCTGGCCCTGGTGATATGCTCCTGTCGTTCAAGAACAAGACCATTGACGCTGTGCTTTCAGCGCTTGCTTCCGATTCTCGGTTCAAGGCAGTTTCGAAGCCTATGCTGCGGGTTTCCTCTGGCGGTTCGGGCAGGTTCACGGTTGGGCAAGACGTTCCGGTTCTCGGGGCGGTCTCTTACCCCGGCAGCGGTCAACCTGCGGTGCAGTCGGTTAGCTACCAGTCGAGCGGCGTGATTTACGATGTTCAGCCTGTGATTCATGGCGATTCGATAGACCTGTCCGTCATGCAGCAGGTATCAAATTTCGTCAGCACCAGTACTGGCGTTTCTGCATCACCGACCTTGATCAAGCGTGAGCTGAAATCGGACCTAAGCTTGCTTGATGGCGAAATCGTCGTCATGGGTGGCTTGACCGACAGCAAGGACACTAACGGGAGTCAAGGATTTTCTTTGCTTCCCGACTTTTCCCGGTCCAAGTCATCTGATACATCAGGACTTGAAATCCTGTTGATTTTGCAGGTGACTAAACTTTGATCCCCCAAATTGTTGCTTACAGAGCATCCTCGTTCGCCGGTCAAACAGCGGCACACAGACGAAGCTTTTCTTGGTGTTGTCCCCAAGGACCAATAACTGAAAGCGCGGTCTGCAAATTTAGCGCGCTAAAGTTTCTTACAAAGTTCAACCGATTCCAAGGCTGTAAAAATGAAAAAACCTTATAAGCTACCGAAGTCCCTACGTGGCAATGCCAGGTTCGATGATCTGTGTCGCCTGCTGAACAGTCGCTATCGTTCGGGTGTACAAGCCGCGCTCAGAATCGGTGAGCGTCGTCCAGGTGAGGCTCGAGTAATCGAAATGGCAACGCAGATTTTTGGCGTTCCCTTTCCGAAGGTCCGGCCAGTATGGCTGGTTGACGATGACACAGGCTCTAGAATTGAACTTGACGGGTATAACGAGCAAAAACGCTTTGCCATTGAGTACCAAAGCGGTGCTCATCACCACGTATGCGAGAAGACTCTGTACCGGGAAAAGTTAAAGAGAAGAACGTGCAATGCCAATGGGGTGGTACTGCTGGAAATTTGGCCAGAGATACACACTACACGGGTGCTTTTGCAGTTTTTCGAGGTGATGGGAGTAATGAAAATCATTCCCCGTTGCTCGACGTTGTGGTATGGCTGCTGGTTGAACTCCATTGTACGCAAAGAGCTCTTTTCGCACGCATGGTTGACGTATCGTTCGGCTGGGGTTGCCAATTCTTGAGCGCGGAAGCAGGGCCAGCACGGCCTGTAAGAGGTCGCGACGACGCAGGCTATTGCTTGGCCGCCTTGGTGCGTGACTACCAGGGAAAAGGGCGATTTGAGGCCCGCGAGGGCAGGAGCGAAGCTAACGACAGCGGCACCTGCAAGGAGCTTTGCGCGTAGAGGGGTAACGATAGCCGTACTTCTGCGCAGTTTGGTGCGTAGAGGAAGTGATGACAGCGGTACTTCCACGCAGCCTGATGCGTAGAGGATGTGACGATAGCGGTACTTTCTACGCGCCCCGGCTGGCCCCTGACGTCGTTCTTTCCCGACGAGGAGGTTTTCGTCTACGGCCCACCCGCTTATCTTGCCAAACCGATTTGGTGTTTCCGAGTGGGAAAAGGGCGATTTGAGGCCCGCGAGGGCTGGAGCGAAGCGGAACCCTTTTCGTCACACGGTGGCATGTAGGAGCGCCTTGGCCGGTCGTCCCGGCCAGCGACGATGCGAGCCGTTCGTTGTCGGTCGAGCTGGGGGCGATTGGTCGGCGGCATGACGGTCCCCAATTGATCATGCATAACGAACCTCCGGAAGATCGGCGACAATGTCAGAAGATCATCAATATGGACGGCATATTGCGGTATGATCTAAGGTGACCGAATTATTGCCTTCTCGCAATTGCCTGAGACTAGTCCGCTGGTTTTTGTGTCAAATGGACCCCAAAATTTTACATGACGAAAAATAGCGCTACAGCATTAAAAAATCCGACTCAATCGTACGACTTGTTTGCATCGAAAGTTGGCGCAGAAGTGTCGCGTGTTCTGGCCGGTGGGAAGCTGGATCGGAAGGCGGCGGCCTCTTATCTTAATGGCGCAGCGTCGGAAGCCCTGGTTGAACTTGTTCCGCGCGATACGCGCTCTACTGACGGGATTTTTTTCTCAGGAAAAAAGCTTTCCAAGTACGTCGCTAGATGCCTCAGTGCGAAGATTGCTGCCGGGGCAACTGTAGCGGACCCCACGTGTGGGGCGGGCGACTTGCTTTTGGCATGTGCAACGTTAATGTCTAGGGGCCAAAGCACAGCTGCGACGGTCGCGCAATGGAGTTCGCGAATTATCGGACTTGATTTGCACGGAGAATTTGTGAACGCTGCAAGAGCACGCTTAACGTTGCTGGCAGCCCAAGAAGGGTTTTCGGCTACGGAAGAGGTGCGCGCTACTCGTTTCGATAATTTGTTGCCCGGTAATTACTTTGATCATCTGGAAAAGATCGCTGCGGCTGACTGCGTAGTAATGAACCCTCCGTTTGCCAAAGTACAGACGCCGGATGACTGCGAATGGGCCAAAGGTAGCGTGCAGCTCGCGGGTGTTATTTTTGCTTCTGTTTTGAGCAACGCAAAAATAGGACAGGAAATTGTGGCAGTTCTACCAGATGTACTTCGATGTGGTTCTCGATATCAGCGGTGGCGAAAATTTATTGATGCCCACTGCGTGTCGAAGCGAATCCATGTGTACGGTAGATTCGATGAGAAGACAGATGTCGACGTGTTCGTAGTGCATCTAACCAAGTCCGCACGATTCGCCACGAAGTCCAAAGGCGACTGGATTGGCAGAGCGCTCAGCGGAACTAACAAGCCGCACAGTGCGGTGCTGAATGATTTTTTCAAAGTTTCCGTTGGCGCTTATGTTCCCTTCAGGGCGAAAAAAACCGACGAGATAGTCGACTATCTGTGCGTTGGCGATGTCCCTGCAGATGCGGAAGTTGCGGCTCCATCCAAGTGTCGATTTAATGGCACACTTCATCAGACGCCATTCGTTGTAATTCGTCGTACGTCGAACCCTGCCGATTCGCGCCGTGTAATTCCAACCCTCATCACCGGGCCCAAAATGGTCGCGGTAGAAAACCACTTGATTGTGCTTATGCCCGCTGACGGGGCCTTGTCGTCCTGCCGGCGATTGATAGCAGTACTCCAAAACGAGGAAACTGACAATTGGATGAACCGTGCAAGCCGTTGTAGGCATCTTACGACAGCGATAGTTAAGAAACTTCCATTGATTGGTTGGACATGACAACAGCATCGTTTCGTTTTTCTCCCGCGATTCTTTCCAGGTTGGGTGAAGAGCTCAATCAGAGTGCCGATCAAAGCATTCTCGAGCTCGTCAAGAATTCCTATGACGCTAATGCGAATAGCTGCACGATCAGGCTTACGAACACCACTGAGATTGGCGGTGAGATTAGCATCATCGATGATGGCGACGGCATGGACGCGACAGCCATACAGAATGGATGGCTCGTCCTAGGCAAGTCGAGTAAGTCGAATACTGTTGAGACTCGGCTCGGCCGTCGGCCAGCGGGCAGCAAGGGCCTTGGTCGATTGGCCGCTCTCAGAATGGGAAAGAACGTCGAGTTGCGGGCTGTGGAGCGAGGTAATGTTCGTCGCTTTCACGAACTTAAAATCGACTGGTCTGTGTTCGACAAGGCAGAAGTAGTCGAGGACGTCAATCTTGAAATCGTTACGAAGAAGAACGCGGAACTGGGCAAGGGCGTTGTCATACTGCTCAAGAACTTGCGTTCCACCGTGCGGCCAGATGAAGTAAAGCGACTAGCTCGTTCGCTCCTACTATTGACTGATCCGTTTGGCGATAAAGAAAATGGCTTTGAGGTTCGCCTGATTGCGCCCGAATTCAAAGAAATCGCAGAACTGCTGAACAAGAAATATTTTGACCAGGCTGACTATCATCTCGAAGCCAAAATCGACAAGAAGGGCAATGGCTCGGCGCGAATTCTCGACTGGCAAGGAAAAGCACTTGCTGTTGCCGATCACGCGGATCTACGTCGCAAGAAGCAAGGGCTAGTCTACAAAGCGCCCAAGGCTGTCTTTGATCTCTGGGCATTTTTGCTTGGCTCGGCAGAATTTAGTGCGCGTCGTGTGACGAAAGGTGAAATTGTAGATTGGCTAGACACGTTCGGCGGCGTTCACGTATATCAGGATGAAATCCGTGTTGCTCCATACGGTAATTCTGGCAACGACTGGCTGGAGATGAACCTTGCTCGCGTCAGGAGCCCAGAAGAACGCCCAGGCACACATAACTCCATTGGTCGGATCACAATTCCAGGTGCTGATAAATACGAGCTTCGTCAAAAGACAGATCGTACGGGATTTATCGAGGATGATACATTCGAACAGTTGAAGGAGTTCGCACAGGACGCACTAAATTGGATGGCGCGCTGGCGACTGGGGCGTGCCGAAGAACGGCGCCGGGCCGAGAAGGAGGAGACGCCAAAGGCAGCGGAAGCGCAAAAGGAAAAGGTTGAGAAGGCAATTGCCAGGCTGGACCCCGAATCTCGAGCTTCGATTCAAACAGCTTTTTCCGGATACGAGAAATCACGCGACAAAGAGGCTGATGCGTTAAAGAAGGAAATTCAGTTGTACCGCACATTGAGCACTGCGGGAATCACTGCAGCAACGTTTTCGCATGAGGCCCAAGGGAATCCGCTCAAGACCATCGACGTTTGTGTGAATGTGTTAACTCAAAGAATTCCACGAATCGTGAAAGCAAAGCCGGATCAAGCTAAGCTTGTTGAACCGCTTGAGGCTATTCGAAGTGCTTCCTCTAGCCTGGCAACGCTCGGTACGGCGACGCTTAGTTTAGTCCGAGCATCGAAGCGACGTATGGGGCGTGTTGCCGTTCATGAGGTGATCGAGCGCACCGCCACGCTAATGAGTCCATTTTTGTCTGGACGGGATACCGGTGTGGAAATGAAGTTCGCGAAAGGTTCGCCCTTCCTCCGTACGTCGGAGGCGGCATTGGAGTCGATCATCGCTAATCTCTTGAACAATTCGCTAGCCGCGTTTGAACGTGCGGCTACAGAGAAGCGCCATATCTATATAACGACCACCGTTGGCGCAAAGAGCATGGAAATTGTTTTTGCTGACACGGGTCCTGGGATAGTTGATTTGAAAGTTGGCGAAGTATGGTTGCCGGGCACTACAACTAATCCTGAGGGAACTGGGCTGGGCTTAACTATTGTTCGCGACACTGTGCGGGATATGGGCGGCAAGATAGACCTAGTCGCGCAAGGGAAGCATGGCGGAGCTGAATTTTCTATTCAGATTCCAATCTTAGGAGCGTAAGTATGTCGTTGAATATTCAAGACAAGGTAATTGAAAAAGTGCGCTTGATCGATGACAATCAGCACGTGCGGCAGTCGTATAAATTTCAGGTTGAGGATTTGGACATCGATACGGAAGAAGTCATGGGCCCTATCGTTGACGTGCCATCCCTACTCGCAATGTTTGATACGACGCGTGACGCTGTAATTTGCGACTTTAACCTCAAGGTCAAGAATTACTCGAGTATGAACGGCGACGAAATCGTGTCGGGCCTTTATCAGAAGAATGTGCCGGTTGTTTTGTGTACCCGGGCAGATCACTTGCCCGAGGCCATCAGACGGCGGCGTCGCTACATTCCCGTAGTGCTTGCCCCTGCGAAGTTGTCTCCGGAGACTTTGGTTCATGCATTTCAAGTTTGCGTAGAGGAATTCAAGGGAGACTTCTCGACTGTACGTAAACCTTGGCGCACGATTCTGAGAATTGAAGGTGGCGAGCTGTTGGGCGGGGATGATCTGCTGCAGGTAAACGTCGTGATTCCAGAGTTTGACTCTTCAACACTCATAAGCTTCGAATGGCGAATTGGTGAAAATGACGCACTAAAAAAAGTTCGGGAAAGCGTGGCACATGGGGACATTGTACGGATATTTGCGACTGTGAATGTTGGGGCAGGGGGCGCAGATGATTTATATGTTGAAGACTGGTCTTTGAGAAAAGCACAATGAGCAATAGCGCTAGCCTTGCAATTCTGGACGTGGGTCACGGCAATGCCAATGTGATTCGCGAGAACGGTGTGACAGTAGTTATCGATACAGGCTTGAAAGGTCGCCTGCGTGAATTCTTGATGCGAAAAGGCATTGACGAGATCGAGTGTGTCATTCTGTCTCATTCTGACGCAGATCATATCAGTGGCCTTGCGGGCCTACTGGCCGGCGATACCAAGGTGAAAACCGTTATTTTGAACGCTGACGCTGACAAACAGACCGAAGCCTGGCGGGATCTGATCTTCGCACTGGATGAAGCTCACGACAACGGGGAGATCGATTTTAGGGTGGGACTGACTGATGGTCCGCTGGAGATCCCAGGATTTACCAGCACTACGCTGGAGGTGGCGGCGCCCACACGATTACTCGCAGCTTATGGGGTCGGATCGAAGAATCTTGATGACAAGACAATCACCAGCAACTCACTTAGCGCGGTTGTTCGGGTACTTTATGACAAAGCGCCGGTAGCACTATTAACTGGCGACATGGACGACGTGACTTTGGATGAGATTGGTCGAAAGGGAACAGATATCCGAGCGCGGTTTCTGGTGTTTCCACATCATGGGGGCTTACCAGGAACCTCCAACCCACAGGTTTTTGCCCGTACCCTCATGAATGCTGTTGTTCCCGAGACCGTTTTGTTTTCCCTGGGACGTGACAAGCATTCGAATCCCAATGAAATTATCGTCCGTGAGGTGATTAGCGCTGTACCGGGAATTCATATTGGGTGCACTCAACTGTCCAAGCTGTGTGCCAAGACTATACCGGTAGTGCTTCGGACCTTCTCAGCAGACCTTTTCTCTGCGGGCGAAAAGGAAAACCTCTGCTGCGCCGGCACGATGGAGATACCTCTCCAGCAAGCGGAGATTTCTGATCCGACTAGATCGGGCTACCGCGAATTTGTACTGCAGCATATACCTGAGGCGCTTTGTCGCCGCCGAGACCGGCCAGTTACTTAAGTTTCTTTGCTAAATCTTCGGCGCGGAGATGTGTGTATCGCTTTAGCATGTCTAGGGTTTTGTGGCCAGTAATAGCTGCTACTTCCATGACGTTAAGACCTTTCTCGAAAAGTCTGCTGGTGGCCTCATGACGGAGGTCATGAAAGCGTACATCAGGTATGTCGGCGCGGTGTGATGCGCATGCCCGCTCGAATGCCTGGCTCATTGATTCCGGCTGCAGCTCGAAGACGGGACCGTCTTTCTTGATTCCGAATGCCTTAAGTGCCTTGATCGCAGCTTTCGAAAGTGGCACGGTGCGGGGTACGTCCGTCTTAGTCTTAGGAAGGTGTGCTGTTTGCTTCTTCAAATCGATTTCACCCCAGGTCAGGGATGCCAGCTCGTTTCTGCGCATGCCGGTTTCGACAGCGACCTTGATGATGGTGCGCAGTTCTTTAGACTCCGTTGCGCTGAGAATCGCTACAATTTCAGCTTCGGGCACGCGTCGGTCGCGGCCACGAGGTTTGATTGTAAGCGCTCCATAAACCCCAGACTTGCTGGCTAATCCGAATTTCCGCATTCTTGCTACTTCGATTTGATACCGGAGCAAGCATGGAAAACACGACCGTTTTTTGGGAGAAGCACGTTGCCGCG
>NZ_WHJH01000098.1 GCF_011682145.1 Massilia mucilaginosa
GGCCTCTGCTATGCACATGCGCAGTCGCCTGCTGAAGCAGAGCTCGTGTCCGAATGTCAGACCTGACACCGGGGTGGTCTGAAGCAGAGCTCGTGTCCGAATGTCAGACCTGACACCGGGGGGGGGGCTTGGTCATAATGCAATATTGCGCTAAAGTCGCCTTATTAGCTTACATCGGAAGGGGCCGCCATGCGACACATTCTCACCGCGCTGTCGCTTTGCCTGGCGTGCGCGCTGCCCGCCGTGGTCCTTGCCGATCCGCCCAGGATCCAGTTCGCGACCGAGGTGTATTTCGACAGCGGCAGCGCGCGCCTGTCGGCCGATGCGGTATCGATCCTGGATCAGGTCGTCAGCAAGCGCCGCGAACTCGATCCCGAACTGATCATGGCCATCGGCCATACCGATGCGCTGCCCAGCGACGCCCGCGCCCAGACGCTGTCGGTGCAGCGCGCCGAGGCGGTCAAACGCTACCTGGCCAACAAGGGTGTCGAGCGCATCCGCATCTATACCGAAGGCAAGGCCAAGCGCATGCCGGTGGCCGATAACGACTCCCGCGAAGGACGCGCCCGCAATAACCGGGTCGAGGTCCAGCTGGTGGCGCCAAAAACCGCCCCGGCCGATCCGGAACAGTAAGCGCCAGCGGCGGACGCAAAAAAGCCCGCAAGGCGCAAACCTTGCAGGCTTTTTGATGTGTCGCGCGACGCCGGAAGCGAAGCCGCCTCCGGCGCGTTGCGGCAAGCCGGCGCGGCAAGCCGGCGCGGCAATTACATCATGCCGTCCATACCGCCCATACCGCCCATGCCGCCCATGCCGCCAGCTGGCTTGTCTTCAGCCAGTTCGCAGACCATGGCGTCGGTGGTCAGCATCAGGCCGGCGATCGACGCTGCGTTTTGCAGTGCCGAACGGGTCACTTTTGCTGGATCCAGAACACCCATTTCGACCATGTCGCCGTAGGTGCCGTTCGCTGCGTTGTAGCCGTAGTTGCCGGTGCCGGCCAATACTGCTGCAACAACCACCGACGATTCTTCGCCAGCGTTTTGAACGATCATGCGCAGTGGCTCTTCCATGGCGCGCAGGACGATCTTGATGCCGGCGTCCTGGTCAGGATTGTCGCCTTTGACCGTGATGTTGGCACGCGCGCGCAGCAGGGCGACGCCGCCGCCAGGAACGATGCCTTCTTCCACGGCAGCGCGGGTTGCGTGCAGTGCATCTTCAACGCGGGCTTTCTTTTCTTTCATTTCGACTTCGGTGGCTGCGCCAACCTTGATCACTGCAACCCCGCCGGCCAGTTTGGCAACGCGCTCTTGCAGTTTTTCACGGTCGTAGTCGGAAGTCGCTTCTTCGATCTGCACGCGCACTTGCTTGACGCGCGCTTCGATCGCTTCCGCCTGGCCGGCACCGTCGATGATGATGGTGTTTTCCTTGCCCACTTCAACGCGCTTGGCTTGGCCGAGTTCTGCCAGGGTGACTTTTTCCAGGGTCAGGCCGACTTCTTCAGCGATGACCTGGCCGCCGGTCAGGACAGCGATGTCTTCCAGCATGGCTTTGCGGCGGTCGCCGAAGCCTGGCGCTTTGACTGCGCACGTTTTCAGGATGCCGCGGATGTTGTTCACAACCAGGGTGGCCAGTGCTTCGCCTTCGATGTCTTCCGCGATGATCAGCAGTGGACGGCCGGCTTTGGCGACTTGTTCCAGGATCGGCAGCAGATCGCGGATGTTCGAGATCTTCTTGTCGCACAGCAGGACGAACGGGCTGTCCTGGATGGCAACTTGCTTGTCCGGGTTGTTGATGAAGTACGGCGACAGGTAGCCGCGGTCGAACTGCATGCCTTCGACGATGTCGAGTTCGTCGTTCAGCGATTTGCCGTCTTCCACGGTGATCACGCCTTCTTTGCCGACTTTTTCCATCGCTTCAGCGATACGCTCGCCGATCGAGTAGTCGGAGTTGGCCGAGATCGCGCCGACCTGGGCGATTTCTTTGGTGGTGGTGCATGGCTTGGCGATCTTGGCCAGCTCTTCGACGGTGGCGGCAACTGCCTTGTCGATGCCGCGCTTGAGGTCCATTGGGTTCATGCCGGCGGCAACGAACTTCATGCCTTCGCGAACGATGGCTTGTGCCAGCACGGTCGCGGTGGTGGTGCCGTCGCCGGCGTTGTCGCTGGTGCGGGAAGCAACTTCCTTGACCATTTGCGCGCCCATGTTCATGAGCTTGTCTTTGAGTTCGATTTCTTTAGCGACCGAGACACCGTCCTTGGTGACGGTCGGCGCGCCGAACGAGCGCTCGAGCACCACGTTGCGGCCTTTTGGACCCAGGGTGACTTTGACTGCGTTGGCGAGAATATTGACGCCTTCAACCATCTTGGCGCGCGCTGCGTCGCCGAATACTACTTCTTTAGCTGCCATGTTGTTTTCTCCGTTGTGCGTAGATGTCTATCGCGTGGAATTCTTGATGAAAGGTCGTGCGTGGACTACCTGGGCAATTACTTGACCAGAACAGCCATGATGTCTTCTTCGCGCATGACCAGCAGCTCGTCGCCGTCGACTTTGACGGTTTGGCCGGAGTATTTGCCGAACAGGACGCGGTCGCCGACTTTGACTTCCAGGGCGCGTACTTTGCCGTCATCCTGGACTTTGCCGTTGCCGACAGCCAAGATTTCGCCTTGATCCGGTTTTTCAGCAGCTGCGTCAGGAATGATGAGGCCGGATGCGGTTTTGGTTTCCTGGTCGAGACGCTTGACGATGACGCGATCGTGCAATGGGCGAAGGTTCATGCAAAACTCCTTAATATTCAGTGGTTTAGTAGCTATTGGTCAGGACCGCCAGGGCGTTCCCGGTGTTTCAACATGTCTCGCGGTGTTGCCGCGGAGACTAGAAAGAGTTGTTAGCACTCTCTACTAACGAGTGCTAATTATAGGGACGGTCAAGGTGTTTTTCAAGGCGTCCTGTTGACTATTTAACAGACGGGCTTGATCTGGCGCAAAGTGCGGGCACGCCGGAGGGGCCGGGATTGGCGCCATCGCAAGGGCTGCGCGGGCCGCCTTCTTACATCCCCTTACATCAATCGTCCACCCTGTTGCTGATTCGGTTGACGGAGTTTCGTCCGCGCCCCTATAGTTACGGGATGATTTCTGAATTCATCGAACTATCCGAAAAAATCGACCGGCTTGCCGAGTTGACCCTCTCACTGCGCGCCGAGAATACTCAGTTGCGGCAATGGAATGCACAGGTGCGCCAGTCGAATGCGCAGCTGTTCGCCGACAAGGAGGCTTGCCTGGTGCGCCTGAATGAAGTGCAGCGCCGGGTGGAAGCCTTGCTGGTCCAGATGCCCGATCCGAACGCCGTCACGGTGGCCAGCGCGCCGGCCCCGCAGACCGAGGACGCGCCATGATCCAGCTCAATGTCACGATCATGGGCAGTTCATACCGCCTGGTGTGCAAGGAGGGCGAAGAACGCACCTTGCAGGAAGCCGTCAGCTATCTCGACGGAAAAATGTGCACCTTGCGCGATTCGGGCAAGGTCAAGGGAAACGACCGCATCGCCGTCATGGCCGCGCTCAATATGGCGGCCGAATTCCTGTCGGTGAAAACCCCGCAAGGACCGCTCGCCGAAATGACGATGTTGGAAGTCAAGCAGAAACTCGGCGAGATGCACACGGTGCTGGACAACGCGTTAACCCCGCAAGAAAATCTGTTCTGAGTTTAATTTCGTTTGACATGACGCCACATCGGAGTAAACTCCGTCTCACCCTGCGGTGTTCGCGATTGCCATATATTCCTTGAACCATTTATGTGCACAGGTTGCGGAATTTTGTTTGATGGGAGTGAGCGTCGCTCGTTCGACGAACCCGAAATTGAACTAACTGCGACCGCCTTGAACCATTAGGTTCAGGATGCCGGTAAAGACGGCACATGCGGGGCTCTGATTTCACAAAGCGGTTGCAAGCATTCGGTGCGCAACCGTTTTTTTATGGGCGCGCGCTTTGCGGCGAGGGGCGCGAACGGAGCAAACACCATGGCCTATTGGCTGATGAAGTCCGAACCGGACGAAGTAAGTATCGACGATGTGCTGGCCGCGCCGGAACAAACGGTGGCGTGGTTCGGCGTGCGCAATTACCAGGCGCGTAATTTCATGCGCGACGGCATGCGCGCCGGCGACCTGGTCCTGTTTTATCATTCCAGCTGCGCCGAGCCGGGTATCGCCGGCATCGTCGAAGTGTGCGGCGGCGCTTATCCTGACGCCAGCCAGTTCGATCCGGCCAGCCACTATTACGATCCGAAAGCCACGCACGCGCAGCCGCGCTGGATCGGCGTGGACGTGCGCGCCGTGCGCAAGACGCCCCTTCTGAGCCTGAAACAGTTGCGCACCATTCCCGCCCTGGCCGAGATGCGCCTGCTGGCCAAGGGCAGCCGCCTGTCGGTCATGCCGGTCGAGCCGCACGAGTGGCGCATCATCGAGGCCTTGCTGCAACAGTAGAGGCGGTAGCATTGTGCGGCGGGGCGGCCATCAGCGGCCCCATCAATGGCGTTGTAGAATACTTGCCAGGACGAGTCCGTGCGTGGCTCGCCACCAACGCAAGCCTCACCGAACGCACCCATGACGACTGCAACTGCAATGCCGGCCACCCAAGGGAGGCGCCGATGGACTGGAGCCTGATTCTGATCCTGCTGGCGATGGGCGCCGCCGGCGGCTTCGCGGCCGGTTTGCTGGGCATCGGCGGCGGCATGGTGCTGGTGCCCTTCATCACGATGATCTACACCGCCGAGCATTTTCCGCCCGAGGCGGTGGTCCACATGGCGATCGCCACCTCGCTCGCCACCATCATGTTTACCTCGCTGTCGTCGGTGCGCGCGCATCATGCGCATGGCGCGGTGCTGTGGCCGATCGTCAGGCTGCTCACGCCCGGCATCGTGGTCGGCTCCTGGCTCGGGCCGTGGCTGGGCAAGCAGCTCAACACCACCGCGCTGGCGCTGGTGTTCGCCGCCTTCGTGGCGTTTTCGGCCACCCAGATGCTGAGCGGCAAAAAACCGGCCGGCGCGCGCGAGCTGCCGGGAGCGCCCGGCATGTTCGCCGCCGGCGGGGTGTTCGGCGTGGTCTCCGGGGTGGTGGGGGCGGGCGGCGGCTTCATGTCGATCCCGTTCATGACCTGGTGTAACGTCAAGATCCACAACGCCGTGGCCACCAGCGCCGCGCTGGGTTTTCCGATCGCGCTGTCGGGCACCTTGTCGAACATCTGGTTCGGCTGGGACCAGCCCGGCCTGCCGCCGTATTCGCTCGGCTACATCTACCTGCCGGCGCTGGCCGTGATCGCGACGGCCAGCGTGCTGGCGGCGCCGCTGGGCGCGCGCGCCGCGCACCGCATGCCGGTGCAGCAGCTCAAGCGCATCTTCGCGGTCATTTTGTATGCGCTGGCCGGTTATATGCTGTGGAAGGCGTTTCACTGACGCCGCTGTTGTCGCCGCCATTCCTGTACGCCCACACCAGCATCGCCACGCCGCCTGCGATCATCGGCAGCGACAGCATCTGGCCCGATGTAATGGGCAAGCCGGCCACGCTGACCTGCCAGTCCGGCACGCGGAAGTATTCGGTAAAGAAGCGCGCGCAGCCGTACAGCAGGGTGAACATCGCCCCCACCGCCAGGCGCGGGCGTTCCTTGCGCGCATAGATCCACAGCAGCACGAACACCAGCAGGCCGTCGACGATCATCTGGTACAGCGGCGACGGATGGCGCGGCCCTTGCACGCCCGGCCACAGCATGGCCCACGGCAAACTGGCGTCGGCCACGCGGCCCGGCAGTTCGGCGTTGATGAAGTTGCCCATGCGTCCGGCGGCATAGCCGAGCGGGACCAGCGGGGCGATGAAATCGTAGACGTCGAGCAGGTTGCGCCTGGCTTTGCGGGCCCACAGCCCCATCGCGAGCAGCACCCCCAGAAAACCGCCATGGAACGACATGCCACCCTGCCACACCTTGAAGATGGCGGCCGGATCGGCGAGGAAGCGGCCCGGTTGATAGAAGAAGACTTCCCCCAGGCGCCCGCCGATGATCACCCCGAGCATCCCGTAGAACAGCATGTCGTCCAGGTCTTCCTTCTTCCAGCCGCGCGCGGCGATGTGCGGCTGCCGGATGCGCACGCGCCCGAGGGCGAGGAACATGGCGAACGCCAGTACGTACATCAGGCCGTACCAGTGCACGTGCAGCGGGCCGAGCGAAAAGGCGACGGGGTCAGGCATCGGGTGGGTCAGCATCGGTATTCTTTCGTAGTAAATCCAAAAAGCCCTGCAAGACCGGCGAGACGGCGTCGCGCCGCCAGGCCAGCCCGGTTTCCACCTGCGGCGTAGGATCGCGCAGGGCCCGGTATTCTACGCCGGGCCGCATCAGATTGGACACCGATTGTGGCACAAGTGCCATCCCCATGCCGGCCGACACGAGGCTGACGATGGTCTGCATCTGGATCGCTTCCTGCCCGATCTCGGGCGTGATGCCGGCCGCGCGAAAGCAGGCCAGGATGGCGTCGTGCAGGGCCGGGGCGATCGGGCGCGGAAAGATGATCAGCGGCAGCGGCGGCAGCGCGGCCAGCGCCACCGCCTGGCCGGCCGCGCCGCTGACGACGCCTGCCGGCAGGGCCACGATCAGCGCTTCGGTCAGCACCTTCAGGTAATCGAGTTCCAGGCGCGCCTTGTCCGGCAGCGGCGCGATCAGGAGGCCGGTATCGATGCGCCCGTGCAGCAGGTCGTCGATCTGGACGTCGGAGGTGGCTTCCTGCAGCGCGATACTTACTTGCGGAAAGGCCGCGCGGTAGCGGCGCAGGAAGGGCGGCAGCACGCTGTAATCGGCCGAGGACACGAACGCCAGCGACAGGCGCCCGGCCGCGCCGCCGGCGGCGCGTTTTACCAGTGCGGGCAGGGCGCTGCTCGCGGCCAGGATGCGGCGCGCTTCCGGCAGCAGGGCCTGGCCGGCCGGGGTGAGTTCGACGGCGCGGCGGCTGCGCGCGAACAGCGGCGCGCCGAGCAACTCTTCCAGTCCCTGGATGGTTTGCGACAGCGGCGGCTGGGTCATGTGCAGGCGCAATGCGGCCTTGCCGAAGTGAAGTTCCTCAGCGACGGCGACAAAGTAGCGCAACTGGCGCAGTTCCAGGTTCATCGATATGCCCTTCCATGTGAATTGAGGACTGTGATATGCGCAGCGACTCACAGCGATGCGAATGATATATTTGACGCGCGCTTGCCCGCAAGGCATTCTGGTCGATATCAGATCATCACCGGAGCAAGCCATGTCAGACCAGCCACGCTACAACCGTCGTTCCCGCAACATCACCGAAGGCGTCTCGCGCAGCCCGAACCGCTCGATGTACTATGCCATGGGCTACCAAACCGAGGATTTCGACAAGCCGATGATCGGCATCGCCAACGGCCACTCCACCATCACCCCGTGCAACTCGGGCCTGCAAAAGCTGGCCGACATTGCGATCACCACGATCAAGGTCGCCGGCGCCAATCCGCAGGTGTTCGGCACGCCGACCATTTCGGACGGCATGTCGATGGGCACCGAGGGCATGAAATATTCGCTCATCTCCCGCGAAGTGATCGCCGACTGCATCGAAACGGCCGTCAACGGCCAGTGGATGGATGGCGTGGTCGTGATCGGCGGCTGCGACAAGAACATGCCGGGCGGGATGATCGCCCTGGCGCGCACCAATGTGCCGGGCATTTATGTGTACGGCGGCACCATCAAGCCGGGCAACTGGAAAGGCAAGGACCTGACCATCGTCTCGGCCTTCGAGGCGGTGGGCGAATTCACGGCCGGGCGCATGTCGAAGGAAGACTTCGACGGCATCGAACGCAACGCCTGCCCGTCGGCCGGTTCCTGCGGCGGCATGTACACGGCCAACACCATGTCGTCTTCGTTCGAGGCGCTGGGCATGGGCTTGCTGTATTCGTCGACCATGGCCAATCCGGACGACGAAAAGGTCGGTTCGGCCGCCGAATCGGCGCGCGTGCTGGTCGAAGCCGTGAAAAAGGACTTGAAACCGCGCGACATCATCACCCGCAAGTCGATCGAGAACGCGGTCTCGCTGATCATGGCCACGGGCGGTTCCACCAATGCCGTGCTGCACTACCTGGCCATTGCCCACGCGGCCGAGGTCGAATGGACCATCGACGACTTCGAGCGCGTGCGCCAGAAAGTGCCGGTCATCTGCAACCTCAAGCCGTCCGGACAGTACGTGGCGACCGACCTGCACAAGGCCGGCGGCGTGCCGCAAGTGCTCAAATTGCTGCTCGACGCGGGCCTGCTGCACGGCGACTGCATCACCATCACCGGCCGCACGATCGCCGAAGAACTGGCCGAGATCCCGTCGGTACCGGATCCGAAGCAGGATGTTATCCGCACCATCGACAAGGCACTGTATCGCCAGGGCCACCTCGCCATCCTCAAGGGCAACCTGTCGCCGGAAGGCTGCGTAGCCAAGATCACCGGGCTGAAGAATCCCGTGATCACCGGTCCGGCACGGGTGTTCAACGACGAGTATTCGGCCATGGATGCGATCCTGGCGGACGGCATCAAGGCTGGCGATGTACTGGTGATGCGTTACCTGGGGCCGAAGGGCGGTCCGGGCATGCCGGAAATGCTGGCGCCGACGGCGGCGCTGATCGGCAAGGGGCTGGGCGAATCGGTGGGCTTGATCACCGACGGCCGTTTTTCGGGCGGGACCTGGGGCATGGTGGTCGGGCACGTGGCGCCGGAAGCCTTCGATGGCGGGACGATTGCACTGGTGGAAGAGGGCGATTCGGTGACCATCGATGCGCACCAGCAGCTGATCCAGCTGAACGTGAGCGACGAGGAAATTGCCCGCCGGCGCGCCAACTGGGTCAAACCGGCGCCGCGCTATACGCGCGGGGTGCTGGCCAAGTTCGCGGCGCTGGCGTCGTCGGCCAGCAAGGGGGCTGTGACGGGGTAATCAAGCGATCATCGTTCTACCACCGTCGCCCCCGCCGAGGGCCGCCTTGGCGCGGGGCGACGGATCTTGCGTGACAGGCTTTCTCTAGCCTGAATGTTTCATAAACTGCCACCGCAGTGCCGGTTCGGCGATACATGAGCTCCTCAGTGACGATCACGATGTCGCGGGCAATAGCCCCCCTACCCGATTGAACGGGACATCGAATGGAGC
>NZ_WHJH01000099.1 GCF_011682145.1 Massilia mucilaginosa
CGCTGTCTCTCCGCATTTCAAGGGTACAGGACGCTCCGGCCTTACCTTACGACAAACGCCCTGCGAATACGCTCGATAACCCGGTTTACAGTGCAGGATGGCATCCGCAAGCCAGACGCCGCGGCCTCCTGACGCGTACCACCGATAGGCGCACTCAAACATGTCGCGGCGCCCTGGGTATGACCGCATTGCGGCCAGCGGCTGTCGCGCGTGGTTCCACGCAGCGTTTTACAGGCAATAATCGGGTCGGATGCATAGCGAGCCTCACTGTTTATTCCGCTGTAATACCACCAGCCAAGCGTTCCCTCTGGCAGGCCACTCTCTGCGCGGACACCGCCGTGAACTAAGGGCAGCAATATCAACGCGGAACGTGCGAGATGAGTAAACGATGGAAACAGGCGTGCATGCGGCATGATCATGGTTTCCTGTCCTCTACGAGAGAATGCCGGCGGCAATTGCCAGCAGGGAAACCAAGAATATCCATTTCAATAATTCAAATATTGCCCTATCGCAAACGTTTAACTGCGCCGACCAGTTCCAGATCAACCTTACCCGGCCGGCTACTCGGCGCCGGTAGTGCGCCAGCAGGTCGGCGCTGACCATCTGCATTGGGCGACCTGTCCGGTCCGTCGATCTAGTGCATCTCCAGGATCAGCGGGCCCGGCTGCGTCGCTCACAGGCACCCCGCAATCACAGCTTCGAGCTCGCCTTCGTACTTGAAATACACCAGGTGGTCGCGCGCCAGGGCCAGCACCTTCTCGCCATCGCTGGCATCGGGCGCGCGCGTGGCGAAGGCGGGCCGAGCCGGCGCCGCCGTTACGCACAAGCGGTAGACGGGGATCTTGACCTCTTGCACGACCGATGGCGGGCTAGCGCAGCCGGGCGTGAGAAGCGCGAGCTGGGACTACGCAGGCTCAATGCCGGTGCCGCATTGATGGCCGCTGCAATCGACACTGGCAGCAGCGCCGGCGGCACGGCAGGCACCGCCAGGCGGCGCGCCCAATAATTAAGCTGCCGTTGCGGGTAGCCCTGGCTGTCTGCAAAGGCGCGTTGGGACTGGCCGCTCTTGCGCCATTGCGCAACCCGTTCCTCCCACAATGACTCGCGTTCCAAATTTGCCATCTCTATCTCCAAGTTGAAGATCGCAGTGTGGGCAATTTATGGAGCGGAAGAAAGATGGGTGGGCTGGATGCTTACTTTGCTGTAAATGGCTTGGGCGACGCCCTAATTCCGGTCGCTTTCTTTGATGGCAGCAAGAAGCAGGCGCGCGAGGAGATCTAAGAGATGGAACGACATTTCAGGGCCGTACGTCGATCATGGGAAGCGCCAGAGGCAACCGTAGTGAAGAAATTGCAAAAATAGTTGTGTGGGTAACCGACGTAAAAAAGCCCCGTCATAGGGGCTCTTTTACTGTTTTTGGCGGAGAGACGGGGATTCGAACCCCGGATAGGCTATGAACCTATACACGCTTTCCAGGCGTGCGACTTCAACCACTCATCCATCTCTCCTGCTTTACATCTCCGCCTTCGCGAAGCCGCAGATTATAGCAAAGATTCTGCAAAGTATTGAAGAAATTTGCGCCACACGCATTTCCACCTGCACACGGCGCACCCAAGCTACCTCAGGACGCTTCCTTCAACTGCTCCAGGATGGCCGGATTTTCCAGGGTCGAGACGTCCTGCGTAATCGTCTCGCCCTTGGCCAGCACGCGCAGCAAGCGCCGCATGATCTTGCCCGAACGCGTCTTGGGCAGGTTGTCGCCGAAGCGGATTTCCTTCGGCTTGGCGATCGGGCCGATTTCCTTGGCGACCCAGTTGCGCAGCTCCAGCGCCAGCTTCTTGGCCTCTTCCCCGGTCGGGCGCGCCTGCTTGAGCACCACGAACGCGCAGATCGATTCGCCGGTCGTATCGTCCGGCTTGCCCACCACGGCCGCCTCGGCCACCATCGGATTGGCCACCAGCGCCGATTCGATTTCCATGGTGCCCATGCGGTGGCCAGAGACGTTGAGCACGTCGTCGATGCGCCCGGTGATCGTGAAGTAGCCGGTCTCCTTGTTGCGGATCGCCCCGTCGCCGGCCAGGTACATCTTGCCGCCCAGCTCATCCGGGAAGTAGCTGGTCTTGAAGCGTTCCGGATTGCCCCAGATGGTGCGGATCATCGATGGCCACGGCCGCTTGACCACCAGGATGCCGCCCTGCCCGTTCGGCACGTCCGCGCCGGCCTCGTCGACAATCGCGGTCATGATGCCAGGCAGCGGCAAGGTGCACGAACCCGGCACCATGGGCGTGGCGCCCGGCAGCGGCGTGATCATGTGACCACCCGTTTCGGTCTGCCAGAAAGTATCGACCACCGGGCAGCGCTCGCCGCCCACGTTCTTGTAGTACCACATCCACGCTTCCGGATTGATCGGTTCGCCGACCGAACCGAGCAGGCGCAGGCTGCTCAAATCGTATTTGGACGGATGCACGGCCGGGTCGACATCGGCCGCCTTGATCAGCGAACGGATCGCGGTCGGCGCCGTGTAGAAGATGCTGACCTTGTGCTTGGCGATGTTGCCCCAGAAGCGCCCGGCGTTCGGGTAGGTCGGAATGCCTTCGAACACGACCTGGGTCGCGCCCACCGCCAGCGGGCCGTAGGCGATGTAGCTGTGGCCGGTAACCCAGCCGATATCGGCGGTGCACCAGAACACATCCTGCGGCTTGATGTCGAAGCTCCACTTCATGGTCAGCGCGGCCCACAGCAGGTAGCCGCCGCTGGCATGCTGCACGCCTTTCGGGGTGCCGGTCGAGCCGGAGGTGTACAGGATGAACAGCGGATGCTCGGCGCCCACCCATTCCGGCTCGCACTCGGCCGCCTGGCCGGCCACCAGCTCGTGCAGCCACAGGTCGCGCCCTTCGGTGAAGGCGATGTTGCCGCCGGTGCGCTGGTAGACGATCACGTTCCTGATGCTGTCGCAGCCGCCCAGCGCCAGCGCTTCGTCGACGATGCTTTTCAATGGCAGGTGCTTGCCGCCGCGCAGTTGTTCGTCGGCCGTGATCACCGCCACCGCGCCGGCGTCGATGATGCGTTCCTGCAGCGATTTGGCCGAAAAGCCGCCGAACACCACCGAGTGGGTGGCGCCGATGCGCGCGCAGGCCTGCATGGCGGCCACGCCTTCGATCGACATCGACATGTAGATAATGACGCGGTCGCCCTTCTTGATGCCGCGCGCCTTGAGGCCGTTGGCGAACTTGCAGACGCGCTCGTACAGGTCCTGGTAGGTGGCGCGCGTGACGCTGCCGTCGTCGGCTTCGAAGATAATCGCGGTTTTGCCGGCGTTGCCGTTCTTGAGATTGCGGTCGAGGCAGTTGTACGAGACGTTCAGCTGGCCGTCAGCGAACCATTTGTAGAACGGCGCATTACTCTCGTCCAGGGTCGAGGTGAACGGCTTGTGCCAGTCGAGATTCTCGCGCGCCAGGCGCGCCCAGAAGCCTTCGTAATCGCTGGCCGCTTCGGCGCACAGCGCGTTGTAGGCATCCATGCCGGAAATGGCGGCGTTGGCCACAAAGGCGGCCGGCGGCGCAAACACGCGGCTTTCTTGCAAGCCCTGATTTTCCTGCTGGGGGGAATCTGTTGCTGCCATGCTGAGTCTCCATTAGTGGTGTTGTTTGCTAAAACCTTAGTCCCGCTCGCTTACTGCGCCCTTACGTTGCCAGACAGCGAAGAAGGTCAACAAGACATTAAAGCATGGATAGCCCACCTAAGCGGTATGGTCACTTGCATTAACGACAAGATCAATCCCGGCGCAGCTGTGGTTTGCGCCAGATCAATACGTTGACAGACCGGGCGGGGTATCTGCAGCAAGCCCAAGCGCTGGTAAAATGACGCAGCGAAAATTTTTGCCTTACTCTGGAGCCAAGCATTCATGTCTGAACCGATTTTGCCTACCGACCGTCCCAAGCTGACCCCCTTGAACAACCTGATTTTCATGAGCCGCTGGCTGCAGTTGCCGCTGTATCTGGGGCTGATCCTGGCGCAGTGCGTCTATGTCTTCCATTTCTGGGTTGAACTGAAAGACCTGATCGGCGCCGTCCTCGGCAACGAAGCGTCACTGCAACATATCCTGTCCGCCGTGACCGTGGAAGGCATGAAGCCGGCCACCAAGCTCAACGAAGCGACCATCATGCTGGTGGTGCTGGGCCTGATCGACGTGGTCATGATTTCCAACCTGCTGATCATGGTCATCGTCGGCGGCTACGAAACCTTTGTCTCGCGCATGCACCTGGAAGGCCATCCGGACCAGCCGGAGTGGCTCTCGCACGTCAACGCCTCGGTGCTCAAGACCAAGCTGGCGATGGCGATCATCGGCATTTCGTCGATCCACCTGCTCAAGACCTTTATCAACGCCAATGCCTACGCGGACAAGGTGCTGATCGCCCAGACCGTGATCCACATCGTGTTCCTGCTCTCGGCGCTGGCGATCGCCTACACCGACCGCATCATGATCGGCACCCAGAACGCGTCCAAGACTCCCCACTAAGCCAACGAGAATAGCCATGACTATCATCAAGCAGGAAGACCTGATCGAATCGGTCGCCGCCGCCCTCCAGTACATCAGCTACTACCACCCGGCCGACTACATCGCCCACCTGGCGCGCGCCTACGAGTCGGAAAAGAGCGACGCCGCCAAGGATGCGATCGCCCAGATCCTGACCAATTCGCGCATGTGCGCCGAGGGCAAGCGCCCGATCTGCCAGGATACCGGCATCGTCAACGTGTTCCTCAAGATCGGCATGGGCGTGCGCTTCGAAGGTTTTTCGGGCACCGTGACCGACGCCGTCAACGAAGGCGTGCGCCGCGCGTATAACTTCGACGACAACAAGCTGCGCGCCTCGATCGTGGCCGACCCGCAATTCGAACGCAAGAACACCAAGGACAACACGCCGGCCGTGGTCCACATGGAACTGGTCGAGGGCAACACCGTCGACGTCAAGGTCGCGGCCAAGGGCGGCGGCTCCGAGAACAAGTCCAAGTTCGTCATGCTCAATCCGTCCGACTCGCTGGTCGACTGGGTCATGAAAACCGTGCCGACCATGGGCGCGGGCTGGTGTCCGCCGGGCATGCTCGGGATCGGCATCGGCGGCACTGCCGAAAAAGCCATGCTGATGGCCAAGGAAGTGCTGATGGACGACATCGACATGTACGAACTGAAACTGCGCGGCCCGCAGAACAAGACCGAAGAACTGCGCATCGAGCTGTGCGACAAGATCAACGCGCTCGGCATCGGCGCCCAGGGCCTGGGCGGCCTGACGACCGTGCTGGACGTCAAGATCATGATGCACCCGACCCATGCCGCTTCCAAGCCGGTCGCCATGATCCCGAACTGCGCCGCCACCCGCCACGCGCACTTCGTGCTCGATGGTTCGGGCGCGAGCTACATCGAGCCGCCTGCGCTGTCGACCTGGCCTGACGTGCACTGGACCCCGGACACCGAGAAATCGCGCCGGGTCGACCTCAATACCCTGACCCGCGAAGAAGTCGCTTCGTGGACCCCGGGCCAGACCTTGCTCCTGAACGGCAAGATGCTGACCGGGCGCGACGCCGCGCACAAGCGCATCCAGGACATGCTGGCCAAGGGCGAGGAGTTGCCGGTCGACTTCAAGAACCGCGTGATTTACTACGTCGGCCCGGTCGATCCGGTGCGCGACGAAGCGGTCGGCCCGGCCGGTCCGACGACCGCCACCCGCATGGACAAGTTCACCGACATGATGCTGGAAAAAACCGGCCTGATCGCCATGATCGGCAAGGCCGAGCGCGGTCCGGCGGCGATCGAATCGATCCAGAAGCATAAGTCGGCCTACCTGATGGCGGTCGGCGGCGCGGCTTACCTGGTCTCGAAAGCGATCAAGAGCGCCACCGTGCTCGGGTTCCACGACATGGGCATGGAAGCGATCTACGAGTTCGACGTGATCGACATGCCGGTCACGGTGGCCGTCGATTCCAACGGAACTTCGGTGCACAACACCGGTCCAAAGGAATGGGCAGCGAAAATCGAATCCTTGTCGAGCGTCGGCAAGATTCCGGTGGCCGTGGCCTGAGGCGGCGAACGAGTGAGCAACGCGAGCGTCCCCATGGTGGCCACCGCGCCGGCTATCGCGTCGGCTACCGCGCCGATCGGCGTGTTCGATTCCGGCGTGGGTGGCTTGTCGGTCCTGCGCCATATCCGCGCGCAGCTGCCGCATGAGCATTTGCTGTACTTCGCCGACTCCGGTTTTGCGCCGTATGGCGACAAGCCCGAAAGCGTGCTGGTGGAGCGCTCGCTGGCGGTGGCGGGTTTCCTGATCGCCAACGGCGCCAAGGCGCTCGTGGTAGCGTGCAATACGGCGACGGTGGCCGCCATCAAGGTATTGCGCGCGCACTATCCCGACATGCCCATCGTCGGGGTGGAGCCGGGCCTCAAGCCGGCCGCGGCGGCCTCGCGCAACGGCAAGGTGGGCGTACTGGCGACCAGCGTGACCGTCGCCGGCGCCAAGTTCCTGCTGCTGCGCGACCAGATCAGCGCGGCCAGCCATACGCAGTTCTTGCTGCAGGGTTGCCCGGGGCTGGTCGACCGGATCGAGCTGGGCGAACTGGATTCGCCCGCCATCCGCGCGCTGCTGGAGCGCTATGCGACGCCGCTGCTCGACCAGGGGGCCGATACGCTGGTGCTCGGCTGCACGCACTACCCGTTCGTGCTGGCGATGCTGGGCGAGGTGATTGCACAGGCAACGTCGCGCGAGATCGTGCTGATCGATACGGGCGACGCGGTGGCGCGACACCTGGCGCGCTTGCTGGCGACTGCGGGATTGCTCAATCCGGGCGTGGATACGTCCGGCGTGGATACGTCCGGCGTGGATACGTCCGGCGTGGATACGTCCGGCGTGGAAGCGTCCGGCGGGGATGCGTCCGGCGTGGAAGCGTCCAGTTTGGACGCGCATGGCAACTCGGCCAGTGCCATGATGCCGGCGCTGGGCGAGTCCGGGACTGCGGGCTTGGCGCCATCGTCCGCCACCCTGCAAGGTTTTACCAGCGCCGGGGCACCCGCGCTGTCGCGGGCGTTTGCCAATCTGCTGGGCATCGCGCCGCCCGTTCGTGAAGTGCTGATTTGAAAATATTTAGCATTGCACGCATTTTGATTTGCCAGTTCGCTCAGATGTTTGTATAATCTTTTTCTGTTCAGGAAGCATCTGAACAAAATGCAGATTCGATGGTGGCTGTAGCTCAGTTGGTAGAGTCCAGGATTGTGATTCCTGTTGTCGTGGGTTCGAGCCCCATCAGCCACCCCATCGTTTGCATTGCAAGTCAAGCACATAGCCCAGCCATCGCGTTGGGCTTTTTGTTGTCCGCTTCACACTCTCGCGCCATCTATCCGCAGCCCGTTCTACTTTGCGTTTTCCATGGATTCCACTGTGTCGAAAATATGCGCCAGCGCGCTTTCCATGGCGCCGGCAGTAGCGTCGCCGCTCTGGTTGGTGATGATGAAGACCCCAAGCTGATATTTAGGAACGATGTAGGCGTAGCTTTGCGCACGTGGCACGCCGCCATGGTGTACATAATGCGTGCCCAACTGGCGATTGGTGCCGATGTTCCAGAAATAGCCAATGCTGAAGTCGTCCTGAAAGCGTACCAGCGGCTTGTGCGATTCGACGACCGCAGGATTGGCACCCAATTGCAGGCGCAGGTACTTCGCCATATCCGGCATAGTCGACTTCAGATTGCCGGCTGCCCCCCAAGGCAGTTGTGGCATCGGTGTTGTTACAACGGGATTGTCGCTGTGGTAGCCGGGCGCTAGCCGGACGCTATCCGTGGAGGTGATTCTCAGCTTGGTATCTTGCATGCCGGCTTCGCGCGCGACGAATCGCGTGAGCAGGACTTCATAGGGCATGCCGTAGATTTTTTCGAGCGTGTGCGCAATGAGTTCGGTAGCGGCGCTTGAATATGCGTAGTCCTTACCAAGCGGACCCTTGATGCCGACTGTGTGCAACTCCTGCCAGAATTGCTGTTGTCCGTAGTTGGCGTAGGCTGCATTGAGCTTTGCCGGCGTGGCGTGTGCAGCGAAATCCTTCAATACGGTGTTCACCTGCAATGGCAGCATGCCCGGCATATTGCTGGTGTGCGTAATCAAATGGCGCAAGCGAACTGGCTGCCCCTGCGACTGCAGGTTCGGGTAGGCGGCCGCCAGGTACTTTTGTATGGGATCGTCAAGCGCCGCCTTTCCATCAAGCACAGCGTTCGCCAGTAGCAGGCCAGCAAAAGTCTTGCTGACTGAGCCGATTTCATAAAGCGTTGCATCATTCGGCCGATTGGCTTTGCCGGTCTCCAGCTCGCCTTGATGCAGAATGAATTCCTTGCCGCGATAAACTACAGCAATCGAAGTCGCGTGTAGAAGTTTTGACTGCAGCAGGGTGGTCGCGGTCTGGCTCATTGCCGCAGGAATGTCATGCGCGGGCGCTGTGACTGCGGGCTTGCAAGCTGCCAGCACTAGTGTCAGTCCAGTTATGATTGCGGCGAGTCTGGTCATCATGCGCACCATCCAGGGGGGAGGGGCATTCTCGCACAATGGGTTCAGCGGTGACAGAAAAAAATCGCTCGTATGGTTTTTCCAGATTGTGTTTAGCCTGGATGTTTCATAAACGTCATCCGCAATTCCGAATTGTCGCTCTCGACGCCGCTCAGTTCGAATTATCCTATTGTGGGCAATAGGCGCCCTACCCAATTGAACGGGGCAGGGTAAAGCGGCATGAGGTTGGTGGGGTAGCGGTGGATTGATCAGTTCGCGGCAGACCGGCCGTGACGTGTTCA
>NZ_WHJH01000009.1:0-155453 GCF_011682145.1 Massilia mucilaginosa
CTGATTTCTCCACGCAATTCACTGCCTTGCTCGTTGATCTTTTCGTGCAGCCCGGTGCCCAACGCGCTGATTTCTCCACGCAATTCACTGCCTTGCTCGTTGATTTTTTCGTGCAGCCCGGTGCCCAACGCGCTGATTTCCCCACGCAATTCAGTGCCCAGCCCGTTGATTTTTTCATGCAGCCTGGTGCCCAATGCGCTGGTTTGTCCACGCATTTCGGTGCTCGATGCACCAATTCTCTCAACCAGCTCGGATCGCATTTTTCCCATATCCAGGCGCAACTCGCCCAGGTCGGCCTTGGTCGCCAAAGTCGGCAAGATGGTATCGAAACGCGTTTCCAGCGCGGTGAGGCGGCGTTCGGTGCCGCCATCATGCGGCGGTCCGCCACCGCCCGCACCGGGCGCACGTTTGTTATCGGGCTCCGGCGGCCCGCTTGGTACGGCATTCATGGCCATCGACCTTCCCCGGTTGGTTCGGCACACGCCGCGCCATCAAGTGTAGGCGTGTGCGATTGCCGTCATGACGCTTTTCACAGGCGCTTTGTCGTGAATCAGACAAGGGACGAACAAAGGGAACCAAATCGAAAAACAGGAAGCTCAGCGCTGCGCGGGGCGGCAAAGTGGCAGGTGACCGTTGTAGTTGCTGTTGTAGTTGCTGTGGTAGTTGTTGATGCGCCGCACGCTCATTGGCCAATTGGACGCGCGCTTCGGCAAGCTCATGCGGTTGATCAAGGTACATATCGCCAAAAAGAAATATCCCGATCAATCCGATGACCATGATGGCCGTCAGCCCTTTCATCAGGATCCCCACCGGGTCGAAGCGCGATCGGTCCTGGTCGGCTATGGGCGCCGAAGAGCTGCACTTACATCGTTCAAACGGTGTCGGATGCGGATCCATGCTGCCATATTACGGCGCCCGGCATCCACCCGCAACGGGCGCACGATTGGCATGGGATGCGCGTTCTCCGCGCCTGCCGTTCCCGCACGCGCGGCATGCGTCGCGCCACCAGGCTCAGTCCGGCACGATGGCGGTCACCTCGATTTCCACCCGCGCCCGGTCCTCGATCAAGCCGGCCACCTGCACCGCCGTCATCGCCGGAAAATGCCTGCCGATCACATCGCGATACGCGGCTCCGACCTCCTTGTGCGCGCCCAGATATTCATGCTTGTCGAGCACGTACCACGTCATGCGCACGATATGCTCCGGCCGTGCGCCGGCCTCGGACAGCACATCGACCACATTCTGCAGCGCCTGCCGCACCTGTCCGGCGAAGTCATCCGTGTGGAACACGCCCTGCCCGTCCCAGCCGATCATGCCGCTCACGCACACCGTGCGTCCGCTGGCCGCCACCCCGTTCGAATAGCCGCGCGCGCGCGCCCAGCCCGGCGGTTGTAGAAATTCCATGCTATGCCTTCCCTTCCGGCGCCGGAGCGGCTTCGCGCAGCAGCTCGCGCGCGATGATCAATTGCTGCACCTCGGTGGCGCCCTCGTAAATGCGCAGCGCCCGGATTTCGCGGTACAGCCGCTCCACCGGATGTTCGCTGACCACGCCCATCCCACCAAACATTTGCAGCGCCGCGTCGATGACTTTCTGCGCCGTTTCGGTGGCCGTCATCTTGGCCATCGCCGCTTCCTTGGTGACCTTGCGGCCCTGGTCGCGCTGCCACGCCGCCCGATACGTCAGCAGCGCCGCCGCGTCGATCCCGGTCGCCATCTCGGCCAGCCTGGCCTGCGTGAGCTGGAAGTCGGCCAAGGTCTGCCCGAACATCTTGCGCGTGCTGGCATGCGCGATCGCCTCGTCGAAAGCGCGCCGCGCAAAACCCAGCGCCGCCGCCGCGACCGAGGTGCGAAACACATCAAGCGTGGCCATCGCCACCTTGAAGCCCTGCCCCGCCTCGCCCAGGCGCTGCGACGCCGGCACACGGCAGCCATCGAAACGCAGGCGCGCCAGCGGATGCGGCGCGATCACCTCGATCCGTTCGGCCACGGAGAATCCCGGCGTATCGGCATCGACGATGAACGCGCTGATGCCGCGCGCGCCGGGCGCCTCGCCGGTGCGAGCAAACACCACGTAGAAGTCGGCGATGCCGCCATTTGAAATCCAGGTCTTCTCGCCATCGAGCACATACGCGTCGCCGTCCAGCACGGCCGCACACTGCATCGCCGCCACGTCCGACCCGGCCTGCGGCTCGGACAGCGCAAACGCCGCAATCGCCTCCCCCCGCGCCACGCGCGCCAGGTAGCGATCCTTGTTGGCGGCGCTGCCGAACAGCGAAATGGCGCCCGATCCGAGGCCCTGCATGGCGAATGCAAAGTCGGCCAGGCCATCGTGGCGCGCCAGCGTTTCGCGGATCAGGCAAATGGCGCGCGTGTCGATCGTCCCCACGGCATGATCGAGCCAGCCGCCGTCGCCCAGCTGGCGTACCAGCGTGCGGCAGGCGCCATCGACATCGCGTCCATGCGTCGGCGCCAGAGTGGCGCTGGCCCACGCATCGAGCTTTTGCTCCAGCGCGGCGTGCCTGGCGTCGAAAAAGGGCCAGTCCAGATACGTTTTGTCAGCCATCTCAATCTCCCTCGAACACAGGGCGCTGCTTGGCCACGAAGGCGTGATAGGCGCGGTGAAAGTCGTTGGTCGCCATGCAGATGGCCTGGGCCTGCGCTTCGGCCTCGATGGCTTCGTCCACGCCCATATTCCATTCCTGCTGCAGCATTTTCTTGGTCATGCCATGCGCGAAGGTCGGCCCGGTAGCGAGCGATGCGGCCAGCGCCTGTGCGTCGGCCAGCAGCGTATCTGGTTCGCTGACGCTGTTGAAGAAGCCCCAGCGTTCGGCTTCCACGCCCGACATCGAGCGGCCCGTGTACAGCAGTTCGGCGGCGCGTCCCTGCCCGATCACGCGCGGCAGCAGCGCGCAGGCGCCCATGTCGCAACCGGCCAAACCGACCCGCGTGAACAAAAACGCCGTCTTGCTGCGCGCAGTCCCGAGCCGCATGTCCGACGACAGCGCCAGGATCGCGCCGGCGCCCGCGCAGATGCCATCGACCGCGCTGATCACCGGCTGCGGACAGGCCCGCATCGCCTTCACCAGGTCGCCCGTCATGCGCGTGAATGCCAGCAGGCCCGGCATGTCGAGCTGCGTCAACGGCCCGATGATGTCGTGCACATCGCCGCCCGAACAAAAATTCTCGCCCGCGCCGGTGATCACAACCGCCTTCACATCGTCGGCATAGGCCAGTGCGCGAAACAGGTCGCGCAGTTCGGCGTAGGAGTCGAAGGTGAGCGGATTTTTGCGTTCGGGGCGGTTCAGGGTCAGGGTCGCCACCGCGCCCTCGACCTCGAAACGAAAATGACTGGCCTGGTACGACGCCAGCGCGCTGCGGTTGCCGGGCAGTTGCTGCGCCTGGCCTGGGAGGTAACGCATGGTATTCCTTATTGAAGATGCTGTTTCATTTGCGAGAGCAGCGCGATCAGCTGCCCTTTGTCGTCGGGCGACATATCCTTGAGCAGGTCGGCGATCCACTCCTCGTGCACCACCGCCATTTTGGCAAACGCAATGTGGCCCTCGCGCGTGAGCTTGACGCTGTAGGCGCGCCGGTCCTTCGGGTCGGGCACGCGCACCACCAGCGCCTCCTGCTCCAGCTGGTCGGTGATGCCGGTGATGTTCCCGCCGGTGACCATCATGCGCTTGGACAGTTCGCCCATGCGCAATCCGTCCGGATGGCGCTCCAGCTGCGCCATCAAGTCGAAGCGCGGCAGGGTGATGTCGAAGGTCGTGCGCAGGCGGCTGCGGATTTCGTTCTCGATGCGCACCGTGCACGAGAGCATGCGCAGCCACAGTTTGAGCGACTGGTGATGGTCTTGCGTCAGGCGGCTTGCCAGGTCCAGACCCGCATTGTCCTTCTCCTTGCCGTTGTCTTGATTGATCTCGTCCATCAGCCCTCCAGCAGCTTGGCCGCGACCTGCTGCGGGGTCAGGCCGGCACCTAGGGCGGCCAGCTGGCGTTCGCGTTCCAGGTTACGTTCCAGCTGCTGCTTGGCCGGCCGGTACGGCTTGGGCCACGCGATCGCCGAAAAGCCGATTTTGGCCGTCTCGGCCAGCGTCCACGCCGGGTTGGCCAGGTGCGGCCGCCCCACCGCGCACAAGTCGGCGCGGCCGGCGGCGATGATGCTGTTGGCGTGATCGGCCTCGAAAATCGAGCCGACCGCAATCGTCGGAATCTTCGCCTCGTTGCGCACGCGGTCCGCGAACGGGGTCTGGAACATGCGTCCGTACACCGGCTTTTCGCGCTTGCTGACCTGGCCCGACGAGCAGTCGATCATGTCGGCGCCGGCGTCCTTGAACAGGCGCGCGATGTGCACCGCGTCGTCGGGGGTGATGCCGCCTTCGACCCAGTCGTGCGCCGAAATGCGCACGCTGATCGGCTTGTCCACCGGCCAGGCGGCGCGCATCGCGCGGAACACCCGCAGCGGATAGCGGCAGCGGTTTTCCAGCGTGCCGCCAAAGTCGTCGTCGCGCCGGTTGGTCAGCGGCGAAATGAACGACGACAGCAGGTAGCCGTGCGCGCAGTGCAGCTCCAGCCAGTCGAAACCGGCCTCAAACGCCGCCCGCGTGGCCCGCACAAAATCGGCTTCGATGCGGTCCATGTCCGCCATCGTGGCGGCGCGCGCGGTCTGCGACACGCCCTCCAGGTACTGCTCATCGGAGGCTGCCACCAGCGGCCAGTTGCCGTTTTCCAGCGGCTGATCGATTCCATCCCACATGGCACGGGTCGATCCTTTCGGTCCCGCGTGGCCCAGTTGCAGCGCGATCTTCGCGTCCGAACTGGCATGCACGAAATCGACGATGCGCTTCCACGCCGCCGTGTGCTCCGGCGCGTACATGCCCGGACAGGCCGGGGTAATGCGCGCATCGGCCGACACGCAGGTCATCTCGGCAAACACCAGCCCTGCGCCACCCAGGGCGCGCGCGCCCAGGTGCACCAGGTGATAGTCGCCCGCCACGCCGTCAAGCGCCGAATACTGCGCCATGGGCGAAACCACAATGCGGTTTTTCAGCGTGACGCCGCGCAGCTTGAAGGGCGTGAGCATCGGCAGCACGCGCGCGCCAAGCGGCGCCTCGATGCCCGCCTGCTCGCAGGCGCGGCGCGCGATCCAGGCTTCGAAACCGGCGACGTATTCCGGGTCGCGCAGGCGCAGTTTTTCGTGCGACAGGCGCTGGCTGCGGGTCAGCATCGAGTACGCGAACTGCGGCGCTTCCATGGCGGTGTAGCGCTCCACGTTCTCGAACCATTCCATCGAATTGCGCGCCGCGCTTTGCAGCTTGAGCACCTCGACCGCGCGCACTTCCTGATAGGTGGCCAGCGCCTGCGCCGCGCCGGCGTGCGCGCCGAAGCAGCGCGCCAGTTCGATCGCGTCTTCCAGCGCCAGCTTGGTGCCCGAGCCGATCGAGTAATGCGCCGAGTGGGCGGCGTCGCCCATCAGCACCACAGGTACAGCCCCATTCCAATGCACCCACTGCCCGCACACCACGCGCGGGAAGGTGATCCACATGCTTGACCCGCGCAGGTGCGGCGAATTGGACATCAACGCATGTCCGTCCAGCTGGTCGGCGAACAGGCGTTCGCAGTAGGCAATGCTCTCTTCCTGCGTCATCCGGTCAAGGCCGGCGCGGCGCCACACCTCTTCAGGCGTCTCGACGATGAAGGTCGAGGTATCGCCATCGTACTGATAGATATGCGCCTGGAACCAGCCATGCTCCGTCTCGGTGAAGGCGAAGGTGAACGCATCGAACTTCTTGCGCGTGCCGAGCCACACAAAGCGGCAGCGGCGCGCCTCGATCTCGGGCTGGTAGGTGTCGGCGTAGCGTTTGCGGGTACGGCTGTTCAAGCCGTCCGAGGCGATCACCAGGTCGGCGCCATACTGGGCGGCCAGCGCCTGGTCGTCCTCGACGTCGCTCTCGAACACCAGCCGCACGCCGAGTTCCTCGCAGCGCTGCTGCAAGATGTTGAGCAGGCGCTTGCGCCCGATCCCGCAAAAGCCATGCCCGCCAGAAGTGACTTTTTCGCCCTTGAAGAAGATGTCGATATCGTCCCAGTGATTGAACGACTGCAGGATTGCGCGCGCGGTCAGTTGGTCGGCGTTCACCAGGTTGCCCAGCGTCTGGTCGGAAAACACCACGCCCCAGCCGAAGGTGTCGTACGGGCGGTTGCGCTCGACCACGGTGATCTGGTGGGACGGGTCCTGCTTTTTCATGAGCAGGCTGAAATACAGTCCGGCGGGGCCGCCGCCGATACACACAATATTCATGGGATTCGTCTTGGGTTTAGATAGCGCGCTAGGCGAGGCGCTAGGCGAGGCGCAGCTTGAAGCGCTGCAGTTTGCCGGTTTCGGTACGCGGCAGTTTGTCGATGAACCTGAGCGAACGGGGATATTTGTACGGCGCGATCTGCAGCTTGACGAAATCCTGCAACTGGGTGGCCAGCGCCTCGGTCGGATCGAACCCGGGTTTGAGCACCACATGCGCCTCCACCACCTGGCCGCGTTCTTCGCACGGGCGCCCGACCACGCCGCATTCGGCCACCGCTTCATGGCGCAGCAGCACCTCTTCGACTTCGGCGCCGGCGATGTTGTAGCCGGCCGAGATGATCATGTCGTCGGTGCGCGAGCGGTAGTAAAAATAGCCGTCGGCGTCCATTTCGTAGGCGTCGCCGGTGAGGTTCCAGCCATCGCTCACATACTCCTTCTGGCGCTCGTCGGCCAGGTAGCGGCAGCCGGTCGGGCCTTTCACCGCCAGCCTGCCGATCACGCCCGGCCCCACCTGCTGGCCGTTCGCGTCGAGAATGCAGGCCTGGTAGCCCGGCACCGGTTTGCCGGTCGCGCCGGGCCGGATCGCGTCGCCCGCGGCCGATATGAAGATGTGCAGCAGTTCGGTCGCGCCGATGCCGTCGATCATGCGCAGCCCGGTCGCGCCCTGCCACGCTTCGCGCGTGGCCAGCGGCAGCGCTTCGCCGGCCGACACCGTGCGGGTCAGGCTCGACAAATTGTAGTTGGCGGCCAGCGGCACCATCTGGCGGTAAAAGGTCGGCGCGGTAAAGCACACCGTGGCGCGGTATTTTTCGATGGCCGCCAGGAGCGTGTCGGGCGTCAGCTTTTCGAGCAGCACGCCGGCCGCGCCAACGCGCATCGGAAACAGCAGCAGTCCGCCCAGGCCGAACGTGAACGCCAGCGGCGGCGTGCCGATGAAAATATCGTCTTCGCGCGCTTGCAGCGTATGGCGCGGGAAGCAGTCGCAAATGGCCAGCACGTCGCGGTGAAAATGCATCGTGCCCTTGGGGATGCCGGTGGTGCCCGATGTAAAACTGATCAGGCACACATCGTCGGCGGCGCTGGCGTGCGCGGCGAATGGCACCGGGTGGCGCGCCATCATGGCCTCGACCGAGGCCGGGTTATCGGGATCGTTGAACATCACCACATGGCGCGGCAAGGCGGAGACGGCGTCGATCTCGCCGCGCAGGCTGGCCGCGCACAGCACCGCGTCCACATTGGCCTTGTCGACAATGGCGGTCAGTTCGCGCGCGCGCAGCAGCGGCATGGTGGGCACGGCGATCAGGCCGGCTTTCAACACCGCCAGCAGGCAGGCCGCCATCATCGGGTTGTTCGCCCCGCGCAGCAGCACGCGGTTGCCGGTGACCAGTCCCAGGTCGGCGCGCAGCACGTAGGCGATGCGGTCGACCCGGCGCTGCAGTTCCGCGTAGGTCCAGCTTTCGTGCTCGCCGACGATGGCGATACGCTCCCCCGCCCCGCCTTCGACGGCAGCGTCGAGCAGTTCGGCGGCGCAGTTCAGCTGCGATGGGTAGTGGAGTTCGGGCAGGTCGAATACAAACGCGGGCCATTGGCCCGGCGGCGGCAAATGTTCGCGCGCAAAGCCGTCCTGGTAGGCCGAAGCGCTCAATGGCGATGTATTCGATTGTGTCATGGTCGTCCCGAGAAAATATCCGTCGTTCACCGAGAGATACTTTAGACCTAAACTATCGCAACATCAAGCGCTTTCGCGCATCGGCGTCAGGAAGCTCCGCCGGTGCGTTTGAGTGCTTCGCTCTGGTGCATCGCCGAGCGCACCACTTCGGCCAGCGCCAGCTTGACCTGGGCCGCGTCGAGCGCGCCCGGCGGCAGCGATTTGAGCGTTTCGGCCGCGCCGTTCAGCCCAAGGGTGAGGCAGCCGGCGTGCAGGCGTTCGATGCGCACATGGACCGCGCCGTCGTCGCCGCGTTCGAGCAGGTCGGCGATGTCGGTGCCAGCCAGCGCCACCTGCGACTGCAGTCCACCCAGGTAGACCATCAGGCGTTCGGCCCCGATCCCGAGGCGCAGCAGGGTCGCCTGCGGTTTTTCGGCGCGCGGCGCCACCGCGATCGGATCACGCCCGGTCAGGCCGGCCATGTGCTCGCGCACCTGCTCGCCCTGGAACGGCTTGACGATGTAGCCCGACACGCCAAGGCCGCTGGCCTGGTCGACCGTATCGCGGTCGGTGGCCGACGAGACCAGCACGAACGGCATGGTGCCCAGGGCGCCGTCGGCGCGCACGCGCTGCAGCAGGTCCATGCCCGACAGGCGCGGCATGCGCAGGTCGCAGAAGCAGATCGCCGGGCGCAAGCCGTTCTCAAGCTGGTCCCAGGCGTCGGCGCCGTCTTCCGCTTCGAGGATTTCGAACTTACCGCAGGAGTCGATCAGGTGCATCAGCACCATGCGCGATACGATGTCGTCATCCACCACCAGAACCTTCATTTGGCCACCTCCGTACGCAGCAACGCCGCAAAACATCCTTCTCCAGCCTATCCCAATAGCTTATACGCCAATACTACAGCATATGCATAGCGGGTTAGCTCCTGGCCGGTCAGGCACGGCCGGTCAGGCACGGCCGGTCAGGCATGGTCATATGCGGACAGCAGTTCGCGCAGACGCGGCATGGCCGCGGCGATGGCGTCCCAGCGGCGCGCGTCGGCCGCTTCTTCCATCTCGCCCGACAACTGGTGCAGTTCGGTCGCTTCCAGGTACGACGAGCTGCCCTTGAAACCGTGCAGCAGGCGCCCCGCCGTCTCGGCATCGTGCATCACGATGGCCTCTTCCAGCTCGGCGCGGCGGCCCGGCAGGTCGCTGGCAAAGGCGGCCCGCATGCGCGCCTTCAGGTCGCTGGCGCGGCGCCCGGCGTTGTGCGCGGCCGGTCCCGCCAGCGGCGCCGGACCGGTGTCGACGCCGAACATGGCGTCCAGCTCCGAGGTGCTCGGCGGGCGTTCCACGCGCGGCTGCGGCATCGGCGCCAGACTGATGCCGCGCTGGAGCTGGCGTTCGATGGCGCGGCTCAGGTGATGATGCAGGGCCGCTTCGTCGATCGGCTTGGTCAGGAAATCGTCCATGCCGCAGGCGAGGTAGCGGCTGCGGTCTTCCTCGCTGGCGTTGGCGGTCAGTGCCACGATCATCAGCTCCTGGTCGCGCACCGGCGCTTCCGGCGGGCCGCCGGCGCGGATCAGGCGCGTGGCGGACGCGCCGTCCATCTCGGGCATGCGCCCGTCCATCAGAATCAGGTCGTAGCGGGTGCGCGCGCACGCCGCCACCGCCAGCAGGCCATTGTCGGCGATATCGACCTTGTGCCCCAGGTCTTCGAGCATCATGCGGATGATGATCTGGTTGGTCGGGAAGTCTTCCGCGCACAGCACTTTCAGGCGGTGGCTGTGCGGCTCGCGCGGCACGTGCGGCACCATCGGCGGCGCCACGCCGTCGGCCAGCGGCAGCAGCACGCTGAAGGTGCTGCCCACGCCTTCGGTGCTGTCGACGCTGATCGAGCCGCCCATCAGATCGACCAGCTGGCGGCAGATCGCCAGTCCCAGCCCGGTGCCGCCGTAGCGCCGCGTGGTGGTGCTGTCGGCCTGTTCGAACTTCTGGAACAGCCGCTCCAGCGCGTCCGGCGCGATGCCGATGCCGCTGTCGCTGACCGAAAAACGGATGGTGTTGACGCCCGCGGCGCTGCCGGCGCCCGGCGCCACCCGTTCGACCGCGAGCCGCACCGCGCCGTTGTTGGTGAACTTGAAGGCATTGCCGACCAGGTTGACCAGCACCTGGCGCAGGCGGGTCGGGTCGCCCACCACGAAGCGCGGCAGGTCGTCGGCCAGCGCCACGTTGAAGCCCACGCTCTGCGCGGCGGCCTGCTCCTCGAACAGGCTGACCACGTTTTCGACGGCGGCGGTGAGCGCGAAGTCGATGTTCTCGATGGTGAGTTTACCCGCCTCGATCTTTGAAAAATCGAGCAGGTCGTTGATGATGGTCAGCAGCGACTGGGCGTTGGCCTGCCCGCGCAGGATCTGCTCGCGCGTGCTTTCCTGCAGTTGGCCGTCGCGCAGCGCAAACCCCAGCATGCCGATCACGCCGGCCAGCGGCGTGCGCATTTCGTGGCTCATATTGGCCAGGAATTCCGACTTCTGGCGCGTGGCGTCTTCGGCCTTCTGCTTGGCCAGGCGCAGGCGCTCGTCGTTTTCCTTGAGCGCTTCGTTGGCCTGCGCCAGTTCGACTGTGTTCAGGCGCACCTGGCGTTCCTGCTCGACCAGGCGGGCCTGGGTTTCTTCCAGTTCGCGGTAGGCGCGCGCATTATCGAGCGCCACCGCCGCGTGCGCGGCCAGTGTCTTGAGCATGTCGAGGTGCACGCGGTGATACGCGTTCACTTCCACGCTCTGCACGCACAGCACGCCCATCATGCGTTCCTTGACGATCAAGGGCACGTACATCATCGCCACCGGCAGCGAGCGCGGGCTGCCGTCGACCCGCAGCGGCGGGATCGGCACCGCGCTCTGCTCGGCGTCCAGGTAGCGCACGTATTCGACATCGAGGTTGTTGATGAACACTTCGCGCCGGTGCTTCAGGCACCACACCGCGAACTGGTGCGGGTCGTCCAGCGGGCGCGTATAGAACTGGCTGCGCACGCCCTGGTCCATCGCGAACGGGAATTCGATCACGCCGGCGTCCTCGCGATAAAAGCCGATGCCGAAGATGCGCGCATCCATCAGATGGTGCACGTGGCGGTACACGGTGCTCATGATGGTTTCCATGTCGAGCGTGGCGGTCAGCTCGCGCCCGATTTCCGACAGCACCGAGATGTTCCGGTGCGCCAGCTCCACGTTCTCTTTCTGGCGCTCGACTTCTTCCTTCTGGCGTTCGGCGTCGAAGCGGCGCTGCTCGGCCTCGGCGCGCTGGTTGTCGGCGTCCAGCCGCTGCGCTTCCAGTTCGCGCTTCTGCCGTTCCAGCAGGCGGTTCTGCTGCTCGACTTCGACCGTGCGCGCGCCGACCTGGGTTTCCAGCAGGTCCTTCTGGCGCCGCAGTCCCGACAGGCGCGCGCGGTAGGCCCAGTAGGCGCTGCCCAGCACCAGCAGCACCGACAGGGTGCGGAACCACCAGGTCTTCCACAGCGGCGGCAGGATCGTGATGACCATGCTGGCGCTGTCGTCGCTCCACACGCCATCCTTGTTGGCGGCGCGCACGCGGAAGGTGTAGGTGCCCGGATCGAGGTTGGTGTAGGTGGCGAAGCGGCGCGTCGCGTCGGTGTTGACCCAGTTCTGGTCGAAGCCCTCCAGCCGGTACGAAAACAGGTTGCGCTGCGGCGCGGCGTAATGCAGGGCCGAGAATTCGAGCGAGAACACCGAGTCGGCCGCGCCCAGGGTGACCGCGCGGGTCGACTCGATCGGTCCCTTGAACAGGCCGGGACGCGCCAGTGCGGCCGGCTTGTTGAAGATCTGAAAACCCGTGATGACCGCGCGCGGGGCGATCAGGTTGTCGCTGATGGCCTTGGGATTGAAGGCGGTGACGCCATTGAAACCGCCGAAATACATGGTGCCGTCCGGCGCGCGCAGGGCCGCGCCGTCGAAATAGGCGCCTTCGATTGTGCCGTCGCCGGCGCTGTAGTTGCGGAAAATGCCGGTGAGCGGATCGAAACGCGAGATGCCGGTATTGGTGCTGATCCACAGCTTGCCGTCTTCATCCTCCAGGATGGCGGCAATCGCGTCGTCGGCCAGGCCATCGGCCACCGTGTAGCGGCGGAAGGTGACCGCGCCGCCGGCGCCCGGGCTGATCGTCATCTTGTTCAAGCCGGCCGCCGTGCCGACCCACAGCGCGCCCTTCTTGTCCTGGTGCAGATAGTGCACTTCGTCGTGACTGAGGCTGGCCGGGTTGGCCGGGTCGTGCCGGAAGTGGCGGAATTTTCCGGTGGCGCGGTCGAGCATGTCGAGACCGTCGAAGGTGCCGATCCAGAGCTGGCCGCGGCGGTCTTCGAGCAGCGGGCGCACCACGTTGTCGGCCAGGCTGGAACTGTCGGCCGCGTCGTGGCGGTAGGTGACGACGGCGCGCGTGGCCGGGTCGAGCCGGTGCAGGCCGCCGCGCGAAGCGATCCACATGATGCCGGCGCGGTCGGACAGCATGCCGCGGATATGGTTGCGGTCCGGGTCGCCCTCGGCGAACGACTGGCGCGTGAAATTGCCGCTGGCCGGATCAAACTGCGCCACGCCCGAATGGCTGCCTATCCACAGCATGCCATCCTTGTCGTGCGCCAGCGCGCTGGCCGGAATGCCGGCCAGGCTGTTCGGATTATCCGGGTCGTGCCGGTACAGGCGCGCCTGGCCGCTCTCGGGGTCGAGCCGGTTCAAGCCGCTGTTCGCGCCCAGCCACAGGTCGCCTTCGGGGGCGGCGGCGATCGCGCGCACCTTGTTGTCGGACAGGGTATCGGGAATTTCGGCATGCCGCGCAATGCGCGCGAAGCCGCCGCTGTTCAAGTCGACCCGGCTCACGCCGGCGTACCAGGTGCCGACCCAGAAGGTGCCGACGCGGTCGCGGTACATGGCCGAAATCTGGTTGTCGGCCACACTGTGCTTGTCGCCCGGCAGATGGCGGTAGTTGGCGAAGCGGCGCGTGTCCGGCTGCCAGCGATACAGGCCGTCGGTATGGCTGCCGACCCACAGGTTGCGGTCCTGGTCCTGATACAGGGTGGTGATGTAGCCCGAGCGCAGGCCGTCCGGCGCGCCCAGGCGGCGCCGTTGCGCGGCGGGACTGCCGATCTTCCAGCTTTCCAGCCCACCCAGGCTGCCGATCCACAGGGTCTGGCCGGCGTCGACCAGCAAGGCCTGCACCATATTGTTCTTGTGGTCCAGGCCAGGGGCCGGATGGTGCTCGAAGGCGCGCGCGCCTACCGCCAGGCTGTCCACCCCGGACGAAGTGCCGACCCACACGCGCCCGCCCTTGTCGACCGCCAGCGCGTTGACCTGGTCGTCGGCCAGGCTGCCCTCGTCGCCGGGCACGTGGTGCCAGACCTTGAAGCGGCCGCTGACCATGTCGACATGCTGCAGGCCGTCGCTGGTGCCCACCCACAGGCCCTGGCGGCCGTCGCCGGCGATGGCGCGCACGTGCCGGTTGCCGTTGCCGCGCTTGACCGGTTCGTCCGGCGCGTAATGGATGAAGGTCTGGGTGGCCGGGTCGAAGCGGTCAAGCCCGCCGTCGGTGCCGATCCACAGGCGCCCGCTCTGGTCCACGTGCAGCACGCGCACCCAGTTGTTGACCAGGCTGCGCGGATTGCTGACCACATTGCGGTAGGTGGTGACGCGGTAGCCGTCGAAGCGCGACAGGCCGGCCTGGCTGCCGAACCACATGAAGCCGTCGGCGTCCTGCGCCACCGCCAGCACCGATTCCTGGGCCAGGCCCTGTTCCACGCTCAGGTGCTCGAAACGCAGGGTGCGCGCGGGCGCGGCCTGGCTGCCCGCGAACGGCAGGCAGCACAGCACGAGAAGCACCGCGCACAGCGCGCGCAGGCGGCGGATCGGGTTCAGGCAAGCGCTCCTTCGTCGGGCATGCCGGCGCGCAGGCGGTTCAGCTGGCGCCGCACCGACTCGCTCACTTCGCCGAGCACCATGGCCACGGTGCGCGCGTCGGGCAGGCCGCGGCGCGCGCTATCGAGCTGCGAGGCCACGTGCCACAGGCCCAGCGTCATGCAGCCGGTGTGCACCGAATCGATGCGCAGGCGGGCGTCGGCGCCCTCCCCGGCGTCGAGCAGCGCGACGATGGCGGGCCGTCCGGCCAGCAACTGCTCGCCAAACGCGGCCAGGTAGGCGGCCAGCCGGTCCGGCCCGATGTTCAGGCGGCGCATGGTGGTGGCCGGGTCTTCGGCCAGCTTGTCGAGCGTGATGCGGAAGATTTTCTCCAGGTGCGCGCGCGCTTCGGCCGCGTGCAGCGGTTTGAGGATGTAGCCGACCGCGCCCAGGGTCACCGCCTGCAGCACGGTGTCGCGGTCGGAGGCCGACGACACCAGCACGAACGGCACCTGGGCCAGCGCCGGCTCGGCCTTCATGCGTTCGAGCAGCGCGATGCCCGACATTTTCGGCATGCGCACGTCGCAAAACACGATCACCGGATGCAGGCCCGCTGCCAGCAGGTCCCAGGCGGCGGCGCCGTCTTCGGCTTCGACCAGGTCGAAAATGCCGTACACCGACAGCAGGTCCATCAGCGCTATGCGCGAGACGACGTCGTCGTCGACAATCAGTGCTTTCATGAGGTTCTCCATGGCGGTGGGCTGCATCGACAAGGCTCAGGAGCCAAAAAAGGCCAGTACGTCGGCGCGGCGCGCGTGCGTGTCGCGCTGGCCGAGCTGGATCAGTTCGCAGGTGTAGCTCGATTCGAACAGCAGGTACGAGGCCAGCGCCGAGCCGCGCGCTTCGGTCGCGCCGATCCCCGAGAGCATGGTGCGGATCGGAGCCGGCAGGCTGGCCGTGTGGCGGCTGGCGATCACGTCGAGCCGTTCGGAGGGCGCGATCACCAGCAGTTCCACCGGCTTCAAAGGCATCTTGCTGCGGTACTCCTCCGGCAGCAGCGACAGGGTCAGGTTGATGCGGTTCAGGCGCTCGATGTCGACCGCCAGGCTGTCGAGAAAAATCGAGGACATGGCGTGGCCGGCGATCTGCGCCAGGCTCGGATAGCGCGCCTGGCCGGGCGTGTCGCGGGTCGGCTCGGTCAGGCGCCCGGCGCCCACCACCAGCACCTTCGAGGCCCCCAGGTGGATCGCCGGCGAGATCGGCGCCAGCTGGCGCATCGAGCCGTCGCCGCAAAACTCGCGGTGACTGCCCAGGTACAGCGGCACGGCCGGGAAGATGAAGGGGATCGCCGACGAGGCCAGCAAATGTTCGACCCCGATCTGGTCCTGCAGGGCGATGCGCTGCATGCGCACCCACGGCGCGATGTCGGCGGCGGTCTGGTAAAAGGTGATGTGGTTGCCGGCGGTGTAGGACGAGGCGGTCACCGCCAGCGCATGCAGCAGGCCGTCGGACATGGCCGCGTCCAAGCGCGGCAGGTCCAGCATGCGGTGCAAGAGCCCTACCAGCGGGGTGTTGTCGAGCAGCGAGGCCGGCGGCGCGGCGCGCCATTTGCGCAGCAGCCAGCCGAACGAGAGCAGCGAGAGCCAGCGCGCGCCCGAGCGCAGCACGCCCAGCGAATCGGCCCGGTAGACCTGTTCGACGCGGAAGTTCTCCCACACGTCGAGCAGCTTTTGCACGCCCTCGCCGAAGTTATCGGCGCGGCAGGCCAGGGCCACGGCGTTGATCGCGCCGGCCGAGGTGCCGCAGATGATATCGAAGGGATTGCGCGCAGGGCGCCAGCCGGCCTCCCACAATATTTGCGAGATCGCCTGCAGCACCCCCACCTGATAGGCGGCGCGCGCGCCACCGCCGGTGAGGATCAAGCCCGTTTTTGGTTCCGTTTCCATCCGCCAAGCGTATCAGGGTCTGCCCGCCTTGCGGGAGAAACTTAAGGCCTGTACACTTTTTACAATAGCTTGACTTTCCCTCTCAGTCGCCCTTGGCCACGCCTTCGCGGCGCGGATCGGCCCCGCCGAACCACCACGGCTCGCCGTGGATCAGGATGCGCTGCACGCCATGCAGGCCGGAGGTCATCTCGTAGCTGCGCAGGGTGTGGCCGCGCGCCTTGAGTTCCTCTTGCACGGCCGGGCTGAAACGCCCGGCTTCCAGTTCGGTCGGGCCATTGCGGCTGCCGAAGTTGGGCAGGCTGATGGCCTGCTGCACGTTCAGGCCCCAGTCGAGCGTGCCGACCAGGGTCTTGGCCACGTAGTTGATGATGGCCGGCCCGCCGGGCGAACCGACCGCCAGCACCAGTTTGCCGCTCTGGCGGTCGAACACCACCGTCGGCGACATGGCGCTGCGCGGGCGTTTGCCGGCCTGCACCCGGTTCGCCACCGGGCCGCTGGCATCGGCCGAATCGAAGGAGAAATCGGTGAGCTGGTTGTTGAGGATGAAGCCGCCCACCATCTGGCGCGACCCGAACGCGTCTTCCACCGTGGTCGTCATGGACAGGCCGGCGCCCTTGCCGTCAACCACCACGAAGTGCGAGGTGGACGCGGTTTCGATGGCGTTGTCCAGCCCCCATGCCACTTCCATGCCCGGCGGCGTGCCGGCTTTGGCCGTGCCCATCGACTTGTCGCCGATCAGGGCGGCGCGCTGGCGCAGATAGGTCTTGTCGATCAGGCTCGGAATGCCGCGCCCCGGCAGCGGCACGAAATCGGTGTCGGCCGCGTAGCGGTTACGGTCGGCGTAGGCCAGGCGGCCCGCTTCGGTAAACAGGTGCACCGCTTCAAGCCCCAGCACGCCGTTCACCGGCGCGTAGGCGCGCATGTCCTTCGTTTCGAGCATGCCGAGCATCTGCGCCACGGCGATCCCGCCCGACGATGGCGGCGGCATGCCGCACACCGTGTAGGCGCGGTAGTCGCTGCAGACCGGCACGCGCACCTTGGGCTGGTAGCCGGCGATGTCCGCCGCCGTCAACAGGCCCGGATTGGTCGGATGGCCCGCCACCTTGGCCGCGATGTCCCTGGCGATGCGGCCCTTGTAGAAGGCGTCGGCGCCGCCGGCGGCGATGGCGCGCAGGGTGCTCGCCAGCGCCGGGTTGCGCAGCACATGGCCGATCGGCCAGGGCTTGCCATCCTTGTCATAGAAGTAGGCGGCGGCCACCGGGTCCTTGCGCAGGTGCTGGTCGAACATCAGCATGCCGTTCAGGCGCTGGCTGACCGCGAAACCCTGGTCGGCCATGGCAATGGCCGGCGCGAACAGGGCCTTCCAGGGCAGCTTGCCGTGCTGGCGGTGCGCCATTTCGAGCATGCGCAGCACGCCCGGCGCGCCGACCGAGCGGCCGCCCACCACGCCGGCGCTGCGCGAGACCGGCGTGCCGTCCTTGTTCTGGAACAGGTGCTCGTCGGCGGCGGCGGGCGCGGTTTCGCGGCCATCGAAGGCTTGCACGTTCTTGCCGTCGTAATGCATCAAAAAGGCGCCGCCGCCAATGCCGGACGATTGCGGCTCGACCAGGGTCAGCATCAACTGGGTGGCGATCGCCGCGTCGATCGCGCTGCCGCCCTTGCGCAAAATCTGGTAGCCGGCGTCCACCGCCAGCGGATTGGCGGCGGCGACCATGAATTTCTTGGCGGCCCAGCCGGATTTGTCGGCGTAGCCGGTGTGGATTTCGGGGGCGTCGGCCGGGCGCACGGCGGCATCCTGGGCGAACACGGGGGCGCTGAACACGAGCAGCGCGAAAGGAAGGCACTTCAACCTGAGCATGGATTCTCCAATGAGAAACGCGCGACTCCTGCACTGGAGCCGCGCGTCCGATCCCGCTATCGTACAGTAAATGACTTACTTGGGTTGCATGCGGATCGCCCCGTCAAGACGGATGGTTTCGCCATTGAGCATGGTGTTTTCGATGATCGCACGGGCCAGGTGCGCGTATTCGGCGGGACGGCCGAGACGCTGCGGGAAAGGTACCATGTTGCCGAGGGCGCCGCGCACTTCTTCCGGCATCCCCATCAGCATCGGGGTTTCGAAAATGCCCGGGGCGATGGTCATCACGCGCACGCCGCTGCGGGCCAGGTCGCGCGCCATCGGCAGGGTCATGCCGGCCACCGCCGCCTTGGACGAGCCGTACGCCGCCTGGCCGATCTGGCCGTCGAAGGCCGCGACCGAGGCGGTATTGATGATGATGCCGCGTTCGCCCGAATCCATCGCTTCGGTCTTGCCCATGGCGTCAGCGGCCAGGCGCGCCATATTGAAGGTGCCGACCAGGTTGATGTTGACGGTGCGCTGGAACACTTCCAGCGGATGCGGGCCGTCCTTGCCCACGGTCTTGACCGCGGGCGCGACGCCGGCGCAGTTGACCAGGCCACGCAGGGTGCCCATGGCGAGCGCGGCGGCGACGACGGCCTGGCCGTCGGCCTCGGAAGTGACGTCGCACTTGACGAACTTGCCCTTCAGTTCAGCAGCCAGCGCTTCGCCCGCCTCGACCTGCACGTCGGCCAGCACCACTTTGCCGCCCGCTTCGGTGATCATGCGCGCCGTCGCCGCGCCCAAGCCCGATGCGCCGCCCGTGATGATGAATACATTGTCCTGAATTTGCATGGTGTCCTCTTTCTCTTATCGGTTCTTTTGACGTTTACGTAAACGTCAATTAACCGGATTGTAGCGAACTTTTCCAGGAAAACACCAGTCGCGCCGCATTAAAAGCACTGAATTACACCGCCGTTGTTGGTGCATGAGCGCCCTTGCGGGCCGATCACACTGTTGCCGGCCGCGCCGTTGTAGCGGGTGCCGTTGACGTCGGTGCAGCCGCCGGCGTCGCAGCGGCTGATCACGGCCGGCGGCGGCGCGATCGGCGCCGGGACGGCCATGGATGGCGCCGGCTGCGGGCTCACCGGCAGCGCCGGCTGCGCGCTCAGGCGCGGGCCGTAGGCGGGCATGCCGTCGACGATCTGCTGCACGGCGCGGCGTTTGGGCGGCGGTTTTTTGGGCGGCACGGGCTTGGCCGGTTCGGGCCTGGCCCGGGCATGTTTGGCTGGCGCGTCAGGCGCGGCCGGCACACCATCCTTGTGCGCCACCGCGTCGCCTGCGGCCAGGGACGCCGCCAGCAACACGGCAATTTTCAGCATGATCATGATGTCACCTCGCATGAGGTTGATTGATACGGCCAGCCTACCATTTTTGACAGGATCATGCCGCCAGCGGGACCTACCGATCTGGATGAAATAGAATCATCTATTTACATATATACAAGTTTAATTGTAGACTAAAGGCAACTTCGCACCTGTGCAACGGCCTGGCCATCCACTACCGCCAGATCAAGGCCGACCCTGCAACCATCTTGTCGCTGCATCGCAAGGGCCTCGCCGCCAGCGCATTCACCGAGCATTATCAGGGCGTGGTGAACTGCCACCGCGACAGCCGCGACTACCCGGCCCTGATCGACAGCGGCGTCCGCTGGCGCGCAGCGCGCGGCGATCCTGGAACGCATCGGCGAATGCGAGGACCTGCGGCGCGCAGTCAAGCCCTGGTGGAAAATCTGGTCATGGCGGCACGCCGGCGCGCCCGGAAAAACAGCGCCTATGTACATCAAAGCAATCTTTCCTATTGCTCAAAAGTGTTATTAAGACGATAATTGACAGTTCATTTTTGAGCGCACAACCAGCATCCCACCCATGAATATTTTAAGCGCCAGCCAGCTCGACGCCTACCTCGACCAGACCGAAGCCGCCCTCGAACAGCAGATCGAGGCCGAGCTCGACCCCGAATTGATCGGGGCCGGCCTGAAAACCGCGCTGGAAAGCCAGCACTTCCATGCCGACACCATGAACGGCGTGCACCGCCTGTTCCGCCTGTGGATGAACGCGGTCGACCCGGCGGCCGCGCTACGCCTGCTCGACGGCGACGGCCGCGCGGCGCTGGCCGCTCTGCCGGATGCCGAACGGGATGCATGGGAGGTCAGCGTGGCCCTCTGGCGCGTAGAAGCGCGCATCGCGCAGGGCGATGCCGGCGCCATGCAGGCCGCCTTCGACGCCGCGCTGGCGCTGCTGGTGTCGTTACCGGACTGCCTCGCTTACAACCGGGCCTGGGCGTATCTGGACGAAGAGAGCGCGCTGAACGCGGCGCACGGCGCCACGCGCCGCTGCGCCGAAGCGCGCAACGCCTTGCAGCGCGCCGACCCTGAGCGCGCAGCGTACCGCGCCTGGGACGATGCGCATCTGGCGATCCGCCAGGCGCAAAGCTTCGCGATGGAGGGCGACGCGGCGCTGGCGCGACAGGCGGGCGAACGCGCCATCGGCATCCTGGCCGGGGCGGCGGCGGACCAGGATCTCGACCACAACGACTGGCTGCGCGCCGGCCATGCGCTGGCGTGGGTCATGCCCGACGCGATCGACGGCATCGCGGCGCAGGTGCGCGCGCACATCCCGGCGACCACCGTGTTTTTCGCGCGCCGCGATATCGATGTGCGCATCGCCCGCCTCGAGGCACGCGCCCTGCACCAGCAAGGCGCGCTCGACCAGGCGCTGGAAAAACTGGCCCTGGGCCGTGTCGCCCTGCTCGCCGACGACGGCGACCACGTCGGCGTGCAAATGCTCGACTGGCTGCTGGAAGCGGGACGGCACGACGCGGCGGCGCGCCTGGCCTTCGAATCGGTCTTGCACGAACGCCAGGTGTCGGCGCCGCATGCGGCCGGCGCGGCGATGCGCGCCGCCGCCGACGGCACGACGCACCAGCCATACTGGCATCTGGCGCTGGCCTGCGCCGCCATGGCCGACGCCACCGCCGAGGTGCGCGGCAACGAAGACGAGGCCAGCTTCATCGGCCGCCATCTGGCGCTGGCGCGCGCCCAGGGCGGCGCGCACCCGGCCGCCGACGCGGTCGAAGCACTGTGGCTGATCGCATCGGCGCAAGACTACCAGCGCGCCTTGCCATTGCTGGAATCCGCGGCGCGCGACCCGTCGCTGATGCAATCGCAAGTCGTCTTCAAGCTGATCGTGGCGCGCATGCGCGTGCACGGCCCCGAGGCGGCGCTGGCCATGCCATTCATGCCGGCGTCGAACGGCCTGTCCTGCTACAACGTCGCCGTGCGGCTCGCATCCCAACTCGACGAAGTGCTGCCCAAGGACATGGCGGCGCCGGAAGAACCGGTCAAGGCGCTCTCCGCGCGCTACTACGAGACCGGCCTGGCCTGCTTCGAAGCGTTTGTCGCCAGCGGCAGGGGCCATCCGGGCGACGGCGACGCACACTCCTACTCGATGCTGTGCAATAACCTGGCCATCTACTACCGCTACGACAAATCCGATGCCGCCGCCGCGCTGGCCCTGCACCACAAAGGCATCGTCTCGAGCCCGTTCTCGGAACACTATCAGGGCGTGCTGAATTGCCACCGGAAGCTAGGCAACGACAGCGCCGTGGTCGACAGCGCCGAGCAGCTGTGGCACTTCTCGGCGGACCACGGCTACAGCCGGCACGATCCGGCCAACTACATCGACGATACCGCCGCCGCCCTGCACCGCCTCGGACGCGACACCGACATCGCCATCTGGCTGCAGCGCCTGGACGACTGGTGGACCAGCGTCGACGACGGCGAGCGCGCGCAGTACCGGAGCCGCTACACGCGCGCGCTGGTATCGGTGCTGTACTACATGGCGCAGACGCAGCCGGACGACGCCAGCCTGCGCCTGGAAAGCGTGCTGCCGTCGGTGCCGGAGGCCGGTTCTCCCTATACCAGCCGCATCGCGGCCGACGCGCTGTGCAAACTGGGCCAGTTCGAACGCGCGCAAGCGATGTACCGGGATGGCCTGCGCTATATCGAGTCGGGCGACGCCTGGCATGAGTCGCAGCGCACGGCGATCCTCGCGAACCTCGAGGATTGCAAGCGCCTGCAGCGCGAGGCCAAGCCGTGGTGGAAGCTCTGGTAGCATGAATAGCGCACCCGTTATCGTCAGCGGCAGCCGGCTCGACGCCTGGCTCGACCAGGCCGAAGCCGCCTTCCAGCAGCGGATCGAGGCCGGCATCGACAGGGAGCTGATCGCCGCCTCCCTGAAAACGTCGCTGGAAAGCCAGCACTTCCATGCCGACACCATGGAGGGCGTACGCCGCCTGTCGCGCCGCATGGCCGCCGGCACCTTGCTCAGCGCAGGCCAGGTCGAACGCGCGCAAGCGATGTACGAGGATGGACTGCGTTACGTCAAGCCGGGCCAGCCCTGGCATGCGTTGCAGCACAAGGCGATCCGCGAGGGCCTGGAAGAATGCCAGCGCCTGCGGGACGTGGCCCCGCTGTGGCGGAAGCGCTGACAATGGCGGCAATCCAGTCCGGCAAAAGCGCTTACGGCGCGCGCGACGTGGTCAATGCCCCGGCGCTCAAGGACGCCATCGTCCGCCGCAGCGCGCAGCGCGGCGACGCGCCCGACGTGGCCGAGTGGCTGGCCAACCACTTCTTCCGCTACGCGGTCGGCAACCTGGACGCGCCCGAACCGGCGCTGGTGCGCATTGCGTCGAGCGAGCAGGCGCGCGCCCTGTTCGCACCCGCCGCCGTGCCGCCATGGGTGACAGCGCGCCTGGGCAAGGACGCGGGCGGGGCCATGTGGTGGGTCGCGCCCGCCGGCCCCGAACTGCTCGCGACGGAAGCGAAGCTGGTCGAATTCTTGGGTGCGCGCCAGGGCACCGCGCTCGACGGCAAGCTACAGCGCATCAACTGCCGCCAGGCGCTGGCGCTGTGGAGCGCCGAACACGCCGCGTTCGAAGCGAAGAGCGCGGCCGGCTGGCGCGAACATCAGCCGGGGGCGGTCGCCACGCGCTGGCAGGGCGAGGCCGGCAGCGTGCTCGAACTGCTGCCATCAAGCCCGCTGCTACGCGCGGAGATGGCGTTCGAAAGCCAGGCGATGCGCCATTGCCTGGGCCAGTTCAGCGACCGGCGCGCCCTGAGCGGCGGCTACGGCGAGCATTACGCGGCGGCCTGCGAAGCGGGCCGGATGCGCCTGTTCAGCTACCGCGGCGGCAACGGCCATGCGCATATCACCATCAGCGCCCACGTGGCCGACGACGGCCGCCTGCGCTTCGACCAGATCAAGGGCAAGCTCAATCGTCCGCCGGTGGAGCGTTTTCACAGTGAGCTGCTGGCGTTTTTGCGCAGTGTCGACAGCGACGTCCACACGCCGCCGGACGCGCTCGCGATGGGCATGGTGCGCCTGCCCTCGGGCTGGGCCATGGTGGACGATGCCAGCGGGGAGGCCGACCAGCTGTTCGTGGCCCGGCACTTCCCCGCCCTGTTCGCGCGCCTGCAAGCGCCGTCGGTGCTGGCCCAGTGGATCGCCGCCGCGCGCGCGCCCGAGCAGTTGCAGGGTCTCGCGCTGGATCCGGGTGTGGCGCACGCGGTAAGGAGCGCGCAATGATCACGCTGGCCATCATCGGCGTGTTCGGGTGGATGATCTACGCCGGAGTCGAACGTCTGCTCAAAAGCCGTCCGCCCAAAAAACCCGGCAGCGCCAAGCTGCGCTACAAGTTCGACGCGCGCCAGAACCGCGCGCTGGCGCTGGCACACCCGGTTGCGCAGGCACGCGACTTGGCCGCCTTCGCCAATCCCAAAGCGCCGGGGCTCACGCCGCAACAGGCGCAAGCCCTGCGCGCCAGCCTGCTGCATATCCTCGGCCTGCGCGCCAACATCGACGACGACGCCATCCGCGCCGCACTGCCCGACCTGTTGCGGCGGCAGTGGTTCCGCATCGACCTTGAGCGCCTGCGCCCCGAGGACGATGCGCGCGCGGCGATGGCGTTCGCCTCGGCGCGGGTGGCCTTTGCGGTGCGCAGCGCGACCTTGCTCGGCTGGCTCGATCCAGCGCTGCAATGGGAGGTGCTGTACCAGAACGCGCAGCGCGCCAGCGATTGCTTCGGCAGTTGGCGCGAGTTCGGCGCGGCGCTCGCGCGCGGGCGCCAGCAATGGATCGCCGGCGCGCGCGCCGACAGCCTTGGCGTGGCTTTCGACGAGGCCAGGCTCGCGCAGTGGCTGGGCACCCGCGGCCACCCGTGGCGCAGCATGGCGTGGCACGGCCAGGTATTGTTCGCGGCGCCGGCCACGCCATGAACATCCGTTACAACCCGATGAAATGCACCGGCTGCGCGCAGGAGTTTGCGTTTCCGGCGATAGCGCGCTCGTACACCGATTTGCCGGATGCGGGCGGATGCGGCGGCGCTCATTTCAGCCAGATGCTGCTGCTGCCGGTGTGGTGCCATGCATGCGAGGGTGCGTCATGGGTCGAGCGCATTCCCGGCGTTCGCGAGTTCGATACGGCCGCCGGCTTACGGCGCATGCCCGGACGCATCGCCTGCGAGGGCATCGTTGACGACCTGCTGGAGATCGAGGAGGCCGATTTTCGCTGGCTGTACGACCATCTGCGGCATCGCAAGGCGCCCCCCAAATGCCTGGTGTGCGCCAGCACCCGCTTTACCGCGATCGACGCCGGGCAGCGCGAAACGTCCATTGTGCACGAGGCATGCTGGAACAGCCCGATCGAGTTTTGCGGCTTCTCGATCGGCAGCGGTGGGGTGCGTGCCGGAAGGCGCTCCTACGCAGGTTTGTTCCACGATGCCGAGGGTAATGTCGTATGGGCTGAACTATGTATGCACGATCTTTTCACGGGCCGGCTTCACGCGATGTTGCACGCCAGGCGCCAGGATCCCGATCACGCCGCGCTTGCTGCCCTCATTGGCCTGATCACCAATTGGGCCACTGACGAAGCGCTGGCGATGCTGGCGCCGCTGGTTGCGGCGAACAGCCCCGCCGCCTTGGGGCTGCTGGGCGCGCTGCATTACGTGGGTGACGGCGTAGCGCACAGCGGCCTTGAGGCGGCAGCCTTGCTGGAAAAAGCCAAATCCCTCGGCGACGCCTGCGCGGCGCACAACCTGGCGTCCCTGTACGCCACCGGTGCGCCAGGCGTCGCCCAGGACATTCCGCGCGCACGCCAGTTGTTCGGCGAAGCCCGCGCCATGGGCGGCCAGTACGAGTGCGACGACTTCTATGCGCAAGACGACTTTAGCGTGGCGAACCGCACCTTTTATCATCCAAGCTGATTCCGACACCATGACCAGTCATCCCGATGCGAGCAGCGCCAGCCAGCCTGACGCTTTCCTCGACCAGACCGACGCCGCGCTCGAAGCAGCCGTCGATGCGCTCACGCGCACGCCCCGGCAGCCCGGCGTGGACGCGCGCTGGCAGCAGTTGATCGACCGAAGCGGCGACGCCGGCGCGTTTGCGCTGCAGCGCCGCTGCCTGGACGCGCAGTACGCGCTGCGCCTGGCCGACCCGGAGCGCGCCGGCTATCGCGCCTGGGACCAGGCGCAACTGGCCATCCTGCGCGGGCGCAGCCATCTGCGCGAGGGCGACAGCGGGCAGGCGCATGCCGAGGGGACCACGGCGCTGCACCGGATGCTCGATGACGGCGGCACGCTATCCTTCAACGACTGCCTGGCGCTGGCGCGCGACCTGGCGCGCCTGGTACCGGAGCGCATGGGCTTCGTGGCCGCGCATATCCGCGCGCTGCGGCCGGCCGGCATGGCGCCGGCCAACCGGCGCGATCTCGAGATCCGCATCGCGCGGCTCGAAGCGAACGCGCAGTTCCGGCTCGGCCGGCTCGATCTTGCCATCGCCCGGGCACGCGAAGGCCGCTACGGCACCTATACCGACAGCGACGACAATGCCAGCGCCGTGCTGCTCGACTGGCTGATGGAAGCCGGTCTTACCGACGACGCGGCGGCGCTGGCGTTCGAGTCGGCCTTCAACGAACGCCCTGTCTCGTCCGGGCGCGCCTGTGCGCTGGCGCGGGAGCAGCTTGATCTCGGCAGCTCGCGCAACCCGTACTGGCCGCTGACGCTGGCCTATGCCGCCGGCCCCGACACGCAGGACGGGTACCTGCAACTGGCGCGCGAACGCGCTCCCGGCCACCGCGCCATCGACGCGGCGCAAGGCCTGCGGCTGTTGTCGCAGCAGGATACCGCGCGCGCCCTGCCCTTGCTGGAAGCGGCGGTGCGCGACCCGGCGCTGGCCAATTCGGATGTGGTGCCGAAGCTCTGGCTGTGCCGCATGCGCGTGCACGGCGTGGCGCAGGCGCTGGCCATGCCCTTCATCGACTCGCCCAGCGCCGCCTGGTGCTACGGCATCGCCATGGCGCTGATGGAAGCGACGCGGCAGCAGTTGCCTGAGCACGAGAGCTGGCCGGGCGACGCCGTCGCGGCGCTGGCCACGCGCTACGACGAACAGGCGCTGGTGCTGTTCGAGCGCTTCTTCGAGACCGGCAGCGGCATGTTCCGCGATGCGCACATCCGTCTGTACGCCATCCTGTGCTGCAAGCTGGCGAACCGTTACCGGGCGCTCGACCCGTTTGATGCGCGCATCCCGGTGCTGCACGAAAAAGGACTGGCGGTGATCCCGTTCGGGGAGCAGCACGAGGGCCTGCTGCAATACCGTCTCGACGCCGCCGACAGCGCCGGCATCGTCGACGCGGCGCAGCGCCTGTGGGACTTCGCCGGCAGCCATCCCTCGCCCGATCACCGCCCGGCCGGCTATATCGGACGTGTGGTCGACGCCCTGCTCGCGCTCGGCCGCGACGGCGAGGCCGAGCGCTGGCGCGCGCGCCTGGAGTAAGCGCTTGGTCAGTTTCCTGCGGTACTATTCACGCATAAAAAGGAGACAGCCATGCAAACCCCGCACCAGCTTTACCAGCAAAAACTCACCACGCCCTTTGATGCCCTGCGCCTCGTGCGCGACGGCGACATGATCGTCGTGCCGACCGGCGTGGGCGAGCCACCCGCCCTGCTGACCGCTCTGTCAGACCAGCGCCAGCAATTCCACGACGTGAAAGTGGCGCAGATCCTGGCCATGCGCAAATTCGGCTACTTCGACCAGGACACGGCGCATCACGTGCGCCATGCCTCGCTGTTTTTCGGCGGCGCCTCGCGTGCGTCCGGCCAGGGCGGCTGGTGCGACTTCATCCCGAACTACTTTTCCGAGCTCCCGGGCCTGTTCGAACAGGGCCTCACGCCCGCCGACGTGGTCTTCGCCATGGCCTCGCCGATGAATGAACATGGCTTCTTTTCACTGAGCCTGGCGGTCGACTACACCATGGCGGCCATCGCCAAGGCGCGCGCGGTGGTCCTCGAAGTCAATCCCAACGTGCCGTTCGCGCACGGCCAGTGCCACGTGCATGTGTCGCAGGTGACGGCGCTGGTCGAAAGCTTCGATCCGATCCTGGAAGTGGGCCTGCCGAAGATTGGCGCGGTGCAGGAAGCGATCGGCAAGTACGTGGCCGACATGATCGACGACGGTTCGACCCTGCAGATCGGCTACGGCGGCATTCCGGACGCGGTGGTGATGCAGCTGACCTCCAAGCACGACCTGGGCATCCACACGGAGATGATCGGCGACGGCATCCTGACCCTGATCGAGGCGGGCGCGGTCACCAACCGCAAGAAGACCTTCATGCCGGGCAAGATGGTGGCGACCTTCGCGCTCGGCTCGCAAAAACTGTACAAGTTCCTGCACCACAATCCGATGATCGAGATGCATCCGTCGAACTTCACCAACGACCCTTACCTGGCGGCGCAAAACGACAAGCTGATGACGATCAACGCGACCTTGCAGATCGACCTGCTGGGCCAGTGCGGCTCGGAGAGCATCGCCCACCTGCCCTATTCCGGCACCGGCGGCCAGGTCGACTTCGTGCGCGCCGGGAACCGTTCGCGCGGCGGCAAGTCGTTCATCGTGCTGCCGTCGACGGCCAAGGACAACACCATCTCGCGCATCGTGTCCACGCTCACGCCGGGCACGCACGCCACCACCAGCAAGAACGACATCAATTATGTGGTGACCGAGTATGGCGTGGCGCAGTTGCGCGGCAAGTCGGCCAAGCAGCGCGCGCAGGCGCTGATCGCGATCGCCCATCCGGACTTCCGCGCGTCGCTGCGCGAGGAAGCGGACCGGATGTGCGTGCTGTAAGGGACCGGCCGGCTCAGGCAGGCCGGCGGCGGCGGCGCGCCAGGCCGATGACCGCCAGGCCGGCCAGCAGCATGGCGTAGGTTTCCGGCTCCGGCACGGCCGAGGTATAGATGGTCAGGGTCGGGTTCAGAAATTGCATCGTGGCCAGGGGGTTGATTTGCGCGCCCATACCGCCATCCGGATGCCCGGGCAGGTAGTAGGGCCAGGCAGAAACGGTCACCATATTCCACATCGACAAACTGACCTCGCCCGTCAGCGACAGCGGCGTGCTGGCCAGCACAAACGGGATCTTGCCGTGGAGCATGTCGTACTTGACGTGCGTGCTGGCGACCGTGCCGGTGGCCGGCGTGTAGGCGATCAGGTCCACTTCCATCGCGTTCTCGGTATGGCCGTCGGCAGGCTGGCCACCCGGCTCGGTGATCGCGCCGAGATCGCCGAAAGCGGTGCCGGACACCGAAAACCCGGTCATCCGGTAGCCGGGACGCAAGGTGACGGTAAAATTGCCGCCGTAGCCATCGCCGTTATCGCCGAAGGTGCTGGAGGTCTTGAGCGTTGTTGCGGCATCGGTCAGGCTGATCCGGGTAACGCCGTTGACGTCCGATGCGATGACATCGGACGCGTAGGCCCATTCATTTTGTATCGAAAAACGGGAAGCGTCGAGCTTGATCGGCCCTTGGGCAAGTACGGGAGCGCTGGCAAGCGCGAGTGCGAACAGTGCGGCATGGGGCAAGTAAAAAGTCATCAGGTTCTTTCGGTGAGCGCTACATTAACGTATTGACAAGGCCTATCATACTGGCAATCTTGCATATTGCCCAAGCTTTTGCGCAGCGCGACCGATCCCACCACACCTAGCCCCGCCACCAGCATGGCCCACGCCTCCGCTTCGGGCACCGCCATGGTGTAGATCGTGAACACCGGGTTGACGACGCGCAGGCTGGCGAAGGAATCGATGCCGGACGGATCCTGCGGCGTCTCTGACGGGTAGGCCGAGACCAGGACCATGCCTTGCAGCGACAGGTTGAAATCGGTGGTCAGGGACAAGCCTTCGCTCGACATGGTGAGCGGGACGGCGCCGTCGAGCATGTCGACGCGCTGGGTATGCTCGCCATACAGAATGCCGTACGGGCGCGAACCGGCGCTGAACTCGATATTGCCGGAGTTGTAGGCGAAGCCATTGCCGGGCGTGCCATCCGGGTTGGGCGCTACCTTGAGCGTGCCTTCGAAGGTGCCGGAAAACGACAATCCGGTGACCCGGTAGCCGCTGTGCACGGTGACTTCGAACAGGCCGCCGTAGAAATTTCCTTCCGAATAGCGCGAGGTGGTGACGAACAGGTCGCTGGCGGCGGCAACGAGGCCGATGCGGGTAACGCCATTGGCGTCCGACAGCAGCATATCGGCCGCATCGCCCCATTGGTTCACTATGGAAAAGGCGGCGGTATCGATGCGCGCCGGGGTTTGCGCACTGGCGGAAACGGCGGAAAGAGCAAGCGCTGCCAGCATGAGCAGCCGTGTCGTCATGTTCATCGTTCATCCTTCGGGTCAGTGGGAAGCGGCCTGACAACTGGCCGGGACGCATCGTCCTGGCGGAAAAGGAATGAATGAGCGTCAAGGACGACGAACAGAAATAGTACGTTGAGCTTGCAAAACAAACATCGTTTTGCCGATGATTTTTTGCAAGCGTGGCGCTAAAGCGTCGGCTTTGCGCCACCACGACAGCCAGGCCGTCCACTCGGGCGAGCGGACGGCCTGGCCGTGTTATTGCAGCACCAGCTTGAGCACGCGGCCGTTGCCGCTCACGTACAGCGCGCCGGCGGCGTCCGTCGCCAGGCCGGCCGGCTGGGTGACCCAGGCGGCGCTCTTGAAGCGGGCATCGCTGCCGTTCGGATCGGCCGCGACGGTGACCTTGCCGTCCGGCGCGATCTTGCCGATGGCATGGACAGGCCAGGTGCTCGGGCGGCCGCTGAACGGCTCGGTGGCGAAATACAGATTGCCGCCGGCGTCGAGCGCGATGGCTTTGATGAAGGCCTGGTCGGTACCCACCAGGGTGGTGGCGACGCCGTTGGCATCGACCTTGCGGATGCCCCGGTCCAGCACGTACAGATTGCCATTCTTGTCGACCGCGATGCCGGTGATGGCGGGGCTGACGGAGTGGCCGCCCGTACTTTCAAACACGATCGTCACCTTGCCATCCGGAGCAATTTTACGCACGATGGCGCGTTTGAAACAGGAGCTGCACTCCGGCTCGCCGGGACGCGTCACTTCGCTGGCGACGTACAGGTTGCCGCCAGCGTCGCTGGTCATGGCGGTATATACCGGCGGCGCGATGCCAGGACCTTCCGGGTCGCCCCGCGTGGCCCCGAGCACAAGCGGACTGATCACGTTATCGGCAGCAATCTTCAGCACGAAGATGGAGGCCGCCTCGGTGTCACTGTCGGTGACGTAGGTAATGCCGTTCGGGCCGGCCGCGATGTCGCGCGGGAACTGCAGCGCCGGGGTGGTTTTCGGGCCGGCGATCGGGGTGCTGACCACGCCGGCAGGCGTGATCTTGCGCACCGACTTGTTCTGGGTATCGACCAGCAGCAGGTTGCCAGCGCCATCGCCGGCAATCGCACCAGCCGAGAGAAAGTAAGCTTGCTTGCCGACGCCATCAAGCTGGGCGCGGCCCGGGACAATCGCGCCGCCGGCCAGCACGCGCGCGCCGATGCCTTCGACCTGCAGGGCCACGGCATCGCTGGTGACGGTGGCGGCCTGGTTACGCACGGCGACGCTGAACACGTCGCCGCTGTCGGCCAGGGTGGCCGCCGTCGTGGTGTAGGTGGCGCTGGTGGCGCCCGCAATCTCGACGCCGTTGCGCCACCATTGGTAACTCAGCGTGCCCGAGCCGCTGGCCGCCACCGAAAAGGTGGCTGGCTCGCCGGCCTGCACCGATTGCGTCTTCGGCTGGACACTGATCGCCGCCGCCGTCGCCGGCAGTGACGCGAGCATCGGGTCGGGCTGCTTGACCGGCGTCGTGCTGTCGTCGCCGCCGCCGCAGGCGCTGATGCCAGCCAGGCAAAGCAAGCCGCTGGCAAGGGCGCCGCCGCGGATGAAACGGGTTGTCAAATTTTTCATCGCTTCGTTCCTTCAGACTTGGAAATATTGGTAAAGAAGGAACATTACGATGTTTACAAATTTGAAACCAGTAATCAATTGTCACAGAAAAATTACATGTGAACACATGCCAAGCGCTCAGCGGGCGGGTGCCGCAAGCAGGGTGGCCGGCATGGCCTGAACCACCGGACCCGGCACCACCGTATTGACGGGCGGATGGGCCGGCGGCACCGTCACCGCGATCCAGCCGGTCACCGGCAGCAGCGGCACCAGCAGCAGCGCGACGATGTTGATGATCTTGATCAAAGGATTGACGGCGGGACCGGCGGTGTCCTTGTACGGGTCGCCCACGGTGTCGCCGGTGACGGCGGCCTTGTGCGCTTCCGACCCCTTGCCGCCGAAGTGGCCGTCTTCGATGTATTTCTTGGCGTTGTCCCAGGCGCCGCCGCCGGTGGTCATGGAAATGGCGACGAACAGGCCGGTGACGATGGTGCCCATCAGCAGCCCGCCCAGCGCGGCCGGCCCCAGCAGCATGCCGACCACCACCGGCACCACCACCGGCAGCAGCGAGGGCAGGATCATTTCGCGGATGGCCGAGGCGGTCAGCATGTCGACCGCCTTGTCGTATTCCGGCTTGCCGGTGCCGTCCATGATGCCCTTGATGTCGCGGAACTGGCGCCGCACCTCGACCACCACGGCGCCGGCGGCGCGCCCCACCGCTTCCATCGCCATGGCCCCGAACAGGTAGGGAATCAGGCCGCCGATGAACAGGCCGACGATCACCATCGGGTTCGACAGGTCGAACGAGACCTGCTTGCCGACCGATTCGAGGGCGTGGGTGTAGTCGGCGAACAGCACCAGCGCGGCCAGCCCGGCCGAACCGATGGCGTAACCCTTGGTGACGGCCTTGGTGGTGTTGCCGACCGCGTCCAGCGGGTCGGTAATGGCGCGCACCGATTCGGGCATGCCCGACATTTCGGCGATGCCGCCGGCGTTATCGGTAATCGGCCCGTAGGCGTCGAGCGCGACGATGATGCCGGCCATCGACAGCATGGAGGTGGCGGCAATCGCGATGCCGTACAGCTGCCCCATCTGGTAGGAGGCCAGGATTGCCGCGCACACGGCCAGCACCGGGTAGGCGGTCGATTTCATCGACACCCCGAGGCCGGCGATGATGTTGGTGCCGTGCCCGGTGGTGGAGGCTTCGGCGATGTGCTTGACCGGCTTGAAGTCGGTGCCGGTGTAGTACTCGGTGATGTAGACCATCAGGCCGGTGAGGACGATGCCGACCAGGGCGCAGCCCATCATCTTCATGCGCATGGCGTCGTCGCCCCAGACCATCCAGGTCACGCCGGCGAAGCCGATCAGCGACAGGCCGGCGGCCCACCACAGGCCGGTGTACAGTGCCGACATGATTTTCTTGCCCGGCTTGGCCTTGACCAGCGAGCAGCCGACAATCGAGCCAATGATCGACACCGCCCCCAGCAGCAGCGGATAGATCACCGCTTCGCCGCCCGGGGTGGCCATCATGAGCGCGCCCAGCAGCATGGTGGCGATCAGGGTGACGACGTAGGTTTCGAACAGGTCGGCGGCCATGCCGGCGCAGTCGCCGACGTTGTCGCCGACGTTATCGGCGATCACGGCCGGGTTGCGCGGATCGTCTTCGGGAATGCCGGCTTCGACCTTGCCGACCAGGTCGGCGCCGACGTCGGCGCCCTTGGTGAAGATGCCGCCGCCGAGGCGCGCGAAAATGGAAATGAGCGAAGCGCCGAAGGCCAGCCCGATGAGCGGCTTGATGACGTCATGCTGGGTGGCGCTGCCACCGGCCGCCTGGGCAGTGAGCATCCAGTAGAACAGGGTCACGCCGAGCAGGCCGAGGCCAACCACCAGCATGCCGGTGATCGCGCCGCCCTTGAAGGCGACGTCGAGCGCTTCGTTCATGCCTTTTGTGGCGGCCTGCGCGGTGCGCACATTGGCGCGCACCGAGACGTTCATGCCGATGAAGCCGCACGCGCCGGAGAGCACCGCGCCGATCAGGAAGCCGAGCGCGGTGTTGAGGTCGAGCAGGACGCCGATGGCGATGAGCAGCACCACGCCGACCATGGCGATGGTGCGGTACTGGCGCCCGAGATAGGCGGCGGCGCCTTCCTGGATGGCCTGGGCGATGCCCTGCATGCGGGCGTTGCCCGGGTCCTGGCGCAGAATCCAGCTGCGCGTGACCAATCCGTAAACCACGGCAATGACGCCGCACACAACTGCAAAGACAAGAAATCTTGCTGTCATATCGTCCCCTCGCTTTTTTATCAAGTAACACAACAACACATTCGAAAGACCGCTCCAACCACATGTGTGAAAGAGATGGGCCAACCTTACTGCGTACTGCAAAACCTTGAGTACAAAAAAATCCGGGAACGCCGGCCGCGGAGCGCGGCCAGGCAGGACAAACCATGGGTGCTTCGACGGCCGCAGGGCGCGGCCATCAAAAAAGCGGACCGAAGTCCGCTCTTGTGTTCTCGCTACATTTATTCCGACAGTGCCGCGAACGCCGCCTCGCGGATTTGCTCGACTGGGCCGATGCCGGAGATGCGGCGGTACTTCGGCGCGCCGGGCAAGCCCGATTGCGCCCACTGGTTGTAGTAGCCCAGCAGCACTTCGGTCTGGTTATGGTAGACCGACAGGCGCTGCTTGACGATTTCTTCCTTGTCGTCGTCGCGCTGGATCAGCGGCTCGCCGGTGAGATCGTCCACGTTGTCCACTTTTGGCGGATTGTTCGTGATGTGGTACACGCGCCCCGAACCCGGATGGGAACGGCGCCCGCTCATGCGCTCGACGATGAATTCGTCTGGCACGTTAATTTCGAGTACGTAATCGACATTGATGCCGGCGTCCTTCATGGCGTCGGCCTGCGCGATGGTGCGCGGGAAGCCGTCGAACAGGTAACCGTTCTGGCAGTCGGATTCCTTGAGGCGATTCTTGACCAGGCCGATCATGATGTCATCCGACACCAAACCGCCCGCATCCATCACTTTTTTCGCCGCAATGCCCAGCTCGGTGCCGGCCTTGATCGCGGCGCGCAGCATGTCGCCGGTCGAGATTTGCGGAATATTGTATTTTTCCTTGATGAAGTTAGCTTGGGTGCCTTTGCCGGCTCCAGGAGCTCCTAACAGAATCAGACGCATGAACATTCCTAAAACAGATTTTAAAATTGGTGGCGATGCATACTTGACTACCTTGGTACGAAACTTACCACAAAAGTCGCGGAAAACGCCAATCAGAGGGCGTATTCGCCATTTTTTTGCTTGATCTGGCGCAAGCTATGCGTCGGTTACGGATGAGAACCGGCATGCATGCTGCGCCGTAGCAAAGCTAACTCGCATAATGCCGGCGCACCCGTTCAAGATCATCGGGGGTGTCGACGCCGGCCGCCGGTGCGCTGCTTGTGACATGCACGGCGATGGGGAAACCGTGCCACAGCACGCGCAACTGCTCAAGTGCTTCGACCGCTTCGAGCGGCGCCGGTTCCAGGGTCGGATAGGTTTGCAGGAAGGCATTCGTGTACGCGTACAGGCCGATATGGCGCAGCGCAACATAGGCCGCCGGCAGACTGTCCTTCGACTGCGCAAAGCCGTCGCGGTGCCACGGAATGGTGGCACGCGAAAAATACATGGCGCGGCCAAGCTTGTCGAGCACCACCTTGACCACGTTCGGATTGAAGGCGTCGGCGGCCTCGTGCAGCGGATGGGCGCAGGTGGCCATCGGCACCTCAGGCCCGACCAGGGCCGCGCTGGCGGCCAGCAGGGCCGGGTCGATCAGCGGCTCGTCGCCCTGCAGGTTGACCACCACCGCGTCCGGCGCCAGGTTCAGGGTGCGCGCCACTTCGGCGATGCGGTCGGTGCCGGACGGATGGTCGGCTGAGGTCATGCACACCTCCACCCCGTGCGCGCGGCAGGCGGCGGCGATGGCCTCATGGTCGGTGGCCACGATAATGCGCGCGGCACCCGAGGCGGCCGCGCGTTCGGCCACGCGCACCACCATCGGTTTGCCGCCCAGGTCGGCCAGCGGTTTGTCCGGCAGCCGGGTCGACGCCATGCGCGCCGGGATGATGACGATGAAACCCATCGCTTACAGCGCTTCGATCTTGCGCGCCTGGTCGGCCCACATGATCGGAATGCCGTCGCGGATCGGAAACGCCAGGCGGTCGCCGCGGCAGATCAGTTCCTGGGCCTTTTTGTCCAGTTCGAGCGGGCCCTTGCATACGGGGCAGACCAGGATATCAAGCAGTCGAGCATCCACGACATTTCTCCACAATTTGTTGGGCCAGCACGCTATCAAGCTGCGCCGTCACCGGTACGACCCACAGTCTCGGGTCGTTTTTGAGATTTTCAATTTGCGCACATTTTACTGCATCCTTCTCGGTGATCAGGATGATGTCCGCGTCGACAGCGGCAAAAGGCAGGTCGAGGAAATCGTGATGGTCCGGAAGCGGCAGTTCGACGAGCTCCAGGCCGGCGCCGCGCAACAAGGTGAAGAAGCGCTGCGGATTGCCGATGCCGCAGGCGGCGACGATGCGCCGGCCGCGCAGGCTTGAGAGCGGCACGCGCTCGCCCGGACGCGCCAGCGGTTCGGCGAACTCGCCGGCCAGCTGCATGCGGAACGGCGCGCCGCCGACCGCCTGGCGCAAGGCCGGCGTCAGTTCGGGCGCGTTGACGATGGTGAAGTCGCGCCGGCGCGAGGGCGCTTCGCGCAGGGGGCCGGCCGGCAGCAGCCAGCCGTTGCCGGCACCGCGTCCGTCGAACAGCATGATTTCGATATCTCGCTGCAAGGCGTAGTGCTGCAAGCCGTCGTCGGTGAGGATCACGTCGACCTGCGGGTGAGCGGCCAGCAAGGCGCGTCCGGCGGCGCCACGGTCGCGCCCCACCACCACCGGGCAGCCGGTGCGGCGCGCGATCAGCAGCGGCTCGTCGCCGACCTCGCGCGCGGGGGCGTCGGGCGTGACCTGGCGCGCAGCGCTGTCGCTGCCGCCGTGCCCGCGCGAGATGATGCCGGGATTGAAACCGGCCGCGCGCAAAGCCTCGGCCAGCCAGATCGTGAGCGGCGTCTTGCCGGTGCCGCCGATAAAAATATTGCCGACCACGATAACCGGCACCGGCAGCCGGGTCGACTTCAGAAGCCCGGCCCGGAACAGCAGCGCACGCAGGCCGCTGAGGGCGCGAAACAGCAGGGAGAGCGGCCACAGCGCGCACGCAAGCGCGCCGCGCCGCAGCCAGGCGCGCGTGAGGGTCGTTTCGAGGGAGGAGGAGGAGGACACGAGGTGGCAGGCAGGGGGCGGCAGGCGAATCGCTTCGCCTGCGCTGTGTGAGCTTACTTCTTCTCGCCGGTCTGGGCGGCGAAGGTCAGCTTGTCGTAGCCTGCCATGCGCGCCGCTTCCATCACGTTGATGACCATCTGGTGCATCGCGAACTGGTCGGCGTTGATGACCACGACCGGGCTCTTGTCGCCGCTGGCCGCCGCCTGGCCGGCTGTGGCAGCCGCTTTCAGGTCGGACGCCAGGTTGGCCACGTTGGAAAACGAGACCGGCTGGTTGTTGATCGTGTAGTTACCCTTGGCATCGACCGTGACGTTCAGTTCGAACGGCTTTTCCAGCGCCTTTTCGGCGTCGGCGGTCGGCAAGGTAATCTTCAACTCGGTAAACTTGCTGTAGGTGGTCGTGACCATCAGGAAAATCAGCACCACCAGCAGCACATCGATGAAGGGGATCAGGTTGATCTCTGGATCTTCACGTTTCTGGCCGCGGCGAAAATTCATCATTTGCGGGCACCGTGCACGATGTCGACGAATTTGACTGCCTGCATTTCCATGTCGATGATGAAGCTGTCGACCAGGGCGCGGAAGTGGCGATAGGCAATCAGGGCCGGCATGGCAATGGCGATACCGAAGGCGGTGTTGTAGAGCGCGACCGAAATACCGTGAGCCAGCTGGGCCGGATTGGCGCCGGTCGAGTTGGTCGAGCCGAAAATCTCGATCATGCCGATCACCGTGCCGAACAGACCCATCAGCGGGGCCAGCGAAGCGATGGTACCAAGCGTGGTCAGGAAGCGTTCCAGCACGTGGGCCACGCCGCGGCCGGCTTCTTCGATCGATTCTTTCATCACCTCGCGCGGCGCATCGACATTGCGCAGGGCGGCGGCAAGCACGACGCCGAGCGGGGAGTTCTTTTCCAGCGAGTCGACCACGTCCTTGGTGATTTTGCCGTTGTGATAGACGCGCACCACTTCATCGAGCAATTGCGGTGGCAGGATTTTGGCGCGGCGCAGATAAATAATGCGCTCGACGATCAAGGCCAAGGCCACCAGGGAGGCGATCAGCAATGGTATGACAGGCAAACCTGCAGCTTGAAGAATGGGCAGCAAAACAAACTCCTGAGTGAATGATAATTCTTGATAAGAACGAACCCCGGCAATGTAACGTGTTGCCCGTCACTCGGCAAGTCCACTTCTGCACACCTTCTGTGGATAAGATTGTGCGCAAGCAGGCCCAAGCGTCCTGATGTCCTTGATTTTAAAGGTAAAGTTTGCCATGCGTAAAAACTAAGCATGTGGAAAATTAAAAATTGCATCGATGTTCTGAACAAAAACTGTGGATAAGATTGTTAGCAATACCGGGGGTGGGTAGTCAAGTGCCTGATTCGAAAGGGAAAAAGATTCAAGCGTAAAAACAAGGCAGGCTGGGACTACAATCTTCTGCACATCTTTTGTGGATAAGATTGTGAGCAAAGCCGCCGTTTTCGCACTAACTCTTTGCTTTCATTGAAGAAAATGACTGTGCACAATAATGATGCAAGCGGGGATAAAGCCCGTTGCGGGCGCCCAAAACGGGCTTGCGGGTGCCCATTTTCGGGTTTGCGGGATGCGGTGGACAAGTCCAGGCGTTCTGCACACCTTTTGTGGACAACATTGTGAGCAAGCCGCTTAACTCGGCATTAAGTCATTGATTTCAAATAGTAAAACGGTCGTGCTTAAATTGCAGGCAGGGTCGGCGCGGAGGCTGCGCGCCGGACAAACCCGGCAGTTCTGCACAGCTTCTGTGGACAAGATTGTGTGCAATGTCGTTTGCAAGCGCGCAAGTACTTGATTACAAAAGGATTACAACCCGGTGCGCAAGTTTGAGGCAGGCCGCTTTCTGTCGGTACGGCAAAACTTCCACACAATTTCTGTGGATAACTTTGTGAGCAACTCCCGCCGGGATCGTCAAAGTGCTTGATTTAACAGGCTTTTCGGGCATTGCACTGAAAACCGGCAGCTCGGCTTTTTCTTTTAAAATCATCGACTTAGAAAAAACTCTTGTTGTTTTTGGCGAAATGTGACATAAGCATGACCGCCTCAACCTTCTGTGGACAGTTATTCCGGAACTCTTCCCATGCAAAACGATTTCGACCAAGATCCGCCGTTTTTTGCGCCGCCGCAGGCGCCGCCGGTGCTGACCGTCACCGCGCTCAATGCCCAGGTGGCGCGCCTGCTGGAGCGCTCCTTTCCGCTGACCTGGATCAGCGGTGAAGTGTCCAATTTCACCAAGGCCAGTTCCGGCCACTGGTATTTCACGCTCAAGGACGACGCGGCCCAGGTGCGCGCGGTGATGTTCCGCGGCCGCGCCCAGTACGCCGGCTTCATCCCGCGCGAAGGCGACAAGGTCGAGGTGCGCGCCCTGGTGACCCTGTACGGCGCGCGCGGCGACTACCAGATCAATGTCGAGGCGATCCGGCGCGCCGGCGTGGGGGCGCTGTACGAAGCTTTCCTGCGCCTGAAAGACAAGCTCGGCGCGCAGGGCCTGTTCGACCAGGAGCGCAAGCGTCCCCTGCCCTTGTTCACGCGCAGCGTCGGTATCGTCACCAGCCCGCAGGCGGCGGCGCTGCGCGATATCCTGTCGGCGCTCAAGCGCCGCGCACCGCATGTGCGCATCGTGCTCTACCCGGCTCCGGTGCAGGGCCAGGGCGCGGCCGAACGGATTGCCGGTGCGATTCAGACAGCTTCGCGCCGCGCCGAGGTCGATGTGCTGCTGGTATGCCGGGGCGGCGGCTCGATCGAAGACTTGTGGAGTTTTAACGAAGAAGTGGTGGCGCACGCGATCGCCAACTGCGGCATGCCGGTCATCGCCGGGGTCGGCCACGAGACCGATTTCACCATTGCCGACTTTGCCGCCGACCTGCGCGCGGCCACCCCGACCGCCGCCGCCGAACTGGCGGCCACCCCGCGCGCGGACTGGCTCGCCTCGCTGTCGGCCGATGCCGGCGACCTGCGGCGCGCCATGCGCCACACCCTGAACGAAGCGCACCAGAGCCTGGACAACTGGCAGCGCCGCCTGCTCAGCCCGTCGGCGCGCATCGGCCATCAGCGCCTCGCACTGGTGGCGCTGTCGACCGCGATGACGCACGCGCTGCGCGCCCCGGTGCAGCGCCAGGGCTATTTGCTGGCGCAGTTGCGCGCGCGCTGGGCCAGCCATCGGCCCGATGTGCGCGCCCTGCGCAGCGAGATTTCCTCGCAGCAGCGCCGGTACGCCAGCGCCCTGGCCAACCAGCTCGGCCAGAAACGCGATGCGCTCGGCGCGCTGGCGTTTCAACTCGAACTATTGAACCCGCAGCGCACGCTCGAACGCGGCTACGCCATCGTGCGCGACGCCAAGGGCGCGGTGCTGCGTTCGCCGGCGCAAATCAAGCCGGGCCAGCCGCTCACGGTGCGCCTGGCCGAGGGCAGCGCCGAGCTCGGCGTGGCCAGCGTCCAGCCCCGGCTGGAGTGAACACCACAGGCCGCGCGGTCCGCAGGGCAAGCCGGCTTGCCGGCGCGAAGCAAATAAGCAACGAACGCGCATCCGAATTACAATAAGCACCGGTTCAGAATCATTGACGCTTTTCCAAACAAAAAGGACACATCATGGAACACACACTGCCGCCTCTGCCGTATGAAATGGACGCCCTGGCTCCCCACATTTCGAAAGAAACGCTGGAATACCACTACGGCAAGCATCATCAGACCTATGTGACCAACCTGAACAACCTGATCAAGGGTACCGAGTTCGAGAACCTGTCGCTCGAAGAGATCATCAAGACGTCCTCCGGCGGCGTGTTCAACAACGCAGCCCAGGTGTGGAACCACACCTTCTACTGGAACGGCATGAAGCCGAACGGTGGCGGCGCGCCAAGCGGCAAAGTGGCCGACGCGATCGACGCCAAATGGGGTTCGTTCGACAAATTCAAGGAAGAATTCACCAAGTCCTGCCTCGGCAACTTCGGTTCGGGCTGGACCTGGCTGGTGCAAAAAGCCGACGGCGGCGTCGACATCGTCAACACCTCGAACGCCGCCTGCCCGTTGTGCACCGGCGACAAGCCGCTGCTGACCTGCGACGTCTGGGAGCACGCCTACTACATCGACTACCGCAACGCCCGCGCCAAGTATGTCGAGTCCTTCTGGGGCCTGGTCAACTGGGACTTCGTCGCGCAAAACGCGGCCTGATTGAAGGCAGGCGCGCCCAGCGCGCGCCTGCCGCCCCTTCCGAAAAGAAGCCTCTGCGCCAGCACAGGCTTCTTTTTTTATGCCAACGATCACAAGGACTTTCCATGCAGGCACCCGACTTGCTCCCCATCGAAGACCAGCTGTTTGCCCTGTCGGTGGAATCGATCCGCCAATTCGCCGCGGAACACCAGGACGAGAGTTTCTATGGCTTCGGCATCGACTGCATGGCCGACATGGGCATGTTCCTGCTGTGCTTTAACAGCGAGGCTGCCTTTGCCGGCACCGCCAGGGAATATATCGAGCGCTTCCAGTACAGCGCGGCCCAGCTGGCGGAATTGAAAACCAATTTCGGCGACTGGAAATACCAGGATTTCAACCAGGAGCAGCCGCACTGGGATCCGGGCTGGGATACGTACCGCGAGGCGATCAGCGATTATCTGACCGATGACGATATTGATATCGACGAGGCCAACGCCTATGTTGAACAGTTAATGCGCTGCGTGTGCCGCGTTTTGGTGCGCATCGAACGATCCGGCATACTCGAACGCACCAGAATGGACCGCGGATTCACCACGGCGGTGATGGACCATGATGAAACTCTCCAAGAAGCAACAGTTCGATTAAATAGTGTCCGCGCGGAATTTAATGACTGATTGCATTTAGGACACTTCACCAGGCTTTCGTCAGGCGATCATTGAATTTGACCGCATCATCCAAGGCATTTTTCTTAAAATGACGAATGTTACCCCTGTTTACCAGTGTTGCTTTTCATGCACACAAATGTCCGTAGATCAGTCATAATGTTCGGCAACACGGCTGACTTAGCCCTTCCGAACGATGACGGCGTACCCGCGCTTTTGATAGGAAAGTGACTTGAGAAGAATGGACGGTGACATGAATACCCCACACAAAGCCTGCTTGTTGCGCACGCGTCGTTCACGCCCGGGTTTTCCTGCATTGTCCGGACGTTCCATGGCCATGCTGGCCTTCCCCGCCGCCTTGATGCTGAGCGGCGCGGTGCAGGCCCAGGCGGTCAATGCGGCGACTGCCGCCGTCTTCTCGAAACCGGCCATGATCGGCTTGCAATTGTCGATCAAGGCCGGCGCCAAACAGGGCAAAGTCACGCCGGAACAGTTGAAATGCGTGCAGGGACTCGATCCGGCCAGTTTTGACGAGGTATTCAAACAATTGCTGGTGTCGAATCTCGACAGCAAGGAATTGATGCGCACCCAATCCTTCATGGCCAAGTCGGTCGGCAAGAAATTCGCCAAGCACGGTTATCTGGGCGTGTTCGCCGCCGCCGGCGAGCCGCTGCCGGAAGCGCTGCCGCGCTTTACCGAAGATGAAATGGTGGACTACGAACAGTTCCGCACCAGTTCGGCGGGTGAAAAACTGGTGACCAATAAAGTGCTGGATGCGCCGGCCGCGCGCACGATCCTCAACGAACGCATCGAAAAGGTACTGGAAGTCTGCGTTCCCCAGCAGTAAGCCAGCCAAGTGTCGTCAAAGTGTAGCAAATTGTCCGCAGCGGCCTGCAACTGCCATTTTTCGTAGTAGCTCTTATACAATGGGCGGCTAGGAGAAAATTCATGTTTCGAGTCATGCTGGTGGAGGACGATGCGCGCCTGGCGCAATTGGTCATGGAGTACCTGGCCGGGTACGAATTTACGGTCGACCTGGTCACGCGTGGCGATGCCGCGCTCGAACGTTTCAAGGCGCTCACGCCGGATGTGGTCATTCTCGACCTGATGCTGCCGGGCCTCGACGGCATGGTGGTGTGCCGCCAGATCCGCGAACTGAGCGAAACCCCGATCCTGATCCTCACCGCGCGCGAAGATTCCTACGACGAAGTGTCGGTGCTGGAACAGGGCGCGGACGATTTCGTCAACAAGCCGGTCCAGCCGCGCGTGCTGCTGGCGCGCCTGCGCGCCCTGCTGCGGCGGGCCCAGGGCAAGGTCGGCAACGCCGATCCGGCGGCGCTCGAATTCGGCGCCCTGTCGATCATCGCCAGCGACCGCGTGGTGACGTGGCGCGGCGAGCATTGCCTGCTCAGCAATACCGAATACAAGCTGCTGCTGGTGCTGGCCGAATCGGCCGGGCGCGTGCTCTCGCGCGACGCCCTGCTGAAAAAAATGCGCGGCATCGAATTCGACGGGCTCGACCGAAGCATCGACAACTGCATCTCCAAGCTGCGCCGCAAGTTCGACGACGTCGACTCCGAAAAGATCAAGACCGTGTGGGGCGAAGGCTACCTGTTTTCGCCCTCGGCCTGGGCTTGACGGCTTGCGCTTGCGCGCCGCGACGCGCAAGCCGCGGATCAGCGCTGATACACTAGCTGAGCAACGAACTCGACCGGTGCGTCGGACTTGTCCAGTACCGCCATCGCCGCCGGCGACACGCCAGCGGCGACCGGAATACCCAGGCTGTAGCGCCCCAGGGCGTTCTCGACCGTGATGACGCGCAACTTGCCGCCAACCCGCTCGATAGCGCCGATGTGGAGCCAGTGCGCGCCAACGCTGCGACGGCCGAGGAATGCGGCCACGACCATCTGCTTGCTGAAGTCAACGCTCGGCAGGTCCGACTGGCCATGCTCTTTCCACAGCGCCGCCAGGGTGGCGGCATCCTTGATGACCACGTGGCGCGCTTCGGCAATTGCCGACATCGGCGACATCTCGATCGCGCGAAACACCACACGGTCGGGCGAAACGGCCTGGAACTCGACCGGGGCATCGCTGCGGTCGATCACCACCATTTCCATCGGCGTCGCAGGCAGGCCGCCGCACACCGCACCGGGCGTGGTCGCAGTGCCTTGCTCGTACGCGGCCACCAGCTTGTCGCCGCTGACCATCACCGAGTGCAGGCCGACCCGGTGGCAGGAACCGCCCGCGCCGCCGAACAAGGCAATCACCATTTCGTTTTTGAAGACGACTTTGGGCAGCGGGGCCGGCGTGGCCCTGCCAGCCTGATGTTCGGCCCATACGGCGGCAAACGTGGCGGCGTCGCGGATCACGAGCTGGCGCGGCGCCTGGATGCCCGAGGCGCTTTCCTTCTCGAGCGGATTAAGGGGCATGCGACTGCCGTCCCTGGGCGGGAACAGGACTTCCCGCAGGCTCATGGCGTCGACGGAACCGGGTACAAACTGTTGAGCCGTGAGCATTCTTCTGTACAGCGGGTACAGCGCAGGATCCGTGCACTCCACCTGATCGGTCACCCGCGTGCCTGAGCACAGGACGATATCGGGCCTGGCGCCATACAGCGTGTATTGTTCGGGATTGTTGCCATACACCGGGTATGGCCCGAGTTTGGCGCAGGTGCCGCTGACGGCCGAGAACACATACTTCCGATCGAGCACCAGCAGACGGTTGAAATACTGCCCGCAATCAACTTCACGCGCCCGCTGGACGAACGGGGTCATCTCGATGCCGAAGTCTGGCGGTGTCGGCGTCGGCGTCGGGGTTGGCGTCGGGGTCGGGGTTGGCGTCGGCGTCGGGGTCGGGGTCGGGGTCGGGGTCGGGGTCGGGGTCGGGGTTGGCGCCGAATCGCTGCCGCCACCGCAGGCGCCCAGCAACAGCAAACCGGCCATCGGAAGAACAAGGTGCAAGCGTTTAGCTCGGGTCATGGACAATCTCTCAAGAACACGCGCGAGCCGCAAGCCCTCACATGGAAACATTAATCTAAAACAAATATTGCGTACGCGAATAGTAAACGCTTACCCTGCAGCCGTCCACGCCCGCGCGCCCCGGCCTGCCATGTCAGCGGTACAGCGACATCTGTTCGACAAACTCGACCGGCTCGTCGCTGCGCGCAAGCACCACGAAGCGCACCGGGTTGGTCAGGCTGGCCGTCGTGATGCCGCGGCTATACCGGCCCGGGGCGGATTCGATCACGGTCACGCGCAGCTTGCCGCCGACGCTGTCGACGCCGCCGATCTCCAGGCCGTAGCCGCCGGACGGCTTGCCGCCTGCAAAAGCGGCCACCACCATCTGCTTGCTGAAGTCGATCTCCGGCAGGGCGGCGGCCTGGATGTGCTGCTTCCACAAGGCCGCCCAGGCTTGCGCATCCTTGATCACCAGCCGCTGCCGGTTCCCGTAGGTCTGGGCGTCGTCCTGCTCCAGCGTGCGGAACGCCACGGCTTGCGGCGCGACCTGGGTGAACGTCACCGGCACGTCGATGCGGTCGACCACGACCAGCTGCATCGGGGTATTGATGGCGAGGGTGCAGGCAGTGCCGGCCGGGACAGTGTCTTGTCCATATTCGACCACCAGCCCGGCGCCGGCGCTGCGCACGGCGCGGATGCCGAACTGGCCGCAGGCGCTGGTGCCGCCGCCGAACACGGCGATGACCATCTCGGTCTCGAAATTGACCGGACTGCTGTCCATGCCGACCGGCCCGGTCCAGACCGAGGCCAGCGTCGTGGCGTCGCGGATCACTTGCTGGCGCGCGCCCTGGACCCCGGAGTTGGGGTTCTGCGCCAGCGAGTAGAACGGCAGGCGGCTGCCCTCCTTCGGCAGGAAACGGATTTCCTCCAGTAGCGTGCCTTCATACGCGACTGTGCCGCGCCGCTGCATGTACACCATTTTTTCCACCAGCGGCTGCAAGGCCGGATCGGTACAGCCGCGCTTGATGTGGCTGCGCATGTCGTCCATGGTAAGCGAACACAGCTTCACATCGGCCGTTGCGCCATACAGGACGTATTGCTCGGTGGTGCTGGCGCAATCCCCTTCCGCCGCCGAGAACACGTATTTTTTGTCGGCCACAAACAGGCGGTTCGCATACTGGCCGCACGCGCTTTGACGGGCGCGCTGCACGAAAGGCTCGACGGTGATCCCCGCCACCACGCGTTCGGGCTTGAGTGCCTCGCCAGGCAGCGATATCACGATGTCGGGCATCGGCGGCGAAATGACTATCTCGACCGGCTGCGACATGACCGGCGGCAGCGGGGCCGGGTTGCCGGGCTGCGGCAGCGGGGCCTCGACTGGCGGCGGCGCCGGCGTGGCGGCCGGTGCCGGATCGCTGCCGCCGCCGCAGGCGGCGAGCAGCATGGCACTGGCCAGAGGGACGGCGAAACGCAGGTAGTTTGCTTGGGTCATGGAATTGTCTCAAGATAGCGGGCGCGTCGAACGCCCCATGATGGAAAGATTGATTAATTTAAAATGTTGCCTAAATTAATAGTAACCCTTCCACAATGGACCATGTGTGCCCGGCCTGTGGGGAAATTGTCTCCAGATGTAGCAAGGCGCGGGCGCGTCGCGTGGGCCTTACTCGAGCAGCGGCGCGATCACCAGCGGCGCGCTCTGCGTCACCAGCTGACCCTTGTCGGCGTGGTCGCCGAAGCGATAGTTGACGACCCGGAAGCCGTCATTGTTGTCGTCGCCGAAGGTGGCGCCGTCGGCCACCGCCAGCAGGGCCACGTCGCCGCTGCCGTTGCGCAGCCTGACCACCGGATCGGTGCCCTTGCGCTGGTAGCTCAGGCGCACGCCGCTGCAGCGCTTGGTGCGCGCCGAGGAATCGACGTGGCGCAGGTAAATCAGCGCCTGCTCGCAGGCGGCGCGCAGGTCGCTCGTTTCGTACACGCCGTCCGAGCGCACCACGATCGAGACGCGCGCGCGGAACACGTACTGGCTCACGTTGCTGGTCAAGGTCAGGGTGGCGTTATCGTCGTAGGCGGCTTTGAGCAGGGGAAAGACGGCGCGCCCGGTCGGGTCCAGCGGCAGGCTCAGGCTGCTGGCCTTGCTGAGCAAGCTCAGTTGCAGCCCGGTGCCCAGCACGCCCTTCTCTTTCAACATCACCTGTAGATGGTTCTGCAAGAAATTCTTGGGCCTGCCGTATTTTTCGAACACCACCATCGCGCGGTAGGCATCGCGATAGCTGAGCCACTCCCCGGCCGCATCATCGGCCGTGGCGCCGCCTGCCGTCAACAGCAAGGCAAGCAGAGCGGAAACGTGGCGAACGAATGGCATGATCAGAATCGGTAAGCAAGTCCGGTGGACACAGTGATATTGTTGGCGCGCTCGACCAGCGGGCTGCGCCGCGCGTCGCCCTGCAGGCGCGCCGCGCGCGCGCCGCTGCTGATCATCCATCCCGGCGACAGCGCCCAGTTCCAGCGCGCGCTGACGGCCACGTCGCGCAGCCCGCCGCCGGGTGCGTACGGCATGTTGCCGCTGTTCATGGTGTCACGCAAGCTTACCCCGAAATAACTTTGGTTGTAGCTGCGGTTGACCATGGTCAAGTCGGCCGCCAGCGACACACTATGGTGCGGCGCGAGCGAGCGGGTCACATGCTGCAAGCCCACGGTCCAGCTGGCGCCATGGCGGTCGCGCCCCGAGCCTGCCAGCAAGTTGTTGGTCACACGCAAAGTCGGCGTCAGATAATAGTTGAAAAACACCCCACCCTGCAGGCGCGCACCGATGGCTTCGGTGCCGGCCAGGCGGTTGCCGCTGCGCTGCCCGGCCAGCGGCGCCTTCTCATCGACCGCGGGCGGCGCCACGCTCGGACGGGTCGGCGTGCCACCGGCCGGGGTGGCCGGCTTGTTCTGCGTACCCGACAGGTCCAGGCTGCCGAGCGGCACGCCTATCGCGTCGTAGCTGCCCTCATGGCTGCGGCGCGCCAGCACGGCCAGCATCGGACCGTATTCGAGCACGGGATTGGACGACAGATGCAGTCCCGCACTCATGCCCGAGATGAATACCCCGTTGCTCCACTGAACTTGCACCAGCGGCAAGGCGGTGACCCGGTGCTCGCCCGACCCCTGGTAGCGCGGGGCCGAGACGGCGCCGAGCCCGACATACATGTCGCTGCTGCCATCCGGCATCGGATTGCTGGCGGGAGTCTGGGCCCAGGCGGCGGGAACTGCGCCGGCCAGGGCAAGGGCAAAAAGGGTTCTCATGAATATCGCCGAAAAGATGATCAGCCGCCATTTTACGGCCTGCCGCCAACATCGCCGAAATTGCTGAGTTTTCGTCAAGGCCGCACGCGCCTGCGTGCGCGTGGCGGCATCCCACGATGCGCCGATGGCGGGCGCCTTCGCGCGGCCCGCTGCATCGCCATCATGCTGGTACTAAGAGCCTGTCTCAGCAGATCGGAGTCGCTGCTGGCGCGCCTGGAAAGCGGGGGCGGCGTTGTTCGTCGTTGCATGGGGAGCCATGCGGCCTCCGCACGCCTTGCCCGCGCTTGCCATGCATCACCATCAGCTTCCCCCGATCTACTGAGACAGACTCTGGGAATAAAAAAAGCCCACGACACCGGAGCATCGAGGGCGAACGGAAAACCCGATGCGCATAGCTTAGATGCTAACGGTTTCCCTTTCCGCCTCGACATGTCTGGCAATTGTCGTAAATGTGTATTCGACATCGTCGCGCCATCCGGCCGCGCCGTCCGGCCCGCTACTCGATGAGCGGCGCGATCGCCAGCGGCGAGCTGGCCGCGAGCAGCTGGCCGGCGCTGGCGTGGTCGTCGAAGCGATAATTGACGACGCGGTAAGCGCCATGCTCGTCGCCGGGAAAGGCCGCGCCCAGCGCCACCGGCAACAGCGCCGGCTGCCCGTTGCCGCGCACGCGCAACTGAGGCGCCGGCCCCTCGGCCGGATACACGAAGCGCACGCCGACACAGGCGCTGCCGCGCGCGCTGGTGCCGATGTAGCGCTGGTAGTCGAGCGCCTGGGCGCAGGCGGCGCGCAGCTCGGCGCTGTCGTACACGCCATCGGTGTGCGGCACAATCGAGACGCGCGCGCGGAAACTGACCGGCCCGGCTCCGCCATCGATCAGCAGCGGCGCGTTCTCGTCGAAGGCGGCCTTGAGCACCGGAAACACCGCGCGCCCGATGGCATCGAGCGGCAGGCGCACGGTGCTCCCCTTGAGCTGCAAGCTCAGCTGTATCGTGTCGGGCAGCGCGCCCTTGCGCGCCGGCACCAACTGGATCTGGTTCTGCAAATAGTTTTTCGGACGGCCATATTTTTCGAAGACGATCATGGCCCGGTAGGCATCGCGGTAACTGAGCCATTCCGTGCCGGCGGCGCGCGTGCTGGCGCTACCGGCCGCGGACAGCAGCGCGAGCAGCAAGGCGAGGTGGCGTGGCGCGTTCATCATCAGAACCGGTAAGCGAGCGCGGTGGACACGAGAAAACCGGTGGGACGCTCCACCAGCGGGCTTTTGCGCGCGTCGCCAAGCACGCGGGTTGCTTGCACGTTATTGATCAGCAGCCAGGACGGCGTCAGTGACCAGTGCCAGCGCACCCCGGCGCTGGCGCCGTTCAGGCCGGCACCGGGCGCATACGCGCGGTTGCCGCTACGCACCGACTCGTCTTGCGTGACGCCGAAAAAACTGCTGTTGTAGCTGCGGTTGACCACGCTCACGCCGGCCGCCAGCGCCACCCGGTGATGCGGCGACGACTGCTCCATCACGCGCTGGATGCCCAGGTTCCAGATGACGCCGTCGGAGCCCTTGCCGGCCCCGGCAAGCACGTTGTTGGTCAGTCGCACATTCGGACTGAGATAGACATTGACGAAAGCGCCCATCTGCAGGCGCGTGTCGATCACATCCATGCCGGACAGGCGGTTGGGACCGGCGCTACGCGTGTTCTTGCCGGGCTGGTTCAGCGGCTCGCCGCCCTCCGGCGACAGCGACGAGGTGTTCACGATCATCGAATTGAGCGATGCGCCGCCCAGCGACGCGCCATTGCCCGATTCGCTGCGCCGGGCCTGGACCGCCAGCAGCGGCCCGAATTCGAGCGAGGGCTGGTCCGACAGATGAATTCCGGCATTCATGCCAGAAACAAAGACACCATTGCTCCACTCGCCCTGCAGCACCGGCACCGCCATGCGGCGCGGGCGGCGCGCGCCGTCGTAGGCCGGGGCCGAGACGAAGCCGAGCCCGACGTACATGTCGCGGCTGCCGTCCGGCATCGGATTGACTGCCGGGGTGCGGGCATGGACGGGCGCGCAAGCGGCGCCGAGCAGGATGGTCAACAGGATTTTCATACATGGCCCGATGCCGGCGGCACGCTTGCGCGCGCCGCCAGGGTGCGGAAACCGCCTTACTTTTCCAGGTACTTGGATTGGGACGAAAACTCGACCGTGTCATCGGTACGCGCCAGCTTGACCAGGTGCGCGGGATGGGTAAACGCCTGCGAACACGCGGCCGCGAATGTCGGCCCCGGCGACCAGTTCACGCTGGCCACATGCAGCTTGCCGCCCGCGCGGTAGACGCTCTCGATCCTGGCGTAGTGGCAGCCGTTGTAGCCACCCCTGCCGAAGACGGCGACCACCATGTCCTTGTTGAAATCGATCGCCGGCGGTGCTTCAGGTCCATTCGCTGTCTTCCATACACTGGCCAGGGTGGCGGCATCCTTGATCACGACGTTGCGCAGAGCCACGGAGTTGGAATAGTCCGTCACGTAGACCTCGGTAAACGGCACTTCCTGGGTCGTGATCTTGATGAAGTCGACCGGGTTATCGACGCGCGGCACCACAATCATCTGCATCGGGTTGGCGACGACGGCGATGCACGGCATGGCCGGATCAGGGTCCTTGCGCTCGTAAGCGATCACCAGGCGGTCGTTGACGGCGGTGGCGCTGCGCACGCCGAAGCTGGCGCAGGCCGAGTCATTGCCGCCGAACAAAGCGATCACCATCTCGGTCGTGAAGTCGACCTTGGGAGCGGCTGGGGCCGGAATACGGATCGCGCTGTGCTCGGCCCACAGGGCATCGAACGCGGCCTGGTCGCGCACGACCACGTTGCGCGCAGTGGCGATGCCGGAGAAGCGGTCGCTGGCGATGGTCTTGAAATCCACGGCATTTCCATTCGCTGGGAGGAATTGAATTTCTTCAGCCACATGGTCGGGGCCGAGGCCACCGGCAAGTTGCCTGTTATCGGCCTTGCCGACCATCTGTTGGAACAAGGGCAGCATGGCCGGGTCCGCGCATTCCGTCTTGGGGCCGGCAATGGTCGACGTCATGCTGCAAAGTTTCGTGTTGGAAGCCAGGCTGGACAGTTCCATGCGGCAAGTATTGTCCGGGCAATCGCCCCACTGGTACGACAACACATTCTTCTTGTCGATCAGGAAGAGCTGATTGGACACGTTGGCGCACGTGGCGGTCTGGGCGCGCTTGATGAACTGCGCTATCCCGGGCACCGGTTCCGGCGTCGGCGTCGGCGTTGGCGTTGGCGTCGGCGTTGGCGTTGGCGTCGGCGTTGGCGTTGGCGTTGGCGTCGGCGTCGGCGTCGGCGTCGGGGTCACGACGATATCCGGCTGGGTTTGCGGTGGGGTGGGCGTGCTGTCGCCACCGCCGCCGCAGCCACCGAGCGCCATGGCGCCGGCCAGCGGGAGACAGGATAAAACGCGAATCAAAACAGACATGGCGAATCCTTTCGAAGAAGTTTGCGAGACCCGCCAGGTCGAACACGACGGGCAGACCGAATACGAGTAAGCACATAATAGCGACAAGCGCGCCACAATTCCGCCAACATCTGTCCCCCATTTGTCACTTTTTTGTAATACCGCGATCCGCGCCGCTCTTATACAATGCTGCGCAAGGAGAAGCGATAGCTATGGCAACAGTTCTTGAACACCGTTGTGGCGGGAGACGCCCATGAACCGCTGCTTCTTCGTACCGGCACTGCCGTCGATCACAATGGCGAACGTTGCCCTCCATCATTGCGGGAAACGCGCATGAACCGCTGCTTCTTCGTGCCGGCAATGCCGTCGATCACGCTGGCGAGCGTTGCCCTTCATCGTGGCGGGACGCGCGCGTGAACCGCATCTTTTTCCGCTTCTTCGTGCTGGTGATGCTGTCGATCACGGTCGCGACCTTCTTCATCTATGTCGCCATCAGCCGCCTGTTTGGCGACCCGCTGGACGATATCGCGCGGCGCCAGGCGGCGGCCCAGATTTTCCTGCTAGAACAATATATCGACAAAGCCCCGGCCGACGAGTGGCTGGTGCGCCTGAACAAGGTGCGCGAAGTGTCCGACGTCAAGCTCGACCTGGTGCCGCTGGCCAGCGCCCGTGCCGCGCTGCCGGCCAAGCAGCACGCCGCGCTCGACCGTGGCGAACTGGTGCTCGACACCGCCCACAAAGCCTTCTACCGCCGGGTCGACCTGCATGGCGAAAGCTATATCGGCAGCGCCGAAGAAGTCATCCACGCGCAGGAATTGCCGATCGACATCGGCCTGGCGCTGGAGATGGAAGCGGTGCGCTACGTGATCGTGGCGCTGTTCCTGCTGGTGCCGGCCGCGCTGTGGTCGCGCTCGCACTGGCTGGGGCTGCAGGCGCTCTCGCGCGTGGCCGACGAGGTCGGCGCCGGCCAGCTGGCGGCGCGCGCCGTCTTCAAGCCGCGCGCCAGCATCTATCCGCTGGCCGAGCGCTTCAACCACATGGCCGGGCGCATCGAAGACTTGCTCGACGCCCAGAAAAACCTGCTCCATTCCGTCTCGCACGAACTGCGCACGCCGATTGCGCGGCTGGAATTCGCGCTCGAACTGCTGCGCTCGGCAGCGGGCGATCCGGCGCTGGAAACGCGCATCGCGGCGATGGAAGGCGACGTGGCCGAGCTGAACGGCCTGGTCAATGAACTGCTCAGCATGATCCGGCTCGACAGCCGCCAGGCGCTGCAACAGGCCGACTTTGAACTGGCGCCCGCGCTGCTGGGCTGCGTGGACGCGCTCGACCCGCTCGCGGCCCAGCCGCAGGTGCGGCTCGACGGCGCGCTGGGCAGCATGAGCGGCGACCGGCGCCTGCTGGTGCGGGCGGTCGGCAACCTGCTCAGGAATGCGCAAAAGTACGGCAACGGCCGCATCGCGCTGTCGGCGCGCCGCACGGACGGGGTGGAAATCGTGGTGGAAGACGACGGGCCCGGCATTCCCGAGGGGGAACGCGGCAAGGTGTTCGAGCCGTTCTACCGGATCGACCGCAGCCGCGACCGCAGCACGGGCGGCTTCGGACTGGGCTTGTCGATTGCGCAGAAGGCCGTGGCGCTGCATGGCGGCACCATTGCGGTGGAGCAGTCGGAGATGGGTGGCGCGCGCTTTGTGATCGCCTTGCCGGTCTAAGAGCCTATCTCGGTAGGCTCTACGCTCCAAACGTCGACGCCGCCGGCACCGTCAATGACGGACCCGGCGGCGCGGGATTACTTCTGCTCCGGCCTCAGATGGGTGATCCCATACCAGAGATGCTGCCACCAATGCTCGCGCGAGCTGACCACCTGCAGGCAGCGCATGTCGATCTCGCCCTTGAACACCGGATCGGCGCACTGCTTGGTCATCAGGGCGTGGCGCTGGTTTTCGGCATTGACGATGGCGATGGCGAACCACACCACCACGCTGCACAGCACCACGACCAGGCTCCATGCCAGCTGGTTGATCCAGCTGCGCTCGAACAAATCCTCCTCTACCGGGCGCGAGCCGTCGTAGATTTTGATGAGTTTTTCTTCAGGATCGCTCATTTGCCGGCAGGTTTGGCAACGGGTTTTGCGGGAGCGGGCGCAGCGGCGCCAGCCTTGTCTTTTTGCGCCTTGGCCACCAGCGCGTCAAGCGTTTGCTGGACCGCCGGGTATACCGTCGCATTGTTCAGGCCAGGATTGGCGCCGCCGATGGCCGATGGCGAAGTCAGGAAACGACCGTCGATCACCAGCGAAGGGGCGCCGTCGATCTTGTAGTTGCGCATGACCTGCTCGGCGCCTTTGAGTTTGGTCAGCACCCCGAACGAGTTCCAGTATTCCATGAACTTGGCCTTGTCGATGCCCTGCTTCGGCACCCACTCGAGAATGGCGTCATCCTTGTTCAGGCGCAGGCGCTCGACGTGGAAGGCACGGAACACTTTCGGATTCATTTCTTCGGACTTGCCCATCGCTTCGAGCGTCAGGTGCAGGTGCGCCTCGGGATCGCTCGGACCGGAGACCGGGAAGTGCACGCGGCGGAACACGATGTTGTCGCCCTGCTTTTTCACCCAGTCGGCCAGGTGCGGCTCGAGCGCGTTGCAGGCCGGGCAGTGATACATGAAAAATTCGATGACTTCCACTTTTTTACCGACGGTTTTGGTCGGCTGCGGGCTCGCCAGCGTGACATATTCGGCGCCATCTTTAGGATCGGCGGGCGACGCGAACGCCGTGGTGGCGACCAGGCTGGCGACAGCGAGAGCAATACGCAGGAAACGCATAAATATCCTTCATGTTTAAGTTGAGACGACGTTCGCGAGATTACCACTTTTTGCGGCAGGTCCCGGGCCAAGGTCCAGCATTTTACATTGCGTTGCAAATGCCGTCCGGGTTAGCCATGCCGCCGACACAGCTCATACCCCCGTAAACGCGCGCCTACCTGCGGCGTTGACGCGCCAGCTCGAGTTTTTCGCACAGGATGGCGGCGCCCTGCGCCAGGCGTGGCCCGGGCCGGGTCAGCAATTCGCCATCGAGCGTGAACAAATTGCCATTGCGCACCGCCAACAGGGTCTTGTACGACGCCCACATCGCCAGCCCGGCGTCCGACGGGTCGTACGGCACGCTCCCGACGATCGCTTCCGGATTGGCCTGCAACACCGCCTCGATGCCGACCGAGGGCGCCTTGACCGCCAGCGCGGCGAAAATATTCTCGCCGCCGCACAGGCGGATCGCGTCGCTCGCCACCTGCTGGCCGTTGAGCGTGTACAGCGGCTTGTCCCAGACCTGATAGAACACCTTGACCGGGGAGCGCTTGCCGTAGCGCGCGCCCAGCGCCGCGATATCGGCCCGGAACGCGGCCGCCGCCGCCCGCGCTTGCGCCTCGGTGCCGAGCAGCTGGCCGAAACGCAGCAGGCTGTCGGCCACCTGGTCCATGCGCGCCGGTTCGCTGTAGAACATCGGGATGCCGAGCTGGCGCAACTGCTCCAGCTGGCGCGCCGTGTTCCCGCTCTGCCAGACCACCAGCAGGTCGGGTTTCAGCGCCAGCAGGCGTTCGATATCGATCTGGCTGTTGTCGCCGACCAGAGGAATCGTCTTGGCGGCAGGCGGATAATCGCTGTAGCTCATCGCCCCGACGATGCGCGCACCGCCCCCGGCCGCGAACAGCAGCTCGGTGACGTGCGGCGCCATCGAGACGATGCGCCTGGCCGGCGCCGCGAGCGCCACGCGGCGCCCGGCGTCGTCGACCACCATCACCGGGGCGGCGCCGGCAAGGCCGGCCCACAGGGCCAGCGCGGCCAGCGAGGCCAGTAACAGGCGCTGGCGCATCAGAAGTCGTAGCGCGCCGAGACCTTCACCTGGCGTCCGTCGGCCGGATAGATACCGCTGTTGCAGCCGAAAGCGTTGCTGGTGTAGCGCTTGTCGGCCAGGTTCAGGCCGGCCACCGCGAATTCCCAGGCACCCATCTGGCGCGCATAACGCGCATCGAAGGTGGTGGCCGACGAGATGCGCACGCCGCAGGTGTTGGCGAAATCGGCGCCGAAGCGCTGCTTGCCGGCCCACTGGGCGCCAATGTCGGCGCTGTGGCCATTGCCCGGCACCCAGGCCAGGCGCGCCGAGACCACGTTCTTCGGCACCAGCACCATCTCGCTGCCGGCGTTGCGCCCTTCGGTAAAGCGCGCCCGCACGTACTGCCAGTTGCCGCTCACACGCCAGTCGCGCGCGATGCTGGCATGCAGGTCGACTTCCACGCCCTTGCGCTGGGTCGGATCGAGGTTGGTGTTGGCGCCGTAACCGCCGTTCGCGCCCGGATCGTAGAAGATCTCGTTGCGCAGCTGGTGGCGGAACATGCGCGCGGTCGCGCCCAGGCTCGGGGTGCCGTAGACCAGGCCCAGCTCCAGGTCGCGCGAGGTTTGCGGCGCCAGCAGGCCGGGCGAGGAACGGTAGCCGTTTTCGTCGACGTTGGCCACGCGGTAGCTGCGTCCGGCCTTGGCGTACAGGTTCACGCCCGGCATGACATCGACACTGCCCTGCACTTCCCATGCGTTGAGGGTCTGCTTGCTGTCGTAGGGCGCGGCGAAGGCGAGCGTATCGGTCGCGTCTTTCTCGAAGCGCTCGCGGCGCGCACCGACCGCCACGCGCGCCTTGTTGGCGCCGCCGAAGGTGAGTTCGTCGCGCAGGTACAGCGCTTTCGATTTTTGCGCCGCATCGGCGTTCGAGTAATCCGAATCGGTCACGCGCGTCCATTTGACCAGGTCGACGCCGGCCACCAGTTCGTTGAGCATGCCGCCCATCGGCGCCAGATAGCGCACACGCGGAGAAAACTGCGTCTGCACGCTCTCGTAGCTGGACTTCGATACCACGCGCCCCATGTCGGGCGTGTAGTAGACATAGGTCGACCGGGCGCTGCGCTCGCGGCGCGACAGCTCGGCGGCCAGGTCGACCGCACCGATGCGCTGCTCGGCAAACGCGGTCACGCGCTCCGAGTCGAGCGCGCCGACATCTTCCGAGGTGCTTTCATCGCGCGGAGTGTGGCGGAACTGCCAGGCGCTCAGGGCGCCCGGCAGCTCGGACTCCTGGCGCGCACGGTCGTAACGCACGCCGATGCGGCCGCCCTGGTAAGCCCACTGGGCGCCGCCGCTGAAGGTATCGAGTTCGAAAGCGTTGTGGTCGCGGTAGTTGTCGGTGCGCGCGCTGCCGACCGAAGCGTCGAGTGCGAAGCCGTTCCACGACTGCGCCAGCGCGGCGCGCAGGTCGCGCAGGCCGAACTGGCCGGCTTCGGCGCGCAGCATGCCGCGCCGGCCGTTCGCTTGCGGACGTTTGGTGACGATGTGGATCACGCCGCCGGTGGCGCCTTCGCCATACAGCACGCTGGCGCCGCCGCGAATGATCTCGATGCGTTCGACCGTCTCGATTGGAATCGACGACAGCGCCGCATTGCTCAATTCACTCTCGGAAATGCGCACGCCGTCGAGCGTGACAACCATGTTCTGGCTGCTGTTGGTGCCGAAGCCGCGCATGTCGAGGCTGAAATCGGGCGAGCCGTCCAGGCTCTGGCGGCCGTACACGCCGCCGACCTTGCGGATCGCCTGGTTGACGTCGGCCGCGCCGGCGCGGCGGATCTCGTCGGCGCTGATGACGGTGGCGCCGATCGGAGCGAGCGCCGGGTCGCTGGCGAAACGCGCGCCGGTGATGGTCACTTCAGGAAGGGCCTGGGCCGCCAGCTCGGCGCTTGACGCGAAACCTGAGGCGAAACACAGGGACAGGGCGGAAACCAGCGCGAGCGGCCTGGCGGAGAGCGCGCGGCGCGGCGATACTGCAAAAATCATGATGTCGTCTTCAGAAAATGAGTCCTGGCCTGCGTCCCCGCAAGCCGGATTGCACGGACCGGTGCGCGCTGCGCGGCATCGTGTCCACCTGTTTTGGCCGGTATCCGGGCTGGCAAGGCCGTGAGGCGCTTGCAGTACCGTTGCGGGGGCAGCACACCTGGATCGAATCCTGTGTTTCCCGTTTAACTGCCGGCGTGAAGACGCGGGCGGGCACCAAAACTGCGGCCATTATAATCGCAGTCGCCATCCGGGCCGCTCCCCGTGTCCACTCGCGTAGCGCCGCGGCGGCTGTTGTGGCATGCTGTGCGCCTTGCCGGCTGCCGGCCCCTATCGACTGTCAGCGCCCCGGCGGCGCAGGAGAATGCATGCAAGAGCGAACCCGAACCATGGCCCTCAGGGCGCTGCTGGTCGCCGCAGCCGCCATGGCCGGCGCCGAGCTGCTGGCGCAGGCCGACATCACCATCACGCCGATTCCGGAACCTGCGACCGAGATCGATATCGGCTTTGCCCTGCCCTCGGCAAGCGCGGTGAGCGTGCCGAGCGCACCGGACGCGTGGGGCGGCCCGCGCAGCGGCAGCGAGGCGACCCTGTCGGACCGCGTGGTCGACTACCGCATCGAAGCGACGCTCGACCCGGTCAAGCATACGGTCGACGGCAGGCAGACCCTCACCTGGCGCAACCGCAGCGGCCAGACCGTGCGCAGCATCTACCTGCATCTGTACATGAACGCCTTCAAGGACGCGGGCAGCACCTACTTCACCGAGCAGCGCGCGGCCGGCTACCGCGCCCGTATCGCGCCCGGCGAATGGGGCCATATCGCGCTGCGCAGCGTGACCCAGGGCGGGGCCAAAGTCGGCTGGTCCTTCGTCCAACCGGACGGCGGCCCGGCCACCGACCAGACGGTGGTGCGCTTCGACCTGCCGGCCCCGGTGGCGGCGGGCGCCTCGACCAGCATCGACATCGCCTTCCTGACCCAGCTGCCGCGCGTGGTCGCCAGCACCGGCTACTTCGGCAGCTTTCACCTGGTGGGCCAGTGGTTCCCCAAGATCGGGGTGCTGGAGCTGCCGGGCGAACGCGGGGCCACGCGGGCGCGCTGGAACGTGCACGAGTACCACCACGAGACCGAGTTCTACGCCGACTTCGGCCGCTTCGACGTCAAGCTCAGCGCGCCCAAGGGCTACACGGTGGGCGCCACCGGCGAACTGCAAGGCACGCCGGTCGAACGCGGCGGCATGCTGACCCACCACTACGTGCAGGGCGACGTCCACGATTTCGCCTGGACCGCCGACCAGCGCACCGCGCCGCCGCTGCGCGCCACCTGGAGCGCGCCGGACGGAGCGCAGGTACAGCTGTCGGTGCTGTTCCCGCCCGACCGCGCGGCGAGCGCCGCCCCGGCCCTGAAAGCGGCCACCGACGCGCTGAGCTATTTTTCGAAGACGCTCGGGCCGTATCCGTACAAGACGCTCACCATCGTGGTCCCGCCGCTCAATGCCGACAACGCGGGCGGGATGGAATACCCGACTTTCATCACCGTCACCGGCCATGAGAAGGTGGTACCGAAGACGGCGGACGCCTTCGATCTCGATCTGGTCACCATCCACGAGGTGGGGCACAGCTACTTCTACGGCATCCTGGCCTCCAACGAAGTCGAAGAACCGCTGCTCGACGAAGGCGTGAACGAATACTGGAACCAGCGCATGCTGCGCGACACCGGACGCAAGACGTATCGCGGCCCGCCGCTGCTGGCAAAGCTGGGGATCGCGCCCGGCTTCGAGAGCTTCGACGTCGAACGCCACGAGGCCGCGCCCGGCGAAGCGGCCGATCCGCTGGGGCAGAACGCCCATATGCGTGTGAAGGGCATCGGGCCGGTGTACGTGCGCGGCGCCACCATGCTGCGCGACCTGGAACAGCGCATCGGCAAGGAGGCGACCGAGCGCGCCTTCAAGGAATACTACAAACGCTGGAAGTTCCGCCATCCAAGCACCGCCGACCTGCGCGACACGCTGGCCGAAGTGAGCGGCCAGCGCGCCGCCGTGCATGCCGCGTTCGCGCAGCAGGTGTACGGCACGGCCAGCGTGGACGACCGTATCGCGCGTTTATCGAGCGAGCCCGAGGCCGGCGCCTGGCGCACCAGCGTCCACTTGCAGCGGCGCGGCGCGGCGGTTGCGCAAAGCCTGCTCGTCAAATTCGCCGACGGCAGCAGCGAGACGGTGCTGTGGGACGACCAGAAGAAGATGCGCACCTTCAGCTGGGTCAGGCCGGCCAGGGCGGTATCGGCCGAACTCGATCCGAAGCGCCAGCACTACCTGGACGCCAGCAAACTCGATGACAGCCGCACGCTCGCCCCGGACGGCAGCGCCTCGCGCCGCTGGACGGGCGAGCTGGCCGCGTTTTTCAACATTCTCTTTTCCCTGATTGCGACCGTGTGATGAACCAGACGCCCGCCTTTTCGATGGCTTGCGTGCCGCGCGCCGCGCGCGCCGCGCTGCAATGGCGCCTGCTGCTGCTGTGGGCCTTGTGGATGCTGGTGCCGACCCTGATCCTGGCGCTGCCGGCCTGGCAGCTGCTGTCCGCGAACCTCGACTACTCGGTGCACGCGCAGGCACTGGCGCGCGCGCTCGACATGACCGCGATCGGCGACCTGCTGGACCTCCAGGAGCGCAAGCAGGGAACCTTCATCCAGGCCGGCGCGCTCGCGCTCACGGCCACGCTGCTCATCTCGCCCATGCTCTCGGGGATGGCGGCGACGGCGGCGCGCGCACAGCAGGCGCCCGGCTTCGCGGCGCTGCTGCGCGGCGGCGCCGGCTACTACTGGCCCATGCTGCGCATGCTGGCAATGGGCGCGCTGCCGCTCGGCCTGGCCTATATGATCGGTAACGCCGCCAGCGGGGCGGCATCGGCCTACCTCACCACCGTCACCGCCGCCGGCGATGCGGCGCTGCCGATGGCGCTCGCGCAGGTGCTCATGGTGCTGCTGATGGGGCTTGTCGCCGCTTCGCTCGACGCCGGCCGCGCGTTCCTGGCGGCCGATCCGGGCAAACGCTCGGCCTGGTCGGCCTGGCTGTCGGGCTGCGCGCTGCTGGCGCGGCATCCGCTGGCCGCGCTGGGCGGCTACATCGTCATCAGCATCGCAGGGCTCGTGCTGGCCGCCCTGCTGTCGCTGGCGCGCGCCAACACGGCGGGCGTCGATGCGATGGAATTTGCGGGGGCGCTGCTGCTAACCCAGGCGGTGGTGGTCACCATCGGCTGGATGCGCAGCGCGCGCCTGTTTGCGCTCGTCGAGCTGGCGCAGGCGGACAGCTTGATAAAGCCCGCAAGCGCCCCTATATTGAATGGATAAGCCATCGTCCGGAGCCCCGCCATGAACCATCGCCTGCCAACCTATTTCGTCTCGCACGGCGGCGGTCCGTGGCCGTTCATGAAGGAACAATACGGCGACACCTACGCCGTGCTGGAAGCGTCGCTGGTCGACATCCGGCGCCAGATCGGCGGCGTCAAGCCGGCCGCGGTGCTGGTCGTTTCAGGCCACTGGGAAGAACAGGAGCTGATGCTCTCATCTAGCTCGCAGCCGCCGATGATCTACGATTACGGCGGCTTTCCGGCGCATACCTACCAGATCAAGTATCCGGCGCCCGGATCGCCGCAGCTGGCCCAGCGCGCCGCCGATTTGCTGGCGGCTGCCGGGCATGAGGTCTCGCTCGATCCGCAGCGCGGTTTTGACCACGGCACGTTTTCGATGCTGTATCCGGTGTATCCGCAAGCCGACGTGCCGGTGGTGCAGCTCTCGCTCAAGCACGGCTTCGATCCGCTCACGCACGTGAAGATCGGGCGCGCGCTGGCGCCATTGCGCGACGAGGGCGTGCTCATTATCGGCAGTGGCCTGAGCTACCATAACCTGCGCCAGTTCGGTCCCGAAGGCAGGCTGGCGTCGCACCAGTTCGACGACTGGCTGCAGATGGTTCTCAAGCTGCCGCCGTCGGAGCGCACCACCGCCCTGCTGCACTGGGGCCAGGCGCCGTATGCGCGCAATGCCCACCCGCGCGAAGAACACCTGCTGCCCCTGATGGTGGCGCTGGGCGCGGCCGAAGCGGAGGATGCGGCATGCGTGTATCACGAAGACGAATTTTTCGGCCACCTGGCGGTGTCGAGTTTCCGCTTCGGCGAACCGGTGGCGGCGTAACAGCGCCACCGGCTTGGCCGGGCCGGGTCAGAACTGGTTGCTGCCCTTGACGACCAGGCCACCCTGCGGCTCGGGCAGCGTTTGCATCAGCGTGGCGCCGCCAAGACCGGTGATCCGCACCTGCATCGGGCCGGGCGCAATCGCGGTCGGATAGACGAAGTAGTTGTATTCCTCGCGCTTGACGGCGATCCAGCTGGCGCTGCCGTTCGGGCGGATTTCCAGCTTCGTGATCGGCAGGCGGTGGTTGAGCACCTGGATGCCCTGCCAGTAGATGGTGCTGCCTTCCTTGTAGCGGTAGCTGACCGTTCCGGTGGTCTCGCCCGCCACCACGTACCAGCTGATCGGCACCCTGCCCGCGATTTTGTCGGCCACTTTGACGAAGGCTTGCTCGCTCAGGTCGATGTCGCCCGGTTTGCACTCGGGGCAGCGGTCGGTGATTTTCACCGTGACCTTGCCTTTGGGCCCGGTGACGACAACGTACTGGCCGCACGCCGCGCTGTTGGCGTAATCGGCCTGGTTCATGGCGGCGACCATCAGGTTGTTCGGGCTGGCGTCGTAGCTGCAATTGCCCTCGCCCGTTGCGCCGTAAAACGTGCCTTCGCCTTTGTAGGTGGGTGAAAGGGCGCCGGTTGTCGGCGTTGGCGTTGGCGTTGGCGTCGGTGTTGGCGGCGGTGTTGGTGTTGGTGTCGGTGTCGGCGTCGGCGTCGGCGTTGGCGTCGGCGTTGGCGTCGGTGTCACCGCATCCGTCGCGCAAAATCCTGCCGCTTCCATCGTCGACTTGCCGGCGATGGTTTTGTTCCAATCGAGCCCGCCGGTGAAGACGATCGCGCCGCCGGACTGCTTGCCCACCGCATTCCATAACGACGTTACCGTGCCGCGCACAGGCAGCGAGCCGCTCCACTGCACCGCCTCCGCATTCGGATTGACTACCTTGACGATGGCGCAGTAACCGCCCGCCCATGGATTGTTGACGACGTAGGTCAGCGACACCGGCGTTGCCGCCTGGGCGGCGCCGGCGAACAGGCTGGCGACGAGGGTTTGACAGATGAGGGTGGGACGCGGCGTGAATCGCATTCGGACTCCATTTCGGTTGATGTGATCGGTTTCCGCCAGGGCTGGCGCGGGCAAGCGACGAGTTCATCAACCGGGAATCCGGTGCTCCGGACACCTTCAGTCAACCATCAGCCGCTCTGAAATCGTTTGCACGATCCATGCATTAGGCTTGATAGTTGAACAGAAGTCAATTTTTTCCGCCGGTTCAGCGGTTCTGGTAGTCGTCGAAGCGCTCGTAGAGGTCTTCGAGGATGTCATCCTGGTCCATTTTCGTGCCGTTGACGGGGAGCAGGCCGGGCGTCATGAAGCTGATCATCTTCTTTTTCCCGATCATGCTGATATTGCCGCCGAAATAGGTGAGGAAAAAGACGGCTTTCCATCCGCGTCCGGCCTGTTTTACCGGTGCCTCGGGTTTCAGATGCAGCACGATATTGAGAATATCGCCGGGAATGGTTGGAAACGGATTGCCCGCCGAGATTTTATCGACATCGCTGAACGGCACAAACAGGCCGGTCTCATACGCGACGCCGTCGTCGCTTACCGTGAGCACAGTGCGCTTGCCGTTCATGGTTAAATGAAAAAACACCGTCGCGAACATATACACGGCACAAAACAACATGAACGCGCCGAGGCCCACGCTGATCTGTTTGACGAAGGAGAAGATGCCGATGACGCCAACCGCGGCGCCCATCACAATGGCCCAGTAGCCGTATGATTTGGTATCGGTGTAAGCAATCGGTGGACGTGCTTGATTCATAAAGGCCTCAATAAAAATGAAGCGCAGTATAGCATTCAGAGCAACAAAAAGTATTTCATCCGAATTACACCGCCGTCGCGAACGCGATGTGATTCGCGATATATACGGGGATGTAGCTACATAATCGGCATCAGCCCCGGATAGTCAAATCACACAGTCAGGAAGTAAATACGCAAATCCTATTTGCCCGCTTATTCCGACGCGCCGTTCAGCGCTGTTGAAAAGCCTCCAGGCGGGCGAACAATTCCTCGCCGACCTGCTCGTCGTTCTGCTTCTTGCCGCCCCAAATGCGCAAACCCGGCGTCATGAAGCAAAACATCTTGCGCTTGCCGACGAAACTGATATTGCCGTACACGTTCGATAACATGAAGGACCTGCGCACGCTGCGTCCACCCTGTTTGACCTGCACATCCGGCCGGACATAGAAGATAATCGACAGGCACTGCACCGGCATCTGGCCGAATTGATCCATGACGGTGATATTCTCGACATCGCGAAAAGCCACCACGGTGCCGTCGGCAAAGCTGACGCCTTCGTCGCCGACTGTCATCGAGGCGCTCTTGCCATTGCTCGCAAACTGGCAAAGGCACATGACGCCTGCCCATCCGCCGAGTAGCAGAAAAAACGCCGCGATGCCCTTCTCGCCCTGATTGAGTGCCATGACGCCGAAGACGATCATGAGCGGGGCCGACACGAGCAATATCCACGCAAGCTGCCTGGTATCGGTATAAACGGTCGGGGGACGCGATGCGTGCATGTCACACTCCATTCAAAGGGACATGAAGTATAACATGTTGGCAAATGGGAAATATTATTGAGCAATAGCCGCCGGGATGCCATCGGCGGCATCCCTGTGCCCGTCCTCAGGTGCCGCGTTTGCCGCGTGCCGAATTGGCGGCTTTCTCGGCGGCGATGGCCGCTGCCTTTGCGGCCTTGGCGGCCATCTCGGCCGCGTGCTGGGCCATGCGCACGGCGCGCGTTTCCGGCGTTTCGAGGCTGATCCGACCGAGCGCGCCGGTGCGGTAATCCTGCAGGAAGATATGCGAGGCTTTTTCGAAATCGAGGTCGCCGCCCTTCTGGCGGTAGCCGCGCCGCGCCGCCACGCCTTCGACCACGGCGATGCCGTCCATGCCCTCGGTCTTGAAGCCATAGCGCGCACTCAAGAGCGCCGGGTAGCGCGCCAGCAGTTCGTCGGCCAGGAACACCGCCACTTCATCTTCGATGAGGGCGTTCGAGCCGATGGCGTGGCTGGCGGCGAGCATCAGGCCATCGCTGGCGAGCGCGATCTTCGGCCACAGCATGCCGGGGGTGTCGACCAGGATGATGTTCTTGCCGAGGTAAAGCTTCTGCTGCATCTTGGTCACGGCCGGCTCGTCGCCCACCTTGGCCACCTTCTTTTTCAGCAGCGCGTTCATGAGGGTCGACTTGCCGACGTTGGGAATGCCCATGATCATGATGCGCAGCGGCTTGGTCGGCACGCCGCGGTGCGGCGCCAGCGACTGGCACAGGTCCGGGATCTTGGCGACGTCGCCCGGCTTCTTGGTGGTCATGGCGTAGGCGGTCACGCCTTCCTGGGCGTTGTAGTAGGCGCTCCAGGCGGCGGTGGCGGCCGGATCGGCCAGGTCGACCTTGTTGAGGATCTTGAGGCAGGGGCGCTGGCGGAACAGGCGCAGTTCCTCGACCATGGGGTTGCAGCTCGCCTCGGGCAGGCGCGCATCGAGCACCTCGATCACCAGATCGGTGTTCTCCATCTGTTCGGCCGCCTTCTTGCGGGCGGCGTTCATGTGGCCCGGGTACCATTGTATCGACATGCTGTGCTTTCGGAATTCTCGTTTAAGGCGCTATTTTACCGGGGCCGGCCCGGTGCGCCGAAAAAACGGACGAACGCCGGCTACTCCAGCTCGGCCAATACCTTGATGTGCGCCGCCACGCTGCGTCCCAGCGCCGACAGGTTGTAGCCGCCTTCCAGGCAGCTGACGATGCGCCCCCTTGCGTACAGGCGCGCCACGGTCATCATTTCGCGCGTGATCCAGGCGTAATCGGCTTCGACCAGGCCCATGCCGCCCACATCGTCTTCGCGGTGGGCGTCGAAGCCGGCCGAAATGAAGATCATCTCGGGCTTGAAGTTGTGCAGCGCCGGCAGCCAGTGCTCGGTGACCAGTTTGCGCACCACGTCGCCGCCGCTGCGCGCGGGCACCGGAATGTTGACGCAGGTGGCCGTTTGCGGCTCCGGTTCGGTGTACGGATAAAACGGATGCTGGAAAAAGCTGGCCATCAGCACGCGCGGATCGTCGCGGAACGATTCGGCGGTGCCGTTGCCGTGATGGACGTCGAAGTCGATGATCGCCACCCGTTCCAGCCCGTGCGATTCGAGCGCGTGGCGCGCGGCGATCGCCACGTTGTTGAACAGGCAAAAGCCCATCGGCTCGGTGGGCAGCGCGTGGTGGCCGGGCGGGCGGATGGCGCAGAAGGCGTTGTCGATGCTGCCGGCGATGACGGCGTCCGTGGCGGCCAGCGCGGCGCCGGCGGCGCGCAGCGCGGCCTGGTAGCTGTGCGAACAGAGCGTGGTATCGGCATCGAGCGGATAGGTCTCGCCTTCCCGCGTGGGCGTATTGTCGCGCACCAGCGCGATGGCTTCGAGCGTGTGGTTGCGGCCGATGGCGGGGATTTCGGCCAGCGGCGCCTCGCGCCGTTCGACCAGGCTGTCGATGCGGGCCAGGATCAACTGGTCTTCGATCGCCTGCAGGCGCGCGGGCGACTCCGGATGCCATTCGCCCATGTCGTGGCGGCTGCAATCGGGGTGGCTGTATATGGCTGTGCTCATGTGCGTGATTTCAGTAGCGGCGTCATCAATGTTGCACCGGAAACGCCGTTCTCGCATAGAATCTTGGAGAAACGGGTCGTGATGACGCAGTAGTGGTGCCGAAGGCGCTAATCTACCATGCCGTGCCCCACGCCGGTGCGCACGACCACCCACCGCACACTGTAAAGATCAACGCCATGTTCAAAAAGATGCACGCCGTCGCCCGCCAGGTCAGCCAGATTGTCGTCGGCAAGGATTTGCAGGTGCGCCAGGCGCTCACCTGCCTGCTGGCCAACGGCCACCTGCTGATCGAAGACGTGCCGGGCGTCGGCAAGACCACCCTGGCGCACGCGCTGGCCATTTCGCTCGGCCTCAAATTCAACCGCGTGCAGTTCACCAGCGACCTGCTGCCGGCCGACGTGGCCGGCATCTCGGTGTACGAACGCGAAAAGAACGGCTTCGTGTTCCATCCCGGCCCGATCTTCACGCAAGTGCTGCTGGCCGACGAAATCAACCGCGCCACGCCGAAGACCCAATCGGGCCTGCTCGAAGCGATGGAAGAGCGCCAGGTGACCGCCGACGGCGTCACGCGCGCCCTGCCGGCGCCGTTTTTCGTCATCGCCACGCAAAATCCGCTGCACCAGGTGGGCACCTTCGCCCTGCCCGAGTCGCAGCTGGACCGCTTTCTGATGTGCCTTTCGCTCGGCTACCCCGACGCCGCCGCCGAACGCGCGCTGCTGATGGGCGAGGACCGCCGCAGCATGCTCAAGACGCTGCCGGCGGCCATGCAGCCAGCCGAACTGACGGTGGCGCAAAAGGCGCTGCGCGAAATCCACACCTCGGCCTCGCTGATCGATTACGTGCAGGCGCTGGCGCAGGCCTCGCGCCAGAACGGCATGTTCGCCGAGGGCTTGTCGCCGCGCGCATCGATCGCGCTGCTGCAGGCCGCGCGCGCCTGGGCCGCCATGGAAGGGCGCGACCACGTGGTGCCGGAAGATATCCAGGCGGTGCTGGTGCCGGTCTGCGCGCACCGCCTGCGTCCCTTGAAGTCGGCGCACGGGGTGGCGCTGGCCAGCCGCGACCTGGTCCTGCAACTGCAGAAATCGGTGCCGGTGTAAGCGGGCATGTCCGACTCCGCCCCCTCCTTCCTGGTCCGTTTGATTCCCGCCGCGGTACGCGCCAAGGCCGATACCTGGCTGTTCCAGAAGCGCGGGATCGATCCTGGCGAAACCTACCTGGCCCAGCGCCGCGTGTTCATCCTGCCCAGCGGCGCCGGCATGGGATTCGCCGCGCTGATCCTGACCCTGCTGATCGGCTCCATCAACTACTCGCTCGGGCTGGGCTTTGCGCTGACCTTCACCATGGGCACCTGCGCCATGGTCGACATCATCCTGACCTACAAGAACCTGGCGTACCTGCACCTGCGCCCGGGCCGCGCGCAGCCGGTGTTCGCCGGCGAAGTGGCGCAGTTCGAACTGCACGTGGTCAACCGCACCAAGCTGGACCGGTACGCGCTGTGGATCGACTTCATCGAGGCCGGGCAGGCGCGCCACGTGACCGACGTGGCGGCCGGCGCCAGCAGCGCGCTGACGCTGTCGGCGCCGAGCCTCGAACGCGGCTGGCTGGCGGCGCCGCGCATCCGCCTGTCGACCCGTTTTCCGCTTGGTTTGTTGCGCGCCTGGAGCTACTGGCAGCCAGACCTGTCGGCCCTGGTCTATCCCTTCCCCGAAGAGAACGCGCCGCCGCTGCCGATGTCGGGCGTCGAGAGCGCCGACGGCCACGGCCACGCCGGCCACGACGACTTCGCCGGCATCCGCAGCTACCAGCCGGGCGACCCGATGCGCCACATGGCGTGGCGCCAGATCGCGCGGCTCGACCCGGCCGACGGCGGCCAGCTGGTCACCAAGCACTTCGAAGGCGGCGCGATCGACGAGCTGGTGCTCGACTTCAATGCCATGCCGGTCTTCATGAACCTGGAACTGCGCCTGTCGCGCATGACGCGCTGGGTGCTGGACGCCGAACAGCGCGCCCTGCCCTACGCGTTCCGCATGGGCGCCATCGATTTCGAGGCGTCCAGCGGCGAAGCGCACCAGGCGGCCTGCCTGCGCGCGCTGGCCCTGCACGGCCTGGGAGAGGCGCCATGAGCGCGCTCAAGCCAGCCAGCCGGGGCGGCCTGGCGCGCCTGGCCGCCCAGCTCCCGCGCGACAAGGCCGACACCCTGCTGCTGCTGGCGGCGGCGTTGATGGTGCTGGCGCCCCATGCCGGCCACCTGCCGCTGTGGGTGTCCGCCCTGTGCGGCCTGACCCTGCTGTGGCGCGCCGTGGCGACCCTGCGCGGCACGCGCATGCCCTCGGCCCTGCTGCTGCTGCCCTTGTCGATGGCGGCCATGGCGGGCGTGTTCATGAGCTACAAGACCCTGTTCGGACGCGATGCCGGGGTGGCCATGCTGGTGCTGCTGGTGGCCTTCAAGATGCTGGAGATGCACGCGCGGCGCGACCTGTTCGTGGTGATCTTCCTGTCGTTCTTCCTGGTGCTGACCAATTTCTTCTACTCGCAGAGCATGTTCACGGCCCTGATGATGATCGCCTCGATCATTGCGCTCCTGACCGCGCAGTTGTCGTTCCAGTTCACCGGCGCGGTGCCGCCGCTGGGCCGGCGCCTGTGGATGGGCGCGCGCGTGTTCCTGATGGCCGCGCCGCTGGCGGTGCTGCTGTTCGTGCTGTTCCCGCGCATCCAGGGGCCGCTGTGGGGCATGCCGAGCGACGCCCAGGGCGGGCGCATGGGCCTGTCGAACAGCATGGCGCCGGGGAATATGTCGAACCTGGCGCAATCGGACGATCCGGTGTTCCAGGTGCGCTTTCTCGATCCGCCGCCATCGAAGGCGCAGCTGTACTGGCGCGGCGTGGTGCTGGGCGAATTCGACGGGCGCACCTGGACCAAGGTGCGGCGCTCGCCGCGCAGCGCGCCCGAACGGATTTCGATGAAGATGCGCGGACCGGCGATCCGCTATCAGCTGACCCTGGAGCCGTCGTCCAACAACTGGCTGTTCGCGCTCGACCTGCCCGAGCGCCTGCCGGACCTGGAAGACAATACGGCGCGCGTCTCGAACGAGCTGGAACTGTTCGCCAACTACGCGCTCGACAAGCGCGTGCGCTACGACCTCAGTTCGCACATCGACTACAGCCTCGGCGCCGCCCCCGAACTGGTGGAGCGCTGGCGCTGGCTGGACCTGCCCGACGGCTTCAACCCGCAGGCGCTGCAAGCCGGCGCCGCCATCGGCCGCACGATGCCCGATCCGGAACAACGCGTCCGTTCGGTCCTGACCATGTTTACCGAGCAGCCGTTTTCGTACACGCTGCAGCCGCCGCTACTGGGGCGCAACTCGGTCGACGACTTCCTGTTCAAGACGCGCTCCGGCTTTTGCGAACATTACGCCAGCGCCTTCGTGGTGCTGATGCGCGCCGCCGGCGTGCCGGCGCGCGTGGTGATGGGCTACCAGGGCGGCGAATTCAATCCCATCGACGGCTTTTTGTCGGTGCGCCAGTCGGAAGCGCACGCCTGGGCCGAAGTCTGGATCGCCGAGCGCGGCTGGCTGCGGGTCGACCCGACCGGCGCGGTGGCGCCGGAACGGGTGCAGCGCGGCCTGGCGAGCGCGCTGACGCAAAATCCGCCCGCCTTCGCCGGCCTGGGCGGGCTGCTCGGCTTGAGCGGCGAGCGCAACGCGCTGCTCGAACAGCTGCGCTTTCGCTTCGACGCGATCAACAATGGCTGGAACCAGTGGGTGCTGAACTACACGCCGGACCGCCAGAGCGGCTTGCTCGACAGCCTCAAGCTCAGCCTGGCGCACTGGCGCACGCTCGCCGTCCTGGCCGCCATCGGGGCACTGTTGCTGGTGTGGCGCGCGCTACGGCTGCGGCGCGGGACAGACCCGGTCGATGCGCTATACTCGGCCCTGTGTCGAAGGATGAGCCAGCTTGGCATGGCGCGCGCCGCCGACGAGGGTCCCAACGCCTACGCCGCCAGGCTCGCGCAAGGCACGCTGGCGCAGGACAAGATCGCTGCCGCCAAGCGCTTCCTGGCCCTCTACAGCGCCCACAAATACAGTGCCCGGCCGCCCGCTTCCGGGCTCGCTTCCACCCTGAAAAGTTTGCTGAACAACATTTAATGAAATTTACTTCTCTCTTGCTGGCACTTGCCGTGTCGGCAAGTCCCCTGAGCCAGGCTGCGCCTGCCAAAAAAACCGGCAAGAAAAGTGCCCAGTCCAAGCCCAAAGCCGCGCGCAAGGCCGCCGCCGTGGCCGTGCCCGCCGCCGCCGCGGCCGCGCTGACGGCGGCCCAGGCCGGCGACGCGCTCGTCTTCAGCGAGTCGGAGGCGGTCAATGCCTTCGCCGACGAGGTGGCGCTGCGGCACGGCTTTCCGCGCGCCGAGCTCGCTGCGCTGATCGGCCAGATCCGCTACATCGAGACCGCGGTCCAGCTGGTCAAGCCGGCGCCCAAGGGCAAGCCCAAGAACTGGCAGAACTACAGCCGGGTGACGATCGAGCCGATCCGCATCCGGGCCGGCGTGGCGTTCTGGAACCAGCACGCCGCGGTGCTGGCGCGCGCCCAGGCCGAATACGGCGTGCCGGCCGAAATCATCGTCGGCATCATCGGCGTGGAAACCATCTACGGACGCCAGACCGGGCGCTTCCGCGTGCTCGACGTGCTCGCCACCTTGGCCTTCGCCTATCCCGAGGCGCCCAACCGGGCCGCGCGCATGGCTTTCTTCCGCGGCGAGCTGGAAAACGCGCTGGTGCTGGCACGCAAGTCGAATATCGACCCGCTGTCGATGCTTGGGTCCTTTGCCGGCGCCATCGGCATGCCGCAGTTCATGCCGGGCAGCGTGCTGGCCTACGGAGTCGACTACGACAACAACGGCAGCATCGACCTGCGCGGCTCGGCGGTGGACGCGATCGGCAGCGTGGCCAGCTTCCTGGTCCAGCACGGCTGGCAGGCAAAGCAGGCCGGGCCGCTCGTGTATCCGGCCAGCGTGTCCGACGACCGGGCCTGGGAAAGCTTGCTCAACCAGGGCCTGGCGGCCAAGTTCCGCGCCGAGGAATTGCGCGCGGGCGGTGTCAGCACCAGCGCGGTGTTGCCTTCGAACCAGCGTTTCGGCCTGATCGACCTGCCCAACGGCCCCGATCCGACCGAGTACCGGATCGCCACCGATAATTTTTTCGCCATTACGCAATACAACCGCTCTTACTTCTACGCCATGTCGGTGATCGAATTGGGACGTGCAATTCGTCAGAACCGGGCTGGACAGCCTCTTGCCTCAGTGGAAACTTTGTAAAAGAATGTAACGACTGGAGCACCTTTTGTTGCCTGATTTTGAGGCCGCACCCGGCCCGCGCGCGTCGCACGTGTCCCGCCGGCTATCCATTCGTGCCCCATAGAAATGCCTCTTGCGTTAATATACTCAGAAACATGTTGCTAATAAGCCAGTTCTCTTTAGAATTGTGCGGCGGATGCATCTAAATTGTCTTACACTTAAGTTTTCTGGGAAAACAATTAGTTTTTCCGTGATTTTGTGAGAGAATTGCAATGCGGCTATGTTGCGATCAGACAACACGACCGACATCATTTTGTAATCTGTTATTGCTTATCGGTATTAGATTACAAAACGTTGTACAATTGTGTATATTTTTTAAAAAGTGTTACCCAAGATAAATTCGCAAGCGCACTTCGACGGTGGTTGACCAGCAGCGAGAGCTCCGCGTGTTTGACTTAGCAGCACCACTCACAATAGGAATTATTGACATCATGACAAACCAAGTCGGCATTGATATGAACAGCGATTCGGACTCCGATGATCTGCTGCAATACAACCCAAATCGTTTACTGGACACGCTGATTGAAAATCTGCGCCTCAAGAACGATGCGGCCCTGTCGCGCGCGCTGGAAGTGGCGCCGCCGGTGATCTCGAAGATCCGCCATCACCGCCTGCCGGTCGGCGCTTCCCTGCTGATCCGCATGCACGAAGTGAGCGACCTGTCGATCCGCGACCTGCGCTACTTGATGGGCGACCGCCGCAACAAGTTCCGCATCAGCGACAAACAGTTCAAGCCAAAAGAAGGCGATCCAGCGTAATAGCGGGGTCGGTCCGCGCGCCCACAGGCGCTGCCGGATAAGCCTGTGCCTTGCCCTGTGGGGGGCGGCGCACGGGAAGCATGCAAAAACGCCTTCCACCATGAACGGGTCCGACTCGTTCAAGGTGGAAGGCGTTTGTTTTTGTGCGCGGCGATGTTGCCCCGCTGCGGCCGCGTTCCTGCTTATGCCGGGAACACCCCGGTCGACAGGTAACGGTCGCCGCGGTCGCACACGATGAAGACGATGGTGGCGTTTTCCACCGTCTGCGAGATGCGCAGCGCGATCTCGCAGGCGCCGGCGGCCGAAATGCCGCAGAAGATGCCCTCTTCGGCCGCCATGCGGCGCGCCATCTGCTCGGCCGCGGCCTGGCTCACGCTCTCGACCTGGTCGACGCGCGCCTTGTCGAAGATCTTCGGCAGGTAGGCTTCGGGCCACTTGCGGATGCCGGGAATCTGCGAGCCGTCCTCGGGCTGGGCGCCGATGATCTGGACCGCTTCGTTCTGCTCCTTGAGATACTGCGACACGCCCATGATGGTGCCGGTGGTGCCCATGGCGCTCACAAAATGGGTGATGCCGCCCTTGGTGTCGCGCCAGATCTCGGGACCGGTCGACTCGTAGTGGGCGCGCGGGTTGTCGGGATTGCCGAACTGGTCGAGGATGATGCCCTTGCCGTCGCGCTGCAACTGCTCGGCCATGTCGCGCGCGTATTCCATGCCGCCGGTCTTGGGCGTGAGGATGATCTGGGCGCCGTAGGCGGCCATGCTCTGGCGCCGCTCGATCGACAGGTACTCGGGCATCAGCAGCAGCATCTTGTAGCCCCGGATCGCGGCCGCCATCGCCAGCGCGATGCCGGTGTTGCCGCTGGTCGCTTCGATCAGGGTATCGCCCGGCTTGATCTGGCCGCGTTCTTCGGCGCGGCGCAGCATCGACATGGCGGCGCGGTCCTTGACCGAGCCGGCCGGATTGTCGCCTTCCATTTTGCCGAGGATGATGTTGTTGCGCGCGGCCGCATCGGCGCCCGGCAGGCGCACCAGGCGCACCAGCGGGGTATTGCCGATCGTATCTTCGATGGTCATGTAGGGCATGGCTTACTCTTTGCAGTTCAACAAAACATCATTCTAATCCACGATGCCCTTGTGCGTATGAGACGGGTCAGCCAGCTGCTAGACTGAGGGCTGATCCCCTCACAGAGCCGACCGCCCATGAGCACTTTGCCCGCCCCCGACTTCATTCCCGACAACAGCATTCAGGAGCGCGCCCAAAGCTCCCTGAGCAAATACGACACGCGCCGCGACCAGATGTTCCCGGTCCTGACACAGGCCGAAATCGCGCGCCTGCGCCGCTTCGGCAAGGAAGGGCACTGGGACGACGGGCAAGCCATTTTCGAAGCCGGGGGCGGCAATCCGGGCATGATGATCGTGCTCTCGGGCCAGGTGCGCATCAGCCAGTGCGACGGCATGGGCAACAGCCACACGATTGTCGAACACGGTCCGGGCCACTTCACGGCCGACGTGGGCCAGTTGTCGGGCAGCCCGGCGCTGGTAAGCGCGCACGCGGCCGGCACGGTCGAGGCGCTTATCGTCACGCCGGAAGCGCTGCGCGCGCTGGTGGTGGCCGAGGCCGAACTGGGCGAGCGCATCATGCGCGCACTGATCCTGCGGCGGGTGGGACTGATCGAAGCCGGCACCAGCGCCCCGGTGCTGGTCGGCCCGCCCGGCAGCGCCGACCTGTTCCGCCTGCAGACCTTCTTGACCAGCAACGGCCATCCGCACATGGTGCTCGACCCGGCCACCAGCCCGAACGCCGAGGCGCTGATCCGCATGTACCAGCCCGGCCCGCACGAACTGCCGCTGGTGGTGTGCCCGGACGGCGTGGTCAAGAAGAATCCGAGCCTGGCCGAACTGGGATACTGCCTCGGCATGCTGCCCGACCTCGATCCGGACAAGGTGTACGACGTGCTGGTGGTCGGCGCCGGGCCGTCCGGCCTGGCGACGGCGGTGTATGCGGCCTCGGAAGGCCTGTCGGTGCTGGTGGTGGAAAACCGCGCCTTCGGCGGCCAGGCCGGCGCCAGCGCGCGCATCGAAAACTACCTCGGTTTCCCGACCGGGATTTCGGGCCGCGCGCTGGCCGGGCGCGCCTTCGTGCAATCGCAAAAATTCGGCGCGCAGGTGGCCATTCCGGCGGCGGCCGACAAGCTGCTGTGCGACCAGTATCCGCTGCGCCTGTCGCTGGCGGACGGCGGCCAGGTACAGGCGCGCGCGGTGGTGCTGGCGTGCGGGGCGCGCTACCGCAAGCCGGACCTGGCCGACCTGGCCACATACGAAGGCTGCGGCGTGTACTACTGGGCTTCGCCGCTGGAAGGACGCCAGTGCCAGGGCGAGGATGTGGTGCTGGTCGGCGGCGGCAATTCGGCCGGCCAGGCGGCGGTGTTCTTGTCAAGCCATGCGAAGACGGTGCACATGCTCATTCGCGGGGCCGGGCTGGCGGCGAGCATGTCGAGTTACCTGATCGAGCGGATTGCGGCGACGCCGAACATCGTGCTGCACACGCATACCAGCCTGACCAGGCTGGAAGGCGACGGGCAGCGCTTGAGCGGCGTGCGCTGGCGCCAGCGCGGCGAGCAGGAACAAAGCCACGCGGTGCGCAGTGTGTTCTTGTTCGTCGGGGCAGATCCGAATTCGGGCTGGCTGGCCGACTGCGGCGTCCAGGTCGACCAGGGCGGATTCGTGATGACCGGGACCGATGTGATGATGGCGCGCTGCCGGGTGACCGGGCACATGCTCAACCCGGACGGTTCGCTGCACGGGAACCTGGAGACTACCGTGCCGGGGGTGTTTGCGATCGGCGATGTGCGGGCCGGGTCGACCAAGCGGGTGGCGGCGGCGGTGGGAGAAGGTGCGGCCGTGGTGGCGCAGCTGCATGCGTATCTGGCGATGAAGTAGGCGCTGCCGTTTGCGTCTGCCGCCTCTGAGGTTCGCGCCGCCGCCACCGTCGTTGCGGCTACCACCACGTCGTTCCCGCAGAGGCGGGAACCCAAGTTGGTACCATTGCTATCGGCGGCTCGACAAACTTGGGTCCCCGCCTTCGCGGGAACGACGGGGGATCTTTAGCGCAACGGCATCGGATACGTCGCCACGCTCACATTGCCATCCTTGTCCACCGCCTGCACGCCGAAGAAGTAGTTGTCCTTCGACAGCTTGACGGTCGCCTCGGTCACGTTCCCCACAAACAAAGCGCCCTGCCACTGCGCGGCGGTCGTGTCGCGCCAGACAATGCGGTAGCCGGCCAGATCGGGCTCGCCATTGGCCTGCCACACCAGCGACGAATCGTTTTCGAGCTTCGCGGTGCGCATCTGCACCTTCTGCGGCGCGGCCGGCGCCAATGACAGCGTGGCCAGCGCCGCCGCGTTCACCCGCGCCACCTTCGCGATGTAGTTGTAGTCGTTGAACTCGGGCAGGTCGCCATACTGCATCGCCCCTTCCTTGCGCACGTTCTGGTGCTGGTGCGCGAAGTCTTCGTTCGGTTCGGTGAAGCGCAGCGCCGCAAAGCCGCGCTCCAGGAACGGCATATGGTCGCCCCCGCGCAGATAACGGTCGCGCCGCTGGATCACGTTCACCGTAAAACCAGGCACGTAGCGCTCTCCCACTTCCTTCACATGGCGCGCCAGCTGACGCGAGGTCGAGTCGTTTTCGCCACCGGTCGCCAAGAGGGCGCGATTGCTTTCGCTGTTCTCCCTGGTCGCCGGAATCGATTCGGCGAACAGGCGCACCTGCCTGTCGTCGACGCGGCCATCCTCGGCGCGCGAGCTGCCGATGATATCGTTGGTGAACATGCCCTGCAGGTTCAGGTTCTTGAGGCGGGCCTGTTCGGCCCAATGGGCCGCGCCCAGCAAGCCCTGCTCCTCGGCCGCCACCGCCATGAAGACGATGGTCGCGTCGAACTGGTGGCGCGCCATGACGCAGGCCATTTCCATCACGGCGGCGGTGCCGGAAGCGTCGTCGTTGGCGCCCGGCGAATCGCCGGTGGCGTCCATGATGTCGGTATTGCGCGAGTCGTAATGGCCGCTGACGACGTAGATGCGCTCTTTCGACGCAGCCTGCGTGCCGGGCAGGGTCGCCACCACGTTGACGATCTCGGTCGGGCGTGAAATGCGCGCCGACACCGGCGCGACATGGCTGTCGAAGCTCACCTGCAAACGCCCGCCGGCGGCGGCTCCGCAGCGCTCCAGTTCGGCCTTGATCCAGCGCCGCGCGGCGCCGATGCCGACCGTATCGGACACCGTATCGGACATGGTGTGGCGCGTCTTGAAGCCAACCAGTTTGCGCACATGCGCTTCGATGCGCTGCGGCGAAATGTCGCCGACGATCTTGTCGACCTGGGCCTGGCGACGGACAAGGTCCGGGCTCGCGGGAGCGGCGGGAACGGCGGCGGTGCAAGCGCCGGCAGCGGCGGCGATCAGGGTGGCCAGCAGGGGTTTGGTGAACGGGACAGATGCCATGAGAGGTCCTTCGCGACGGCGACAGTTAATTGAGCGCCGTTATCTTCTCACGACCCGGCGCGCACTAGTATGTCCATACAGCGAAAAAACGTTACTCACGCAAGCCGAGCGCCCATGAAAAAACCCGCGGCGTTGGCGGCGGGTTTTTGGGCAAGATGCATGGCGTTTACATTTTGGCCGGGGCCGCCGCCGGCTTGGCGGCTGGGGCCGGTTTGCCGGCTACGGCTGGCGCCGCTTTACTGGCCGTGGCCGGCGCTGGAGCAGCAGCGTCGAACGGCTTGCCCGCTACCTGCAATCCCGCCTGCGACAGCTTGACCGCGCGCTTGTCGCCCACGCCCTTGACGCGCCTGGAAAAGTCGGCCCAGTCCTTGAACTCGCCACCCTTGGTGCGTTCTTCCAGGATCAGCTTGGAGGTGGAGGGGCCGATGCCCTTCACGCCGTCGAGTGCGGCTGCGTCGGCCTTGTTGACGTCGACCTGGGCAAACGCCATGCTCATCGTGGCCACCAGGGTTGCTACTGCCAGCATCAATTGTCGGATCATGTTGTGTCTCCTTCAGATTGTAGGGACGCGATTGCGGCCCCATCAAATCAACGGGTGACCCGGCACAATGTTGACCGCTCCGATTGAGCGTTATCAGAACAGCAAAATGCCAATCGTGTAGGCAGACTCTGCTGTTTTACAGACCGAACAGTTCCTCGCGCGTCACGGTCGCCGTGCCGAGCTTGCCGACGACGATGCCGCCGGCGCGGTTGGCGGTCATGATGGCGTCGGCCATCGGCATGCCGGCGCCGAGCATCGAGGCCATGGTGGCAATCACGGTGTCGCCGGCGCCGGAGACGTCGAACACTTCGCGCGCGTCGGCATGCATGTGCAGCACTTCGCTACCGGTGTACAAACTCATGCCCTCTTCCGAGCGCGTGAGCAGCAGCGCGTCCAGGCGCAGTTCGGCGCGCAGGGCCTGGGCCTTGGCGGTGAGCTGGTCTTCGCTCGACCAGCTGCCCACGATGCGGCGGAACTCCGACTTGTTCGGCGTGAGCACGGTGGCCCCGGCGTAGCGCGAAAAATCGTCGCCCTTGGGGTCGACCATGACGATCTTGCCGGCCGCGCGGCCCGCCTCGATCATGTGCGCCACGTTCACCAGGCTGCCCTTGTTGTAGTCGGACAGGATCACCACGTCGTAATCGGGCAGCAGCGCGTTGAACTGGGTGAGCTTGTCGCGCAGGACCGTGTCGGTCGGCGCGTCTTCGAAGTCGATGCGCAGCAGCTGCTGCTGGCGGCCGATCACGCGCAGCTTGATGATGGTGGAAATGGCTGCATCGCGCTGCAGGTAGCTGTCGATGCGCGACTCGGCCAGCAACTGTGCCACCTGCTCGCCCGCTTCGTCGGCGCCGACCACGCCCAGCAAGCCGCAGCGGGCGCCGAGGGCCGCCGCATTGCGCGCCACGTTGGCGGCGCCGCCGAGGCGCTCTTCGCGCTTTTCGATGCGCACGATCGGCACCGGCGCTTCGGGCGAGATGCGGCTGACGTCACCGAACCAGTAACGGTCCAGCATCACGTCGCCGACGACCAGGATGCGCACCGCGGCCAGGTCGGGCGCGGCGATGAAGGAATGGCTGTCGGCGCTGAGCAGGCGCGCGGGTGTGGCGTTGAGATTGGTCATCGTTCGGATTTAGTTCATGACATTGAGTTCTTCGGTGCGGCGCGGCGGGTAGGTCTCCCAGCGGCTGCATCCCGGGCACTGCCAGTAGAACTGGCGCGCCTTGAAGCCGCAGTGGCTGCACTGGTAGCGCGCCAGCTTCTGGGTGTAGCCGCGCACCAGGTTCTTCACCATCGACAGCTCTTCCCAGACATCGGCCGGTGCGTCCATCAGGCGCGCTTCGAGCAGTTTGTCGAGGCCGAGCAGGGTCGGATTGCGGCGCAGTTCCTCGATCATCAGCTGCTTGGCCGCGTCCACCCCATCGAGCTCGATGACGGCCTTGAACACCACTTCGATCAGGTCGATCGAGGAGGCTTCGGCCAGGTAGGAGCGCAGCAGGTTGACGCCTTCCTGCGGGCGGCCGACCTTGCGGTAGCCGTCCATCAGGCGCTGCGCGACCAGGGCCACGTGCGGCACGCTTTGCTGCTCGACGCGGCGCCAGGTGAGCAGCGCGCCTTCGACATCATCCTTGACCAGCTGGGCGTCGCCGGTGAGCAAGGTGGCGCGCACGTTCTTGCGGTCGGCGTGCAGGGCTTTGTCGAGCAGGGCCAGGGCATCGTCGGTGTGCATGTGGACCAGCGCATCCTGGGCCAGCTCGCAGTAGAACTGGGCGATTTCCTTCTGGCGCGCGCCGGCGCCGGATTCCTGCAGGCCGAGCGCGGCTTCGATGGCGCGCGGCCATTCCTTTTCGCGCTGGTAGATTTCGAGCAGGGCGCGGCGCGCCTGGGCGCCGTAGGGCGTGTCGAGCAGCAGGTTGAAGGTTTCTTCGGCGCGGTCGAGCAGGCCGGCCTTGAGGTAATCCATGCCCAGTTCGTACTGGCCGTGGGCCTTTTCGTCGGCCGGCAGGTCGGGACGCGAGAGCAGGTTCTGGTGGACGCGGATGGCGCGCTCGATCTCGCCGCGGCGGCGGAACAGGTTACCGAGCGCGAAATGCATCTCGACCGTTTCGGGATCGAGCTTGACGATGTCGATGAAGGCGTCGATGGCCTTGTCGGGCTGCTCGTTGAGCAGGAAGTTGAGGCCGCGGAAATATCCACGCGGCAAAGTGCGCGATTCGGAGAGCAGCTGCTTGATGTCGACGCGCGCGGCGATCCATCCTAGGGCGAAAAACAGTGGGATGCCAAGCAACATCCAGATTTCAAATTCCATGCGGTTCTTTTTGTTGGTTTTTCAGATGGGTGAGTGCCGGGTAACTGCGGGCTTACTGCTGCGTGCTGACGCTGTCCGGCTGCGGCTGGGCAACATTGGTGCGCGCCACGGTTTGCAGGGCGACGATGGTGTTCTTGTGCTTCGAGGTTTCGCGGCGGTGGCGGAACACGGTGGGCGTGACGGCCAGGATGCCGAGGGCGGCGCCGGCCACGAAAAAGCCCAGCAGCATCAACACCAGCGGGCCGCGCAGTTCGTAATTGAGGAAAAAGTGCAGGTCGACTTCCTGCGTGTTCTTCAGGGCGAAGCCGAAAAACAGGATAAACAGAATAAATCCAACGATGGTGGATACAAATTTCATCAGCCAGGTCCAGTCTGAAAAGGTCGCAAGTGTCGCATATTACACCAAAACGACGGCCTTTCGGCCGTCGCCCCCGCGCAGGCGGGGGCCTATGGCACCTATCAGCAAAGGTGATATGGATTCCCGCCAAGGGGGCCGCCGAGGCCGGGGACGGCGACACAACCGGGGCCTGTCCCTAGTTTCAACGTTTGGATTTGACCCCGGAACTTTGCGGGCGAAAAAAAACGGCATCCAGGGATGCCGTTCTTCTGTGTCGACAAACGACTCAGTCTTCAATAATCGGCTGCCCGACCATCGCATCTACCCGTTCGCGCAATTGCTTGCCCGGCTTGAAGTGCGGTACCCGTTTTTCGGGAACCATCACCTTGTCGCCGGACTTGGGATTGCGTCCGATGCGCGGCGGCCGGCTGTTCAGGGCAAAACTACCAAAACCACGGATCTCGATGCGCTGGCCAGTCGCCAAAGCGTTGGTCATGGCATCGAGAATGGTCTTGACAGCGTACTCCGCATCCTTGGCCACCAGCTGAGAATAGCGCTCAGCCAGGCGGTTAATCAACTCGGACTTCGTCATCTGTCGATTCCGAGTGTCTTAGTTCTTGTTGTCGAACTTAGCTTTCAACAGTGCGCCCAGGCTGGTGGTGCCCGATGCCGCATTGTTGTCGGAGGACGAAGCCATTTTCTGCATCGCTTCCTGGGTTTCAACATTGTCTTTCGCTTTGATCGACAGCTGGATGCTGCGCGCTTTGCGGTCGATGTTGATGACCAGTGCTTCAACCGAATCGCCAACCTTCAGGTGGGTACCAGCATCTTCAACGCGGTCGCGCGAGATTTCGGAAGCACGCAGGTAGCCTTCAACTTCTTCGGACAGCTGGATGACAGCGCCCTTAGGCTCGACCGACTTGACCGACCCCGTTACCAGGGAGCCTTTGTCGTTCATTGCAGCGAAGTTGTTGAATGGGTCGCCTTCGAGTTGCTTGACACCCAGGGAAACGCGCTCGCGCTCGACGTCGATTGCCAGAACGATGGCTTCCAGTTCGTCGCCCTTTTTGAAACGGCGCACAGCTTCTTCGCCGGTTTCGGTCCAGGACAGGTCGGACAGGTGCACCAGACCATCGATGTTGCCAGCCAGGCCGATGAACACGCCGAAGTCGGTGATCGACTTGATCGCGCCGCGGACTTTGTCGCCCTTCTTGTGGGTAACGCCGAAGTCATCCCATGGATTCGCTTTGCACTGCTTCATGCCCAGCGAAATACGGCGACGCTCTTCGTCGATCTCGAGAACCATGACTTCCACTTCGTCGCCCAGCTGGACAACTTTGTTTGGTGCCACGTTCTTGTTGGTCCAGTCCATTTCGGAAACGTGAACCAGACCTTCGATACCCTGCTCGACTTCCACGAACGCGCCGTAGTCGGTCAGGTTCGTTACTTTGCCGAACAGACGGGTGCTTTGTGGGTAACGACGGGACAGACCGGTCCAAGGATCGTCGCCCAGTTGCTTCACGCCCAGCGAAACACGGTTCTTTTCCTGATCGTACTTCAGGACTTTGGCGGTGATTTCCTGGCCAACGGTCAGCACTTCCGACGGGTGACGCACACGACGCCATGCCAGATCGGTGATGTGCAGCAGGCCGTCGATACCGCCCAGATCCACGAACGCGCCGTAGTCGGTGATATTTTTGACGACGCCGGTCACCACGGTGCCTTCTTTCAGCGTTTCCATCAGTTTCTGACGCTCTTCGCCCATCGATGCTTCGATGACGGCGCGGCGGGACAGAACCACGTTGTTACGCTTACGGTCGAGCTTGATGACCTTGAATTCCAGGGTCTTGCCTTCGAACGGGGTGGTGTCCTTGACAGGACGGGTGTCGACCAGCGAACCCGGCAGGAACGCGCGGATGCCGTTGGTCAGAACGGTCAGGCCGCCCTTGACTTTGCCATTGACGGTACCGACGACGATCTCGCCCGATTCCATGGCTTTTTCCAGAGCCAGCCACGACGCCAGGCGCTTGGCCTTGTCGCGCGACAGGATGGTGTCGCCGAAGCCGTTTTCCAGCGACTCAATCGCTACGGAAACGAAATCGCCGACTTGAACTTCCAGTTCGCCCTGGTCGTTCTTGAATTCTTCGATAGGAATGAAAGCTTCGGATTTGAGGCCAGCGTTGACGATCACGAAATTGTGGTCGAGACGCACGACTTCAGCGGAAATAACTTCGCCGGAGCGCATATCTTGGCGCGACAACGATTCCTCGAAGAGCGCTGCAAAACTTTCCATACCGGTTGCTTCAGTTGTTGCTGTTGACATAGTTTGTACACGAGTTAGCCAGCAGAGATCGCACCATGCGACTTAAACTGGGTTATAGGTTGAAACAACGCCTGCAATGGCACAATTGCAATTGCAAGCACCCATTGCTACTACTTAGCGTGCGCATACCATTTCAGCACTTCCTCGACCGCTTCGTCAGCGGTCATATTGGAGGTGTCGAGCAGGTGCGCCCCTTCTGCCGGCATCAATGGCGCGATGGCCCGGCAAGTATCACGGTCGTCGCGCGCCTTCAAATCGGACAGGAGGTCTTCTATATTAGCAGAAAACCCCTTGTCAATCAATTGCTTATATCGGCGTTGCGCGCGCGCCTCGGTACTGGCGGTGAGAAACACCTTCAGTTGCGCGTGCGGAAAGATGACCGTGCCCATATCGCGGCCATCGGCGACCAGTCCCGGCGCCCGGCGAAAGCCCAGCTGCAGCGCGAACAGGGCCTGGCGCACGGCCGGCAGCGCGGCGATTTTCGATGCCATGTTGCCAACTTCTTCCGCGCGGATGAGTTGGGTGACATGTTCGTTCGCCAGCAGGATTTCACCGCCGCTGAAGCTGGCGGGAAGGTGTTCGGCGAGTTTCGCGAGGCCATGTTCGTCGCTGAGCGGCGTGGCGCGGCGCAGCGCCATCAGCGCGGTGAGGCGGTACAGTGCGCCGGAATCGAGGTAATGGAAGCCGAGGCGATCGGCCACCTTATGGGCGACGGTCCCCTTGCCGGAAGCGGTGGGGCCATCGATGGCGATGACGGGAATATGCGAATGTGGCATGGGACGGTGTCCTGGTGAAATCACTATAAAACGTGCAAAAACGGTAAGGTGAAAAATCCCACGATGAGCATCAAAAGTCCTACCACCGGGGTCAGAGCTCTAATTCGAAACATTGCAATATCCCCCAACCAGGGTCAGAGCTCTAAATCGAAACATTGCCCCCCCCCAACCGGGGTCCGACCTCTGATTAGAAACTTATTGCCAAAAAACAATTTCCGCCACGCACCGGCCCGGCGCTATGCCGATGTCTGCCTACCACGGGCATCCGCGTGGGCAGAACTGACCTGGCAACGTGTGGCCAAAGAAAATTCTATCGCTGTATGCAATAATTTCTAATCGGAGGTCAGACCCCGGTCGTGGGCTTATGTCGCTGTGATGCAATCAATTTCTAATTAGAGCTCTGACCCCGGTTGTAGGTGGGTTGAGCTCTGTTGTAGGAGTTCATCCTCAAATCAGTTGGTCGTGGGCGATGCCGGCGAAGGCGTCGAAGTAGTCGGGGAAGGTCTTGGCGACGCACTTGGGGTCGTTGATGCGCATCGCGTTGCCGCGCCGCGCTTTGCCGTCCAGACTCGCCAGCGAGAAGCACATCGCCATCCGGTGGTCATCATACGTGTCGATCGTCGCGGCGCTCAGCGCGCCGACGGGCGGGGTCACCGAAATGAAGTCCGGCCCCTCCACCACGATCGCACCGAGCTTGCGCAGCTCGGTCGCCATCGCGGCCAGGCGGTCGGTTTCTTTCACGCGCCAGCTGGCGATGTTGCGCAAGGTCGTGGTGCCGTCGGCGTACAGCGCGGCCACCGCAATCGTCATCGCCGCGTCGGGAATGTGGTTGAAGTCGGCGTCGATGGCTTTCAACACGCCGTTCGAACGCGCTTCGATCCAGTTGTCGCCGCGCGTGATCGTCGCGCCCATCTGCTCGAGCGCTTCGGCAAAGCGCACGTCGCCCTGGATGCTGTCGCGCCCTACTCCTTCAACCCGGATCGGACCGCCGCCAATCGCGCCCGCCGCCAAAAAGTACGAGGCCGACGAGGCGTCGCCTTCCACATGGATCGTGCCCGGACTGGCGTAGCGCTGACCCGGCTGCACGGTGAACGATTGCCAGCCGTCCTGCTCGACCGTCACGCCGAAGCGCCGCATCAGGTTCAGGGTAATTTCGATGTACGGCTTGGAGATCAGTTCACCGACGACGTCAATCGTGACCGGGTGCTCGCGCGCCATCAGCGGCGCGGCCATCAGCAGCGCGGTCAGGAACTGGCTCGAGACGTTGCCGCGCACCGCCATGCGCTGCGCGTGGATATGCCCGCGCCGGATGCGCAGCGGCGGAAAACCTTCGACGCCGGTGTATTCGATCTGGGCGCCAATGGCGTTCAGGGCGTCGACCAGGTCGCCGATCGGACGCTCGTGCATGCGGGTGACGCCGTGCAGCGTGTAGTCGCCGCCAATGACGGCCAGCGCCGCCGTCAGCGGGCGGATCGCGGTGCCGGCGTTACCCATGAACAGATCGGCCCCGTGCACCGGCAAGGTGCCGCCGCCGCCATGCACGATGTGGGTGTGCCCGTCGACCTGCTCCCATGTCAGGCCCAGCGAGCGCAGCGCGCCGAGCATGACCAGGGTGTCGTCCGACGCCAGCAGGCCGATGATGGTGGTGCTGCCTTCGGCCAGCGCGGCCAGCAGCAAGGTGCGGTTGGAGATGCTCTTCGACCCCGGCAGCCGCACCACGCCCTCGACGTGCATGACGGGCTTGAGATCGATATGGTGCGGGTACTGCTTCTGCTGGGTCATGCTGGGATTCCTTGAAATGCTGGGTTTATTCGGGACTGCTGTCCTGCGCCGGCGGCGCTTCGGCCGTTTCGATCGCTTCGATCCAGCGGCAGCGCGCCCGCTGGGCGTTGGCGTAGACCGCTTCGATGGCCGCGCCGTCGCTGCTCGCGAGCATGGCGCGTATCGCTGTTAATTGTGCCAGATATGCGTCCAACTCGCCCAATAGGGCCGGCTGGTTGGCCAGCGAGATGTCGCGCCACATCTCGGGCGAGGAGCCGGCGATGCGCGTAAAGTCGCGAAAGCCGCTGGCGGCGTACTGGAACAGCAGCCCGGCGTGGGGCTTGCGGGCGATGTCGTCGACCAGCGCGTACGCCAGCAGATGCGGCAGGTGGCTGACCGAGGCGAACACGGTGTCGTGTTCCTGCGGCGAGAGGGTGTGGATGATGGCGCCGCAGGCGCGCCACGCGGCCGCCACTTTCTCGACGTCGGCAGGCGCATTCTCGGGCAGCGGCGTGAGCACGGTTTTTTTGCCGTGGTACAGATCGACGATGGCGGCATCGGGTCCGTTGGTTTCGCGCCCGGCAATCGGGTGCCCCGGCACGAACTGGCCGACCCGGCCTTTCATCACGGCGCGTGCCGCCGCCACCACGTCGGACTTGGTGCTGCCGGCGTCGGTAACGACCGTACCGGCTTCCAGGTACGGCAGCAGCGACGCCAGGATCGGCGCGGTCTGCGCCACCGGCGCGGCGATCAGCACCAGGTCGGCGCCAAGCATGGCGTCCTGCACCGAGGCCGCCACCTGGTCGATGATGCTTAAGTTCAGCGCGCGCGCCATCGCCTCGGGCGAGCGCCCCACGCCGACCAGGGTGCCGGCCACGCCGGCATGGCGCAGCGCGCGCGCGAACGAGCCGCCGATCAGCCCTACGCCGAAGATGACGACTTTATTGAACACGTCAGGCCAGCGCTTTCTTGAGGGCGGCGAGGAAGATCGCGTTTTCGGCCGGCAGGCCGATCGAGATGCGCAGCCATTGCGGCAAGCCGTAGTTGCCGACCGGGCGCACGATCACGCCTTGCTTGAGCAGCGCCAGGTTCACGCGCGCGCCCGCGCCGTCGTCGTCGCCGACCTTGACCAGCACGAAGTTACCGAACGAGGGCACGTACTGCAGTCCCAGTTCGTCGAAGGCTTCGACGAACTGGGCGTAGCCGGCGGCGTTGTTCTTGGCGCCCTGCTCCAGGAACGGCTTGTCGTTGAGGGCGGCGATGGCCGCGGCCTGCGCCAGCGAGTTGACGTTGAACGGCTGGCGGATGCGGTTCATCAGGTCGGTCAGGGCCGGCTGCGCAATCGCGAAGCCGACGCGCAGGCCCGCCAGGCCGTAGGCCTTGGAGAAGGTGCGCGAGACCAGCAGGTTGGGGTATTTGCGCGCCCACTGGCTTGACTCGAACTGGTGCTCGGGCGCGAGGAATTCGTTGTAGGCCTCGTCCAGCACCACGACCACGTTGGCCGGCACCTTGTCCAGGAATGCTGCGATGCGCGCGGCCGGGATGAAGGTGCCGGTCGGGTTGTTCGGATTGGCGATGAAGACCAGGCGCGTGTCGGCGTCGATGGCGGCCGCCATGGCGTCGAGGTCATGGCCGTAGTCCTTGGCCGGCACCACGATGGCGCGCGCGCCCACGCCCTGGGTGGCCAGCGCGTACACGGCGAACGAGTACTGCGAGTACACCACGGCCTGGCCTTTTTGCACGAAGGCGTGGGCGGCGATTTCGAGGATGTCGTTGCTGCCGTTGCCCAGGGTGATCCAGTCGGCCGGCACCTCGTAGCGTGCCGAGAGTGCGGCTTTCAAATCGAAGCCGTTGGCGTCGGGGTAGCGTCCCAGGTCGGCCACCGCGGCAGCCATGGCTTGCTGGCTCGATGCGGGCACGCCGAACGGGTTTTCGTTCGACGCCAGTTTGACGATGTTCGCTTCGTCGAGGCCGAACTCGCGCGCGACTTCGGCGATCGGTTTGCCCGCCTGGTAGGGAGCGATGGCACGGACGTATTCTGGACCGAATTGCTGGGACATGGTGTTATCTCTGTAGTTGTTTTAAGGTTGTCTTGAACGTTGAAAATCAAAGACTGAGCGGGTACGAGCCGAGCACCTTGAAGAAGGCGGCGTTATCGCGCAGTTCGTCGAGCGCCTTGGCCACCGCCGGGTCCTGCACGTGGCCTTCGATGTCGACGTAGAAGTAGTATTCCCAGGTGCCGATGCGGGCAGGGCGCGATTCGAAACGGGTCATCGAGACGCCGTTCACGGCCAGCGGCGCGAGCAGGTTGTAGACCGCGCCCGCCTTGTTCGGCACCGCCAGCACCAGCGAGGTCTGGTCGCTGCCCGAGGGGTTGGTCTGCAAATGGCCGATGACGGCGAAGCGGGTGCGGTTGTGCGGGTCGTCCTGGATGTGGCCCTTGACCACGCCGAGGCGGTACTGTTCGCCCGCCATTTCGCTGGCAATCGCCGCAATGGTCTCGTCCTTGCTGGCCATGACGGCCGCTTCGGCGTTCGATACCACGGCGCGCCGTTCGATGCCGGGGTAGTTCTGGTTCAGCCAGACCTGGCACTGGGCCAGCGCCTGCGAATGCGCACACACCACCGTCACGCCGTCCATGTTGCCGGTCTTGGTCATGAGGCTGTGGTGCACCGGGATCGAAATCTCGCCGCTGATGATGGTGGTGGTGCCGAGCATCAGGTCGAGCGTGCGGTTGACCGCCCCTTCGGATGAATTTTCGACCGGGACCACGCCGAAATCGGCGGTGCCGGCTTCGGTTGCGCGGAACACTTCATCGATCGAGATGCACGGCAGCCCTTCGATGGCGCTGCCGAACTGCTGGAACGCGGCCTGCTCGGTGAAGGTGCCGGACGGCCCCAGGTAAGCGACGGTGACGCGCTTTTCGAGCGAGCGGCAGGCCGACATGATCTCGCGGAAGATGGTCTGCACTTCGGCCGCCTTGAGCGGGCCCGGGTTGCGGTCGGCCACGCCGCGCAGCACCTGCGCTTCGCGTTCGGGACGAAACACGGGGGCGCTGGTTTCGGCCTTGACGTGGCCGACTTCCTGCGCCAGGCGCGCGCGCTGGCTAAGCAAATTGAGAATCTGCGCGTCGATCGCATCGATCTGTTCGCGCAATGGTGTGAGTTTGTCTGTCATGGATGCGGCGTGGTTTGCGGTGAATCGGGTGTTCGCGTGGGGCGCCAGGCCCCGCATGCTAGTGTCGTGACTAGGTGCGGCCGGCGAACTCGTTCAGATAATCGACCAGGGCTTGCACGCCCTCGATCGGCATCGCGTTGTAGAGCGATGCGCGCATACCGCCCACGGACTTGTGGCCCTTGAGCTGCAGCAGGCCGCGCGCTTTTGCACCGGCCAGGAATTTGTCGTTCAGCGCTTCGTCGCGCAGGTAGAACGGAACGTTCATGCGCGAGCGGCAGTCTTTCGCCACGCGGTTCTGGTAAAAATCGTCGGCGTCGAGCGCCGCGTACAGCAGGCCGGCCTTGGCGATGTTGCGCTGCTCCATGGCGGCCACGCCGCCCTGGCGCAGCAGGTGCGCGAACACCAGGCCGGCGATGTAGATGCCGTAGGTCGGCGGCGTGTTGTACATCGAGTCGTGCGCGGCGACGATGCTCCAGTCGAACGCGGACGGGCAGATCGGCAGCGCGTGCCCGAGCAGGTCTTCGCGCACGATCACCACGGTCAGGCCGGCCGGGCCGATGTTCTTTTGCGCGCCGGCGAAAATGACGCCGTATTTGCTCACGTCGATCACGCGCGACAGAATGTGCGAGGACATGTCGGCCACGATCGGCGTGTCGCCGGCCAGTTCGGGCACGAAGTTGTATTCGACGCCGTCGATGGTTTCGTTGGTGCACAGGTGCAGGTAGGCCGCGCCTGGCGTGAGCTTCCACTCGCTTTGCGGCGGCACCGTGGTAAAGCGCCCCGCCTCGCCGCTGGCGGCCACGTTGACCCTGGCGTAGCGCGCCGCTTCCTTGACCGACTTGCCGGACCAGGAACCGGTGTGCACGAAGTCGATGGTGGCTGGCGCGGGCACGCGCCCGACCAGGTTCATCGGCACGATGGCGTTTTCGCCCAGGCCGCCGCCTTGCAGGAACAGGATCTTGTAGTTGGCGGGGACGTTCAGCAGCAGGCGCAGGTCGCGCACGGCCGCTTGGTAGATCGAGATGAACTCGGGGCCGCGGTGACTCATCTCCATCACCGACAAGCCGCTGCCGTGCCAGTCGAGCATGTCGGCGGCTGCCTCTTGCAGCACTTCCTTGGGCAGGACGGCGGGGCCGGCGGAGAAGTTGTAGATCTGGGTCACGAGGGTCCTTGCGAAAAAGTGGGCTAGGGTGTCGGCCAGGGTGTCATGCCCTTGTCCATGCCTGGTCAAGGCAAGCAAAAAAAATGGGGCCGGCATCATTCTCGCACGAAGTGCGAAAACAAGGCCGGCCCCGCGCCGTTTTTACTCCGGCGGCGTTTCGAGGTCGACGTCTTCGAGGTCGGTTTCCACGATGCGCTGCAAGCCGCTCAACTTGGTGCCGTCTTCGACCGCGATCAGGGTCACGCCTTGCGTGGCGCGGCCCATTTCGCGGATTTCCGACACGCGGGTGCGAATCAGCACGCCGCCGGTGGTGATCAGCATGATCTCGTCGCTCGGTTCGACCAGGGTGGCGGCGACCACGCGGCCGTTACGCTCGCTGGTCTGGATCGCGATCATGCCCTTGGTGCCGCGCCCGTGGCGGGTGTACTCGGTGATCGGAGTACGCTTGCCGAAGCCGTTTTCGGTCGCCGTGAGCACCGACTGCTGCTCGTTCTCGGCCACCAGCAGGGCGATCACGTTCTGGCCCTCTTCCAGGTTCATGCCGCGCACGCCGCGCGCGGTACGGCCCATCGGACGCACGTCGTTCTCGTCGAAGCGCACCGCCTTGCCGGAATCGGAGAACAGCATCACATCGTGCTCGCCGTCGGTCAGCGCGGCGCCGATCAGGAAGTCGCCGTCGTCCAGGTCGACCGCGATGATGCCGGCCTTGCGTGGATTGCTGAAGTCCTTGAGCGGCGTCTTCTTGACGGTACCGAGGCTGGTCGCCATGAACACGTAGTGGTCTTCCGGGAAGGTGCGGTTCACGCCCGACAGCGGCAGCACCACGGTGATCTTCTCGTTGTCCTGCAGCGGGAACATGTTGACGATCGGCTTGCCGCGCGAGTTGCGCGAGCCTTGCGGCACTTCCCACACCTTGAGCCAGTACATGCGGCCGCGGTTCGAGAAGCACAGGATGTAATCGTGCGTGTTGGCGATGAACAGCTGGTCGATCCAGTCTTCTTCCTTGGTCGCCATGGCCTGCTTGCCGCGTCCACCGCGTTTTTGCGCGCGGTATTCGGAGATCGGCTGCGACTTCATGTAGCCGGTGTGCGACAGGGTCACGACCATGTCCTGCGGCGTGATCAGGTCTTCGGTTTCCAGGTCGGTGGCATTGTGCTCGATGGTCGAACGGCGCACGTCCTTGTTGCCGACGCCGTACTCGTTCATGATCAGGGTCATTTCGTCGGTGATGATGACGGTGACGCGCTCCGGCTTGGCCAGGATGTCGAGCAGGTCGGCGATGTGCGCCATGATGTCTTTGTACTCGTTGACGATCTTGTCCTGCTCAAGGCCGGTCAGGCGCTGCAGGCGCATCTGCAGGATCTCTTGCGCCTGTTCGTCGGACAGCTTGTACTGGCCATCGGGCTGCATGCCGTAGTGCTTCGGCAGGTGCTCCGGACGGAACGCCTCGACCCCGCCGACGGTGGTGCCTTCGGCGGTACGCAGCAGCATTTCGCGCACCAGCGACGAATCCCAGGCGCGCGCCATCAGTTCGGTCTTGGCGATCGGCGGCGACGGCGCGGCCTTGATGATGGCGATGAAATCGTCGATATTGGCAAGGGCGACGGCCAGGCCTTCGAGCATGTGGCCGCGTTCGCGCGCCTTGCGCAGTTCGAACACGGTGCGGCGCGTGACCACTTCGCGGCGGTGCGACAGGAAGCACTGCAGCATCTGCTTGAGGTTCAGCAGTTTCGGCTGGCCGTTGACCAGCGCGACCATGTTCATGCCGAAGGTGTCCTGCAACTGGGTCTGCTTGTACAGATTGTTGAGGACCACTTCCGGCACTTCGCCGCGTTTCAGTTCGATCACCACGCGCATGCCCGACTTGTCGGACTCGTCGCGGATGTCGGAAATGCCTTCGAGCTTCTTGTCGCGCACATTCTCGGCGATGCGCTCGAGCAGGGACTTCTTGTTCACCTGGTACGGCAGCTCGTCGACGATGATCGCGATGCGGCCGCCATCCTTGCCGTATTCCTCGAAGTGGGTCTTGGCGCGCATGACCACGCGGCCACGGCCGGTGCGGTAGCCGTCGCGCACGCCCGAGACGCCGTAGATGATGCCGGCGGTCGGGAAGTCAGGCGCCGGGATGATCTCGATCAGCTCGTCGATGGTGCAGTCGGGATTGCGCAGCACGTGCAGGGCGCCGTTGACGATCTCGGTCAGGTTGTGCGGCGGGATGTTGGTCGCCATGCCGACCGCGATGCCGGACGAGCCGTTGATCAGCAGGTTGGGAATCCGGGTCGGCAGCACCGTCGGTTCTTTTTCCTTGCCATCGTAGTTGGGCTGGAAATCGACCGTGTCCTTGTCGATATCGGCCAGGATCTCGCCGGCGATCTTGTCGAGGCGGCACTCGGTGTAACGCATGGCCGCGGCGCTGTCGCCATCGACCGAACCGAAGTTGCCCTGGCCATCGATCAAGGTGTAGCGCAAGGAGAAATCCTGGGCCATGCGCACCAGCGTGTCGTAGATCGACGCGTCGCCGTGCGGGTGGTACTTACCCATGGTTTCGCCGACCACGCGCGCGCACTTGACGTACGGGCGGTTGTACACGTTGTTCATTTCGTGCATGGCGAACAAGACGCGGCGGTGCACCGGCTTCAAGCCGTCGCGCACATCCGGCAAGGCGCGGCCCACGATCACGCTCATCGCGTAATCGAGGTAGCTCTTGCGCATCTCTTCTTCGAGGGAAATGGGGATTGTTTCTTTTGCGAATTGATCCATTGGCGGGACTGATCTCAGGCTGTGGTTATATTAGCTGTACGCAAATGCTGGGACAGCGACAGCGGCATGTCAGCGCACTGTTCGACGTCCCCTGCTGCATGTTCGATGCCGCCAGTGCGGCAGGTGCACAACCTTGGTGCGCCCGCCAACTTAGCTACAGACAAGCGTGGGATTTTAGCATGCGCCGTATGGCAGTTGCGCAAATCCTAAATGGTAGGCAATGCAATGAGCGTGATCGAAATCATAAAAACGTTCACATTTTGTCAACCCGATGATGACTCGCCAGACACGATGTTGCACGAAAACAACGTGATGCACCACATTGCGGCACGATTGTTTTAACAGCCTTCGTGCTAATTAAGCGCCTGTGGCAAAATGGCCCAGAAGTTAATTGCCTGTTTCACAAGCTGTCACGAAACTGTCACGGGTAATGGCTGGGGCAAGCTGTTACTATCTTGTCCACGCTCGAAAAGTTGCGCAGCTATAAAGCTGCGGATATCACCCCCGAAAGGAAGAAAAACTATGAAAAAACTCGTCTCGCTCATGCTCGCGGCCTCCGCGATTGCAGGCAGCGCACTGGCACAACAGTCGCCTCCGTTCGCTCCTGTAACCACCGACATCATGGCACCGAAGCCAAACAGCGCCTATGTCCAGGATGCCCGTGGCGTGATCGCGCGCGATCCTTTCGGCCTGTGCTGGCGCACTGGCTACTGGACGCCGGCCGATGCCGTTCCAGGTTGCGACCTTCCCCTGTGCGTCGAGCCGGCGAAACTGGAAAACGGCAAATGCGTCACGCCGCCAGTGGCCGTGGTACAGCCGCCGATCACCCCGGATGCCAAGCCAGCCCAGCCTCCAACCCCAGTCGTGACATCGGAAAAAGTGAGTTTCTCCGCTGACGCGCTGTTCGACTTCGACAAGTCGGTCCTGAAAGCCGAAGGCAAGAGCAAGCTGGACGACCTGAGCTCGAAACTGCAAGGCGTGAACCTGGAAGTCATCATCGCTGTCGGCCACACCGACGCGGTCGGTACCGATGCGTACAACCAGAAGCTGTCGATCCGCCGCGCCGAAGCTGTCAAGGCTTACCTGCAAGCCAAAGGCATCGAAGCGAACCGCATCTACACCGAAGGCAAGGGCGAAACGCAGCCAGTGGCAGACAACAAGTCCGCTGAAGGCCGCGCCAAGAACCGCCGCGTTGAAGTTGAAGTCGTCGGCACCCGCGCCAAGTAAGCTGCGCGCCTGACAGATTGTTCGCCCCGGCCGCTCGGCCGGGCGGGCAAGCTGACTGGGACGACGATGCATCGTCAAAAAAACACCCCTCGCGCAGGGGTGTTTTTTTGCCCGCTCGCTGCGCAGCGGCAGCGGCGATCCTCAGCCCTGCGCGCCGGGCACGGCGAGTCCTTCCGCCAGCAGTGCCTGCCGCACCGCCGCGCGCGCCGCCACCCGCGCCATGTACGCCTTCAATGCCGGCACGGCGTCGAGCCCGATGCCGAAGTCGGTGGCCCAGCGGGTCACGGCGAACACATACGCATCCGCCACTGAAAACCGCGGCCCCAGGAGAAAGGCGCGGCCATCGGCCAGCAGGCTGTCGAGATAGCCCAGTTTTGCGATCACCGGACGCTGCGCATCGACGCGCCCGGCGCCCTCGGCCAGGTAAAACAGCGGCGTATACGCCTTGGCATAATCGGACGACACATAATTCAATATCTCGTGCAGGCGGGCGCGCTCCAGGGTGCCGCCGGGCGGCGCCAGCGCGGGCGCGTGCCGCTCGGCCAGATACTGCAGCACCGCCACGCCCTCGGTCAGCACCACCCCATCGCCGATGTCGATGGCCGGCACGCCGCCCTTCGGGTTGATGGCATAGTAATCGGCGCCGTCGGCCAGCCGATGCCGGCGCAGGTCGACCTTGATCAATTGGTGAGGCACACCCGCCTCGCACAGCACGATATGCGGCGCCAGCGAGCAAGCGCCAGGGGAATAATACAGCTTCATCAGGACGATCCTTTCGGTGCAGAAGAAGATCCGTATAATAGCCGCCATGGTTACCAAAGGATACCAAGTAACCCAAGGTAAGAAGAAGAATCCGGTTTCCGTTTGGTAACTAAGTCACCGCACGGTAAGCCACTGATGGGGAGCGGTCGCGATGGCCTTAAAGATGCGCAAGAGTAAAGTCGTCATGCCGATACCGCGCTGCGCGGTGGGCACCTGCATGTGGCTGCTGGGCGGCGCATGGACCCCGACCCTGCTGTGGAACCTGAGCGGCGGTGCGCGCCGTTTCGGCGAGCTGCGCGCCGACATTCCCGGCATTTCCGCCAAGGTCCTGTCGGGCCGGCTGAAAGACCTGGAAGAGAAAGGCGTTGTCATCCGCACCCTGATGGCCACCTCGCCGCCCTCGGCCGAATACAGCCTGTCCGTGCTGGGGCGCGAACTGCTTCCGGCCATCAACGAAATCGCCCGCATCGGCGAACGGCTCAAGGTGGAGCAGGAGAGCGGCAAGATCAGCATCGACGCGAGCGCTGCCGGGAAGGGTCATGACTGAGGGCGGCGGCGGGATTTTTTTGTGCATGCGTCCGTCGCATTCCCCGATTTCCCGCTATTATTCCGCGTATGAATGCCGATCCTCTAGAAATCCAGAAATTTAGCGAACTTGCCCACCGCTGGTGGGACCCGACGTCCGAGTTCAAGCCCTTGCACGAGATCAACCCGCTGCGCCTCGAATGGATCAACGCCCGCGCCGCGCTATCCGGCAAGAAAGTGATCGACATCGGCTGCGGTGGCGGCATCCTGACCGAATCGATGGCGCGCAAAGGCGCCGACGCCACCGGCATCGACCTGTCCGACAAAGCGCTCAAGGTCGCCGACCTGCACAGTCTCGAATCCGGGGTGCAGGTGCGTTACGAACTGATCGCCGCCGAAGACATGGCCGCGCGCGAAGCGGGCCAATACGACGTCGTCACCTGCATGGAAATGCTCGAGCACGTGCCCGATCCGGGCGCCATCGTGAAAGCCGCCGCGACCCTGGTCAAGCCGGGCGGGCATGTGTTTTTCTCGACCATCAACCGCAATCCGAAGGCCTATCTATACGCCGTGGTCGGGGCCGAATACCTGCTGCGCATGCTGCCCAAGGGCACCCATGACTACGGCAAATTCATCACCCCGTCCGAACTGGCGCAATTCGTGCGCGCGGCCGGTCTCCAGGTAGACGGCCTCAAGGGCATGACCTACAATCCGCTGACCAAGATCTACTCCCTGAACCAGGACACCAGCGTCAACTACCTGCTTGCCTGCAGCCGCCCCCTGTAAAGCCCTCCTCGACCGCCGAGCCGCCGCCATGACCTTCCCCCCTTCCCCAGCGGCGCCGCGCGCCGTCCTGTTCGACCTCGACGGCACCCTGGCCGACACCGCGCCCGACCTCGCGGCGGCGGTCAACCGCCTGCGCGCCGACCGCGGCCTCGAGCCGACTCCGTACGCCCTGCTGCGCCCGACCGCCTCGGCCGGCGCGCGCGGCATGATCGGCGCCGCCTTCGGCCTTGCGCCAGGCGATGCCGGCTACGAAGCCTTGCGGGTGAAATGGTTCGACTACTACCAGGCCGACATGGCATCGCACAGCACCCTGTTCGGCGGCGTGCCCGAACTGCTCGCCGGCATCGGCGAGGCCGGCATGGCGTGGGGCATCGTCACCAACAAACCGGCGCGCTTCACCGACCCCTTGATTCCCCTGATCGGGCTCGCGCACGCCGGCTGCATCGTTTCCGGCGACACCACAGCGCACGCCAAGCCGCACCCGTCGCCGCTGCTCGAAGGCGCGCGCCGGCTCGGCATGGCGCCGGAACAGTGCTGGTATGTGGGAGACGACTTGCGCGACATCGAAGCCGGGCGCGCGGCCGGCATGGTCACCGTCGCCTGTGCCTGGGGCTACTGCGGCGCGGTCGAGCAGACCCAATGGGGCGCCGACTACCTGCTCGACACGCCGCAGGATCTGCTGGAATTGCTGCGCACAACGGTTGCTGCCACGACGCCGGCGGCACTGGTGGCGTAAAGCGCGGCGGCCGGCGGGCTGTTTCGTCCTGACGGGTGTCGCCGCACGCCGCCAAAACAAAACGCCTGGCCCCGCTTTTTCAAGCAGCGGCCAGGCGTTATTGATTCCACGAGAGACGATGCGCCCTTACTGGCGCATGGTCCGGCGCTGATCGATCAGCTCAGGGTCCAGTTGTATTCCACTTTGGTCCAGGTGCTGTCAGGACGGCCGTCTTTGCTGCCCGGCTTGAATTTGCAGGCGCTGATGGCGCTCATTGCAGCCTTGTCCAGGCTCTTGAAACCGCTGGTCTTGTCCAGTTTCGCTTCCAGCACTTTGCCTTCGGCCGACACCAGGAAAGCCATGCTGACCACGCCCTGCTCTTCGTTCATCAACGATGCTTTAGGATAGTCGGCCTTGCAGCTTTTGGCGTCGAACACCGCTGGTACGTCAGCTGCGAATGCCACGTTGGCGCTGGCTGCTACGATCAGTGCTGCGCAAAGGCGGAAGGTCGTCTTGGTCATCATGATGCTGTTCTCCTGGAGATGGGTTAGAGGGTTTGACTTGACTGCGAAGCCATCGTCACAGCCAAGAGAATAGCTGCAAAAGTTCCATGTGGCAATTTATTTGATGCGTTTAAGCAATTTTGTTTTCTTTTGTGGTCATTTTTTGACAGGTTAGCCACGAGTTTTGGCTTGACACGAGAGTGGCACAGTGATGTGGATTTGAGGTACAATGGCTGTTCTGTGGGGGCGACCTGGTTTCGACGTGGGTTGCAAAGCAGCGCAGGGCATACCGAGGGCGGGCTACCTCGTAAATACAACCTGAAAAACTTAACTGCAAACGATAACTCGTACGCACTCGCAGCTTAATTGCTGCTAGCTCTAGAACACCTCGTCCCTGGGGTGGGCCGTCAAAAGCTCTAGAGTCATTTACAGGGACTCGTCTTGAACTGGGTTACTTAGTTCCGGACTAAATAATAGGTAACTCGCTTGTACACAGCGTGCACGTCCGCGTTGTACCGGTTAAATTAAATGGCAGTGCTAAGTATGTAGAACTGTCTGTAGAGTGCTTGCGGACGCGGGTTCGATTCCCGCCGCCTCCACCATAGCATCCTAAAAAACCGCCCACTGGGCGGTTTTTTTTCGCTTGCGCCAGCGGGCGGCGGGAATCGAAGCCGCGGGACGCGGGGCGTAGTGGGGAATTCGCCGGGCATGCCCGGCGCCCACGAAGCGACTTGCGCTTGCAAGCGCAAGGCTCTCCGATTCCCTGACTAGAGGGAAATCGCTGCGCGATTTCTTGCCTTTCGCCTCTGCCCGTCCGAAAAATCGCCCGAAGGGCGATTTTTTCCTCAGTGAATCATGATCTCTAGAATCACTGAGCCATCAGAAAACCAAACCGAGAACTCCGGCGATTCTGTCGCGGCGGGCGTGTGCTCGCCTCTCGGTCAGCAACCCAAGCGAAACACCTTCGGCGCCCATAGCCCCACCGCGACCAAGCCCTCACCCTCCCCGCAACTTCTCAAGTATCGTCAAATCATAAGCGGCCCGCTCAAGCGGCCTGCTCAGCGGCGAGTCCTCGATTTCAAACGCGGGCATCTGCATCGGCGAATTGGGAAGATGTGGAGGACTCGTGTGATAAATCAGCCACTGCTTCGGATAGTCCTGAGAGCGCGCCATCTTAAAGCCGGAGCCAACAACCATTACGGTTTCCGGCGCCACGCCGCGCCCGCATGAGGAGATCCCCGAGTCGATCACAAACGTATCCCCGGCCTTCAAGGTTCCCTTGAACACCCGGTCGACCCGAAACCTGGCGCGCTCGAATTTCATCTTGAAGTCCGGATAAGGCGGCTTGGCTTCATGCACCATTTTCACGTCGATCACGGTAGCCGCCACGACAAACTGCGCGCCATCAAAATTGGACTTCACCCGGCGCGGTGTCTCCGCCCAAAACTCAGCTGCCAGGGGCTGGCAAGCCATCGCGCCGGGCGCGGCAAACTGGGAGGCAATCAAACAAGCTAAAACGATTCGCATCGGCTGCGGCTCTATAAAGGAGATTCAAAATGGGCGAGAAAGCGATCAAGCCAGTAGATATTGCCAACAGCAATGCAATCAACTGTTTGCAGCACAACGCCATGTGGCATCGCCATCAACTTATCCTATTTTTACCAAAACGACAACAAGCGCAGTCCCGCGTCCGAATCGTAACGTCAATAATTATTCAATTTTTGCCCCCGGCATCTGTGCTGAGCGACGGTGCCTTGGATTCCCGCCTGCGCGGGAAGTCATTTCTGCCAATGACAGGAATGACGGAGCTTCAGCCAGCGGCCTTCACATCCAGACCGGCTCCAAGCTCAACCCCTGAGCAGTATCTTTGTCAGCGCAGCGATATCCACCGGCTTCACCAGATGATGATCGAAGCCCGATGACTTGGCCAGCAAACGATCCTGTTCCTTGCCATACCCGGTCAGCGCGATCAGCTTGGCGGTATGCCTGCCAGGGGTAGCGCGCAGGCGGCGCGCCAGTTCGTAGCCATCCATCCCCAGCAAACCGATATCGAGGATAAACACATCGACCGGCTCCCGCGCCGCCAGGCGCAGGCCAGCGTCCCCATCGCCGACCACGCGCACCTGATACCCCTGGGCGCCGATCAGCGCCGCCAGCGACTGCGCGCCGTCGGCGGTTATCGTCGACAATCATCACCCTCGGCAAGCTTGCCCCATGCAAAGGCGCAGCCTCAACGGCGCCAGCCAGCGCGCCGTCCTGCGCCGACGAGACAGCGCCCGGATCACCCCCGCCCGCCACCTCCAACAACGGCAAGCGGACAACAAAACTCGAACCCCTGCCGAGCCCATCACTGATCGCCTGCACGCTGCCCTGATGCAGCTCGACGATGCGCTTGACCAGCGCCAGCCCGACGCCCAGGCCGCCCTGGATGCGGTCGGGTGTGCGCTCTGCCTGGATAAACAAGTCGAACACATGCGGCAGCAGGCCGGCGTCGATCCCGATGCCATTGTCGGTGACCGTGATGCACGCCGCCCCGTCCTGCATCTGCAGGGACAAGGCGATCTACCCGCCCGGCGCCGTGTACTTGGCGGCATTGTTAAGCAGATTGACGATCGCCTGCACCAGGCGCGTCTTGTCGCCCTGCGCGAACAGGTGCTCCGGCGGCAGCGCCACCGTCAAATGATGCCTGCGCGCCTCGATGCCCGGGCGCGCCTGCTCGACCGCGCTGTGCAGCGCCGCATGCAGATCGATCACCACGCGCTCGATCTGCACCAGGCCGCTGGTCACGCGCGACACATCGAGCAGATCATCGACCAGATTGGTCAGATGGCCGACCTGGCGCAAGATGATCTCGCCCGATTTTTGCACGCGCTGCGGATCGGACTTGCCCAGGATGAGCAGCTGGGCCGCGCTGCTGATCGGCGCGAGCGGGTTGCGCAGCTCATGCGCCAGCATGGCCAGGAATTCATCCTTGCGCTGGCCGGCCTGGCGCAACGGCGGCGCCCGGCGCGGCGGCGCCCGGCGCGCACCACTCGCGCACCCCGTCCAGGGTAGCGGCGGCATGGTCGACGGTAGCGTAGCCGACCCTGCCGGCGCCGAGCGCCTCGCCGAGGATGGCGGCCGCCGCGTCCGCGATATCGTCGACTGCCTTGAGATCGCGCAAGGCGTTGGCCAGCGCGGCCAGCACATCGCGCAGCGAGCCCTTGAGCGACACATCGGCGCCGCTCACTTCCTCGGCCGAGTGGATGATGTAAAGAAGCGTGCCATCGGCATGCAGGACCGGCATGTTGACCGGCTTCCAGTAGCGGGGCAGAAAGACGCTGCCGCCGGCTTCGATTGCCACGTCATAGCGTTGAATCTCCATCCTGTCCACGCAAGCGCCGGCAAGCACCCGTTGCAGCGATGCGCGCAGTTTGGCGACCCCGTCCGCAAGCGGATCCTGTGGATCGCCGGGAAACGCATCGAAAACATGCAAACCAAGAATATCCGACGCGACCCGCCCGACGATGCGCACATACGCCGCATTGGCCGCGAGCACGATCAGCGCCGCCGGCATGATGAGATAGGGCGTTGGAAGCGCCTGGAAGAATGGCCCGAAATCGAGCGGCGCCTGCCCGGCGTTGTGCGGGAATATCACGGGTTCATCCATTCACAATCCACTTCCACATCGTGCGCTGAGGGTTTCTGTCCGGACGCCATTTTACCAATCATGCGCTGCCTGACGGGGACTGTTGGCAGTGCGCGATGCGCTCGCCCAACGCCGAGCCGCATCATCGCGCTTGACGTTTATGCGACGGATGTCACATAATGGTGGCATTCGTCGCACCTTTAAAGATCCCATGGCCATTCCCTCCATTTCCGAACTGATCGTCCTCAAATCCCTGTGGCGGCAGCAGCCCCTGAGCGCGCGCGAAATCCACCAGCAGGTCGAAGCCGAACTTGGCTGGTCCTACTCCTCGACGCGCAAGACCCTCGAACGCATGCTGGAAAAGGGGTCGATCATCCAGTCCACCCTGCACGGCGTGCAAGTCTACGAAGCCGTGCTGGAAAAAGTCGGCACCCTCGCCTCCTTCGCGCACGACTTCGGCAAACGGGTGATGGAGATGGACGCGCCTTTGCCGGTCACCATGTTCACCGGCAGCAAGCTCGTCGATGACGCCGAGCTCACCCGGCTCGAACAACTGCTGCACGACTGGCCCGACGACAACGGTGACGACAAATGAGCCCGGCCGAGCTCTTGATGTCGCGCTTCCTGCTGGCCAGCGGCGGTTGCCTCGCTGCCGGCCTGGCCGTGTGGGCGGTCACCACGCTGTGCCGGCGCAGGCTGCCCGATTTTGCCGCGCAGCGCTCCCTGTGGCTGCTGAGCCAGATCACGATCGTGGCGGCCTTCCTGGTGATCCTGCTGCCGCACAGCGAACGGCTGCGCATCATTCCGCAGATCGACCTGGAGAGTGCCACGCAAAGCGGCGTGGCCAGCGCCAACACCACGGCAACCAAGGCGCCGGCCACCGGCACCCCGGCCAGCAGCGGCGCGCCGGCCAGCGAGACAAGCTGGCTGGCCAGCGGCGCGCAAGCCTGGCTGCTGATCTACCTGCTCGGGCTGGGCTATGCGATCGGCAAGCTGGTGCACGCGCGGCGCATGCTCAACGGCCTGGCCGCAGCCGGATCGCGGATGGACGCGCGCCACCCGCACGACGGCTTTGCCGGTTCCGCGCAAGCGGCCCGCACACCGGACGTGATCGAAGTCGACGCCCCCATCTCGCCCATGCTGTTCGGCCTCATCAAACCGCGCCTGCTGCTGCCGCGCCACCTGCGCAGCCTGGCGCCGGTGCAGCAGCAATTGATCGTCGCCCACGAACTGACCCACCTGCGGCGCCACGACCTGCAATGGATGAGCGCCGGCGTGCTGCTCCAGACCCTGCTCTGGTTCAACCCCTTCATGCGCCTGCTGCGGGTGAACCTGTCCTGGGCGCAAGAACTCGGCTGCGACCGCGACGTGTTGCGCGGACGGCCGCAGCTCCAGCGCAAGGCCTACGCGGCGGCCCTGGTGGCGCAACTGCGCTTGCAGCACCACACGGTCGCGACGGCGCTGGCCTTCGGCGGTGTCAGCGAGCGCAGCGTGGCGGCGCGCATCGCGCTGATCCGCGAACCGGCCAGCGCCCCGCGTCGCCCGTGGGCACGCTGCGCCGCGCTCGCCAGTCTGGCCGGCATCGTGCTGGGCAGCCTTGCCTTCCAGCCAGCGCTGGCCTGGCGCATCGACGCCGCCCCGCATGCGGCACAGAAGGCATCGCCGGCCAGCGCCAGCACATCCTCCGTCGTGCTGAGCTGCACGGCAATGATCGACGCCGCCAGCGGCCAGCGGCTGGTGCACGAAGGCCAGTGCGACGAGCGCGTGACGCCGGCGTCGACCTTCAACATTGCCGTCAGCCTGATGGGCTACGACAGCGGCTTTTTGCGCGACGAACACGCCCCGGTACTGGCGTTCAAGGAGGGCTATGCCGACTGGAACGATTCCTGGCGCGCGAGCACCGACCCGACCAGCTGGATGCGCAATTCCACCGTGTGGTACGCCCAGCAAGTCAGCGCCCACCTTGGCGCGGCGCAATTTCAGCGCTACATCAATGACTTTGACTACGGTAACCGCGAGGTCCTGGGCGAGGCCGGCGACGACAATGCCCTCCCGCTGTCGTGGATCAGTTCGACCCTGGCCATCTCGCCCGTCGAACAGCTTGCCTTCCTGCGCAAAGTGGTCAACCGCGAGCTCGGGCTGGCGCCGGCGGCGTACGACATGACCGCCCGCATCACCCGGCTCGACAAGCTGCACAACGGCTGGGAAATCCACGGCAAGACCGGCACCTCGGCGCCGGTCAGCGTCGCCGGACCCGATGACGCCCAGCACGAATACGGCTGGTTTGTCGGCTGGGCGAGCAAGGGCGGCCGCACCGTGATCTTCGCGCGCCTGGTGCTCGATCCGCGCCAGGAAGGGCACGCCGCCGGCACCAGAACCAAAAAAGCCTTCCTGCGCGACCTGCCCGCCCGCCTGGACGCGCTCAATTAAACCCACCTCATCACGGAGACAACATGAAACACCTGCTCATCGCCACCCTGCTGGCCGCCTCGCCGCTCACGCCAGCGCTGGGCGCCGACTGGAACGACCCGCAAGAACCGTTCGCCCTCTACGGCAACACCTACTACGTCGGCGTGCGCGGCCTGAGCTCGGTGCTGATCACCTCCCCTGCCGGACACATCCTGATTGACGGCGGCAGTCCCAAGTCGGCCGTCCAGATCGTGCAGCACATCGGCCAGCTGGGATTCAAGATCGCGGACGTGAAATACATTCTCAATTCGCACGAGCACTTCGACCATGCCGGCGGCATTGCCGAACTGCAGCGTCTGTCGGGCGCCACCGTGCTGGCCAGCGTGCACGGCGAGCAAGTCCTGCGCACCGGCGCGACCAGCAAGGGCGACCCGCAATACACCAACCTGCCGCCAACGCAAGCCCCCGTGGCCAAGACGCGCGCCGTCAAGGATGGCGAGATCGTCAAGCTCGGCCCGCTGTCGGTCAGCGCGCACTACACGCCGGGCCACACGCAGGGCGGCACCAGCTGGACCTGGCGCTCGTCCGAGGGGGGCAAGACGGCCGCCATGGTGTATGCCGACAGCCTGAACGCGATCAGCGCCGGCCCCTTCCGCTACAGTGCCAGCAAGACCTACCCGCGGGCGCGCGCCGAGCTCGAAAAGTCGATCGCCACCGTTGCCGCGTTCGATTGCGATGTGCTGGTGTCGGCCCATCCGGAAGGCAGCGGCCTGTGGGAGCGCCTGGCGCAACAGCCCACGCTGGGCAACGCCGCCTTTATCGACCGCAACGCCTGCCGCGCTTACGCCGGCGCTGCGCGTGACCGGCTGGCAAGCAAGCTGGCCGCCGAAGCCGCTCAAAAGTAAACCCCTTCGCAGCGACCACCGCCATCAGAAAAGGAAGCACCGCCTTGTCCACTTCGCCGAAAAAATCCACCAGCATCATCACCCTGGCCCTCATCGCGGCATGCTGCGCGCCCCTGGCCAGCCAGGCTGCCGACGACAGCACGCGCCTGCGCGCCATGGTCGACCAGGCCATCCGCCCCATCATGGCCGAGCACGAGGTACCGGGCATGGCGGTGGCCGTGACGGTGGGCGGCAAGGCCTATTTCTTCAATTACGGCCTGGCTTCGATCAAGGACCAGACGCCGGTGAGCGAGACGACGCTGTTCGAACTGGGCTCGATCAGCAAGACCTTGACGGCAACGCTGGCCTCGTACGCGCAGGCGAGCGGCAAACTGTCGCTGGACGCGCATCCGAGCGCCTACATGGCGCAGCTGAAAGGCAGCGACATCGACAAGGCAAGCGTGCTCAACCTGGGAACCTACACCGCCGGCGGCTTGCCGCTGCAGTTTCCCGAAGCCGTCAAGGACGCGCACATGGCCGACTACTTCCGGCAATGGCAAGCGCAAGCGGCGCCCGGCACGCAGCGCCGCTATTCCAACCCCAGCCTGGGCCTGTTCGGGCATGTGACCGCGCTGGCCCTGGGCAGCGATTTTGACGAGGCGATGAACCAGCTGTTCGCGCAACTTGGCCTGAGCAGCAGCTACCTGCGCGTGCCGCCGGGCGCGGTGGCCAACCAGGCCTGGGGCTACGACGAGGACAAGCAGGCACGCCGCATGGACCCGGGCGTACTGGCGGCGCCAACCTACGGCGTGCATTCGAGCAGCGCTGACATGATCGGCTTCATGCAGGTCAACATCGCACCGGAGCAGCTGGACGAGCCGGCGCGGCGCGCGGTGCAAGGCACGCATGTCGGCTACTTCAAGGTGGGGGCGATGGTGCAGGGCCTCGGCTGGGAGCAATATCCCTGGCCCGTCAGCCTCAAGCGCCTGCAGGCCGGCAACTCGCGCAGCATGATCACCCAAGCCAACGCCGCCAGGCGCATCGGCGCGCCCAAGGCGCCGTCCGCGCCGACCCTGTTCAACAAGACCGGTTCCACGGGCGGATTCGGCAACTACGTTGCATTCGTTCCGGCGAAGAAGATTGCCGTCGTGATCCTGGCCAACAAGAACTATCCGATTCCGGACCGCATCAAAGCCGGACACGCGATCCTGGAGCAGCTTGCGCCATAAGGCATGATCAGGCCGGGGCGGCGACGCCGTTCCCGGCCGACCCCTGGCACTTTGCACACGAGGACATGGTGTTCGATGCGCGCCGGACAGCGTCGCGCCGGCTTACAACAAGCTCATGCGCGGGAACGGATTTTAGCGGCGGGGACGATTGGCACGACACGGTTTTCAGGCGGCGGACGGACATGGCCGGCCCTGTTCCCAGCACTGCAATACATGCAAGGCACTGGCGGCATGGCTGCCCCAATGAATACTGAAGTGCTCGCGCCAATAAAACACGGCGGCATCGGGATTGCCGCCATCGAGCAGATTGAGGCCGTGCTTGAGGTTACGCCAGATATCGGCCAGGTCGTCGGCCAGGTCGCCGATCATCATTTCGCCGCACCCGGCATCGAGCGTATTGGCGCTCTGCGAGTAGTAATTGACCGGAAGCACTCCGAAGCGCGCGAACATCGCTTGCCACGCGTCATACGACACCCCGGCTGCCTCATCGCCCCAGTCGCAATCGCGCAGCGGCAGATCGAGCGCTTGCGCATACAAGCGCGCCAGGTGCCGGCGGGCGATCGGCACCTGCGCCTCGCCCGGCTGCAAATCGCCTTCGGCCCACTGGCAAAAATCGCGGGCCGATTGCGCAAATACCATGCTGCTGTCCATGCTAACCCTTTTTTCAAGCAGCCATGTGAGGGGAACACGCGAGATTCATCATGGCGCGAGTTCCGTTCCAGTGGCCAGCACCAGCGCCTCGATGGCCGCCAGCAACGGCCCGGCCAGCGCCGGATCAGCCACCATGCGCGCGGCATCGAATCCCTTGTTGGCCACAGCAATCAACGGCGAAGCCGCTGCGATCACGGTCCAGCCCATCGTCGTGACGATCTCAGCCAGCGCCGCCTGCGCATGCAACGCCCGCGCCGAGGTGTTGATCAGCGCCACCGGCTTGCTGCCCAGCTCGGCGCAGCCAACCAGCCAATCCAGCGCATTCTTGAACGCACCGGGCACGCCGTGCGCGTACTCCGGGCTAGCCACGATGATGCCATCGGCCGCGCCCAGCAAGCCGCGCAGCTCGCGCACGGCTGGCGGCGGATCGGACTCGCTATCGGGATTGAAGAACGGCAACTCACCCACGCCCTCGTACAGCACGATGCGCACCCCGGCGGGCGCCAGGGCGCAGGCCGCGCGCAGCAGCGTGGTATTGGCCGAGTCGCGCCGCAGGCTGCCGGAAAGAGCGATCAGGATGATCATGCGTGGAGCGCTGTCGATGGAATTGAACATCGTAACAGAGTCCCACGGAACGGCGCCATGACGGCGCCGCCCGGCCGCTCAGGAAGACAGACCGCGATCGGCCACTGCGGGGTCGATCGCCAGCGACTCCAGCAAGGCCTTGTTGAAAGCCGGCAGGTCGTCCGGCTTGCGGCTGGTGATCAGGCGGCCGTCGATGACCACTTCTTCGTCGGTCCATTCGGCGCCGGCATTGCGCAGATCGTTTTGCAGGCTCGGCCAGCTGGTCATGTGCCTGGCCTTGGCGATGCCGGCGTCGATCAGGGTCCAGGGACCGTGGCAAATGGCGGCAATCGGCTTTTCTTCGGCGCCGAAGGCGCGGATGAAGTCGATCGACGCCTTGTCGAGGCGTAAGGCGTCGGGGTTGGACACGCCACCCGGCAACAGCAGCGCATCGAAATCGGGCGGCGAGGCTTGCGCGACGTGCAGTTCGACCTCGAAGCTGTCGCCCTTGTCCGCATGGTTGAATCCCTGCACCTTGTCACCCTTGGCCTTGGGCGAGATCAAGGTGACCGTCGCGCCGTGTTCCTCAAGGAAACTACGCGGCGAGGTGTATTCGATTTGCTCGACGCCATCGGTCATCAGTACAGCGACGCGTTTGCCCTTGAGGGCCTGACCATTGTTTTGTTCCATGTGAACTCCTTTGCATCATTAATTTATCGTCAATATTGAAGGAGGATTGTAGAAGCCCTTGCCAGAACGTGTCGCCGCCTTGACCTTACAGGGCGCCGAGCACCCGCAAGCGCGTGCGCAGCCGGCTCACCTCGTCGGCCAGGTCGAGCACGAGGGCGGCGATTTCTTCGTTGGCATCGAGATCGTGCTCCAGGTTCACCAGGCGCCGCGCGCGCTGCAAGTCGCCGCTGCGAAAGCGCCACTGCGCGCGGGCGGGCTCGTCGAAGCCCAGGGCGATGATCTCGTCGGCGCCCAGCAAGCCGTCGCACACATGGCGCACCACCCAGTCCGGCTCGACGCCGCAGGCGCGCGCCAGTTCGTGCAGGTCGAGCGCCGCGTCGTCGAGCAGCACACCGACAATGGTCGTCGTTTCCATAGGCAAGTGTCCCGAGTCAGAAATTCGTTGAATAAATATGGCGATAATCGCGCCGATACCGCGTCACAAATGCTCGCCAGGCATTTGCCTGTCTGCGCTTTGTTCCTTGTCTCGGTGCGATTTCGCTATATTTAATCATCAACGAATTTCCAACTCGAGACACTAGGCTCCCGCCTGCGCGCGCGGATTGAAGGCCATCTCGCGCGCCATGGTGCGATACAGTTCGCGCGCGCGGTCGCTGGTGGCCGGCGGCAGCACCACTTCGAGCATGAGATACAGGTCGCCCGCCGGCGTGCCCGGAATGCCGCGCCCCTTGAGCCGCAGCTTGCGCCCCGTTTGCGAGCCGGCCGGCACGACCACCTCGACCTGGCCGGACGGCGTCGGCACGTGGATGGTGGCGCCGAGCGCGGCCTCCCACGGCGCCACCGGCACGCTGGTGTACACGTGGCGGCCCTCGACCCGGTAGCGCGGATCGGGATGGAAGCCGATTTCGAGGAACAGGTCGCCGGCGCCGGCGCCGCCGCTGCCCGCATGGCCCTGGCCGGCCAGGCGCAGCTGCTGCCCCGGCAGCACGCCCTTGGGAATGTTGACGTTGACGGTGCGCTCGCGCGTGACCACCCTGCCCTGCGCATCGTGTTCGGGCACGCGCAGGGTCACCGCGCGGGTGGAGCCGTGATAGGCGTCGGTCAGGTCGATGGTGATGGACGCGTGGATATCGTCCCCGCGCATCTGGAAGGCTTGCCCGCCGGGACGCGCGCGGCGCCCGACGTGGGCGAACAGGTCGGAAAAGAAATCGCTGGAATCGCCCGCGCCGCCGTTATCGAAGCCGGAGCCCCAGTCGGGCGGCGGACGGAATTGCTCACCGGCGCGGCGGGTGCGGCCCAGCGCATCGTAGGCGGCGCGCTTGTCGGCGTCGCCCAGCACGCCGTAGGCCTCGTTCACTTCCTTGGTCATGCGCTCGGCGTCGGGCGCGCGGCTTACATCCGGATGGTATTTGCGTACCAGCTTGCGGTACGCCTTCTTGATTTCCTCGGCGCTGGCGCCTTTGTCGATACCGAGGGTGTTGTAGTAGTCCTTGTATTCCACGGGCGGCGCTCCAGGATCGGTTTTGATAATCCTACAACGCTCCCGAGCGACGCAGCGCACGCTTGCCTTGTGTATTTACCAAGCCGCTTTCGAGCCGTTTACCGCAGACGTCGCAGCGATGAAATCATGTTGCCCATGGGACCGAGACGCTCGTAGCGGCCCGGCCCGTAGGTCATGCAGCGCCCGCCGAAATCGGCGTGCTGGCAGAACTCCCACTGGCCGCGATGCACGATCAGGGCGTCGGCGCGGTCGTTGAAACCGAAGTCGGTCAGGTCGCGCGTGTCTTCGCGCAGCACCAGGCGCTGGCCCGAAAAGCCGCTCGACGAAAACAGCTCCACATCGCCCTCGCGCCGGCCGCCGCCATCCTCGTCGACCAGGCGCGCCGACGATACCCGCCCGCGCAGGCCGCGTCCCAGGTCCTCGTAACGGCCCGGCGCGAAGATGCGGCAGGTGCCGCGAAAGCCTGCATCGCTGCACAGCTGCCAGCTGCCTTCGATGACCTGGGCGCTGGCGGCGCTGTCGTTGAAATCGATCTCGCTGAAATCGTCGGCGTCGCGCCGCAGGCGCCTGGCGTCGCCGTCCAGGGCGCGTGCGGAAAACAGCGCGATCATCCCGCGCTTGCCGCCATGCGGGCGAGCGCCGCCATGTGCGCGCTCGGGCACGATCTCGCGCGCCGATGAAATGCGGTCGTTGAAGCGCTCCAGGGTCGGATACTCGCCCTGCCCGTACACCGCGCAGCGGCCTTCGAAGCCGACGTCCTCGCACAGCTCCCAGCGCCCGGAGCGCACGATCATGCTCGAAGCGCGGTCGTTGAAGCCGCTCTCGACCAGGTTGGGGGTGGCCGAGCGCAAGGTCATCTCGCGGCCGTCGAAACCATCGCGCGAGAACAAGGTCAGTTCACCAGCGCTGGCGACGGCATGCGAGAAGACGGCGCCGAACAGCAGCGCGATGGTGATGCGGGATGTGAGCATGGGACGGTCCTCGATGTGCGATGCCCCGATTGTGACCATCTCGCGGCCGCAGCGCCAGTGGCGCGGCCCGAAGATGTGTAACAAGTCTTTACGCGGACCGGTGTGAGCAGCGTCCCTGTTTGCGCTAACTTGTGCTCCGTCTTTCCCGCGAAGGCGGGAAAGACGGTTTCCAGGTTACCGGCAAAAGGGCCGCTCCACCCTGTTTATCATTAGCCGGTAAAATCGCTGTTTGCTCCCATCGCCCGCCCCATGTCCGCCATACTCGCCAAGCCCGCCCCCATCCGTACCGAAGTCGCCGCCATGTGGCGCCTGTCCTGGCCCATGCTGGTCGGCCAGCTGGCCAGCGTGGGCATGGGCGTGGCCGACGTGGCGATGACGGGCCACGTCAGCGCCAGCGAACTGGCCGCCGTCTCGCTCGGCGCGTCGGTCTGGTCGATCATCCTGGTGACCGTGATGGGCACCATGATGGCGCTCAACACCGTCGTCGCCCACGAAACCGGGGCCGGGCAGTTCGGCCGCATTCCGCACGTGGTGCGCCAGGGACTGTGGACGGGTCTCGGCGTGGGCCTGGTGGCCTGCCTGATAGCCAACCTGTCGACCCTCGTGTTCGACCATATCGGCCTCGCGCCCGATGTCGCCGCCAACGCCGCCATGTTCGTGCACGCGATCAGCATCGGCATGCCGGCCTTCGCCTGCTACCGCGCGCTGTACGGCTACACCACCAGCATCAACCAGACCAAGCCCGTGATGGTGATCGCCGTCCTGGGGCTGCTGTTTAACATCTTCGTCAACTGGCTGCTGGTGTTCGGGAACTGGGGCATGCCCAAGCTGGGCGGGGTTGGCTGCGCGGTGGCCACCGGGATCTGCCTGTGGCTCATGCTGGGCGCCATGCTGGCCTGGATCCGCATCGCCCCGGCCTACCGCCAGACCTACCCGTTCACCCAATGGGAATGGCCCAACTGGCCGGAAATCGGCGCCATGCTGCGCCTTGGCCTGCCGATCGGCGTGACCTACCTGGCCGAAGTGAGCGCGTTCGGCGCGGTGAGCCTGATGATCGCGCGCTTCGGCGTGGTGCAGGTTTCGGCCAGCCAGATCGCGCTCAATTTTTCGTCGCTGGTGTTCATGGTGCCGCTCAGTTTCGGCATGGGCCTGATGACCCGGGTCGGCCATGCGCTGGGCGAAGGCAACGCGGTGCGCGCGCGCTTCGTGGCCTGGGTTGGCGTCGGCATGTCGCTCGCCTTTGCGCTGCTCTCGGCCGCGCTGATCGCCGTGTTCCGCTGGGAGATTGCGCGCGCCTACACGTCCGACCCGGCGGTGCAGGAACTGTGCGCGCACCTGCTGCTGTTCGCGGCGCTGTTCCAGTTGTCGGACGCCACCCAGGTGGCCACGTCGAGCGCGATCCGCGGCTACAAGGTCACGCGCCAGCCGATGCAGATCCAGCTGCTCGCCTTCTGGGGCTTCGCCATGCCGCTCGGGTATGTACTGGGCATCGCGCCGGCGTGGTTCGCCTGGTCGCCGGCGGCGCCGATGGGAGCCGCCGGCTTCTGGATCGGACTGGTACTGGGCCTGACCGTGGCCGCGCTGCTGCTCACGCGGTCCTTACACCGCCTGTCGCACGCGCGCGCGCAGGCTTGAACGGGCAAGACCGGGGTGGGCGGCGGGGGTGCCCACCGGTGCGGAACTCTGGTATCGTCCTGAGTTCTCCACATCCACCTCACCCGAGACATCCATGCGATTTCTTCTCTGCTTTCTCGCCGCATTGTCCAGCGTTCCCGCATCCGCCGAACGCCTGACACTGGACCGTATCCACGCCGACCCGGCGCTGGCGGGACCAGGCGTGCGCAACCTGCGCGTGTCGCCCGACGGCGCGCGCGTGACCTACCTGCGCGGCCGCCAGGACAACCAGTTCCAGCTCGACCTCTGGGAATTCAACATGAAGGACAAGACCTCGAAGCGCCTGGTCGACTCCAAACTGCTGGTTCCGAACGAGACCCTCTCGCCCGAAGAACAGGCCAGGCGCGAGCGCGCGCGCACCGCCAGCCTGACCGGCATCCTCAATTACAGCTGGTCGCCGGACGGCAAACAGCTGCTGGTGCCGATCGCCGGCGACCTGTACCTGGTCGACGCGGCCAGGCCGGAGGCCGCGCGCAAGGTCGCCTCGGGCAATGTGGCCGATCCGAAGATTTCGCCCAAGGGCCGCTACGTCTCCTTCGTGCGCAAGCAGAACCTGTATGTGATCGACCTGGTCTCGGGGCTTGAGAAGCAGCTCACCACCGACGGCGCCGGCACCATCTTCAACGGCGAAGCCGAATTCGTGGCGCAGGAAGAAATGGGCCAGCGCACCGGCTACTACTGGGCGCCGGACGATTCGGCCATCGCCTACAAACGCTACGACGAGTCGCCGGTGCCGGTGGTGCGCCGCTTCGAGATTTTTGCCGACCGCACCGACGTCGTCGAACAGCGCTACCCTGCCGCCGGCGACGCCAACGTGCTGGTCGACCTGATGATCGTCTCGCCCGCCACCGGCGCGCAGCGCAAGGTCGAGCTGGGCCCGAACCGCGACATCTACCTGGTGCGCGCCGACTGGAGCGCCAACAGCAAGCAGCTGCTGTATCAACTGCAGTCGCGCGACCAGAAACGCCTCGACCTGATCTCGGTCGATGCCGCCACCCTGGCGCAGCGCACCCTGCTCACCGAAACGTCCAGGACCTGGGTCAGCATCCACGACGACCTGCGCTTCCTCGGCAAGCGCAATGCCTTCCTGTGGACGTCCGAGCGCAGCGGGCGCAATCACCTGTACCTGTACGACCTCGATGGCAAGCTGCTGCACCCTGTGTCGAGCGGCGAATGGGGCATCGACAATGTGCTGGCGGTGGACGAAAAGGCCGGCCGCGTGTACGTCGCCTCGAACCGCGACGCGGTGATCGACAAGCAGACCTACGCCCTGGCGCTCGACGGCAGCGGCGCCGACAAGCCGGTGCGCATCACCAAGGGCGACGGCTGGCACGAAGCGGCGTTCTCGCGCAACGGCGAAGTCTTCGTCGACACCTTCTCCGACCCATCGACCCCGCCGCAGATATCGATCCGCCGTCCGGACGGGTCGATGGTCGGCTGGCTGGAGAAGAACGAGCTCAATGCCGAGCACCCGTACGCCAAATACAAGGCCGACCACCTGGCCACCGACTACGGCACCATCAAGGCCAACGACGGCCAGACCTTGTACTACTCGATGATCAAGCCGTCCAATTTCAGCGCCGCGAAAAAGTATCCGGTGTACCTGTCGACGTATGGCGGGCCGCATGCGCAGCACGTCTCGCGCAAGTGGGGCAACTACTTCGACCAGTACATGGCGCAGCAGGGCTTCGTGGTGTTCCGCCTCGATAACCGCGGCTCCTGGCGGCGCGAGCGCGCCTTCACCGACGCGATCTACAATGGCCTGGGCAAGCACGAAGTCGAAGACCAGCTGACCGGCATCGACTGGCTGGGCAAGCAGGGCTTTGTCGACGCCAGGCGGATCGGCGTATTCGGCTGGAGCTACGGCGGCTACATGACACTGCGCCTGCTGGCGGCGTCCGACAAGATCGCGATGGGCGTCTCGGTCGCGCCGGTGACCGACTGGGCGCTGTACGACACCCACTACACCGAGCGCTATGTGGGCGGCACGCCGAAGGGGCAGCCGGACGCCTACAAGACCAGCGGCGTGTTCGCGCACCTGGACGGCTTGAGATCGCCGCTGCTGCTGGTGCACGGCATGGCCGACGATAACGTCCTGTTCACCAATACCACGCGCCTGATCGATGGCCTGGTCAACCGCAACGTGCGTTTCGACCTGATGACCTACCCGGGCGCCAAGCACGGCATCTCATCGCGGCCGGGGCAGCGCCACGTGTACGGGACCATCGAAGCGTTCTTCAAGAAGAACCTGGGCGACGCGCCGAAGTAGGCGGAAGGAAGCGGAAGCAAGCGCCAGACCAAAAAAAGCCGCGAAATTCGCGGCTTTTTTCATAGGGAGCGGACCAATTAGTTGGTCGCATCCTTGACGGCTTCTTTGAGGTCGCCGATTTTTTCCTGAGTTTTGCCTTCGACCTGGTTTTGCAGGCCCTTTGCTTGCTGCTCGGTGCTACCGACCAGTTTGCCAGCTTCTTCCTGAATTTTGCCGCCGATGTCTTGCAGTTTGCCGTTGACTTGATCTTTGTTCATGGTAAGGCTCCTTGAAGTGCTCATGGCCAGGGTGGCGATGTAGTGAAGCCATCTTACTGCTGAGTTCAAAACCGCTCAGTTCGCTCCCGCACATAAGACACCATTTATTTTCCAAACGCCAAAGTCCCACATTTCCCCGCCACCGCCATTCCCCAACCGGGGTCAGAGCTCTGACTAGCAACAAAACCGTTTCGCTTCGGAACTCTGCCCCCGGTTAGACAACTTTTCCTCACCGAGACCTGCTGAAACGCTGGATTTTCTGCCCATCCGCACGGAAACCCCGAACTGGAGCGGTAAACGGCACCGGGGTCAGAGCTCTAATCAGAAATATTTCTATTTAGAGCTCTGACCCCGGTTGTAGGGGGAATCAGCGCTGGATCAGCGGTTTCCTTGGTCCTTGAGCACTTCTTTGGCGTCGCCGAATTTTTCCTGGGTTTTGCCTTCGACTTGCTTCGACAGGCCTTTGGCCTGCTGTTCGCTGCTGCCGATGACCTTGCCGACTTCTTCCTGAATCTTGCCGCCGATGTCTTTCGCTTTGCCTTTAACTTGGTCCTCGTTCATTTTCGGTACCTCATATGGTGAGTGAAACTGCGGGGCGCACTGGAATGTGCGACGGACTCAGAATACGACGTTCGATTGAACTGTTCCGTTCGCTACTTAACCTACCGGCTTGCGCCAGACACTCGCCAGCCAGGGCTGCTGCTCGCGCGGCAACCCTTCCGGACGATAGTAATGATGCAACGGGGAAAAGTTGGCCGCGGTCATGTACTCCTGCCAGGTGTCGACATCGTAGTAGCTGCCGTAGCGCGGCCCGTTCCAGCCTTCCTGGTTGTCGCCGCGCGGATTGGAGCAAAACAGCACGCCGCCCGGTTTCAGGGCCGCGTACAGGTCGTCCAGCACCTTCGGCAGCGCGCGGCTGGGGACGTGGAACAGCACCGCGTTGGCATACACGCCGTCGAACAGGCCGGCCGGTAAATCGAGGTGCACAAAGTCCTGGTGCCACACTTCGCAGCCGCTGTAGGCGCGCGCCATGGCCGCGAACTCGCCCGAGCCATCGAGGCCGATGGCGCGGTGGCCAAGGGCGCTGAAGGTCTTCAGGTCGCGCCCCGGACCGCAGCCCAGGTCGAGCAGGGTGTACGGCGCCTCGCCTTCGATGGCGCCCAGCAGCGCGGCGATGTTCTGGCTGACGTCGTGGTCCAGCGTACCGCGGAAGAACTGTTCTGCGGTACTGTCGTAATGCGCCAGGGTGCGGCGCGTGATGGCGTCGATATCGTCGCTCATGGCACGCGCGCGCCTACCACACCTTCACGCGCTCGGCCGGCGCCAGGTACAGGGCCTGGCCGGGCTTGACGTCGAAGGCCTTGTACCAGGGCTCCAGATTGCGCACGATGGCGGTGCGGTATTCGGCCGGTGCGTGGCCGTCGGTCAGGACGCGCTGGCGCGCGGCCGCTTCGCGCACCTTGGTCTGCCACGCCTGCGCGTAACCGAGGAAGAACTGCTTGTCGGCGTCGGCCGGCGCGTCCGGCCACAGCGAGGCTTTGTAGGCGTCGTACGCCGCCGCCACGCCGGCCAGGTCGGCCAGGTTTTCGCTCAGGGTCAGCTGGCCGTTGACCGCCAGGTCGGGGAACGGTTTGTAGGCGTTGAACTGGGCCACCAATTTGTCGGCGGCGCCCTTGAAGTGGGCCATGTCTTCCTTGGTCCACCAGTCGCGCAGGCGGCCCTGGGCGTCGAATTGCGCGCCCTGGTCGTCGAAGCTGTGGCTGATTTCGTGGCCGATGATCGAGCCGATGGCGCCGTAGTTGGCCGCGTCGGACGCCTTCGGGTCGAAGAACGGCGGCTGCAAAATCGCGGCCGGGAAGTTCATGGCGTTTTGCAGCGGCAGGTTGACCGCGTTGACCAGTTGCGGCGGCATCGCCCACGCGCTGCGGTCGACCTTTTGCTTGAGGCGCGCGATCTCCTGCGCGTAGTGGAATTGTTCGGCGCGCACGGCGTTGCCGAGGGCGTCGCCGGGCAGCACTTTCAGGCCCGCGTAAGAGCGCCAGCGGTCCGGGTAGGCTACGCCAACGTGCATGGTCTTGAGCTTTTCCTGGGCCTGGGCGCGGGTGGCCGGGGCCATCCAGTCCAGCTGGTCGATCCGTTTGCTGAAGGCGGCGATGATGTTGCCGACCATTTTCTGCACGCGCGCCTTGTTCTCGGCCGGGAAGTGGCGTTCGACGTACAGGCGGCCGACCGGTTCGTCGAGCGCGTCGTTGGTGGCGGCCAGCGCGCGCTTCCAGCGCGGCGATTGCTGCGGCGTTCCGCTCATGGCTTTGCCGGAAAATTCAAAACGCTGGTCGGCAAACGCTTTCGGCAAGTTCGGGGCGAAGTGGTTCACCTGGTGGAAGGCGAGGAAATCCTTCCAGGTGGCGATGTCGGTGCTTTCGACCAGCGCGGCGGCGCCGGTCACGGCGCTCGGGTGCCAGACGATGAAGGCCCGGGCGCCAGAGAGGCCGGCGCTCTTGAAGAATGCGTTCCAGTCCATGCCCGGCGCTTTGGCGGCGAAGTCTTTCTGGGTCCAGCTGTTGTTGGCCTTGAGGACGTCGGCCGAATCTTCACGGCTGGCGTGCGACCGGGCGATCTTCATTTCGAGGTCGAACACCCTGGCGGCGCGCGCGTCCGCGTCGGGGTAGCCAGCCAGCTTGAGCATGGCGCCGATGTGCTGTTTGTATTTGGTGCGCAGCTCGGCCATGCGCGGGCTGTCGGTCAGGTAGTAGGCGCGGTCGGGCATGCCCAGGCCACCCTGCAACAGGTAGGGCGTGTTGCGGGCCGGGTCGTTCAGGCCCTGGGCGATCCACAGGCCAAACAGGTTTTCGGTGAAGAAGTTGGTGGCGTTGAGCGGGTCGATGTCGGCGCGCAGCGACTGGCCCAGCGCGCGCGTGAGCTGCGTCTTGTCCTTGATGGCGTCGATCTTCGCCAGCAGCGGCTTGAGGGGCGCCGTGCCTTTGGCTTCGATGGCCGCTTCGTCCATGAAGGCATTGTAGAAATCGGCGACCTTGCGGGCGTCGCCCTTGGCCGTTTTATCGGCCGAGACTTGCTCGATCAGTTTGACGATGCGCGCGTTGCTCGTTTCGGCCATGGCGGCAAACGCGCCCCAGCTGCTGCGGTCGGCCGGGATCTCGGTCCTGGCGAGCCAGTCGCCATTGGCGTAGGCGAAGAAGTCGTCGCCCGGCAGCACCGTGGCGGTGACGGCCTTGGCGGCCGGGGCCGCGTCCTTGCCGGCGCCGTGCGCCGGTGCAAAGGCGAGCGAGGCGCCGCACAGTGCCAGGGTCAGGGCGGTCTTGATGGGTGTCCAATGGGTTTTCATGTGTGGCTCCTTGCGGGTTTTCTTGTTGCGATATTCGATTATTTTAGCGCCGCGCGCACCTGCGGCAGCAAACGGGCTTTCTGGGCGGCGCGGGTGCGGATGCCATTGGCCACGCGTTGCGCTTCGACCTGGGCATCGGGGCCGAAGTTCTGCTTCACGTACGCTTCCATCATGTCGGCGTGGGCCGGATTGGAGGAGGACGATACCACGCTCGGGAAAAAGCGGTTCTGGCCAACCGATTCCTGGTCCTTCATCAGTGCCGCGCGGTTGGCGGTGGCGAAGGCCCACGCCAGTTCCACGTGTTCGGCGCGCGCCACGGCCGGCACCAGGGTGGAGGTCAGCTGCGCCGGCAGTTCGGGCGAGAGCGCCATCGCCAGCGTGCGCCGCGCCAGGACCGGGTCGCGCGCCAGCGTCATGGAACGGGCGTAGCGGTTGCGTTCTTCGTCGGTCTGGGCTTGCGCCACGCGGCTGGCCAGCGCGTCGTAGGTGGCGCCGTCACCGTGGCGGCCGGCCGCGCGCATGACGAAGTCGATCATCGACGGCGGCACGCTGGCCGGGTCCTTCAGGAAGCGTGCAAAACGCGCACGCCCTTCGGCGATCACGGCCGGGTCGCCGATCCTGGCCAGCGCGCCGGCCAGCAAGGCGCGCAACTGGCGCTCTTCGGTCGACTCGCCCGCCTTGTCGTCCCAGCCGAGGCGCGCGAACTTGGGTGCGGCCAGGCCGGTGATGTAGCGCCGCACCAGCGCGCGTTCCGGTTCGCCTTCGGCCAGGATGTCGAGCGTGGCGAGGTTGTCGAGCATGGCGTTCCACACCGCCAGGCGCGGTTCGTCCGCGTAGGCCGAGACCAGCTTGACGTAGCTGGCCAGCTGCAGGCGGTCGGCCTGGACCAGGCTCCAGGTGTCGCCCAGCAGCTTGAGGCGGGTGGTGTCGGGCAGTTTGGCGGCCTGCCCGGCCAGCGCGTCGAAGCCGGCCTGGTCGTACTGGACGCGGAAGTAGCCGACGCTGGCCGGGTCGAGCACCAGCGCGCCCTCGCACGAGGGCTGCGTGATGGTGGTGCTGGCGCCGGCGAACAGGGCGTAGCTGGCCTTGCCGCCCACGGTACCGACTTGCACCGGCACGTTCCAGAGGCGTTTTTCGACGGCCGGTTCGTCGAGGCGGAACTGCTCCTGCGACAAAGTGACGATGCGCTTGCCGTCGACGCAGCTTTGTTCGACTTTCAGCAGCGGGAAGCCGGGCTGGGTGGTCCAGTCGGAGGCCAGCTTTTCGACCGGCTTGCCGGAGGCTTTTTCGAGCGCGGCCCAGAGGTCGGCGGTGGTGGTGTTGCCATACTGGTGCTTGGCCATGTAGGCGCGGATACCCTTGCGGAAGGGATCTTCGCCCAGGTAGGCTTCGAGCATGCGCAGGAAGGCCTGGCCCTTGCCGTAGGTGATGGCGTCGAAGGCGTCGGCGGCCTGTGCTTCGGTCAGCACCGGGGTCTGGATCGGGTGCGTGGTTTTGCGGGCGTCGAGGTTCATGACGCTTTCGCGGTCGGCCAGGGCGGCCAGCTGCACCCGCCACTCGGGATGGAAATGGTCGGTGGACTTGGTCGCCATCCACGAGGCGAAACCTTCGTTGAGCCACAGGTTGTCCCACCAGCCCATGGTCACCAGGTTGCCGAACCACTGGTGCGCCACTTCATGGGCGTTGATGCTGAAGGAAGTCTGGCGCACGCTGTCGGGACTTTTTTGCGGGTCGACCAGCAGGGTCGATTCGTTGTAGACGATGCCGCCCCAGTTTTCCATGGCGCCGTTAAAGCCGCCGGGGATCGCAATCTGGTCGAGTTTCGGCAGCGGATAGGGCACGCCGAAGTAGTTGTTGTAGTAGCGCAGCAGGTCCTTGGTGGCGGCCAGCGCATAGGCGGCCGAGGGCAGTTTGCCTTCGGTGGTGACGACGCCGATGTCGACCCCATCCTGTTTGGCGCTGACCCGTTCCAGCTGGCCCGCGACCAGCACGAACAGGTAGCTCGGCATCTTGGGCGTGACGCCGAAGTGGAAGCGCTGCAGGCCGCCGTCGAGCTTTTCCTGGCGTTCGAGCGGGGTGTTGGAGTACGCCTTGAAGTTGGATGGCAGGTCGACGGTGAGCTTGAAGGCGGCGCGGAAGGCCGGTTCGTCCCAGGTCGGCAGCAGGCGGCGCGTGTCGCTCGGCTCCATGTTGGTGGCGATCATGGTGCGGGCGGCGCTGCCGGCCTTGTACTTCATGTGGAACATGCCGCGCGCTTCGCGGTTGATCAGGCCATGGAACTTGAGCGCGAGGTTGTAGCGCCCCGGCGCCAGCGGCTGCGCCAGCGCGAAGCTGAGCGTTTCCTGATCCTTGTCGATGACCGGCGCCAGTTTGATGGCGCCGATGTTTTTCCCGGACAGGCTGGCCGCGTCGATCTCGATATCGACGGCGTTGAGCATGATGCGCGAGGTGGTGTTGAGGACTTCGATTTCGACCGTCTGGGAGCCGAGGAAGGTGTTGGCGGCCAGGTCGGGAATCAGGTGGGCGGCGTATTGCACCGGTACGATATCCTTGGGCAGCTTGCCCGGCGTGGTGGCGAAGGCGTACGGCGCTTCGGCGTTGGCGGCGAAGGCGCTACAGGCCAGCGCGATGGCGGCGGCGAGGCGCCGGGCTTTCAATAATGTCATGTCGGTTCTCTTTTCATGGCGGCGCCGGGGCCGGCGCATTTTTCCCAGCCTGCACTCTAATCGAGCGCCGGGCGAAATGCTCGTCAAATGCGACAAACCGCACAATACGCCGCCAGAGTGCGGAAAACCCGCGCCGTGGCGCACCAGTGGCGCCGTGCGGGGGTTTTCTATATAGTCACCCTGCCCCGCGCCCGCCACAACCAGGAGACACGATGACCCTTGAAGCCCTGCTGCAAAATCCGAACGCCCTGCCCTCCGCGCCGAAAGTGGTGGCGGAGCTGATCAGCAGTTTCGACGACCCCGATGTGGCGGTCGAAGAAATCGCGCGCAAGCTCTCGCTCGACCCGGTCCTGAGCGCCAAGCTGCTGCGGCTGGCCAATTCGGCCTACTATCATGTGTCGCGCCGGATCGGCAATGTGGGCGACGCGGTGCGCATGCTGGGCTTCGTGACGGTGCGCACCTTGGTGATCAGCTCGGGCCTGGTGGGCAGTTTCAAGACGGTGCCGGGGCTGGACCTGAAGCGCTTCTGGCGCTACAGCCTGCACACGGCGGTGGCGGCCAAGTGGATCGCCAAGCAGATCGGCGCCAATACCGACCTGGCGTTTACGATCGGGATGATGCACGGGATCGGGCAGCTGGTGATGCACGCGGGCGTGGCGCAGCAGGCGCGCGAACTCGATCAGACGGTGGGGCCGTACGAGAACGGCCGGATCGCGGCCGAGCGGGATCTGTTCGGCTACGACTTCGGCGTGGTGGGGGCGGAACTGGCGCTGCGCTGGAAGTTCCCGGACCTGTTTCACCAGACCCTGCGCCATTTTGCCGAGCCGACGCCGGAGTCGCCGTCGTACCGGATGGCCGCCGTGATTCACCTGGCCGTGCTGCGCGCGCGCTACGAGGAGCGCCAGCCGAACGACGAGGAACTGGCGGCGTGCTTTACGCCGGCGCTGGCGACCGGGCTGGGGGTGGCGCCGGATGCCTTGTTCATGGGGATTCCACCGCTCGGGGAGCTCAGTGGGGGGCTGGAAGAGCTTATCAATTAGTCATCAGTGAGCCGGGCTAAAAATATTTCCGGATTTTTTGAAAAAACCCTAAAGTTCCGCGCAATCCCGACGTTATGGAAGGACACGCGGTAATCTTTATAAATTTTTTGGCCAGGTGAGCGCATGACCTCCAACGAAGTTCTCTCGATGTACGAAAATATTGCTGGCCTGACTGGCAAGATGGCGGTTGCGGCAAAAGCAGGCGACTGGAACGGCCTGACCAACCTGGAAATGCAGTGCAAGCAGCAGGCGGCGGCGGTCAAGACCGGCGTGCCGGCACTCGATGGGGCGCCAAGGATGCGCAAGATCGACTTGCTCAAGCAGATCATGGCCAACGACCGCGCAGTGCGCGAGATTACCGAACCGTGGCAGTTATCCGATGTGATGTGCGCAACGCACTGAACTGCTTACAGGATGTGAATGAAAGCGCCCGAGGGCGCTTTTTTGCTGGCGTGGCGCCGGTCAAGCGGCCACGGCCAGTTTCAAGGCCAGTGCAATCCCCTCCGCCGCCTGGGTAATCTCGGGCAGCGATGGAAAACTCGGGGCGATGCGGATATGGCTGTCGTCGGGGTCGACCCCGTACGGATACGCGGCGCCGGCCGGCGTGAGCGTGATCCCGGCCTGCCTGGCCAGCGCAATCGTCTTCTTCGCCGCGCCCGGCGGCGTCACCAGGTCGATGAAGTAGCCGCCCTTCGGCACCGTCCACGAGACGCCCGCCACATCGCCCAAATGCGCGCCGAACTGCGCCAGCACGGCGTCGAACTTGGGCTTGAGCAGCGCCGCGTGGCGCGTCATCAGCGCCTCGACGGTCGCTGTGTCTTTCAACAGGCGCACGTGGCGCAGCTGGTTGATCTTGTCCGGGCCGATGCTGCGGATGCCCGCATGCCTGGTCCACCAGGCGATATTGGCCGGCGACGACGCCAGCGCGGCAATGCCCGACCCGGCCCAGCTTACCTTCGAGGTCGATGCGAACATGATCGCCCGGTCCGGATTGCCGGCCCTGGCGCATTCGCCAATGATCTCGGCGACGCGCACCTTGTCACCGGTCAGATGATGGAAGCGATAGGCGTCGTCCCACATCACGCGGAAGTCCGGCGCGGCGGTTTGCATGGCGGCGAGGCGGCGCACCACCTCGTCCGAATACACCGTGCCGGACGGATTGCTGTACTTCGGCACGCACCACATGCCCTTGATGCTGGCGTCATTCGCAACCAGGCGCTCGACTACATCCATATCCGGGCCATCGTCGTTCAACGGCACGTTGATCATCTTGATGCCGCGCGCTTCGCAAATCGAAAAATGGCGGTCGTAGCCCGGTACCGGGCACAGGAACACCGGCTGCTGGCCGACCCACGGCTGGCCGCCCGGCACGCCGTTCAACAGCGCATACACGATCACATCGTGCATCAGCGACAGGCTGGCGCTGCTGTCGACCACGACCTGGGCGCCTGGGACGTCGAGCAGGCTGCCGAACAGCGCGCGCGCTTCGGGCAGGCCCACGCCCAGACCGTAATTGCGGGCGTCGGTGCCATCGGCCGCGCTAAAGCCGGGCATGGCGTCGAGCAGGTCGTTGCACAGGTCAAGTTGTTCGGGAGAGGGTTTGCCGCGGGACATGTCGAGCTTGAGTCCGCGTTGCAGGAAGAGGTCGTACTGCGCTTGTGCTTGGTTTGCTGCCGTCGTCATGTGCTTGCCTTCGGTGATTGGGGTCACCGTAGAGTATAGCTTGAAGGCAAAATGATCGCTGGGGGAGGAAAGAATTCTGGAGAGCGATCACCAGGTATCTCCTGGTGTCGCCTCTTGCCGGTTGCATCCGGCGTCCGCAAGCGCATTGTTGGCTGGCGGACCGCTTCCGGGGACAGGCGTTTCTTCAACGATCATCTGCTTGCCGCGCCACACTATCGTTGGTGGCTGCGCCAGATCCTGGGCCCGTTTGTGCAGTCCCGCAGGACTACGGAAACAAGTATAGCGCAGTTTTTCAAGTTGTGTAGACCACTTTGCGTGCGTGCGAGTCTTTTTTTCAACATTTTTGTATTTGCAAGGAAATCAGCTGGGGTCGGGCTCCACGTGCACCACCGGCGCGGGCGCTTTCGGCGTGCGTTTGAAGCGGGCGGCGAGCCTCGCCAACATGCCTGTTTTGGCCGCTGCGGGCGCGTCGGCGGGTGCGGCGGGTGCTGCGGTCTCGGCGGCAAGCGCGGCCTTGCGCTTGCGGCGGCGAAGCAGGAACCAGGCCGCCAGGGCGGTCATCAGCGTCGCCCCGACGGCGCCCCCGATCAGCATCCAGGGAAAGCCCTCCCCTTTCTTGGCGGCGGCGTTCTTTTTGGCGAGGGCCGCGCGCGAGAGGATCGGCGGCGGCACCGCCGGCTCGGCCGCATGGCTGGCCGACGCTGCCGCATGGCTGGCGGCAGCGGCGTCATGCCCGCCAGAGGCGGCTTCATGCCCGGCGGAAGCGGCCGCATGGCTGGCCGCGCCACCCGTGCCCTCGATGGCGCGTTGCAGCAGTTTGACCTTTTCTTCGAGCTCCACAATCCGGGCGGACAGCACGCCATTCTTGCGGTCGAGGTCGGCGCAAGTCTTGAGCTGATCCTCACTGATTTGGGGACACGATGCCGGGGTGGCCGACGGCAGTTGCAAGACCCGCACCGGACGCGGCGCTGGCGCTGGCGCGGCAACCCTGGCGGGCTCGGCACGCACGGGAGAGACCGGCGGCGCTGCCGGGACCGGGACCGGAACCGGGACCGGAACCGGCAGCGCAACCGGCGGCGGCGGTGGTGGCGCGGGCTGCGGATCGTGGCTCAGCCACAAGGTCACGGCGCGCACTTCGCGCTTGCCGCCTTCGCCGAGCGTGAGAAACAGGTGCACATAATCGCCCTCGACCGGCTTGACCGAGGTGATGTGCAAAAACTGGCGGCCGTCGCGCCGCATCACCGACAGGGTCAGGTTCGACAGCACCGGATGCATGCGCACATTGGCGCCGCGCCACACATCGGGATCGGCCAGCCGTACCTGCACGCTGGTCCCGGGCTCGGCCAGCGAGGTCAGTTCCACATCGGCCACCAGCGGCTGGCCGATGTAGGAGCGCACCTGGGCCTCGCCCAGTTCGGCCGCGTGGGCGCCGGCCAGTATCGGGCCGAGAAGCAGGCAGAGCATCAGGGTAATGCCGGACCGGACCAGCCGGGCGATTCGGGAATGGTGCATATATGGTAATGTTGTCCAGCTAATGACGGAGGAGCGGAGAAATCTGTAGCCCTGCCGTAATTAACGTACGCAGAGATAAACTCTTTAACCGCATTCCCAAATAAACAGGAAGCAATATGGAAACAAGAATCGAAAAGGACAGTTTTGGCCCGATCGCGGTCCCGGCCGGACGCTTGTGGGGCGCGCAGACGCAACGCTCGCTGGAGCACTTCGCCATTTCGAGCGAGCGCATGGCGCCCGAGCTGGTGGCCGCGCTGGCCCAGGTCAAGCGCGCCGCCGCCGCCGTCAACCGCTCGCTCGGACTGTTGCCGAACGACAAGGCCGAAGCCATCGTCAAGGCCGCCGACGAGGTGCTCGACGGCCAACATCCGGAGGAATTCCCGCTGGTCGTGTGGCAGACCGGCTCAGGCACGCAAAGCAATATGAACATGAACGAGGTGCTGGCCAACCGCGCTTCCGAGCTGATCGGCGGCGCGCGCGGCGAAGGCCGTCTGCTGCATCCGAACGACCATGTCAACCTGGGCCAGTCGTCCAACGATATTTTTCCGACCGCCATGCACGTGGCGGCGGCCCAGGCCGTGGTGCAGTCGCTGCTGCCGGCCCTGGCGCGCCTGCGCGGCACGCTGGAAATCAAGTCGCGCGAGTTCGCCGACATCGTCAAGATCGGCCGCACCCACTTGCAGGACGCGACTCCGCTGACGCTCGGGCAGGAATTCTCGGGCTATGTGGCCCAGCTGGAATACTCCGAGCATGCGATCAAGTCCACCCTGCCCGGCCTGCTGCACCTGGCGGCCGGCGGCACGGCGGTCGGCACCGGCCTGAACGCGCACCCCGATTTTGCGGCCCGCATCGCGGCCGAAATCGGTTCGCGCACGGCCCTCGGCTTCAAGACCGCGCCCAACAAGTTCGCGGCCCTGGCCGGGCACGATGCGCTGGTCGGCTCCCATGGCGCCCTGAAAACCCTGGCCACGGCCTTGATGAAGATCGCCAACGATGTGCGCTGGATGGCGTCCGGCCCGCGCTCGGGCCTCGGCGAGATCAGCATTCCCGAAAACGAGCCCGGCAGCTCGATCATGCCGGGCAAGGTCAACCCGACCCAGTGCGAAGCGCTGACCATGCTGTGCTGCCAGGTGTTCGGCAACGATGTCGCCATTACCATGGGCGGCGCGTCGGGCAACTTCGAGCTGAACGTGTTCAAGCCGATGATCGCGCATAACTTCTTGCAAAGCGCGCGCCTGCTGGCCGACGGCATGCGCTCGTTTAACGATCATTGCGCGCACGGCATCGAGCCAAACCGCGAACGCATCGGCGAACTGATGGAGCGCTCGCTGATGCTGGTGACCGCCCTGGCGCCGCATATCGGCTACGACAGCGCGGCCCAGATCGCCAAGAAGGCGCAGCACGAGGGCACTACCCTCAAGCAGGCGGCGCTGGCGCTCGGATTTGTGACGGAACAACAGTTCGAGGAGTGGATCGTGCCGCTCGACATGACCCGGCCAGGCCTGTAAGGCCACGCCAAGGCGCAGTGCGGCAGCGGCGCTATGCGGCGCGCTATGCGGCGCGCTATGCGACGCCCGATGCGAGGCGCGGGCAACGTTGACGCGCCGCGCCGATGCCGCCACACTGCGGTTCTTACATCTATTTTAGGACGAGCGGTAAATGCAGAAAGTCACTTTTGACCTCACAGGCGAGTTCGTCGAACTGAACCAGTTATTGAAACTGTCGGGCCTGTGCGACAGCGGCGGCGCGGGCAAGAACCTGGTGGCCACGGGCGTGGTATCGGTCGATGGCAAAAAGGAATTGCGCAAGACCGCCAAGATCCGCGATGGCCAGGTGGTCGGCATCGGCGACGTGCGCATCAGTGTGCGCAGCTCCGGGACAGATGGCGCCTGATTGCGTCAGCGCAGTATAAACACCTTGTAATCGGGCAATATTAGAAATATGCTGAGTGAAGACGGCGGCGGCGCGGGTGTTCTTGCGCGGCGACAAACACGAAATTGCATGCTTTGTATATATTCTAAGACGTGATTAACCGATTCAAGGTGGCCACCATGGATAACCCTGAAGAAAACCAGCAAACCCAGGAACGATTGATCGGCGACCTGCGGCTCGTGATCGAAAATGCGGAAGAATTGCTGAAGAACACGGACCAGTACACCAGCGTGTTATACCGCAGTGCCCGCGCCAAGCTGGCGCTGGCGCTGAACGCGGCCACCGAAGAACTCACCCGCTTCGAGGACGAGCAACTCGGACGCATGATCGAAGCGACCAGGACCGCCAATGCGGAAAATGCCGATCTGTCCGGCGAAGCGCGCATCATGCGTGCGTTTCATTGATGAAACCAAGCCAGCGGCGTCTTCCCCGGCCGCCGCTGTTTTCGTCCCCGCCCGCGCTATTCTTCGGGCTGCTACAAATACCCCGTGGTCCATCCATCGAACAGGTTCTGCACGTGATCGAGCAGCCAGGTGCTGCCTTTTTTCACCAGCAGGAAGCGGCACTGCGCGTGTGCGCGATTGCTTGTGTACACGCATAGCTTGCGCGCCGACAGCCATTCCACCGCGATGATGGCGTGTTGGCGGTATTCGGGCGGCGTGCTGAAGCTGAGCGCGTTCGGACGCCCGAATTTGCGGTCCTTGGGCGTGCAGAACTGATGAAAAATCGCGGCGCAGGCCGGCTGGCGCCAGTCGTTCAGGTGCGGGGTTTTCTGGCTGTCGAGCGCGAGTTCGGTTTCCCAGGCGCTGATGGCATCCCAGAAGCCATGCAGCACGCCCAGCGCCGCCGCCTCCTCGCCCGCGCCGGCGACAAAGCCGGGCGGCGTGCGGCTGGCCAGGCGCCGCTGTTCGCGCACGAACTCCTGGTCCAGCCCGTCGGGCCGGGTGTCGTCCGCACATAATTTGAGGGTCGGGTGGGCCGCCAGCGCCAGCAAGCCGGCGCGCGTCATTGCGCTGCCCTTCACATCCAGATACGACAAGGAGGCGATGCCGACGATATGCCGCACGCAGGCATCGTCGACCGGGGTATTGCGCAGGGACAGATGGCGCAGCCTGGCATGGCCGGACAAGGCCGCCAGGCCAGTGCCGCCGATGCCGGTGTTGTCCAGCACCAGCCAGTTCAGGGCGGGAACCCGGGCGATATCGGGCAGCACGGCGTCGGTGATGGCGCTGCCGTCGAGCCACAGGCGTTCCAGCTTCGGCAGCGCGCACAGGGCGCGCACGGCGTCGTCGCCAATGTCGCAGCCGGTAAAGGTCAGGCCGCGGATCGAAGGCTTGGTGAGCAATAAAGCAATGTCGGCGGCGCTGAGCGCGCGGTCATTGACGTCAAGAAAAGTTGGCCGTGCGGGGAGGTCGAGCATGGCCGGCTCAGGCGTTGGCGATGGCGGAGCCGCGCTCCTGCTCCCAGGCTTCCTGCCAGGTAATCGCGCCTGGCTTCTCGAACCATTGCTGGAGGTAGTCGGCGATCTCGGCCGCTTCGGGCATGGGCGAGGCCGACAGGTAAGCCATGGTGGCGTCCAGGCCGGCGCCGACGAAATACTCGGCCCCCAGCGAGGTCCCGACGTCCATGTTGATGTGCTTGGCTTTCCACAGCAGCAAGGTGTCGGCCACGTCGCCGGCGCGGTACAGCAGGAAGGCGCACTGGTAGATGCCTTCGTAGTAATCCATCTCGTCTTGCACGATGTGGTCCCAGAGGGCCGTGCGCAAGTTGATTTCTTCGTCGAGCAACTGGATCAGCAGCGCGCGGTACGGCGCCAGGGTCGCGCCGACCAGTTGCTTGTAGATCGCCCGCCTCAGTTCCGGCGCGAGCAGCGCGCTTGCGATTGCGGGGGAGACAGCATTGCCATTGCTCTGGTACTCGGCGATAACTTGATCAGCGCTCATTAACATGAATGAAATCGATTTAAAAGATGATTATAGCTTGAGTAAAACGCAAGCCTTTTGCACCAGGGCCAGACCCGGGAAAAATTGCGTGATTCCGCACAGGAAGACAGGCAGTCCGCGGCGGGAGGAACCGGTCAGTCCTGCCCCGCCGGCGCCAGCAGGATGCCCAGCGCGATCCACTGCGCCAGATGCGCCCCGATGTCGAATTGCTCATCGAGGGCGAATGCGGCATCGAGCGCCTCGCCCATTGTATATCCCCCGGCCAGCGCGGCGAGCGCGCCTGCGTGCGCGGGGCTGAGCGCGACCAGTTCGGCCTTCCAGCGCGGGCGGGCGACCAGTGCTGCGCTGGGGCAATCCATGGCCGCCGGGAAAGCGACGCCGCTGTCCGGCTGGTGCGCTTGCCACAGGGGCACCACGGCCCAGCTCGATGCGATCAGGCTGCAGGCCGGATGCAGGGCGTAGCGCGCGTTCTCGAACGCGTCGGGCGCGAGGGCGGCCAGCGCGTCGGCGCCGATGGGGTCGGCGTCAGGCGCGTAATGGGCGCGGTGCACGGCCCATTCCAGGCGCGCCATGTCTGGAAGGTAAGGATAATCGGCGATGTGGGGAAACCCATCGAGGAAGCGGGCAAAACTGCCGCCGAAACGGTTCAGGTCGGCGTCGAGCGAGGGATGTGCCATGCCGTAGGCCCGTGCCAGCGCGCCGAAAAATTCTTCGCCGACCAGCTGGCGCAGCACCGGGCAGGCGGCCGACAGGGCTTTGTTCCAGGTCACGCCGAGGTTGCCCCGGTACAGGCCGAAACGGTCGGCGTTGGCGCCGCCCTTGAACCGCGCCAGCGCAGCGGCTTCGCTGTCGTAGTCGAACAGGGCTTGCGCGAAACATTGCTGGGTATCGGCCAGGGTGCCCGCAGCCTGCGCTAGGCGGTGGCGGCCGCGCCAGGGGTTGGCGACGCTGATCGCCGGGTAAGCGCCGGCGATCAGCTGGGCCTTGCGCGCTTCGCCCAGCAGCACCTCGAGCGCGGGCACGTCGGTATCCCATTCGATCAGGGTCGGCAGGCGGCCAAAGCGCGCCAGCGCCGCTTGGTACAGGGCCCAGACCGGCGCGGCCACCACGTCGCCATGGTGATCGACCACCGCCTGCGGCGTGACCAGATGGCCGGCCAGGTGGATTTCGCCGACGCTGCCGGGCGCAATGGCCGCGATCGCCGCCAGCGCGTCTTCGCCGTGGTTGCACTGGTTGACGTAGAGATTGTTCACATCGAGCAGCAAGGCGCAGCCGGTGCGGCTGGCCAGCTCGGCCATGAACTCGGCTTCGCTCATCGTATCGTCGTTAAAACGCACGTAAGTGGAGACATTTTCCAGCAAAATGCGGCGATGCAGCCGGTCTTGCACTTGCTCCACCCGCGCGCACAGCAGATCGAGCGCGGCCTGGCTGAGCGGCATCGGCAATAAATCGTTCAGCTGGCGGTCGGCGACGGCGCCCCAGCACAGGTGTTCGGACACGAGCATGGGCTCGACCCGCTCGACCAGCGCGCAGACACGATCCAGATGGGAAGTCGAAAACCCGCGCGCCGAGCCCAGGCCGAGGCCGACGCCGTGCAGGCTGATGGGATAATCGCGGCGCAGTTCTTGCAGCACATGCCAGTCCCAGCCGGCGCGGTCGAGGAAATTTTCGGTGTGCACTTCGAGCCAGCCGATGGCGGGCCGCTGTTCGAGAAACTGGCGGTAATGGGGCGCGCGCAAGCCGACGCCGGCGCCCGGCGAAGCGGGACCGGCAACAGCATCGACCGGTATGGCCCCGCCCGTCATGACTTGCCTGGACTTACTTCAACTTACTTGCCGGACAGTTTGCCACCGGCTTTTTCGCAAGTGCCCTTGGCGACCCATTTCCACTCTTCCGGCGCCTTGTCGACGGTCGATGCGCCGGCGCAGCCGTGCGAACCGGTCGCGCTGGCGCAATCGTTCTGGCCGGCCTTGGCGATGCCGTAGCACTTCTCCTTGTCGGATTTATCGCCCTTGGACATGGGCGCATCATGCGCGGCGGCCATGCCGGAGGAAACTGCGCACACGCCAGCGAGGGCGGCGGCGATCAGGGCTTGACGTTTGTTCATCGTAAATCTCCTTGAGAGTGTTTGAAGTGAAGCAGGAACTGCCAGCTTGAAGGCGATTGTAAAGCCAGCCACGCGATTGTCCGGCGTGGCTTTCAGTTCCTTACAACTTCTCCGTGCCAGCGCGAATTTTAACGCAAAAAAGCCCGGTTCCTCCGTCGACGGGAGGACACCGGGCGGCGCGGACGCGGCTGGGCGCCGGTTCAGGCAGTCGTATTGATCGTATTGCCGAGATTGGCCGGCAGGCGCTGCGGCTGCGGCAGCGCGTTGATCAGCTGGGCAGCAACCTGGCCATCCATCTGTTGCGCTTTCTTCAACATGGCATAGCCGACTTCCTGCTTGACGCCGGTTTCGGCCATGCTGGTGGCCAGTGATGCAATTGATGAAACGTCCATGAGAGTTCTCCCGTTTAATTGGCTATCACCGATGGTAACGACGCCGTTTGCCCGAACTTTAGGCTGGCGCCGAATTAATTCTGGCCTTGAGCCATGCCAGCACGGTCGCCGGGGCGTTCAGGTCGAGCCAGGCCACGTTATCGGGAAGGTCATCCGGCGGCGGCGCATCCGATGCCACGGCGACAATATGCGGATCGTTCGGATACAGCGGCGGATGTCCCAGCGACGGGCGCTGCACCTCCAGCTTGGGGATGGCTTCCCATTTGTAGCCTTCGACCAGGGTCAGGTCGGCCGGGTCCAGCCGTGCCAACTGCTCGGCCAGGGTCGGTTCCGGCGCGCCGCGCAGTTCGCGAATGATGGCCACGCGGAAGGGCGAAGCGATCATCACCTGCGCCGCCCCGGCCGTGCGCAGGCGCGCGCTGTCCTTGTGGGGCGGTTCGAGCATCACATCGTGATGGCTGTGCTTGACGACATTGATGCGCAGGCCGTCGGCGGCCAGCTGGCCGACTAGCGTTTCCAGCAAGGTCGTCTTGCCGCTGCCGGACCAGCCGATCACACCGAGTAAGTTGTGCATGCGCGGCCTTTCCGCCGAGAAGTGAGACTGCAATTATACAAAGGTCGACCGCATCAGTATGGATGGCGGTAGCGCTGGCCCTTGTAGCTCATCACGGCAGACTTGGGCAGCAATTTTTCCAGGATCAGGCCGGGTGCCACTTCATCGCCTTCGCGGCGCAAGACTTTATCGATGAGCAAGAGACGGTCGGCCGGATTCCTGGAATAGATATAGCCGCCGACCGCGATCGGCGGAATCTCGTGCTGCAGCGCATCTGGCAGCTCGCGCAGGGTGCGCAGATTCTCTTCGGGAGAGGGAACAGGCTTTTCGGCCTTGACCGTGTCGGTCCTGGCTGGCTCGTCTTTCTTGAGCGGCGCCTCTTTCTTGACCGGCTCTTCCTTCCTGAGCGGTGCTTCCTTCTTGACCGGCTCGGGCTTGACCTCGGCCACCCTGACCGGCTCGGCCTTGGGCGGTGGCGCGACTTCCACCACTGGCGCCGGCGGCGGGGCCGGCACGGGAACCGGTGCGGGCGCAGGCATGGCCAGCGGAGTAGCCGGCGCGGTAGCCGGCGCGGTAGCCGGCGCGGCCGCCTGCACCACCGGCGCCGGCGGCGTTGCCGTCTGCTTCCAGGCATACACGGCAGCGCCCGTGGCGCCCAAGGCCAGCAGCGCCAGCGCGATCACGACCGGTTTGCCGCCGGCGCCGGCCCGCTCCGGCTCGGCGGCATGGATCGGCGTGGCGTGGATGGTCGGGGCGTTGCCGAGCTGGCGTTCGGCCTGCGCCTTTTTGAGTGCTTCGAGAATGTAGGACATCTTATGGTTTCCCCGTTGCGCCAGCCGCCAGCAGGCGCGGTTCGGCCACGCCGGTCAGCTGGTTCAGGCGCATGTAGGTGCGCGGACCGGCCACGCCGTCCGCCTTGAGGTGTTGACGGGTCTGGAAGGCGCGCAGCAGTTCCAGGGTGGGCGCGCCCAGCGGACGGTCCGCCGGCGGCGGGACCAGCCCGTTGATCTTGGCCAGGCGCGACGCGATCCAGTCGACATCGGCGCCCTGCTCGCCCGCGCTGACCTGGTCGCGGAAATAGCGCGGCATGGTCCAGAAGGTCACGAAGCTGCCGTCCGAACGGGTGGCGAGCGCGCCAAGGTCGAGCGTCTGCTCCCTGCCGTCCACGTTCAGGCGCACCGTGCTCTCGTCCATGCCGGTCAGCAGCGCGTAGCTCACCACCGGCCCATCGCGCAAGGTCAGCACGGCCGGACGGTCGAGCAGGCGCAGTTCGTACAGCCCACCCTTGCCCTGATGGCAGCGCAGATTCAGTTTCAACGCATCGTCGCAGCTCGCGCCGGCGGGCAGCACCACGCCCCAGAGCGCCGACAAGGCGTGCAGCGCAGCTGCTTCGCTGGCGTGCGTGAGCGGCGCGACCGGCGCACGCGGCACCGGCGCCACCGGCGGCGCAACAGCGGCAAGCGCAACGGCCGTGAGCGGCGCTGGCGCAGCCTGCGCCGCCACCAGTTCGGCGGCTGGACGCAGTTGCCACGCCGCCGCCGCGCCGATCGCAGCGGTGCCCAGCACGCCGGCCGCCACATACTGCCAGGGCATGCGGGACGCGGGCGCCCTGGCGCCGCCGGAGAACACTTCGCTGCCGGCGCGGCGCAGGATCTGGCGCGTCACTTCGCGGCTGTTTTCGACATACGCCCCCAGCAGCGCGCGGTCGCACAGCAGGTTGATGCGGCGCGGCACCCCCTGCGACAACTGGAACACCTGGCCCATCAGCGAGCGCGGGAATGGCCGCGACGCCCCGCCCCCGGCCACCGCCAGCCGGTGCGCGACGTAGCTGGCGGTTTCGGCTTCGGTGAGCGAACCGAGGTGATAGCGCGCGATCACGCGCTGGGCCAGCTGTTCGAGCTCGGGCCGGGCCAGGATCGCGCGCAGCTCCGGCTGGCCGATCAGGATAATCTGCAGCAGCTTGCGCTCGCTGGTTTCCAGGTTGGTCAGCAGGCGCAGCTGCTCAAGCACGTCGGCCGACAGGTTCTGGGCCTCGTCGATGATCAGCACATTGTTCTTGCCCTGCGCGTGACTGGCCAGCAGGTAGCGGTTGATGGCGTCCACATAGCTCTTGACGCTGACCGCGCCGGCCGGTGCCGGCGGCAGGTCGATGCGCAATTCGTCGCAGATCGAGAGCAGTAATTCCTCGACCGTCAGCTTGGGATTGAAGATGTAGGCCAGGCGGCAGTCGGGGGGAATCTGCTCGATGAAGCAGCGGCACACGGTGGTCTTGCCTGCGCCGATTTCGCCGGTCAGCAGCACGAAGCCGCCGCCGCTGCCCACGCCATACAGCAGGTGCGCCAGCGCCTCGCGGTGGCGTTCGCTCATGAACAGGTAGCGCGGATCGGGGGCGATGGAAAACGGTGATTGCTTCAGGCTGAAGAATTGCTTGTACATGGATTCCCTGGAAGTGCATCACCCGCGCTAGCGGCCGACGGGCAGCGGCTTGTATTTGGCGCAGTAAATCTTGGACCTGGTCTTGAAGTAGACGATCTTACTGCCGGGATTGGACGCGCGCACCGGATAGCGCGAGTTGTCCACCGACAGGTGGCGCACGCCCACGGCGTTGCGGATCGACTCTTCGAGCTTGTCGGGCGTGGTATCGGCCACGGCGGCCACGAACACCAGCTCGCTGGTATCGTCGCTGATCATGATGTCGGTCACCGGCGCGCCCCACAGGGTGCCCTCGGCCTTGAACCAGTAGGCGCCGCCCTCGTGCTTGTAGGACGGTCCGAAGGCGTTCACCAGGTAATCGTGGAAGTAAGCATTGTCGAGCTGGCTGCGGCACAGGATGGCGCTGCCGATCACGGGGCCGAAAGTCGACGGTGCGGCCGGCGCGGCCAGGGGGACGGCGGCGGCCAGCGCGAGCAGTGCCATGGCGCAGCTTCGCCCGGGCAGTGCACGCGAGCGCGCTGCACCAGGTGAAAGCTGTTTCGATCCGATCGCCAGGCGCATCCGACCTCCGGTGGAGAGCGTGCTTACTGACGCGCGCGCTCTTCCTTCTTGACCTTCTTGGCTTCCTTTTTCTCTTTCAAGGTCTTGGCGGGCTCTTTTTTCGTTTCTTTTTTGTTGTCTTGCGCTTTACTCATTGGGGGCTCCTGATAACGATTTATAGCTTGGACAGCCAATTGCGGTTCGCAGCGATTTTCTGCTTGGCCGAGGCCGGCAGCATCTCGTAACAGCCGGGATACTGCTTGAGCGCGTGCTCGCGGATTTCTTTCTGCAAACCGTTGATAATAAACACATATACGACGGCACCATCGTCATTCTGTCGTGTGCCAATATAGCGAATCATTATTCCTCCTCTTGATCCGTGAGCGGAGCGAATAACCTCTGTTATCTCACATCGCCACATTATGACACCGCCCGGCGCGATTTCGCTACCCAAGGTCGATTTTGCGGACGAAAAAAAGCCCGCACGGAGGCGGGCTTTCGAGTTGGGCCGCTAGTGCCCGTAAAACTTCTTGCTTTTGTAAAATTTGCCAGAAAGCATATCGCTCATGCCACTCTGGAATCACTAAATTCCGACTAGAAATATAGCACATGACATCGGCGTGACATGAACAAAATGTCAGCGAGTGTGGCGAGAAAGAAACGCCTCAGACATGCGCCAGCCACGGATCGCTTTCCGGACGCGGAAACTGGGCCGTCATGAAATCGACGAAACTGCGCACCTTGTAGGACAGCAAACGCCGGCTCGGATAGACCAGCGAGACTTCCAGGCGCCCCAGGTGGTGGCCCTTGAGCAGCTGCACCAGCCGCCCACTGCTCAGGTCGTCTTCCAGGGTCAGCGAAGAGCGCACCATGATGCCCATGCCGGCGATAGCCGCCTGGCGCAGCACCGAGATATTGTTCGATATCACGCGCGCGGTGATCGGCACATCGACCCGCTTGTTCTCCCACGTCACCGGCCAGCTGTGGCGCAACTGCTCGAAGGCGAAATTGAGGCAGTCGTGAGACGACACGTCGACCGGCGTGAGCGGTTCGCCGCGCCGCGCAATGTACTCGGGCGAGGCGCACAGCACCACGTTGGAGGTGGCCAGGCGGCGCGCGATCAGGCTGGCGTCGAATTTTTGCAAGCCCATGAAAATGCCGACATCGAAACCTTCCTCGACGATATCGACCGCGTGGTCGGCCATGGTGACGTCGAGCACCACGTCGGGCACGGTGGCCGCGTACAGCGGCAGCAGCCTGGACAGCTGGTACTGGCCGAAGCCGGGATGGCAATACATGCGCAGCGTGCCGCTCGCCTTGCGCGAGGACGAGGACGCGATGGCGTCGGCATCGTCGATATCGGCCAGGATCTGGCGCACGCGCTCCAGGTATTGCTTGCCCGTTTCGGTGAGCGAGAGCTTGCGCGTGGTGCGGTTGAGCAAGCGCGTGCCGAGATGGGCTTCCAGGTCGGCGATATTGCGCGTGACCACGGTATTCGACATATCCATCGCCTGCGCCGCGCGCGCAAAGCTGCCCTGCTCGACCACCTTGGCAAACACGCGCATTGATTGAAGCCTGTCCATCCCCGCCTCCGATTCTGGATTATCCCAAATGGCGCAACATTGCATTGCGATTATTCGCCTTTTTTGCGGATACCGCAACGTATAGACTGCTTCACATGGACGAGCAAACGCAAACAAGCAACTCGTCAGCGCCGCCAGCCACCAGCGACGTCCACTCAATTACTGGAGAAACACCATGAAATCATCATCCTTCATTGCTGCTGTTGCCGTCGTTGTTGCGTCCTTCGCTGGTTCGGCTGTCGCCGCCGATGCCACCGTGGCCAATGCCAGCGTCAGCGCGGCGGCCAGCAGCATCACCGCCACCCGCCTGAACGTGCCGGAACTGGCCGTGGCATCAACCCGCACCCGCGCCGACGTACGCGCCGAAGCGCTGGCCGCAGCCAAGAATGCCAGGCCAACCCTGAGCACCCAGCTCGACCTGACCGCGAACTAAGATTGATTATTCCGAATTTAGCAATTGTGCATTGCGTCATTCGGTCTTTTTCGAATCAATCAGTCGGACTACACTGACCTTAATCAAAGAGCACCGCTCTTGCCGCCGCAGACAAATGCGACGTTGACTTAATACTGGAGAAATATTATGAAAGCATCGACATTGTTTACCGCCGTAGCAGCCCTGGTCCTGAGTGGTTCGGCCTTCGCCGCCGACGCCCCTGCCGCCAGCACCGCTGTTTCCGCTGCCGCCGCATCGAGCCTGAGCGTGCCAGCAGTCACCATCAGCCAGTCGACCAGCCGCAACCGCGCCGACGTGAGCGCCGAAGCTGTTGAATTCGTCAAGAACTACAAGACCGCGTTCGCCGTCCAGCTGGAACAGTACAAGAACTAAGCAAGCAAGAAGCAAGCACTAAAGCGCAGCGGCCAGCCCCCGGCCGCACGCGCGCAGCACCCTCGCAGCACAGTTCAAACCGGAAAACCCGACGCCCCCTCGGGTTTTCCGACCTCCTCCTCCCCTCCTTCCGACACCGCATCCCGACCGTTCAAACCTTTGAATTGTCGATCCATCGGTTTGTGCTCGTGTGCGCGCGTCCGTGGCCGTATTGTTGATGCTCCGTACTCAACGCCGCCCAGCGGCCACATGCCATGACCACCTTATTCAAGCAAGCTACTTTCGCCACCCTCCTCTGCGCCGCAGCGGCCGCCAGCGCCCAGGACACGTCCGACGTGCGCAAGGTCGCGCCCTTCCACGCGATCGAAGTGTCCGGTCCTTATACAGTTGAGATCCAGGGCCAGGGCACGCAAGCGCTCGAACTGTCGGGTCCGCGCAAGGAACTCGACCGCATCGACACCGTCGTCCAGGGCGACACCCTGATCGTGCGCCCGCGCTCCACCAGCGGCATCAACATCAGCTTCAACAACAAGGAGCGCATCATCGTCAGGATCACCGCGCCAGGCCTGCGCAGCCTGTCCAAGTCCGGCAGCGGCGACGTCTCGGCGCGCAATGTCGAGAGCGCGCAATTCGCACTGAACGTGAGCGGCTCCGGCGATGTGGAGATGTTCCAACTCAAGACCGACAAGCTGAGTCTGACCATGAAAGGCTCGGGCGACGTCGACCTGGGCGGCAACGCCGGCGTGTTGCAGGCCAGCGTCGAGGGCTCGGGCGACTTCGACGCCTGCAACCTGGGCGTCAAGCGCACCAGCGCCATGCTGCGCGGATCGGGCGAAATCTGCGTCCCCGGCGGCAGCGAGGAATTCTCGGGCGAGCTGCACGGTTCGGGCGAGCTGACGGTCAAGCAACTGCAGGCCGACAAGGCACGCCTGGTGGTGACCGGTTCCGGCGAAATCGACATCGACGGCAGCGTCGGCACCCTCACCGCCGACCTGAACGGTTCAGGCAGCATCGACGCCGAAAACCTGGTGGCGCAACAGGCCAATGTGTCCGTGCGCGGCTCGGGCAATGTGGAAGTGCGCGTCAAACAAGCCGGCAATGGCGCCGCGCAGCTGATGCGCTATGACCGCAAGGGCGCAAAAGCGACACGCGGCTGACGGTACAGCCCGTAACACCCTGCGCACCTTAAGCCACATCGAAGCGAACGCGTTAACGCAAGCCCCCGGGAAGTCCGAGCGGGATACAATTGGCGCATGTTAAAAACAACCGTGCGCTCTGCCGCCCTCCTGATTCTCACAAGCGCCGGTAACGCAGCGCTTGGCTCGGAAACCGGCACAATCCAGGCCGATCCCGATACGGCTTTCCTCCAGTTCGTTGACGCCACGCGGTTCTTAGCAAATTACAAGGAAATGGCGGCAGTATCGGCGCGCGTTTTCGGCGCGCGCGCGCAAGGCAGCGACAGCCAATACGCAGCATTCATGGCTAAAGTCGCTGTCGCTGACCTGAGCGATATGCGCGGCTGCATGGGCCGGGCCTATGCCAGCGGGTCGATGACGTCATCGGACGCAGTGAACCTTGTTCAAATATTCACCTCACCCGTTGGAAAAAAGGTGATCGACATATCGAAAACAATGGTGATCGACAGTCTCGAGAAAGGCACGCCTGCGCCTGCGGATTGGTCGTCAATCACCCCTGCCGAGCGCGCGGAGGTCGTGTCTATTTATCAAAATCCCGCCTTCCAGCGCTATGGTGCGCATGTTTCCACTCCGGCTTTCCAGCTGGCGATAAAAACGTGCCTGAAATCGTCCAAGGTGGCACGAGAGAACGGCCTGGAACTCTGAAGCGATCGCTCGCCCCACCACGCCGCTACCCGCCCGGGGCGCCGGAGCCCCTCCTCCTTGCATACCAAATTGGCACTAAACCAGAGCCAGCGCAATACCATTTCCGTTACTTTAAAAATCGTTTAAAAACAATCAGTTAAACGGATAATGGCGATCCGTGACAGCATGCCAATTCGGTATTCTATAATACCACTTAAATACCTGTTGACAAGGTGGTTTGTCGATCATATAGTGCCCACACCTTCCCCACTTCAGAACCCGGACAACAGCAAACATGATCGAATATCTCATCGGCGTCGATGGCGGTGGAACCGGTACCAGAGTGCGCCTGGCGCGTGCCGACGGCAGCGAACTGGCGCAAGGCCAGGGCGGCCCGTCCGGCCTCTCGCTCGGCATTGCGCAGGCGTGGAACGCGGTCGCCGACGCGATCGCCTCGGGCTTCGGCGCGGCCGCCATGGCGCAGCCGGCCAACACCGCCATCGCCATCGGACTGGGACTGGCGGGCGTGCACAATCCGCTGTGGGCCGAACAATTCATCGCCGCCGATCCCGGCTTCGGCGCCCTGCGTTTAGATAACGACGGCTACACCACCCTGATCGGCGCGCACGGCGGCAAACCGGGCACCATCGTCGCCATCGGCACCGGCAGCGTGGGCCAGGCCATCCTGGCCGACGGCAGCTGTCGCGAAGTGGGCGGCTGGGGTTTTCCGACCGGTGACGAAGCCGGCGGCGGCTGGATGGGCCTGCGCGCCATCGCCCATATCGAAAAAGTCATTGACGGCCGCGCGCCGCACAGCGCCTTTGCGCAAGCGGTGATCGACGCCTGCGGCGGCGAACGCAATGCCATCCAGGTATGGATCGGCGGCGCCACCCAGACCGTGTTCGCCTCGCTGGCGCCGCTGGTGGTGGCGCACGCCGAATCGAACGACACCGCGCGCGCCATCCTGGCCGACGCCGGACGCGAAGTGGCCTTGATGGCGCACGCGCTCGACCCGACCGGCCAACTGCCGCTGGCCCTGTGCGGCGGCCTTGGCGCGCCGCTGCGCGCCTACCTGCCGCCAGACCTGCTGGCACGCAGCGTCGCTCCGCTGGGCGACTCCGCCAGCGGCGCGCTGCGCATGATCGAACTCCACGTGAGAGGACACTAACCATGCTTGCGCAGCTTAGCGATTTCAAGCCCGACGCCGACAGCGTCACCCCGCTCTACATGCAGCTGGCGAACAAGCTATCGGCCGGCATCACCAGCGGCGACTGGCGCGCCAACGAAGCGCTGCCGTCCGAGCGCATGCTCTCGGACATGCTCGACATCTCGCGCGTGACCGCGCGCAAAGCCATCGACATGCTGTGCGAGCGCGGCATGCTGACGCGCCGGCGCGGTTCCGGCACCTATATCACGCCCAAGCTGGAACAGCCGCTCTCGCGCCTGACCAGTTTTTCGGAAGAACTGAGCCAGCGCGGCTTTACCGCCGGCTCGCGCTGGCTGGAACGCGAAATCGGCGTGGCCGCGCCGCTCGAACTGCTCTCGCTCGGGCTCTCGCCCAACATGCCGGTGGCGCGCCTGCGCCGCCTGCGTACCGCCGACGATGTGGTGATGGCGATCGAAACGACCACCATCCCGGCGATCCACATGCCCGACCCGCACGGCGTGACCGATTCGCTGTACGGCTACCTTGAGGCACGCGGCGCGATTCCGATGCGCGCACTGCAGCATATCCGCGCCGTCAACGCCAATGCGGAGCAGGCGCGCCTGGCCGGCCTGGCGCCGGGAGCGGCGATGCTGCACATTACCCGAGTAAGTTACCTGGACAGCGGTGCGGCGGTGGAACTGACCCACTCGTTCTGCCGCAGCGATTATTATGAATTTGTAGCGGAGTCGCGCCGATGAACGATGCAATCAAGGGCAATATCCTGACCAGCAGCGGCTGGATCAACGGCGCGATCAGCTTCGGCGAACGCGTCACCACCATCAGCGGCGGCGCGGTCGATCCAGTGACGAACGGCGACGACTACGTCATCCCCGGCTTCATCGACCTTCACGTGCACGGCGGCGGCGGCAAGGACATCATGGAGGCCGGCGACGCGCCTCACATCATCGCCGCCATGCATGCCAGGCACGGCACCACCAGCCTGCTGGCCACCACCATGACGGCGCCGCCGCACGAAATCACGGCCGCGCTCAAATCCATCGGCGCGGCCTGCGGCGCCCGCCGGCCAGGCGCCGCGCGCGTCCTCGGCGTGCACCTGGAAGGCCCGTACATCAACTCCGGCAAGCTGGGAGCGCAGCCGAACTACGCGCGCGCCGCCACCCTGGCCGAAGTGCAGCAGCTCGGCACCCTGGCGCCGATGCGCCTGATTACCGTGGCGCCCGAAATCGCCGGCCACCTCAATTTAGTCAGGGAACTGAGTAACGCCGGCATCCGCGTGCAGATCGGGCACACGCTCGGATCGTACGAAGATGGCGTGGCGGCGCTGGAGCATGGCGCGGCCGGTTTCACGCACCTGTTCAACGCCATGAGCGGCCTGCACCACCGCGAGCCGGGCATGGTCGGCGCGGCGCTGGCGCATGCCCAGTACGCCGAACTGATTCCCGACCTGCTGCACGTGCACCCGGGCGCCATCAAGGTGGCGCTGCGCGCGATCCCGCATCTGTACTGCGTCACCGATTCCACCGCCGCCACCGGCATGCCCGACGGCGACTACAAGCTTGGCCGCCACAGCGTGCAGAAATGCATGGGCGGCGTGCGCCTGCCCGACGGCACGCTGGCCGGCAGCACGCTGACCATGGACCAGGCGCTGCGCAACCTGGTCAGCCTGGGCCTGAGCCTGGAAGACGCCTCGCACCGCGTCTCCACCTATGCCGCCGACTACCTCGGCGAAACCGAACGCGGACGCCTGGCGCCGGGCGCCTTTGCCGACATGGTGGTGCTGGACCGCGATTTGAAAATCAAAGCTGTCTATATCGAAGGAGAAAAGTGTGACCTCACTGATGCTTAAAGAAGCCCTGTCCGCCGCCGACTGCGTCGCCCTGCAGCTGGAAAACGACGTCGAACGCTACGCGGAACTGGGCCGCAAGCTGAGGACCACCACCTTCAATACCGCGCTGACGGTGGCGCGCGGCAGTTCCGACCATGCCGCCAACTACTGCGCCTACCTGATCATGGCGCGCATGGGACGCATCGTCGCGTCCCTGCCGATGTCGCTGGTGACCTTGTACAAGTCGCCGCTGGTCACGCGCGACACGCTCACCATCGCCATCTCGCAATCGGGCCAGAGCCCGGACGTGGTCGAACCGATCCGCTACTTCCGCGACGGCGGCGCCACCACCATCGCGCTGGTCAACGATATCGATTCACCGCTGGCCAACGCCGCCGAATGGGCCATGCCGCTGCGCGCAGGTAAAGAACAGAGCGTGGCCGCCACCAAGAGCTTCATCACCAGCCTGGTGGCCGGTGCGCGCCTGGTGGCGCAGTGGCAGAACGACCCGGAACTGAGCGAAGGCCTGGCCGCCCTGCCCGAGGCATTGCGCCGCGCCACCGAGGTGGACTGGTCGCCGGCGCTCGAGGTGCTCACGCCGGCGCGCAACATCATGGTGGTCGGACGCGGCATCAGTTTTCCGATCGCGCTCGAATCGGCGCTCAAGTTCAAGGAAACCTCGGCCTTGCAGGCCGAAGCCTTCAGCGGCGCCGAAATCAAGCACGGTCCGATGGCGCTGATCGAAGACGGCTATCCGCTGCTGATTTTCGCAACGCGCGGGCCAACCCAGGCCGGCCTGATCGCACTGGCGGCGGAAATGCGCACCCGTGGCGCGCGCGTGCTGCTGGCCGCGCCCGCAGACGTAGCGGAGCGCGACCTGACCCTGCCGACCGCCGCCACCCCGGACCTGGACCCGATCGTCGCCGTGCAAGCCTTCTATGTGATGGCGGCGAACCTGTCGAAAGCGCGCGGCATGGACCCGGACCGTCCGCGCCACCTCAGCAAAGTCACCAAGACCAACTGACCCTCCCCTGCCATCGATGAAGATCAAGTTGAAGCTCAAGACGCTGCTGACGGCATTGATGGCACTGGGGCTGGCGGCTTCCGCCGCCGCCGCCGAAACCAGGATCGAATTCTGGACCTTCAGCATGAAGCCCAAGTTCACGCCGTTTTTCGAGTCGGTGGCGCGCAATTACGAGGCGGCCAATCCGGGCGTGAAGATCGAGTGGATCGATTTTCCGTGGGACGTCATCCAGACCAAGCTGGTCACGCGCATCGTGGCCGGCACGCCGCCGGCGCTGGTCAACCTGAACGTGCCCTGGGCCGACGAATACGCGCGCGACGAACTGCTCACGCCCGTCGACGCCCTGCTCGGCGCATCCAGGGCAAGCTACATCCCCAGCACGCTGGAAGACCTGCGCTTCAAGGGCAAGACCTACGGCTTCCCGATGTACAGCAATGTCGCCGTGATCGCCTACAACCAGGTCATTTTCAAGGATGCGGGCTTGACGCGCGGTCCGCAAAGCTTCGACGAACAGCTGGCGTTCGCGCGCCAGATCGCGGCGCGCACCGGCAAGGCCGGCATCGCACCGGCGCTGTCGAAGATCGATGGCCTGTTCATGTGGCAGGGCCTGGCCGTCATCAAGGATGGCAAGGCGGTATTCAATTCGGCGCAGCACGTGGCGCTGGTGCAAAAACTCGCGGCCACCTACAAGGCCGGCGGGCTGCTGAAAGAAAGCCTGTTCGCCGAAGATAACTTCCCCGCCGTGATCGACGCCTACAAGGGCGGGCGCCTCGGCATGCTGCTCGCGCCTCCGACCGCGCTCAAACGCATCCAGGGCGACGCAAAAGACATCTACGCCATCACGGGCGTAGCGCCGGCGCCGCTCGGCCCCACCGGCATCGCCGATGGCGGCTGGCTGATTCACTTTGCGATCCCCAAGGGCGTCGATGCAAAGCTGCTGCCCGCGGTCGGCAAGTTCGCGCTGTACCTGACCAGCGACGCCAACCAGCTCGCCTTTGCCAGGCAGGCCAGCGTATTTCCCACCACCGTCAAGGCGGCCGCCGATCCGTATTTTCTGGCGCTGCCAGCCAACGCCGGCGCAGCCGAAAAGGCCGTGGAAGCGGGCGCGCGTTCGATGGCGCATTCGCACACCCTGTACGTGGCCGGCATCGACGATTACGACGAACTGCGCCGCTCGCTGGTCAAGGCGGTCGAAGCCGGCGTCACCGGCAAGCAGGACGTGCAACAAGCGCTCGACCAGGCGGTCGCGATCTGGAACAAGAAGCTGTCCAAACAGAGGCTGCATTGATGAAGACACGGCGCCACACCTTGCAGGCATGGATGTTCCTGGCACCGGCCCTGGTGCTGCTGGCGGTGTTTTCGTTCTGGCCGGTGGCTTACGGCTCCTTCCTCGCGTTCACCGACTACTCGCTGATCCGGCCAACCTCGTTCGTCGGACTGGATAATTTTCGCTACATCTTCGATAACGAGATGTTCGTCACGGGCCTGAAAAATTCGCTGCTGTTCCTGGTGATGGTGCCGTTCGTGCAGATCGGCGCGGTGGCGCTGGCGGTGCTGGTCAATAACCAGTTGCCCGGCATCCGCTGGTTCCGCGCCGCCTTCTACGTGCCGGTGGTGACCACGGTGTCGGTGGTGGGCATCATGTGGGGCTTCATGTTCCACGAACAGGGCACGCTCAATTACGTCTTCATGCAGCTGCGCCTCGCCAATGCGCCAATCGGCTGGCTGACCGACGACACCCTGGCCCTGTTCGCGGTCATGTTCGTCACGCTCTGGCGCGGGCTTGGCTGGTACATGGTGATGTACCTGGCGGCGCTGCAATCGATCCCGTCCGACATGCAGGAAGCGGCCATGCTCGATGGCGCCAACCGCTGGCAGCAGTTCTGGAAGATCACCGTGCCGATGCTCAGGCCCACGATTGCCGTCTGCACCATCCTGTCGGTGCTGGCCGCGCTCAAGGCCTACCAGGAAGTCGATGTACTGACCCAGGGCGGGCCGATGAATTCGACCTTTACCGCCCTGTACTACGCTTACGACCAGGGCCTCAAGCACCTCAAGCTGCCGCGCGCACTGGCCGCCAGCCTGGTGGTGTCGAGCATCTGCATCGGCATCGCGCTGGTGTGCCTGCGCTACCTCAAGCCGAAGCACCGCTGATGCGCGCCCGTCCGCTGGCCACGTTCGGCCATTACCTGATCCTGTGCGTGCTCGCGGTGGTGTGCGTGTTCCCGTTCTGGTGGACCCTGGTGACTGCCATTTCGACCGAGGGTAATGTGTTCGCCTTCCCGCCCACCTTCTGGCCGCGCAAGCCGTCGCTGGAAAACTTTGCCGAGGTGTTCCGCGCGATTCCCATCCTGGCGTTCTTCAAGAACTCGGTGCTGATCGCCGTGTGCACCGTGTTCTGGAAGCTGGCATTGTGTTCGCTGGCGGCGTACCCGCTGGCGCGCATGCACTTCCGTGGCCGCAAACTGGTGTTCGGGATCATCCTCGCCACCCTGGTGCTGCCGTCCGAAGTGAACTTCCTGGTGAACTTCATCACCGTCACCAAGCTCTCGCTGGTGGACACCTACACCGGCGTGATTTTGCCGAACGTGGTGACCGCCGTCGCCATTTTGCTGCTCAAGCAGGCCTTCGAGGAGGTGCCGCAAGACCTGATCGACGCCGCCCGCGTGGATGGCGCCTCGGAATGGATCATCTTCAGCAAGATCATGCTGCCGCTGATCGCGCCGTGGCTGGCCACGGTCGGCATCCTGACCGCGGTCGAAGCCTGGAACGAGTACATCTGGCCGTCGATCGTGATGAGCAAGCCGGACGAATTTCCGCTGTCGGTGGGCGTGCTGTATTTGCGCGGCACCTTCGGCAGCAGTACCCGCGTGATCGCGGCCGGCACCGTGCTGACGATCCTGCCCACGCTGGCCGCCTTCCTGTTCACGCAGCGCTTCTTCATGCGCGGCATGGACGGCGCAGTCAAGTAAGGCCGTTAAGAAACGTAGTTAAGTATCTCACCAAGGATGTCGATGGAACTGACTAAAACAAGTAAAAAAGAACGCAGCCCGCTGGCATGGGTACCGAGCTTGTACCTGGCGCAGGGCCTGCCCTTCTTCGCGGTGGCGATGGTGGCCGGCCAGATGTTCAAGAGCATGGGCGTGGCCAACGACGACATCGCCCACTGGACCGCCGCCATCATGTCGGCCTGGATCTTCAAGCCGCTCTGGAGTCCCTTCCTGGAACTGGCGAGCAGCAAAAAGATCGTCGTGGTCAGCTTCCAGCTGATCGGCGGCGTCTGCCTCGGCCTGGTGGCGCTGGCGCTGCACATGCCGTTCTGGTTCGCCGCCTGCGTGGTCATGCTCACCCTGGTCGCCATTTCGTCCGCCACGCACGACGTGGCCTGCGACGGCCTGTATATCTCCAGCCTGACGCAAAAAGAACAGGCGGCCTACGCTGGCTGGACCGGCACCTTTTTCAACGCCGGGCGCTTCATCTCGTCCGGCGGCCTGCTGCTGCTGGCCGGGTACTTTGAAAAGACCATGGGCGTCACCTCGGCCTGGACCATCGTGTTCTGCATCCTGGCGCTGATGATGGTCACGCTCGGCCTGTACAACGGCTGGGCGCTGCCGCTGGCAAAAAATCCGGTCAGCGCCGACATCACCGCAAGCGCGATTGCACGCACCCTCAAGGAAGTCATCATCGACTTCTTCAAGAAGCCCGGCATCTGGGTCTCGGTCCTGTTCATCATCCTGTTCCGCGCCGGCGAAGCACAGGTGCAGACCATCGGCCCGCTGTTCCTGCGCGAGGCGCGCAACCTGGGCGGACTGGGATTGACGACGATCGAAGTGGGCGCCGTATACGGCACGGCGGGCACCGTCGCTTTCGTCATCGGCAGCATCGCCGGCGGCTACTTCACCTCGTGGCTGGGCCTCAAGCGCGCCATCCTGGTGCTGATCCTGGCGGTGAACCTGCCCAACCTGGTGTTCTACTTCTTGTCGACCACCCTGCCGACCGACCTGACCCTGATCGGCGCGGCGCTGGCGCTGGAGATGTTCGGCTACGGCTTCGGCTTCGTGGGCCTGATCCTGTACATGATGCAGGTGGTCGCGCCGGGCAAATACCAGACCGCGCACTACGCGTTCGCGACCGGGATCATGCAGCTCGGTTTTTCGCTGTTCAAGTGGGTCAGCGGCGATATCCAGATCGCGCTCGGCTACCACAACTTCTTCCTGTGGGTGCTGGCCGCCGCCGTGCCGGTGGCGATCCTGTCGCAGATCATTCCGATGAGCGCGAGCGAACGCCAGCAGGCCGACCTGGCGGCCGCGCGGCCATCGACGGCGAGCTGACATGGCCGCTGTGACCCTCAAGGGCGTCGTCAAGCGCTACGACGACAAGCAGACCATCATCCACGGCATCGACCTGGCTATCGCCGATGGCGAATTCGTGGTCTTCGTGGGGCCGTCCGGCTGCGGCAAGTCGACCCTGCTGCGCATGATCGCCGGGCTGGAAGAGATCAGCGCGGGCGAACTGCATATCGGCGGCCTGCTGGCCAACGATGTGGCACCGGCCAGGCGCGGCCTGGCGATGGTGTTCCAGTCGTACGCGCTGTATCCGCACATGACGGTGTTCGAGAACATGGCGTTCGCGCTCAAGCTGGCCGGCCACAAGGGCGAGGAGCTCAAGGCCCAGGTCGGGCGCGCCGCCGACATTTTGCAGATCACCCACCTGCTGCAGCGCCGGCCCAAGGAGTTATCGGGCGGGCAGCGCCAGCGCGTGGCGATCGGGCGCGCCATCGTGCGCAAACCCGAGGTGTTCCTGTTCGACGAACCGCTCTCGAACCTCGACGCCAGCCTGCGCGTGCAGATGCGGGTGGAACTGAGCCGCCTGCACAAGGAACTCAAGACCACCATGATCTACGTGACGCACGACCAGGTCGAGGCGATGACCCTCGGCGAGCGCATCGTGGTCATCAACGGAGGGCGCATCGAGCAGGTCGGCACGCCCTACGAGCTGTATAACAATCCGGGCAATCTGTTCGTGGCCGGTTTCCTCGGTGCGCCGAAGATGAACTTCATCGCCGCCGAGGTGGCGCATATCGGCGCCATCGGCGTGCGCGTGCGCCTGGCCGACGGCACCGTGGTCGACGCCGACGCCGACGGCGGCGCCGCCACGATCGGCGACAAGCTCACGCTCGGCATCCGCGCCGAGCACATGACGGTGCTGGCGCAGGCCGCGCAGCAGGCCAATACGGTCGCCGCCGTGGTCGGCCATGTGGAGTACCTGGGCGACCAGACCATCGTCTATGCCAGCATGCCGGGCGACCCGGCCCTGATCGCGCTGCGCCAGCCGCAGGGCGGCGCCACGCTGCGCGCGGGCGAACGCATCGCGGTGCATCTGCCGCCCGCGCATTGCCATCTTTTCGACGCCCACGGACGCGCGTTTGCCCGTGCATGAACCGCTCCGCACGGAAATCAGCGTGCAAAGATAAAGTTTATGTAACAATATGCGCTTCGTCCGAAATTCGCAGTTGAGATGCAACTGCGTCGGATGTCGCGTATGCAGGTCACGTGTCCACGGTTCGGCGCTCTGATGCGTTATAGCGTCAGGCTGTCTTTATGTCTTTGATTGAAGGATTTTCCATGTCCCAGTTTCGTCTTGCTCGTATCAGCCTGATCTTGGCCGCCATTGGCCTCAACGCCGCCCCCGCGCTGATGACCAGCGCCAGCGCACAAACCGCCCCGGCTACGCCTGCGACCAGCGCCGCTCCGACCAAACCCGACACCGTTCGTCCGGATCTGTACAAACTGCTCGAACCGGGCATGATCAAGGGCTTGATCGACGGCAAGAAATTCGCCGAAGTCCAGGAAAAAGTCGCCGCCGCCGAAGCCTTCGCCAACCGCACGCCGTACGAAACCTACGTCATCGAACGCATGAAGTTCGCCCTGGCCTCGGCCAGCGGCAACGATGCCATGGCCATGAGCTCGCTCGAAGCGATCATCAACTCGCCGAGCACGCCGGCGGCCGACAAGCCGGAATTCATCCTGGCGATGGGCAACATGCAGTTCAACGCCAAGAACTATCCGAAGGCGATTGAATGGATGAAACGCTACATCAGCGACGGCGGTTCGCCGACCCGCGTGCGCGGTTCGATCGTGCGCGCCTACTTCCTGAACAACGATTTCGCCGCGGCCAAGACCGAAGTGACGGCCATGCTGGCCGAATCCGAAAAAGCCGGCAAGGTGCCGCCTGCGGACGACCTGCGCCTGCTGGCCACGATCGCCGGCAAGCAGAAGGACATGGCGACCTACACCGCCACCGTCGAGAAGCTGGTGGCCTCGTATCCGACCGAAGAACTGTGGGCCGACCTGCTGCACCGCATGTACGGCAAGACCAGCTTCAACAGCAAACTGCAACTGGACGCGTATCGTCTCGAGACGACCGTGCTCAAGCAGATGGAAGCGGAACAGTACGTCGAGATGGCTGAACTGGCGCTGCTGGCCGGTTTCCCGATCGAAGCGAAAAAGGCGGTTGACGCCGGTTTCGCCGCCAACGTGCTGGGCACCGGCGCCAACGCCGCCAAGCACAAGTCGCTGCGCGAGCGCGCCAACAAGAACGCCGCCGACGACGTCAAGAACATCGCTTCGGGCGAAGCCAGCGCGTCCAAGCTGAAGGACGGCACCGGCCTGGTCAACCTGGGTTATGCGTACTCGACCATGGACGAGTTCGACAAGGGCATCGACCTGATCGAAAAAGGCATCGCCAAAGGCGGCCTGAAGCGTCCTGAAGAAGCCAAGCTCAAGCTGGGCATGGCGCTGGCCAAGGCCGGCCGCAAGGATGATGCGATCAAGACGTTTGAGGGCATCAAGGGCACCGACGGCATCGGCGACCTGGCGCGCTACTGGGTGATGTGGTTGAAGCGTCCTGCCGATACGGCAGCGGCAGCAGCGCCAGTCGCCAAGTAATTCACGGCATCGCTGTTTGATCGGGCGGGTTCCGGCGCAAGCCGGGCCCGCCCTTTTTCGTTGGTGCCGCCTGAGATTATTGAAGTCAAACAGGATGAAGGTGAGTTGAATCAATTGCCTGTTGGCGCCATCTGACCTTGATAGCCACCTTGGTCATCGCGGTCCTTGAAGCGGGTTAGCCGCACGTAAAAAAGGTGCTATCCTAGTGACGCTCTTTACGGAGTTTTTGCTTATGCCAAGCACATCACTAGAGCTTTCTGCGCAACTTAAGGAGCGGGTCGTTGCGGCAGCCGAAAGATTGGGAATCAGCACGCACGCGTTCATGGTCGGAGCGATCAGGCAAGCTACAGATGCCGCTGAGCAGCGAGCGGAGTTCGTTGCGCAGGCCCAAGCTGCGCTCGCCGACATGCGGGAAACCGGGTTGGGCTACGATGCTGAAGACGTGCGCGCGTATCTGCGCGAGCGCCTCATGCACGACAAGGCAGTCAGGCCAGAGCCCAAGTACTGGCGAACATGGCGCGTTTCCGTCCCCTCACCTGAAGGTCGGGAATATCCGGCATGATCCAACACAGTCTTGACGCGCTCGCACGATTCAGCGCACCAGACGACGATCAATTGAAAGCGCTGCACAACTCAATCATTTCCCTGAGTACGGAAGGCTGCGGCCCGCGCGAATGCCGTGCCCTGCTGAACGTGTTCGAGCGATTTCCGGACCATGATGGCGATGGCCTGTTTTCGTCCATCGTTCACTTGCTTGAACCATGTACCGGATACGAAACGATGCTGATCAAATCGGTCGGGCCCGCATCGGTTCCCTTCAATGCACTCATGAGCGACCGCTTGTTGAACAGTGGCGTGACCGAGGTCGGTGGACAGTCGTTGATGGCGCTCCTGGCCGCTGCAAAGGCCCATCACTGATCTTGAAGGCGCTTGATCCAATTCCAGAATGGGTCACGCGATTCCGGGTCGTCCATGCTGACAGTACTTGAAACGATCTCCGATGCCCGTTCCGGAATGCTCAGTCCAAGTGTCCCTTCAACATAGTCTTGAAACAGCAGCGGTGGTGGAGTGTCATCGTCCTCGTCGTCGCAATGCTCCTCAAATACCTCAGCGGGCGTTCGCTGGAAATCGTCTGGCCAGCAGAGTTCGGCGTAGCCAATTGCCAGCAGGCGCAACAGGTCCTCCATATTTTCAGTCAGCACACAAAGCATCACCGACCCGGACCCCGAGCCCACATGCACGATTCGCTGGTGCCCATCGTCGTCCAGCCAAAGCCCGGCCCAGGATCCATCGCCGCCGGTTCTCAGAAATATCACCAGCCGGTCGTTCACCTCGGGATCATCACGGTGGGTCCAGCCGGCGGTAGCGGCAGGGTCGGGCACGTGGAAGGCGTTTGCCGTGACATCGTCATATTCGGGCTCAGGGTACACGGTCATATAGCGGACCCCATCGCGGCGCGTCTGGACGCAGCCGTGTTCTTCCATGAATTGCAGGGCGTGCCGCAACACGTCCGGCAGCGGATTGCGTTTTGGAAACGCGGCTGCCATGTCGTCGGTGAATTTCATGTGTTCCTATCGAACTATTCTTCAGGCACCGGGCCGGCCATGACGGTTATCTCGCAATCGGGCAATGCAAGTCTTGCTTTTGCAGACCGAACCAGGAAGTCAGCTCGATTTGCCGCAAGATAAGCACGAGCTCGCGCAAGCTCTACCTCCAAGTCGACCGCCGGAGCTATCTTGCTCCGGCGCGGAATCGGCGTGTCCGAGACACTCTGCTCAACATGACCATCACGTGTATGTTTTTTCATGTCTGTCCTCATCCCACCCAGATGGTGCGGGCAAAAATTTTTTGAGGCCAGTGATCTTACCGCGCCTCGTAATCACCTCGGTATAGCCCAACAAGCGGTAAAAATCAAGCAGCGCATGGACTGGGGAGGAAATGACGGCTTCCCGACAACCGGCGAGGCCACCAAGTATTTCCAGATACACAGTCGCAATCTCTCCGACCATGCCGACAAGCGGGTGATTGCCTGGAGCACGCTCTATAAAATCAATTCGTGCAACAACTCTCCCATCACTAATTTTGCCGATAACGAGACCGCACAAGAGTGGATCTATCCAAATCGCCAGCTCGACACGTCGGTGACGACGTCTGAATTTTCGCACAAGCCGTTCCCAATCCCAGTTTACGCGGCGATCTTTCCAACCGGCGACGGCGACGAGGGATGCCTCACCAATTTCTGTAAGCCGCATATCCGGGCTGGCCTTTCCGGAGAACTCCTCCATCACAGCCTGCCGCGCGACCTGCCGCAGATCGCGGTATCGGTTCTCCAATGCAAGCCGGGAAGGATTAAGCACAATGTCCTCTCAAAAGAAACGGGACGCACAAGCGTCCCGTTTTTTATCAAAGGGACCGAAGTCCCTCCATCATCGGCTTAGTATTTGCCGTGCAGCGCCAGGTAGATCTGGCGGCCGTTCTTGTACAGCGAACCCGGCACATCCATCGCGCCAGCGGTATGAATCACCGAACGCACCAGCGGATTGTTCAGATCCTTGCCATCGAGCGTGATGCTGAAGTTCTCGTTGATCTGGTACGCCAGCGATGCCGACAGCGATCCCACCGAGGCCTGGTACGAGGCCGAACTGCGGCTCGTGCCATTCAGGAAGCCCGAGCGCCAGCTATACGTCAACCGCGCGCTGATCTTGTTCTGCTCATAGAAAGCGCCGACGTTGTAGGCGTTCTTGGACGTTCCGATCAGGGTGCAATCGGCATACGTGAGCGCGCCGCACATCGAGCCCGGCGCCTTGCCGGTCTCTTTACCCAGGGTGTAGGTATAGTTGGCGTTCACGCCGAAGCCTGCCGGCAGCGCCTGCTGATACGAGAACTCCAGGCCCTTCACTTCCGCCGTGGTGTTGAGCGGGGTGTCGATCTTGTACTCGGTGTTCTTCTTCTGCAGCTGGTTGTAGAAGGTCGCCGTGCCCGAACCGTAGGTCACGTAGCCGTCCAGCGCCGAGTAGAACGCGCCGGCCGACAGCAGCGACTTCTCGGCAAAGTACCACTCCACGCCCAGGTCGAAGTTATTGGCGCGGATCGGACGCAGGTTCGGATTGCCCGCTTTGCCGGTGCCCTGCACATCGAGCAGGTCGGTGCCGGCCATCTGGCCCAGTTCCGGACGCGCCATGGTGCGGCTGGTCGAGAAGCGCGCCACCAGGTTCTTCGACAGGTCCATGCGGAAGTTTGCGCTTGGCAGGAAGTCGAGGTAGGTATTGGTGTACAGGCGCGGCTCGAAAGTGCCGCTCGGCGCGATCTCGTTGCGTTCGACTTCTTCCTTGGTGTGCACCACGCGCACGCCGATATTGCCCGAAATGCCGTCGGCGCCGAAGTTCGCCATCACGTAGGCCGAGCGGGTCGGCTCCTTGATCTTGAATTCGTTTTGCTTGAGGTGGCCTTCGTACTTGGCATGGGTGCTCAGCCAGTTGTTGACCGCTTCGCGCGAGAAGGTCCACCAGCCGGCGCCGTTGGCGTCGAGGTCGTTGAACTCGGTCGGGAACGAAGTCAGGCCGCCCATCGGCAGGTTGCTGACCAAACTCAGGCTCGGCAAGGCGTTGATGCCGATGGCGGTCAGGTCGCGCTTGTGCTCCGCGCCGCGCACGCCGAACTGGATCGACTGCACGCTGGCCAGGTCGAGTTTGTAGGTGCCGTCGATCTGGCCGTAGACTTCCTTGTCGATCGCGGTCACGTGCGAGCCGTAGGTGTAAGGCACATTGCCGCTGCCGTCAGGGCCGCCGCCGATCGAAAACTTGTCGGCGCCCGGAATCACGTAGGTGACCGCCTTGTCGATCCCGTTCATGGTGTAGCTGCCGCCGGCGTACGGCATCCAGATGCCCAGCGCGCCGCTCTTGGTATTACCCAGGCCCTTGGTCGAACCGACCTTGCCGGCCAGGGTCAGCTTGTCGTTGACCCGCCATTTGCCGTCCAGGTTGACGAACTTGGATTGGCTTTCGGCGATCGGGCGGCTGAATTCTTCCTGCACCGCGCTCGACATCGTACCGCACACCGCGCCGCAGTTGGCCGGCACGGTGCCGGTCAGCTGGGTCAGCACGCCGTTGTTGACAGTACCGCTCACGTTACCGGCCGGGAAATCCTTGGCCGTCCAGTTGGGCGCCAGGAAGCGGCCCAGCGACTGCATGAAGTTGTGGTTGATATTCGGTGCGTCCAGGTGCGAACGGAACACGCTCAGGTCGAGCGTGATGTCGCTGGTCGGCTTGAACTGCACGTCGATCAGGCCGCCCTTGCGGGTGCGCTCCTGCTCGAACCAGGCGGTGCCGCCCAGGTAGTTGGCCTTGGCGCCCTTGACCGGATCGGTCTTGATGGCGGTCGAGGAACCGGGCACGCCCTTGTCGATGGACGAACCGGGATCGACCGGATCGTACCAGAGGCCGTTTTCCTGGCCGACCCGGCTCAGGGTGCGTTTTTCATGGAAACCCTGGACCATCACGGCCAGGTTGCCGGCCTCGTTCTTCCAGTTCACCAGGCCGTTGAACTGGCCATCGTTCTTGCCGGAGTTTTGCGAATTGACAGCGCCCAGGCTGACCTGTGCACTGATGCCTTTTTTGAAGTCCAGCGGTTTGCGCGTTTCGATGTCCACCACACCGACGGCGCCGCCTTCGAGCAGGTTGGCCTGCGAACCTTTGTGCACCGTGACGCGGCCGATCAGTTCGGACGGGAACAGGGAGAAGCTGACGCTGCGCCCGCCGCCGATGATGTTATCGGCAAACCAGTCGCCGCTCGAGACGGTGTGGCTGTTCAGGGTGGTGAGGGTCAGGCCGAACGGGGTGCCGCGCAGGGCCACGCGGTCGTTCTCGCCGAAGCTGCCTTCCGAGCCGCCGGCCGCGGCCACGCTCACGCCTGGCAGGCGTTGCAGGGAGTCGGCGACGTTTTTGTCGGGCATCTTGCCCACGTCTTCAGCAGTAATGACTTCGACCATCGTGTCCGAATTGCGCTTCTGATTCAGCGACTGCTGCATGGCCGCGCGAATACCGGTCACGACCACTACTTCGGTCTTCGCTTCCGGGTCCACGGCCGGCACGGTCGCTTGGGCCTGGGCCGACATCGCAATACTTAACACCAGAATAGCTGCCGCCGACGCTACCGGCGTCAGGCTGGTCGATACAGGACGCTCTGCGTTCTTATTCACTACTGACTGATTGCGCTTCATTACTTCCCCCTTGATGTTGGCTCCGTGAGTAAGCCAGTTCATTTTTAACAACGACTTTTTATGTGCTACGGGTACCACCACGTCTAAAACCAATCTAACGCCAATATACTCCTCTTTAATACCAGAACACTACCAGTTAAGTGATTTTTTTCATATGTTGTTTCGTTAATACAGGGGTGGACTGGGAAATTGGCCAAGTGGTCTGGTCATCCGCGGGGAATTTGGCCTAGTTGTGAGAGGGAGGGGTATTTCGGCGGTCTTTTTTTGGTATTATCGTTATATGCAAATTCGACAACTGCATGATGTGGCGGATTTGCGCCATTGACCGGGAAAAGTGGTCCCATCCTTACAGAAGAAAGCGCCATTGGTATGACATCGCTCGCCCAGATCATGCAGACGCTGGCGCAGACCAGCTCCCAGCCGCTGTACCAGCAATTGCAGCGCGCCTTGCGCGAAGCGATCGACCAGCGCCTGTTCGGGCCGGACGAAGCCTTGCCGGCGGAACGGCAACTGGCGCTGGACCTGTCGATCTCGCGCATCACGGTGCGCAAGGCCATCGACGGACTGGTGAGCGAGGGCTTGCTGGTCAAGCGGCCCGGTTCGGGCAACTTCATCAATACGCGGATCGAGAAGAATTTTGCCAAGCTGACCTCGTTTTCGGAGGATATGCGGGCACGCGGACGCACGCCGCGCAGCGTGTGGCTGAAACGTTCGGAGGGCACGGTGACGCCGGACGAAGCCCTGCGCCTGCGCCTCTCGCCGGGGGCGCCGGTGTACCGTTTCAACCGGATCCGCTATGCGGACGAACTGCCGATGTGCCTGGAGTACGCGACCATCGTGGCGTCCTGTTTGCCGTCGCTCGATGTGGTGGGCGTGTCGATGTACGAGGCGCTGGAAGCGGCCGGCAACCGGCCCACGCGCGCGCTGCAACGCTTATCGGCGCTGCTGCTCAATGCGGAACAGGCCAAGCTGCTGCAATCGAAGGAAGGCGATGCGGGATTGTGCGTGGAACGGCTGGCGTTTTTGCGGGATGGCCGGGCGGTGGAGTTTTGCCGCTCGTATTTCAGGGGGGATATGTATGATTTCGTGGCGGAGTTGACCACGGCGTAGTCGTAGCGGCTCGCATTCGAAAATGGCGTGCTCGCGTTTTACGCCGGTCCCGGCCCACAATCACTGCGAACGATCCGGCGCCCGTACTCGGGTGCAGAACAGTCGACATTGACGACCGTCTCAAACTTCCATGAAAATCCACTGCGCCCGATCTTTACCTCAACGACAATTTCTACCTTGGCCGCATGCAGTGCGATGCGCCTTCAGGGAGAGGACGGGGGATGGCTCAACCTCAGGTCCCGGATCAGGGGACAGGTGCAAGCGGGCGCGGCCGTGCATTGATGGACCGGGCACTGTACCTGCCCAAGGAGTGGGCGGAGGACAGGGAACGGCGCGAGGCGGCGAAGGTGCCCGCCGAAGTGGCGTTTGCCACCAAGCCGCAACTGGCGCAAAGCATGATCGAACGCGCCGTGGCGGCACAGGTGCCGTTCGCATGGATCAGCGGGGACGAAGTGTATGGCGACAAACGCAGCCTGCGCGTATGGCTTGAACAGCGGGATCTGCACTTCGTTCTGGCCGTGCGCGGAAATCAGTACGTATGGCCGGATACCGGCACATTACGCTGGCGATGCTGGCGCATGCGTACCTGGCGGCCCTGTGCGCCAATGCCGCTTCGGCGCCGGTCAAAAAAAACTGCCGCCGAGCCCGATGCGGCAATGGAAGCGGCAGCGGCTCCATGCATCTCATTGACCGTGCCGGAGATTCGCAAACTGTTGTGGCGCCTGGCATGGTGGCATGTCCCCCGACCTGATCGCCGTCATTGGGTGGTCTCTCTGGCGACGGCGGCACCAGGCCATGGCCAGAGCCTGCCACTACAAGCGATAACTGTGATTTTTGTCTTCCATCGCTGGCGCACTGCGGCGTTGCCCTCCGCTTGCAGTGCTCGCACTGCGTCGCGTCGGGCGCCTTGCATCGCATCCGGCTATGTTCGCCAAAATCTCACATATATTTCTGCGCGGGTACTTATCTCCTGCGTCGCAGTGCAACTGCCCATGTCTACCATCCCACCATCACCGCGTGCATGCGTCCGTCTGAATGGACCGCCAACACCAGTCTCTTTGCCTTGTTGCCAGGGTTGGACAGCGCATGCCAGTCGGTCCACGGCGCCGAGACGCCGACGGCCGTCTGCTCGTTGTGCCAGAGCTGGTCGTCGAGTCCCGCCATGACTGCGTGCATGCGGCCATCGGGATGGGCCGCCAGCGACAGCGCCTTGGCCTTGTTGCCAGGGTTGGACAGCGCATGCCAGTCGGTCCACGGCGCCGAGACGCCGACGGCCGTCTGCTCGTTGTGCCAGAGCTGGTCGTCGAGTCCCGCCATGACTGCGTGCATGCGGCCATCGG
>NZ_WHJH01000009.1:155553-179165 GCF_011682145.1 Massilia mucilaginosa
GATGGGCCGCCAGCGACAGCGTCTTGGCCTTGTTGCCAGGGTTGGACAGCGCATGCCAGTCGGTCCACGGCGCCGAGACGCCGACGGCCGTCTGCTCGTTGTGCCAGATCTGTCCGTCGAGTCCCGTCATGGCCGCGTGCATGCGGCCGTCGGGATGAGCTATCAGTGCCAGCATCTTGGCCTTGTTGGCGGGCTTCGCGAGTTCATGCCAATCGGTCCATGGCGCCGAAACGCCGCTGGCCGTCTGCTCGTTGTGCCAGAGCTGGATGTTGGCGCCGGGCGCTTGCGACAGACCGCAGCGAATGGTGAAGGCGTTGTCGAAGGTGCCGAGCATGCCGCCGTTCGTGAGTTCCCAGCGAACCTGGCGCCACCTGTCCAGTTCGGGATAGGCCCTTGCCACGTCACCGACCTGGAGGTCGTCGAACATGCCCCAATGCTGGATGCCGCCGTGCGCCCTCCCCTCGGCTTCGAGCCGAGTCAGGAGCGGTTTCGTGCTCTTCAATGCCGCAGCTCCCGTGAACTCAACCATGCAGGTCCGGGTGGATGCATGCTGCGGCGACAGATAGGCCCGCGAGTGGCCAACGAATCGCAGCGAAAGCCAGCCACCCAACCCGAGTGCCTCGTTTTGGTAAGCGGTGTCGAGAAGCTCCAACGCTGCATCGACGAAGTCCAGGTACGCGTCGTTGTTGGCGTCGAACGCGAACTCCAGGCCGAGCCCGATAGCCGGGGGCGGTGGGGGAGAACACATGATGGTGTGAGCCCAGCCTTCCGTCGTACCGGCGTTGAGCGACTGGAACAGCGCCGCCTTGACAATGGCAGGATAGGTCTGGGGAGCCACATTGAGCAGCTCGATGGAAAGACCGGCCAGAATCCGAGTCAGATCCGCGGACAGTCCCCCGACAAATGGGCTGGTTTTCACGGACTCGGTACGCGTGGTCAGGAAGCAGGGGCGCGTGCCGTCGTCGTGCTTGAACTGGCTGACGACAACTTGCACGGCACGCTTGCCGACAAAAGCGGTGCCCGCCCGCAGTCTGGCCCGCATCGTGTCCCAGTTCAGATGTTCGCAGTTCGCGATCAGGTTGTACTGCGGCCTGACTTCGATGATCACGGAATAGATGATCCCCAGGGCCCCCATCGACACGAGCACGGAGTTGAACCAGGCATCGTCGTGACGGATGTTTTCCTTCGGGATGCTGAGCAGCGCCGAGAGACGGTCGCGATCGGTGATCCCGGCTGTGGGTTCGATCCAATATTGGATGCCTCCAGGGCCGACCAGGTGAATCGCCCGCACGATGTCGGGAAGCGGCCCCATCTCGAAGTCGGCCCCATGGACGCTGGTCGAGAGTGCACCGGCCAGGCTCTGTCCGCTTGAGCCGCCCAGCACCGGCATGGCCAAGTCTTTCCCATCAAGGAAGCGATTGAGGTCAACCAGCTTGATGCCGGCCTCTACGTGTACCAGATTGAGATGGGAGGCACTTGAAATGAGGATGGCGGGACTCGCTTCCAGCACGTCGGTCACGATACCGGCGAGCTGGTCGGTTTCCACGACATAGTCGGGTGTCATGGCAACGTCGGAGCCGGACCACTTGCTTCCTACCGCTCGAACGCAGCGTCCCTGCCGCTCGGCTTCCTTCACAATCGCTACGAGCTCGTCAAGGTGCTCCGGATAGCAGTGTCCCGCGACGGCGGTCCTGCGATTCTGGGACCAGTTTTTCAACTCTTCGTCGGTGACCTTTCCCATCGCCGGTTGTACGGTGTTGGTAGCCCAAACAGGCGCTCCATTGGGCAGGTAGATCACCGCGTTGCCATCATCCTGTATGACAAGCCAGGAATCGTTTTTTCCGCCCGTCCCGCTGTCCCAGACGTAGTTGCCTGTCGGCCCGTAGATGACCAGGTTGCCGTCGCCCTGCATGATGCATCTGCCGACCGGCTTGCGATTCGTCTGCGAATCCCACAGCCAATTTCTGCTTCCATCGGGACGGAATTTATACAGCACTAGGTTTCCATCACCTTGGTAGACGAAGGTGTAGCGGCCGTTGGAGGACAATAGGAACTCTTCTGCCTCAAGGAATTCATTCGGAAGCAGTCGATCTTGATGGATATGCATGTGACACCTCTGTATTTTTCAAATATGACCGTTTGACGGGTCGGGCGCGTTCCCGTATTGAGGTAAGCCTGTCAGAAACTATGTGCGTAGGGAATATCATTTCAGCAATTAAAATGACCGTGTATGCCACGCAAGAAAAAAACGACGGCTCGGTCAATCCCACTTTTCCAGAAATCCCATCAGAGTTGCTTGACCAGTTCGTGTAAGCGGTGAGCGCAACCTGCCTTGCGCGAATCGAGGCACTGAGGCGTATGATCTGATTCGCCAGAGCAGCCTTCATCCCCGTTGGCGCGGTCTGGAGTTCGGCCTGCAGATCGGCTCTTTCTTGCTGCAGTTCTTGAATCTCTTCAGCCAGCGCTTGGCATTGGGTAGGTATGGGCATGATTCATTTTTTTCCGTTTTGGGTGTGTGGGTTACTATCAATTTTCTCTACTCCTGCCAGGCCAAAAGGCAACATAGCCTGACCAGTCATCAATATGAAAATCTTCGTCTCCCGGGCCGAAGCAGAAATTTCCGATGACTACCCCACCGCTGTTGATATCGCTCACGTTTCTTCCGACATAAATCGTTGCTTTATTGGCGGTGGACAAAGAAAGCCGTTGCACCGGCGCTTCCTGTGAGGTTCAGGATAGGAGATCCGCACTGCTGACACCGTGTGAAAAATCAAGCGCCGATCGCATTGAAATACCGGTCGCAAGAGCCCCGGTGTCCGCCATCGGCCCTCGGAATGCGGATCACATCGCCAAGGTGCGCTACTGGCCGCGCAGCATGAATTGATCGACCAACGTAAGCGGTAAGCCGACGGCGTTATTGGGGTGACTGGCGTTTCGGACCGCAGCGATTTGCCGGCGGGGACATCGTAGATGACGTCGCGGCGCTGCTGCCATGGAATAAGAAGGACTTGCGAGTACGCGCCGCGACTATCCACGGCGGATCAGCAACCAAGGGCATTTTCTTGTAATGAAAATCGCCTGCGCGTGCGCAGGCGTCGGGCCGTGCACGTGCAGCACCGTTTGGAATACGAAGCGCTGCACGTCGTCGTTGGTTCCACCGATGGCCGAACCAACGCAATTTGTCTAAATCGCCGTCAAGCCGCCATCGACCGCCAGCTGATGCCCGGTCACGAAGGAACTCTGCTCGGAACACAGCCACATCGCCGCATTCGCAATCTCGACCGGCTCGGCGAAGCGGCCCATCGGATGCACGTTGCGCAGCTTTTTCTCGCGCAGCGGTTCGCGTTCCAGCGCGCGGCCCATCATCGGCGTATTGACCACGCCCGGGCACACGCTGTTGATGCGAATCCCCTCGCGCGCATACTCGGCCGCGGCGGTCTTGGTCATGCCCACCACCGCGTGCTTGCTGGCCGCGTAGATCGGCTGCGTCGGCGCGCCCACCAGACCTGCCACCGACGCCGTGTTCACGATCGACCCGCTGCCCTGCTTGAGCATCTGGCGAATCTCGTACTTCATGCACAGCCAGGTGCCTTTGACATTGACGTTCATGATGCGGTCGAACAGCGCCTCGTCGGCTTCCGCCAGCGGCTGGTGCTCTTCCTCGATGCCCGCATTGTTGAACGCGCAATCGAGCTTGCCGTAATACGCCACCGTCTTGTCAACCAGCGCTTCGACTTCCGAGGCGCGCGTCACGTTGCACTGCACGAACAGCGCCTTGCCGCCATTTTCGACGATCATCGCCGCCGTCGCATGGCCGCCGTCGACCGACGTATCGGCCACCACCACGCACGCTCCGGCACGCCCGAACGCCACTGCGGCGGCGCGTCCGATACCGCCCGCCGCGCCCGTCACGAGAACAACCTTGCCCTCGAACGAGGTGTCCTTCTGCTTCTCCCTGGCCATGATCCAACATCTCCGTATATTCTACAGAGGAAGCAAATGCTTCCTCGAAGCAACAGAATACCGTAAACGTTGCTATCCCGCCAGCAAGTATTCTTTTCCCTACTTCCTGGGCTTGGCTTTTTCCTGGTCGCCCGCTATGACGACGCTCAGCGCGGCCGGATCGATCGCCTTGCGGAAGGCGGCATTTAGTTGCTCCAATGATACAGCCGCCAGTTTCTGCTCGAAGCGCTCGCTCCATTCGAAGGTTTTGCCGAGGTACAGCAGCGCGGTCCAGCCGCTTGCCAGGACGCTGTCTTCGGCGCGGTTTTGCGCGCGCTGTTGCAGCAGGCCCGATTTGGCCGCCGCCAGTTCGCCGGCGGTAAACCCCTTGGTCACGGCGCGCGCCAGTTCTTCGCGCATCGCCACATCGAGCCTGGCCAGGTTCTGCGGCGCGGCGATGGCGCTCATCGTCAGGCTACCGGCGCGGTCAAGGTCGCCCGCGCCCAGTTGCGAGCCGCCGCCATAGGACAGGCCGTCTTTCTGGCGGATGCGGTTCATCAGGCGCGATTCCAGGCCGCCGTCCCCAAAAATGTAATTGGCCAGCATCAGCGCCGGATAGTCCGGATCGTCGACCTGCAGGTCGAGGTTCAGGCGCGCCATGACCACGCCGTTTTCCTTGTCGGCCAGGTTGATGGTTTTCTTCAGGGGCGCGACCGGGGCGTTGGTGCGCAGGACCGGCGCGTAGCTGGCGCGGCTCTGCCACTTGCCGAACAATTCGTCGACCAGCGGCGCAACGGGCGCGGCGTCGAAGTCGCCCACGATCGCCAGTTCGCCGTGCGAGGCGCCGTAGAAGTCACGGTAGTACGCCTTCACATCTTCCAGCCGCACCGCCTTGACCTCGGCGATCTGCTCGTCGAGCGTGCGGGTGGCGCGCACGTCGCCTTTCGGATAATGGTCGAAGTGTTCGCCCAGGGTGCGCGCGGCCACCGATTGCGGCTCGCTGCGGCCCGACTCCAGGCTCACCAGCCATTGCTGGCGCAGCTGCTCGAATTCGGCTTCCGGGAAGGTCGGTTCCTTAAGCACGTGGGCCATCAGGCGCAGCGCTTCGTTCAGGTTGGTGCGCGTGGTTTCGAACTCCATCAGGCCACCGCTGATCTTCAGTTTGTCGAAGGCGTCCGACAACTGCTCGCGCGTGTATTTGGTGGTGCCGCGCGTGAGCATGGCGCCGGTCATGGCCGGCAGCATGCCTTTGCCGAACAGGCTTTTCTGGTCGCCCCAATGCAGGTTCAGGTCGACCGAGACGGCTTCGCCGCGGTTCTTTTTCGGCAGCAGCGCCAGCTTCATGCCGCCCACGCTGGCCAGGGTGGTGCGTTTCATGATGTTGGCCTGGCTCGGGTCGAAGTCTTCCGACTTCTGGCTGGCCGCTTTCGACTTGAAGTCTTTCATCACGCTGGCCAGGGTCGGCGCGGGTGGAATCTCGGCGCGGCGCGGGGCGTCGTCGGGCAGGAAGTGGCCGGTGACCCGGTTGTCGCGGCGCAGGTAACGCCCCGCCGCCGCGGCCACGTCGGCCGGGGTCATGGTAGCGATGCGTTCGCGCCCGACGAAGAACAGGCGCCAGTCGCCCAGCGCGATCACTTCGGACAAGGCCACGCCGACCTGCTGCGGGTCGTTCAGGCTTTTGTCGATGCTGTTGGTGTAGTTGCGCCGCACGCGCTCGATCTCGGCCTCGGTGGGCGGAGTCTTCACAAAGTCTTCGACGGCGGCCGTGAGGGCGTCGCGCACCGGTTCGATCGGGTCGCCCTTCTTCACCACGGCGCCGAAGTACAGCATACCGGGCGCGTAGCCGGTTTCGGCGTAGGCGAAGACGTCGCTGGCCTTGCCGCTTTCGACCAGCTGCTTGTGCAGGCGCCCGGTGGTGGCCGCGCCCAGCACTTCGGAGGCGAAACTCAAGGCGTCGCTGTCGTCGTGCAGGGCGGCCGGCACCTTGTAGCCGACCGCGATCATCTGCACGTCGCCCTGGCGCCGCACGGTAAAACTGCGCTCGCCGTCCTGGGTCGGCTCCACCGTCCAGAACTGCGGCAAGGCGCGTTTGGGCTTGGGGATGGCGCCGAAGCTTTGCGCGATCCAGCCCAGCGCGCGGGCCGGGTCGAATTTGCCGGCCACCAGCAGCACCGCGTTATCGGGCTGGTACCAGGTGCGGTAGAACGCTTGCAGGTTCTCGATCCTGACGTTCTCGATGTCGCTGCGGTTGCCGATGGTCGAACGGCCGTAGCTGTGCCAGTCGTAGCCGAGGCTCTGCATGCGCTTCATCAGCACGTCGGCGGGCGAATTCTCGCCGCTTTCGTACTCGTTGCGCACCACCGTCATTTCGGAGTCGAGGTCTTTTTTGGCGATGTAGGAATGAACCATGCGGTCCGCTTCCATTTGCAGCGCCCATTTCAGGTTGTCGTCGCCGGCCTGGAACACTTCGTAGTAATTGGTGCGATCGAGCGCCGTGGTGCCGTTGAACTGCATGCCGCGCTGCGAGAACTGCTGCGCGATGTTGCGGTTGTTGGGCGCGCCCTTGAACATCAGGTGTTCGAGCAGGTGGGCCATGCCGGTTTCGCCGTAGTTCTCGTGGCGCGAGCCGACCAGGTAGGTCACGTTGACGGTGACGGTGGGCTTGGACGAGTCGGGAAACAGCAGCACCTTCAGGCCGTTCGGAAGGCGGTACTCGGTGATGCCTTCGACGGAAGGGCCCTGCACCACGCCTTTCGGCAAAGGCAGGGCGAGCGCGGCGCCCGTAACAAGGTAAGCGGCGGCGCAGATCCAGCGAATGTGATTCATGAGGTCTTTTTAGAGTGGACACGGTTTGCCGTGGCCACGCGGACCCCGGCGCGAGCCATCATACCAGAGCCCGGCTAGCGGCTTCGCGACTACTGGCGCGCGCGTTTCTCGTGGGATTGCTGGTGCGAGCTGATACGCGACAGTTCGCCCATTTCCTCGGCCAGGAATTCGAGCAGGTCGTCGACGCTGACGATGCCGGTCAGCCCGCCGGCGTTGTTGACCACAGGAACACGCCGGATGCCGCGGGAACGCATGCGGTCGATCGTTTCGTAGACGTCGTCGTCTTCCGACGCGGTCAGGAGGTCGGCGCTCATGATGTCGCCGACCAGCAGGCTGGCTGGATCGAGACCGAGCGCGATGACGGAGACCACGATGTCGCGGTCGGTGAGGATGCCAACCGGAATGCGTTCTTCGTTTGTTTGTTCGATGACAACGAGGTCGCCGACGTGATGCTTACGCATCAACAAGGCTGCGGCCTGGACCGTTTCGTCGCCCTTGCAGTAGATGGTTTGGACAGTGCAGATTTCGCCTATGCGCATTGTTTTCTCCCGAGCGTCTCAGCGCTTGTGATGGGCGCGCACACAGATGGGCGCGCAAAAGACTTAAGCTAACGCGCTCTTTCTGTCGCCGGTTTGATCTTCCTCAAAACAGCTGTGATGCTTTTCAGTTTTTAGGCTCGCCCGGTTCGGGCAGGATGCAGGCGTCGATGATCTGGAGATCATTGTCCTTGGCGAAATTGAGGACGAAGTGGTAGGCCAGCGGTTCGAGTTTCTGGAGGTCGTTGTTGACCACCACCGCCTTGACGCCGTCGAGCATGGTCGGGCGCACATAGGGCGAGAACTGGAGGTGCGCATTACGGCCGCCCGAGCCTTCGGGACGAAAGCAGGACATGACGCCGCACAGCCGCTCGGCCCAGTCGCTGGGGCGGAACTGCCTGCCATTGCTGGTAAGGCCAAGAATGAAAAACTCGTCGGCGAGTTTTTTCTTGCTTTCGGATAACTCGGCCATAGGGCGGGTCGTGGGAACAAGAAGATGCGTGGAGACGAAGGCGCAAGCGCCGGGCCAGTGAATCAGGTGCTGCTGTGCAACGTGAGTATTATATCTTATAGAAGAGTTGAGCTTGCAGAATGATGCGGTCCGGATGGACGAGGCGCTCACTGATACCGTCGTCTCCGCCCCCCTCGTCGTTCCCGCGCAGGCGGGAATCCATAGCACGCATGATTCGCGACGAAATGGTTGTGCAAGTGGTACCCATCGGTGCTATGGGTTCCCGCCTGCGCGGGAAGTCATTTCTGCCAATGGCAGGAATGGCGGTTTTAAGTTGAGCGACCAGAAGAGAACAGTCAGGAAACGCCCTTACGTCGCCACCTGCCCAATATTAGCCAAACCCACCGCCCCCGACAACAGCAACAGCAGCAGCATCCATAAAAGCAACGCCCGCCACACCAATCCGACCGTGCTTTGCAGGGCCCTGGCGTTCGGTTCTTCGCCCGGCATGACTTCCACTTCGCTGTAGGTGCTGTCCACGGTGGCCGCGTCCGGCGGCAAGACCTTGGACGCATTCTCGTTCGGCGTGCCCAGGCGCACGCCCATGGCACCGCCGCCGGCCGACAAAATGATCCCGCGCGCTTCATCGCTCCAGCGATGGGCGAAATTGCGCCATGCATAAATGGCATCTTCAAAATTGCCCACCACCGCGAACGCCACCGCCGTCAGGCGCACCGGCAGCCAGTCGATCCAGTAAAACGCGCGCGCGGCGAACTGGCCGAAGGCTTCATTGCGCATGTGATCCGGCTCGTTCCAGGCGCGCGCCAGGTATTCCGACACGCGGTACATCACCGCGCCGGCCGGCCCGATGATCAAAAACCAGAAAAACACCCCGAATACATTGCGGTGCGTGGTCACCAGCGATTTTTCCACGGCGATGCGGGCCACTTCCGACGCTTCCATGCCGACCGTGTCGATCCGCGCCCACTCCGCCAGCAGCGCGCGGGCGCCGGCTTCGTCGCCCGCGCTCAGCGCGCCCTGGATCGAACTGAAATAGTGGCTGTAATGACGGAAACCGAGGGTCAGGTACACAATCAGCACATTCCACGCAAAGGCGATGAAGACCAGCTGGTAGTTGTACAGCAGCCAGGAAATCAGGGCCGTCGGGCCCACCAGCAGCAGGATGACCAGCACCCAGCCCATGCGTCCGTTGCTGGCGTCGCCCGCGTTGAACCAGCCCTCCATGCGCATCGCAAAACTCTTGATCTCCGCATATATCAGATTGTCTGCCCGCAGCGGCTTGAGCTGTTCGATCAGCAGCGCGCAGAGAATGGAGAGAAATGTCATCGAACGTCCTTTTGTACTTTTTGAAATGAAGCAGCAGAGCAATTCATCAATGCCCGCTACGATAGCGCAGAGCACCGATTCAATCAAACATATTGGCGATCCGACCGGGTGGCGATCCGACCGGCTGGCGATCCGACCGGGACGGCTCAGGCACGCAGGAAGTGAAACAGATTGCGCAGCATGCCGGCGGTGGCGCCCCAGATAAAGAAGCGATCATACGGCATGGCGTAGAAGCTGCGCTGTCCCGCCCCTTCGGGCAGCTCCAGCGAAAGGCGCTGGTGGTTCATGCCGTCCATCAGGAATTGCAGCGGCACTTCGAAGATTTCGGCCACTTCGTTGGCGTCGGCGGCCAGCTCGAACGGCGGCGCGATCAGGCCCACCACCGGCGTGACCCGGTAGCCGGTCCCGGTAATATAGTCGGGCAAGGTGCCGATCACGTCCACATGGCGGCGCTGCAGGCCGATTTCTTCTTCGCTCTCGCGCAGCGCGGTGGCAATCGCCGAGGCGTCGTAGCTCTCGGCGCGCCCGCCCGGAAAGCTGATCTGCCCGGCATGCGCCGACAGGTGCGCCGTGCGTACGGTCAGCAACATGGTCAGCCCGCCCTCGCGCTGCACCAGCGGCAACAACACCGACGCCGGCATCATTTCCGCGCGCGCAGCCCAGGATTCGCCCGGCGGCTCCGGCTGCCAGTCGGGCGGACTGGCGAAACGCCGGCGCAGCCAGTCGGGCGTGAGGCGCTCGGGGTCGAGCGCCGCTTCGCCACCGAGGGCTTCGACGGGCAATTTTTCTGGATCGAAAATAATCTTGGGCAAGGGTATTGTCCTTCAAAACGAAAAAAGGCATCCGGATAGGATGCCTTTTTTGCAACGCAGATGCCGATTACTTGGCAGCGGCTGGAGTTGCAGCGCGACGGTTTGGCAGTTTTTCTTTGATACGTGCCGATTTACCCGAACGCTCACGCAGGTAGTACAGCTTGGCGCGGCGAACATCACCACGACGCTTGACTTCGATCGATGCGATCAGCGGGGAATACAGCTGGAACGTACGCTCGACGCCTTCGCCGGACGAGATCTTGCGAACGATGAAGTTCGAGTTCAGGCCACGGTTACGACGGGAGATCACGACGCCTTCGTATGCCTGGGCGCGCTTGCGGGTGCCTTCGACTACGTTGACGTTGACGATAACGGTATCGCCAGGTGCGAAATCAGGAATAGTCTTGCCCAGACGGGCAATTTCTTCTTGCTCAAGTTGCTGAATCAAATTCATTTTTAGGACTCCGATAACCATCTTGCTGGCGCTGCATTCGCCCAGTAGAGGATGGGGTTACTGATGCGGGCGACATTGCCTGCACAGTGGTACTGCAATAGCAGATTTACAAACCTGCAAGAAACTTTTCATCGGCCTTGCTCAGCAGTCCGGCGCTGCGCGCGCGAACCAGCAGATCGGGCCGTTTCTTCGCGGTGGCGTCGAGCATGCGCTCGCGCCGCCACTTGATGATCTCGGCATGGTTGCCGCCCATCAGGACCGGCGGCACCGCCACGCCTTCGTACATATCGGGACGGGTGTAATGGGGCGAATCGAGCAGGCCGTTGACGAAACTGTCTTCGAGCGCCGAGGCGTCGTCGTTCAGTACGCCCGGCAACTGCCGCACCACCGCATCCATCAGCGCCATCGCCGGCAGTTCGCCACCCGACAGCACAAAGTCGCCGAGGCTGATTTCCTCGTCCACGCAGCGGTCGAGCAAGCGCTGGTCGACCGCTTCGTAGCGTCCGCACAGCACGATCAAGCCCGCTTCGTCCTTCAGATCCATCACCCGCTCGTGCGTCAGCGCCCTGCCCTGCGGCGACATGAACACCACGCGCGGAATCGGCAGATCGAGCATCACCTGGCGCTGCTTGGCGGCGCCGATGGCGGCCTCAAGCGGCTTGGCCAGCATCACCATGCCCGGTCCGCCGCCATACGGGCGGTCGTCGACGGTACGGTGGTTATCGGTCGTGAAATCGCGCGGATTCCAGGTCGACAGGCCCCAGCGTTTCTGCTCGAACGCGCGGCGGGTCACACCCGACTGCGTCAGCGCGGCAAACATCTCGGGAAACAAGGTCACGACATCAAATTGCATGGCGCTCTCGCCTTGTTGCGGTCTTAATAGTCCAGACCCCAGTCCACCGTGATGGTCTTGCTTGCCTGGTCAACTGTTATAACGAACTGGTCCACAAACGGAATCAGGCGCTCGGGCGCCTTTGCATCGTTCGCGGTACCCGACGCGGCCTGCGGCAGCGGCGTGATGCGCAAAATCGATTGCGCGCCGTTATGCATCATGTCGGACACCAGCCCCAAGGCCTCGCCTTGCAGGTTCACTACATTCAGCCCGATCAGATCGGACCAATAAAATTCATCGGCCGGCAGTTGCGGGAATTGGCTGCGCGGGATGGAAACAGCGGCGCCTTTCAGCGCCTCCGCGGCATCCCGCCCGAGCGTACCTGCCAACTGGGCCACGACGTCGCCGCCGTGCATTTTCGCAGTCCGTACGGAGACGGATTGCAGGCTGGGTTTATCCAGCCACCAGGTTTTCACGCTCAGCAACCCATCCGCGTCGGTGGAAAACGGGGTGACCCGAATCGAACCGGTGACGCCAAAAGCGCCGGACACGTACCCGACTTGCGTCAGATCGTCGGGGATTTGCACCCCGGATGCTGCTGGACCGCTCAAACCCGGACCTGCTTAGGCTGCTGCTGGAGCTGCTGGCTGGCTGTTCACCAGACGCGCAACGGTTGGCGACAATTGTGCGCCAACGCCTTGCCAGTAAGCCAGACGATCTGCGGTGATACGCAGGCCGACTTCGCCACCAGCTGCCATCGGGTTGTAAAAACCGATGCGCTCGATGAAGCGGCCGTCGCGGCGATTGCGCGAGTCCGTTGCAACGATGTTGAAGAACGGGCGCTTCTTGGCGCCTCCACGAGCTAAACGAATAACGACCATAATAATTCCAAAAAGTTGTGCTGGGCGGAAAAAGCCGACAATTATAGCGCGCAATGCCGCGCAGCAGCAAGCGTTAATGACAACAGGGCGCGCACTTCGGGGCGAATTGAAGATTATCGCCTATTTTGGGGTGAACCGCCAACTGCATCGTGGGCGACTGTGTCGATTGCTGTGTGTATTGCCCGGGACTTCAGCGCCGTCTCCCCCGCGAAGGCGGGGGTCCATACCATCTTTGAGCATAGGTGCCATGGCCCCCCCGCCTTCGCGGGGGAGACGGCTAAATGGCGGGGGAGACGGCGTCGAGATTGTTATAGCCACGGCAAACGCCGTGCGTTCCTCTCGGAATTGACCGATACTGCCTGCTTTCCCGCTTCCCTCACCCGCCTCATGTCCACATCGCACAAAAACAAAGCCTTCGCCAGTTTCCTCGCCGTGATCCTCGGCTGCCTCGGCGCGCACCGCTTCTACCTGCGCGGCAGCCTCGACAAACTCGGCCTGCTGCACCTGGCCAGCCTGCCCGTAGCCGGCCTGGTGTACGGCCTGGCGCCCGACGCCAACTGGTTTTTCCAGATCCTGCCGCTGGTGCTCTCGGCCATCGTCGGCTTCATCGAGGCGCTGGTAATCGGCCTGATGCCCGACGAAAAATTCGACGCCGCCTTCAACGCCGCTTCAGGCCGCCAGTCGAGATCGACCTGGGTACTGGCACTGTTGTTGGTTTGCACAATGCTGGTGGCGGCCTCGATGGGCATCGCCACCCTGGCCCGCCTGTTCGACCTGCTGTACACCGGCGGCTCTTACGGCTGACGCAGGTCCGGCGTCATCTTGCCGTGCCGTTCGCGCGGCTTGATGTCGCCTTTCAGGCGCGCGGCGCGTTCGTCAGCCGATTCGACCCGCAGCGCGGAGCGCTTGGCCATGCTCGATGGATTGAGCACCAGGTTCGCTTCCCAGGTCGCGCCCGGCGTCATCATGACGGGCGCCGGCAGGCGGTCCACGGCGCTGGTGTCGATCCACGGCGCAATGCGCTGCAGCACCAGCTTGATCCGCGGCTTGATGGCCGCCTCGCCAATGCGCCCGCGCTGGCCCCAGCCGATGATCAGTTCGCTGCCGGTGGTCTGGTTGGCATAGGCCACGTCGTAGAGCACGTTATGACGGTAACTCATCATGAATTCCTCGAACAGCATCGCCAGGTCCTCGCGCGAGCTGTCGGTCTTGTTGATCGAGTAAGCATAGTCGTCCGATGCGCGGTCGGCGCCGAAGAAACTGCCGACCTCGGCAGCCGTGTAGGACTTCTGCACGACCGTGGCCGTCTCGCCCTGGTACAGCACCCGCCCCATGCCCAGCATCTCGGCCGACTGCAGCGGGTACTGCGCCGCCAGCGCGTCGGACGGCAGCGTGCGGCTGCCGACGCGCTCGGAGATATTTTCCCAGATCGAACGCTGCGGATTGATGGCGCGGTTGACCGACGGCAGGAAGTCGTTGGCGTGCGCCAGCTCGTGATACAGCAGGCGGCCCAGGAAGAACATCAGGTCGTCGGTGGTGCGCGTCACGCGCGTCGTCGATGAATAGCTGCGCCGCGCGTAGTCGTTGTTTTTCACCGAACGGCCCAGCGGAATGAAGTTCAGTTCGTCGTCGAAGGCGGAACGGTAGTCGGGCACCTCGGTGACCACGTCGCGCTGCTCGGCGGTCAGCCACAGGTTGTTGGCGTCGAGGTAGATCGCCCCGGTGCCGGCGCTGTAGAAACTCGGCCGCACGTGCGAGCCGATGACGATGGTCGACACGCTCGCCAGCAGGCGGCGGAAGTCGCTGTCCGGGTCCTGGGTCAGCAGGAACTGCTCGAAATTGGCACCCAAGAAGTCGTGCGACACCAGCACCCGGCCCATGATCTGGGCCACGCTCGGCACCACGCCCACGCCCGCTTCGGTCTGCAGCGGCGGCAACTCCTGCGCGCGGCACAGCGTGTTGTTCGACGAGGTGTCGTAGTACACCTTGACGTCGTACGCACATTTGGCCAGGACGCCGGCGTAGGCGCCGGCCTGGCGGTACGCATGCACGCGCGCGGTGGGGCTGTCGAACAGGGTGTCGGCGTTGCCCGGCGCCTGCTGGTCGAGGCTGATCAAGACCTCGTCGCTGTCCTGCACGCCGCTGCTGGTGGTCATGGTGGCGCGAAAACGCAGCGCCACGTCGGTGCTCGATGGCGGCGCCGTGAACATCAGCAGCTGGCGGTTGGCGGTATCCATGGTCACGGTTGGGCCGCCGACCTGGGTCCAGACGATGCTGGCGATGGTGTCGTCGCCGATCAGGGTCGGCCAGGCGCGCACCGAGGTTTGCACCTCGGGACGCACGGAGTGGTCGGCGCGCAGGTTGATGAAGCTGCCCGCCGGCGCGTCGCTCACGGTGACCTCGGTCGAGAGCGACAGGCGCGAGCCGTCGGCCAGGATGACGTCGGCGCGCAGGACGATCACACCCTTCTCGCGCGTTTCGAACGACACGGTCGGGGTGCGCGCCGCCTGCAGCGTGACCGCCGGGCCGCTGACCTGGCTCCAGCTCACATCGGCCAGCGGCCCGCCGCACGAGAGCACGCTGGCGCCGCCGGCCTTGCCGGCTGCGACCGTTTTGTCGGCCACGATGTAGGCCTTGCAGCCATCGGGCCTGACATCGCCCGGTGTCGGTGTCGGCGTGGGAGTGGGCGTGGGCGTCGGGGTGTCGCCCTTGCCCGGGACGCTGCTCGGATTGCCGCCGCCGCCGCCGCAGGCGGCAAACAGGGTGGCGATGGCCAGGGCTGCGGGCAGGCGCACTGCGTATTGATGAATGTTCAAGATAGGTCCTGTTGGATGAGGCAAGGGTGGGATGTAACTACCGTGCGTCGATTATAAACAGATGGGTGCGGACGAAGCACATCCTTGCCTCGAATAATTGCAGTCTCCCAACTGATCTACAATGCGGCATGCAGCGCGTTGGCGGGCACGATAAATCAATCAGGAGAAGACGATGATGAAATGGAATGTGACACTGGCGCTGGCACTGGCGCTGGGCAGCGTGATGGGAGCGGCACAAGCCTCGTCCGGACATGGGCGCGGCGGCGATCGCCATGATGCGCGCGCCGTGTGCCGCGATTGCGGCAAGGTGACGGCGGTACGCAGCGCGCGCCAGAATGGCAAGGCCAATGCGCTGGGCGTGGTTGGCGGCGGCGCCGTGGGCGGGCTGCTGGGCAACCAGGTCGGCAGCGGTTCGGGACGCACGGTCGCCACCTTGGCCGGTGCGATCGGTGGTGCGTATGCGGGCAAGAAGATCCAGGAACGCGCCAATGCGCGCACGGTGTGGACGGTGGATGTCCAGTACGACAACGGCCAGCGCCGCTCGTTCAAGTTCGACAACCAGCCGGGGATGCAGCGTGGGGACCGCGTGCGCAATGCGGGCAATTCGATTCGCCGCGCATAAAATGCGGCACTAACGGCCAGAGCGTCGTTCCCGCGCCTTGCTGCGGGAACGACGGCCTGGTGGTGCTTAGCCTAGAACTGATCTTCCGTCAGCGCCAGCACCCCTGCACTACCTTCCACAATCGCCGTACGCAATCCCGACGCCTGCGTCAGGATATGGTCGGCAAAGAAGCGCGCCGTGGCGATCTTGGCCTTGTAGAAGCTGGCATCGCCAGCGCCGCCGTCGATCTTCGCCTGCGCCACCAGCGCCGCGCGCGCCATCACCCAGCCACCGAGCACGATGCCGGCCAGCTTCAGATACAGCACGCTGCCCGAAAACACGCCCTTGATGTCGGTCTTCATGTTCCCGGTGACGTACTCCACCACCGCTTCCAGCGCCACGCTGCCGTCGGCCAGGGCGCGATGGATCGCCTTGAAGTCCGCGCCCTGCTGCGCCGCCAGCAGCGCCTCGGTTTCGCGCACCTGGCCGATGATCGACTTGGCCACCGCGCCGCCATCGCGCACCGTCTTGCGGCCCACCAGGTCGTTGGCCTGGATCGCGGTCGTGCCTTCGTAGATGGTCAGGATCTTGGCGTCGCGGTAGTGCTGCGCCGCGCCGGTTTCTTCGATGAAGCCCATGCCGCCGTGAACCTGCACGCCGTCGCGCGTGACGTCCTGCGACATCTCGGTCGACCAGCCTTTGATGATCGGCACCAGGTACTCGTAGACCGCCAGGTTGGACGCGCGCACGGCGGCGTCTTCGTGGTGGTGGGCGACATCGCTGATGCCCGCGCCCACATACGCCAGCGCGCGTGCCGCCTCGACCTGCGAACGCATCGACATCAGCATGCGGCGCACGTCAGGGTGGTGAATGATCGATACCGGGCCGGCCGAACCGGCCAGGTCGCGCGACTGCACGCGGTCCTTGGCGAAGGCCACGGCCTGCTGGTACGAACGCTCGGCCAGGCCGATGCCCTGCAAGCCCACGCCGAAGCGCGCCGCGTTCATCATGATGAACATGTATTCGAGGCCGCGGTTCTCTTCGCCGACCAGGGTGCCGATGGCGCCGCCGTTGTCGCCGAACTGCAGCACGGCGGTGGGGCTGGCCTTGATGCCGAGCTTGTGCTCGATCGAGACGCAGTGCGCGTCGTTGCGCGCGCCCAGCGAGCCGTCGGCGTTGACCAGGAACTTCGGCACGATGAACAGCGAAATGCCCTTCACGCCCGCAGGCGCGTCCGGCGTGCGCGCCAGCACCAGGTGGACGATGTTCTCGGTCAGGTCGTGCTCACCGTAGGTGATGAATATCTTGGTGCCGAACACCTTGTAGGTGCCGTCGCCCTGCGGCTCGGCGCGCGTGCGCACGGCGGCCAGGTCCGACCCGGCCTGGGGCTCGGTCAGATTCATGGTGCCAGTCCATTTTCCCGACACCAGCGGCTCCAGATAGCGTGCCTTCTGCTCGTCGGAACCTGCCGTCAGCAGCGCTTCGATCGCGCCGTCCGACAGCAGGGCCACCAGCGCGAACGAGATGCTCGACGCGTTGAGCATTTCGATGCACGGCGTGGCCACCAGCTTGGGCAAGCCCTGGCCGCCGAAATCGACCGGATGCTGCACACCCTGCCAGCCGGCTTCCGCAAAGCCCTTGAAGGCCTCTTTGAAGCCCTTGGAGGTGCTCACCTGGCCGTCGTGCCAGAAGCTCGGATCCTTGTCGCTGGCGTAGTTCAATGGCGCGACAACGTTGGCGCAGAATTTCGCGTTTTCTTCGAGGACTGCTTCGACCGTGTCGGCGGTGGCGTCTTCGCAACCGGGCAGCGTGTTGACGGCGGACAGTCCGGCCAGTTCGTTCATCACGAACAGCATGTCTTTCAGCGGGGCTTTGTAAGTCACCTTGATCTCCTAAAATTGCGCTTCCAATGGACGTGTAGGGTGGGCACAGGGTTCCCGTGCCCACCCTACAGGTGTTTGCTGCAGATGCTTTTCGGTAGCCGACGCGTCTTAGCCGAGTTGCTTGACCAGGTCAGGCACGACCTCGAACAGGTCGCCCACGATGCCGTAGTCGGCCACCGAGAAGATCGGCGCTTCCGGATCTTTATTGATCGCGACGATGGTCTTCGAATCCTTCATGCCGGCCAAATGCTGGATGGCGCCGGAGATGCCGACCGCGATGTACAGCGACGGCGCGACGATCTTGCCGGTCTGGCCAACCTGCCAGTCGTTCGGCACGAAGCCGGCGTCGACCGCTGCGCGCGAAGCGCCCATGGCGGCACCCAGCTTGTCGGCCAGCGGCTCGAGGATCTTGAAGTTGTCGCCCGAGCCCATGCCGCGGCCGCCGGAAACGATGATTTTCGCGGCGGTCAGTTCAGGACGATCCGACTTGGCCAGTTCGCGGCCGACAAAGCTCGACTTGCCCGAATCGGCAACCGCGCCAATGGCTTCGGTGGCGGCCGAGCCGCCTTCGGCCGCGGCCGAATCGAAACCGGTGGTGCGCACGGTGATGACCTTGATCTTGTCCGACGACTGCACGGTGGCGATCGCGTTACCGGCGTAGATAGGACGCTCGAAGGTGTCCGGCGAATCGACCTTGGTGATCTCGGAGATCTGCGCCACGTCCAGCTTGGCGGCCACGCGCGGCAGGATGTTCTTGCCGTAGGCGGTTGCCGGCGCGAGGATGTGCGAATACGATTGCGCCAGGCCCAGGACCTGCTCGGCCACGTTTTCGGCCAGGCCGTCGGCGTGGTGCGGGGCGTCGGCGACCAGCACTTTGGTCACGCCGGCGATGGCTGCCGCTTGCGCCGCTGCGCCGCCGCAGTTGCTGCCGGCAACGAGGATATGCACTTCGCCGCCGCAGGCAATCGCAGCGGTGACGGTGTGGTGGGTGCTTCCCTTGAGGGAGGCGTTGTCGTGTTCAGCAATGACTAATGCGACCATGATTTTTCCTGTATTTTTAGGTGAGACGGCCAGGCCGCGATCAGATAACTTTGGCTTCGGTGCGCAGCTTGGCGACCAGCGTCGCTGCATCCGGCACCTTGATGCCGGCCGAACGCTTGGCTGGCTCGACGACTTTCAGGGTCTTCAGGCGCGGGGCGATATCGACGCCCAGCTCTTCCGGCTTGACCACATCGAGCGGCTTTTTCTTGGCCTTCATGATGTTCGGCAGCGTGACGTAGCGCGGCTCGTTCAGGCGCAGGTCGGTCGTGACGATCGCCGGCAAGGTGAGCGCCAGGGTTTCCAGGCCGCCGTCGACTTCGCGGGTGACGGTGACTTTGCCGTCTTCCAGCACGACTTTCGAGGCGAACGTCGCTTGTGGCCACCCCAGCAGGGCGGCCAGCATCTGGCCGGTCTGGTTCGAGTCGTCATCGATGGCTTGCTTGCCCAGGATGATCAGCTGCGGCTGCTCCTTGTCGGCCAGCGCCTTGAGCAGCTTGGCCACGGCCAGCGGTTCGAGGTCGGCGCTCGTTTCGACCAGGATGCCGCGGTCGGCGCCAATGGCCATGCCGGTGCGCAGGGTTTCCTGGCACTGGGTCACGCCGCAGGACACAGCCACCACTTCGGTGACCTTGCCGGCTTCTTTCAGGCGCATCGCTTCTTCCAGCGCGATCTCGTCGAAAGGATTCATCGACATTTTGACATTGGCGATATCGACGCCGCTGCCGTCGGATTTCACGCGCACTTTGACGTTGTAGTCGACCACGCGTTTGACGGGAACCAGGACTTTCATAGGGGTGCCTTTGGAAGAATAAATAGGGTGACTTGACTAAAGTGGCCTAGATTATAAGAGAAAAACCGTTTTCCCGCCAAATTAAAGCACGATCGTGCGATTTTTAGCTAGAGGAAAACACCTAATCATCGGGCTTTGTCATGAAGTCGGGAAAAAGTCGAAGACAATTCGCGGGGCGTGCTGATGCGTCGCCCCGTCCGGGATCTTATTTGCGGCGCATCAAAAAGATGAATTCGCGGCCGTTCTGGGTGTGGGAAACGAGTGCATTGCCGGTCTGCTTGGCAAAGGCCTGGAAGTCGCGCACGGAGCCGGTATCGGTGGCGACGATGCGCAGCACTTCCCCGGTTTCCATTTCCGCGAGTGCCTTCTTGGCCTTCAGGATCGGCAGTGGGCAATTGAGTCCCCGCGCGTCGAGTTCCTTCTGGTATTCCATGATCTCGCTGTCGAAAGTTGTATCGCTCATCGCTTGCTCTTAGGGTGGATTGGACTACTCACCCAACAAATATACTCCAAATCCGCAAATTTGACGCACCGCACCAATATTAAAAGTACTTGTTGCATGGTCACAACGACAATAACGGTGCTGCAATGATAATTGTAAGCTGCGTGTAAGAAACGTCTGAAGTGAAGTTGCCAGTCGGTACGGGCCGTACTGTGACGTATGGTTAGCTACGCCGCCGGCGCGCATCTACCGTCGGCAGACGCGTCCCTCGTCTCCCCCGCCTTCGCGGGGGAGACGGAGCTTAATGTAGCAGCTAACGCTTACACGCGTTCGGCCACCCACGCCGTCACGCCGGCCAGGGCCGCATCGAGGCCGCTCGGATCGGTGCCGCCGGCACGCGCCATGTCCGGCTTGCCACCGCCCTTGCCGCCCACTTGCTGCGCGACGAAGTTGACCAGCTCGCCAGCCTTGACTTTGGCAATCGCATCGGCCGTCACGCCGGCAACCAGGGCCACTTTGCCATCGGCCACGCTGGCCAGCACGATGGCGGCCGTCTTGAGCTTGTCCTTCATCTTGTCCACGGCCTCGCCCAGGCGCGCCGCATCGGCGCCGTCGAGCACCGCTGCGACGACCTTGATGCCGTTCACGTCGACCGCCTGGGTCACCAGTTCATCGACCTGCTTGGCAGCCAGTTTCGACTTCAATGCGGCCAGTTCTTTTTCCAGCGACTTGACCTGATCCTGCACCTGGCCGATGCGGCTGGTCAGTTCGTCCGGCGTGGTTTTCAGCGCGCCGGCCGCTTCCTGCACGCGGCGGTTGAGCGACTGCACCAGCGCCAGCGCACCTTCGCCGGTCACCGCTTCGACGCGGCGGATGCCGGCGGCGACACCGCCTTCGCCGATGATCTTGAAAAGACCGATGTCGCCGGTGCGGCCCACGTGGACGCCGCCGCACAGTTCTTTGGACGAGCCGATATCGAGCACGCGCACTTCGTCGCCGTACTTCTCGCCGAACAGCGCCATGGCGCCATGCTTGACGGCGTCATCAAAACTCATGGTATGCGCGGCGGTGGCGTGGTTTTCCAGGATCTCGCGGTTGACGATCACTTCGACCTGGGCGATCTGATCCTGCGTCAGCGGCGCGTTGTGCGAGAAGTCGAAACGGGTGCGGTCCGGATCGACCACCGAGCCTTTTTGCGCCACATGGTCGCCCAGCACTTCGCGCAGCGCCTTGTGCATCAGGTGCGTTGCCGAGTGATTGCGGATGGTGCGCGCGCGCTTGGCTTCATCGACATTGGCGTCGACCGCATCGCCCACTTTCAGCACGCCCGTCTTGAGCACGCCGTGGTGGCCGAACACGTCGGCCTGCACCTTGAGGGTGTCGTCCACCGAGAAGGTGGCGCTGGCGGACGTGAGCACGCCCTGGTCGCCCACCTGGCCGCCCGATTCGGCGTAGAACGGCGTGGTGTCGAGCACCACGATGCCGCTCTGGCCGGCGGCCAGTTCCTGCACCGCGCCGCCGTCGGTGTACAGGGCCACCACGCGGCTGGCGTGCGCCAGGCTGTCGTAGCCGACGAATTTGTTTTTCTCGCCGGCGTATTCGACGTTTTTCTGCTTGACGCCAGTGCCGCCGCCGCCGATTTCCTTGTCGCGCTTCATGGCTTCGTGGAAGCCGGCTTCGTCGAACTCGATATTGCGCTCGCGGCAGATGTCGGCGGTCAGGTCGAGCGGGAAGCCATAGGTGCCGTACAACAGGAAGGCGGTGGCGCCATCGAGTTTGCCCGGGTTCTTGGCCAACTGCGCTTCCAGCACTTTCATGCCGTTTTCGAGCGTCCTGCCGAAATTGACTTCTTCGGCTTCGATCATGTCGGCGACGCGCTTCTTGACCGCGGCCAGCTCCGGATAGGCCGCGCCCATCTCGATGTTCAGGTCTTGCACCAGCTTGAAGAAGAACGGCTTGGTCTGGCCCAGCTTGTGGCCGTGGCGCAGCGCGCGGCGGATGATGCGGCGCAGGACGTAGGCACGCCCTTCGCTGCCCGGAATGACGCCGTCGACGATCATGAAGGCCGAGGCGCGGATGTGGTCCGCGATCACGCGCAGCGACTTGTTTTCGAGATCAAGGGCGCCGGTTTCGCGCGCGGCGGCGCGGATCAATGCCTGGAACAGGTCGATCTCATAGTTCGAGTGCACATGCTGCAGCACGGCGGCGAGGCGCTCCATGCCCATGCCGGTGTCGACGCAGGGCTTGGGCAGCTTGTGCATGACGCCCGCTTCGTCGCGGTTGAACTGCATGAACACCAGGTTCCAGATTTCGATGAAGCGGTCGCCGTCTTCGTCGGGCGAGCCTGGCGGGCCGCCGGGAATATCGGCGCCGTGGTCGTAGAAGATCTCGGTGCACGGGCCGCACGGGCCGGTGTCTGCCATCTGCCAGAAATTGTCCGACGCGTAGCGCGCGCCCTTGTTGTCGCCGATGCGGATGATGCGCTCTTTCGGCACGCCCACTTCGTTGGCCCAGATGTCGTAGGCTTCGTCGTCTTCCATGTAGACGGTGACGGTCAGCTTTTCGGACGGCAGGCCGTACACCTTGGTCAGCAGCTCCCACGCGTAGTTGATGGCGTCGCGCTTGAAGTAGTCGCCGAAGCTGAAGTTACCCAGCATTTCGAAGAAGGTGTGGTGACGCGCGGTGTAGCCGACGTTTTCCAGGTCGTTATGCTTGCCGCCGGCGCGCACGCAGCGCTGCACCGACGTGGCGCGGGTGTATGGACGGCTGTCGGTGCCGGTAAACACATCCTTGAACTGCACCATGCCGCTGTTGGTCAGCATCAGGGTCGGATCGTTGCCCGGTACGAGTGAGCTCGAACGGACAATCGTATGGCCTTTGGATTCGAAGAACTTCAGGAATTTGTCGCGGATTTCGGATGATTTCATGTCGTATGGGCGCAAGAAGGCAGCATGCTATAAAAAAACGATTATAGCGTATGGGACTGGAGTAAACACCGGGTGGGACCGCGCCGGGGGCGTGTTACGCGAAATCGGCCCCGATCAGATCGATGCGGTCGGTGCAGAAGGCATCCACGCCCCACCCCAGGATCTCGCGCGCGCGCACCGGGTCGTTGACGGTGTAGCAAAACAGGCCGTAGCCGGCGGCCGTGACCTGCTGCGCCAGCGCCTGGTCCAGGTGCTTGTGGTTGGTGTGGATCGCCACCGCCCGCAGCACGCGGGCCTGTTCTTGCCAGCCCTGCTCCAGGCGGTCGAGCAGCAAGGCGCGCGGCAGGTCGGGCGCCGCCTGCATGGCGGCGCCCAGCGCGAGCGGGCTGAAGGACGACAGCAAGGGGATCCGGCGCGGGTCGTCGCGGGCGATTTCCAGCCCGAAGAGGGCGCGCGTGAGATTGGCGACCACCCTGCCCGTTTCCTCCTCGAAACCAGGCGCCGGCTTGATCTCGATATTCATCCAGATGCCGTGGTCCTTGCAGAACTGGACGACCTGGGTGAACAGCGGCACCGTTTCGCCCTTGAACTGCGTGCTGAACCAGTTGCCGGCGTCCATGGTGACCAGTTCGGCCGCGTCGTAATCGAACACATTGCCGGAGCCGGCGATGGTGCGCCCCAGGTAAGGGTCGTGCATGACGACAGGCACGCCGTCGCGCGCCAGCATTACATCGAACTCGACCGCGCGGAAGCCGTGCGCGAAGCCGCAGCGCAGGCCGGCGATGGTGTTTTCGGGCGCGAGCTTGCCGCCGCCGCGATGGGCCAGGAATTTAGGGTAGTTCCACATAGGCGAAGCGTAGCATATTCTCCAGGTCAGACTGAGCTTTGTTCTCCTCGGTGCTAATCTTACTGTGTCATAAGTTATATCGAGCCACATTGCAGCAGGGGCATCGTTGAAGTCGTTTCACGATTGCAGACATGATGAGTGTGCGCAATGACGTAATTGATTCAGGTACGTGGCGCTGTGTCCG